>CALRJF020000001.1:0-431327 GCA_943367425.1 Candidatus Sulfopaludibacter sp. SbA3
AGCTTTCTTCATGAACCCCCGCACACATGCCGCAACAGTCCGTTACAGTGCTGCGCAGGTGGGATTCCGCCTCTTCCTTCGCCCCGGGCGGCGCTTTTCCGCGTTTTCCCGTGGCATTCCATCACCCGTTCTCATGACCGCCACTCTCCAACAGCGCTCCGGCGCCTCGGCGTGGAACCAGTTCTGCGAGTGGGTCACCTCCACCAACAACCGCCTCTACGTGGGCTGGTTCGGTGTGCTGATGATCCCCACGCTGCTGGCCGCCACCATCTGCTTCATCGTCGCCTTCATCGCGGCGCCCCCCGTCGACATCGACGGCATCCGTGAGCCCGTTGCCGGCTCGCTGATGTACGGCAACAACATCATCTCCGGCGCCGTTGTCCCCTCCAGCAACGCCATCGGCCTGCACTTCTACCCCATCTGGGAAGCCGCCAGCCTCGACGAGTGGCTGTACAACGGTGGCCCCTACCAGCTGGTGGTCTTCCACTTCCTGATCGGCGTCTTCGCCTACATGGGCCGCGAGTGGGAACTCTCCTACCGCCTGGGCATGCGCCCCTGGATCTGCGTCGCCTACTCCGCCCCCGTGGCGGCTGCCTCGGCTGTGTTCCTGATCTACCCCTTCGGTCAGGGCTCCTTCTCCGACGGCATGCCTCTGGGCATCAGCGGCACCTTCAACTACATGCTGGTGTTCCAGGCTGAGCACAACATCCTGATGCACCCCTTCCACATGCTGGGTGTGGCGGGTGTGTTCGGTGGCTCCCTGTTCTCCGCCATGCACGGTTCGCTGGTGACCTCCTCCCTGGTTCGTGAAACCACCGAGAGCGAGTCCCAGAACTACGGCTACAAGTTCGGCCAGGAGGAAGAGACCTACAACATCGTGGCTGCCCACGGTTACTTCGGTCGTCTGATCTTCCAGTACGCCTCGTTCAACAACAGCCGCAGCCTCCACTTCTTCCTGGCGGCCTGGCCCGTGGTGGGCATCTGGTTCACGTCCCTGGGCATCAGCACCATGGCGTTCAACCTGAACGGCTTCAACTTCAACCAGTCTGTTCTGGATTCCCAGGGCCGGGTGATCAACACCTGGGCCGACGTGATCAACCGGGCCAACCTCGGTTTCGAGGTGATGCACGAGCGCAACGCGCACAACTTCCCCCTGGATCTGGCCACCGTCCAGTCCATCCCCGTCGCCCTTGCGGCGCCTTCGATCGGCTGATCCCAGCGATCGAACGGAAGGGCAACCTCACCAGTCCTCAGCCCCAGCCCCCTCCCAGAGGGGGCTTTTTTTTATGCTGAACGCCTGGCTTTCGACGTCGCTTGCTTCGGCATGGGGTGTGAACTGTGATCCCCTGGCGCCGCTGCCTTCCGCTTGCCTGGGCCGTTGCCTGGCTCACGGCCTGCAGTGCCGGCGAGCCGCAGCGAGGGCCGGCTGGCCAGGCGGACCGGCGGCCCCTGGTGCTGACCACCTTCACGATCCTGGCCGACATGAGCCGCCAGGTGGCCGGGGACAGGCTGCGGGTGGAATCGATCACCAAGCTCGGGGCGGAGATCCACGGCTACGAGCCCACCCCCAGTGACCTCCGGCGTGCCTCCGGGGCCGCCCTGATCCTGGAGAACGGCTTCGGGCTGGAACGCTGGGCCGAGCGCTTCTACGCCGGCCTCGGGCCGGTGCCCCGCCGCACCCTCACCGCCGGCATCACCCCCCTGCCGATCGCAGGGGATGCCTACCAGGGACGGCCCAATCCCCACGCCTGGATGTCCCCCCGGCTGGCCACGATCTATGTGCGCAACATCCGGGACGCCCTGATCCAGCTGGATCCCCAGGGGGCCCCGCTCTACCGCCGCAATGCCGAGCGTTACACCCGTGAATTGAATGGGCTGGACAAGGAGCTGAAGGCGGCCCTCGCCCCCATCCCGGCCGCCCAGCGCGTGATCGCCACCTGCGAAGGGGCCTTTTCCTACCTGGCCCGTGACTATGGCCTCACCGAGGCCTACCTCTGGCCGGTGAATGCCGAGTCCCAGGTCACGCCCCAGCGGATGGCCAGGCTCATCCAGCTGCTGCGTGAGCGTCAGGTGCCCGCGGTCTTCTGCGAGAGCACCGTGCGTGCGGAACCCCAGCGGCAGGTGGCCAGGGAGTCGGGAGCCCGGTTCGCCGGCGTCTTTTACGTCGACTCCCTGTCGCTCCCCGGCGGCCCGGCCCCCACCCTGCTGGAGCTGCAGCGTCGTAATCTCAACACCTTGCTGGAGGGGCTGGCGGGACGCTGATCCGATGCAGACAACCCCCGTCGAACGCCCTTTTGAAGCCCCCGTCGAGCGACTATCCGTTCACAAACTCTGCGTGGATTACCACGGCGTGGTGGCCGTCCATGACGCCACGCTCCATCTCGATGCCGGCACCATCTGCGCCCTGGTGGGCATGAACGGGGCGGGCAAATCCACCCTGTTCAAGGCGTTGATGGGTTTCGTGCGCCCCTCCAGCGGCAGCATCACCATCAACGGACAGTCCCTGCGCCACGCACGGCGCACCCAGGCGGTGGCCTATGTCCCCCAGACAGAGAGCGTCGACTGGAACTTTCCCGTCAACGTCTACGACGTGGTGATGATGGGCCGCTATGGGTCGATGAACCTGCTGCGCCAGCCACGCCCCCGTGACCGTGAGGCGGTGCGCGAGAGCCTGGAGCGGGTGGAGCTCTGGGACCTGCGGCATCGCCAGATCGGCGCCCTCTCCGGGGGCCAGCGCAAGCGTGCCTTCCTGGCCCGGGCCCTGGCCCAGGGGGCTTCGGTGATGCTCCTCGATGAACCCTTCAATGGTGTGGACATCCGCACCGAGAAGCTGATGGTCGACCTGTTCGACCAGTTCCGCCGCGAGGGCCGGACCCTGATGATCTCCACCCACGATCTTTCCCACGTCACCGGCTTCTGCGACCAGGTGGTGCTGATCAACCGGACGGTGCTCGCCTACGGCGAGACCGCGGCGGTGTTCACCAGCGAGAACCTGGCCCTGACCTTCGGCGGCGGTCGTTTCGCGCTGGCTCGCCCCGGAGACCCGGAGACCGGCGCGGGCGGAGATCCGGGCCTGCGCCGATGAACGGGATTCTCGAGCCGCTGCAGCAGGATTTCATGGTGCGGGCCCTGCTGGTCAGTGCCCTGGTGTCCGCGGTCTGCGGCTTCCTCTCCTGTTTCATGACCCTGAAGGGCTGGGCCCTGATGGGCGATGCGGTCTCCCATGCCGTCATGCCGGGGGTCGTGATCGCCTACGCCCTCAACCTGCCGTTCGCCCTGGGGGCCTTCGTGTTCGGGGTGGGATCGGTGGCGATGATCGGGTACATCAAGCAGATGACCCGGATCAAGGAAGACACGGTGATCGGTCTGGTGTTCACCGGGTTCTTTGCCCTGGGACTCACCCTGGTCTCCAAGGTGCGCAGCCATATCGACCTCACCCACATCCTGTTCGGCAACGTGCTGGGCATCAGCAGCAGCGACATCCTCCAGACGGTGCTGATCAGCGTCCTCGTGCTCACGGTGCTGCTGGTGTTCCGCCGGGATCTGATCCTGTTCTGCTTCGACCCCACCCACGCCCGTTCGATCGGCCTGCCCACCGGGGTGCTGCATTACCTGCTGCTCTCCGTCCTGTCCCTGGCCGCCGTGGCCGGCCTGCAGACGGTCGGCATCATCCTCGTGGTGGCGATGCTGGTCACCCCCGGGGCCACCGCCCACCTGCTCACCGACCGGTTCGACCGTCTGACCTGGATCGCGATCCTTTCGGCCGTGCTCTCGAGCGTGGTGGGGATCTACGCCAGCTACTGGATGGATGCGTCCACCGCCGGCTGCATCGTGCTGGTGCAGACGGGGCTGTTCCTGCTGGCGTTCCTGTTCGCCCCACGCCATGGGCTTCTGGCCCAGAGACGGCGCGTCTCCGCTCCCCCGCCGATCGATTCGTGAGCGCCTCCGTCGCAGACCACGCCCCTGACCAGCGCTGGCCCTGGTGGCCCCTGCTGCCCCTCTACCCCTACGGCAGGCGCGCCACCTTGGTGCGCGAGCTGATCAAGGAGCGGCTCTGGAGCTTCGAGCAGCTCCAGGGGGTCTGGTACGTGGCGGTGCCGATCCGCATGACGGTGCTGCGGCTGCGCCATGGCCTGCTGCTCCATGCCCCGGTCGCCCCCACCGCTGAGGTGGTGGCGCAGCTGCGGCAACTGGAGGGCCGCTACGGGCCCGTGCGCAGCATCGTTCTGGCCACCGCGTCCGGCCTGGAGCACAAGCTGCCGGTGCCGGCCATGGCCCGGGCCTTCCCCGACGCCGAGGTGTGGGTCACGCCGGGCCAGTGGAGCTTTCCGCTGCCGCTGCCGCCGGCCTGGCTCGGCTTTCCGGCCTCCCGCACCCGGGTGCTCTTCCAGGATGGCCTTCCCCACGGCGACCAGCTCACCTGGCTGCCCCTGGGGCCCCTGGAGCTGGGTCTGGGCCGCTTCATGGAGGTGGCCTGCTTCGATCGGGACAGCAGCTGCCTGCTGCTCACCGATGGCCTGGTGGCGATTCCGCCGGAGCCTCCGGCGCTGTTCGATCGTGACCCCACCCCCCTGCTGTTCCATGGCCGTGAACGGGGCGATGAACCGCTGGAGGACACCCCGGAGCGGCGCCGGCGGGGCTGGCAGCGGCTGGTGCTGTTCGCCAGCTATCTGCGGCCCCGGGGCCTGGAGGTGCCTCCCTTGCCCCAGGTGCTGCGCCACGCCCTGGCTCCGGGCTGCCGCGGGGCCAGGGCCCATTTCGGCTTCTTCCCGTTCCGCTGGCTGCCGGGCTGGCAGGCGGATTTCGAGGCCCTGGCGCCTTCGGGGGTGAGCACGCTGCAGGTGCCTGCCGTGCTTGAGCGGCTGGTCTTCCCGCGTCACCGCCAGCTATACGTGGAGTGGATCCGCCGCCTGGCGGC
Organism: Candidatus Sulfopaludibacter sp. SbA3; assembly: GCA_943367425.1. GTDB lineage: Bacteria > Cyanobacteriota > Cyanobacteriia > PCC-6307 > Cyanobiaceae > Cyanobium. The sequence continues at coordinate 4,919 of CALRJF020000001.1, forward strand.
CCTGGAGGGCCTGCGCTGGGTGGTGCCCGCCCACTACGACGCCCCGGTGGCCAGCTCCGCTGAGGCGCTCAGGGCATTGGCCGACGCGATCGAAGCCAGGCCCTGGGCTCCCGACGGAGGGACCTGGCAAACCCTGGCCGGAATCGATCAACGCCTTCTGCGGCTGGGACTGGTGCCCGGACGCGGCTCCGAGGTTGGCTCGACCCAGGACTGACGCCGGAACCTAGAGCTGCAGTTCGCCGGGATCGTCGTCGAGGAGCCCCTCGAGCCCCCCGCTGCCGATCAGGGAGGCTTCCAGTTCCATGCGTTGCTCCATCTGGCGCAGGAAGTAGCCGGTCATCATCGCGGAGGCCAGCAGGCCGGCCAGGTTGTCGCGGCTGGCCTGGATCTTCACTTCGAACTGCTCACCGGGGAGCATGCCGAGCAGCCCCTGGACGTTGTGGCGAATGATGTCCTGGATGTCGCCGGTGGCGGAGCGGGCGACGCGCTGGAGCACGTCCGGAGACTGTTCCTGCAGGTACTGAATCAGCGAATTGTCGCTGATCGCCTCGTTATCGGCGGTCAGGAACTCCGGGTTGAACATTCGACCTCCGGTGTGCTCTAAAACACGCCATGCACCCTAACGCAACCATTCAGTTTCCCAAACCGCCCCGGTCGGGGGAGAACCGAATCGGCCCGAAGCGATCAAGGGGCCAGTACCGCCAGATCGCACGGCCGATCAGGGCGTCCTCGGGGAGGGGTCCCCACAGATGGGAATCCAGGCTGGCGTTGCGGTTGTCCCCCAGCACCAGCAGCTGGCCCGGGGGAAGCAGCAGCGGAGCGAGGGCGTAGTCCATCGGCTCCGCCGACCAGTCCTGGGCCGCCGGCCGGTCGTTGCGCCAGAGCACACCGTCCCGCACTTCCACCCGGTCGCCGGCCACCGCCACCACCCGCTTGATCAGGGCAGCTCCGGGGTCATAGCCGGCCGCCAGCAGGGCCTCAGGCGGGTGGAACACCACGATGGCTCCTGGGGCCACGGGGGCCTTCAGGCGGGTCGTGATCTTCTCCACCAGGATCCGGTCCTGAAGCTGGAGGGTGGGCAGCATCGAGCCGGAGGGGATCCAGCGGGGCTCCACCACCAGCCAGCGCAGCAGCAGGGCCACCAGCGCCCAGAGCAGCAGGCGTCCCAGCTGCTGCCACCAGCCGCTGCCGCTGGAGGACGGCGGTGGGGCCTGGGGGGGTGTGGAGGGGGCCGGAGCCGGAGTGGGGGAGACGAAGGCTGGGCCGCTGCCCATGGGAAGGCCGTCCTTGAGGATGATCGCCCCATCCTGATCAGTGGAGCGTCCCCCGTGGCAGCGCCCCCTCCACCGCTGGCCAACACCCGGGCCGCCCTGACCCTGCTGCTGGCCCTGGCGCGCGGAGGACTGCGCCATGCCGTGGTCTGCCCGGGCAGCCGCTCCGCCCCCCTGGCCCTGGCCGCCGCGCTGCTGGAGCCCTGGGGCCTGCGCCTCCACACCGCCATCGACGAGCGCTCCGCCGCTTTCTTCGCCCTGGGCCTCGGCCGGGGCAGCGGCCATCCGGCGGCGGTGATCACCACCTCCGGCACGGCCGTCGCCAACCTGCTGCCCGCTGCCGTGGAAGCGGATTTCGGCGCGATTCCCCTGTTGCTGCTCACGGCCGATCGGCCCACCCGGCTCAAGGGCTGTGGCGCCAACCAGAGCGTCAACCAGGAGCACTTCCTCACCTGCAGCTGCCGCTGGACCGGCAGCGGGGCCCCCGCCGGGCTGGGCGCGATGACGGAGGCCGAGCTGGAGCACCTGGCCCGCCAGGCCCTGGAGGCCGCCCTGGGCGATGGCCGCGGGACACCGCCGGGGCCCGTGCACCTGAATCTGGCCTTCGATGAACCCCTGCATCCCAGCGGAGCCGAACTGGCCCGGCTGGCCGATTCCCTGGGGGGCAGCACCGACCTGCCCCTGCCAGGGGGGGCGTTGATGGGTGTCGCGCTGCCGCCCGCTGCTCCGCCCCATCCCGATGACGGCGCCGCAGGGCTCGATCCCGATCGGCCCGGGGTGGTGGTGGCGGGGCCCTGGCGGGGCCATCCCGACAGCTGGGCCTCCCACGTGGGGGCTCTGCGCCGCTGGCAGCGCCGCACCGGCTGGCCCGTGCTGGCCGATGCCCTCTCCGGCCTGCGGGGGCTGCCGGATCTGCCCCTGGTGATCGGCTACGACCTGATCCTGGCGGGAGACAACCGCCCGGAGCTGGCGGCCCCCCAGGTGCTGCGGCTCGGGCCATTGCCCGCCAGCCGCCGGCTGCAGCGCTGGCTCCAGCAGCAGCCTGATCAGATCCTGGTCAGCGCCGGGGACGGGCGGCCCCTGGATCCCCTCGCCGTGGTGCGCTGGCAGGGGGGCGCGGGGTTGGAACACTGGCTGGCCCATCAGCCGCAGGACCCGCTGCAGGGGGCCCCGGCGCCCGCTTCCCTGGCGCTGGCGGAGCGCTGGGGCACCGCCGAAGCGCGGGTGCAGCAGCAACTGGAGCTGGCCCTGGCCGAGGGCGGAGGCGAGCCTGCCCTGGCGCGCCGGCTGAGCCGCCTGCTGCCGGCGGGCCTGGCGGTGATGCTGGCCAACAGCAGCCCAGTGCGCGACTGGGAAAGCTTCGCGGATCCCGCCGCCCCGCAGCGGCCCCTGCACGGTTTCCGCGGCGCCTCCGGCATCGACGGCACCCTCTCCGCCGCCTGTGGCCTGGCGGAGTCGCTGGGCCAGCTGGTGCTGGTCAGCGGCGATCTCTCCCTGCTCCACGACAGCAACGGCTGGTTGTGGCGCCGCCAGCTGGGGGGCCGGCTCACGGTGGTGCTGATCGACAACGGCGGCGGTGGCATCTTCGAGCAGCTGACGATCCGCACCGAGCCCGATCAGGCGATGGATTTCGAGCGCCTGTTCGCCATGCCCCAGTCCCTGGATCCCCTGGCCCTGGCGGCGGTGCACGGGGTGCCGGGCCGGCGCCTGGCCGGCCCGGGCGATCTGGCCGGTGCCCTGGCCTGGGCCCTGGACCAACCCCTGGCCCTGCTGGTGCTGACCACGGACCGCCGCCGGGATGCGGACCTGCGGCACCGGCTGCGCACAATGGCGGCTGGGCCGATCGCCACGCCATGACCTCCGCTCCCCAGCCCCGTCTTCGCTGGACCGCCGCCGCCCACTACACCGACATCCGCTTCGAGGTCAGTGGCGATGGCATCGCCCGGATCAGCATCGATCGCCCCGAGAAACGCAATGCCTTCCGGCCGCTCACCGTGCAGGAGCTCTGCGATGCCTTCAACCGGGTGAGGGACGACCCCTCCATCGGGGTGGTGCTGTTCACGGGCACGGGACCGGCCGCCGACGGGGTCTGGTCCTTCTGTGCCGGTGGCGATCAGAGCGTGCGTGGCGACGGTGGCTACCTCGATGAGGCCGGCCTGCCGCGGCTCAACGTTCTGGATCTGCAGCGGATCATCCGCAGCCTGCCCAAGGTGGTCATCGCCCTGGTGGCCGGCTACGCGATCGGTGGCGGCCAGGTGCTGCATCTCCTCTGCGACCTGAGTCTGGCGGCCGAGAATGCCGTCTTCGGTCAGACCGGTCCGCGGGTGGGGAGTTTCGACGGCGGCTTCGGGGCCGGATACCTGGCCCGGGTGGTGGGCCAGCGCAAGGCGCGCGAAATCTGGTTCCTGTGTCGTCGCTACAACGCCCAGCAGGCCCTGGCGATGGGGCTCGTGAACGCGGTGGTGCCCCTGGAGCAACTGGAGTCCGAAGGGATCGCCTGGGCCCGGGAGGTGCTGCAGCACAGTCCCACGGCGATCCGCTGCCTCAAGGCCGCCTTCAACGCCGAGACCGATGGGATGGCCGGAATCCAGGAACTGGCCGGCCAGGCCACCCATCTCTTCTACCGGACCGCCGAAGGTCAGGAGGGACGCAATGCGTTTCTCGAGAAGCGGGACCCGGATTTCAGTGGTAATCCCTGGCTGCCCTGAATATCCCCCACCGATGCAATGAACCGCCCGGGGTCGAGCCGGTAGGATGTAAGAAGGGGACAACCGAGTTTTTGTACCGCTGCGTATGAACAGTTCCATGCAGGAGATCCAGTTCGCCGGCGTTCTGGATGGTGTGAGTGGTAAAGACCTGCTCAGTCAGGTCAGCGAAGCCCTGGCGCATGAAGCGCCCATTGTGGTGATCGACTGTCAGCAGATCACCTTCATGGACAGCAGTGGATTCAGCGCTCTGGTGTGCTGTCTCAAGAAGATTCGCGAAGCGGGTCGTCGTCTGGCCCTGCGTTCGATCACGCCGCAGATGAGGATGGTTCTGGAGATCACCGGCACCGACAAGGTGTTCGAATGCATCTGATCGGGTCCGCCGCAACCTGAATGCATGGGCCGGTCCTTCAGGACGGCCCTGAAGGCCCAGGGAATTGAATGCTGATGATGGAGGCATCATCCGAAAACTCCCGCACCTGGAAGTGGTAACGGATCGCATCCACCAGACTTTTCAGTTCTTCGACACCCGAATCGTCATGCCGCTGCAGCAAGGCCCGGAAGTCCCCATGGCTGCCCATGTCTCCGTTGCGCAGCGGAAGTTCATACAACCCGTCGGTGTAGAGCACGAGCTGACCCGGAGATGGGATCGAACAGCTCCTTGATTCATAGTCGCTCTGATCGAACAGGCCGATGGGCATGCCGGGGGCCTTCAGTTCCAGCCATTCTCCGTGGCCTTGGTCGTCCTGGGCTCGCAACAAAGCTGGAGGATGGCCGGCGTTGGCGTAGGTGAGAACTCCCGTGCTCTTGTCGTAAACCCCATACCAGATCGTGAAGTACTGATTGTTCTGCTGATCCATCTGGAAGAGTCCGTTCAGGTAACCCAGGACTTCGTCGGGCCGCTGTAGGAAATGGTCGCCATGACGCCGGGGATGGGAGACGGTGGGGCGCTGGCTCACGCGCGCCTGGGTACGCAGAAGATTGTGGATCGAAATCGATGGCAGCGCCGCCGCCAGTCCGTGGCCTGAAACATCCAGGATGTAGATGACCAGATGCTGGTCATCCAACCAGTAGAAATCAAAACAGTCACCACCCAGCTGGCTTGATGGCAGGAACAGCGAATCGACGCACACATTTCCCCTTAGGGGTGCAGGAAGAATCGAACTGACGTAATCTGCAGCCTTCGTGAGTTCCTGCTCCAGTCGACGCTTCTGATCGGCAAGATCCTGGCTGAGAACTCGCAGCTCATGGCTTTTGTTGTACAGCCGCAGACCGGCACGGACTCGGGCCGTCAGCTCAGCGGATTCAACGGGTTTGGTCAGAAAGTCATCGGCACCGGCATCCAGTCCTGCCACCCTGTCCTGGATGTCTCCGCGGGAGGTGAGCAGGATGAAAAAGATATCCGCGAGATCAGGATCCGCCTTCAGGATGCGACAGACGTCGAGGCCATCCATCTGCGGCATGCACCAGTCACAGATGATCAGTTGCGGTTGGTGGCGAGCGGCCATGGCCAGGCCGTCCTGCCCGGAAGCCGCGCTCAGAACCTCGATGTCCTGCTGGCGCAGCAGACGCTCAAGGACACGCTGAAGGATCCGGTCATCATCAATGAGAAGAACGCGGTTCCTGTCGCTCATGAATCCTCAGACATCGGGCGCAGGACGGCCAGAATCCGTTCAACCTCCAGAAGCAGAACATCAACCAGCGGCAGCACGGCGGCTGGCTCCCCGTCCTGGCAGGCCGCTTCCAGTTGCCGGCAACACTCCGCCAGCTGCAGGGCGCCCAGCGTGGCACTGGGAGAGCGCAGGCCATGGGCCGCCGTTCGCAGGGCCTGGCAATCCAGCGGGGCCCGTCCTGCTTGAAGAGCACTGACATAGGCATCGGCATCCTCCACGTAGAGGGCCGTCAGTTCTTCGATCATGGCGTCAGCGTCACTGCCGCCGATGGCACGGAGCTCCTCCCAGGCCTGGGGATCGATGGGATGGGAGGACTGGGGCGTCACGGACGCGTCTCGGCGTTCAATGGCATGGGCTGAAGTCTGTCATGGTGGGATTGCTGGAAACGCTGCAGGGTGCCGATGAGTTCCTGAAGACGAACGGGCTTGTTGAGGAAATCATTCATTCCGGCTTCCAGGCATTCCTGTTGATGACCACCAAAAGCAAAGGCTGTCAGGGCAACAATGTAAGGTTGATCGAGCTCTGAGCCTCTGAGAAGCCGTGTGGCTCCCAGGCCATCCAGTACGGGCATCTGCAGATCCATGAACACGATGTCAATGCCACCCTGCCGGACCCGGTCGACGGCTTCCTGACCATTGGTCACAAATTCAGGATTCTGGTTGAGTTTCTTGAGAAGTAACTGGATCACGCGCTGATTGATTCTGTTGTCTTCAGCCACTAGAATCTTCAGTGGCTCAAACTTATCTCCAACCAAAGATGGGAGGGGCTCAGTCGCCCTTTCGGGAGTGGCGCTGTGATATTGGAAGGGCAGTTTGACCCTGAATCGGCTGCCCTTGCCGAGTTCGCTTTCTGCATGGATGCTTCCACCCATGAGTTGGCAGAGCCGATCACAGATCGCCAGGCCCAGTCCGGTGCCCTGGGTTTGATTCGAATGGTGTGGCAGCCCCTTTTCCTGGGAGAAGCTTCGGAACAGTCGGGGCAGGAACTCAGGGGAGACGCCATGGCCGCTGTCGGAGACCATGAGAATCAGACACATTCTGTGCTGGGAATCAGGCTTCCAGGTGACATCAACATGTACAAATCCCTGATCCGTGAACTTGATGGCATTGTTCATCAGATTCAGCAGAATCTGTCTGAGCCTCAGGCTGTCGCCGTGCAGGTCATCAGGGAGATCTTCGGCGATCTGCATCTGAAAGGAGAGGCCTTTCGCCTTGATGGAGGCCTCCATGATGCGGGCAGTTTCCTCAAGTACGGCCCTGATGGAAAACGATTCCGAGCGGATGGCCAGCTTCTTGGCTTCAATCTTGGAAAGATCGAGAATATCATTGACAAGGCGCAGCAGCAATTCGCCACTGTTGTGAATGGTGACGGCAAGTTCCTGCTGCTGTGGCGTGAGATTGGAATCAATGAGAATTTCCGTCATGCCGATCACGGCATTCAAGGGGGTACGGATCTCGTGACTGATGGTAGAGAGAAAGTCACTCATCTCGCCAGTGGCGGCGATCGCCTGATCCCTCGCCTTGCGTAATTCCAGAGTCCTGGAGGCCACCTGCTTCTCCAGGGTATTTCTGGACGCCGTCAGTTCATCCTGAATCCGGGTGATGGCGCTGAGATCTCTGAAAACAAAAACCAGAGATGGATCAGGTTGAATGTTGACCGGCGACCAACTGACCTCCAGAACATGGCGCGGCGAACCCGGTGACATGTCCCAGTTGGTGCGGCCGGATCCATTGCGCGCCCTGGCCAGCAGATCAAAGGCCGTCCGGGGTTGGCCATCGACGAAGTTCTGCGGCAGCAGTTGGACCAATGGTTTGCCAAGACTCTGGAGCCGGGGGCGGGAGACGAGCCGATCGAAGGCGCGATTGGTCCATTGCACCTGGCCCTGAAAATCCGTCAGGACCAGGGCATCCTCCACCGAGCTGAGGGCGGCTTCAAGCCTTCCGAGGGTTTGTCGCAGCTGAGCGAGGAGCTGGGTGGGCATGCAGGGGAGTTATTCGAGCGGCTTGAGGGTGGCTGCAAAGCTCCAGGTCTGTCCATGGCGTTCTGCCACGATGAAATGCTCCGAGAGGATCTCCCGGCTGTCCTTGCAGACTGTTTTCAGCTCGAGCGGATGATTCAGGATCTCCGATTCCCCGGTCATCCTGAACCGGGAGAAGCCAAGGTGATGGGCGTCGCGAAAGGAGGACGGCAGGATCAACCCGAGGGAATGGCCAATGAGGTCTTCAGGACGCCAGCCATACACCTGCTGCATCAGATCATTGACTTCTTCAATCACACCCTCCTGATCCGCCCTGACAAAGGGTAGAGCGCGCTGCCTGAGATCATCAATCGTCAACATGATGCGGAAGTTGTCACTTCAGGAGCGACAGGTGCGTAGAGAGTGGCACCACTCTAGGCGCTGATCCGCTGGCCTTCTGATGATTGTTGGGCTCCAGCGACGTTCAACAGCCGATCAGCGGCTCCATCCGCTGGGCACCAGCGGTTCGGCACGGTCAGCCCCTTGGCTGGGACGGCCATTGATCCAGGCACCAGCGAAAATCATCACGGACCTGCTCACGGAGGCGCCCATGGTCGAAGCGTCGGGCGCGGGTGTCCAGAATCGGGGCCAGGGCCGTGGCTGGATCCAGCCTGCCCAGATCACAGCCCGGGAGATCGAGCCGCTGGCACAGGTCCCTCCCCTTGTTGGAATAGTGCAGGTGATAGGGAACGCGTCCCGCCGCCAGTGCCAGCACCGCCGTATGAAAACGGACGGCAATCACCACATCCACCAGGGAGAAGACGGCCATGGCCAGCTGCCAGCTGGGCACGGCTGAATCCTCCAGAAAAGGATTGAGAATCGCTGTTCCCGGGGCCTTCGCCAGGATCGCCTGGGCGACGGCGAGGTCGTTATCGGCTCCATAGGCCCGCGACTGGATCAGGATGACCGGGCTCAGCCCCGCCTGCTGGAGACCACGGCTGAGGGAGGCCATGGCGTCGACGAAGCGATGGTTGTCGTGGCCGTACATGCTGTCGAATTCCCGCACCGACATCACCGCCGCCCGGCTGGGATCGATGCCCAGTTGCTCCAGGGACGTCCTGGCCAGCTCCTGGGCCATGGGGGAGCTTTCCAGCACAAAGGCGACGTCGAAGGACAGACGGGCCTCGATGCCAGCCTGCCGCAGGCGGCGATGACTTTCCGCGTCCCTCACGCACACGGCAGCCAGGGACTTGAGGCACTGGCGCAGCAGGAGGAAGCTGAGCCCATGGCACGAACGGGGAATGGACTGGCCGAAGAGAATGGTCTGCTTCGGGCTGCGGCGCAGTTGGGCCAGGTTTTTCAGGAAAGCCTTGGTGACCAGCCACTCCCGCGAGTTATTGAAGATGTCTCCACCCACGCTCACATAGGCGTCACAGGCGCTCGGTGGTTGATCGGTGAAGGCAACGCCAAGACTTTGATCGGGGTGTTGGTCCTGTACACAGCTCACCAGTTGATCCTGAGGCATCAACTTTCGAAAGGCGCTGTAGATCGCCGCATCCCCCAGGTTCAGGGTGCTGTAGGCATTGATCAGGCCGATTCGCACGGTGAGCTATGGGCAGAGAATAACGGGTGCAGGGGAGATGGGGAGGACGTCGAGTCAGATCAACCGATCAAATGAATCATACGGATCCATCCCACAGATCCAGCGAAGACGTGGCCAATCCATCTGTAACCCCGATCTTTCTCAGCTTATCAGCAGGCGCTGAGCCGCTCTCCAGCGTGGCAAGTTGGACGGCATCAAAGCCATCGATGCGGCCATGGAGCCGACTCCCGAACGCCATTTCCGGGAGATGGGTAGAGACGGAACGAAGTAGGAGATCCGTTGGGAAGGCCGACAGGCCTGGATCGGGGCCTCAGTCTCGGTTGCTTCCCTGTCGGGTTGTTCTGGCCAGGGTGCCTGGGCCTGCTGAACCAGCCGCGGTACTCCCCCTATCGCAGCAGCAGAAACGAATCCCCAGGCCACTGGTGGAAGGCCCGTTCAAAGGTGAAACGTTCTGAGCGGACGGATCGTGACCAACGGGTGATCAACTCGATCGCAGGAGTCGCCGCAGATTGCCTTTCACCATCTCCAGGGGAGGAATGGAGCGGGCAAGCTTCTTGTAGGCGGCTGCTATTCCGAGAAGTTTGACAGGGCGCTGGCCGGCAAAGGCCGTTCGATCGAGTATCGAAAACCATTGTTCTTTGAAATTCGCGGCATAATCTGCATGCCAGGGTTTGACTTTTCCTAGAAAATGGATAATGCCATCAGAAAAGCCGGCATCTGCCTTGCCTTTGGAGGTATTCCATTTCGGATCGAGGCTTACCCAATCGCCGGCTAAAACCATATTCAGTGCATCCTGGTCCATCTGGTCGAGTAAATCATAGTTTTCATGGGCAATATTGAGAGCTTTGGCCTGGATCTGACGACGCCTCCAGGCATCCAGATCAATCACCATCACCCCTGAGTTGAAGTACTGAAGAGGATTTTGCAGTGTTAATTTGGTGCGGAGGCGTTCCTGTTGCTCAGGGGTGGCGATGCCACCATCAACGACACAGGCACTGGATTTCCCTTGCAAATCAAGCCGTTGCAGGTTGTTCAGATCTGAGCAGACAATTAAATCTGTATCTAGGTAAATGCAGCGAGACACATCGGCCAGGTATTCGGGTATGAAGAAACGGGCGTAGGGGGACTTGCTCTTGACGAGCAAAGTGCTCCGAAATTTGTTGACCTTCTCGAGGTCGAAATCAACAAATGTGATTGTGCCGAGATTGGTGGTTTGCCAGGAATCGGAGAGTTGCTGTTTTTCCGCTGGAAATAAATCGACGCTGATGACATAGACATTCAGGGTTGTGCTGCAGGCTTCCAAAGCGGAGCGAACGGTAACCGCTGCCCCCCAGAGATAATTCGCCGTGGCCACAATCACGATATTGACCATTGTGCCTCAAAGGACTTGCAACTTCAACTTAGCTCAGCAGGTTGCTTCAGGGCTGTCAGGATGGCCAGCTGGCTGCAAAATCTGACAACACATCGGGTTTCCTACACGTTGTCACTTGAGTTCTGTAGACCCCTGGCAACAGTATGTTAAAATCACCTGCTTTATATGGATGAACCCTCTGCCTGTGAACACGCGAGGGGGTCAAGGAGATGGCATGTCAGGTGTTGGAGCAAGGCTGTCAATGCAGGCATGAGGCAATGGTGCATCAGTGCTTGCTTGCCCACCCTGATCGATTGACATCCAGCCAGCCACATCAGCCTGAGATCCGGCATCCTGCCTGTGGCCAGCGCTCCGAGCCCGGAACATGCTCGCTGGGCTTGAAGCGGCCATCTGGGCCAGGTCGATGCTGAAGCCGGTCCTACACGCCGCCCATGGCGGCGGTGCCCTTCTGAGATGGGCTTGAGTATGCTGATCTTGTCTGCCGGCTCCCATCGATCGACTGGGTCAGGCCTGGCTTCGGGCATCGGGAAGGATGGGACCTGTCGAGACATACCCAAGGTTCACAGTTCCGGCGGCGGCTACACGTCGCGATGTTTAGGCGGCCCTGCCATCAGGAGATGGAAATCTTCCGCAGATGGAGTGGTCAGTCGACCTGCTCGCGGAACGATCAAGACCGTAGATCTCTGGCCATGGGTGCGCTAAGATCGCGCAGAATTGCCAATCAAGGAAACATCCTCCCATCGACTTACATGTCGAAATTCCTGATTTGGCTTCTTGGAGTTGCCTGTTGGCTTGGTCCTGCAGGAACGGCAATGGCATTACCGATCTCACCAGGGGATCGGGTTAAGGTGACCATTCCGGAAGGAGAAGAATTCAGCGGAATTTTTGAGGTAAATCTGAACGGAGAGCTTGAACTTCCCTTCACCAAAGGAATCTACGCCGTAGGTTTGGAGCCGGAACAGCTTCAACAGCGCGTCTATCAGGCCCTGGTCAAACAAGGCCTCTTTCAGCCATCCTTCCTCAGGGTCAGCCTTAGCGTCGTTCAGTGGGCACCCGTCCCGGTGTTTGTTGTTGGATCTGCCTTTCAGCCTGGTCGCGTTGTGATTAACGAGTTGAGTGATGTTGAGCAGACCCAGGCTCCAGTGCCCTTGGCTGGGCAAGCCCCGCTCAACCGCATGCTCACCACAGCCCTCCGTCGTGCTGGTGGCATCACTCCCACGGCCGATGTCACCGCTGTGCAAGTCAAAAGAGGATCACGAAAGCAAGTGGTTGATCTGACCGGAGCTTTCACCGGTGAGCCATTTGACGACATCCCGTTGATAGCTGGCGATCAAATCATTGTTCCAGATACAGGCACCGTTAATCCACTGATTGTTCGCCCTTCCCAAATTACGCCTGCGGAAGTCGTCATCAACATCTCAAATCTTACTGTGCCTGCCGCCGGTAATTCTGTCGCTGGTATTGGCGCTCAGGCCAAGAACTTTCCCTATGGATCTCGTTTCTCCCATGCGGTTGTCTCGGCCAACTGCGCTGGTGGGACTATGATCACCAATGCGCGACGTCGGGCTATTATGGTAAGAACAGATAGGACTTCTGGCAAGACAACTGCCTACGAGCGAGGAGTAGAGGAATTGCTTCGTGCTTCCACGGATAACATCAATAACCCCTATCTCATGGTTGGCGATGGCGTTGTTTGTTACGACTCAAAGATGACCAACTTCCAGGCCGTTCTTAGCATCTTTGCTCAATTCCTGAATCCAGCTGTTTTGATCTATGATCGCACTCTTCCCTAGATCATGGCGAAGAACCCTTCTCATATTTTTCGTCGTCTGAGGCCCCATGTGCCGGCAGTGCAAGAGCCTTTGCGCAAGGCAGCGCGGCTTTTTTCGGAACAGAGTAAGAATATTCCCGGATTGAAGGTTCCCAATCCAAGGGGCTGGTGGCAAGGACTGAGTCGAACCGACAAACTTCGCTCGAGCCGCTATCTATTCGTCAGCACTTGCACGAATGCTCTGATATGGAGCTCCAGCATTCTCTATCTGTTGCTTGCGAAGCCTGTCTATACCAGTTCTTGGGCCCTAATTCTTCCTGGAAGTGCTAATGCTGTGAATTTAAGCTTGCCTGAAATTGGTCAGGCCACGGCATCCAACGAATCCCTTGGCTTGGCGACATTTGATCCTCGTGCTAATTATGAATACATCTTTGTCAGCGAGCAGGTTTTGGCTCGAGCTGCCAAGATTGCCAAAATTCCCAGGGAGGATCTCGCCGAACCCCGCATAAAAAATATTGATAATACAACGCTGATGCAGATCGATGCCACAGGCCCATCTCCAGTCGATGCACGCAAGCGTGCCTATGCGTTGCATGATGCCATGGTTGGACGTCTCAATGAGCTGCGTGTCAGCGAGATCGAGCAACGGCAAGGCCCTGCCCAAAAAATTTTATTGGAAACGCAGCACAAGCTTGAGCTGGCACAGCAACAGGTTTCTGCATTCAAGCGCACATCTGGCCTCACCTCTGTCCAACAGGTGGAAACACTATCGGCCAATATTGAACAACTACGCAAGCAACGGGCAGAACTTGCGGCTCAGCAATCGATGGCTGAAGGCCGGTTGCAGAAGCTGAGTCGTAGCCTGAATCTTTCTCCATCCGAGGCCGCAGATGCGTTCAAATTACAGGCGGATCAAATCTTTCAGCAGAATCTGAAAGACTATAGCGAAGCCAACTCTATACTCAACGTTCAACTCGCTAAATTTGGTCGTAATAACCCTCGCATTTTAAAAGAAATCAAGAGGCAAGACGCAGCTAAGCAGGCCATGAATCAGCGTGTCAGGATTGTGCTTGGTCGACCTGCATCGGCCCAGACCCTTACTCAGCTGGCATTATCTGGTACCAGTTCAGGCCGTGATTCCCTGTTCGAGTCCCTGGTGAATGATCAATCAGAAGCCACCGGTGCAGCATCGCAGGTTCGTAAACTCGATGAACAGATCAGTTCCTTGGAGGGCCGACTGAAGTGGATGACTCAGAGGCAGTCATCCTTGGAAAGCCTTAAGCGGAATGAGCAGATCGCTGAAGCTGTCTTTGCTTCTACATTGGCCAAGCTGGATCTTGGTCAGGCCAACATCTTTGCCGCCTTCCCGCTGATCCAGATGGCAGTTGAGCCAAGCCTGCCGGACAAAGCCACGTCACCCAAACGCACGTTGGTTCTTGCAGGCTCTGCCCTTGGATCCATCCTGACGACCACAGGCCTTTGGATTCTGTGGATCCGCAAGCCCTGGATCAAGCGGATCGCCAACTGGATTTCTACTTAGTCAGGAGAATTCATTGGGACTTAAAACGCTTTATTCGAAGATATTTGATTCTGAGGATGATCTTCGGCCAAGAAATTGGCCAGAGCGTTTGGTCTGGTGGTCGATTGTCTGTACCTATCCCATCTGGATCTTTGGTGGGCTTTATGTTGTTGGATCGATTTTGTGCTGGCTGCTCCTGCTTTGCCTGCTGATCAAGATTCTGGCCTATATCGATCACCCAGAAAAGAATGAGAAGATATCGATTTCTCCGGTGATCTGGATATGGATTATCGGCATGCTGATCATGCAAGTGGCCCTGATCGCTGGCCATGTGAATTTCAACCTAGGGACTGGAGCCATCATCAAGTCCACGATTGGCTGGGCCAAGGGCTGGGCCGCCTTGGCCCTCTACCCTTTGGCCGGAGCCCTGCCGATACGCAGCAGTATCCCCACACGTGCCATTTGCATCGTGGGGTTTCATACGCTCCTCATCATGCCATTCCTGCTGCTGACGCCCTATCTGGGCCTGCCCGAAGTGCTCTATGTGTCACCACTGAGGGCTGTCGGCGGCCCGGGGAATGAGTTTTTTGATGTTCCCCTCTATGAGATTGATGGCAGCACGGGTGACCTTCGCTGGAGACTCTTCTCTCCATGGGGGCCAGCGCTGGGATTTGTTGGTAATATCAACTTCATGATATGTCTGTTGGAAAAAGATAAAAAGTGGAAAGTGCTTGGCATCCTCGGCTCTGTCGTCATGTGTTTCGTCTGCAAGTCGCGTCTTGCCCAGCTCTGCATCATCCTGATTCCAGCCATCACGGCGGTGGTCTCCAGGCTTCGCCAGCCGTTCATGTTGATATCTCTTGGCTTTTTATCTTATCTTGGCGGCATCTTTGCCACCTCTATCCTGACGGCAATCAGTGATTACTGGGAAGGCTTCAAGGGCGCAAGGGCTGGTTCAACCCGTGTTCGCTTTGCGTTAAGGCGAATTGCTTTCCATCGCTGGGAAACAGAGGCTCCAATCTGGGGGCATGGAGTTGTAGAGGCTGGCCCCCATCTCGTTGAGTACATGGCCATCGGCTCCCATCACACCTGGGCCGGACTTCTTTTTGTGAAGGGAATCGTCGGCTTTTTCGCTCTGGCTGTTCCCATGTTGGCAACGGCACTGGATCTGTTGCGTCGCGCTGCCAGTTCCCGCTATCAACTTGGTTCAGCTGGGCTGGGCATGATCATCATCCTTTTCATGTATACATTTGGTGAGAATCTAGAGATTCTCGTGTATCTCTTCTGGCCTGGAATGCTGATCATGGGAATGGCTCTGCAGGAACCGAAAGGCCAGCCCCAGACCGATGTGCAGCCCGCATTGTGATTCACACCCATGGGGTCTGCGGTGAGCCTCCTGGATGCCATGATGTGCCATCGGAAGGCGAGCGAGCGGCCAATGGCGTCTGGACCGCGACGTATCTGCTGCCGAAAGCGACAATGCCTGAGCCCGTTGCTAAGACAACGAAGCCACCAGCGTGGGGTTGATCCTTGATGCGCCTGATCGGCAACCTGAAACGGTTCATCCCCAAGGACCGCTTCATCCGCAACATCGGCTGGATGGGTGTGGGGGAGGTGGGGATTCGGGTTTCGCGGCTCCTGGCCACGATTCTCCTGGCCAGGTTGCTCAGCCCCAGGGACTATGGCCTCGCCGCCATCGTGTTGACGTCCAGTGAGTTTGTGCGCGTCTTCACCCGCAACGGCATCGGCGACAAGATCGTGCAGGCCGATGCAGAGGATGTCCATGACATCTGTCAGACGGCATGGAGCCTGAACTGGATGATCGGCTTCACCCTCTTTGTCGTGCAGATCATTGGGTCGTTCATCTTTGCCAGTGTCTACAAAGACAACGCACTGATTCTGCCGATCATCGTGGTGAGCTTCAGTTATCTGATCTACCCACTCGCCATGGTGCAGACGGCGTTGGTGCGCAGGCAGAATCGGCTGAAGTTCTACAGTATGACCAACCTGGCAGCTGTGGTCACGGACAACCTGTTGACGGGAGTCTTTGCACTGATGGGAATGGGCATGTGGGCGATTGTGCTGCCCAAGTTGCTGGTGGCACCTGTCTGGGTCGGCATGATGCTTCGATTTGAATCATGGCGGCCTGCCATGACGTTCACGCTCAAGCGCTGGAAGTCCGTCCTCGGATTCGGCAGCCGCATCCTCGGAGTGGAGCTGCTCAACACCTTCCGCGAGAACGTGGATTACCTGCTGATCGGCCGGTTCATCGGTGTCAAGGCGCTGGGGGTGTACTTCTTTGCCTTCAACGCGGGTCTGGGACTGAGTCTGAGTGTGATCAATGCCCTGTCCGTCTCCCTTTACTCCGATTTCTGCGACGTCCGCAGCCAGCCCGCCGAACTCAAGCGGCGCTTCAGCAAAAACCTGCTCACCATCACCAAGGTGATCGTGCCCGTGGTGGCGTTGCAGTGCAGCCTGGCTCCGCTCTATGTGCCGATCGTCTTCGGGAACAAGTGGGTGCTGGAGGGTGCTGTGCCGATCCTGATGCTGATCTGCCTGTCGGCCTTGTCCCGGCCCTTTGCCAATGCGTCCTCCATGCTGTTCCGCGCCGTGGGTTTGCCCCAGGTGGATCTGCTCTGGAACCTCGCCTTCACGGTGGCGCTCACCGCGGCCATCTTGATCGGAACGACCTGGGGTTCCCTGGGTGTGGCCATTGGCGTGGCAGCGGCCCATCTGACGCTGCAACCGATCTATCTGCTGATGGGCCAGCGGCTGCTGAGAAGGATTCAGCAGCCGCTGGCGGCGACCCTGTGATGGGGTACGTTCCAGGCAGGCCTCTACCCTTTGTCGTCAATCAGGCTGCCGGCATCGCGCCGTTAGGATGATGCAACCATGCAAGCCATGTTGCCTGCGCCGCAGTCCTGAAGCCCTTCCACTGCGCCGTGGGTGCCATCAGCGGCAGCCGAGAATCGTCCGCCCATTTGCCCGTGAAGATTTACGCCATCTGTCTGATCAAGAATGAGGGCGATGTCATTGCCGATTGCCTCATTCATGCGCTGAGATTCTGCGATCGTATCTTTGTTCTCGATAACGGCAGTACGGATGGAACCTGGGAAACCGTGAATGCCCTTTCTCAGCGGTATCCGGCGATTGTGATTGAGGAGCAACTCCTTGTGCCATTTCGTGACGGAATGCGCTCCATTGTCTATAATCGGCATAACCATGAACTGACGGATCAGGACTGGTGGATGCGGTTGGATGGCGATGAGTTTCTTGAGGGTGACCCCAGGGGCGTACTGACCAAGGCGAACCTTGAGAAGGCCGACTTCGTGACGGCATGGAACCTCCAGTTTTACTATACGGATACAGATTTCAAGAACTGGGATAGGGAGAAGCAGGAGTCCGCAAAGCCAATCACGGAAAGGAGAAAATATTATTCGGCCAACTGGAGGGAGTATCGCTTCTTCCGCAATCAGCCCCATCAACCGTGGGACGAAGCTGTAGCCCCCCAATGGCCAGACGGACTCACCAAGGCCTGCTCTCAGCGTCTTTACAACCGTCATTATCCCTATCGCAATCCAGATCAGATCAAGGAGAAGCTTCTGGCCCGTTATGGCCATGCCCAGTTCCGACATATCAGCTCTGTTGACTGGACGTCCAAGCTGCTGCCTTCAAGCCAGCTGCACTACTTTCACGAAGGCCAGCCGCCGACGATCAACCAGTTCGATTACTACTCCAAGCGTCTGCGCATGGTGTGGATCACCCTGTTGGGACGCTTCAAGGCCTTGCTGCGTCGTCTTCGAGGAACCAGGCGCTCCAGCCATACCTCTTAGCAGCCCTGATGGCGGATTCTGACCACCTGACCAACGCCGCTGGGGAGGCACACCCGTCCAAGGCGGAGACCCTCGCCATTTCCGTGGTGGTTCCCATCTACAACGCAGCACAGCACCTTGAGG
This sequence comes from Candidatus Sulfopaludibacter sp. SbA3, assembly GCA_943367425.1. Taxonomy (GTDB): domain Bacteria; phylum Cyanobacteriota; class Cyanobacteriia; order PCC-6307; family Cyanobiaceae; genus Cyanobium. Next base: position 22,746 of record CALRJF020000001.1, read on the forward strand.
ACACGTTGCGCTCGGTGCAGAAACAGAGCCTCAGCAACTGGGAACTGATCGCCGTGGATGACGGATCCACCGACCACAGCCTCGCCATCGTCACCCGCCTGTCCGCAGACGATCACCGGATCCGGCTGGTGCCCCAGGCCAATGCCGGTGTTTCGTTGGCGCGCAACCGCGGTGTGGCCCACAGCCGTGCTCCCCTGATCGCCTTCCTCGATGCCGATGACCTCTGGCATCCCGACAAGCTGCGACGCCATGCGGACTATCACGCCAGCCATGCCGATGTGGGCGTGAGCTTTGCCCGCGTTGAGTTCCTCTCCCCCCGGGGAACGCCCACCGGCCTGCTGGCGGCCCTGCCCCGGCAGGGCCTCGGACCGGTGGATTTTCTCTGCGAGAACCCCACCAACACCACATCGAACTGGGTCCTGCGGCGGGAGGTGTTCGATGCGGTGGGCGGATTCGTCGCCGACATGAGCTACTCGGAGGATCTGGAATGGTTGTTGCGGGTGGCCTGTGATGGTCGTTGGCGCATCGTTGGATTGCCGCAGGTGCTCACCTACTACCGCACATCGACCGGTGGGCTCTCGGCGAGCCTCCAGCGCATGGAGCGGGGTTGGCTGCGGCTGATCCAGGAAGCCCGTCGTTATGCGCCCGAGCTGGTCGAGGCCCACTTCGCCACGGCCCAGGCCATCCACCTGCGTTACCTGGCCCGACGCTCCCTGCGCCTGGGGGGGGCTCCCGCCATCGGCAGCGACTTCATGCTGCGCGCCCTGCGCTCCGATTGGCGAATCCTGCTGCGCCAACCGCGCCGTACGGTGCTCACGGCCCTGGCCGTCTTCGCTAGGCAGCTGCTGGCCCCCTGGCGTCGGCTCGCTGGCGGCCACGCCAAAGCGCGTCCATGATGGCCTTCGCCAACGCCACTGTGCCTGTGAGTTCACGCCCATGAGCCGGTCACCCCTGGTGTCGGTGGTGATGCCGCTCTACAACTCAGCCGCCACGGTGAGGGAAAGCCTGGAATCTGTGCTCGGCCAGACCTATCCCAACCTGGAGGTTCTGGTCGTGAATGATGGCTCCACCGATGATGGTGTGGCGATCTGCCAGGGGTATGAGGACCCACGCGTTCGTGTGGTCCATCAGCAGAATCGGGGCCTGGCCGGGGCGCGAAACACGGGAATCCGGCAGGCCAGAGGGGAGTTCCTGGGTTTTCTGGACAGTGATGATCTCTGGATGCCCGCCAAGGTGGAGCGCCATGTGGCCCATCTGCAGGCGCGGCCGGAGGTGGGGGTCAGCTTTTCCCGTTCCAGCTTCATCGATGAAGCCTCCAGGCCCATCGGCATCCATCAGATGCCGAAACTTCAGGGCATCACCCCGGAGATCGTGTTCTGCCGCAATCCGATCGGCAACGGCTCCGCCGTGGTGATCCGCCGGGAGGTCTTCGACGCCATTCGCTTCACGGCCAGTCTTTACGGCACGGAGGAAGATTTCTTCTTCGACGACACCTTTCGTCAGTCGGAAGACATCGAGTGCTGGCTCCGGATCGCTCTCCAGACCCACTGGCAGATCGAGGGGATCCCCGAGGCGCTGACCCTCTACCGCATCAGCGACGGCGGACTCTCGGCCAACCTGATGAAGCAGTACGCCTCCTGGGAGCGGGTTCTGCTCAAGACCGCGTCCACCCATCCGGCCTTCATCGCCCAGTGGGGCTCCAGAGCCCGGGCCTACCAGTTGCGCTACCTGGCACGCCGGGCCACCCGTCAGCGGGATGGCGCCATGGCCGTGCGACTGCTGCATCAATCCCTGGCCACCGACTGGCGCGTCTGCCTGGAGGAACCCCGGCGCACGTTCATCACGCTGATGGCGGCCTATCTGCTGCTGCTGCTGCCGAAAGGTCTTTATCGCCGCCTGGAGGGCCTGATGCTCCGCTCCACGGGAGCCAGCCAGCAGCGGCGCATGCGGGCGGAGCTGGGCCGATGAAACTGCTGCTGGTCTGTTCCTCCGGTGGCCATTTCAAGGCCCTGCAGCAACTGCGGGAGTTCTGGCAGGAGCATCCCCATCTGTGGGTCACCTTCCGCACCGCCACCACCGAAATGGCCCTGGCCGAGGAGCGCGTGCTGTGGGCCCACAGCCCCACCAATCGCAACCTGCCGAACCTGGTGCGCAACCTGGGGCTGGCGTGGCGGGTGATCCGAACGGAACGGCCCCAGCTGATCCTTTCCACCGGCGCCGGTGTGGCCGTGCCCTTTCTTCTGCTCGGTAAGCTCTTCGGATGCAGGACCGTGTTCATCGAATCGGTGACCCGTATCCATACCCTCAGCCTGTCGGCGCGGCTGGCCGGACCCTTTCTTGATGTGCTGTACGTGCACTGGCCCCAGCTGCAGCGTCGCTATCCCCGCGCCGAACTCGTTCAGGGCATGGTCAAACCATGATCCTGGTCACCGTCGGCACCGAACAGTTCCCCTTCAACCGGTTGATGCAATGGCTCGACCTGCTGATCCAGAAGGATCTGATCGATGAGGACGTCGTCGTTCAATACGGCACCTGCACCTATCTGCCCAGCGGCACCACCGTTTATCGGATGTTGAAGGAGGACGCGTTTCGCGAGCTGATCCAGAAGGCGAGGGTCGTGATCGCCCATTGCGGCGAAGGCACGGTGCTGCTGCTGGATGAATTGCAGCGGCCGTTCATCCTCGTTCCCCGCAGCGTTCGCTTTCAGGAGCACGTCGATGATCATCAGGTGGAACTCGCCCTGGCCCTGACCCAGATGGGCGTGCCGATGGCCTGGTGTCCCGGCGATCTGGTCCGGTTTCTCGCCGCTCCGTTCCAGACCTCGATCAGTGACGTGACCGACAGCTCCGCCCAGACCCTCTGCCGCCGTCTGCAGGCGCGGTTCCCCGCGGAATGATGGAACAGCCCTTGGATCGCCCATCGCCCCTTGCCCCCTTCCTGCGGACGGTCCGCAACGGACGGCTGATCATCCAGTTGCCGCCGCGCCTCACGGTCACCGAAGCAGTGCAGTTCCGCCGCGACGCGCCGGGCTGGATGGACCAGGTGGCGGACCTGCGCGAAGTGATCCTGGATTTCGGCCGCACCGCGATCATCGACAGCAGCGGCATCGGTGCCCTGGTCGGCACCATCAAGACAGCCCAGGAGCGTTCCGTGCCCCTGACGGCCTGGAGCCTCCACCGTCAGGTGACCCTGGCCCTGCAGATGACCGGCCTGGAGAAGGTGCTGCCGCTGACGGAGCACACCCAGGGCCTGCTGCCCCACCCGCCCCGGGCGGAGGATCAGCGCCCACCCCTCACCCATCCTTCGGTGCGCTCGCCCATCAAGCGGCTGATGGACATCTGTGGTGCCCTGGTGGGACTGACGGTGACGGCGGTGCTGTTCCTCCCCATGGCGCTGGTGATCCGCCTGGACAGCCCGGGGCCGATCCTGTTCAGCCAGGTGCGCTGCGGCTGGATGGGACGCGAGTTCCGGATCTGGAAGTTCCGCTCGATGGTCAGCAATGCCGAGGCGCTGAAGGCCCATGTGGTGAATCAGGCCCAGGGGGCCTTCTTCAAAAACGACAACGACCCCAGGATCACCCGGGTGGGCCGCATCCTGCGCAAGACCAGCCTCGATGAACTGCCCCAGTTCTGGAACGTGCTCATCGGCGACATGAGCCTGATCGGTACCCGACCGGCCACCCCCGATGAAGTCCGGCGTTATGCGATTCCCAGCTGGCAGCGGTTTGATGTGCGTCCGGGCCTGAGCGGCGAATGGCAGGTGAGCGGTCGTTCGTCGATCCGTGATTTCGAGGATGTGATCCGGCTCGATCTCCGGTATCAGCAGAACTGGAGCCTTGGCTACGACCTCAAGCTGATTCTGCGAACGTTTCTGGTGCTGTTCAGCAAGGATTCCGGGGCGGCATGAGCCAACCCCGGGATGCGGAGGCGCCCGAGCCGCTCAGCACGTGTGTTGTGGAGAGCCACCTTGATCAGATCGAGCCGGTGCTGGCCTGGTTTGACGGCCTCCAGCTTCCCGGAGTGCCGCCCGACCTCCGCATGCAGGCCCAGCTGGCACTGGTGGAGGGGTTCACCAATGCCGTCCGCCATGCCCATGCCCACCTGAAGGTGCCCCCTGCCATCCGCCTGTCCGTGGCCCTGTCGGCCCGGCTGTTCCTGCTTCGAATTCTGGATCACGGTCGGCCGTTCGATCTGGAGGCGGCCCTGCAGGAGCTGGAGCAGGAGCTGATCGATGGGCCCGAGGATCCCCTGGCCAGGGACGCCCATTGGGGATTCGTGATGCTGCTGAAGCTGCGGCGGGATCACGGCTGGATGATCCACTACCGCCCCACGGACGAGGGCGGCAACGGTCTGACCCTGAGCCATGCCCTCAGCGCTGCGACGGCCCCTCCGCCGCCCGGTGGACGGTCATGGTGAAGCGTTCCGGGTGGCAGTAGGCCGGGTGGATCAACGACCAGCGGGTCCACAGATGCAGGTAGTAGTTCGTTCCTTCGGGTCCATGGCCCCAGCCATTGGACACATGCTGTCCCCAGAGGATGGCGTCGGACTCCAGGGTCTTCCGCTGCTCGAGCGGCAGCGCCGCCAGGTCCTGGCGGTGGATGATCCTCCGGCCTTTGTAGAAAAAAGCTGGCGCCACGTTTCTGCCACTCTCGTGCTCATCCAGCCGGAACCACACTTTCTTGCTCTTGTGCAGCATCCAGAAGCTCCAGGAGCACACAGGGGCCACCACGTCGTTCTTGTAGCTGTACAAGACGCCGCGATGGCTCTCCATGGCCTCAAACGATCGGGTATCGAGGGCAGGACCCATGGCCAGCGCGATCGCGATCCAGACAGCCAGCCGATTCAACCCCTTTCACGGCAAGGGTCAGGCTTCCGAGGTTAGGGCGGCGTCCCCGTTCGCCAGCACCTGGATGATCCTGTCGTCGTCCTCTTCCGTGGCGATGTAGTGGGCGTTCTCGGCCCTCACAAGCATGTCGGCGATGCTCAGATCCCCCGAGGCCTGGGCGGTCAGGCCGAGGCGGATGCCCCCGGTTTCGCTGACGCTGCGTCCGCTGAAGGTGCGCCGTTCGTTGATCCGGTTGGAGAGGGCACAGATCGATCGGGCGAGGTCCATGGCCCCCTCCAGGGAGTGGGACACCAGCAGCAGGGAGAAGCTGCGGTCTCCCATGCGCCCGAGCAGGTCGCCGGGGCCGCAGAGGCCGCTCCAGCCATCGGCCAGTTCCCGGATCTCCTGGTCGGCCGACGAGGTCCCCCACTCCAGGCGGTCAGCGGCGCGGGGGCTGTGTTCGAAGCAGAGCAGATGGACCTGGCCACCGGTCCGGCGTGCCCGCTGGAATTCCTTCTCACTCAGATCGAGGAAGGCGCCCCTGGTCCAGAGACCGGTCACCGGACAATGGGCCTGAATCTGCCGGATCTCGATCTCGCGGGTGACCAGTTCGGAACAGGCCCTCAGCACATCCTGCTGCTCCCCGCTGAAACTGTGGGGTTGCTGATCGATGATGCAGAGCGTGCCCAGGTTCTGGCCATTCAATGCCTTCAACGGAGCACCGGCGTAGAAGCGGATGCTGGGATCCCCCACCACCAGTGGATTGGTGCTGAAGCGTTCATCCTGCAGGGCATCGGGGACCACCATCACCTCATCGCCGTTGATGGCGTGGGCACAGAACGCCATGTCCCGCGGGGTTTCGCTGGCCTCGAGACCCTCCTTGGAGAGAAACCACTGGCGCCGGCTGTCCACCAGGGAGATGAGGGCGATCGGCATGCCCAGGGTGGTTCTGGCCAGATGGGTGATGCGGTCGAGATGCTGATCGGAGGGGGTATCGAGAAGAAGCGTTCGCTCGAGGGCCCTCAGCCGTTCTTCCTCATCCCAGGGAATCGGATAGTCGGGATATGGCGTCATGAAACCCCTGTTGATTGCCATCCTACAGATGCACCTCTGCCCATTCGCCTCGCTACCCTCCCCAGGCACGCCATGGCCCTTGTTTTCCGGTGGTGAACCGCAGCGCCATCACCCCCTTTGTTGTGGCCCTGACGGGCTGGATGGCCGGTGCGTTCCTGCCGGCGGTGGCGGCCACCCCACTGCCGCCGTCGCCGGCCACCGGGACGGAGCTGAGCACCGGACCTGCCGATCCCGCCGCCGACCCGGTCAGCCTGGTGCTGGATCGGCGCAAGCGGCTGCTGACGGTGTATGTGGGGGGCAGGGAGGCCCATCGCTTTCCCGTAGCCGTGGGCATGGACGGCTGGGAGACGCCCACGGGGCGTTTCACCGTGCTCGAAAAGCAGGTGAATCCGGTGTGGGAACACCCGGAGTCGGGCAAGCTGCAGCAGCCCGGGCCAGCCAATCCGCTCGGCAGCCGCTGGATCGGCTTCCACCGCGACTGCTCCGGCCGCAAGGGCTGGGACGGGGAGCGGGTCCTGGATGTGAAGGGTTGCGTGGTGGCGGGCTTCCACGGCACCCCCCATCGCTGGACCGTCGGTCGGGCCGTTTCCCACGGCTGCGTGCGCCTGTACGACGAGGACGTGCGCACCCTGTTCGATCTCGTGCCCCTGGGCAGCCCGGTGACGGTTCTGCCCTGAGGGGGCCGCTGGGATCAGGCCCGGGGACGCCCGTAGAGTTGCGGCCCCAACGTCAATCTGGAGCGGATGAGGGTTCTGTTTGCCGCCGCCGAGTGCGCCCCGATGATCAAGGTGGGGGGGATGGGCGATGTGGTGGGTTCCCTGCCACCGGCCCTTGCCGCCCTCGGCCATGACGTGCGCATCATCCTGCCCGGCTACGGAAAACTGTGGAGTCGCCTGCAGATTCCAGCCGAGCCGATGTGGCGGGGCCATGCGATGGGCACCGATTTCGCCATCTACGAAACCCGCCATCCGACCAGCGGACTGACGATGTATCTGGTGGGCCATCCGGTGTTCGATCCGGAGCGCATCTACGGCGGCGAGGACGAGGACTGGCGCTTCACCTTCTTTGCCAACGCCACCGCCGAATTCGCCTGGAACGGCGGCTGGAAGCCCCAGGTGCTCCATTGCCACGACTGGCACACGGGCATGATCCCGGTGTGGATGCACCAGGACCCCGAGATCAGCACGGTGTTCACCATCCACAACCTCCGCTATCAGGGCCCGTGGCGCTGGAAGCTGGATCGCATGACCTGGTGTCCCTGGTACATGCAAGGGGACCACACCATGGCGGCGGCCCTGCTCTATGCCGACCGGGTGAACGCCGTCTCGCCCACCTACGCCATGGAGATCCGCACGCCGGAGTACGGCGAACGGATCGATGGCCTGCTCAATTACATCAGCGGCAAGCTGCGGGGCATCCTCAACGGCATCGACACCGACGACTGGAACCCGGCCACCGATCCCACCCTGGCGGCCAACTTCTCCGCCGACGATCTCTCCGGCCGGGCTGAGAACAAGCGGCTGCTGCAGCAACGGATGGGGCTGACGGAGAGCCCGCGCTCCTACCTGATGGGCATGGTGAGCCGCCTGGTGGACCAGAAGGGGGTGGACCTGCTGCTGCAGGTGGCCGATCGGGTGCTGGCCTACAGCGACAGCCAGTTCGTGGTGCTGGGCACCGGTGATCGCGGCCTGGAGTCGGGTCTGTGGCAGATGGCCGCCCGCCACCCCGGGCGCTTCGCCGTCTTCCTCACCTACGACGACTCCCTGTCGCGGCTGATCTATGCCGGCAGTGACGCCTTCCTGATGCCGAGCCGCTTCGAGCCCTGCGGCATCAGCCAGATGCTGGCGATGCGCTACGGCTCGATTCCGGTGGTGCGTCGGGTCGGTGGGCTGGTGGACACGGTGCCCCCCAACGATCCGGCGGCCGGCACCGGCACCGGCTACGGCTTCGACCGCTACGAAGCGATCGATTTCTATACGACGATCGTGCGGTCCTGGGAGGCCTACCGGCACCAGAGCAGCTGGCAGGAGCTGCAGCGCCGCGCCATGACCCAGGACTTCAGCTGGGACCGTTCGGCCCGGGAATACGACGTCATGTACCGGGAGGTCTGCGGTGTCAAGGAACCCACCCCGGACGCGGCCGAGGTGGAACGGTTCTCCCAGGGTCAGGGCGCCGATCCGAGCCTGCACCAGGACGAACCGCCGCCGGAGACCCCCAGCCCGGCCGAGGTGGCGGCGGCGCCCCGCTCCCGCAACCCCCTGGCCCTGTTGCGCCGCCTCAGCGAAGGCTGACCTCCCCGCTGCCGCCCCCTGCCGATGGTTGAGCCGGCCCCGCCATCTCCTGATCTCCCGGTTCCGTACGCCAGTCCCTGGGGCCAGCTGCGGCGGGCCCTGCGGGCGGTGCTGGCCAGCCTGCGGCTGAAGCTCCGCGAGCTCTGGCGCCGTAATGCCGAGGGGGATCTCTCGGTGCCGGGCTTCTGGCCGGTGGCTCTGGCCCCCCTGTTCTGGCCCCTGATGCTGGGGGCCCTGCTCGCTCTGCTGACGGCCGGACCGCTGCTGGTGTGGCGAGGGCTGGCCTCCTCCGCGGCAACGGAGCCGACCACGCCGGCCGCGCCGGTGGCGGCCCCGGCACCCGGCGCTCCCCCGCCGGTGGCGGCCCCGTGGGAGGAAGGCGCCTCCGCCTCTTCAGCCCCAACCGTGGCCGAGCCCCCGCCCGACCCCGAACCTGAGCCACCGCCGCCGCTGGAGCTCGATCCCCTGCTGGCCCTGCTGGCCGAGGACGATCCCGAGCATCTGATCGCTTCGGCCCACCCGGAACCGGCCGAATCCCGCCTGGTGCTCACCACGGTCCCGGGCTTTGCGGCGCTGGGGGAGCCCACCAGGCGCCGCTGGGCGGAGCTCTGGCAACGGCGGGCCCAGGCCCTGGGCTACGGCCGGCTGGAGCTGGTGGACAGCCAGCAGCGGTTGCTGGCCCGGGGGGCCCTGGTGGGTTCCGGCATGATCCTGCTCGACCCAGGAGCACCCCTTTGATCCGGCTGCCCTTCGATGCCCTGCGCCAGCTCTGGGGCGAGCCCCTGGCCGCGCCCGCCGCCGCCCTGCCGCACGTGCTGGAGCGGGTGAGCACCGACAGCCGCGCCGACCTGGCCGGCGCCCTGTTCGTGCCCCTGGTGGGGGAGCGCTTTGATGGCCATCGCTTCCTGGACGCCGCCCTGGCGGCCGGGGCGGCGGCGGCCCTGGTGCAACGGGATCGTCCGGAGGCAGCGGCGGCGGCGGCGCTGGCCCGCCGCTCCGGACGGCCCATCTGGCTGGTGGACGACACCCTGATCGCCTACCAGCAGCTGGGCCGGCTCTGGCGACGCACCCTGGCGGCGCCCGTGGTGGCGGTGACGGGATCGGCGGGCAAGACCACCACCCGCGAACTGATCCGGGCGGCCCTGGCTCCCCTGGGGACGGTGGTGGCCAGCAGCGGCAACGAGAACAACGATGTGGGGGCTCCCCTCACCCTGCTGAAGGCGGGGCCGGGCACGGCGGCCCTGGTGGTGGAGATGGGGATGCGGGGGCTGGGGGAGATCGAGCGGCTCACCCGCTGCGCTGAACCGGACGTGGCGGTGATCACCAACATCGGCACGGCCCACATCGGGCGGCTGGGCAGCCGGGCGGCCATCGGTCAGGCCAAGTGCGAGATCACCGCCGGCCTGGGCCCCGACGGCGTGCTGGTGGTGCCGGCCGGCGATCCGCTGCTGGAGGCGTCCCTGGCAGCGGTGTGGAGCGGCCGGGTGCGGCGGGTCGCCCTGGAGGACGAAACGTCGGGCTTTCCCGCGGGCACGCCGGCGGCCGATCTGGTGGGCCGCCTCGACGGCGACCAGCTCACCCTGGCGGACGGCTCCAGCCTGCGGCTGCCCCTGGCGGGCCGCCACAACGCCCGCAATCTGCTGCTGGCCGTGGCGGTGGCCCGGGAGCTGGGGGTACCGATGGCGGCCATGGCGGATCTGGCCGTGGATCTGCCCGGGGGCCGGGCCCGGCGCCTGAGCCTGGGGGGGGTGGAGCTGCTCGACGAGACCTACAACGCCTCCCCGGAGGCGGTGCTGGCGGCCCTCGATTTGCTCGCTGCCGGCACCCCGGCAGCGACGGCCCCCGCAACCGGTGGGCGCTGCTTCGCCGTGCTCGGCACGATGCTGGAGCTGGGCGAGCGCAGCCTGGAGCTCCACGGCGCGGTGGCGACGCGCTGTCGCCAACTGGGGATTGACGGCCTGCTGATCGTGGCAACGGGCCCGGAGGGGCCGGCCATGGAGCAGGCCGCCGCCGGACTGGGGCGGCTGCAGCGGGTGGACAGCCCGGAGCAGGCCGCCCGGGTGCTGCTGGGCTGGCTGGCGCCGGGGGATCGGGTGCTGCTCAAGGCCAGCCGGGGCGTGGCGCTCGAGCGGATGCTGCCGGTGCTGGAGCAGGCGCTGGTGCCCGCCCTGGAGGCGACCTCCTGAGCGGGGTTGCACCCGGCCTCAGCATGGGGGGCCACCGCTGCCCTCCGCCCATGGTCAGACCCGTGTTCGTGACCACCACCTTCACGATCGAGGGCTACGACATCACCGCCTACCGGGGCCTGGTGCGGGGCATCGTGGTGCGATCGCCCACCCTGGTGCAGGGACTGCTGGGGGGTCTCAAGCAGATCGTGGGCGGCAGGATCGGCGCCTACACCGAGATGTGTGAGCAGGCCAGGGAACAGGCCTACGAGCAGATGATCGACCACGCCAGGGCCCTGGGAGCCAACGCCATCGTGGGCACCCGCTACGACGGTTCGGAGGTGCAGGGGGGCAGTGCCGCCGCCACCGAGGTGCTCTGTTACGGCACCGCCGTGGTGGTGGAACCGCGCGGCGGCGGCCCGTAGGTGAACGGCGGGTCCGGATCGAAGCGGCGGCAGCGGCGGAAGGCCTTTCTGGCCCTGTCGGGGCTGGCGTTGTTGGCGCTCGCCGGCCTGGCGGCCGTCCAGCGGCTCACCGCCCATACGCTCACTGTCGTGAACAGCAGCGGACAGACCCTGGAAACGCTCGACGTGGTGCTGCCCTGGCAGACCCTGGACTTCGGTCGGCTGCTGTCGGGCGTGAGCCGCACCAAGCCCTTCACGATCCGGCACGACGCCCACTTCGAGGTGCGGGGCCTGTTGGCGGATGGTCAGCGGGTGCGGGCGGCCGACGGCTACATCACCAACGGTCAGGTCGGCGAGCTGGTCTGTGTGGCGATCGGCCGCCGGGGCGAGGTCCGGTTGTCCCAGGCCCGCCGGGGGATCGGCCGGCTGCTGCAACCCGGGGCCTGTTGAGAAGATGGGACCGTGTGGCCCGAAGCCGCCATGGCTGCCCAGCGAATCCTGGTCCTCGGGGGCGGTTTCGCCGGGCTCTGGAGCGCCCTCGGGGCCGCGCGCCAGCTGGATCAACGTCAGATCAACCCGGGGGCCATCGAGGTGCTCCTGGTCAACCGTGACCCCTTCCACGCCATCCGGGTGCGGAACTACGAGCCGGACCTGAGCGCCGCCCGGGTGCCCCTGGAGGCCGTGCTCCAGCCCGCCGGGGTGCGCCGCCTCGAGGGGGAGGTCATCGCCATCGACCCGCTGGCCCAGGTGGTGACCGTCCGCACTCCAGGGGGCGACCAGCGCCTGGATTACGACCGCCTGGTGTTCGCCCTCGGCAGCCAGTTGCTGCGGCCTCCCCTGCCGGGCCTCGATCTCCACACCTTCGACGTGGACACCTTCGCCGCCGCCGCCAGGCTCGAGCAGCACCTGCAGGCGCTGGCGATACGGCCCGACGGGCCCGGGCGCTTCACCGCCGTGGTGGTGGGGGCCGGCCTGACCGGGATCGAAACCGCCTGCGAGCTGCCCGCCCGGCTGCGGGTGATTCAGGAACGCGCTGGATCGTCGGAACCGGTGCGGGTCGTGCTGGCCGATCACCATCCCCGGGTCGGCTCCGCCCTGGGGGCCAGCGCCGGGCCGGTGATCGAGGAAGCCCTGGCGGCCCTCGGTGTGGAGCGGCGCGAGGGGGTGCAGGTGGCGGCGGTGGAGGCGACGGGGGTCCGCTTCGCCTCCGGCGAGACGCTGGCGGCCCAGACGGTGATCTGGTGCGCCGGCATGGGGGCCAGCCCGCTCACCGCCGCGTTCCCCGTCCCCCGTGACGGCCTCGGGCGGCTGCCGGTCGACCGGTTCCTGCGGGTGGAGGGCGTGGCCCACGTCTTCGCCGCCGGCGATGGGGCCTGCGCCCGCGTGGACGGCAGCCACGATTCGGTCATGTCCTGCCAGCACAGCCGGCCGATGGGCCGTTTCGCCGGCCACAACGTGGTCCTTGATCTGCTGGGGCTGCCGCTGTTGCCCCTGCACATCGACTGGTACGCCACGATCCTCGATCTGGGTCTCTGGGGGGCACTGCACACCGAGGGCTGGGACCGCCAGGTGGTGGCCACCGGCGCCGCCGCCAAACGCACCAAACGGCTGATCAACGGCCAGCGGATCTACCCACCCCTCTCAGGGGATCGCGCCGAGATCCTGGCGGCCGCCGCTCCGGTGATCCAACAGCCGCCGGCGAGCGAGCTGAGGCGCTCGGGAAGGGAACCCGGCTGAACGATGCACCAGCTGCACCTCTGGCCCGAAGCGGATGTCCTGGTGATCGATGGACTGGCCCGATCGGCAGGTCCCGCACGGGAGAATGGCGGCCCACCGTCCAGCGCGGCAGTCCTTCATCTGACGGCCTGGTCCGCCCGGTGACCCCCCTGCCCCTGGAGCCGCCAGCCATGACCTCTCCCTCGCGTGAGGCCACCCCGGGCGCTCCGCTGGGCCGGATCCTCGCCGTTGTCCTGCTGCTCGGCGGGGTGGGCCTGTTCTTCGGCCTGGGATGGCAGCAGCACCTGAATCTGGCGGCCCTGCAGGCCTCCCGCGACCAGCTGCTGGCCTGGCAGCAGGCGGCACCGCTGGCGACCGCCGCGGGGTACGGCCTGGTGTACGTGCTGGTGACCGGGCTGTCCCTGCCGGGCGCCACCGTGCTCACCCTGGCTGGTGGCGCCATCTTCGGGCTGCTCTGGGGCAGCGTGCTGGTGTCGCTGGCGTCCACCCTCGGCGCCAGCCTCGCCTTTCTGCTGGCCCGCACCCTGCTGCGCGAGCCGGTGCGGCGCCGTTTCGGCGCCCGTCTGGCGCCGATCGAAGCCGGCGTGCGCCGTGATGGGGCCGCCTATCTGCTCAGCCTGCGGCTGGTGCCCGTGTTCCCCTTCGTCCTGGTCAACCTGCTGATGGGGCTCACCCCCATGCCGCTATGGCGTTACGCGCTGGTGAGTCAGCTGGGCATGCTGCCGGCCACCGTCGTGTATGTGAACGCGGGTACCCAGCTGGCCGGGCTCAGCAGCCTGAGGGGGATCCTTTCCCCCGCCCTGCTGGGGTCCTTCGCCCTGCTGGGGCTGGTGCCCTGGATCGCCCGTCTGCTGCTCGACCGCTGGCGTCTCTGGCGCCTCTACAGGCCCTGGCCCCGTCCCCGGCGCTTCGATCGCAACCTGATCGTGATCGGGGCCGGAGCCGCTGGCCTCGTCACCGCCTACATCGCCACCACGGTGCGGGCGCGGGTGACCCTGATCGAGGCGGCCCGCATGGGTGGCGACTGTCTCAACACGGGCTGCGTGCCCAGCAAGGCCCTGATCAGCACCGCCCGACTGGCGGCCCGGATGCGCCACGGCGAGCGCTACGGACTCACCGCCCACGACCCCGGGGTGGATCTGCGGCGGGTGCTGCAGCGGGTGCGCGCCAAGGTGGCGGCGATCGCCCCCCACGACAGCGTCGAGCGTTACCGCTCCCTCGGGGTGGATGTGCGGCTCGGGCATGCCCGGCTGCTCAGTCCCTGGTCGGTGGCGATCACCGATAGGGAGGGCCGCGAGCAGGTGCTCACCGGCCGCGCCATCGTGCTGGCCACCGGTGCCCGCCCCATCCTTCCGCCCCTGCCCGGCATCGAGACCGTGCGGGTCCTCACCAGCGAGACCATCTGGGACGCCCTGGCCGATCACCCCCTGGCCCGCCCCAGCCTGGTGGTGCTGGGCGGCGGGCCCATCGGCTGCGAACTGGCCCAGGCCCTCGCCCAGCTGGGCCTGTCCGTCACCCTGCTGCAACGCAACGGGCGGCTGCTGCCCCGGGAGGATCCGGAGGTGGGAGAGCTGGTGCTCGACGTGCTGCGCGAGGCCGGGGTCCACGTGGTGCTGGACTGCCAGGTGGAACGCCTTGAGCCCGGAGCGGCCGGCGGCGTAAGGGTGCATTACGGCGCGGGGGGTGGCCAGGGCGACGGCGGCGAACCTGCCGGCAGCTCTGTGGTGGTCGCCGACGAACTGCTCTGCGCCGTCGGTCGCCAGGCCCGGCTGGAGGGCTTCGGCCTCGAGGCACTGGGCGTTCCCACCGGCCGCACCATCGACACCTCGGCCCACCTCCAGACCCTCTTCCCCAACATCCTGGCCGCCGGCGACGTGGCCGGACCGTGGCAGTTCACCCACACCGCCGCCCATCAGGCCTGGTATGCCGCCGTGAATGGTCTGTTCGACCCGGTGCGCTTCGCCGTCGACACCCGGGTGATCCCGCGCACCACCTTCACCGATCCGGAGGTGGCCAGTGTCGGACTGACCGAAACCGAGGCCGGCCGCCAGGGGGTGCCCCATGAGGTCACCCGCTACGCCCTGGCCGAGCTGGACCGGGCGATCGTGGAGGACGCCGAGCGCGGCTTTGTGAAGGTGATCACGGCACGGGGGAGCGATCGGATCCTGGGGGTCACGATCGTGGCGGAGCAGGCCGGTGAGCTGCTGGCGGAATTCGTGCTGGCGATGAAGTGGAAGCTGGGCCTGGGCAAGGTGCTCGGCACCATCCACGCCTACCCCACTTTGGCGGAAGCCAACAAGTACGTCGCCGGCCAGTGGAAGAAGGACCATGCGCCCCAGCGCACCCTGGCGCTGCTGGAGCGCTTTCACAGCTGGCGCCGGGGCCGCTGAGGTTCAGGCCTGGGAATGCAGACCGATGGTGTTGCCTTCGGTGTCCACCACGATGCTCATGAAGCCGTAGGGCTGGATCGACATCTTGGGTCGCACGACGGTTCCGCCGGCGCCGGCGACCCGGCTCTCCTCGACGGCGCAGTCGGCGCAGCTGAAATAGATCAGGGTGCCGGAGCCTCCCGGTGCCATCCCTTCCATTTTTGCAAGGGCTCCGCCGGCGCCCACCTGATCCCCCTGCATCGGGAAGGCCCAGTACTCCATGTCCACGTTGGGCATCTTCTCCAGGCTCACCTGGAGCACCGTTTCGTAGAACGCCCGGGCCCGCTCCATGTCGTTGACGTAGAGCTCGAACCAGATGACGGGATTGGCGGCCATGGGATCCTGAGGAGATCTTCCAGCCACGAGACTAGGCCAGGATCATGAAGATCAACCCCAGGTAACCCAGCGGCGCCGGCCTCCTCAGCGGGGCAGGGGCACCACCCCGGAGATGCCGCGCCAGTTCTCCTTGACCACCTGGCGGGCCCGACCCAGGGCCAGGGCGCCCGCGGGCACGTCCCTGGTGAGGGTGGAGCCGGCCCCCACCGTCACCCCATGCCCCAGGGTGATCGGGGCCACCAGCACCGAATTGGCGCCGGTCTTGCTGCCGCTGCCGATCACGGTGCGGTGCTTGCGCTTGCCATCGAAGTTGGCCGTGATGGTGCCGGCGCCGATGTTCACATCGTCGCCCAGTTCGGCATCACCGATGTAGCTGAGGTGGTTCGCCTTGCAGCCGCTGCCGAGCACGCTGTTCTTCACCTCCACGAAATTGCCGATGCGGCAGTCGGCTGACACGCGGCTGCCGGTGCGCAGCTGGGCGAAGGGGCCGATGACGCAGCCTGCGTCCACCGTGCTGTCGCGCAGCACCGAGTGGAGCACCTCCACATCACGCTGCAGATGGCTGTTCTCGATCAGGCAGCCCGGGCCGATCCGGCAGCCGTCGCCGATGCTGGTGGTGCCGCGGAAATGGCACTGGGGCTCCACAAGCACGTCGCGGCCGAAGCTGGTGCCCTCACTCAGGGTGCAGCTGGCCGGATCGGTGAAGCTCACCCCCTGGGCCATCCAGTGGCGCCGCAGTCGCTCCTGCAGCACCCCCTCGCAGTGGGCCAGCTGCAGGCGGTCGTTGATCCCGGCCACCTCATCGGCGTCGGCCACCTCCAGGTGCATGGCCGGCTGCAGCAGGGCCACGGTGTCGGTGAGGTAAAGCTCCCCCTGGTCGTTGTCGGTGGAGAGCCGGGGCAGCACCGCCGCCAGCTTCGGCCAGTCGAAGCAGTAGATCCCCGCATTGGTGAGGGTGTTGGTGCGCTGGCCGGCATCACAGTCGCGGTCCTCGATGATGCCGCTCACCTGGCCGGCGTCATCGGCGAACACCCGCCCGTAGCCGCTGGGGTCGGCCAGGCGGGCGCTCAGCAGGGTCACGGCGGCGCCGCTGCTGCGGTGGGTCAGCAGCAGCTGTTCGAGGGTTTCCGGCCGCAGCAGCGGCACATCGCCATTGAGCACCAGCAGTTCGCCTTCGAAGCCCGCCAGGGGCTCCAGCAGTTGCTGCACGGCATCGCCGGTGCCGTTCTGGGGCTGCTGCAGCACGAATTCCAGCCCGGCGATGCCCCCCAGGGTCCGCTCCACCCGCTCGGCCTGGTGGCCCACCACCAGCAGCTGGCGCTCGGGGCTGAGCAGCCGGCAACTGCCCAGCACCCGTTCCACCAGGGTCGCGCCCGCCAGGGGCTGGAGCACCTTGGGGAGGTCGCTCTTCATGCGGGTCCCTTTCCCAGCGGCCAGGACGGCAACGGCGAGCATGGGCGGTTCGGGAGCTTCTGGCCGGGAATCTACCGGTGCTCCCAGGGGCGGCCCAGCCCCCGGCGGGGGGTCCCGCTCGCCGGGTCCTGCCAGCGGCGTGCCCAGCCACTGGCGGGCTCGGCCCCACTCAAGGCCTGGGCCCGCTGGCGCGCCTCCAAGATCGTGGCAGCCCCGGCCGTGCCGCTGGGATCCCGGTAGGGTTCCGCGGCCCGGGTGGCCAGGTGCTCGATCTCCATCACCCCCAGGGACCGCAGGCTGGGGTGGGGAGCCAGCGGGCGGACACCAGCCACGGTGCCGGCGCTCCAGAGCCCGCTGCCGGGGGCCGGCCGGATCGCCGCCAGTTGCAGCCCCAGATCCAGCAGCGAACGACGCACCGCCGCCGCCGAGCTGTAGGTGATCAGGCGGCCGTCAGGCTCCAGCAGCCGCATCAGCCGGGCCAGCAGGTCGTGGGTCCAGAGCTGGGGGCAGCGCCGCGGTGAGAAGGCATCGAGCAGCACCAGGTCGCAGCGCCCCTCCAGCTGGCCCAGCAGCTCCGGCAGACGCTGGCGGGCATCCCCGAGCAGCAGCCGGTCGCTGCCGCCGAGCCGGGCCAGGGTGCGGATGACGTCGCCCGGCCATTGCCGCCGGAAGCCGGGGTCGGCGAGGGCCAGCGCCAGGGGACGGTGATCCAGCTCCAGGCCCCTCCAGTCGAGCGCCAGGCCAGCCGCCTGGCAGGCCTGGATCAGGCACGCCGTGTTGGTGCCGGTGCCGACGGCCACCTCGAGCACCACCAGGGGGCGCCCCGCCGCGAACCGCTCCAGCGCCGCCGGCGCGATGAATTTCTCCCGTGCCTCCCGCAGGGCCCCCTCGGCACTGTGGAAGCCCTCCCCCACCGACGGGTTGAAGAGGCTGAAGCTGCCGTCGGCGCCGCGCCGCGGCAGCAGCAACGGCAGCGCGTCGTCGGCCGGGCCGGACGGGGCCGGCTCAGTGGCGCAGGCGGGCCAGATCATCCCAGAAGTCCGGATAGGACACGGCGGCCGCCTCCGCCCGGTGCAGCCGGGTGCCGCCCCGGGCCACCAGGGAGGCCACCGCCAGGCTCATGGCCACCCGGTGGTCGGTTTCGCTGTCCACCTCGGCCCCGTGCAGCGGCGTGACCCCTTCGATGGTGAGGCCGTCGGGATGCTCCTCGAGCCGGGCGCCCATGGCACCGAGCTGGCGGGCCATCACCGCCAGGCGGTCGGTCTCCTTCACCCGCAGCTCCGCCGCGTCGCTGATGCGGCTGACCCCTTCGGCACAGCAGGCCGCCACCGCCAGCACGGGGATCTCATCCACCAGCCGGGGGATCAGGTCGTGGCTGATCGAAAAGGCCCGCAGGGGTCCGTGGCTCACCTGCAGGTCCCCCACCGGCTCTCCGGCCACATCCCGGGCGTTGCGCACGGTGAGGCGCGCACCCATCTGCTGGAGCACATCGAGGATGCCGGTGCGGCTGGGGTTGAGCCCCACGTTCTCCACCGTGAGCTCGGCCCCCGGGGTGATGGCCGCCGCCACGAGCCAGAAAGCGGCGGAACTGATGTCGCCGGGCACCACCACCGACTGGCCCCGCAGGGCCTGCCCGGGCCGGACGGTGATGAACCGCCCCTGGTCACCTCCCACCTCCAGGTCGGCGCCGAAGGCCCGCAGCATCCGCTCGCTGTGGTCGCGGGTGGGGGCCGGTTCGATCACGGTGGTGGGCCCGTTCGCCGTCAGGGCGGCCAGCAGCAGGGCGCTCTTCACCTGGGCCGAGGCCACCGGTGTGGTGATCACGCCGCCGTGGAGGTTCTGGCCCTGCACGGCCAGGGGAGCCAGGTTGCCGTTGTCGCGCCCCTGGATGCGGGCCCCCATCTGGGCCAGGGGAACGCCCACCCGACCCATCGGCCGGGAACGCAGGGAGGCATCGCCCGTGAGCACGAAGTGGCGCCCGGCGCGCCCGGCCAGCAACCCCAGCATCAGCCGCATGGTGGTGCCGGAATTGCCGCAGTCGAGCACGTCGGCGGGTTCCTGCAGCCCGTCGAGGCCCACCCCCTCCACGGTCACCGTCTGGCCGGCGGCGATGGCCGAAACCGTTACCCCCATGGCCCGCAGACAGGCGGCGGTGCTGAGGGGGTCTTCGGCCGGCAGCAGCCCTTCGATGCGGGTCGTGCCTTCGGCGATGGCCCCGAACAGCAGGGACCGGTGGGAGATCGACTTGTCGCCCGGGACCTTCACGTTCCCCCGCAGGCTGCCGCCGGCCGGAAGCTCCAGGGGTGACGGGCGGATGGCAACGCTCGCATCGACACTCGCGGTGGAGGACAAGAGCTGTTGCGCCAACTGGAGCGATCCTATGGAGCGACCGTCTCAGGGACGGATGCCGGCCGCCCGCAGCCGGGCCGAGAGGCTCCAGACCTCCACCACCAGCCGGTGCCAGACGGTGATCGTCTCCATGGCCAGGCCCATCGGGCTGGGGGCGGCGGCCCGCAGGGCCCGCGCCGCCGCCAGGGAGCGGCGTGCCTCCTCCAGCCGTTCCCGCAGCTGGTCCTGCGCGGCGGCGGCCATCACCGCCTCCGGGCAGTGATCGAGCAGCACCAGTCCGCGATCGAAGGACTCGGCGTAGTCCTGGAGCAGCGGCACCAGGATCTCCTCCAGCAGGGGGCCGGTGGGATCGGGCTGGGAGGGGACGGGAACCATGGATCCAGCGTAGGTAGGACCGCCGGGGCCTCAGCCCAGCAGCAGGCCCCCGCCA
Organism: Candidatus Sulfopaludibacter sp. SbA3; assembly: GCA_943367425.1. Lineage (GTDB taxonomy): Bacteria > Cyanobacteriota > Cyanobacteriia > PCC-6307 > Cyanobiaceae > Cyanobium. The sequence continues at coordinate 42,198 of CALRJF020000001.1, forward strand.
TCGCTCTGGGCGGCCGTGGCGCTGCGCAGATCGAACAGCAGGTCCTCCAGGGTCAGGCTCTCCAGCTCCCGTTCCAGGGCCTGCAGCAGACGGCGGTCCAGCACCCGGGTCACCTTGTCGCTGGGGAGCGATTCCGCTCCGGCCGCGGGTGGGGCGAGGGGCGCGCCGGGCGGAGACTCCACGGCCGCCAGGATCGCCGCCAGGGGCAGGTCGGCGGGCCGGCGCACCAGGCGATAGCCCCCCTGGCGCCCCCGGCGGGCCTCCACCAGGCCGGCGCGGCGCAGCTTGAGCATCAGCTGCTCCAGCATCGGGGCCGGCAGGTCCTGGGCTTCGGCCAGGACCGAGACCGATTGCCAGCGCGGCGGCGCCATCGCCAGTTCCAGCAGGGCCCTGAGGGCGTAGATGCCGGTGCGCTGCAGCATCAGCGGCCCGCGGCGAGACGCTCCAGCACGTGTTCCAGGGTGTATCCGAACAGCGCCGGATCCGGTTCGCCAGCCCCGAGGTCGTCGAGTCCCAGTTCGCTCCAGCGCGCGTCCACCCGGGCCTCCAGGGCGGCATCCCGGCCCAGGGCCTCGCCCCAGTCGTGCCGTTTCTCCGGGCCGATCTTGGTGGTGGCATCGATCGCCAGCCGTCCCCCCAGCCCCAGCCGCTCGCTGGCGAAGTCGAGCGAATCGAAGGGGGTGTCCTCCAGCACGAACAGGTCGCGCTGGGGGTCCACCTGGGCGCTGATCGCCCAGATCACCTGGCGCGGATCGCGGATGGCGATCGATTTATCAACCACCACCACGAACTTGGTGTAGGTGAACTGGGGCAGGGCGCTCCAGAAGGCCATCGCCGCCCGCTTGGCCTGGCCCGGGTAGGCCTTGTCGATGGCGATCACGGCCAGCTTGTAGCTGAGGCCCTCCATCGGCAGGAAGAAATCAACGATCTCCGGGATCTGCTGGCGCAGGATCGGGGTGTAGATCCGGTTCAGGGCGATCGCCAGCATCGCCTCCTCCTTGGGGGGCCGGCCGCTGAAGGTGGTCAGGAAGATCGGGTTGCGGCGCTGGGTGACGCAGTGGAAACGCACCAGGGGCGAGTCCTCCTCGCCGCCGTAGAAGCCCATGTGGTCGCCGCAGGGGCCATCGGGCAGCAATTCGCCGGGGGTGATGGTTCCTTCGAGCACCACCTCGCTGTGGGAGGGCACCTCCAGATCCAGGGTCTTGCATTTCGCCAGCCGCACCCCTTCACCGGCGTAGAGCCCGGCGAACAGCCACTCGCTCAGCTGCACCGGGATCGGCGTGGCCGCCGCCATCACCAGCAGCGGATGCACGCCGATGGCCACCGCCACCTCCAGCTGGCGGCCCAGGGCCGCCGCCTTGCGCAGATGCCGGGCCCCGCCCCGCACGCTCAGCCAGTGGACAGTGGCCGTGTTGATCGACTGCCGCTGCAGCCGGTAGACCCCCACGTTGGGAACTCCGGTCTCCGGATCCTTGGTGATCACCAGCCCCAGGGTGATGACACCGCCGGCATCGCCGGGCCAGGGGCGCAGCAGCGGCAGCTGCTCCAGGTTCACCTGGTCGCCTTTGAACACCTGCTGGTGGCAGGGGGGGGTGAGATCCAGATCGGGCCGGGCCCGAACCAGGTCCCAGAACACGCCCCCGAACTTCATCACCTCCTTGAGCCCCTTGGGGGGCCGGGGTTGCTGCAACAGGGCCAGGCGCTCGCCGAGCGCCTCGAGCTCCTCGGGCCGCTCCATGCCCATGCTCCACAGCACCCGCTCCACGGTGCCCATCAGGTTCACCGCCACCGGCATGGGCGAGCCGACCACGTTCTCGAACAGCAGGGCGGGTCCCCCCAGGGCCAGCACCCGATCGGCGATCGCCGCCAGCTCCAGATCCGGATCCACCGGGGCGGTGATGCGCCTGAGCTGGCCGCGCGTCTCCAGCAGGGCCAGGAAGTCGCGAAGGTTGCGCTGGCGCCCGACCACTCCCTGCACCGCCACCGTCCCCACGTCGTCCCCATCGGTCAAGCCGCTGCCTACTGTGACGCACCCCCGAAGCGTTCGTGTTCCGTGCAGCTCTCCTATTTCCATACCTCGGAAGCGGTGCCGGCCCTGCGGCCCGTCGATGAGGGCGGTCCCGATGCCGCCGTGGTCATCGACGTGCTGCGGGCCACCACCACCATCGCCTGGTCGCTGCAGAACGGTGCCGAGGCGATCCAGGCCTTCGCCGATCTCGACAGCCTCGAAGCGGCCGCTTCCGGCTGGCCGGTGGCCCGGCGCCTGCGGGCCGGGGAACGGGGGGGCAAGACGGTGGAGGGCTACGACCTCGGCAATTCCCCCCTGGCGGTGACCCCGGAGCGGGTGGGCGGCAAGCGCATCTTCCTGAGCACCACCAACGGCACCCGCTCCCTCGACCGTGTGCGGGCGGTGCCGCTGCTGATGACCGCCGCCCTGCCCAACCGCACCGCCGTGGCCAGGCGCCTGATCCAGCAGGAGGCGCGGCAGGTGTGGATCGTCGGCAGCGGCTGGGAGGGGGCCTACTCCCTCGAGGACAGCCTGGCGGCAGGGGCGGTGGCCTCGGCGGCCATCGAGCTGGCGGTGGCCCCCCACCAGGGCGTGCGCTGCGGCAACGACGAGATGCTGGCGGCCCTGGCCCTGTGGCAGCAATGGCGCCACGACACCGAAACCTGCCTGCGCAGCGCCAGCCATGGCCAGCGCCTGATCGGCCTCGGCAACCACGACGCCGACTTCGCCTGCTGTGCGGCCGTGGACAGCCTCGAGATCGTGCCGATCCAGGTGGAACCGGGGGTGCTGCGGGCCAGCTGAGCGGCCATTGCCCCCCTTGGCAGCTCCCTTACGATTCGCCGGTCTTGAGCGGTCCGGCGGTGAGCAGTTTTCTGGCAGCGGCGCTGCAACTCACCAGCACACCCGATCCGGAGGTCAACTTCGCCGCCGCCGAGGAGCTGATCGAACTGGCGGTCCGCCGGGGTGCCGACCTGGTGGGACTGCCGGAGAATTTCGCCTTCATGGGGGAGGACGCCCGCCGGTTGGAGCTGGCCCCCACCCTGGCCGATCGCTGCAGCCGCTTCCTGGTGACCATGGCGCGGCGCTACCAGGTGACCCTGCTCGGGGGTGGTTTCCCTGTGCCCGCCGGTGACGGCCAGACCTTCAACCGCTCCGAACTGGTGGGGCGGGAGGGCCAGCTGCTGGCCCGTTACGACAAGATCCATCTCTTCGACGTGGATCTGCCCGACGGCATCACCTACCGGGAATCGGCCACGGTGCGCCCCGGCCACGATCTGCCGCCGGTGGTCGACGTGCCGGGCCTCTGCCGCATCGGTCTGTCCATCTGCTACGACGTCCGCTTCCCCGAGCTTTACCGCCAGCTGGCCGGATCGGGGGCGGAACTGATCATGATTCCGGCGGCCTTCACGGCCTACACCGGCAAGGACCATTGGCAGGTGCTGCTCCAGGCCAGGGCGATCGAGAACACGGCCTACGTGCTGGCCCCGGCCCAGACCGGGCTCCATTACGGCCGCCGCCAGACCCATGGCCATGCCCTGCTGATCGATCCCTGGGGCACCGTGATGGCGGATGCCGGGGTGGAACCGGGCCTGGCGATGGCACCGGTGAACACCGCCCATCTCCAGAGGGTCCGGGCCCAGATGCCCAGCCTTCAGCACCGCCATCCGGCCCTGTTCTGAGGGCCCATGACGCGTGGAGTGAAACGATTCGCCTGGCTGCTGGCCCTGCCCCTGCTCCTGGGGGACCTGCCGGCCCAGGCCGCCAGCGCCCTGTCCGCCTGGCGCCTCAGCCGCGACGGGATCCTGGAGCTGCGCACCGCCCCCGGGGTGAAGCTCCAGGCTTTCTTCGAGGAGGGAGCCGGAGCCACCGGCCCGCGCATCTGGGTGGACCTGCCGGGGGCGCCCCAGCGCAGTCGCTCGGTTCCGGTGGGCGGCCTGGTGCAGGAGGTGCGCATCGGCCGCCCCGACCCCGGCACCACCCGGCTGGTGATCGAGTTCCGCCCGGGCACCCGCGTCGACCCGCGCCAGCTCCGGCTGGTGGGGGTTTCCCGTGACCGCTGGCGCATGACCCTGGCCGGGCTGCCCCTGAGCGGTTTTCTGCGCAGCGCCGGCGAAGGCGACATGGAGGCCACCCCCTCCAGCTGGAGCCCCTCCCGCTGGACCGCTTCCCGTCCCCCCGACTACGGCGGCACCGGCCGCACCACCTCGAACCGTCCCCTGTCGCCCGATGGGCTGCCGGTGGTGCCGCGGGGCCGCTTCCGGGTGGTGCTCGACCCTGGTCACGGCGGTCCCGACCCCGGGGCCGTCGGCATCGGCGGTCTGCGGGAGACGGATGTGGTGCTGGATGTGTCCCTCCAGGTGGCCCAGCTGCTCCAGGCCCGCGGCGTTCAGGTGCTGATGACCCGCACCTCCGAGGTGGACGTCGACCTGCCGCCAAGGGTCTCCCTCGCCAACAACAGCAATGCGGATGTCTTCGTCAGCCTGCATGCCAATGCCCTGAGCATGGACCGCCCCGACGTGAACGGCGTCGAGACCTTCTATTTCCAGGCTGGTAATTCCCTGCGGCTGGCCCGGAGCGTCCAGGCCGAGATCATGGCGATCTCCCCGGGCACCCCCGATCGCGGCGCCCGCCCGGGCCGCTTCTTCGTCATCCGCCGCACCACCATGCCGGCCGTGCTCACCGAAATGGGATTCGTCACCGGTCGCATCGATGCGCCGCGCCTGGCCAGCCCCAACTTCCGGCGCCGCCTGGCCCAGGCCGTGACCGCCGGAATCCTCAACTACCTCCAGGGGGCCTCTTGAGCCTGCTCGTCGGCCTGTTCGACAGCGGCCTCGGAGGGCTGACGGTGCTGCGCCAGGTTCATGCCCTCTACCCCCATTCCCCCTGCCTCTACCTGGGGGACACGGCCCGGGTGCCCTACGGCCAGCGCTCCACCGAGGAGATCCGCGCCATCGCCTCGGAAGTGGTGCACTGGCTCAAGCTGCAGGGGGTGGGGGTGCTGGTGATGGCCTGCAACACCTCCAATGCCCTCGCCTTCGATGTGGCGGTGGCCGAGGCGGGGGTGCCGGTGGTGGGGCTGATCGACAGCCTGGCCAGCGAGCTGGCCAGTGACCACATCGGCGTGCTGGCCACACCGGCGACGGCTTCCAGCGGGGCCTATCGCCGTTCGATCCATGCCTGCCGGCCCTCGGCCCGTGTGCTGGAGGTGGGCTGTCCCGCCTTCGTGCCCCTGATCGAAGCGGGGGACCTCGAGGCGCCGGCCCTCAGGGAGGCCGCCATCGAATACGTGGCGCCGCTGCTGGCGGCCGGGGTGGACACGATCGTGCTGGGTTGCACCCATTACCCCCTGCTGCGAGCCCTGCTGGCCCAGCTGCTGCCGCCGGATGTGCAGCTGGTGGATCCCGCCCTGGCGGCCGCCCAGCGCCTGGGGCCCCTGCTGGCCAGTCTCGGCGATGCCCCGGAAGTGGAGCAGACCCAGGAATCCGTGCAACCGCCCATGCAGCGCACCCGTTTCTGCGTGACCGGATCGGCCGCCGATTTCGCCCAGGCGGCGTCGGCCTGGCTGGGCAGCCGGCCGGAGGTGCGCAGCGTCAGCCTCCAGTCCCCCACCCGCGCCTACTGAGGGACGCCGCCTAGGATCCAGGCATCGTGGAGGTGTCGTGGCGACGGTTGCAGAACTGCTCCAGCCGGTGGAGTCCGACCTCGATGCCCTGCTGGCGGATCTGCGCAGTCTGATCGGTGCCGGCCACCCCATCCTTCAGGCCGCCGCCGAGCATCTGTTCGCCGCCGGGGGTAAGCGGCTGCGACCCGGCATCGTGCTGCTGCTCTCCCGGGCCATCGCTCCCGATGGGGGGCTCAGTTCGCGCCACCGGCGTCTGGCGGAGATCACCGAGATGATCCACACGGCGTCCCTCGTCCATGACGACGTGGTCGACGAGGCCGCAACCCGCCGGGGGGTGGCCACCGTGCACAGCCGCTTCAACCACCGGGTGGCGGTGCTGGCCGGCGATTTTCTCTTCGCCCAGGCGAGCTGGCACCTGGCCAACCTCGACGATCTCGAGGTGGTCAAGCTGCTGTCGCGGGTGATTATGGACCTGGCCGACGGCGAGGTCCGCCAGGGTCTGTTCCGTTACGACACGGGCCAGAGCTTCGAGACCTACCTCGAGAAGAGCTACTGCAAGACCGCCTCCCTGATCGCCAACAGCGCCAGGGCCGCCGGGGTGCTCACCGGGCTGAGCGAGCCGCGCCTGGATGCCCTCTACCGGTTCGGCCGCCAGCTGGGTCTGGCCTTCCAGGTGGTGGATGACATCCTCGATTTCACCGGCAACGACCAGCAGCTCGGCAAGCCGGCCGCCAGCGACCTGGCCGCCGGTTACCTCACGGCCCCGGTGCTCTATGCCCTGGAGGAGCGGCCTGCCCTCGCCGGCCTGATCGAGCGTGAGTTCTGCGAAGACGGAGATCTCGAGCAGGCGCTGGCCCTGGTGCGCGACTGTGATGCCATCGCCCGCTCCCGGGCCCTGGCCGAGGGCTTCGCCCGCGAGGCCCATGAAGCCATCGACTGGCTGCCCCTCTCCGAGCCCCGCAGCGCCCTGCGGGGCCTGCCCGAGTTCGTGCTCAGCCGGCTCTACTGAGCCCCATTCGGAGTGGTCTCCAGACGCACCTCCTCCAGGGAACGCAGGCAGCGCACGCCGTTGGGGTAGGCCTTGGGGTCCGCCCCGGGGGGCAGCAGCACGTGGACCTGGCAACCGGCCGCCAGGGCGGCGGCCACACCGGCCTGGGAGTCCTCGAAGGCCCAGCAGACCTGGGGTGCCAATCCCAGACGCCGGGCCGCCAGCAGAAAGGGATCCGGGGCGGGTTTGCCCCCGGCCAGTTCCGGATCGTCGCCATGGACCCGCTCCCGGATCAGGGCCATCCAGGGGTGGGGGGCCAGTTTCCGCTCCACGGCCGTCTGCGAACTGCTGGTGACGAGGGCGACCGGAATCGCCAGGCGGTGGCAGGCGCGCACCAGCTCCTCGGCACCGGGCATCGCCCTGGCCTCCGCCAGCAGGGCCTCGGCGATCGGCTGGCGCACCGCCAGCAGCTCCTCGCTGCTCAGCTGGGGCCCGCCGGCGGTGGCGATCCAGTGACCCACCTGCCGGGCGCAGTCGAGCCTCCGGCGGCCCCGCAGGGCCAGCAGCTCAGGCTCCGACAACGGGCGACCGAAATGGCTGGACGCCGCCTGCCAGGCACGGGCATGGGCCGGTTCAGTGTCCAGCAGCAGTCCGTCCAGGTCGAACAGGCAGGCAGCGGGGCGCAGGGACATCCCCCCAGCCTGCATCAGGAAGGGTCGCCGTCCAGGTAGCGATCCTCCAGGGCTGTCTCCAGGGTGGTGAGCAGCAGCACCAGGGCGGCGCGGGCATCCAGGTCCTGGCCGCTCACCTCCTCCACCCAGCGGTGACAGAGGGCCTCGATCTGTTGAAACAGCTGGCTGCCGCTGCGCAGCACGGTCATCACCTTCTCGACGCTGGCCTCGTCGATGTCGGGGGGCAGGCCCACCACGTAGCGGCGGCCATCGTCCCCCACATAGGTGAGATGGCCCTCCGCATCCACGGTGGGACCGGCGTGGGGCGTGATCGGTTGCTCCTCCATGTCGACCCTCGCCCCATCCCGATGGTTCGCTCCCTGCCTAACGCCGCCGGCGGGACTTGCCAAGCGGCAATGAGCAGCCCTGATCGCCCGGGAGGGCCCGGATCGTTCAACGGTTGAGCTTCTGCATGCGCCAGGTCACGAAGGTGCCGATGGGACTCCAGAGCAGAAACGGCACCAGCAGCCCCAGGGCGGTCGTGGAGAGGGGCGCGACCACCACCGCCAGGGCCACCCCCGCCACCCAGCCCGCGAAGCCGATGGCGGTGCCCCAGCTGAGGCGGCGGCTGCGGCAGATCAGCAGCGTGTAGCTCTGCACCAGCACCAGCAGCACCAGATAGCCCAGCATCACCAGTGGGCCGCCGCCGGCCGTCCAGCTCATCAGGGCGGAGGCGTAGAAACAGGCGTAGATCAGAATCCAGATCAGGGGGATCCAGCGCTCGAAGCTCAGCCAGCGGGGACGCCGCAGGCGCAGGAACCAGGCGAATTCGTCCCGGCTCGGGTTCAGGGCCACGGTCACCAGCGCCATCACCAGCAGGATCGTCAACCAGGCGGGCATGGCAGCACCGGGGGCAGGGGATCACCAGCCTGCCGTGTTTCCGCTGCGAGCCGACCGCCGGACTGCGGTTGAATGCTCCATGCCCCAGCCCAGCCGGCAGGCCTTCCCATGACCCAGGACCACACCCCCACCATCGAGTCGGTGCTTCAGGAGCAGCGCCAGTTCGATCCCCCGCCGGAGCTGGCCGCCCAGGCCCGCATCGGCTCGATGGCCGCCTATCGGCAGCTGGCGGAGCGGGCCGAGGCGGATCCCGATGGGTTCTGGGGTGAGGAAGCCCGCCGCCAGCTGCACTGGTTCGAGCCCTTCCACACGGTGCTGGACTGGAGCCATCCCCCCTTCGCCCGCTGGTTCGAAGGGGGCACCACCAACCTCGCCTACAACTGCCTCGATCGCCATCTCGACGGTCCCCGCGCCGACAAGACCGCCCTGATCTGGGAGGGGGAACCGGGCGACGTGCGCACCTTCACCTACCGGGAGCTGCACGCCGAGGTCTGCCGTGCCGCCAATGCCCTCAACGCGCTGGGCATCGGCAAGGGGGATCTGGTGGCCCTCTACATGCCGATGGTGCCGGAAGCGGCCATCGCCATGCTGGCCTGTGCCCGCATCGGCGCCCCCCATTCCGTGGTGTTCGGTGGCTTCTCCGCCGAAGCCCTGCGCGACCGGCTGATCGACGGTCAGGCGAAGCTGGTGATCACGGCCGACGGCGGCTTCCGCAAGGACAAGGCCGTGGCCCTCAAACCGGCGGTGGACCAGGCCCTCGACGAGGGCTGTCCCAGCGTCGAGCACGTGCTGGTGGTGCGCCGCACCGGCGAGGCCACGGCCTTCGAGGCCGGCCGTGACGTCTGGTGGCACGAGATCGTGGCGGCCCAGGGCACCGACTGCCCGGCGGAGCCGATGGCGAGCGAGGACCGGCTGTTCGTGCTCTACACCTCCGGCTCCACCGGCAAGCCCAAGGGGGTGGTGCACACCACCGCCGGCTACAACCTCTGGGCCCATCTCACCTTCCAGTGGATCTTCGACATCCGCGAGGAGGACATCCACTGGTGCACCGCCGACGTGGGCTGGATCACCGGCCACAGCTACATCGTCTACGGGCCGCTCTCCAACGGCGCCACCACGGTGATGTACGAGGGGGCCCCGCGACCCTCCAAACCCGGGGCGTTCTGGGAGGTGATCCAGAAGCACAGGGTGACGATCTTCTACACCGCTCCCACGGCCATCCGGGCCTTCATGAAGGGCGGCCGCGAGGTGCCCGATCAGTACGACATGTCCAGCCTGCGGATCCTCGGCACCGTCGGTGAGCCGATCAATCCGGAGGCCTGGATGTGGTATCGCGAGGTGATCGGCGGCAATCGCTGCCCCGTGGTGGACACCTGGTGGCAGACCGAGACAGGCGGCGTGATGATCAGCCCGCTGCCCGGCGCCACGCCCACCAAGCCGGGATCGGCCACCCTGGCCCTGCCGGGCATCCGCGCCGATGTGGTGGATCTGGAGGGCAACAGCGTGCCCACCGGCGAGGGGGGCTATCTGGCGGTCAGGCGGCCCTGGCCGGGGATGATGCGCACCGTGCACGGCGACCCCGACCGCTTCCGCCGCAGCTACTGGGAACACATCCGCCCCGCCGACGGCAGCTGGCTGTACTTCGCCGGTGACGGCGCCCGCCGTGACGCCGACGGTTACTTCTGGGTGATGGGCCGGGTGGACGACGTGATCAACGTGTCGGGCCACCGGCTCGGCACGATGGAGATCGAATCGGCCCTGGTCAGCCACCCCGCCGTGGCGGAGGCCGCGGTGGTGGGCCGCCCCGACGACCTCAAGGGGGAAGGCATCGTCGCCTTCGTCACCCTCGATGCGGGGATCCAGGGGGATGGGGCCCTCGAGGCGGAGCTGCGCCGCCACGTGGGCCTGGAGATCGGGCCGATCGCCCGGCCGGATGTGATCCGTTTCACCGATGCCCTGCCCAAGACCCGCAGCGGCAAGATCATGCGGCGGATCCTGCGATCGCTGGCCTCAGGCCAGGAGGTGAGCGGTGACACGAGCACCCTGGAGGACCGCTCGGTGCTGGACGCGCTGCGGGTGTGAGGGCAGGGGGGGGCTCAGGCCGGGACCGAGGGCTGCACCAGCAGCACGATCTGCCAGATGAAGCCGATGATCGGCACCAGGCCGATGAAGATCCATCCCCAGCCCTTGCCGGCATCCCGAAGGCGTCGCACCGTCAGCGGGATGCTGGGCACGATCACCGCGAAGGAATACAGGACGTACAGGAAGGTGAGTTGATTGACGGTGTTGCTGAGCACAGCCAGCACCAGGCTGACAATCACATTGGCCAGGACGAACCACCAGAACTCAGGACGGCTGGAGCGGCCCACATAGTCGAAGGCTCGTTTCCACCCGGAGAGAAAGGCTTCGACCATGGCGTTTCGTTCCAAAAAGAGACGCACATAACTTGTGCAATCCGGCTGTCCATGTCAATCAACTGTGGCGAATGGTTGTGATCGGCATCAGTTTTGAAGCCTCCCCGGGGGCTGCGGCAGCCCCCACGCCACGATCCGATCGCCCAGCTGGCCGATCTGGCGCACCCTTGCCGGATCGTCGGCCCAGTCCCCCAGCAGCTGGCGCCGCACACCGGCGCTGGCGGGGGTGAGGTGATCGCCGGGCAGCTCCACCGACTCGCTGGCATCCCCCGGCCGGGCGTTGAGAGCCGCCAGCAGCGGCGGACTTTCATCGAGGCCGTCGCGGCGGAAGCGCACCAGCAGATTGCGGGGCTGGCGGTAGGACTCACGCACCTGCCGCAGGGTCTGCTCCGGTGAGGGGCTGAACTCGCTGCGGAAGCCGAACTGCTGGCCCATCTCCGCCAGCAGGGGCACCGACCGTTCGGCGGAGAAGTTGTTGAAGCTCAGCGCCACAAGGGCCTCACAGCCACGGCCGCCGTCGGGGGCCAGCAGGTGCAGCTTGCAGCCCAGGCTGTGGCCCAGCCGCAGCCGCGGGGTGGTGCGCTCGGAGCCTGTATCGGCCCGGATCCGCCGGAAGGCGCGCCAGGCCTCGTTGGCCTGGCTCTGATGGTCGAAGCCCGGCACGTAACTCCAGGCGAGGATGCGGGCTCCCCTGGCCGCCAGGGCTTCCAGCAGCCGCCGGTAGCTCAGCTGCGGCGTGGCGGCCAGGTAGCTGCCGCCGATGAACTCCACCACACCCCGCTCCGGCACCCCCCGCCCCGGCGCCAGGGACCAGAGCGGGCCGGACTGCTGCCACAGGGCCATCTCAGCCGTTGCCGGAGGCAGTGGCGAGGCCCTGCAGGACGGCCAGGGCTTCGCGGCGATGGGCCGGTCCGTCCAGCAGATTGTTGAACACGTGGCGGATCACGCCCCCGGCATCGATCACGTAGGTCACCCGACCGGGCAGCAGCCCGAGGACGCTGGGAACACCGAAGGCCTTGCGCAGCCTGTTGCCGCTGTCGACCAGCAGGGGGAAGGGCAGCTGATGGCGGGTCGCGAAGCGGCGATGGCTGCCGGCATCGTCCCCGCTCACCCCCCACACCTCGGCACCCAGGGCCTGGAGGTCGGCATAGCTGTCGCGGAAGGCGCAGGCTTCCATCGTGCAGCCGGGGGTGTCGTCCTTGGGATAAAAGAAGAGCACCAGGGCCTTGCCCTGGCGCTGGTCGCAGCGCCGCTCCACGCCGTTGGCGTCCATCAGCGCGATCGCGGGGGCTGGATCACCGGGGGCGAGGGCAGGGGCCATGGGCAGGTCGGCGCGGAACAGGGCACGACCCTAGGCAGACCCCCCCTTGCCCCGCTTGCGACGATGGGTGGGCATGAGCGCCGTGGTGATGGAGGAGCAACCCAGCCTCTGGCAGCAGACCGATCTGCTGGGCCTGAGCGCGGCTCCATCCGAGCCCGTCGCCGCCGAGCCCGTCGCCGCCGAACCGGCGCCGGAGCCGCCGCCTGCCACTTCATCGCCGCCCCCGCCGGAAGCGGCAACGCCGCCGGCACCGGCCCCGGCGGCCACCGCCATCGCCCTGCCGGCCTGGTCGGGGGCGTCCCAGCGCTCCCGGCCCTCGGCACCGGAGCGGCTGCTGATCATCGATACGGAAACCACCGGCCTTTCGGCGGTCGAGGGTCAGTGCATCGAGGTGGGAGCCGTGCTGTTTCACGTGCCCCACCGGGCGGTGCTCACCCAGGTGTCGTTTCTGATGCCGTGCCGCAGCAACGATGCCGAGGCCATCAATGGCATCCCCGCCGCGGTGACGCGGCTGGAGCAGCCCTGGCAGGACGCCCTCGCCTGTTTTCGGGCCATGGTGGCGGCGGCCGATGCCCTGGTGGCCCACAACGCCGCCTTCGATCGCCAGTGGTTCGGTCTGGGGGCCCTGCCGGCGTTGAGCAAGCCCTGGATCTGCTCGATGGAGGACATCCGCTGGCCCGCCGCCCGCCAGCTCCGCAGCAACCCCTCGGTGCGGGATCTGGCCCTCGCCTACGGCGTGCCGGTCTGGGCGGCCCACCGGGCCCTCACGGACTGCATCTACCTGGCCCAGGTGTTCGAGCGCTGCGGCGATCTGGAGGACCTGCTGCAGGCGGCCCAGGAGCCCCGTGATCTCTACCGGGCCCAGCTGCCCTACGCCGAGCGGCACCGGGCCAAGGCGGCCGGTTTCCGCTGGAACGACCCGGTGCCGCGGGCCTGGAGTCGCCGCCTCAGCCGCCGGGAGGTGGAGGCCCTGCCCTTCCCGGTCGAAGCGGTGAGGGATCAGGACACCAGCGACATGCTCGCCCGCAGCGCCTGAACCCAGGACGCGGGAGCCTGCGGGCCTTCCGTTTTTGTTTCGATCGTTGAAGCCCATCGATCGATACGACTCGGTTGGCCCTGGGCTTCCCACCCTTGTGGCATCCGTCCCACCCCGTTCGCCATGCTCACGAGGCCGCCGCCGAGCCCCGGTGATGCCACCGGGCCTCTGCTGCAGCGGGTGCGGCGCTGGCAGACCGCCCGCACCTGGGCACGGCTGATCCGTGAAGCGGAGGCCCTCTGGCGGGTGGACGTGCGGGCCCTGCACCGCCTGGCGGCCCAGGAACTGGTGCAGCTCCCCCAGGAAGTTCCCCCCCGGCTGCGCCGGCGGGTCAATCTCTGGCTGAAGCGCTTCCACGTGGTGACCCGGCTCCATTGAGCCGGTGCGCAAAGTCGCTCCACGCCAGTGAGCGCCGGCAGCCATCAAAAAACAGCAGCCATAAAAAATCAGCTGATCAAGTCAGCTGAAGGGCATCGATCGTTGGTCCCGATCAAAGATAGGCCATCACGATCAGGCAACGGGCCGGAAAATCGGAGCGGCGGGATTTGAACCCACGACCCCCACTACCCCAAAGTGGTGCGCTACCAAGCTGCGCTACGCCCCGGCGGAACGAAGTTATCACAGCGGCCTGGGCCAGCGTTGCCGGCGCGTCAGCCGCCGCAGCAGCCGGGCGGTGAGCTTCTGACGATTCATGCCGGCATAGCCCCGGACGCGGAGACGCCGGCCCATCAGACGCAGCTGGGCCAGGCCCATCGTGGCCAGATGCAGCTCCGGCAGGCGCTGCCAGGCCCCCGAAGGCGAGGGCAGGTCGGAGCCTTCGCGGGCATCCCGGAAGCCGTTGAGAGCGCCACCGGCCATCCACTCCGGCACCAGCACGAACAGAACCGCCAGCAGGCCGTAGAGCTCCACCAGGCCCCGAGGCAGGGGATGCATCTGCCGAGGGGTGCGGTCCTGGTCGTCCGGCGGCGAGGTCACGACACGAACGCCGGCGACTGGGCGCTGGGGCCCTGACGCCACTGCAGGGGGACCTCCCGGGCGGGACTGAGCCGCACCGTCCAGAAGGCCAGGGCGAAACAGAGACCGATGGCGGCAACCAGGCTGAGGATCACGACCCGGTCGGGGAGGGGATTCATACCTCCTCGGTGCGCACGCAGACCCGGCGGCTGGGAAGCTGCTCCAGGGTGAGCTCGTCGCCCCGGAGGATCACCCGCAGCGATTCGTTCTGATAGCGCAGCCCGGGGGCGTCGCTGTCCTCCCGGAACAGGGTGGACCGGGTGCCCCGGGCGATCAGGGAAGCCTGGGAAGCGTTGCGCTCCAGCACCACCGATGACCGGTCACCGCAGAGGTAGCGCTCGCGCAGGTCGTAGTTCTCCCACCACGGCGACTGCATGGCCAGGAACGGCAGAAGGCCGAGGGTCAGCAGCGGGACGGCCATGGACGAACCGGTCAGACGAGGGCGATCGGTGCATTGTCACCGCGAAGAACGCAGTGAGGAATGGACCAGTCATAGCTTTCCCACACAACCGCGGGCAAGCGGTAGTCGGAGCCGGGGAAGGCCCCCAGGGGAATTCCCGTGGGCTGGGCCGAGCAATAGGGCCGGCTGCCGGGCTTGGCCAGGTACTGCTGGTGATGAGGCTCGGCGAAATGGAACGGCACCCCGGCGGCGATCTCCGTGGTGATCGTGCCCCGTCCCGAGGCGTTCAGGAGCCCCTGGTACGCGTCGCGGCTGGCCTGGGCCTGGGCCAGGAGGGCCGGATCGGTGACGAAGATGGCCGAGCGGTACTGGCTGCCGCGGTCATTGCCCTGGCGGTTGCCCTGGGTGGGGTCGTGGCATTCCCAGAACAGCTTGAGCAGGTCGGCGAAGGAGACCGTCGCGGTGTCCCAGACGACCCGCACCACTTCGGCGTGGCCGCTGCGGCCACTGCAGACCTGCTCGTAGGTGGGGGAGGGCAGCTGACCGCCGGCGTAGCCCACGGCGGTGGTGACCACGCCCGGCAGGCGCCAGAACCCCTTCTCGGCCCCCCAGAAACAGCCGCAGCCGAACAGGACGTCTGCCTGGCCGGGTGCCAGGGGGGCGGCGATGGGTGTGCCCAGCACGGCGTGGCGCAGGTCGTTGCCCGTCGCAGCGGCGGTGCCGGAGGCCGTGTCCCTGGAGTTGAAGAGGCCGAACAAGCTGGTGACCCGTGATCGCTGGGACCAGCCTAGGAACCGCCCTGACGCTCCTGAGGCGGCACCAGGGCGATGTGGTTCAGCAGGGTGGTGATGAAGGCGAACAGGAGAAACGGCAGGGACAGCACCAGGATCAGCCCCACGCCCACCAGGGCGAACAGGGGGCGGCTCGCCCCCATCAGCGCCAGGCCCGCCGCCAGGCTGACGAAGATGACCCCCATCCAGATCAGGATCTGGCCGTAGATGTCGCCGAAGGTGAGGGTGCAGCGGAACTCGTAGCTCTGGCGGTCGCTGAAGGGGGTGGGGGCCATGGGATGGGACGTGGCAGGGGCGGGTGGACCACGGCCATTCCAGGTAAGCCCAGGCCACGGCGGTCGTTGACGCCGCTCAACATCTGTTGAAGCTGCGGCCGGCGGGCCGGCCCCCAGGCTCAGGCCGCCTGCAGCTGCCGGGCCGCCTCCTCCCGGTCCCAGAGGCGCCGGTAGGTGCCCTCCTGCTGCAGCAGCTCGCTGTGGGGCCCCTCCTGCACCAGGCGGCCGCCTTCGAGCACCAGCACCCGGTCACAGGCCGCCGCCGCCGACAGCTGGTGGCTGATCATCACCACGGTGCGACCCTGCTCCTGCCGCACCGAGCGAAGGATGGCGGCGGCCGTGTTGTTGTCGACGCTGGCCAGGGCATCGTCGAGGACCAGCAGGGGGGCCTCCAGCAGCAGGGCCCGGCCCAGGGCGGTGCGCTGGCGCTGGCCGCCGCTGAGGGTGATCCCCCGCTCGCCCACCAGGGTGGCGTAGCCATCGGGGAATCCCTTGATATCCCCCTCCAGCCGTGCCTGCCGGGCCGCTTCCTCCACCCGTTCCATGGCGGCCTCCGGCTCGCCGTAGCGCAGGTTGTCGGCCAGGGAGGCGGTGAACAGATAACCCTCCTGGGGCACCAGGGCCACCTGCCGGCGCAGATCCGCCAGCCGCAGCCGGGTGATGTCCACCCCATCGAGGAACAGCTGGCCGCCGGGCACCTCCACCATCCGGCCCAGGGCCCGGGCCAGGGTGGTCTTGCCGCAGCCCACGGGGCCCACCACCGCTACCAGTTCCCCGGGATGGAGCTCGAAGCTGAGGTCGATCAGCGCCGGTCGTTCGGCGCCGGGATAGCTGACGGTGAGCCCCCTGGCCTGTACGGCGCCACGGGCCGGCTGGGCCAGGGGCAGGGGATCGGCGGGGGAAACGATGTCGGGGTGCTGGTCCAGCAAGGCCTCCACCCGTTCCAGGCTCACCTGCCCGGTCTGGAAGGTGTTGAGGGTGAAGCCCAGCAGGGCGGTGGGGAACACCAGGCGTTCCACGAACAGGATCAGGGCCACCAGGTCGCCGATGCTGAGCCTGCCGCTCTCCAGCTGGCCGCTGCCCAGGGCGAGCAGCAGCAGCAGGCTCAGGGAGGCGATCCCTTCCAGCAGCGGGAAAAGGGTGCTGCGGGTCCGGGCCAGGGACAGCTGGGCATCCCGGTAGGACCGGTTCATGGCGTTGAAGGCCCGCTCCTCGGTGGCCTCCTGGCCGTAGATCTTGATGGCGCCGATGCCGGAGAGATCCTCCTGGACCAGGTCACTCAGCTGGGCCAGGGCCTCCTGCTGCCGCCGCTGCTGCTTCATCATGCGGCCGCCGAACAGGCGCACCACCATCAGCATGCCGGGATAGAGGGAGACGGCGGCCAGGCTGAGCCAGGGGTCGATCGCCAGCATCGCCGGCAGGGTGAGGGCATAGGCGAGGACGGTGTTGGTGAGGCTCAGCAGGGCGAAGCCCAGCAGGCGGCGGATGTTCTCCACGTCGCTGGTGGAACGGCTGATCACCTCGCCGCTGCCGATGGTCTGCACCCAGCCCGGGTCCTGGGTGAGCACGTGCTCGAAGATCCGCTGCTTCAGCGAGGCCTCCACCTGGCGGCCCACCCCGAAGACCAGCATCCGGGAATAGAGCCGTGCGGCCCCCATCACGGTCGCCAGCAGGATGATCAGCGCCGCGATCCCCAGCACGTCCGCCAGCCGGAAACCCGGCTTGAGGTCATTGATCGCCAGGCGCACCACCAGGGGGATGGCGACTCCGAGCAGGTTCACCACCACCAGGGCCGCCCCGCCCATCAGGACCGTGCGTCGGTAGGGACGGAGGTAGCGCCGGATCAGATCCAGCCGCAGGGCACGCATGCAGGGGGAGGGGAACGGCGGGGTGCGCCTAACCTAGGCAGCGCCCTTCCCTGGCCTGCGGGCCGTCCGGGCCGTGGCCATTGCCCAGCCTATGGACGACCAGAACCATCCCCTCCACGCCAGCGACCGGGAGACGGTCGACCGGCTGCTGGCGGCGGATACCCCCGGGGAGGCGGATCTGGTGGATGCGGCGCGGCTGCACAAGCGTTACCTGGGCTTCCCCGGCGCCGCCGACATCCGCGATGACCTGGAGCGGGCCCTGCGCCTCTGGGGGCTGGAGATCGACGAGCTGCACCGCCGCACCCGTGCCCTGTGGGCGGCAGGGTTCCGCCCCGGTCCGGCCGCTCCGGCTGAAGCCGTCGGTTCGGGCTTCGACACCGCCGCCGACGATGCGCCCTGAGGGGCAAGCATCCCGGCGACCGGGTCCGGTTCTGCCCATGTTCGCCAGAACGGCCGTCTTCGGGTGATAGTGGGTTGTCCCCATCACCCGGCCCGGCATGCTCTGCATCCGGGCTTTTTTCTTGGCCACCCTTGCGGGTCCCTAAGTTGCCCCCATTCCATGGGTGGTCGATCGATGAGCGCGCCTGCGTCCTGGCCCCAGCTGCTGGAGCAGCTGCTCCGGGGACAGGATCTCCGTGGTGATCAGGCCGATGCCCTGATGCGCGGCTGGCTGGGCGGTTCGGTTGAACCGGTCCTCACCGGGGCCCTGCTGGCGGCCCTGCGGGCCAAGGGCACCACCGGCGAGGAACTGGCGGCGATGGCGGCGGTGCTGCGCGAAGCCTGCCCCCTGCCGGGCGAACGGCCGCCGCTGGAGCTGATCGACACCTGCGGCACCGGTGGTGCCGGCGCCGACAGCTTCAACATCTCCACCGCCGTCGCCTTCACGGCCGCCGCCTGCGGCGCCCATGTGGCCAAGCACGGCAACCGCAGCGCCAGCGGACGGGTGGGTTCCGCCGACGTGCTCGAAGCCCTCGGCCTCGATCTCGGGGCCCCGCTCCCCACGGTGGTGGCGGCCCTGCCCCGCGCCGGCGTGACCTTCCTGTTCGCCCCGGGCTGGCATCCGGCCCTGGTGGGGCTGGCTCCGCTGCGGCGCAGCCTCGGCGTGCGCACCGTCTTCAACCTGCTCGGCCCCCTGGTCAATCCCCTGACGCCGGAGTCCCAGGTGCTCGGCGTGGCCCGGCCCGACCTGCTCGATCCCATGGCCGAGGCCCTGCGGCGTCTGGGCCAGCGCCGGGCGATCGTGGTCCATGGCCACGGGGGACTGGATGAAGCCACCCTGTCCGGGCCCAGCGAGCTGCGGGTGCTGCAGGACGGGCAGATCCACCGGGACCAGCTCGATCCCCGGGCCCTCGGCCTGGCTCCCGCCGACCTGGAGGACCTGCGGGGCGGGGATGTGGCGGCCAATCGGGCGATCCTGGAGGCGGTGCTCCAGGGCCGGGGCAGCCGGGCCCAGACCGATGTGGTGGCCCTCAACGCCGCCCTGGTGCTGCTGGCGGCCGGCCTGGCCGATTCCATCCCCACGGCCCTCGGCCGCACGCAGGAGGTGCTCGCCTCCGGCCGGGGCTGGGAACGGGTGGAGGCCCTGCGGTTGGCCCTGCGGGAGCCTGAGGGATGATCGGGGAACCTTCCGCGAGCCGCGCCCTGGACCCCCTCGCCACCCCCGCGGCCACCGCCTCAGCCAGCCCCAGGGCCGCCACCACCCCCGCCGTCCTGGTGCTGGCTGATGGCACCGTCCTGCGGGGCCTGGCCTGCGGTGCCCACGGCAGCGTCTGCGGGGAGGTGGTCTTCAACACCGGCATGACCGGTTACCAGGAGGTGCTCACCGACCCCAGCTACGCCGGCCAGCTGATCACCTTCACCTACCCGGAACTGGGCAACACCGGGGTCAACGGCCAGGACCAGGAGGCGGATCGCCCCCATGCCCGGGGCTTCATCGCCCGCCAGCTCTCGCCGGTGCCCAGCAGCTGGCGCGCCGAGGAGGACCTCGACCACTGGCTGCGCCGCCATGGGGTGGTGGGCATCCGCGGCGTCGACACCCGGGCCCTGGTCCGCCATCTGCGCGAGGGGGGCGCCATCAACGGGGCGATCGCCAGTGACGGCACCACCCCCGCCGACCTGCTCGAACGGGTGCGGGCCACCCCCTCGATGGACGGGCTCAACCTGGCGGCCACGGTCAGCACGGATGAAGCCTATGGCTGGAGTCAGGTCTGCCCCGCGGGATTTGACGTGAGGCGCCAGCCGCAGCCCGATCGGCCCTACCGCGTGGTGGCGATCGATTTCGGCATCAAGCGGGCCATTCTTGAGCGCCTGGTGGCCCATGGCTGCGCCGTCACCGTGCTGCCGGCGGACGCCAGTCTGGAGCAGGTGCTGGCGCATGGCCCGGAAGGGGTCTTTCTCTCCAACGGCCCCGGCGACCCGGCCGCGGTCACCGGGGGCATCGCCCTGGCGAAGGATCTGCTCGCCCAGCCCGATCTGCCGGTGTTCGGGATCTGTCTGGGGCACCAGATCCTCGGCCTGGCCCTGGGGGCCCGCAGCTACAAGCTGGGCTACGGCCACCGGGGCCTCAACCATCCCTGCGGCAGCACCGGAGCGGTGGAGATCACCAGCCAGAACCATGGCTTCGCGATCGATGCCGCCACCCTGCCCGCCGAGCGGGTGCGGATCACCCACCTCAACCTCAACGACCGCACCGTGGCGGCCATGGTCCTGCTGCACCAGCCGGTGTTCGGGGTCCAGTACCACCCGGAGGCCAGTCCGGGCCCCCATGACGCCGACCACCACTTCGGCCGCTTCGTGGCGCTGATGGCCGAGCGTCGCTGAAATCCGCACGTTTTCTTGCGGTTTGGGCAACCTGGATTCCGGTCTCTACACTGCCTGCCGATTCACACCATTGCGAGGGCTGGGCCAATCACCGACCTGCAGCGACTGACCGTTTCCCTGCGTGGGGGCTGTGAACGACAGGATCGGTGCCTGCTGTTCCGGTTCACGGGCCAACTCGACGCCTACTCCGACAAGCAGTTCAGCGAGTTCATCACCAGCCACCACAAGGGTGATGCCCTGCCGGTGGTCATCGACCTCAGCCGGATCGACTTCATCGATTCGTCGGGTCTCGGGGCCCTCGTCCAACTGGCCAAGCACTTCAACGAGGCCGCCTGTCAGTTCCTCGTCGTCGGCAATGCCCGCGTCGTCCAGACCGTGAAGCTGGTGCGCCTGGAGTCCTTCCTGCACCTGCAGCCCGATCTGGAGTCCGCCCTTGGCAGCCTCGCCACCGCCTGAGGCGGAGCCGCCCGCCCCTGGTGGCCGCGCCAGCCGCTGGCTGAGCGGGATGCCCAACCTCGGCAGGGGTTCCGACCTGGGGCCCTCCCAGCTGGCCTGGCTGGGGGATGCGGTTTGGGAACTGCACCAGCGCCTGCGCCACTGCGGCGAGCCGGCCCGGACCGCCGATCTGCACCGGGCCGTTGTGGCGGAGGTGCAGGCCGAGGCCCAGGCGGAGGCCCTGCGGCGGCTCGAACCCCTGCTCGATGCGGCCGAGCAGCGGCTGGTGCTGCGGGGCCGTAACCGGGCCGGCCGCGGACCCCGCCGGGGAGCCCCCGGACCCTATGGGCAGGCCACGGGATTTGAGACGATGCTGGGATGGCTCTTTCTGCAGAATCCCAGACGGCTGGCTGAGCTGCTGGACCATCTTGAGAAGACCGACATCCGTCCCCCGTCCGCCAGCCCATGAGCCCCCCCCCTGACCGCCGCACCAACCGTCGTCCGGATCGCCGGCCCGACCGCCGCTCTGATGCCGGTGGCGACCGCAGTCCCCGCCGCATCGGCGCCGGCGGCAATGGCCGGCCCGCCGGTCGCGGCGCCTCCGGGCCCCGGCCCCTGGGCAACCCCTACGGCCGCCAGCCCTCCTTCGACCGGCCGTCCGGCGAAGGCCATGAAGGACGCGACCGTCCCGCCGGCAAGCGTCCCCCCTACGAGCGTCCTGGCTTCGAGGGGCGCCCCCGGGGCGATCGCCCCGGCGATCCCCGTGGCGGCGAAGGCCGGCCGGCCCGCGAATGGCGCGGCCCGGATCGGTTCGCCGGTGCCCGGCCCGCCTTCGGACGTCCCGGTGCAGGCCGCGCCGGCGCTGGCCGACCGTCCTCCGCCCGCCCCAGCGGCGGCCGCACCCTTCCCGTCCGCCGCTCCCCGGCCCTGTTCCGCGATGCGGATCGGCCACCCCGCATGGGTGGCTCCCGTCCCACGGCGGCACCCCGGGACAGCTCCGATGGGTCCGACGTCGATTTCCGTGGCGATGCGGCCTCCTTCGCCGCCGCCGCCCCGAGCGATCTGATCTGGGGCCGCCATTCCGCCCAGGCCACCCTGGAGAGCGGCCGGCCGATTCACCGGGTGTGGTGCACCCCGGAGATGCGCTTCAGCCCGCGTTTTCTGCAGCTGCTTCGCGAGGCCAAGGCGTCCGGCGTGCTGGTGGAGGAGGTCACCTGGGCCCGCCTCGGCCAGCTGACCGGCGGTGCGGTCCACCAGGGCATCGTCCTGCAGCCGGCCGCTGCCGAGACCCTCGATCTGGCCAGCCTCATCGACGGTTGCCGCACGATCGGCGAAGCTCCCCTGCTGATCGCCGTCGACGGGCTGACCGACCCCCAGAACCTGGGGGCGATCGTGCGCAGTGCCGAGGCCCTGGGGGCCCATGGGATGGTGCTGCCCCAGCGTCGCAACGCCGGCCTCACCGGTTCGGTGGCCAAGGTGGCCGCCGGCGCCCTGGAACACCTGCCGGTGGCCCGGGTCGTCAATCTCAACCGGTCGCTGGAGGCCCTCAAAGAGGAGGGGTATCGGGTGATCGGCCTGGCCGAGGAGGGCACGGTGAGCCTGGAAGAGGTGGACCTGGAGGGTCCCCTGGTGGTGGTCACCGGCTCCGAGGGGGATGGTCTGTCGCTCCTGACGCGGCGCACCTGCGACCAGCTGGTGCGGATTCCCCTGCGGGGCGCCACCCCCAGCCTGAATGCCTCGGTGGCCACGGCCCTGCTGCTCTATGAGGTGGCCCGCCGCGGCTGGATGCGAGGTCTGACCGGCTCCGCTCCCGCCCCGCGTATCGTGCGGCCCTCCATGCCCGCACCCCCGGACCCCGATCCTCCGGAGCCGTCCTCTGAGGCACCCAGCAACGATCCCTCCACCCCCGAGGCCGGCGAGAGCGGCGATTCCCTGGTCGGTGATTCCTTGCCTGCGTCCATCGCCCCGAGGGAGGCCGTTGAGCCCTACCCGGAGCTCGACGACGAGCCTGATGACGACGAGCCCGACGCCATCCCCGCTGCGGAGGTGATCAGGTCGCCGGAGTCCGAGCCGGAGCTGCAGGCCCTGGCGGAGCTGGAGAACGAACCGGATGAAGAGGTCGTGCCGGAACCGGAGGCCGTTCTGGAGCCTGCGGCAGCGCCGGAGCCGGACCCCATGGCCACCCCAGCGATCCCGTCCCTCTACACCCCCAGTTTCGATGCCGACATCCGGCTCTGAGCCCACCTCGGGCATGCTGCCATCGGCCCCTCAGAATGGGGCCGCCGCTGCCCCCGCTCCATGAATCCGCTGCTCTGGCCCATGCGGGGTGTCGCCAATGGGTTGGGCCTGGCCTGGTGGGCGCGGGTGGAAACCCGCTCCCCCGATGCGGTGTACTGGTTCGGACCCTTCGTGCGGCGCCGCAGCCTGGAGGCGGCGCTCTCGGGCTTCCTCGACGATCTGCGCTCCGAATCGCCGGCCTCCCTGGAGCACCAGTGCCTGCGCACCGGCCGGGGCGAACCCCTCACCGAGGCCCCCGACCTGGGCGACGCCGCCCCCGGGGCCTCCTGAGCAGGGCCGACTGATAGCGTCCACCGCAGCTGGCTAGCGGATGGATGGGCATCGCCGAATGGCGCGATCAGCTGCGGCGGGGTGAGGTGTCCGCCCGGGAACTGGTCGACCACCATCTCGAACGCATCGGGGCGGTGGATCCGGTGGTGAAGGCCTTCCTGGAGGTCACCGCTGAACGGGCCCGGGCCGATGCCGACCGGATCGATGTGGCCCGGGCCGCCGGGGAGTCCCTGCCTCCCCTGGCCGGCGTTCCCCTGGCCATCAAGGACAACCTCTGCACCAAGGGGATCCGCACCACCTGCTCCAGCCGGATGCTGGAGAACTTCGTGCCCCCCTACGAAGCCACGGTCACCGATCGCCTCTGGCAGGCGGGGGCCGTGCTGCTTGGCAAGACGAATCTCGACGAGTTCGCCATGGGCAGCTCCACCGAGACCTCGGCCTTCGGTGCCAGCCACAACCCCTGGAACCCCGATCGGGTGCCGGGAGGCAGCTCGGGGGGCAGCGCGGCGGCCGTGGCCGCCGGCGAGTGCGTCGCGGCCCTCGGCTCCGACACCGGCGGCTCGATCCGCCAGCCCGCCAGTTTCTGTGGGGTGGTGGGTCTCAAGCCCACCTATGGGCGGGTGAGCCGCTGGGGGCTGGTGGCCTTCGCCTCCTCCCTCGACCAGGTGGGCCCCTTCACCAGCAGCGTCGCCGATGCCGCCGAGCTGCTGCAGGTGATCGCCGGGGAGGACCCCCGTGATGCCACCTGCCTGCGGGCACCGGTGCCCGATTACGCCGCCTCCCTGGAGCAGCCCATCGCCGGCCTGCGGGTGGGCCTGATCCGCGAGTGCTTCGACCAGGAGGGGCTCGATCCCGAGGTGAAGGCCTCGGTGCTGGCCGCCGCCGCCCAGCTGGAGGCCCTGGGCTGTGAACTGGTGGACGTGAGCTGTCCCCGCTTCAACGACGGCATCGCCACCTATTACGTGATCGCCCCGTCGGAGGCATCCGCCAACCTGGCCCGCTACGACGGGGTCAAGTACGGCTACCGGGCCGGTGGCGCCGAACCCGGCATCGACAGCCTGGCCGGCATGACCGCCCGCAGCCGGGCCGAAGGTTTCGGGGAGGAGGTGCAGCGGCGCATCCTGATCGGCACCTACGCCCTCTCGGCCGGCTACGTGGATGCCTACTACCGCAAGGCCCAGCAGGTGCGCACCCTGATCCGGCGCGACTTCGACCGGGCCTTCGACGCCGTGGACGTGCTGCTCACCCCCACCTCCCCCACCACCGCGTTCCCCAGCGGCGCCCATGCCGGCGATCCCCTGGCCATGTACCTGGCCGATCTGCTCACCATCCCCGCCAACCTGGCGGGCCTCCCCGCCATCAGCCTCCCCTGCGGTTTCGACGCCGCCGGCCTGCCCATCGGCCTGCAGCTGATCGCCGGCGTGCTCGAGGAAGCGAAGCTGCTGCAGGTGGCCCATCAGTACGAACGGTCGGCCCGGGTGATGGAGGGCCGACCCGCGGCCCCCCTGGTGCCCTGACGGCCTTCGGCTGAAGCGGCCCCAGCGGGCCCGGATCTTCCCGGATCGGAACACCAGATGTAGGGTGCGGCCGTTGCCTGATCCCCCGCAGGTGGCGCCAACTCCCTTCCTGCCCGAGCGTCCCCTTGGCCTTCGTTCCGCTCCATAACCACAGCGACTACAGCCTGCTGGACGGGGCGTCCCAGCTGCCGGCGATGGTGGAGCGGGCCGTGGAGCTGGGCATGCCGGCCCTGGCCCTCACCGACCACGGGGTGATGTATGGCGCCATCGAACTGCTGAAGCTCTGCAAGAAGGCGGGCATCAAGCCGATCATCGGCAACGAGATGTACGTGATCAACGGCTCGATCGAAGATCCCCAGCCCAAGAAGGAGCGCCGTTATCACCTGGTGGTGCTGGCCAAGAACGCCGTCGGCTACCGCAACCTGGTGAAGCTCACCAGCATCAGCCACCTGCGCGGCATGCGCGGCCGGGGCATCTTCGCGCGCGCCTGCATCGATAAATCCCTGCTGCAGCAACACAGCGAGGGCCTGATGGTGGCCACGGCCTGTCTGGGGGGCGAAATACCCCAGGCGATCCTGCGGGGACGGCCGGATGTGGCCCGGGAGGTGGCCGCCTGGTACCGGGAGGTGTTCGCCGATGATTTCTATCTGGAGATCCAGGACCACGGCGGCATCGAGGACCGCATCGTCAACGTGGAGATGGCGCGGATCGGCGCCGAACTGGGCATCCCCCTGATCGCCACCAATGACGCCCATTACCTCACCAGCAACGACGTGGAGGCCCACGACGCCCTGCTGTGCGTGCTCACCGGCAAGCTGATCAGCGACGAGAAGCGGCTGCGTTACACCGGCACGGAATACATCAAGAGCGAGGCAGAGATGGCCCAGCTCTTCGCCGACCATCTCGAGCCCGAAGTGATCGAAGCCGCCATTGCCACCACCGCCCGGGTGGCGGAGAAGGTGGAGGACTACGACATCCTGGGGCGTTACCAGATGCCCCGGTTCCCGATCCCCGAGGGCCATACCGCCGTCAGCTATCTCAGCGAGGTGGCCCATCAGGGACTGCGCGACCGGCTGGCGATCAGCGCCGACGCCGCCATCGATCCGGCCTACGGGGAACGGCTGGTGTTCGAGCTGCAGGTGATGGAGCAGATGGGCTTTCCCACCTACTTCCTGGTGGTCTGGGATTACATCCGCTTCGCCCGGGAGAACGGCATTCCGGTGGGACCGGGCCGGGGTTCCGCCGCCGGTTCGCTGGTGGCCTATTCCCTCGGCATCACCAACATTGATCCGGTGGAGCACGGGCTCCTGTTCGAGCGGTTCCTCAATCCGGAACGCAAGTCGATGCCTGACATCGACACCGACTTCTGCATCGAACGCCGGGGAGAGGTGATCGATTACGTCACCCGTCGCTACGGCGAGGACAAGGTGGCCCAGATCATCACCTTCAACCGCATGACCTCCAAGGCGGTGCTCAAGGATGTGGCCCGGGTGCTCGACATTCCCTACGGCGAAGCCGACCGGCTGGCCAAGCTGATTCCCGTGGCCCGGGGCAAGCCGGCCAAGCTCGCCGAGATGATCGGCCCGGAGTCACCCACGCCGGAATTCCGCGACAAGTACGAGAACGATCCCAAGGTGCGCCACTGGGTGGACCTGGCCCGCCGCATCGAGGGCACCAACAAGACCTTCGGCGTCCATGCCGCCGGGGTGGTGATCGCCGCCGAACCCCTCGACGAACTGGTGCCCCTGCAGCGCAACAACGACGGCCAGGTGATCACCCAGTACTTCATGGAGGACGTGGAGGCGATGGGCCTGCTGAAGATGGACTTCCTGGGCCTCAAGAACCTCACCATGATCGAGAAGACGCTGGATCTGGTCGAGCAGAGTGTCGGCGAGAGGATCGATCCGGACGCCCTTCCCCCCAACGACGAGAAGACCTATGCCCTCCTGGCCCGGGGCGATCTGGAGGGCATCTTCCAGCTCGAATCCAGCGGCATGCGCCAGATCGTGCGCGATCTCAAGCCCTCGTCCCTGGAGGACATCTCCTCGATCCTCGCCTTGTACCGGCCGGGGCCCCTCGATGCGGGCCTGATCCCGAAGTTCATCAACCGCAAGCACGGCCGCGAGGCGATTGATGTGGCCCACGCCAAGCTGGAGCCGATCCTCAAGGAGACCTACGGGATCATGGTCTACCAGGAGCAGATCATGCGGATCGCCCAGGATCTGGCGGGCTATTCCCTCGGGGAAGCTGATCTGCTGCGGCGCGCCATGGGCAAGAAGAAGGTGTCGGAAATGCAGAAGCATCGCCAGCAGTTCGTCACCGGGGCCACCGAACGCGGCGTGGAGGCCACCATCGCCGAGGCGCTGTTCGATCAGATGGTGCTGTTCGCCGAATACTGCTTCAACAAGAGCCATTCCACGGCCTATGGCGCCGTCACCTACCAGACGGCCTATCTGAAGGCCCACCATCCGGTGGCCTACATGGCGGCCCTGCTCACGGTGAACGCCGGCGCCAGCGACAAGGTGCAGCGCTACATCGCCAACTGTCAGGCGATGGGCATCGAGGTGATGCCCCCCGACGTGAATGCTTCCGGCATCGACTTCACGCCCGTGGGCAAGAAGATCCTCTTCGGTCTTTCGGCCATCCGCAATCTTGGCGACGGTGCCATCCGCCAGTTGATCGAGGCCCGCTCCAGCGGCGGTCCGTTCCTGCATCTCGCCGATCTCTGCGACCGACTCTCCGGCCAGCAGCTCAACCGGCGGGCGATCGAGTCCCTGATCCACTGCGGCGCCCTCGACGGCCTGGAGCCCAAGGCCAACCGGGCCCAGCTGATGGCCGATCTCGATCTGGTGCTCGACTGGGCCAGCTCCCGTGCCCGTGACCGGGCCAGCGGCCAGGGCAATCTGTTCGACCTGTTCGGCACCGCTGCGGCGGGCGCCGATACGGCGGCCCCGCTGGAGGCCCCCGCCCCACCGCGGGCCGCTGCGGTGCCCGACTATGCCCCCACCGAGAAGCTGAAGCTGGAGAAGGAGTTGCTGGGCTTCTACATCTCCGATCACCCCCTGCGCCAGCTCGCCACCCAGGTGCGGCTGCTCACGCCGATCGGCCTGGCCAATCTCGAGGAGATGGCCGACAAGGCCAAGGTGAGCGTGGTGGTCATGGTGAGCGAGATCCGCCAGGTGACCACCCGCAAGGGGGACCGCATGGCCGTGCTGCAGCTGGAGGATCTCACCGGTGCCTGCGAGGCGGTGGTGTTCCCCAAGAGCTACGCCCGCCTCGCCGACCATCTGATGGTGGATGCCCGGCTGCTGCTGTGGGCCGCCGTTGACCGCCGCGACGACCGGGTGCAGCTGCTGGTCGACGACTGCCGCAGCATCGAGGACCTGCAGCTGGTGATGGTGGAGCTGGCCCCCGAGCAGGCCGGCGACATCGCCGTCCAGCACCGCCTGCGGGAATGCCTCACCCGCCACCGCCCCGGCCAGGAGGAGGCCGGCGTGAAGGTGCCGGTGGTGGCGCTGGTGAAGCACCAGGACGAGATCCGCTTCGTGCGCCTGGGCGGCCAGTTCTGTGTGGCCGATGCTCCGGCGGCGGTGCAGACCCTGGAATCGGCCGATTTCAGGGCCTGGCTGCGTTCACCCCTGGGGGCCGCCTGACGGGCTTTCGCCCCCCTGCCGCATCGCCTTCACCGAGGCGCGCAGGCGGGTGATGTTGATGCCGATCTGCTCGAGGCCCAGCAGGCTGCCGGGCTGCTCCTCCCAGCAGGCGGAGAGGACGCCGTAGCTGAGCCCCACCAGCCCCACCAGGAAGAAGGCACCCGAGCCCAGCAGGGTGAGACCGGGGGGAATGTCGAGCACCCCGCGGCTGACCAGCAGGTAGCTGGCGACCACCACCCCCATGCCCAGGAGGCTGGGCACACCGGTGGCCACGGCGATGCGGCGCACCATGCGGGCGGCCACGGCATCAGGGATGCCCTGCTGGCGAGCCGACTGAGCCGAGCCACTGCCCTTGCGCCTAGACGCGGCCTCAGCGGCCGGAGAGGCGAACGGTTTGGGTTCCCGCCGACGGGCCATGGCGTGGACCTCAGCCCCGGATGCCGAGCTTTTCGATCAGGGCGGCGTAGCGGGACTCGCTCTGCTGACGCAGATAGCCGAGCAGCCGTTTACGGCGGCCGATCATCTTCAGCAGACCCTGGCGAGAGGAGAAGTCGTGGATGTTCTTCTGCAGATGGCCACTGAGTTGCTGGATCCGCTCGCTCAACATCGCGACCTGCACTTCCACCGATCCGGTGTCGGTGCCGTGGGCCTGATGGGAATTGATCAGTTCCTGTTTCCTGGTGGTGGTGAGCGACATGGGCGGATCTGGGCCCGGACGGTGCAAACCAATACCTTAACGCCTGGCCCGCAGGGCCCTGAATCAGGCCACCGACCGGGACAGCCAGCGCAGCGTTTCCCGGATCCAGTCGTCGGCACTGGAAGCCTCTTCGAGGCCGGTCGCGGCGACGGCCCGCAGGGCCCGGTGGATCTCCAGGGGTTCGTAGCCCAGGGCGGCCAGGGTGATCTGCACCTCGTCGCGGCAGGCACCGGCAGGGGCCGGGCTCCCTTCACCCAAGGGCGGATCCTCGTCGTCGAGGGGATCCACCAGGCCCGCGAACCGCTGCTGCAACCGCTGGCGCAGTTCCACCGACAGGCGTTCGGCGGTGCGCTTGCCCACCCCGGGCGCCTGGCTGAGGCTGCGCAGGTCGCCCTGGACGATCGCCCGCACCAGGTCCTCCACCTCCAGGGCACCGAGCAGGCCGAGGGCCATCTGGGGGCCCACGCCGCTGACGGCCACCAGTTCCCGGAACAGGTCCCGCTCCTGGCGGGCCGTGAAGCCATAGAGGGTCCAGCCGTCGTCGCGGATGCTGTGGTGGACGTGCAGGCTGAGTTCGCTGCCGGGGGCTGGCAGATGCCGCCACTGGCGCAGGGAGAACTGCACCTCGTAGCCGACCCCCTGGCAGATCAGCAGGGCGCCGCAGCGGTTCGCCTGTTGCCACGGATCGGCCAGTCGCCCCTGCAGCCAGCCGATCATGGAGAGACGTGCATCGGCCCCCATGCTGCCCCTTCTGCCAAGCCCCCTTCGCTGGCGGCGCCGCCTTCACGCCCTCGTGCTGGCTCCGGTGCTGCTGCTGGTGCTGGCCCTGGGGGGCTGCGTGGGAGGGGCCCAGCCGCCCCGGGGGGTGCTGCTCGAGGCCCTCGCGCTCCAGATCCAGCTCACCCAGGGGGCGATCGCCGAGGCCCTCGACCTCGAGACCACGGGCCAGCCCCAGGTCAGTCGGGTCCGGGTGGAGCACCAGGAGAGCGTGGACCTCGGCGAGGCCAAAGGGCTGTTCCTGGAGGGTCGCTTCGACTGGCGGCTGCCGGGCGATCCGATCCGGGTGGACAGCCCGTTCTCCCTCTACCTCCAGCGGGGGGCCAAGGGGGAGAGCTGGCGGCTGGCCCGGCCCAGCGGCAGCAGCGACGGCGTGCGTCAGGACTGGATCACCGACCCGTTGCCCCTGCCGGGCGCGTCACGGGGCTAGCCGGGTTCCCCCTCCAGATCGAGTCGGCGGGCCAGGTGCGGCAGGGTCAGCCCCTGCACGAGCAGGTTGATCACCACCACACAGAAGACGATCCCGCCGGCGTTCTGCACCAGGGCCGGCACCCTGGCGGGATCGATGCCGCGGATCCTTGGGATCGCATCCACCATGGCGAAGCTGAGGGCCAGGGGGACCGCGCCCCTGAGGCCGCACCAGGAGATCAGAATCGACTCCCTGAAGCTGAAAGGGGAGAACCCCTGCAGCAGGAACACGCTCGCCGGCCGTACCACCAGCATCATCACCAGGCCGATCACGAGTCCCTCCGGCACCGAGGGAAGCAGGGTCTGGGGACTGACGCTCAGGCCGAAGATCAGAAAGACGCAGATCTCGCTCATGTTGTTGAAGGGAAGCAGGGTCTGCTGCAGGGATTCCGGCGTGATGCGGTCGTTGGTGTAGTGGATGTTGTTCAGCATCAACCCGGTGACGTAGGCACTGATGAAGCCGGAGCCCCCCAGCACTTCAGCGAATCCATAGGCCATCAATCCGATCGAGATGCCGAGAATCAGCAGCTGATTGGAATCCTGCACCAGGCGATTGAGGCTGAAACTGCCCACATAACTGACGATCATGCCGATCAGCAGGCCCGAGCCGATCTTCTGCAGAAACAGCTGCATCTCACCCAGAACGAGATGGTGGGTGCTGGTGCCGCCGCCGAGCGTGGTCATGCCCACCACCAGCCCGAGAAACAGGATCGCCGCGGGATCATTCACCGAGGATTCGAACTGCACCAGGG
Organism: Candidatus Sulfopaludibacter sp. SbA3; assembly: GCA_943367425.1. Taxonomy (GTDB): domain Bacteria; phylum Cyanobacteriota; class Cyanobacteriia; order PCC-6307; family Cyanobiaceae; genus Cyanobium. The sequence goes on from CALRJF020000001.1 coordinate 73,193, forward strand.
CCGCCAACCGCGGCGGAATCGACTGCCTCACCGATTGCAGCACGCTGATGGTGGCCCCGGCATCGGTGGAACCGAGGCAGGCGGCGATCAGCATGGCCACCGCGAGGGGCATCTGGGTGAACCCCAGCTGGATGCCGCCGGCGTCGGGCGAGGCGAGAAACCAGACGCTCAGGCCCAGCAGCAGGGAGGAGATGATCACCCCACCCACGGCGAGGATCACGCCGTATTCGAGGAAGCCCCGGATCGACTTGAGATCTGTGCCCAGGCCAGCGTTGAACAGCAGGATCGAGAGACTCAACACCTGGATTCTTTCGATGCCGCCGTGGGTGAAGATCGCGTAATTGGGATTGATCAGCAGACCGAACAGCAGCACGCCGAGAATGGCCGGTATGCCGATCTTCAACGAGAAGCGGCTGATCGCCAGGGTACCTAGAAACAGACAGCCGATGATCACCATGATCAGGGGCTGGGGCAGGTAATTCCGCAGGGTGAACGAAGCCACCGGTTGGATGGACGGTTGATGCTCAACCGTTGCGACCAGCGCTGCCAACCAGGAATTCAGGGGGCTGGGTTGGGCAAGCGACAACAAGGATCCAGGGCGGAATCGGCGTCACTGTAGGGGTGCTTCCAGGGGCGGGATTCAGCGCACCCTGGCGTCCGATCGCTGGCCGAGGCTCAGCAGGGTGGCCGCCAGGATCAGCAGCGCCCCGAGGGCAGTGGGGGTGTCGATGGCTTCGCCGAAGATCCACCAGCCCCAGAGGCCGGCAAAGCCCACCTGGGCATAACTGATGGCGGTGGCCCGCGCCGCCGGCAACCGGCCGAGGGCCCGGGTAAGGCCCACCTGTCCCACCTGGGTGAACACCCCCACCCCCACCAGCCACAACAGTTCCGGCAGCGTCGGCAGCACCGGATCGAGCAGCACCAGCGGCAGGCTCAGGGGCACCGTCATCAGGGGGAAATAGAAGACGATCACCTCCGGAGCCTCGCTGCCGGCCAGGCTGCGCACGCTCACGTAGGCCAAGGCCGTGAGCAGCGCCCCGGCCACCGCCACCAGCACCCAGGCCAGGGGCAGGGCCGTGGCCGCCGTCGGCTGGGCCACCAGCCAGACCCCCAGCCAGCCGAGCGCCATCGCCCCCAGCAGGCGGCGGCCCAGCCGTTCCCCCAGCAGCAGCCAGGCCAGCAGGGCGGTGAAGGTGGGGTAGAGGTACTGCAGCACCGTGGCGGCGGCCAGGGGCAGGTGCATGACGGCCCCGTAGACGCAGTACAGGGCCACGCTGCCCACCAGGCCGCGCCCCACCAGCAGCCCGCGGCGCTGTCCCCAGAGGTCGACGCCGGCCCGCCGCACCATCCAGACACTGAGCCCCAGGCTGACCAGCCCCCGGGCCAGCACCACTTCCGCCAGGGGAAGGCGGCCGCCCACCTGCTTCACCCCCACCACCATCAGGCTGAAGGCCAGGGCACTGAGCAGCATCCAGGCGCCGCCCCCCAGGCCTGCGGCGGGATCGGCCCGCATCAGCTGTTCCCTCCGCTGACGCCATCGCTGGTGGCAGGGGTCAGAATGGCGCCGTCCGAGCCACCATCCCTGGCGCTCCCCGCGCACCACCCAGCTCTCCACCCCCTGCGCCCCATCCCCCCTTGAGCCTGCCCCGCCTCCACCCCCGCACGATCGAGGCCGTCAAGGAACGGGCCGACATCGTCGATGTGGTGGGGGAGCACGTGGTGCTGAAGAAGAAGGGCAGGGAGTTCGTGGGGATCTGCCCCTTCCACGACGACAAGTCCCCGTCGATGACGGTGTCGCCGGCCAAGCAGTTCTACTACTGCTTCTCCTGCGGCGCCGGCGGCAACGCCATCAAGTTCCTGATGGAACTGCAGCGCACCAGCTTCGGGGAGGTGGTGCTGGAGCTGGCCCGCAAGTACCAGCTGCCGATCGACACGGTGGAAGGGCCGCAGCAGGAGCGGCTGCGCCAGCAGCTCTCCCGCCGCGACCGGCTGCACCGGGTGCTGGCCCTGGCGGCCGGCTGGTTCCAGGCCCAGCTGCGGGCTCCGGAGGGCCAGGCCGCGCTGACCTATCTGCGTGAGAAGCGGCGGCTGAGCGAAACCACCCTGGAGGCCTTCCAGCTGGGCTATGCCCCGGCCGGCTGGGACGGGCTGCTGCGCCATCTCCAGCAGGTGGAGGGGATCGGGGCCGAGCTGCTGGAGGCGGCCGGGCTGGTGGTGGCCCGCAAGGGGGGCGACGGTTTCTACGACCGCTTCCGCGACCGGGTGATGGTGCCGATCCGGGACCGCCAGGGGCGGGTGATCGGCTTCGGCGGCCGGGGCCTCGACGGGGCCGAGCCGAAATACCTCAACTCCCCGGAAACTGAGGTGTTCGAGAAGGGCAAGCACCTGTTCGGGCTCGACCGGGCCGCCGACGCCATCCGCCGCGACGACCGGGCCGTGGTGGTGGAGGGCTATTTCGATGTGATCGCCCTCCATGCCGCCGGCATCACCAATGCGGTGGCGGCCCTGGGCACGGCCCTGAGCAGCAGCCAGATCACCCAGCTGTGCCGCTGCTGCGAGAGCCGGCGGCTGATCCTCAACTTCGACAGCGACGGGGCCGGGGTGCGCGCCGCCCAGCGGGCCATCGGCGAGGTGGAGCAGCTGGCCCTGCAGGGCCAGCTGGAGCTGCGGGTGCTGCACCTGCCCGCCGGCAAGGACCCGGACGAATTCCTGGTGGATCACGGCGCCGGGGAGTACCGCTCCCTGCTGGATCAGGCCCCCCTCTGGCTCGACTGGCAGATCGAGCAGGTGCTGGAGGGCAAGGATCTGGCCCGGGCCGACCAGTTCCAGCAGGCCGTCAGCGGGCTGGTGGAGCTGCTGGGCAAGCTGCCCCAGTCGGCGGTGCGCAGCCACTACCTGCAGCAGGTGGCCGAGCGCCTCTCGGGCGGCCAGGCGCGGCTGGCCCTGCAGCTCGAGGACGACCTGCGCCAGCAGGTGAAGGGCCAGCGCTGGCATGGGCGCTCGGTGAAATGGGAGCAGCCCGGCGAGGTGGGGCTCAGGGAGCGGGCCGAGGCGGAGCTGCTGCGCCTCTACCTCCACTGCCCCACCGCCCGCGGCAGCATCCGCGCCGAGCTGCGCCGCCGGGAGCTGGATGATTTCGCCCTGCAGCACCACCGCCTGCTCTGGGCCGCCATCGGCGAGCTGGAGGAGGACAACCTCGGCGCCGGCCGGTTGGAAGCCATCAACCGGGGAACCGATCCGGGGCTGGATCTGGCCGATCTCGATCTGCCCCGGCTGCTGGGCGACAAGCTGCTGGTGGAGCAGAGCGCCCTGCTCGGCCGGCTCACCCCCCTGCTGGAGCCCAGCGAGGTGCAGCGGCTTTCTCTCGCCCAGCCGCTACTGCAGCTGCGGGGCGCCACGGCCTCCCTGGAGCGGCAGCGGGTGCTGCGCCGCTGCCGCCACCTGCTCGATGCCTGGTCGAGCCAGCGGCTGCAGACGCTGGAGGAGTGCATCGCCCGGCTGCTGGAGGAGGAACGCCATCCCCCCGCTGCCGTGGCCGGAGCTCCGGTGCGCACCGAGGTGCTCGACATGGAGACCCGCATCCATGAACTGTTCGATGCGCTCAACGGTGACGCCCTGCGCTTCCAGGAGGCGTACTACAGCGAGCGCCGCTACCTGAACCAGCTCGATGACGGCCGCCGGGCCGGCTACGAGGAGATCCTGGGGGCGCCGGCGGCCTGACCGCCTTTTTCGGCGTGTCTCCGCTCTACGCGGCCGCCCGGGCTCCCTAGCGTGAGAGTGCTGCCCCCGCCCCATGGCCCCCTTCCCGGCCTATCCGATCCCCGCCGACGAGGAGCAGCGGCTGCGCGATCTGGAGCGGTACGGCCTCCTGGGGGCCGACAGCGACGAGCACTTCGAGCGCATCCTGGATCTGGCCGCCGCCATCTTCCAGACCCCCATCGTCGCCATCACCCTGGTGGCCGCCGATCACCAGTGGTTTCTGGCCAAGCGCGGCCTGGAGGTGCGCCAGACCCCCCGGGAGCAGGCCTTCTGCGCCCACGCCATCGCCGGCGACGCGGTGATGGTGGTGCCCGATGCCCGGGCCGACGAACGCTTCCGCACCAATCCCCTCGTCTACGACGATCCCCACATCCGCTTTTACGCCGGAGCGCCGCTGCAGAGCCCGGAGGGCCACAACCTCGGCGCCTTCTGCATCATCGACCGGGAGCCCCGGGAGCTCACCGAGCGGCAGCAGGAGCTGCTGCACGGCCTCGCCCAGCTGGCGATGCGGGAACTGGACCTGCGCCGCCAGACCCATCTCTGCCCGATCACCGGCCTGCCCACCCGCCGCACCTTCCTGACCATCGGGGCACGGGAGTTTGAGCGGTGCCGCCGCGACCGGCGTCCCCTTTCCCTGTTGCTGTTCGATGTCGACAACCTGCGCCTGATCAACAACCGCTGGGGCCATGACGCGGGTGATCAGGTGCTCGCCGATCTGGTGAAGCTCGCCCGCAGCTTCCTGAAGCCGGAGGATTTCGCCGCCCGTCTCGGGGATGGGGAGTTCGCCCTGCTGCTGGTGGGCCTGGAGGGCGAGGAGGCGATGGCCATGGCCGATGCCCTGCGGGTCGCCGCCGCCCACCTGCCCGGTGTCTACAACCATTCCGACTACCAGCTGCACATCAGCGGTGGCCTCACCACCGTGGCGGCGACCGACGGCTGCATCGATGACCTGATGCATCGGGCCGGCCGGGCCCTGGAACTGGCCAAGGGCAACGGCCGCAACCAGATCGCCGGCCTGCGGGAAGGCGCCTGAGCGCCCCTGCTCAGGCCCGCACCACCGGCACGTCGCTCAGCCGGGTGGTGGCCGCCCGGGACAGGCGCGAGCGGCGCATCGTCCAGCGGGGCTGCAGGCCGCAGGCGGCCCACTGCACGGTGCCGCTGCCGTAGCGGCGGTTGAGGCCATCGATGGTGGCCATCAGGGCCTCCCGGCGCCGTTGCTGCTCCGGCGGCAGGGGCGCCAGCAGGTGGTGCTGCAGCAGCTCCACCGGTTGCAGATCCTGCAGCAGCACCCCCGCTTTCTGCAGCGGCTTGTGGGGCCGGAACAGGCGCTCGGCCAGGGGCAGGGCGGCGGCCAGCAGCACGGCGGTGTCGTTGCTGGGCAGCAGCAGCCGGGCGGTGGCCGCATTGGCGTAGAAGCGGGTGCCGTTGAAGGGGCTGCTGCGCACGAACACGGTGACGCTGCCGGCCCGCTGCCGCTGGCGGCGCAGCTTCTCGCCGGCCCGGCTCAGATAGGTGGCCACGGCCTGCCGCAGCTCCTCGAGGCTGGTGACCGGCTCGCTGAAGCTGCGGCTGACGCAGGTTTCCTGCTTCGCCGGCGGCACGGCCACCAGGGGCAGGCAGCCGTGGCCCCGCAGCTCCTGCTGCAGCCGCACCCCCACGACACCGCAGCGGTGGCGCAGCTCGCCGCTGGGCATGTCGCGCAGGGCCCGGGCGTTGGCGATGCCGCGCAGCCGGCACCAGCGGGACAGGCGGCGGCCGATGCCCCACACATCCTCGATGGCGATGGCTTCGAGCCAGGGGTCCGGATCGCTCACCTGGCCCAGGTCGAACACGCCGCCGTGGGAGAGATCGCGCTTGGCGATCCGGTTGGCGATCTTGGCCAGCACCTTGGTGGGGGCGATGCCCACGGCCACCGGCAGGCCCAGATGCCGGGCCATCTGCTGGCGCAGCTCCCGGCCCCAGGCGGTGAGATCGCCGTCACCGGCGGGGCGGTGCAGGCGCCCGAAGGCTTCGTCGATGGAATAGATCTCCAGTTCCTCCACCCAGGCTTCGAGGCTCGCCATCAGCCGCTGGCTCATGTCGGCATAGAGGCCGTAGTTGGAGCTGCGCACGATGACGCCGTGGCGTTCCAGCTCTGAGCGGACCTGGAAGTAGGGCGCGCCCATGGCGATGCCGAGGGCGCGGGCCTCGGCGCTGCGCGACACGATGCAGCCGTCGTTGTTGGAGAGCACCACCAGGGGACGGCCGACCACGGCAGGGTCGAGGGCCGCTTCGCAGGAGGCGTAGAAGTTGTTGCCGTCGATCAGGACCGTGGCCTGTCCCATCCGGATCCCGGCAGCGAACGGATCACATGCAGGGCCACCCCCCAGAGGCGGGCATCGCCGCTGCCCTCGAGCTCCAGGGGCGGATAGGCGGGGTTGGCGGCTTCCAGCCACCAGCGCTGCCGCTGGCTGGCCAGGCGCTTGAGGGTGAAGCCCTCCGCCAGCAGGGCCACGACGATGCGGCCGGCCCGGGGCACCACCTGGCGATCCACGACCAGCAGATCGCCGTGGCGGATGCCGGCGCCGGTCATGGAGTCACCGCAGACGCGCACCAGGACGGTGTGGCCGGGGTGGGGGATCAGCTCCTCGTTGAGGTCGACGCCCGGCCCATCGGAAGGGAGCGGATCGGGCCCGGGAGAAGCGGTGAGGGCAGCGATAGGGGCATCGATGGGGGCATCGGCCATGGGCGCTGCGCGGAAACCTCGTCAACAGTACACCTGTACTGGCAAGCCGGATGCCTGTGGATCAGCCGAAGCCGAAGGACTGAAATCCCGATTGCTGCCGGATCAGGCTGGCCATCGACGCGCCCAGCCCCTGGGCGGAGGAGGAGTCGAGGTGAATGGCATCGACGAACGTGGGTGGGGTGAGGGCGAAATAGTCAGCGGTGAGTTTGGCTCCGTCGACATAAAAGACGCTGCCATCCCGAAGCGGCTTGTTGGGAGCGCATGCCGAAGATCGGCTGTTTCGGGGTTTGGATTTGAAGACCTTGTCGAGCTGCTTGTTGGCCTCGGAGGCGATGTCATTGACAAAGCCTGAAAAATCAACGGCGTAAAGGCTGCTCAGCGACTTGGCGAATGGGGTTTCACCCACGCGTTGGGGGCCAAGAATCGTGATTTCGTTGACGCCGGCCTGTTTCAGAAGCAGCACGGCACCGGTGATGTTGTCAACGATCGTATTCACAATGGAATTCACGATGGCCTTATCGTCTTTCTTGCTGGGAGTGGACAGGGCCGACAGGGTGGCTGCCAGATTCGAGCCCTGGGCAATGGTGGCGATGTCGTTGTTGCCGATGCTGATCGCGACATCGATATCGATCGAGGACTGGGCAGCCTTGAGGCTGCTGATGTAACCAAGTGAGCTGTTGATCTGCGCCAGCAGGCCGATCGGTGTATTGGAGAAGTCAACTCCCGAGCTGGTCGCCACGCCGTTTCGCCCGGAGCTGGCAGCAGCAATCGAGAAATTGGTGATCGGAAGCGATGGATTGATGCCATCAGCGGCGATATCAATGCTTTCAAGATCAAGCAAGGCGCCATTGGGGATGTCCTGGACCCCAAGCCCCAGCAGCAGACCTTCCAGCAAGGTGTATCCATTGGAAGCCTTCTTGAAGCCCCCATTGGCGTAAACAGGCTCGTCGAAGGCCGGAAACGACTGGGGCAGGCCAGAAAGTGATGGATTGGCTAAAATGAAATTTAAATTTCCGGTGTCGTAGGTGCTATCTCCATAAACGATCAATTTGTCTGTCATTGGTTTGAGAAATCTGAATTGATACGATGTATCGAAGATAAAACCATAGCTTTGTGATCACTGATACGAAGCCATCGGATGCAGCACATCTGCTGCATCCGATGGCTTCCTGAAGCGCAAGACGCTTCACCCAGAGAATGGACACGGAATGGGTATGCTGTTGCGGAGGGGGCGCCTAGTCTTCCTCGAGCAACAATTGCTGAAAGCTGGTGTAAAGCGAAGCCTCTTCATCCGTCAGGGGAACGGGGCGGTTCGGCTTGGATCCAGCCTGGCGCAGGGAGGAGGATGTCGGCTTGGCGGTCTGCGGCTTGGCCGCCATCGGCTTGGCCGGGGCGCCAGATGGGGCGCTCCTGGCGGACAAGGATGGCCGCTCGGATTCCGCCTGCCGCAGCCGTTCCATCAGATGGGGCGGCACCGTGCCGTCGGGGCTGACCTGCATCAGCTCGTGAAACAAGGCATCCGGATCGGTTTCCGTTTCCACCCGATGCCGCTTCTGTTGAGCCGTCGCAGCGGTGTCGGTGCCCTGGGCGGCAGGGGGGACCGGCACCGGTAACTTGCTCGGCAACTGGCGACCGAGGGCGGCCAGACGCTCCAGGCTGCGGGAATCGAAGCTCATGGGAAGGCGGTTCAGGCGCAGTCGAGGGTGTCGCGGGTGAGACGGCCGCTGAGGGGGTTGCTGCCGCTGGCGCTGGCGCAGAGGGCGGCCAGGGCATCGTCACGCAGGGGGACGTTGGTGAAGTCAGCCCCTTCGATCGTCACGTTGCGGAACTTGGTGTTGAAGGCGAAGGCATCATCAAGCCTGGCGTCATGCAGATCCGTGCCTTCGAACACGGCGGAATCCAGGGTGGCCCCACGCAGGTCGGCACCACTGAGATCGGCATCCTGAAGCTTGGCCCCGAAAAGACTGGCCCCGCGAAGATCAGCGCCGGAGAGATCGGCATCGCGAAGATTGGTGAGATTGAAGGTGACGCCGCGCAGATCGGCCCCATGGAAATCGGCACCGATCAGCACCTGCTTGGCGTAGTCCATGGCGGCTGCCGCCGGGCGGGGGGGCACCAGCAGCAGGCCGCCGCAGAGCAACAGCCCCAGCAGGACGGACAGGAAGCGGCGCGGGGCAAGGGCGTTTTCCATCGCTGCTGCAGCGGGGAATAACAGCCTAGACACCGGTTTCTCACCACTCTGGGGCCAAGGTTTCATGCTGCAGAGGAGAGGGCGACTAGCTTGGGTGAAGTCAATTGTTCCGGCCGGCACCAGGCGGATCGACCGATGGCCATCGACTCCCTGCATGCACGAGCCGGTCGGCGTCGCTGGCTGGGGATCGGCGTCAGCCGGTTGGCGCCGGGGGGGCCGGTTGGGGCAACGGAGGAAGAACGGGAACCATGACGGAGCGCGGCCAGGATGACGCAGGAGAAGCAAGGCCACGGGCCGGAGTCTTCACGGGACTGCTGCAGCGCATCAAGCGGCCCGCTGCCCTGGCGGAGGCGGGCGGACGCATCATCGCCGCCAACGAGGCCTTCTGCCGGCGTTCGGGGCTGGGACTCGAGGAGCTGAAGCAGCTGCTGCTGCAGGACCTCAGCGTGGCCGATGTCACACCCGTGCTGCAGGGGAGCGAGGCGACGCTGAGCAGCGATCTGGCCCGGGGCCAGGTCTCCGAGCGGCCCATTCCCCTGACCCTCACCGGCCTGGAGGAGGGGTGGTGCCTGATCGAACTGCTCGACCACCGGGTTTCCCTGGCGGACCTGGATCAGCTGGTGTCCCGCCGCTGCACCCGTGGGGCGGTGTTGCTGCATCTGGAAGTGCTGCAGCTCGATCTGGTGCGCGGAAGGCTGGGCATTGCCGCCTGTGAGGCCCTGATCGAGGAGATCGCCCATCGACTGGAAGCGGCCCTGCCGCCGGCGGGGTTCTTCTGTCGTCAGGGGGGTGATCGGCTCCTGGCCCTGCTGCCGGGGACCATGGACATCGAAACGGTCCGCGACAGGGCCGGAGAACTGCTGGCGAGCCTCGAGGCCCCCACCACGGTTCTCGAGCATGTGATCGAGCCGTCCCTGAACGTCGGCATCAGCCGCTGTCCCGACGATGGCAGCGACTTCAGCTCCCTGCTGGACGCCGCCACCCGGGCCCTGGAGGAAACCCATCGCCAACCGTTCTCCAGCTGCTGCATCGCCGCACCCGTGGAGCGGTCCCTGCAACTGCAGCAACTGCTGGCGCGGCCGCTGGCCATGGCGATCGAGCAGGAGCAGCTGGAGCTGGCCTACCAGCCGATCATCGAACTGGAATCGGGCCGGGTGATCGCCGCCGAGGTGCTCTGCCGCTGGGACGATCCGGTGCTGGGGCGCCAGTCGCCCGCCGACTTCATCGATGTGGCCGAGGCCACGGCCCAGATTTCCTCCCTCGGCCGCTGGGTGATGGAGAGGGCCTTCGAGGCGCTGCATCGCTGGGATGTGGCGGGGCTGCAGCTGGGCAAGATCTGCGTCAACGTGTCCCCCCTTCAGGTGCAGGATCCCACCTGGAGCCGGGATCTGCTGATGTCCCTGGAACGGCATCAGCTGACGCCGGATCGCATCGTCCTGGAACTGACCGAGGGCAGCATCCTGGAGATGTCGAGCCATGTGGCCAACCAGCTGGGGGAGCTGAGGCGCAAAGGATTCCAGCTGGCCATGGATGATTTCGGCACCGGCTATTCCGGTCTGCAGCGGCTCACCGAACTGCCGTTCAGCCAGGTCAAGGTCGACCGCAGCCTGATTGCCGCCATCGATTACGACCAGCTGCAGCAGGCCATGATCAGCGCGGTGATCCGCTTGAGCGAGGCCACCGGGATCATGGTGGTGGTGGAGGGTGTGGAGCGTTCCCGCCAGCGCCAGATGCTGCTCAGCCTCGGCTGCCGTCACGGCCAGGGTTACCAGCTGTCGGCGCCGCTGTCCGACGTCGAACTGGAATCCCTGCTGCAGAGCCAGATCACGCCCGCCGCCTGACCCGGCCATGGACCTTGACATGGCGGTGGTGATGGGGCCCTTGCTGTCGCTCGAGGTGGGCGACGGCCGGGCCGTCACCAGCCTGTCCCGTGCGATCCAGCTCTCGGTGGCGCCCGTGTTCCTGTTCACGGGCGTGACAGGCCTGCTGAGCCTGTTCACCTCCCGGCTGGCCCGCATCATCGACCGCAGCCGGGTGATCCAGGAGGCGCTCAAGAGTTGCGAGGAGAAGCAGGACGCCCAGGCCAGGGAGGAATCGGAGCGGTTGAAGAAGGTGCTGGAGGTGCAGCGGCGGCGCACGTTTCTGATCAATCGGGCGATTCTCTCGGTCACGGTCACGGCCCTGCTGGTGGCGGCGGTGGTGGGGGTGCTGTTCATCAGCGCCGTGGCCGCCCTCGATGTCACCGCCATCGTGGTGCCCCTGTTCGTGATGGCGATGGGGGCGATGATCATCGGGCTGCTCCTGTTCCTGCTGGAGGTTCAGCTGGCCATCAGCCAGAACCCCCGGCGCTACTACTGAGCACCGGGCGCCGGCGGGGAATCCTGGGGGCAGTGGACCGGCGCTCTTGCCCAAACCCCTCCCCCAGCCCCGATCACGTCGTGCGCCGCAACGCACAGCCCGGCAGCGGCGGGGAGCCTGGGCGGAGCAGCGGGCCCTGCGGCTGCTGCAGGCCCGGGGCTGGATGCTGCTGAGTCGCAACTGGCGCTGCCGCTGGGGCGAACTGGATCTGGTGGTGGCGAAGCCGGGGCGACTGTTGCTGGTGGAGGTGAAGGGCCGGAGCCGGGAGAGCCGCGACGGCCAGGGGGTGGCCGCGTTGCGGCGGACCAAGCGGCAGCGGCTGGCCCGCGCCTGGGACTGCTGGCTGGCGGCCCATCCGGCCTGGTCGGATGCGCCGGTGGAGCAGGTGGCGGCCCTGGTGCCCCTGCCCCCCTCAGCGGAGGCCGTGCGCTGGATCCGCCTCGATCACTGAGGCGCGTTGCGGCTGCCGGCGGGAGCAGGGGTGTACTCCACCGTGCAGCGGTAGCGGTCCTGGCCATGAACGTCGATGTCCAGGCAGGTGACCTTGGTGACCACCCCACCGGCAGGCACCTTGCCGATGGCCAGCTGCCGGGCCTCCTGCTGGCTGAACACCGATTCGAGCGTGATGCTGTCGGCCCTGGCGGCCAGGGGAAGGAGCAACAGGGCGAGGGGGCTCGCCAGCAGCAGGAAACGGCGCACGGGACGAAGGTATGGCGATGCTCCAGGCTAAACAGCGCATGCTGACCCTGCCCTGGGGGTTGCTTCCATCCCTGCCATGACGTTCAGCGGCCACCGCACCCGCAAGCGCTTCGGCCAGCACTGGCTCATGGATCAGGGGGTGCTGGGCAGCATCGTCGCGGCGGCGGAGATCACGCCCCAGGACCGGCTCCTGGAGGTGGGGCCGGGCCGGGGCGCCCTCACCGAGAAACTGCTGGCCTCAGCGGCGGCCTCGCTGCTGGCGGTGGAACTGGACCGGGATCTGGTGCAGGGCCTGCGGCAGCGGTTCGGGGCCGATCCCCGCTTCACCCTGGTGGAGGCGGACGTGCTCGAGGTGGCCCTGCCGCCCCCCGGCATGCCCAGGCCCAACAAGGTGGTGGCCAACATTCCGTACAACATCACCGGCCCGCTGTTGGAGCGGCTGGTGGGCCGCCTGGGACGGCCCGCCGACGCCCGCTTCGAGCGACTGGTGCTGCTGGTCCAGCAGGAGGTGGGTCAGCGGATCCGGGCCGTGCCGGGCAGCAGCGCCTACTCCGCCCTGAGCGTGAGGATGCAGCTGCTGGCCCACTGCCGGTCGGTCTGTGTGGTGCCGGCCCGCTGCTTCTCTCCACCCCCGAAAGTCACCTCGGAGGTGATCCTGCTGGCCCCCCTGGCCGAGGAGGCGCTGCCGCCGGCGGAGCTGGCCCTGGCCATCGACCGCCTGCTGGTGCGCTGCTTCGCCGCCCGCCGCAAGATGCTGCGCAACAGCCTGGCGGGACTGGTGCCGGCCGAGGAGCTGGAGCCCCTGGCCACGGCGGCCGGCATCGACCTGCAGCAGCGGCCCCAGGAGCTGGGGCCGGAGCGCTGGCTGGCCCTGGCCCGCGCCCTGCAGGGGGCTGGCTGGGGGCGGCCGGCCGACGCCGGACCGTCCGCTTGAATCAGCCAGCGCTCCGCGCTTCCTGCGGGACCTCCGGCCATCCCCATGCCCGATCTGATCGTTTCGGCCCCCGCCAAGATCAACCTGCACCTGGAGGTGCTGGGTCTGCGCTCCGACGGCTACCACGAGCTGGCCATGGTCATGCAGAGCATCGACCTGGCCGACACCCTGGTGCTGCGCCCCACGGCCGACGGGCGCATCAGCCTGCGCTGCGACCGCCAGGACCTGCCCTGTGACGCCAGCAACCTGATCGTCCGGGCCGCGGAGCTGCTCCGGGCCCGGGTGGGCCTGCCCGAACTCGGTGCCGACATCGAGCTCCGCAAACGCATTCCCATCGGAGCGGGGCTGGCGGGCGGCTCCACCGACGGTGCCGCCGCCCTGGCGGGCCTGAATGCGGTCTGGGGCCTGGGGCTGAGCCGGCCGCAGCTGCTCGCCCTGGCGGCCGAGCTGGGCTCCGACATGCCCTTCTGCCTGGATGGCGGCACCCAGCTGTGCTTCGGCCGGGGGGAACGGCTCGAGCCCGTGGACCAGGCGGCGGATGGCGGGCGGGCCCTGCTGCTGCTCAAGCATCCAGGGGCCTCCGTGTCCACGCCCTGGGCCTATGGCCGCTGCCGGGAGCTGTGCAGTGATTTCTATCTGGAGAGCGAAGCCGATTTCGAGCAGCGCCGCCAGTCGCTGCGGCAGGGACCGCTGCTGAAGGCGCTGGCGGGGGACGGCGCCTTCCCGCCGCTGCGCAACGATCTGCAGGCTGTGGTGGCACCGGAGGTGCCGAGCGTGGCCGCCGGCCTGGATCTGCTGGGCAGCCGGCCGGGCAGCCTGGCGGTGGCGATGAGCGGCTCCGGTCCCAGCCTGTTCGCTCTCTTCGCCGACCTGGCCCAGGCCCAGGACGCCCGGGCCGCCCTGGCCGGCGACCTGCAGCGCCTCGGCTTCGACGCCTGGTGCTGCCGCTGCGGCGGCCCCGGTGTCAGCCTGGTGACGGATGGAGCCCTGCCATGAGTGACGACACCAGCGCCAAACCGCCCCGCAAGGGGCCGCTGAGCTTCCTGTCCGGCGCCCTCACCAGCGGCCTGCTCGCCTGGCTGAGTCTGGGAATGAGCCAGCGGGTGGTGGGCTGGTACGTGACCCATCCGCCCCATTTCGATTCGGCCTTCGCCCAGAGCATCGCCACCGCCATGAAGACCCTGATGGTGGGGATGTGCTTCCTGGCCACCTTCACCTTTGCCTTCATCGGCCTGGGGCTGTTCCTGGTGTTCATCCGCAGCCTTTGGCCGGCCAAGGCGGAATCCCCTTCCTAGGCTCCCCCCAGCCGCCCCTCCCCCCGATGACACCGCACGATCTGGGTCTGCTGGTGGTGCTGCTGCTGCCCGGCATGCTCCTGTCGGTGCTGCTGCTCAGCACCTTCGCCGCCGGCGGCTGAGATAGGTTGGCCGCGCACAGGCTCCTGCCCCGTGGCTGAAACCCTTCTGTTCAACGCCCTTCGCGAAGCCATCGACGAGGAGATGGCGCGCGATCCCCATGTCTGCGTGATGGGGGAGGACGTGGGCCACTACGGCGGCTCCTACAAGGTCACCAAGGACCTGTGTGAGAAGTACGGCGAACTGCGGGTGCTCGACACCCCCATCGCCGAGAACAGTTTCACCGGCATGGCCGTGGGGGCCGCCATGACGGGCCTGCGCCCGATCGTGGAAGGCATGAACATGGGCTTTCTGCTCCTGGCCTTCAACCAGATCTCCAACAACATGGGGATGCTCCGCTACACCAGCGGCGGCAACTACACGATCCCGGCGGTGGTGCGCGGACCCGGGGGGGTGGGCCGCCAGCTGGGGGCCGAGCACAGCCAGCGGCTGGAGGCCTACTTCCATGCGGTGCCGGGCATCAAGATCGTGGCGGTGAGCACCCCCACCAATGCCAAGGGGCTGATGAAGGCGGCGATCCGGGACAACAACCCCGTGCTGTTCTTTGAGCACGTTCTGCTCTACAACCTCAGTGAGGAGATCCCCGAAGGGGACTACATCTGTGCCCTCGACCAGGCCGAAGTGGTCCGGGAAGGCGCCGATGTCACGATCCTCACCTACTCCCGCATGCGGCATCACTGCCTCAAGGCGGTGCAGCAGCTGGAGGCCGAAGGCGTGGATGTGGAGCTGATCGATCTGGTGAGCCTCAAGCCCTTTGACATGGAGACCATCGCCCGCTCGATCCGCAAGACCCACAAGGTGGTGGTGGTGGAGGAATGCATGAAGACCGGCGGCATCGGCGCCGAACTGATCGCCCTGATCACCGAGCACTGCTTCGACGATCTGGATGCCCGGCCGGTGCGGCTCTCCTCCCAGGACATCCCCACGCCCTACAACGGCAATCTCGAGAACCTCACGATCATTCAGCCCCACCAGATTGTCGCCGCCGCCAGGGAACTGAAAGCGGGTCGCAGCTGAGATGGGACGTCAACAGGGCTGGTTCGCCCTCATCCTCGCCCTCACCATCGCCTCCGCCGCCCTGCTGGCCACCTACGGCCTGCAGCTGGGTCTCGATCTCCGCGGCGGCAGCCAGCTCACCCTCCAGGTGATGCCCGCCGGCAGCATCACCCGGGTGGACACCGAGCAGCTCGAAGCCGTCAAGGACGTGCTGGAACGCCGCATCAACGGCCTCGGCGTGGCCGAATCCACCCTGCAGGCCGTGGGCAGCGACCAGCTGGTGCTCCAGCTGCCTGGTGAACAGGACCCCAGCGAGGCCGCCCGGGTGCTCGGCAGCACGGCCCTGCTCGAGTTCCGGGCCCAGAAGCCCGGCACCGAGGAGGACATGAAGAACCTGCTGGCGCTGAAGCGGCAGGCCGAAGCGGTGCTGCGCTCCAAGCGTCCCTCCCAGGCCGACCCCAACCAGCCGGCTCCACCTCCTGTGCCGACGCTCTCCTCGGAGGAGCTGGCCAAGGCCCTGCGCACCCTCGGCGTGGAGGTGCCCGCTGGCAGCAGCGAGGCCGACCAGATCGAACTGCTGCTGCAGGAGGCCAACCGGCGTGTGCTCAAGCTCTACGGCCCACCGCTGATCACCGGCAAGGACCTCACCAGCGCCGGCCGCCAGCAGCAGGCCACCGGGGACGGCTGGGACGTGACCCTCGGCTTCAACCGGGAGGGTGGTGAGAAATTCGCCGCCCTCACCCAGTCGATCGCCGGCACCGGCCGGGTGCTGGGCATCGTGCTCGATGGGCGCTCCATCAGCGAAGCCAGCGTCGGCGAGCAGTTCAAGGTGGCCGGCATCACCGGTGGCTCCGCCTCGATCACCGGCAATTTCACGGCCGAGGAAGCCCGGGATCTGGAGGTGCAGCTGCGGGGCGGTTCCCTGCCCCTGCCGATCAAAATCGTTGAGGTGCGCACCGTCGGTCCCTCCCTCGGGGCCGAGAACATCCGCTCCAGCCTGGCCGCCGGCCTGGCGGGCCTGGCCCTGGTGGCCGTGTTCATGGTCATCGTGTACCGACTGCCGGGGGTGGTGTCGGTGGTGGCCTTGAGCCTCTACTCCCTGTTCAACCTGGCCACCTACTCCCTGATCCCCGTCACCCTCACCCTGCCGGGCATCGCCGGCTTCATCCTCTCGGTGGGCATGGCGGTGGATGCCAACGTGCTGATCTTCGAGCGAATCAAGGAGGAGCTGCGCGCCGGCAACACCCTGATCCGTTCGATCGACACGGGCTTCTCCCTGGCCTTCTCCTCGATCCTCGACGGCCACGTCACGGGCCTGATCAGCTGCGCCGCCCTGTTCTTCCTCGGCACCGGCCTGGTCAAGGGCTTCGCCGTCACCCTGGCGATCGGTCTGCTGCTCAGCCTGTTCACCGCCCTCACCTGCACCCGCACCCTGCTGCGCCTGCTGATGAGCTATCCGTCCCTGCGCCGCCCCACCTACTTCCTGCCCGCCCGGCAACTGGCCGCCGCCGCCGGCAAGCCGGCACCCACGGGGCTCGCCTGAACCCAGCCACCATGACCGCCACGCCCGCCCCCACCGTCACTCCCAATCCCCGTTTCCGGATCAACCGCCATCGCCGTCTGGCCTGGGTGGGCTCCGCCCTGGCCTCTGGCCTCAGCCTCCTGGGGCTGGTCCTCTGCTGGCTGACCCCCTCGATCGGGGCACCCCTCAAGCCCGGCCTCGATTTCACCGGCGGCACCCAGGTTCAGGTGGAACGGGCCTGTGACCCCTGCACCGCCCTGAAGGCACCCGAGGTCCAGAAGCGGGTCGCGGCTGTCACCCTGCCGAGCCCGGAAGGGGAGCGGCCGCCCAACCTGGGCAGTGTGTCGGTCCAGGTGCTCGACCGCGGCAGTTCCCTGCTGCTGCGGCTGCCGGCCCTCGATGCCGACCAGAGCAGCGCCCTGGTGACGTCCCTCAGCGAGGCGTTCGGTCCGCTGAAGAGCAGCGGCACGTCGGTCAACACCATCGGACCGACCCTGGGCTCGCGGCTGCTGCAGGGAAGTCTGATCTCGCTGCTGGTCAGTTTCGCCGGTATCGCCGTCTACATCTCCTTCAGCTACAGCGGGGTCTTCGCCTTCCTCGCCCTGCTCTGCCTCGCCCACGACGTGCTGATCACCTGCGGCGTGTTCGCCTGGCTAGGCCTGCTGCAGGGGATCGAGGTGGACTCCCTGTTCGCCGTCTCGCTGATCACCGTGGCGGGCTACTCGGTCACCGACACGGTCGTGGTCTACGACCGGATCCGGGAACAGCGCCGCACCCTGGCCGACCTGCCGCTGGTGGATCAGGTGGATGTGGCCGTCGACGCCACCCTCACCCGCTCGCTCTACACCTCCTTCACCACCCTGCTGCCCCTGGTGGCCCTGATCTTCTTCGGTGGCAGCACCCTGTTCTGGTTCGCGGTGGCGCTCACCGTCGGCATTGCGGTCGGCAGCTGGTCGAGCATCGGCCTGGCCCCCACCCTGCTGCCGGTGCTCTCCCGCCGATGAGCGAATCGCCCCAGGGGGCCACCGCCCGCAGCGGTGTGCCCCTGCTGCCCCTGGCCCTGCTGCTGCTCGCCCTGTTCGATCTGCGGGTGGAACTGCTGCTGCTGTGGGACCACGTGACCCTGACCTCCCTGATCGAGGCCACTGGCAGCCATCCCCTGGCGGTGCTGGTGCTGGTGATGCAGCCCTCCCTCTGGCGTCGCTACCGCCGCACCAGCCCCTGATCCGCCGGGCTGGCCTGCCGGTCCACTCGCCTCAGGTGCGCTCCCAGCGGTCCATCACATCGCGGACCAGCACTTCCTCGCAAGCCACCTGGAGCACCACCACCAGGGGCAGGGCCAGCAGCAGACCCGGCAGGCCCAGCAGGGCCCCCAGGCTCAGCTGGGCCATCAGCGCCACCGTGGGCAGGAGGTTGACGGTGCGGCGCAGCAGGATGGGCGTGAGCAGAAAAGCCTCACCGTTCTGCAGCAGCAGACGCAGCAGCAGCACCTGCAGCACCTTGGCCGGGGAGATCAGCAGGGCCACAGCCATCGGCAGCAGGGTGGCCACCGTGGGACCGATCGTGGGCACGAAGGTGAGCAGGCCGCAGACAAGGCCGCTGAGCAGAGCCAGGGGCACGCCGAGCAGGGCCAGGCCTGCCCAGGTGGTGAGGAACACCACGGTGCCCGAGAGCGTCATGCCCGCCAGCCAGCCTCCCAGGGCGGAGCGGCATTCCCGCAGCAGCAGTTCCATCCGGCGCCGGTAGAAGCGGGGGGTGACCGCAATGACGATCCGCGTGTGGCTCACCGGATCGAGGGCCATCAGGATCGCCAGCAGCATCATCAGCAGGATCTGGATGGTGCTGTTGGCCGCCCCACCCGCCACGCCCAGCAGCTGGGTGCCCAGGGGCTGGAGCCGATCCAGCAGCGACCCTTCCGACAGCTGGCGCTCCAGATCCCGCAGCAGCGGCGCCCTGGGGACCAGCGCCCCCAGCTTCTCGATCAGTTCGGGGATCAGCTGGCTGAACTGGCGGATCTGATCGATCAGCTCCGGCAGCAGCAGGGTGCCCAGGAACCAGCCGATCACCAGGACAACCAGCAGCACCAGGGAGAGGGCCGCGCCGCGGTTCAGGGGCAGGCGCCGCAGCAGGAAGCTGGTGGGCACATCCAGGGCCACCGCCAGCACCACGGCTCCGAACAGGATCAGCAGCACCCAGCGCAGTTCCCACAGCAGCAGGAACAGCACCACCAGGGCCAGGGCCCCGAGCAGGGTGCGTGCCTTCACGTCGGACCTCGCTGTCGCTTCCAGGGATCGAGGATGTCATGAATCAGGACATCCCGCAGGATCACCTGCAGACACACCGCCAGGGGCAGGGCCAGCAGCAGACCGAGGGGGCCGAACAGCAGGGTGAACACCAGCTGGGAGGTGAGGGTCAGGCCAGGCAGGAGCCGCAGCTGGTGGTGCATCACCGACGGGGTGATCACGTAGCTCTCGAGGTTCTGGATCAGGATGTAGACCACCAGAACGGCCAGGGCTTTCCAGGGCGCATCCAGCAGCGCCACCGACATCGGGAAGACGGTGCTGAGGGTGGGACCCACGTTGGGGATGATGTTGAGCAGGCCCGCCAGCAGGGCATTGGCCGCCACCAGCTTCACCCCGAGCAACGACAGGCCGATGGCCGCCAGCAGGCCCACGCAGACCGAGCTGATCAGCACCCCCACCATCCAGCTGCTGAGGGCCTCACCGCAGCCCAGCAGCACCTGGCGGAGCCGGCGGCGGTAGAAGGAGGGGGACAGCTGCAGCAGCACCTCCCGATAGGCGTCCGGCTGGGCCGCCACCATCAGCGAGACGGCCACCACGAACAGGGTCTGGAGCAGGGCGGTGCCCAGATTGCCGGCCGCCCCCAGCAGGCCGACGGCACCGCCGCCCAGCCGGCCCAGCAGATCCGGAGGCAGGGTGGCGGGGCCGTTGAGGGTCGATTCCAGCCATTGCAGACCGCCATCCGTGCGCCCGTAGACCATGCGGGAGCCGCTTTCCAGGGTCTGGCGCAGCATGCGCAGCAGTTCCTCGGCGGCCCGGGGCAGCTGCTGGAGCAGTTCCCGGAACTCCTGCACGAAGGGGGGGATCACGGCGAAGCTGACGATCACCACCAGCAGGACCACCCCCGTCAGGCTCAGCAGCAGGGCCACCGGCCGGGGGCAGCCCAGCCGCTCGCGCACGGACCCCACCAGGGTGCAGAGGGCCATGGCCAGCACCACGGCCGCGAACAGGAGGATCAGCCCGTCACGCAGACTCCAGAGCAGAACCAGCGCCGCCAGCAGGGCGATCAGTCCCAGCCACTGGCCGAATCTCAAGACTCCGCCGGTTCCTCCCCGGCCTCCGCACCGTCGTCGTCGCCCTGACCGGCGAATCCGAGCCCGTGGCCCTCGGCGTAACGCTGGGCGAAACGCATGAAACGCTCGAAGTCAGCGGTGCTTTTCCAGGTGTAGGTGGCCTCCAGGGCACTGGCCTTGCCGTTGACGAAGCGGGCCTTCACCTCCCGGGTGACCATCTCGCCCTCCTCGTCGAGCATGAACATGCCGGTGATGTCACCGACCGCCTGGGGGGCCAGCGCCTCGGGTTCCTCGAACACGAACATGGCCTGGCCGGTGCGGCCATCCCGGGAGCGGGTGAGACGGATGTCGGGCACGACCGACTCGTCCACCCCACGGAAGAACTGAATGGCGGCGGCCATGGCACTCCTGATAAAGCAGGACTTTAGGCAAACCCCTGCCCCCATCCCCCCTGACATAGTGGGGCCAACCATGCTGCCCTTCGGCTGGTCCTTCCTCCATGCTTTCCGGTCCACCGGTTTCCAGCACCGTCGGTGCCGACGCGTTGCTGGAACGCTTCCTTTCCGGCTCCGGGCGTCAGCGCCGCAGCCTGCTGGCGACCCTCGAGAAGCGTCTCCCCGAACTGCTCGACCTGATCCCCGACCGGCTGGACCATCTCGATGCCACCGGTGACGACTGGGCCGCCGGCCATCTGATCCAGCTCCTGGTCGCCCAGGGCGACGCGGCGAGGCGGGAGGCCCACCGGGCGCGCTATCCCGACGGGTGGCTGGCGGTGAGCAGCGCCGCCGGCATCGACTACGGCCCCCTGCAGCAGCATCTGGTGAACCGCGCCTTCGAGGCGGCCGACCGCTGCACCAGTGAACATCTGCGCCAGCTGGCCGGGGCGGCGGCCATGAAGCGCGGCTATGTGTATTACAGCGAGGTGGCCACCATGCCCGCCGCCGACCTGGAGAGCCTCGACCGGCTCTGGGTCTGTTACTCCCAGGGGCGGTTCGGCTTCTCGGTCCAGGCCCGGCTGCTGCAGGTGTGCGATGGGCAATGGGAGCGGCTCTGGCCCCGGCTGGGCTGGAAGCAGGACGGCACCTGGACCCGCTACCCCGGATCCTTCACCTGGTCGCTGGAGGCTCCGGAGGGGCACATGCCCCTGGTCAACCAGCTGCGGGGGGTCAGGTTGATGGATGCCCTGATGCAACACCCTGCCGTTCAGTGCCGCTGCACGCCGGCGGAGGGGAAGCGGTCGGGGTAGGTTCGAGAACGGTGAATCCGGATCCCTGCCACATGCCGTTGCGCTGGGCCGACTACATCACGCCTTCCACGCTGCACCTGGCCCCCCTGCTGGAGCTGCTGCTCGAACCGATCCAGTGCGCCATCCGCCAGGCGGAGCTGCAGCTCGGCCTGCAGGAGGCGCTGGTCAATGCGGTGCGCCATGGCAACGGCTGTGATCCCGCCAAATGCCTGCGGGTGCGTCGCATCGTCACGCCGCGCTGGGTGGTGTGGCAGGTGCAGGACGAGGGTCCGGGTCTGCCGCCCCAGGCCCGCTGCCACCAGCTGCCCTGCCGCCCCGATGCGGTCTCGGGTCGGGGGCTGTTCCTGATCCATCACTGCTTCGACGACGTGCGCTGGAGCCTGCGGGGCAACCGGCTCCAGCTGGCCGCCCGGCGGGTGGCCGTCAGAGACCGTGACTGGGGCAACCGGGATCGCTGATCTCGGCCTTCAACCAGCTCTGGGCATGCTCCAGCAGCGCGATCGCCCGCAGGCGGCCCTCCGTGGGGGCGCTGGACCTCGGATCATCGGCGGCGAGAAGCTGCACCAATGCCGCCGCCACCTGCTCGGCGGCCCGGCGGGGTCGCTGTCGCTTGAGGGCGTGCCAGTCGCGGTCGTTGATGCTGAGCTGCCGGTGCAGCTGTTCCGCCAGCGGGGTCAGGCCTTCGGGCCAGCCCCTGCCGTTGGCGGGAGCCGGAGGCGGAGCGGGTGGGGAGGGGATGGCGGTCTCCACTGGACGAACGGACCGATGACGCTCCATCCTGGCGGTCCCGCTCCCGGCCTGTCGATGGCGCACCGATGAGTCGCTCCCGTCGCCCGCGCCGTCCGGCCCGTGATCCGGCCCGCGATGGTGTGCTGCACCATCTGGCCGCCGTGATCAGCCTGGCCGGCCGCCAGGGCAGCGAGGGCCCCGGTGGCGGCGTGGCAGGGCGTCGGCGGCGCCAGCGGCTGGAGCTGGCCCAGCGGCTGCTCGACCCCCTGCCGGAGGCCCTGCAGCCCGCCTCCAGGCAGGGCGAACGCTTCTGGAGCGCCCTGCGCTGGGGTGGACTGGGGCTGCTGGTGGCCTGGCTGCTGCGGCGCTGAGTCAGGGGTTCCGATCGGCCCGGAATTCCAGGGGGTGGGGTTGTTGGCCCAGCTCGTCCAGCTCCTGCCGCCGCAGGCTGATCCAGTCGCCGATCAGGGTTTCACTGAACACCCCGCCCGCCAGCAGGTAGGCGTTGTCGGTCGCGAGGGCCGCCAGGGCGTCGTCGAGGCGGGTGGTCAGGGTGGCTCCGGCCCCAAGATCCGCCTGGGCCTGATCGATCCCGGCCGCCTCGATCGGCGGGCCGGGATCGATCTGGCGGCGGATCCCATCGAGGCCCGCCATCAGCAGGGCCGCGTAGGCCAGGTAGGGGTTCGCCAGGCCATCGGCACCGCGGAACAGCAACCGCTGGGTGGCATGGCCGCTATCGCCCTCGGGCAGACCGATCACGCAGGCGGGCGCCGTCCTGCCGTAGCCGAGCCGCACCGGGGCGTCCGCATCGGCGCGCAGCCGCCGGTAGCTGTTGGTGCCGGGCTGGGTGAAGGCCTGCAGGGAGTGGGCATGGGCCAGCAGGCCGCCCAGGTACCAGCGGGCCGTCTGGGAGAGGCCGGCATAGGTACCCTCGCCGAAGAACAGCGGCTGGCCGGACTTCCACAGGCTCTGATGCACGGTCATGCCGCAGCCGGTCGCTGCCGCCAGCGGTTTCGGCAGGAAGGTGGCCGCCAGACCATGGCGCCAGGCCACCTGGCGGACGACATGGCGGGTGATCATCAGCTGGTCTGCCGCAGCCTGGAGTTCGGCCACCCCCAGCTCCAGGGCGTGGCGGGGGCTGGCCCGTTCCTGGTGCAGCCCCCCCACCGGCAGTCCCAGGGCCCCCAGGGTGAGGAGGATGTCCCCGTGGAGGGGCTCCAGCGGCACCTCGGCCGCCAGGATGCGGCTGGAGCCGCCTTCGGCGTCCCACTGCGCCTGGATCTGGCCGAAGACGAAGAATTCCGGTCGGCAGCCGAACCAGGCCGTGTCGGCCAGGCCGCTGCCCTCCAGGTGCTCCATCGCCCTCGTGGCGAGGGAACGGCTGCAGTGCCAGCCCGGCGCCGGGCCGCCTTCCGGCTGGAAGGAGCCGATCATGCTGAGGCCCCTGGGGCTCAGGAAGGGATCGATCCAGGCGGTGTCGGGATCGGGCCAGACGGTGATCGACACGGGTGGTTCGGTGCCCCGACCTTCGTCGGCCGGGAGGGACAGACACAGCCCCTCGCGGAAAGCGGTGGCCGAAAGCTGGTCCGCCGCCAGCGCCAGCGGATGCCAGCGCCCCCTCAGATCGGCCACCTTGAGTTCGATCCGATCGATGCCGTCGTCAGCGAGGCGGCGCAGAACGGCTTCGACTGTGGTGGACATGGCTGAGGAGCAAGGGCGGGTACGGCCGCCCTGATTGTGTCGCCGCCGCCGCCGGCGGATCCGCGTAACCGTTTCTGTCAGATTGCTCAGAACCTTCCGCAGCACAGGAATCTGGAGGATTTCGAGTGCTACCTTCCGCAACAGGTGCGTCGATCCGTTCCGTCCATGCGAGATGCCATCACCGGCCTGATCGGCCGGTACGACCAGCTCGGCCGCTACTTCGATCGCGCCGCGATCGACCGCATTGATGCCTACTTCGGTGAGTCGAACGTGCGGTTGGCCGCCGTTGAGCTGATCAACCGGGAGGCCGCCACCATCGTGCGGGAGGCGGCCCAGCGCCTCTGGCTGGAAGATCCGGAACTGATCCTTCCCGGCGGCAATGCCTACACCACCCGGCGGCTGGCCGCGTGCCTGCGCGACATGGATTATTTCCTGCGCTACGCCAGCTACGCCCTGATCGCCGACGACGTCACCATCCTCGATGAGCGGGTGCTGAACGGCCTCGATGACACCTACAAGAGCCTGGGGGTTCCCACCGGCCCCACGGTCCGCAGCATCGCCCTGCTCGGTGAGGTGATCAGCGAACGACTCGCCGATGCCGGCATGGTGAACACCGCCCTGGTGCGGGCACCCTTCGAGCACCTCTGCCGCGGTCTTTCCGCCAGCAACGTCCGCGCCCGCTGAGCGCGCCTTTCCGTAGTCTCGGTTCACTTCCGCCGCCCCGCCTGGTCTTGCCTCCCCATCCCGCCCCGTTCGCCGTCAGCAGCAGTCACCGGCTCGGGCTGGATCCCATCGCCACCCCCGAGCGGCTGCTGTTGGGACCCGGTCCTTCCAATGCCCACCCCACGGTGTTGCAAGCGCTGTCGAGGATGCCCATCGGCCATCTCGATCCGCTCTACATCGAGCTGATGGGGGAGGTGCAGGAACTGCTGCGCTACGCCTGGCAGACCGACAACCGGCTGACGATCCCGATGAGCGGCACCGGCAGTGCCGCCATGGAGGCCACCCTCGCCAACACCATCGAGCCCGGTGACAAGGTGCTGGTGGCGGTGATGGGCTATTTCGGCCTGCGTCTGGTGGACATGGCCGGCCGCTACCGCGCCGAGGTGGCCACGATCGAGCGGCCCTGGGGCGAAGCCTTCGACCTCGCCGAGATCGAGGCGGCCCTGATCGAGCACAGGCCCGCCATCCTGGCGATGGTGCATGCCGAAACCTCCACCGGTGTCTGCCAGCCGATGGACGGCATCGGTGAACTCTGCCGCCGCCACGACTGTCTGCTGCTGCTCGACACCGTCACCTCCCTCGGGGCCGTTCCCCTCTTCCTCGACGACTGGAAGGTCGACCTGGCCTACAGCTGCAGCCAGAAGGGACTGAGCTGCCCGCCGGGACTGGGTCCCTTCACCATGGGTCCCCGGGCGGAGGCGAAGCTGGCGGCCCGCCAAGGCAAGGTGCCCAACTGGTACCTGGATGTCTCCCTGCTCAACCAGTACTGGGGCAGCGACAGGGTCTATCACCACACGGCCCCGGTCAACATGAACTTCGGCATGCGCGAGGCCCTGCGCCTGCTGGCGGAGGAAGGGCTCGACAACGCCTGGCAGCGTCACCGCAGCAACGCCGAGCGCCTCTGGGCCGGGCTGGACAGGCTCGGGCTGGAGCTGCACGTGCCCGAACCCCTGCGCCTGGCCACCCTCACCACGGTCCGGATTCCTGAAGGGGTCGACGGCAAGGCCTTCAGCAGCCACCTGCTCAACCGCTTCGGCATCGAAGTGGGTGGTGGACTCGGTGCCCTCGCAGGCAAGGTGTGGCGAATCGGCCTGATGGGTTACAACAGCACCCCGGAGAACGTCGACCGGCTGCTCAACCTGCTGGAGAGCGAACTGCCGGCCTTCCGTCCGGCCTCGGTGCCGATGGCGGCCATCGCCTGAACTCAGCGGCCCTGGTTCCGGCGCCGCTGCCGGAACCAGGTGTCCAGCTGCCGGCTGGCCTGCTCACCGCGCACGCCTCCCACCACCGTCATGTGGTGATGGGCACTGGCATGGCTGGAGAGGTCGAGGCTGCCCCCCAGGCCCCCCCGCTTGGGATCGGGCGCGCCGAACACCACCGTGCCCACCCGGGCCTGGATCAGGGCACCGGCGCACATGGGGCAGGGTTCCAGGGTCACCAGCAGGGTGCAGCCGTTGAAGCGCCAGTCGCCCCGGCCGGCGGCGGCCTGGCGCAGGGCGAGCAGCTCCGCATGGCCGAGGGGATCGGCCTGGCGGTGGCGGCGATTGCTGCCCCAGCCCAGGCAGCGCCCCTGCTCGTCGAGCAGGGCAGCGGCCACCGGAATCTCCCCCCGCTCACCCACCTGCTCGGAGAGCCGCAGCAGCCGGTCCATCCAGAGCTGGTAGAGGGATGGGCTCAGCATCCTTCCCTTCTAGCCATGGGCGCGGAGGGGCACGGGCCAGAATGGTGAAGCCCCCATCTGCGTCGTTGGCCAGCGTCCCCCCCGCCCAGCAGCTGCCGCCGCCCCCTGGGGACTGCGAGCCCTTCGCTGATCCCACCCAGCTCGATCCCGCCCTGGAATCCTTTCTCCATGAGGCGGCCAGTCAGCTCTGCCGCTGGCTCGGACAGGCGGCCCACGGCACCCCGCTCCCCGGGCTGAGCGTGCTGCCGGTGGTGGAACCGGAGTGGCAGGGGCTCGGCAGCGAGCGGCTGCTGGCCGATCTGCAGCTGGTGATGGAAGGGGCCTTCAACCCCAACCATCCGGGAGCCCTCGCCCACCTGGATCCGCCGCCCCTGGCGGCATCGATCGTGGCCGACCTGATCTGCGCCGGCCTCAACAACAACCTGCTGGCCGAGGAGCTGTCCCCCAGCCTCAGCCGCCTGGAGCGGGCCCTCTGCGCCTGGATGGCGGAGCGCCTGGGCCTGCCGGGGGGCTCCGGTGGCGTGGCCGCCAGCGGGGGCAGCCTCAGCAACCTGATGGCCCTGGTCACCGCCCGGCGCCAGCGCGACCTGGGCTGCCGCGGCGATGCGGTGGTGCTCTGCAGCGAGGAGGCCCATGTCTCGCTGGAGAAAGCCATGGCCGTGATGGGCCTGCCGGCTGAGGCCCTGATCCGGATACCCGTCGACGCCGAGGGCCGGATGGAGCCTTCGGCCCTGGAGCAGCGGCTGCAGCAGCTGGATCGCTCCGGTACCCCCGTGATCGCCGTGGTGGCCACGGCCGGCACCACGGTGCGCGGCGCCGTGGACCCCCTGGAGAGCCTGGCGGACCTCTGCCGACGCTACGGCCACTGGCTGCATGTCGATGGGGCCATCGGTGCGGTCTTCGCCTTCAGCGATCGCCACGGCCCCGTGGTGGCCGGCCTGGGGCGGGCGGCATCGATCACGATCAACCCCCAGAAGCTGCTGGGCATCACCAAGACCTCCTCCCTGCTGCTGTTGGCCGAACCGCGCCATCTGGTGCAGGCCTTCGCCACCGGCCTGCCCTACATGGAACCCAGCTGGGGGGGGGGGCACCAGGGGGAAGCGGGCCTGCAGGGCACCCGTCCCGGCGAGATCCTCAAGCTCTGGCTGGGCATGCGTCAGCTCGGGCTGGCCGGTATCGCCGGTCTGATCGACGCCGCGGTGGCCCGCCGTGCCGAACTGGAGCGGCGCCTGCAGCACGACGCCCTGATCCTCTGCGGGGGGCCGCTGCACCTGCTGGCCTTCCGGCCGAAGCACGCTGATGCGGCCGAGGCCGACCGCTGGAGCACCACGACCCGGCAGGCCCTGCTGGCGGAGCAGCTGATGCTCTCCCGTCCGCTGTACCGCGGCCGCCACCATCTCAAGGCGGTGCTGGGCAATCCCCACACCCGCGCCAGCGATCTGGAGCGGCTGGCCCGGGTGGTGCATCACCATTTCCCCGCGGTGCCCCATGGCTGAGCCTTCCTCCCCCAACCCCCGCGGCCGCTGGGTGGCGATCCTCACCGGGGCCCTGTCGATCCTGATCGGCGTCGCTTACCTGGTGCTGATCACGGTCCTGGACTCCCGTGGTCCCCTCCTGCCGCCTCCCCCCGAGGCCCTGGACGTGGCGGCAGTCGCAGGCCCTGCTCCCGCTGCAGGGGCTCCACCACCCGCTGGAGCGCCGTCACCAGAAAACGGCGCAGCATCCCCTCACGCCGGTTGAGGTCGTATTCCTTCTGCAGAACCTCCTGGAGTCCCCCATCGCCCCAGTCCTGGTTCTGGCGGAAGTAGGTGATGAAGCTGCGCCCGGCCACCCTGGTGAGCCAGGCCGCACTCACGGCCTGGATGGAACGGCTGACCAGCAGGGCCGGCAGGTTGAGGCTGAGGGCGCCGGTGAGCAGACCCACGCCCCCTTTGATGAGGCCGAGCCCCGCCAGGGTCCGGCCCACCGAAAGGGCCAGATCCTGAGCCGAGTCGCGGCTGAGGCTGACGCCGTACAGCTTGCCGATCTCCACCACCATCTGGGCGTTGACCGCCGCCGTGCCCAGCAGGTCGATGCCCGGCAGGGGTGTCACCATCACCACCCCGGCGCCGATCCACATGTACCGGTCGACGATGCCGCTGGCATCGCTGAACCGCTGCTGGTCGAGCAGGGACTGGCTGGCTTCGCTGAGGCGGCGGCACTGCAGCAGCAGGTTGTCGGCGATCAGTTCCTCCCCATCGGCATGGAGCACGCTGGCGATGCGGCGCAGCAGGGCCTGCACCTCCGGAGGGGGCTGCAGGGGCCGCCCGCCGGGCATGGGCACGCTCTGGGGGGCGGCGCTGGCGGGCACCACGTCGGCTGAGTCGAGCCGGTCGCCGCAACGCTGGCGCAGCAGGTCCAGCAGGCGCCGTTCCTCCTCCTCACCGCGCAGGTCGCACTTGTTGAGCACGAGCAGCAGCCGTTTGCCCAGCCCCGCCAGGGTGTCGAACACCTCCAGCTCGCTGGCGCGCAGGTCGCCGTCCACCACCAGCAGCAGCAGGTCGGCCCGGGCGGCCAGCTGCCTGGCGGTCCGCTCGCGCTCGCGCCCCTCGAGGCCAGCCTCCAGGATGCCGGGGGTGTCCTCGAGGATCACCGCCCGCTGCAGGCCCCGCAGGCGCAGCCGGTAGCGGGTGGAGGCGGTGGTGGACCCCATCGGAGCACCCACGCTGCCCACCACCTCCTGGAGCAGGGCGCGGATCAGGGAGGTCTTGCCGGCCGAACCGGTGCCGAACAGGACGATCAGCAGATCGCCGCGCTCCAGTTCCGCCTCCATGCGCTGCCGCTCCTGCCGCAGGGCTTCCCGCTCCACCGCATCCCGCACCTTCTCGAGGGTGCGGTCGATGGCGCTGAGGTTGCGCTGGGCCGCCTCCCGGCGGCTGGAGGGCGGCGGAGCCGTGGGGGCGCCACGCCGCGGTTCACCGCCGCCGCGGCGCAGGGCCTGCAGCCAGGGCCAGCCCACCTGGACCAGGGCCACCAGCAGGGCCGCCAGCAGCACAAACGTGAGCGGACCCACGAGCCAGTAGGGCAACCAGGTGCTCAGGGTCCACTGGAGCTGCTGGATGGCCTGGAGCACCATCCCCACCACCACCAGCACCAGCAGCCCCAGCAGGATCCAGATCCAGAGCCGCGACGGCAGTTTCACGCGTCGGGGGGGGCGGATCGCACGATCTCGCCCCAGAGGCTCGCCGCCAGGGAACTGGTGGCCTGGGTGGGCTTGTTGTCGTCGTCGCCCAGCCAGACGCCGATCACCCAGTGGCGCTGCGGGGCGTACCCCACGAACAGCAGATCACGGCCGTCGTTGGTGGTGCCGGTCTTGCCCCAGCTCCCCGGCCCCACGTAGGCGGCGGTGCCGGTGCCCCCGGACACCACCCCCTCGAGCAGGGTCTGCATGGCCTTGGCCGTGGCGGGCCGCATCACGGTGCGACCGGGGCTGGTGGAGGCCCTGGCGCCGCCGGAGGTGCTGCGGCAGTCGCGCTTCGCCGGCGACGGGGCGAGGCTGCCGGGGGGGCAGGCTTCGGCGTCGGTCAGGCGGCGGATCGTGGTCGGTGCGTGCCAGACGCCATTGGCTGCCACGGCGGCGTAGGCCGCGGTCAGTTCCAGCAGGGTGACCTCGCTCTGGCCCAGGGCCAGGCCGGGCACCGGCGCCAGGGGACTGGTGAAGCCAAGATCCCGTCCCTTCTGGACGACGGCCTCGAGTCCCACCCGGCGGGCCAGGCGCAGGGCCGCCGTGTTGCTGCTGATCGCCAGGGCCTGACGCAGGCTGAGCAGACCGCCGCAGTGGCTGGCGAAGCGCTGGCCACCCCATTCGAGCGGATCACAGGAGATCCGGTCGGTGGGCTTGCCCCCCTTCTCCAGCGCGGCGATGTAAGGCACCAGCTTGAAGGTGCTGCCCGGCTGCCGCAGGGCCATCGAGGCACGGTTGAACTGGCTCTGCTGGTAGTCCCGGCCGCCGGCGATGGCGACGATGCCGCCATTGCGGCTGTCGAGCACCACGACGGCCCCCTGGTGCACGCCGATGTCCCGGTTGGCGTCGATGCGCTGGCGCAGCAGCTGCTCCACCCGCTCCTGCAGGAGCGGATCCAGATGGGTGTCGATGAGGAAATTCCCCTCTTCGGCCACGTCCTTGCCCACCAGATTCTCGAGATCCCGGCGCACCTGGTCGGTGTAGAAGGGGGCCCCCTTGCGCTGGGAGGAGCGGCAGGCTCCACTGGCCAGCCGGATCGGCTGGCGCCGGGCCCGGCGGGCCTGATCGGCTCCGATGCGTCCGGAGTCGGCCATCTTGTCGAGCACCCGGTTGCGGGCCTCCAGGGCGGCGGCCGGATCGATGCAGGGGTCGTAGCCGTTCGGCGAGGGCAGCAGGCCCACCAGCAGGGCCGCCTCCTCCAGATTCAGGGCCGAGGCCGGCCGGTCGAAGAAGCGCCGGGAGGCATCCTCGAAGCCCCAGACGGCCCCCAGGTAGACACGGTTCAGATAGCTGAGCAGCAGCGACCGTTTGCTGAAGCGGGCCTCCAGCTGCAGGGCCACCAGCAGCTCGCGCCACTTGCGGCCGAGGGTCTCCCCCTGACCCACCTGCTCGGGGTAGAGGCTGCGGGCGATCTGCTGGGTGAGGGTGCTGCCGCCCTCCAGCACCCGTCCCCCCAGCAGGTTGGTCACCAGGGCCCTGGCGGTGCCGATGGGATCCACGCCGGGATGCCACCAGAAGCGGTTGTCCTCACTGGCGAACAGGGCGTCCAGCAGCACCGGCGGGTAGTCGTCGAGGCTGGCCACCTCCCGGTGCTTGCGATCGGTGAGGGAGGCCACCGGCCGATCCTTGCGGTCGTAGAGCAGCAGGGGGCCCCGCACGGTGGCCAGGCTGCCCCGGGTGGGCACCTGCAGCAGGGAAAGGGCCAGGAGCAGCAGGCCGCCGGCGGCCACCCCCGCAGCGGCCAGGGCCCCGAGGCGCTTCAGTTGCGCCAGACGCACGGCGGCGGGCCGCTGGAAACGCAGCAGGGGCAGGTCGCCCTGGCCCGCTGGCCCGAAGCTGATGGAGTCACCGTCGCGCAGCAGCAGCTCCCGCACCCGCCGGCCTCGCCACCAGAGGCCATTGGTGGAGCCGTTGTCGCTCAGGAGCCAGTGGCCGCCGTGGTCCTCCAGCAGGGCGTGGTGGCGGCTGACGGCCGTGTGGTCAACGACGATGTCGTTGTCGGAGGCCCGCCCGAGCCGGTAGCAGCCCCCGAGCAGGGCCTGGACCTCCTCCCCCCGGCCGGGGCGCTGCACCACCAGCCAGGGGCTGACGGCCTGGCCTCGTTGGCGGCGGCTGGTGGGCAGCCCCTCAGGAACGGCGGTCGGCATGGGGGGCCAGCAGGTCGATGAGGAAACACAGCACGGCCACGTTGATGGCCACGTCGGCAAGGTTGAAGATCGGGAAGTGGATGGGGATGAACTGCAGGAAATCCACCACCCAGCCGTAGTGCCAGCGGTCGATGCCGTTGCCCAGGGCGCCGCCGAGCAGGAAACCCCTGGCCAGGTTCATCCAGGGGCTGCCGGGGGGTTGCAGCAGGATCCAGCCCAGCAGCGCCAGGCTGACCACGGCGCTGACCAGCCCCAGCAGCAGGGGGGAGCCGGAGAACAGGCTGAACGCCGCACCGGTGTTGCTGACCAGCTGCAGTTGCAGCAGGCCGGGCAGCAGGGGTTCGATCCTGCCGCTGGCCAGGTGCACCAGGGCCCACTGTTTGCTGAGCTGATCGACGAGCACCGTCAGGAGCGCCAGCAGCAGGGTGCCCAGGCGCAGCCGTCCCGGGCGCCGAAGGAACGGGCGGCTAGTCACGATGGGAAGAGCAGCAGGCGACGCAGCAGCCAGGCCACCACTCCGGCGGCACAGCACAGCAGCAGCTGGGGGAACAGGGCCAGGCTGTAGCCAACCATCAGCGACAGCGTATCGCCGCCCCAGCGACCGGCCAGGTGGCCGAGGGCCAGGTTGGCCAGGCCGCAGAGATGCATCACCACCAGACCGATGGCGGCCGCTCCCGCCAGGGTCAGGGGGTCATCCATGCCCTGCTGGCGGGCCAGCTTGCCGGTGATCCAGGCCGCCGGCAGAAAGCCCGCCAGGTAGCCGAAGCCGGGATCGAGCAGGTAGCCGACGCCGCCCCCCTCGTGGAAGACAGGCAGCTGGAACAGGCCGATGCTGAGGTAGGCCACCGCGGCCAGGGTGGCGCTGCGGGGGCCGCAGACCAGGGCAGTGATCAGCAGCGCTGGCACCTGCAGGGTGATCTCGAGGGGCAGCACCTTCCAGCCGCCTGCTTCGAGCACGGGGAAGGCCGCCGGCACCAGACCGCCGACGAGAATCAGCAGCAGGCCGGCAATCGCTCCGCTCCAGGTGGCAAGGGCCCGCAAGACTGCATCCGTGGCTGCCGCCCATCCTGCTGCAGCTAGGTTCGGCTGAGAAGGCCAGGGGACGGCGTGGCAGACCAACTGGCGGCAGCGACCCCGTCGGACGATGGCAACGGCGTGCACCTCGGCGATGCCGTGCGCCTGCGCCAGGCCCTGCGCTACCTCAAGACCGCCGATCCGATGCCCATGCTGCGCCCCCCCGATCTGGTCGATGCCGACGAGGTGGGCCGGGTGGTGGAGGTGCGGGCGCTGGGTCAGCTGGCGGTGCGGTTCCGGCGCGGGACTTTCCTGATCATGGCCACCGACCTGGAACGCTCGCCGCAGGCCTCCAGCCCCGGCTGAGACCCTGGGCCCCCCAGGCCCCCGTGGCCGCCTCCAGGGCCTCGGCCGGTCCCACCAGACTGAGGCAGGGGTCGGCCAGCCAGCGCCGGGCGGCCGCGCGCAGGTCGTCGGAGGAAAGGCTGGGAGCCCGCTCCATGACCTGCTGAACATGGTCGGCGGGCAGGCCATGGCTCAGCACCAGCGCCTGCCGTTCGGCGATCTGGGAGCAGGTCTGCCGGCCCATGGCGTCCTGACCGGCGAATTTCGCCAGGGCCAGGGATCGCTCGATGGCACTCAGCGGTTCCTCCAGGATCCGCTGCCATTCCTCCAGCAGGCAGCCGGTGGCCTCGGCCGCCCGCTCGGCGGAGGTGGAGAGGTGCATCACGAACGGCGCGGCCCCTGAGCGGGCCGGCAGGTGAACGCCGACGTCATAGGCCAGACCCCGCTCCTCCCGCATCGTCACGAACAGCCGGCTGGACATGCCCAGGCCCAGGTGGGCCTGCAGCACCCGCAGGGCCAGGCCGTCGGGGTGGCCCAGGGGAACGGTGGCGGCGCCCAGCAGCAGCACCAGCTGCTCGGTGTCCTGGGCCAGGGCGGCAAAGCGCTCGACCGGCGGCCCCGGGGGGCTGAAGGCCTGGGGTGGCGGGCTGTGGGTGCGCCAGGGGCTGGCCTCCAGGGCATCCGCCATCAGGTCCACCAGCGCGGGCGCCCCATCGCCGCAGAGCACCAGCACCGCCCCGGCCGTGCCGAGGGCCGCCACCAGCGGCCGCAACCGCTCGCCATCGAGGCCCTCGAGGTCGGACTCGTTCCCCAGGGGGTCATGGCCATAGGGACCGTCGCCGTAGAGCAGCCGCCGCAGCTGATCGTGGGCCAGCTGGAAGGGGTCCTCCTTCTGGCGCTGCAGCAGCTGCAGATTGAGCTGGCGCTCCAGCGCCACCTGGTCGGGTTCGAGACAGGGGGCGGTCACCATGGCCAGCAGCAGGGGCAACAGCTCCGGGGCATCGTCGGCGGCGCATTTGAGGGCCACCACCAGGCCGTCCTCGTGGGCTTCGGCCCGCAGGGCCGCCCCCGCCCCTTCCACCCGATCGGCCAGGGCCTCGGCATCGAGGCTGCCGCAGCCCCGCGTCATCGAACCGGCCAGCAGCTGATGGGCGCCCCGCTCACCGGGCGGATCCCAGCGGCTGCCACCGACGACGGCCAGGCGGGCCGCCAGGATCTGGGGTCCCGGACGCTGCAGCAGCACCAGCGGCAGACCGCCCGGCAACGCGATGGGTTCTGCAGGGGCGTGACGGATGGGATCGCTCATGCGGGCACTGCCTCCAGCAGACAGGCGGCAACAGGATCGAGCAGGGGCAGCATCCGTTCCTGGAGCCGGTGGGGGGACCAGGCCTCGAGCATCTGCAGCGGCGTGTCGAGGGACTGGTCCCGCCCCCAGAGCCGGTTGCTGCCGATCACGGTGGCCACCCCGGCAGCGGACTCGAGCGAGAACCGGTAGCCATTGGCCACCAGGCGGCTGGCCCTGTGCCATTCCGCCTCCGGCAGGGGCTGGGCCATCACCTCACCGATCACCTGCTCGATCGCCTGCCGCACCTCGGGCAGGTCCTCCGTCTCGCAGACCGCTTCCAGCAGGGCAAAGCTGCCGCTTTCCATCGCATGCAGATCGAGGTCGATGCTCTCCACGATCTGCAGCTGCTCCCGCAGGCGCTCCACCATCCGGCTGCGTCGACCTTCCGCCAGCAGGCTGGTGGCCAGGTCGGCCCCCGCCAGCCCCTCGAGATCGCTGGCGGGGGGCAGCCACCAGACCATGAACAGGCGGGCGGCCTCCAGCCGGGGCAGGGCCAGCCGATGCTCTCCCGGCACCACGCGCAGCGCCGGTGGCGCCGGGATCTCGCCACCGGCGGCCAGGTCCGCCAGGGGACCTTGGGCGGCGCGCTCCAGCAGGCGGCCATCGCCCACGGGTCCGCTCAGCGACAGCACGCAGCGGTTGCCGCCGTAAAGGTGGCGATGGAAGGCGGCCATCGCTGCCGGATCCTGGGCCAGCAGCGCCTCGCGCCGACCCAGAATCGGCAGGCCGTAGGGGTGGTCCGGACAGGCCAGGGAGAGAAGCCGCTGCAGGGCCACCTCTTCGGGCTGGTCCTCGCTCTGGGCCAGTTCCTCGAGGACCACCTGCCGCTCCATGGCGAACGCCTCCGCCTCGAGCCGGGGACGCAGCACCAGATCGAGCAGCAGATCGAGCGCCTCGGCGGCGGCCTCCGGCGGGATCAGCAGATGGAAGTGCACGTCATCGAAGCCGGTGGCCGCATTGCTGCTGCCGCCCAGGGCTTCGATGCGGCGGTCGAATTCCCCCGCCGCCAGCCCGTCGCTGCCCTTGAACACCATGTGCTCAAGGAAATGGGCCATGCCGCTCTGCTCGGGCCGTTCGAAGGCACTGCCGGCCCGGCACCAGAAATCGATGCAGACCAGGGGTGCATCGGGCACATCGAGCTGCACGAGCTGGACGCCGTTGGCGAGCCTCCGGCTGGAGGGTGCGGCCAGACCGGGCAGCAAGGACCCGCAACAACCCAGGGAGACGCTCACGGATGCATGGCAGGATCCGCATTCTGCTGGCAAGACGGGTCCATGGGTGAGCGCAGTCCTGGCGGCGATGGCGGCATTCATCCCCTGGTGGACGCGCTGGCGGAACGCATCCGTGGCTGCCGGGCCGGACTCCCGGATCTGGCTCCGCTGGCGATCGACCCGGAGCTGGAGGCGATCAGCGGCAGCCTCGACGGGGATGACCTGTTCATCCGCAACGAAGTCCACCAATGCCGGGGACTGCGCAAACTCCATCTGGAAACCGCGCGGCTCGGGGCGGGTCTGCAGATTCTTCACTGTGTCTTTTTTCCCGACCCCCGCTTCGACCTGCCGGTGTTCGGCGCCGACATCGTCGCCGGCAAGGGGGGGGTGAGTGCCGCCATCGTCGACCTTTCCCCGGTGCGGGGCGAGCTGCCGGAGGCGGTGGCCAAGGCCCTGGCCGAAAGGCCGCGGCACAGCTTCAGCCAGGTGCGGGAACTGCCGCCCTGGGGATCGATCTTTTCCCCCCACGTGCTGTTCGTGCGGCCCACCACGGCGGAGGAAGAGCAGGCCTTCGTGGAGGACGTCGCCGCTTTTCTGGGGGTTCTGGCGACGGCGGCGGCGACAAGCCCTTCCCAATCCCCTGACAATGCAGCTACCGTGGCGCGGTGGAACGGGCAGCTCCGCTATTGCAAGCAACAGAAACAAAACGACAAGACCCGTCGCGTCCTGGAGAAAGCGTTCAACCCGGCGTGGGCGGATCGCTATATCGAGAACCTGTTGTTCGACGATCCCCCGGCCCCCTGAAGGTCGGTCTGATCGTTGCCGGGGTTGTCGGGCTGCTGCTGCTGGCCGCCCATCTTTTCCAGCGGATCCAACCGGTCAAGCCTGCCGCCACGGCCCGCGTGGCCGCCAGGCCAGCGGCGCAGCCGGAAGCTGTCGCCGCCCTGGGTCGGCTCGAACCGGCCGGTGACATCCGCGTTCTGGCCGCACCGATCACCGGCATCGGCGGCAGTCCGCGGATCACCGAGCTGCTGGTCGGCGAAGGAGACAAGGTGCGGCGGGGCCAGTTGCTGGCTCGCTTCGACAACCAGCCGTTCCAGCGGGCCGAGCTCGGCCTGATCCGTACCCGGATCGCCAACCTCCAGCGGCGGCTCACGATCCAGGAGCGGGATCTGGAGCGCTACCGCAAACTGGCCCGCGATGGGGCCTACTCCGCTGCCGATCTCGATCTGCTGGAGCAGCGCACCCTGGAGCTCAACGGCCAGCTGCAGGAAGCCAGAGCCAATCTGATCAAGGCCACCACCGATCTGGTGAACACCGAGCTGCGGGCTCCGATCGACGGCACCGTGCTGCGCATCCAGTCGCGGGTCGGGGAACGGCCCGGCGACAAGGGCATCCTGGAGCTGGGCGCCAGTGACCGCATGGAGGCCCTGCTGGAGGTGTACGAAAGCGACATCGACCGGGTGCGGGTCGGCCAGAACGTGAAGCTCACCAGTGAGAACGGTGGTTTCGATGGCACCCTCACCGGCACCGTCAGCCGCATCAGCCCCCAGGTGCGCCAGAGGGAAGTGCTGTCCACGGATCCCACCGCCGATGCCGATGCCCGCATCGTCGAGGTGCGGGTGCGGCTCGATCCTTCGGCGGCCGCCAAGGTGGAGGAGCTCGCCGGCCTCAAGGTGATCGCCCGCCTGCAGCGATGAGAGGCTGGTGGCGATGAACCTCTGGCAAGGGCGCAAGATCCCTCTGTCCTGGCTGCTGCTCACACGCCAGCCGATGCGACTGGCCGTAGCCCTGGCCGGCATCGGTTTCGCCGGGCTGCTGATGTTCATCCAGCTGGGCTTCCGCGATGCCCTGTTCGATTCCAGCGTCACCATCCACAAGCTGTTCGACACGGATCTTGTTCTGATCAGTCCCCGCACCACCAGCTCGATCCGGATGGCGGCGTTCCCGAATCGCCGGCTGATTCAGGCGATGGCCAATCCCGCCGTCACCGGAATCGCCCCGATCCGCTGGGACTTTCTGCTGTGGAAGAACCCGGTCAACAATGTCAACAGGCCCATTCTGACCCTGGGCTATGAACCCAGTGACACGGTCTTTCTCGACTCCAGAATCAACAAGCAGTCGAATCTGCTCACCCAGAAAGGCCGAGTGCTGTTCGACGAACGCTCCCGACCCGAGTTCGGACCCGTCGGTCAGCTGTTCCGATCCGGCAAGACCGTGGAGACCGAAGCCCAGGGGAACCGGCTGCGGGTGGTGGGCCTGTTCACAGCCGGACCGTCCTTCGGCGCCGATGGCACGATCATCACCAGCAACGAATCCTTTCTGAAGCTGCTGCCGAACACCCCCACCGGAGGGATCGAACTGGGCCTGATCCATCTCAGACCAGGCTCCGATCTTCTGCAGGTGAAGCAGAGCCTGACCAAAAGTCTTCCCGACGATGTCAAGGTGCTGACCAAACAGGATTTCATCGATCTGGAGATGAATTACTGGCGCAGCAGCACAGCCATCGGCTTCATTTTCGGTCTGGGTGCCGCCATGGGTTTCGTGGTGGGTTGCGTGATCGTGTACCAGATCCTCTACTCCGATGTGAGTGATCACCTGCCGGAATACGCCACCCTCATGGCCATGGGGTACAGCCTGGTCTCCTTGCTGGGCGTGGTGGCAAGGGAAGGATTCCTGCTGGCGCTGTTCGGATACTTTCCTGCCTACGGCGTCAGCACGTTGCTCTACACGGTCATTCAGTCCGCCACGAAATTGCCCGTTATGATGGTGCCAGACCGGGCCATCAATGTGTTCATCATGATTCTGGTGATGTGCATGGCGTCCGCCGCGCTGGCGATGCGCAAACTCGGCGATGCCGACCCCGCCGAGATCTTCTGAACCCGTGGTCACCACCGCTCCTCCCAGGGTCTTCACCGGCACCCCCGCCGTCGCCGTCAAGGGCCTCAGCCACTGGTACGGCTCCGGCTCGATGCGCCGCCAGGTGCTCCATTCCATCGATCTGGAGATCCACCCCGGCGAGGTGGTCCTGCTCACGGGCCCGTCGGGCTGCGGCAAGACCACCCTGCTCACCCTGGTGGGGGCCCTGCGTCAGGTGATGGAGGGGTCGGTGCGGGTGCTGGGCTGCGAACTGAACGGATCCAGCCGCCTGGAGCGTCAGAAGCTGCGCAGCAGTGTGGGCATGATCTTCCAGGGCCACAACCTGCTCCGCTGCCTCACCGCTGAACAGAACGTGCAGATGGGTGCCGACCTGCTGCCCGGGCTCAGCTACCGGGCCCGCCGCGATCTCGCCAGGGAATGGCTGAGGGGGGTGGGTCTGGAGGATCACCTGTCCAAGCTTCCCCACGACCTCTCCGGCGGCCAGAAACAGCGGGTGGCGATCGCCCGCGCCCTGGCGGCCCATCCCCGGTTGCTGCTGGCCGACGAACCCACGGCCGCCCTCGACAGCCGCACCGGCCGGGAGGTGGTCGACCTGCTCAAGCGCCTGGCCCACGATGAGGGCTGCTCGGTGCTGATGGTCACCCACGACCCCCGCATCCTTGATGTGGCCGACCGCCTGGTGGAGATGGAGGATGGCCGCCTCTGGACCAAGCAGGCCGTGGTCCATTGAGTAGGCTGAACGATCAAAGCAGTTCAGGTCCATTGCCCTCATGGCGAAACGCAGGAACCTCAAGAAGGAAAAGCAGGAGCGCAACCGCGCCTACGCCCGCAAGTTCAAGAAGCGCAAGCTGCGCAACGACGGCCGCGGTGAAGGGGCGGGCAATGGTGTGACGGGTACCGCCAACAACGGTGGCGCCGCCGACTGAGCACCGCGCCAGCCACCACCAAGCGCATCGAGGGGGGATTCGCAAGAGACCCCCTTTTTCACGGCCCTGCTCAGGATCGCTCCCGATGTTCATCAGCGTCGTCATCCCCACCTACAACCGGCTGCCGATCCTGCGCAAATGCCTGCAGGCACTGGAGCGCCAGCAGGTTGCCGCGCCCCTGGAGGGATTTGAGGTGGTGCTGGTGGATGACGGTTCCACCGACGACACCGTGCGCTGGCTGGATGCCCATGCCACCGACTTCCCCCATCTGCGGCTGATCCGCCAGGACCACGGCGGCCCGGCCGAGGGCCGCAACCGCGGGGTGGAGGAGGCCCACGGCGACGTGATCGTCTTCATCGACAGCGATCTGGTGGTGGTCGACCGCTTCCTGCTCCACCATGCCGAGACCCTCGAGCGGGCCTGGCAGCAGTCCGGCGATCGCCTCTGCTTCACCTACGGCGCGGTGATCAACACCCATAACTTCGAGAATCCGGCCGCCGAACCCCACAAGCTCAGTGATCTGTCCTGGGCCTATTTCGCCACCGGCAATGTGGCGATCGACCGGGAGGTGCTGGAGAGCTCGGGACTGTTCGACACCGGTTTCCGTCTCTATGGCTGGGAGGATCTTGAACTGGGAGAACGCCTGCGCCGCATGGGCGTGCGCCTGGTGCGCTGCCCGGAGGCGGTGGGCTACCACTGGCATCCGCCCCTGAGCCTGGAGCAGATCCCCGATCTGGTGCGGGTGGAACGGGAACGGGCCCGGATGGGACTGGTGTTCTTCCGCAAGCACCCCACCCGGCGCGTGCGCTTCATCATCCAGTACACCTGGCTGCATCTGCTGCTGTGGGAGGTGCTCACCCTCGGCGGCCTGCTCAACGAGCGCAGCCTGCGCCCCCTGCTGGCATGGCTGATCCGGCACGGTCGTCCGGGCCTGGCCATGGAACTGCTCCGCCTTCCCCTCAACCGCTTCGGGGTGCGGGCCCTGCACGCTGAAGCCCGCCAGCTGGGGCTCACCTGAGGCCTGGCCCCCCAGGGGCGCTGCGGGTCATTTGTTAAGTTGACCTGGTACCCCAACACCGCACACCTGCACGTTTCGGGTGATCCGCTGCCTTTCCTACGGCGCGGCATCCCTGGCAGGTGGAGGCCAACCCGAAACCCCACAACCCAAATGGCTGTCGTCACTCTCTCCGAGATGATGGAGGCTGGTGCCCACTTCGGACACCAGACCCGTCGCTGGAATCCCAAGATGTCGCGCTACATCTATTGCGCGCGCAACGGAGTCCACATCATCGACCTCGTGCAGACCGCCGTCTGCATGAACAACGCCTACAAATGGACCCGCAGTGCCGCCCGCAGCGGCAAGCGCTTCCTGTTCGTGGGCACCAAGAAGCAGGCCTCCGAGGTGATCGCCCAGGAGG
Organism: Candidatus Sulfopaludibacter sp. SbA3; assembly: GCA_943367425.1. Classification (GTDB taxonomy): domain Bacteria; phylum Cyanobacteriota; class Cyanobacteriia; order PCC-6307; family Cyanobiaceae; genus Cyanobium. The sequence continues at coordinate 113,694 of CALRJF020000001.1, forward strand.
CCGCCCGCTGCGGCGCCGCCTATGTGAACCAGCGCTGGCTGGGCGGCATGCTCACCAACTGGAGCACCATGCGGGCCCGCATCGATCGGCTCAAGGATCTGGAGCGCATGGAATCCTCCGGGGCCATCGCCATGCGGCCCAAGAAAGAAGCGGCCGTGCTGCGCCGCGAACTCGACCGTCTGCAGAAGTATCTCGGCGGCCTCAAGAACATGCGCCGCCTGCCCGATGTGGTGGTGCTGGTGGATCAGCGGCGTGAAACGAATGCGGTGCTCGAATGCCGCAAACTCGACATTCCCCTGGTGTCGATGCTCGACACCAACTGCGATCCCGACCTCTGCGACGTGCCGATTCCCTGCAACGACGACGCCGTGCGTTCCGTGCAGCTCGTTCTCGGCCGGCTCGCCGATGCCATCAATGAAGGCCGCCATGGAGCCCAGGATCAGCGCGGCAGCGACGACGACGCCTGAGCCCTCACCACCGCACGACTACCACCCCCCCTCCCCCATGGCTGAGATCACAGCAAAGCTCGTCAAGGAACTGCGCGACAAGACCGGCGCGGGCATGATGGACTGCAAGAAGGCCCTCACGGAATCCGCCGGCGACGCCACCAAGGCCGCCGAATGGTTGCGCCAGAAGGGCATCGCCACCGCCGAGAAGAAGGCTGGTCGAACGGCGGCCGAAGGGGCCGTCGGCAGCTACATCCACACCGGCGCCAGGGTCGGCGTGCTGGTGGAAGTCAACTGTGAAACCGACTTCGTCGCCCGCGGTGAACTCTTCCAGGAGCTGGTCCGCAACGTGGCCATGCAGATCGCCGCCTGCCCCAACGTCGAGTATGTGAGCACCGAGGACATCCCGGCCGAAGTGGCGGAACGGGAGAAGAGCATCGAGATGGGTCGCGATGATCTCGCCGGCAAGAAGGCCGAGATGAAGGTCAAGATCGTCGAGGGCCGCATCGGCAAGCGCCTCAAGGAAATGGCCCTGCTCGACCAGCCCTTCATCCGTGACAACACCGTGACGGTGGGCGAAATGGTGAAACAGGCGGCCGGCAAGACCGGGGAGAACATCCAGGTGCGGCGCTTCACCCGCTACACCCTCGGGGAAGGCATTCAGGTGGAGCAGAGTGACTTCGCCGCCGAGGTGGCGGCGATGGGCAAGGCGGCCTGAGCCACCTATCCCTCTCCCACCCTCCGAGGAGCCGGAGCCGTTGAGCGAAACGCCAGGCCCCACCGATCTCCCGGCCCAGCTGGAGGCCCTCAGTGGCCGGATGGGGGATGCCAACCCGGAGCTGTATCGCCACCTGGCCCTGTACCTGCAGGTGCTGCGCCAGGTGCTCCCCCACCGGGTGAGGCAGGCCTGCTTCCATCTGGCCACCCAGGTCCATCCCCAGCGCTACACCGACCTTCCGAACGAACGCCGGCATCAGCTTCACGAGCAGATCGATCAACTGGTGATCCGCTGCTCCAGCCTGCTGACGGTGGAGCAGTTGACCATCCTGGCGGCCCAGATCCACCGCGAACGTCAGCGGCGCGACCAGCACGACCAGCAACTGCCTGTCGACGACGGGTCCTGGGGCGAAGAGCCAGCAGAGGCGGACAGCACGCCCCCCAGCGATGAGGTGCTGCCACCGGGTTCGGTGCGTCTCGGTTTCGCCCCTCCCCTTTCCGGCAACCTGCTCAGCTGGGCCGGCCTGTCGCTCCGACCAGAGGTCGATGAAGACAGCAACCCCGACGACGACGACGCCTCCCCCGAAGCGGTGAGCCTGCTGCGGGCCATGGTGGCGGACGGCACCGCTGCTGCGGAATCGGAGCCGGAACCTTCCGTCTGGGAACGCAGCCCCCTGCCGCGGGATCCTCAACAGGTGCTGCTCTGGATGGATGGCATGGAGCTCGCCCTGGCGCGCCGTCTGCGCAACCTCTCCCATGCCATCAACGTCGAGCTGCTGCGGGGCGGCCTGAACCGCAGCCTGCTGCCCGTGAGCCTGCTGGATGCGGTGATCGGGGGCCAGCTGGAGACGTTGGCGGCGCCGGCGAATCTGCTGCGGCTGCCCCTGCCCTTCGCCCCCGGTCCTGAACGGCATCAGGTGCAGGCGATGGCCGTGCTGCTGCGCCCCTTCGAACTGGAACTGGAGGAACCGCGGCTGCGCACCTGCCGCCGCCGCCTGCAGCAGCACCGCCAGGAGGTCCGCAGAATGGCGCAGCAGTTCCGTCGTCTGCAACGACGGCTCCTGACTCACCAGGCGGAACAGCTGTGGCTTCAGGATCTTCGCCCCTCCCCCCCCCCGGCCGGCTGACCCCGGCAGTGCCCAGCTTCGAGGCCTGGAGCGCCCCCCTGCAGCAGGCCTGCCGCCTGGAGGCGGAGGCTGGCTTCCCGGATCTGCAGGGACGGCGCCAGCGCTTCAGCCGTTTCGTGACGGAAACCCTTGGCACCCCGGAAGCGGAGCTGAGCCCGGAGGAACGGCGTCGGCTGGAGAGCCTGGGCGGGGCGTTCGCGAGCTACGCCACCCTGGCCCTGGCCCCACGCCAGACGCTCGTGCGTCAGCTGCGCCAGACCCTGCATGAACTCCGGCGGGCCCGGCAGGAGGTGCTGCCACCGGGTCCGCCCCGGCTGAAGCTCGCCCAGGGTGAACCCCCCTCGCTCCCGCCACCCCGGCAGGGGGGCCAGACGCCCAGCCCCGAAACCCCCCTGGCGGACGTGCCGGGCATCGGCCCCAAACTCGCCACCCGCCTGGCGGCCCTTGGCCTGCTGGTGGTGCACGACCTTGTTCACCACTACCCCAGGGACTATCTCGACTACGCCCACCTGGTGCGCATCGCCGCCCTGGAGCCCGGCCGGACCGCCACGATCGTGGCCACGGTGCGCCGGAGCCATGCCTTCGCCAGCCCCCGCAATCCCAACCTGGCGATCCTGGAGCTGCAGCTCCAGGACATCACCGGTCGGCTGCGGGTGACGCGCTTCTTCGCCGGCAGACGCTTCAGCAGCCCCGGCTGGCTCAAGGCCCAGCAGCGCCTCTACCCCGTCGGTGCCACCGTGGCGGTGAGTGGGCTCGTCAAGGACAGCCCCTACGGACCGAGCTTCGCCGACCCCCTGCTGGAGGTGCTCGAGGGGCCAGGGGCCGCGGTGCAGTCGGAGCAGATCGGCCGCCTCGTGCCCGTGTACGCCCTCACGGAAGGACTCAGCGGCGAGCGGCTCGGCAAGGCGATCGCCGCCCTGCTGCCGGCGGTGGCCCGCTGGCCGGATCCCCTGCCGCAGCGCCTGCGCCAGGCCAGGGGGCTGCCCCAGCGAGGCGAAGCCCTGCAGGGGATCCATCGCCCCTCCGACCGCGACCATCTGCAGCGCAGCCGCCATCGGCTGGTCCTGGATGAATTCCTGCTGCTGCAGCTGGCCCTGGGCCTGCGCCGCGAACGTCTGCGCCGCCAGCCGGCCCCGGCCCTGGTGCTGCCGGAGGGGGGGGAGGATCTGGTGACCCGCTTTCTGGAGCTGCTCCCCTTCGGACTCACCGGTGCCCAGCGCCGGGTGCTGGCCGAGATCAGGGCCGACATGGCCCGGCCCCAGCCGATGGCCCGCCTCGTGCAGGGAGATGTGGGCAGCGGCAAGACGGTGGTGGCCCTGGCCGCCCTGCTGGGGGCGATCGCCGCCGGCAGCCAGGGGGCCCTGATGGCGCCCACCGAAGTGCTGGCGGCCCAGCATTACCACAAGCTGGCCGCGTGGCTGCCCCAGCTCAACGTGACCACGGAACTGCTGACGGGGTCCACCCCGGCCCGCCGGCGGCGCCAGCTGCTGCAGGATCTGGCCAACGGTCAGGTGCAGCTGCTGGTGGGCACCCATGCCCTGCTCGAGGATCCGGTGCAGTTCGACCGCCTCGGTCTGGTGGTGGTGGACGAACAGCACCGTTTCGGCGTACGACAGCGCAACCGGCTGCTGGCGAAGGGATGGCAGCCCCATCTGCTGACGATGACAGCCACCCCGATCCCCCGCACCCTGGCCCTCTCGATCCACGGCGATCTGGACATCAGCCAGATCGACGAGCTGCCGCCCGGACGCACCCCGATCGTCACCCGCCTGCTGCGGGGATCCGAGCGCGAGACCGCCTGGGAGCTGGTGCGGGAGCAGGTGGGCCTGGGCCAGCGGGCCTACGTGGTGCTGCCCCTGGTGGAGGAGTCGGAGAAGCTCGATCTGCGCTCCGCCGTGGAGGTGCACCGCCACCTCGATCAGGAGGTGTTCCCCTCCTTCACGGTGGGCCTGTTGCACGGCCGGATGAGCGGCGAGGAGAAACAGCGGGCGATCGGCGCCTTCCAGACGGGCGACTGCCAGGTGCTGGTGTCCACCACGGTGGTGGAAGTGGGGGTGGATGTGCCGGAGGCCAGCGTGATGGTGATCGAGCACGCCGAACGCTTCGGCCTGGCCCAGCTGCACCAGCTGCGCGGCCGGGTTGGTCGGGGCGCGGCCGCCTCCCATTGCCTGCTGATCAACGACAGCGACGCGGCCCTGGCCCGCCAGCGGCTGGAGGTGCTGGCGGGCAGTGGCGACGGTTTCGAGATCGCCGAGATGGACCTGCGGCTGCGGGGGCCCGGCCAGGTGCTCGGGACCCGCCAGTCGGGGTTGCCGGATCTGGCCCTGGCCAGCCTCAGTGACGATGGCCCCGTGCTGGAGGAGGCCCGCAGCCTGGCCCGATCGATCCTGGCGGAGGATCCTGAGCTGGAGAACCACCCGGGACTGCGCCAGGCCCTCGACAGCCAGCGGCGCCGCTGGCTGGAATCCGCCCAGTTGAATTAACCCCAGCCCACCCCCGATGCCCCCCCTGCGCCCCTGGAGCCCGGTCGTGATCGCGGAGTGCGGGGAGCCCCTCCAGGAGCTGCCGCCGGCCCTGTGGCGCCTCGAGCCCCATCCCTACCAGGCCCTCGGTGCCCCCTACGGCCCCGGGGCCAGTCCCTTCCGCCTGCGGCAAGGGGTGATCCACCGGCTTCTGGAGGCCCAGCAGCGGCTGCAGGAGGTGCAGCCCGGCTGGCGGCTGGCCATCTTCGATGCCTGGCGTCCCGTGGCCGTCCAGGCCTTCATGGTGGGGCACGCCCTGGCCGAAGCCTGCCGGGAGCGGGGCATCGATCCCCAGGGCAACAGCCCGGAGCGGGAGGCCGTGGCAGCCGAGGTGGCCCGCTTCTGGGCCCCTCCCAGTGAGGACCCGGCCACGCCGCCCCCCCACAGCACCGGGGCGGCCGTGGACCTGACCCTCGCCGATCGGGAGGGGCGGCCCCTGGCCATGGGGGGGGCCATCGACGCCATCGGAGCGATCTCCGCGCCGGATCACTACGCCGAAGCGGAGGCGGGCAGCGAAGCGGCCGGATGGCATCACCGCCGCCACCTGCTGGCGGCGGTGATGGCGGCGGCGGATTTCGCCCAGCATCCCCATGAATGGTGGCACTTCAGCCATGGCGACCAGCTCTGGGCCTGGCGGGAGGGGCGCGGCCGGGCGATCTACGGAGGCGTGGCGGGCTGAGCGCTGGCCGGTCGGGGCGGCAAAGTCAGGCCGAGCTCCTTGAACAGGACCAGTCCCTGCTCACGGGTCAGCAGGCCCTTGTTGACACAACGGCGCAGGCTGGCCAGGGTCATGTCGTTCTGCAGCTGACGCAGCCGGGCCAGCACCTCGGGGCTCTGGTCGGCCCAGGGCTGGAGATGGGCCTGGAACGCCGTCTTGATGGCCTCGGGTTTGCAGGCGAGCGGATCGGCATCGAAGTACTTCACCCGCGGCGGCGGCGGCTGGGGACGCTGCGGTTCATCCGCCTGGCTGACATCGGCCAGCAGCAGGGGGGCCAGCGCAAGGGAGAGCAGCATGGGGAGCCTGACCATGCCGCTCAGGTGGCGGCCAGCAGCTGGCGCACCCGATCGGCACCGAGGCGATCGACGAAATCACCGAAGTGGCTGCGTTTGCCGCCCCCATCACGCCAGGCCACCAGCAGGGGCTCGAGGGTGGTCTCCAGGTCCGCCAGGGCCATCTTCTCCAGGTAGGGCTGGGCCAGCCGGGTGAGGCCGGGACTGCCGCCGAGCCAGAGCTGGTAGGTGTCCACGGCGCTCCCCACCAGGCCGATCTCGGCCATGTAAGGGCGGGCGCAGCCGTTCGGGCAGCCCGTGACGCGGACCAGGACGGGTTTGGCGATCTCCAGCCGGGCCAGCAGCCCATCGAGGCGCTCGAGGATCGACGGCAGGATCCGTTCCGCCTCGGTGATGGCCAGCCCGCAGAGGGGGAGCGCCGGGCAGGCGAGGGCGTGGCGGGCCAGTGGCGGCGGGGCTTCCGGCGTCTCGATGCCGAGGGCCGCCAGGGCGGCACGGACACCGGCCCGCTGGGCCGTGCCGATGTTGCAGAGCAGCAGGTCCTGGTTGGGGGTGAGGCGCACCTCCAGCTGATAGGTGGCGACGATCTGACGCAGGCCGGCCTTCAGCGGACCCTGCAGCCGGCCGCAGAGCACGGGGAGGCCCACGAACCAGAAGCCGGGGGACTGGCGCTGCCAGCCCAGGTAGTCGGTGAGGACGGCGGTCGGTTCGTTGCGCATCCCCTTGATGGGGTGGGGGAAGTAGCGCTGCAGCTCGGTGCGGAACCAGTCCACACCCCGGTCGTGGATGAGGTACTTCATCCGGGCATGGCGTCGCTGCTGCCGATCCCCGTGGTCACGCTGCAGGGCCACGATCGACGACACCAGGTCGAGGATGTGATCCGCCGCCACGTAGCCGAGCGGATCGGCGGTGCGGGCGAAGGTTTCCTCCTTGTTGTGGGTGCGGCCCATGCCGCCGCCCACATAGACATTGCAGCCGCGCGGCCGGCCGGAGGGATCGCAGAAGAGCACCAGGCCGATGTCCTGGGTCAGCAGGTCCACCGAGTTGTCCCCGGGCACGGTGACAGCGACCTTGAACTTGCGGGGCAGGTAGGTGGAGCCGTAGAGGGGTTCGGCGGCATCACCGCTGAACACGGCTCCGCTGTGCTGGGCCTGGCGTGCCTGCTTGACGGCCCCCCGGGGTTTGATCCGGTAACTGAGGTCCCCGTCCACCCACAGATCCAGGTAGGAACCCTCGGCGGCCTGGGGGGCCAGCAGGTCGGCGATCTGATCGGCCATCAGCCGGGCGGCGGGATAGCCGCCCTTCTCGAAGGGAGCCGCCGGTGCCATCACGTTGCGGTTGATGTCACCACAGGCCGAAAGCGTGGAGCCCAGGGACCGCACGATGCCGCCGATCACCTCCTTGAGGTCGGCCTTGGCGACCCCGTGCATCTGGAAGGCCTGGCGGGTGGTGATCCGCAGGGTGCCGTTGCCGAGCCTGTCGGCGAGTTCGTCGAGGGCGAGGTACAGCGAGGCGGGAATGCGGCCGCCGGGACTGCGGAGCCGCAGCATCATCTGCCAGTCCCGCTCTGCCCCCTTTCGGCGCCTGTCCCGATCGTCCTGCTGGTAGCTGCCGTGGAACTTGAGAATCTGAACGGCAGGATCGCTGAAATTCAGGGCCTCGTTCGTCAGTTCCCCGGCCAGGGGATCATGCAGATGGCCACTTCCGGCCTTGAGCGCTTCCTGTTTGGTGGGGGGAGCCGATGGGAGCGACGTGCAGTCGGCGGCCGTCGTCGGGGACATCGGCGAGGAAAGGTAAAACGAGAGATCAAAACTAGCGAACAGGGGGTCTCGCCTCGTCGGTGCGGCCACACGCCACCCCCCCCTTGCATACAGTCGCGTACTGCCCGTTCCGCTGCATGGCCACCTTTCTGCTGGAGATCGGAACCGAGGAGCTGCCGGCCGATTTCGTGCGTCTCGCCCTGCCCCAGCTCGAAGGGCTGGTGGTGAAGGATCTGCAGGAGGCGCGGCTGACCTTCAGCGCCATCGAGACCGCCGGCACGCCACGGCGGCTGGCGGTCAGCGTTCATGGGCTGCCGGAGCGTCAGGAGGATCGCATCGAGGAGCGGAAAGGTCCCCCCGCCCCCCAGGCTTTCCGGGACGGCCAACCCACGGCGGCGGCGATCGGCTTCGCCAGGCGCTGTGGCTGTGATCCCGGGGATCTGGAGATCCGCGACACCGACAAGGGCCCGTTCGTCTTTGCCCGCACCCTGGAGACCGGACGCTCCAGCAGCGAGGTGCTGGGCAGCTGCGTTCCGGTGTGGATCCGGGCGCTCCAGGGGCGCCGGTTCATGCGCTGGGGAGATGGCGACGGCCGCTTCAGCCGCCCGATCCGCTGGCTGGTGGCCCTGCTCGATGAGCTGGTGGTGCCCGTGACCCTGGCCGACACCGCCCCTCCCCTGGCCAGCGACCGCTTCAGCCGGGGCCACCGGCTCCATCCGGGGCCTGTGGCGATCCCTGCCGCCGCCCTCTATGCCGACAGCCTGGCCGCCGCCGACGTGCAGGTGAACCGCACCAGCCGGGGCCAGTGGATCCGCACCGCCCTGGAGGAGGCGGCCGCCGAGCTCGGCGGCCAGGTGGATCTGCCCAAAGACCTGTTCGACGAACTGGTGGATCTGGTGGAGTCGCCCCACCTGATCCGGGGCAGCATCGACGCAAGTTTCCTGGCCCTGCCACCGGAGGTGCTCAGCACGGTGATGCGCGCCCATCAGCGCTATGTGCCGCTGCGGGTCTCCGGCGCCACGCCCGATCCCCTGGCCATGGTGTCCGAGGGGATGCTGCTGCCGCAGTTCCTCTGCATTTCCAACGGCCACGAAGCGGCCTCGGCCACGATCCGCCGGGGCAACGAACGGGTGCTGCGGGCCCGCCTGGCCGATGCTGCCTTCTTCCTTGAGGCCGATCGTCGTCTCAGCAGCGGCGAACGGACCGTGGCCCTGGGCCGGGTCACCTTCGCCGAGGGCCTGGGAACGATGGCCGACCGCGCCCAGCGGATCACCTGGCTGTGCGAAACCCTCAGCCCGCGCCTCAGCCTCAAGCCCGAGGCCGCCACGGCCGTGCTGCGGGCGGCACCCCTGTGCAAGCACGATCTGGTCAGCCAGATGGTGGGCGAATTCCCGGAACTGCAGGGGGTGATGGGGGCGAAGTACCTGCTGGCGGAAGGGGAATCCCGCGCGGTGGCCCTGGCGGTGCAGGAGCACTACCAGCCCCGCGGCGCCGGCGATGCCCTGCCCTCCTCGGCGGCGGGCGCCGTGCTGGCCCTGGCCGAGCGCTTCGAGCTGCTGCTCAGCATCTTTGCCCGGGGTGACCGCCCGACAGGCTCCTCCGATCCCTACGCCCTGCGGCGGGCCGGCAACGGCCTGCTCCAGATCCTCTGGGATCAGGGCTGGCCCCTCGATCTGGTGGACGTCATCGCCCAGGCCACGGCCCACTGGCAGCGGCTGCTGCCGGACGCCGACGTGCAGCCCCTGACCCTGGCGGCCGATCTGCTCGACTTCCTGCGCCAGCGGCTCGCCAGCCTCCTGGAGGAGGAAGGCTTCGGCGGCGATCTCGTCCAGGCCGTGGCCGGTGAAGGGCTGGCGCTGGAGCGGGTGCTGCGGGATCCGGCCGACGCCCGGGCCCGCGTCGAGCTGCTGCAGCGCCTGCGGGACCAGGGGCGCCTGGCCCTGGTGCAGGCGGTGGTGCAGCGGGCCTCCCGCCTGGCGGAGCAGGCGGACCTGGAGCCCGACGTGCTCACGCCGGCCCGGGTGGTGGACCCGGCCCTGTTCGCCTCTCCCAGTGAAGCCGCCGTGCTGGCGGTGCTGGAACGCCTGCACCACCATGCCGCCGGCACGGGCACCGAGCGCTACGAACCCCTGGCCCAGCTGCTGGGGGACAGCGGCGAAACCCTGGCGGCCTTCTTCGATGGCGACGCCAGCGTGATGGTGCTGTGCGACGACCCCGCGGTGCGCCGCAACCGACTCCACCTGCTGGCGATCCTGCGCAACCAGGCGTCCGTGCTGGCGGACTTCAGCCGCCTGTCGAGCTGATCCGGCCGCCGCCGCGCGTCCCGGCGCCGCCCTGCGTCACCGGCCAGGGCCTTCAGCTCAGCAGGGCCACCTCCACACACAGGCCGGGGCCGAAGGCGAGGGCCAGACAGGGCCCGGGGGCCTCGCTGCGATCCAGGCGATCCAGGATGAACAGGATGGTGGCCGACGACATGTTGCCGCAGTCCCTGAGCACCGACCGGGAGGGGGCCAGCAGCATCGGATCCAGCCCCAGGGCGTCGGCCACGGACCGGAGAATGCGGGGCCCGCCGGGATGCACCGCCCAGGAACCGATGGCGTCGATGCTGAGGCCCTGCCGCTGCAGCCAGGCCGCGAGCCAGGGTCTGAGGTGAGCGGCGATCAGGTCCGGCACCCTCGGGGACAGGGTCATGGCGAAGCCGTGATCCTCGATGCTCCAGGCCATCGCGTCGTCGCTGGAGGGGATCAGCAGGGAGCCGCTGGCGATCAGGCGCCGACCGGGCCCCGACTCCGGCGGCCCAGCCACCGCCAGCACGGCCCCGGCCCCGTCGGCGAACAGGGCATTGGCCACGATCCGCTCCGGATGCCAGCCGTACTGGAGGTGCAGGGTGCACAGCTCGACGGCACAGAGCAGCACGCAGGCCTCTGGATCCGCTCCAATGAAGCCCGCGGCCACCCGCAGGCCGTTGAGCGCGCCGTGGCAGCCCATGAAGCCCACGTGGGTGCGGGCCACCTCCCCCGACAGGGGCAGGTCTGCCATCAGGCCCAGATCGAAACCGGGGGCCTGAAATCCGGTGCAGGAGACGGTGACCAGATGGGTGATCCGCTCGGCAGGCACCCCGGCCTTCTCCAGGCTCCGGCGGGCGGCCGCCAGGGCCAGGGGCCCGGCCTCCAGGCCGTAGCGGGCCATGCGGGCGCCGGTGCTGGGATCGGCGTGCCCGTAGAAGGTCTGGTTGCTGCTGCCGCCGTTGTCATCCGCCTCCAGGAGCACGCTGTGGCGGGACCCCACCCCGGTACGGCGATGGATGGTCTGCAGCAGGCGTTGCTGGACCGGTGAGGCGGCCTGGTCCGGAATCGCCACCGCCTCGGCGATGTGGCAGGCCTCCGCCTGGGCGATGCGATGGGCCGGCAGGGCCGTACCGAGTCCGACGATCGTGAGGGCCATGGACTCAGGGGATGGCGGTGCCAAGAGGGGATCCGTTGCGGTGCCGGAGCAGCGCTGGGGTCAGCGCCGGCAGGCGCGAGGCCGCCAGCAGCAGGGAGCGACGCAGCCAGCGGTGCCGCAGGGCGTAGGCCAGGACCTGGCAGAAACGCTGCTGGCGTCGGATCAGGGTGGCGCTCCGCCGTTCCCAGTCCCGTTCGAGGCCGGCCTCCCAGCCGGCCATACCGCGCAGCACCAGCGGCACCGAGGCGAGTCCCGAATGGAGGGCCCAGCCGATGCCCTCGCCGGTGAAGGGTTCGACATAGCCGGCGGCATCGCCCAGCAGCAGCAGGCGCGGGGCCGCCAGGGGGGTGCTGCGACGGGAGAGGGCGGCCGTCATCTGCCAGAGACCCTGACCGTCGGCCTCCAGAGGCGCGAAGCCAGCCTCCGCCAAGGTCCGTCGCGCCGCCTCCGCCGGTCCTCCCACGTTGATCAGCCAGGGGCGGTCGAAGGCGGCGGCGACGTTGAGGCGGCCGCCGCCCAGCCGCACCACACCGACGTAGCCATGGGCCCCGATCGCCATGTGGATCGTGCCCTTGCCGTAATCCCGGTCGGGGGCGTGCAGGTCGCAGCCGGCGCCGATGCGGGAATCGGGGCGTGGGCGGCTGCGGATGGGGGAAGCAGACTCCAGCGGAGGGGGGCCGAGACCGGTGGCCACCAGCACCACCCGGGCCGTGGCACTCCCCAGCCCGCTGCTGGAATGCAACAGCACCGTGCGGGCGTGGGGCGTGCAGCCACCCACCGACGCCTCCGTGCAGGGCAGCAGCTGGGCCCCGGCGGCGGTGGCCGCCTCCACCAGCCCCTGATCGAGGCGGCAGCGGGAGAGGGCCAGCGCCCCGGGCAGCTCCAGCAGGGTGCTCTGGCGCTCCAGGCCGATGCGCAGGGTGCCCAGCGGGATCGCCCCGAGGTCGGAAGCCAGAGTCCCCAGGCCGGCCTGCTCCAGGGCCTGGAGGGCCTGAACGCTGAGGCAGCAGCCGCAGACCTTCCAGCGGGGAAAGGCCCGCTTCTCCACCAGAAGCACCCTCAGCCGGCGCCGGGCGAGCTGATGGGCGGCCAGGGAGCCGGCAGGCCCGGCCCCCAGCACGATCACGTCCCAGTCCGGGGCGGTCATGGCCGCGCTCCAGGGATGGGAGCCCGCCGCCACTGGAGCAGGTAGCGCTCTGGCCAGCAGCGGTGGAGCTGGATGTCCTCGAGGCCTGCCGCCGCCGCCAGCTCCGCCACCTCCTCCAGCCGGAAGGCCCCCTGCACCGACAGGGGACCGTCGTGATGAACGATGGCGGAACGGCTCACCAGACGGCAGACCGCCCAGGCCAGGGCATAGCCCGCGCTACTGCGAAGCAGATCGCTGACCAGAACCAGCTGGCCGGCGGCGGCCGCCATCCGCCGCAGCAGCAGCTGGGCATCGGCGCTGCTCAGGTGATGCAGGAACAGGGAATGGAGCAGGACGTCGACATCCGCGGGCAGGGGATCCACCAGGGCATCCGCCTGGAAGTACGACACCGCCACACCCCTGCGGGCCGCCTGGGCGGTGGCGATGGCCACGGCCTGGGGGCTGAGATCGCATCCCGAGAACTGGATGGCCAGCCCCTCACGGCGGCAGCGTTCGGCCAGGGCCAGGGTGACATCGCCACCGCCGCAGGCCAGATCGAGCACCCTGAGGGGCCTGGGGTGGGAGGCGATCGCCAGGGAGCGGATCGGCTCGAACAGTTGGGCCGCCGCCCGACTCAGACCGTTGATGCGCCGCAGCCCCTGGAGCGCCCGGGCGTGGGCGTCAGGGTCCAGGTCAGGTCGGTCCATCCACTCCGGCTGGCGGTGGCGCTGCTCCAGGCTCATCCGCCGTCCCATGGGCAACCCCGGTGGCCATCTCGTGGGCCAGACCTTCCGACCATCCCATCCGAGAGCCGCCCGACCTTCGCTCTGCCGCCCGTTTGCGGCGGGCCTGCTGCAGCGTGATGGGATCGCAGCGGCATCGCGCCAGGAAGGCCGTGGCCGTCGCAAAACCCAAAGCGTTACACGATCATGATGTCAAGGCGAATGACAGGGACAGGATCCATTCATGGAACGATGAATCCCTTTGGCAGCATGATTCCTGCAGCAACGATTGATGGCTCCAAATGACATCATCGACATCGCCATTGACAGGCCACGAGTTGGATCTGCAGAACCCATTTCATCCCCATTCCAACGAATGCACGTTGGCCATCCTGCTACGCTGTCTTGGAACTCAATGAAACATTGTGCCGTCGCTGTTGACTGAAAGTCTGCTGATCATTCTGTTGATTCTCGCCAACGGCGTTTTTTCGGCTTCTGAGCTGGCGGTGATGTCCGCCCGGCGGCTGAGGCTGGAGCAGCAGGCGGATCGCGGCAGCCGGAGTGCGGGGGTGGTGCTGCAACTGATCCGCTCCCCCAACGCTTTTCTGTCGACGGTACAGATCGGCATCACCCTGATCGGCATCCTCAGCGGTGCCCTGGGCGGCGCCACCGTGGCCCGCTCCATCCAGCCCACGATCGCGGCGCTGCCCCAGCTCCGTGCCTACAGCGAGCCCCTCTCGCTGCTGATCGTCGTCACGGTGATCACCTATCTCTCCCTGGTGCTCGGTGAGCTGGTGCCCAAACGCATCGCCCTCAACAGTCCGGAGCGGATCGCCTGTGCCGTGGCACTGCCGATGCGCACCCTGTCCCGCTGGATCGCGCCGCTGGTTCACCTGCTCGGTGCCTCCACCGACCGTCTGCTGGCTCTGCTGGGCATCGGCAACACCGAAGAGCCCGACGTCACCGAAGATGACGTCAAGGCGTTGCTGCGCCGAGGCACGGAATCCGGCCTGTTCGAAGTGGCCGAGCATGAGATCGTGCAGCGGGTGTTCCGGCTGGCCGATCGCCCCGTGAAGGCCGTGATGACGCCGCGCACGGAAATCCGCTGGCTGGATCTCGGTTCATCCACCGAGGCGCAATTGGATCTGGTGATGGAGGGCAACCATTCCCTTTTCCCCGTCGGCCGGGGCAGCCTGGATGACTGCGTGGGTGTGATCCGGGGCCGGAAGCTTCTGGCGGCGCAGTTGTCCGGGGAACCCTGGCAGATCGATGACTTGCTGCAGCCGCCCCTCTACGTGGGTGAGAGCACGCGTGCCCTCACCGTGATCGAACAATTCAAGAGCACGGGCATTCACATCGCCCTGGTCACCGACGAATTTGGCGGCATTGAAGGCCTGGTGACCCTCAACGACATGATGGAGGCGATCGTGGGGGATCTTTCCAGCGCCAATGATGTGGAAGATCCATTGATCATCGTCCGAGACGATGGAACCTACCTTCTCGATGGTGCGCTCGATATAGTTGACTTCAAAGAACTTGTCGGCAAAAAGGAACTTCCCGACGAGGCCCGCGACGCCTATCAGACCCTGGGAGGATTCGTCATGCACGTTCTGGAGCACATACCCACCGCGGGCGAAAGCTTCGAATGGGGTGATCTGCGCTTCGAGGTGATGGACATGGATGGCAAGCGCGTCGACAAGATCCTGCTCTCCCAGCTCACGCCACCACCCACGGCCCCCAGGCAGAGGGAGTGACTCCCCCTCAGGCCTGGGGTTTCACTTGGAGGCCAGAACGGGCTCCCGCAGATCCTGGGATTCCGTACCCTCCGGGTCGGCACTGGAGCCGGCCGCGCTGGTCCCGGCCGCTGGCTTCCTTGCCTGGGGAGCTTCGGCCCGGTGGGCCAGGATCGCGTCGGTCTCCTCCACCGAACGGACGGCGCTGGGAACCGGGATGTAGCGGGAGGGAGCCAGGGCCTGGCCGCGCAGCACCGAAGCCAGGGTGAGCAGGGTCAGCTTGATCTGCTGCCAGGGGTTCATCGCCACCACCCGCTTGTAGAGGTAGCTGTCGAAGGTGAGGCGCTGCACGTCCTTGTCATCGCACATCTCGACGAAGGCTTCGCGAGCGGCATCGTTGCTGTAGAAGATGTTCTGCAGCAGTTCCAGCACCTTGTAAGTGGCGCCGTACTTGCGGTCCCACTTGCGGATGTACACCTTCAGGTCCTTCTCGGTGGGGATCTTCGTCCCACCGGCGCTGGCGGCCACGATCTCCTCGGCGCACATGCGGCCGCTCTTGGCGGCGAAATAGATGCCCTCTCCGGAGCTCTTGGTGACGTAGCCGGCCGCATCGCCCACCAGGGCCATGCGGCCCACCACCCGACGGGGACGGGGGTGTTCGGGAATCGGATGGGCCTCCACCTTGATCACCTCACCTCCCAGCAGGCGACGGCTGGCCCGCTCGCGAATGCCCTTCTGCAGACCCTTGATCAGGCTCTGGTTGACCTGCATGGTGCCGGTTCCCACGGCCACGTGGTCGTACTTGGGGAACACCCAGGCGTAGAAATCGGGAGACACATCGGTGCCGACATACATCTCGGCGAGATCTTCGTAGTAGGCCATCTCCTCGGCCGGCAGCCGGATCCGCTCCTGGAAGGCGATCGCCACGTTGTAGTCGCCGGCATCCATGGCCTTGGCCACACGGCTGTTGGCACCGTCGGCGCCCACGATCAGATCCACATCAAGAGTCTTCAGCTCACCGGTGGGGCCACCGGCGGCGTAATCGGCGTAGTGAATCGTGTAGGGGCCCTGGCGGTTGGTGCCGGTATCGATGCTCTGGACGAGGCCGTTGATCAGGTGGGCGCCGAGATCGGCGGCCCGGTTGCGCAGGAATCCATCGAGGATCTCGCGACGGCACATGCCGATGTACTCGTTCTCGTTCTCGAGGTGGATGTCCACTTCCCTGTTGGAAGGGGAAATCATCCGCATGTTGCGGACCTTGCGGTCGATGATCGATTCGGGCAGATCGAATTCACTCACCATGCAGAGGGGAATGGCGCCTCCGCAGGGCTTGGCATTGTCGAGCTTGCGCTCGAACAGCCACGTCTCGATGCCGGCTTTGGCGAGAACTTCCGCAGCACAGGAACCGCTGGGGCCACCGCCCACGACCGCCACTCGCAACATCTTGAAACCTGCTCCACCAGAAGGGGGGTGTTGCCTGGAAGTTAACACCGTCCTTGCGGCAGCTGTCGGGTTGGCGTTTCAATGCAATGGTGCCGTCGATCTAAGGTCTCGAAGGCTCGGAGCATGAGGCGTGTCGGCACCAGGCGTCGGCGATGACATACCGATGGCCAGGCGCACGGCGCCGCGCACCCCGCCGAAGCGGCCCCTGGCCCGACGTCTGGTCCGGTTCCTGCTGACCCTGGCCCTGCTCACCGGAGCCACGGTGCTGCTGCTGCTGGGTCCCCTCCGGAACCTGGTGTCCCCGCCCCCGGTGCCGGGACTCTCGGCGCGCCTGGGTCCGGACGGACGGCTCCTGGGCCACTTCCCCTATCCCGAAGCAGGCCAGCACGAGCTGGTGACCATCGCCCCGGGCCTGCAGCTGCGACCCGAGGCCGCCCGCTCCCTGGCGGCGATGCGGGAGGCGGCCGCCGGGGAGGGGGTGGAGCTGGTGGTGCTGAGCGCCTTCCGCAGCCTGGCCCAGCAGCAGCAGCTGTTCTTCGACATCAAGGCCCAGCGCAATCAGAGCGCCAGCGACCGGGCCAGGGTCAGCGCGCCACCGGGCTTCTCCGAACACAGCACGGGTTTCGCCGTCGATCTGGGCGACGGTCGCAACGCGGCCACCAACCTTTCGGCCCGCTTCGAGGCCACGGAGGCCTACCGGTGGCTGGATCGGAACGCCGCCCGCTACCACTACGTGCGTTCGTTTCCGAAGCACAACCGCCAGGGGGTCAGTTATGAACCCTGGCACTGGCGTTTCGAAGGGTCCACCGAGGCCCTGGAAATGTTCGAGCCGGCTCAGCGACTGGCGCGCTGAGTCGCTGGCCGGGAACCCGCCGAGGGGTGAGCGCAGGGGCTGGGAGTAGGATTACGTAATCTGATTCGCTGATCGGCAGGCTCCACCTCCGGATAGCTGCCAGATCCTCAGAGCGCAGGTGGGCTCGATGACGACGGCCCGTTTCGAACGACTTTTCGATCGACGCGTTGGCCCGACACATCCGATTCCATCGAATTCTTTTCACCTTCATTGCAGGAAGTAAGTCCCATGAGCGGCGACATCAAAGGCGCCCCGATACGCAATATTGCGATCATTGCCCACGTTGACCACGGCAAAACCACACTGGTGGACGCCCTGCTCAACCAGTCCGGGATCTTCCGTGAAGGTGAGGCCGTTCCCACCTGCGTGCTCGACTCCAATGATCTGGAGCGGGAACGGGGCATCACCATCCTGTCCAAGAACACCGCCGTTGATTACAACGGCATTCGCATCAACATCGTCGACACCCCTGGCCACTCCGATTTCGGCGGTGAGGTGGAGCGTGTGCTGGGCATGGTCGATGGCTGTCTGCTGATCGTCGATGCCAACGAGGGGCCCATGCCCCAGACGCGCTTCGTGCTCAAGAAAGCCCTGGAGAAAGGGCTGCGTCCGATCGTCTTCGTCAACAAGATCGACCGGGCCCGGGTGGATCCCGAGCAGGCGGTCGACAAGGTGCTCGATCTGTTCATCGAGCTCGGTGCCGATGACGACCAGTGTGATTTCACCTATCTGTTCGGCAGCGGCATGGGCGGCTACGCCAAGCCCGACATGGCCACCGAGAGCGACAACATGAAGCCGCTCTTCGACGCCATTCTCCGGCACGTACCGCCGCCGGTGGGGGATCCGGCCAAACCCCTGCAGCTGCAGGTCACCACCCTCGATTATTCCGATTTCCTGGGCCGCATCATGATCGGCCGGGTGCACAACGGCACGATCACCGGCGGTCAGAGTGTGGCCCTGATCCGCGACGACGGCAGCATCAAGCGTGGGCGGATCAGCAAGCTGCTCGGTTTCCAGGGGCTCCAGCGGGTGGAGATCCCGGAAGCCCGTGCCGGCGATCTGGTGGCCGTGGCCGGATTCGATGAGGTCAACATCGGCGAGACGATCGCCTGTCCCGACCATCCCGAGGCCCTGCCCCTGATCAAGGTGGACGAACCCACCCTGCAGATGACCTTCGTCGTCAACGATTCGCCCTTCGCCGGCAAGGAAGGGAAATTCGTCACCAGCCGCCAGCTGCGGGATCGGCTCCAGAAGGAACTGCTCACCAACGTGGCCCTGCGGGTGGAAGACACCGACTCCCCCGATCGCTTCTCCGTCTGCGGACGGGGTGAGCTGCACCTCGGCATCCTGATCGAAACGATGCGGCGCGAAGGGTACGAGTTTCAGGTGTCCCAGCCCCAGGTGATCTTCCGCACCATCGACGGCACCCCCCATGAGCCCTACGAAACCCTGGTGATGGATGTGCCGGAGGAAGCGGTGGGCAGCTGCATCGAGAAGCTGGGCACCCGCAAGGGGGAAATGCAGAACATGGAATCCACCAGCGATGGGCGCACCCAGCTGGAGTTCGTGGTGCCCTCGCGGGGGCTGATCGGTTTCCGGGGTGAGTTCATCCGCGCCACCCGCGGCGAGGGGATCATGAGCCACTCCTTCCTCGACTACAGGCCCATGCAGGGCGATTTCGATGCCCGTCGCAACGGCGTGCTGATCGCCTTCGAGGAAGGCACCGCCACCTTCTATGCCCTCAAGGGCGCCGAAGACCGCGGCCAGTTCTTCATCACGCCCGGCACCAAGGTCTACAAGGGGATGATCGTGGGTGAGCACAATCGCCCACCCGATCTCGAGATCAACGTCTGCAAGGCCAAGCAGGTCACCAACATCCGCTCTGCGGGCGCCGAGGTGCTCGACACCCTGCAATCGCCGATCCAGATGACCCTGGAGAGGGCCCTGGAGTACATCGGCCCCGATGAGATGCTGGAGGTGACGCCGGAGTCGATCCGTCTGCGCAAGCTGCCGGTGCGGAAACCCGCCAAGCGTTGATCGCCCCGCAGCAACCCGGCGCCTCGGAAGCCTGGGACGAGGAGGACCGCCTGCGGGCCGACCCCCGTCTCGGGCTGGCCATCGGTCTGTTCAACAGCGGTGACTGGTACGGCTGCCATGACGGCTTCGAGGAGCTCTGGCATGAAACCCAGGGCCCGATGCGTCCGGTGCTTCAGGGGATCCTCCAGATCGCCGTGGCGGAGCTGCACCTGGAACGCGGCAACCGCCATGGCGCCACCGTTCTGATGGGGGAAGGGCTGGGACGGCTGCGCCGCAGCGACGATGTCGCCCTCGGACTCAACCTGCTGCAGCTGCGGCAGGTCGCCACCGATCGCTTCGCTGCCCTGCAGGCCCAGCAGCCTGCCGAAGCCCTGCCCCTGCCGCGGCTGGAACTGGCGTGAGTCAGCGGCGAGACGCCGGTACATTGAGCACACTCAAGGCCACCCCTTCCATCCCCTTGACCCTGCTGAAACGCCACCACCTGCTTCCGCTCGCTGGAGCCATCGCCTCCACGGCGCTGCTGATCGGTCCGACGCGTCCCGTCGAGGCCCAGGCACCGGCGTCCAGGAGCGCAGCCACGGGCATGGTCACGATCGAATCCGACGTGCAGCAGGCCGATAACCAGAACGGCATCGTGACGGCCACGGGCAACGTCAGGATCGTCTACGCCGACCGGGGCATGACCGCCACGTCACGCCAGGCCCAGTACTTCACCAAGGAAGGCCGCCTGGTGCTCACGGGCGACGTCGATGTGATCGATGTCGACGGCCAGCGGCTGCGGGCCGAAAAGCTGGTCTACCTCCTCGACAGCGAACGCATGCTGGCGCAGCCCCCCGCCGGAAAACAGGTGTTCAGCAAGTTCCGTCTGCAGCAGAAGAGCAGCGGAACGCCTGCCAACGGCAAGCCGTGAGCCTTGTGCTGGAGAGGGTGGCCATCACCCTCGCAGGTCGGCCGCTGGTCAGCGATGTGAGCCTCGACCTCCAACCGGGCGAAGTGGTCGGACTGCTGGGACCCAACGGGGCGGGCAAGACCACCACCTTCAATCTGGTCACGGGCCTGCTGCGGCCCGACTGCGGCGAGGTGCTGCTCGACGGTGAATCCGTGGCCCATCTGCCGATGCCCGAGCGGGCCCGGATGGGCATCGGCTACCTCCCCCAGGAAGCCAGTGTCTTCCGCCAGCTGAGCGTGCGGGACAACCTGATGCTGGCGCTGCAGGAAAGTGGTGCCGACAAATCACGGCGTCGCCAGCGCCTGGAGCAGCTGATCGAGGATTTCCATCTCAGCGCCTTTCAGCATCGCCGCGGTTACCAGCTCTCCGGCGGCGAACGGCGCCGCTGCGAGGTGGCCCGGGCCCTGGCGGTGGGGGACCATGGCCCCCGCTATCTCCTGCTCGATGAACCGTTCGCCGGTGTGGATCCGATGGCCGTCGCCGACCTCCAGTCCCTGATCGACGGCCTGCGCACCCGGGGTATGGGTCTGTTGATCACCGACCACAACGTGCGGGAAACCCTGGCGATCACCAACCGGGCGTACATCCTTGCCGACGGCAGGATCCTGGCCTCCGGTCCCTCCAATGCCGTGGCC
This sequence comes from Candidatus Sulfopaludibacter sp. SbA3, assembly GCA_943367425.1. GTDB lineage: Bacteria > Cyanobacteriota > Cyanobacteriia > PCC-6307 > Cyanobiaceae > Cyanobium. The sequence continues at coordinate 134,219 of CALRJF020000001.1, forward strand.
AGCGACCCCCTGGTGCGACGCCATTACCTGGGTGAGGGCTTCCAGCTGTGAAAGGCGTGCTGCTCGAGCGTCGTCCCACCTGGTTCCAGCTGCCGAGCCGTGTCCGGCTGCCGGAATGGAAACGCACGCCCCGCTGGCGGGATCTGCCCCTGCTCGACCGCTGGCTGCTGATGGAGCTGATCGGCCCGCTGCTGTTCGGCATCGCCGCCTTCACCGCCGTCTCCCTGTCGGTGGGGGTGGTGTTCGAACTGGTGCGCAAGGTGGCCGAATCGGGCCTGCCCCTGCTGGCCGCCGTCAAGGTGCTGCTGCTGCGGCTGCCCTCCTTCCTGGTGCTCTCCTTTCCGATGGCCACCCTGATGGCCACGCTGCTGGCCTACAGCCGGCTGTCGGGCAGCAGCGAACTCACGGCCCTGAGGAGTGTGGGGGTGAGCACCCAGCGCATGGTGCTGCCCGCCATGGCCCTGGCCCTGGCGATGTCGCTGCTCACCTTCACCTTCAACGATCTGATCGTTCCCCAGGCGAACCTGGCCGCCACCAACAGCCTCGAGCGGGCCCTGGGCAAGGCGATCGCCACGGAGCAGAGCGACAACGCCATCTATTCGCGCTTCACCGACGTGAAGCTGGCCAACGGTGACACGGTGAAATGGCTCACCCACATCTTCCATGCCCGCCAGTTCCGCAAGGGGGTGATGCTCGATGTGACCCTGCTCGATTTCTCCCGCCACGGCTACCGCCAGATGCTCACGGCCCTCACCGGCCGCTGGAACGAAGCGGAGGGCATGTGGGAGTTCAACAAGGGCAGGATCACCAACATCGACATCACCAACGGCACCACCACCTCCGCCAGCTTCGACCGCTATCTCTATCCCTTCACCCGCGATCCGATCGAGGTGGCCCAGTTGCCCACCGATGCCACCACGATGACGGTGGGACAGGCCCTCACCGCCGAGCGGCTGCTGATCGAAGCCAACAACACCAAGGAGGCGCGGCGGCTGCGGGTGCGGATCCAGGAAAAGTTCGCCTTCCCGGCCATCTGCCTGGTGTTCGGCCTGATCGGCAGCAGCCTGGGGGTGCGCCCCAACTCGCGCACCAGCCGCAGCCAGGGGTTCGGCATCAGCGTTCTGCTGATCTTCGGGTACTACCTGATGTCGTTCATCTTCAGCTCCCTGGGCGTCACCGGCACCCTGTTCCCCTTCCTGGCGGCCTGGTTGCCGGTGGGGATCGGCCTGGCCGGAGGCCTGTGGCTGCTGCATCAGGCCAGCCGCTGATCGTCGCCTGAGGCCACGGCACGGCAGAGTGAGTCGGTTTCCCCCTTCCTGCCTGGTGAACGATCCGGTCATCGGTCTGGGCCTTGCGGCCTTCTTCCTGCTCCTGCTGGGCCTGCCCCTGGCCTTCTGGTCCCTCAGTGGTGGCCGCCGCCATGGGGTGGTGACGATCCTGGTGGCCAGCGCCAACCTCTGCCTCACCGCCCAGCTGGTGCTGCGCTGGTGGGAGTCGGGCCATTTCCCGATCAGCAACCTCTACGAATCGCTCTGCTTCCTGGCCTGGGCCTGCACCCTCACCCAGCTGCTGGTGGAGCGCAGCTGGCCCAACCCGCTGGTGGCGGCAGCCGCCACACCGATGGGCCTGGGCTGCGTCGCCTTCGCCAGCTTCGCCCTGCCGGACCGCCTCCAGGAGGCCTCGCCGCTGGTGCCGGCCCTGCGCTCCAGCTGGCTGGTGATGCACGTGAGCGTGATCATGGTCAGCTATGCCGCCCTGCTGGTCGGCTCCCTGCTGTCGGTGGCGGTGCTGTTCGTGGATCGCGACCAGGACCTGGAGCTGCGCAGCAATTCGATCGGCAGCGGCGGCTTCCGCCAGGCCCAGCTCGCCAGCGATGGCCCGGGGGCCATGGCCCTGAGCAGCAGCAGCTTCCGCATCAGTGAGCAGCTCGACAGCCTGAGCTACCGCACGATCACGGTGGGCTTCCTGCTCCTGTCCGTCGGCCTGGTAAGCGGTGCCGTGTGGGCCAATGAGGCCTGGGGCAGCTGGTGGAGCTGGGATCCCAAGGAGACCTGGGCCCTGATCTGCTGGCTGGTCTACGCCGCCTACCTCCACACCCGTCTGATCCGGGGCTGGCAGGGTCGCCGGCCGGCCATCGTGGCCTCCGTGGGTCTGGTGGTGATCGGGGTCTGCTACATCGGCGTCAACCTGCTGGGCATAGGTCTGCACAGCTACGGCTGGTTCCTGGGGGACTAGGCCTCAGTGCCCATGTCCTTGGCCGGCTCCCGATCCTGGTGGGGCAGGCTCCTGGTGCCTGCCCCCTGGGCCCCCTGGCCGTTCAGACCAGGGCTGGCTCGGGCCGGCGGCTGTTGCGGATGCCGGTGATGGCCTCGGCGTAATCGGCATGGCCGAACACGCCCGAGCCGCTGACGATGGCATTGGCTCCGGCTTCGATCACCTGCCAGGCATTGCTGCCCTTGACGCCGCCATCCACCTCGATCCAGGGATCGAGTCCCCGCTCGTCGCAGAGACGGCGCAGCTGGCGGATCTTCTCCACCTGGGAGGGGATGAAGCTCTGGCCGCCGAAGCCGGGGTTCACGCTCATGATCAGCACCAGATCACAGAGCTCCAGGCAGTACTCGAGGGTGTCGAGGGGGGTGCTGGGGTTCAGCACGGCGCCGGCCATCTTGCCCAGATCCTTGATCTGGCTGAGGTTGCGGTGCAGGTGGGGGCAAGCCTCCACCTGAACACTGATGATGTCGGCGCCGGCCTTGGCGAAATCGGCCACGTACTTCTCCGGCTCCACGATCATCAGGTGCACGTCGAGCGGCTTGGCCGTGACGGGCCGCAGGGCTTCGACGATCAGCGGACCGATGGTGATGTTGGGCACGAAGCGACCGTCCATGACATCGACATGGATCCAGTCGGCTCCGGCTTCATCCACGGCACGCACGTCCTCTCCGAGGCGCGAGAAATCGGCGGAGAGAATCGAGGGGGAGATCACCAGGGGCTTGGTGCTCATGGACGGCCACCGGAGCGGAAGGGTGAAGCGATTGTAAGGAGCGGCCTTCCTGCCGCTCCCGGGCGCGCTGATACGATGACCCCGCTTCAATTCCGAGAGGCCTTGCAGCGGCAGGAACCTTCCCCGCTTCGCCTGCGGTCCGCCTCCGGCGTGCCGGCCCCTCGTTGAGGCCCCTCCCCCTGCCGGACCGTCGTGGATCGCACTCTCATCCAGGAACTGCTCGAAGTCGTCGAGCAGGCCGCCATCGCTTCCGCCCGCCTGACGGGTCTGGGCAAGAAGGACGAAGCCGATGCGGCCGCCGTCGAAGCCATGCGCACCCGCATGGGCAGCATCGCCATGCAGGGCCGGATCGTGATCGGGGAGGGGGAGCGCGATGAAGCTCCGATGCTCTACATCGGCGAGGAAGTGGGCAGCGGCACCGGCCCTGGCGTCGATTTCGCCGTGGATCCCTGCGAGGGCACCAACCTCTGCGCCAACGCCCAGGACGGCTCGATGGCCGTGCTGGCCGCCAGCGACCGGGGCGGTCTCTTCTATGCCCCCGACTTCTACATGAAGAAACTGGCGGCGCCGCCGGCCGCCAAGGGCAAGGTGGACATCCGCAAGAGCGCCACCGAGAACATCGCCATCCTCAGCGAGGTCCTGGGCCTGGCCCCCAGCGAACTCACCATCGTGGTGATGGACCGCGCCCGCCACAAGGATCTGATCGCCGAGATCCGCGCCACCGGCGCCCGCGTCAAGCCGATCAGCGACGGTGACGTGCAGGCCGCCATCGCCTGCGGCTTCGCCGGCACTGGCACCCATGCCCTGATGGGCATCGGCGCCGCCCCTGAAGGGGTGATCTCCGCCGCTGCCCTCCGGGCCCTCGGCGGCCACTTCCAGGGCCAGCTGGTCTACGACCCTGCCATCGCCCAGACCTCCGAATGGGCCGACTACACCAAGGAGGGCAACATCGCCCGCCTCAACGAGATGGGCATCACCGATGTCGACAAGGTGTACGAGGCCGAGGAGCTCGCCTCCGGGGAGAACGTGGTGTTCGCCGGCAGCGGCATCACCCCGGGCCTGCTGTTCAAGGGCGTCGTGTTCGAGGCCGACTGCACCCGCACCAGCAGCCTGATCATCAGCACCCTCGACCGCAGCGCCCGGTTCACCGATACGGTGCACATCAAAGAGGGCGCCAAGAGCATCGCCCTTCGCTGACCCCCTGAGTCCGGACCTCGGAGCCCGTCTCCATGCACATCGCCGTTGTCGGTCTCAGTCATCGCACGGCTCCGGTGGAAATCCGCGAGCGCCTCAGCATCCCCGAGCAGACGATGGAGGATTCCCTCCAGAGGCTGCGATCGGATGAGCAGGTGCTCGAGGCCTCGATCCTGAGCACCTGCAACCGTCTCGAGATCTATACCCTGCTGCGCCATCCCGAACAGGGGATCAGCGCCGTGGGGGACTTCCTCAGCCAGCTGTCAGGTCTGGAGGTGGAGGAGCTCAGGCCGCACCTGTTCACCTACCACCATGAGGCCGCCGTGGGGCACCTGCTGCGGGTCGCGGCAGGCCTCGACAGCCTCGTGCTCGGGGAGGGCCAGATCCTCTCCCAGGTGAAGAAGATGGTGCGCCTGGGCCAGGAGCACCGCTCCGTGGGTCCGATCCTCAACCGCCTGCTCAACCAGGCGGTGAGCACCGGCAAGCGGGTCCGCACCGAAACCAACCTCGGCACCGGTGCGGTGTCGATCAGCTCCGCGGCGGTGGAGCTGGCCCAGCTCAAGGTGGGCCAGAGCCGCGGCACCGACGAACTGGTGCCCCTTGATCAGGAGCAGGTGGCGGTGGTGGGGGCCGGCCGCATGGCCCGGCTGCTGCTGCAGCACCTGCAGGCCAAGGGATGCCGGGGGGTGGTGCTGCTCAACCGGACCGTGGCCCGGGCCGAGACCCTGGCGGCCGATTTCCCGGCCCTGCCGGTGCAGTGCCGTCCCCTCGACGACCTCGACCACTGCCTCAGCACCTGTTCGCTGGTGTTCACCAGCACCGGCGCCGAGGAGCCGATCATCACGGCCCAGCGGCTGGGGGGGCTGAACCGCCGCTCCAGCCTGATGCTCATCGACATCGGTGTTCCCCGCAACATCAGTGCCGACGCGGCGGAGCTGCAGGGGGTCGACAGTTTCAACGTCGACGATCTCCAGGAGGTGGTGGCCCGCAACCAGGAGGCCCGCCGCGAGATGGCTGCCGAAGCCGAGGGGCTGCTGGCGGAGGAATCACGCCTGTTCCTGGAGTGGTGGGATGGCCTTGAAGCGGTCCCCCTGGTAAACCGCCTGCGCCTCCAGCTCGAGGACATCCGCGAGCAGGAACTCCAGAAGGCCCTCAGCCGCATGGGCCCCGATCTTTCCGCCCGGGAGCGGAAGGTGGTCGAAGCCCTCAGCAAGGGGATCATCAACAAGATCCTCCATACCCCCGTCACCCGCCTGCGGGCACCCCAGCCCCGCCAGCAGCGCATCGCCGCCATCCGGGTGCTCCAGGACCTGTTCGAACTTCAAAGCGATCCCCAGGAAGACTGAGCCTCCTGGGGCCCGCTCTTCCGCCGTCACGTCCGATCTGAAACTCTGCAACGGAACATGAACCGACGCGCCTTGCTCCGGAGCTCCGCTCCACCACGCTCCAGTACGGTCTGCGCAGCCAAGGAATGGGGACAGAGCTCATGAAACGCGTTCTGGCCATCATCCTCGGCGGGGGAGCAGGCACCCGTCTCTATCCGCTCACCAAGATGCGGGCCAAACCCGCCGTTCCCCTGGCGGGCAAGTACCGGCTGATCGATATACCCATCAGCAACTGCATCAACTCCGAGATCAACAAGATCTACGTACTGACGCAGTTCAACAGTGCCTCCCTCAATCGTCACCTGACGATGAGCTATAACCTGTCGGCAGGATTCGGCCAGGGGTTCGTGGAGGTGCTGGCCGCCCAGCAGACCCCGGACAGCCCCAGCTGGTTCGAAGGCACGGCCGATGCGGTGCGCAAGTACCAGTGGCTGTTCCAGGAATGGGATGTCGACCACTACCTGATCCTCTCCGGCGACCAGCTCTACCGGATGGATTACAGCAAGTTTGTGCAGCATCACATCGATTCCGGCGCCGACCTCTCGGTGGGGGCCCTGCCGGTGGATGCCGCCCAGGCCGAGGGATTCGGGCTGATGCGCACCACCCCCGACGGCCGCATCCGTGAATTCAGCGAGAAACCCAAGGGGGCAGCCCTCGAGGCGATGCGGGTGAACACCGAATCCCTGGGTCTGTCGGCGGAGGAAGCCAGCAAGCGGCCCTTCCTGGCCTCGATGGGCATCTATGTGTTCAATCGCCGCACCCTGTTCGAACTGCTGGCCAGCCATCCGGAGTCCACCGATTTCGGCAAGGAGATCATCCCCATGGCCCTGGAGCAGGGGGATCACCTGCAGACCTATCTGTTCAACGACTACTGGGAGGACATCGGAACGATCGGCGCCTTCTACGAGGCCAACCTGGCCCTCACGGATCAGCCCAACCCGGCGTTCTCCTTCTACGACGAGAAGTTCCCGATCTACACCCGGCCCCGCTACCTGCCGCCCAGCAAGCTCCAGGATGCCCAGGTCACCCAGTCGATCATCGGCGAGGGATCCCTGCTCAAGGCCTGCAGCATTCACCACTGCGTGCTGGGGGTTCGCTCCCGCGTGGAGGATGAGGTGGTGCTCCAGGACACCCTGGTGATGGGCGCCGACTTCTTCGAATCCTCAGAGGAGCGGCTGGTGCTGCGCGAGCGGGGCGGCATCCCGATCGGCGTGGGCCAGGGCACCACCGTCAAGGGGGCCATCCTCGACAAGAACGTGCGGATCGGCCGCAACGTCACCATCGTCAACAAGGACCGGGTGGAGGAGGCCGATCGGCCCGAGCTCAACTTCTACATCCGCAACGGCATCGTCGTGGTGGTGAAAAATGGCACGATCGCCGATGGCAGCGTGATCTGAGCAGGCCGGCACCGGCGGGTCTGGGCCAGCACTTGCTGACATCCCCCCGCCGGAGACCGTCGGCCAGCCGACCGATGGGCACACTGCCAGGGAGATCCACCAGAATCAGAGCTCCATGGGCAAGGCGCATTTCGGACTCATCGGCCTGGGGGTGATGGGTGAGAATCTGGTCCTCAACGCTGAGCGCAACGGCTTCTCGAGCGTCGTCTACAACCGCACCTACGCCAAGACCGAGGAGTTCCTGGCCGGGCGCGGCGCCGGCAAGGACATCGTGGGGGCGGCCACCCTGCCGGAATTCGTGGCGGCCCTGGAGAGGCCCCGCCGCATCCTGATGATGGTGAAGGCGGGAGATCCCGTGGATGCCACCATCGCCAGCATCTCGCCGCTGCTGGAGGAGGGCGACCTGCTGATCGACGGCGGCAACTCCCTCTACACCGACACCGAGCGCCGGGTGGCGGAACTGGAGAGCAAGAGCTTCGGCTACATCGGCATGGGGGTGTCGGGCGGGGCCAAGGGGGCCCTGGAAGGGCCGAGCATGATGCCGGGCGGCACCCGGGCCGCCTACGACGCCATCGAGGGCCTGGTGCGCAAGATGGCCGCCCAGGTGGAGGACGGCCCCTGCGTCACCTACATCGGTCCCGGCGGCGCCGGCCACTTCGTCAAGACCGTTCACAACGGCATCGAGTACGGCATCGAGCAGATCCTGGCCGAGGCCTACGACCTGATGAAGCGCATCGGCGGCATGAACGGCGATGCCATGGCCGATGTGCTGGCGGGGTGGAACCAGACCGAGGAACTGGCCTCCTTCCTGGTGGAGATCACCGAGGTGTGTCTGCGCACCAAGGATCCGGAAACCGGCGGTGATCTGGTGGAACTGATCGTGGATGCCGCCGGCCAGAAGGGCACCGGCCTGTGGACCGTGGTCAGCGCCCTGGAGATGGGGGTGCCCGTGCCCACCATCTATGCCGCCCTTAATGCCCGGGTGCTCAGCTCCCTGCGCAGCGAACGGATGGCGGCGGAGTCGGTGCTGCACGCCCCAGCCCCCCACAGCTTCTCCCTGGGCGATCCCGCCACCGGCATGGCGCCGCTGCGGGACGCCTGCATCCTGGCCTGCATCGCCAGCTACGGCCAGGGGATGGCCCTGCTGCAGGAGGCCTCCAAGCTGCATGACTACCACCTGGACTTCGCCGCCATCGGCCAGATCTGGAAAGGGGGCTGCATCATCCGGGCCCGGCTGCTGCAGCGCATCCAGGACGCCTACGGCGCCAACCCCGACCTGCCCAACCTGATGCTGGATCCCTGGTTCGCCGCCCAGGTGAACCAGCGCCTGCAGGGCCTGCGCGACGTGGTGGCCGGAGCGGCCCTGGCCGGAATTCCTGTGCCCTGCCTGAGCAGCACGCTTGATTACATCGACAGCTACCGCACCGGTCGTCTGCCCCAGAATCTGGTGCAGGCCATGCGCGACTGCTTCGGCTCCCATACTTATGAGCGCACGGATCGCCCGGGCGCTTTCCACACCGAATGGCTTCCTTGACGGACCCCGCCACCCGCTACCACCTGATCGTCGCCCCCAACCCCGAGGAGCTGGCGCGCCAGGTGGCCGAACAGATCGCCTCCAGCATCGATCTGGCCCTGGCCGAGCGGGACCGGGCCCAGATCGCCCTGGCCGGCGGCGAAACCCCGAAGGCGGCCTACGGCCACCTGGGCAACGAGCACCTGCCCTGGGAACGGGTGGATGTGCTGCTGGGCGACGAGCGCTGGGTGGCCACCGATGACCCCTCCAGCAACGCCCGCATGCTGCGGGAAACCCTGCTGGCCCAGGGTCCGGCCCGCCATGCCCGCTTCCATCCGGTGCCCACCGATCGCCCCACGCCCCAGGCCAGTGCCGAGGCCTACGCCGCGATGCTGGCCAGCCTCGCGCCGGGCCCCCTGCCCCGTTTCGATGTGGTGCTGCTCGGCCTTGGCGACGATGGTCACACCGCGTCCCTGTTCCCCGGCACGGCGGCCACCACCGTGACCGACCGGACGGTGACCATCAGCGAAGGCAAGGGATTGCCCCGGATCACCCTCACGGCCCCGGTGCTTTCGGCGGCGCGCCGGGTGCTGTTCGTGGTCAGCGGTGGCGGCAAGCGACTGGCCCTGCAGCGCCTCATGGACCCGAACGAAGCGCCGGAGCGCACCCCGGCCAGGCTGGTCCGGCCCCCCGGCGAGGTGGTGATCTTCGCCGATGCCGCCGCGGCGGCCGATCTTGCCCCCCTCTGAGCCGGCCATGCTGGTGGTGGGCGGCGACGGGTTCAGCGGCTGGCAGGCCCTCAACGACACCGTCATGGGGGGCCGCAGCAGCGGCCAGTGCAGCGTCACCAGAGCGGGCCTGCGCTTCGAGGCGCTGGTGGTGGAGGCCGGCGGCGGCTTCGTCAGCTGCCGTTCGCCGCTGTTCTCCCCACCCCTGGATCTCTCGGCCGAGGCCGCCTTCGAACTGGAGCTGATCGGTGACGGCCGCCACTACAAGCTGGCGGTGGCCTGCGGCGACGGCGTGGGCGGGCTCACGGAACTGATCCCCGGCGGGCTGCGCTGGGTGGCCAATTTCGCCACCGCCGCCGACGGCCCGTCCCGGGTGCGGCTGCCGTTCGATCAGCTGCGACCCTCAGTCCGGGCCCAGCCCCTCGAGCGACTGCCCCTGGGGCTGCCGCTCCTGTTCGATGCCTCCCGCATCACCCGGCTCCAGATCCTGCACTCGAAATTCGGTGACGACGGCTCGGCGAATCCGGGCTTTCGCGCCGGGCCGCTGCAACTGGATCTGCTGGCGATCCATGCCGTGGCCTGAATCCCCCCTGGGCGGTGTCAACACCGACCTGAGCCGCCTGGTGGCGGCCGCCGCCGACCTCTGCCGCAAACCCCTGCGGCACGGGGTGGTGGCCCTGGGCGCGCCCGACCCGGAGCCGGGCACCGATTCCGGGGCCGACCAGGCCACCGATCTCTGCCTGCGGCTGGAGACCCGCAGCCCGGAAGGGGAACGCACGCCGGCCGAAGACCTGGAACTGGAGATCTACCGCAGCGGCGGCGAGCTCAACCTCACCTTGTCCTGGGCGGAGGGGGAGGAGCGGCCCCTGCTCTGGCAAGGCAGCCACCCGGTCTGGATGGACGGCTGCACCGGTGTCCGCTGCGGCTGCCCCACAGGCGGGGCCCCGCTGGAGGCCCTGGCCCGCCGGCTGCGGGCCCTGCTCCGGGACACTCAGGACTGAGCCCCGCCGGCCGCTTCCGCCCCAGGAGACTCCCGCCGCAGCAGCAACAGCAGGCTGGCTGACGTGGTGGGCGCGGGAAGGCGGCGGATCTCGGCCTGCAGCCGCAGCTGCCGGCCATCGCGGTGGCGCAGCGAGAGGCGTCGCAGCATCGGCGGCGCCCCGGCGGCGATCGGCTGGGCCGCCACCTGATTCAGCTCCTCCGGCAGGTCGCAGAGCAACGACACCGGGGTGCCGATCAGGCTCTCGCGTTCAAAGCCCAGCCAGCTGGCGAGGGCGTGGTTGACCATGACGATGCGCTGATGGTCATCGAGCACCAGCAGGGCAAAGCTGTCGGAGAGGATCAGCGACTCGAACAGGACCGAGAGATCGCGGGCATGGGCCTCCATCTCCCGTTCCCTGGTCACATCGGAGAGGGTGCCGACCACGAAGCGCTCGTCGTCCTCCTCCAGCACCTGGGCCGCTTCCTGCACCCAGATCGTGCGGCCGTCGCGGGTGTGGAAGCGGTACTGGAGCGTCCAGCTGCCCTGGGTGACATCGCGACCGGCCCGGACCCGTTGGCGATCCTCCGGATCGATGGCCTCATCAAGCCGGCTGGGCTGATCGCAGAGCTCGGCCGGGGTCCAGCCGGTGAGGGTGTGGAAGCGCCGGCTGGCGTACACAAGATGCTGCATGGAGGCATCCCGCTTCCAGACGGCCTCCTCCAGGGCATTGGTGAGGCTGGTGAACTCCCCGAGGGCCGCCTCGGCGGCCCGCCGCAGTCCCACCAGTTCGGAGACATCGGTGAGGGTGATGATCGCGCCGCGGCGATCGCCCTGCCCCTCCTGGTAGGGCAACACCTGGGCGAGGTAGGACACCTCCTCGCTGAGCGCCTCGAGGCTGCGGCGCGGCGTGCCGGCGAGCACATCCCCGAGCGCCTCCCGCAGACCCGGCAGCGGCACCGTGGTGGGCACCCCCATCAGCGGCTGGCCGATGTCGCCTTCCACCAGACCGAACACCCGCACGGCCAGAGGGGTGTAACGGGTGATCCGCAGCTCCCGATCAACGATCACCATGCCCTGGTTGAGGGAGCGCTGGATGTTCTCCAGGTCGGAGGTGAGCGTCTGCAGCTCCTCGGTGCGGGCCCGCAGCTGCTGGTTGAGGGTGGAGAGTTCCTCGTTGGTGGCCTGGAGCTCCTCGTTCGACGACTCCAGCTCCTCGTTCGACGACTGCAGTTCCTCCGAGGAGGCCTGCAGTTCTTCGGCGGAGGCTTCCAGCTCCTCATTGGCCCCCTCCAGGTCGGCCAGGGAACGGCGCAGGGAGTCCTGGCTGCTGAGCAGTTCACTCTCCAGCCGTTCGATCTCGTGATCGAAGCTGCTGTCCCGCGTCGTCTCATTCTGATCGCTGTCCGGCGGGGACACACCGGCCGGCTCCTCGAGAAAGGCGAGCACCGTCAGCCGGCGGCTGTGGACCTGCAGGGGGCGCGCCTCCAGGCGCACGCTGCGGCCGTCGGGCGGCAGTGTCAGCAACCGGCTGCGGACCGTTTCACCCTCCGCCCGCACGATCAGGAACAGGGCCCGCGACTCGGCCTGGAGCTCGGGCCGCAGGAAGGTGGTGGCGGCGCTGCTGATCCGGCCCTCAGGCAGCCGGCAGTAGGGCCCCACATCGCCGATGACCTCCACCAGTTCATGGTTCTCGTCGAGCACCAGGCAGGGCGGGCAGCTGCTGCGAACCAGGGCCTGGAGGGTGGCGACATGCTGCTCGGGAAGGGTTTCCCGCAGAATCGCCACCCGCCCGAGGGGACTGATCGGCACCGCAGGCATCGGCGCGGAAGGGGTGAACGCCGCATGGCGGGGGCTGCAGGGCTCCGTGGTCCGGAAGAAGATGCGGTGCTCGGCATCGGCGATGCCGAAGCCCGGTGTGCGGTTCCCCAGCGACTCCGACGCCCCCAGGAACAGCAGTCCGGAAGGCAACAGCCCGAAGCGGAACAGGTGGAACACCTTGTCCTGCAGCGGTGCGGTGAAATAGATGAGGGTGTTGCGGCAGGAGATCAGGTCCAGGCGCGGGAATGGCGGGTCTTCCCCCACGTTGTGGCGGGCGAAGACGATGCAGTCGCGCAGCGCTTCACTGATCTGGATGTCCCCGTTGGAGGGCAGCACGAACCGGTCGCGCAGGGCCTCGGGAATCGCCGCCGCCGTCGAGGCGGGATACAGGGCCCGACGGGCCACCATCAGGCTGTCCTCGTCGAGGTCGGTGCCGAAGATCTTCAGCTGGCTGCTGAGATCGCGGGGGTGGCCCATCACCTCGCTGATCAGCATCGCCAGGGAATAGACCTCCTCGCCGGTGGCGCAGCCCGGCACCCACACCCGCAGACGGTCGCGGCGGCTGCGCTCGGCCAGATAGGTGCGCAACAACTCCCCGAGCACCATGAAGGCCTCGGGATCCCGGAAAAAGGACGTGACCGTGACCAGCAGGTTCTGCACCAGGGCATGGGCCTCGCCGGGATCCTCCGCCAGGGCCAGCAGATAATCCTCGACGCGGTCGAGCTGGCAGATGGCCATGCGGCGCTGCACCTGGCGGCGCAGGGTGGAGCCCTTGTACTGGGAGAAATCGATGCCGGTGACGTTCTTCAGCTCGGCCATCACCGAAGCGATGTTCACGGGCTCCGGATCGGGCAGGCTGCTGCCCACCCAGTCGCCGCCGGCGTCGATCAGGGCATTGAGGCGCTGGGCGATGGCGACCGGATCCAGCACCAGATCGGCATTGCCCAGGGTGACGGCGGCGCTGGGCATGCCGTCGAAGCGGGCGGAATCCAGCGACTGGGCGATGGTGAGCCCCCCGGCGGCCCGCACGGCCCTGATGCCCTGGGCACCGTCGGAGCCGGTCCCCGAAAGCACCACGGCCACACCCCGTTCCCCCCAGTGGCGGGCGATCGATTCGAACAGCACATCCACGCAGGGGCTGGGGCAGTAGCGGGGCTCCGGCGTGATCAGCTGCACCCGGTCCTCCCGCACGACGAGGTCGTGGTTGGGGGGGGCCACCGTGACCGTGTCCGGCCGCAGCAGATCGCCATCCACGGCCTCCCGCACCTCGAGGCTGGAGCTGCGGGCCAGCAGCTCCACGATCAGGCTGGGATGATCCGGGGCCAGGTGCTGGGCCACCACGTAGGCCACCTTGCCGCCGGGCTTCAGCGCACCGACGAAGGACTGCAGGGCCTCGAGGCCGCCGGCGGAGGAACCGATCCCCACCAGATGGAGCAGATCGCCGTGGCGGGGATTCTCGTGGGCGCTGGAATCGACAGGGTTCGGCGGAACGGTGGAGGACACATCCCCATTGATGCCTTCTCCCTGCCCCATGAAGCGCCTGTTCACCTGTACTCCACGTTACGTCGGCAGACACCGGACGGAACTTTCCACCAAAACCCGTTGCGCCGGAGCGGGCCGGCCCCATGGGACTAGGGTGTGAAGGGAGTGGATGAAGGGATCAAACAAAGGTGTCGGTATTGGTGACGTTCGTGAAGAAGTTACGTGCCCCCTCGGGGCCTCCGACCAGGGCATGATTCCATTGCAGGGTGATGAATGCATGCCCCGCACCGTCCTGAGGGCGGAGGCGGCCAGACTTGACAATCCCTGCGTCCATCAACTGCGCCTGATCGAAGATCCCGACAGGATCCAATCGCTGCTGCGCGAGGCCCTGCCGGTGCTGGAGCTGGCGGGTCAGGCACTGTCCGGGGGCGATGGGGAAACCAGCTGGTTCTACGGCAACCAGCTGGTCATCGGCAGCCTCCACGCCGCCGCCTGGATCGCCAGTCCCCTGCGCCTGCGCCTGAGCCAGCACGGTCAGCTGGCCCTGCTGCTGGGCTATGGCGGCGAGCTGCGTGTGCGCCAGGCCGAGCGCACCTGGCACTGCATCAAGGACAGTTGCCTGCTGATGGCCGGCGACGCCTGCTCGCTGGAAAGTTCCACCGCCTCCGCCCTGGCCTTCCCTGTCTCGAAGGATCGCCTGCTGCAGGCGGCGATCGACATGGGAGGCGGTATCGGCAAGCCGGCGGGCTGGAATCAGCTCATCACCCAGGCCCATGGCTGGCAACAGCCGGCGGATCCTGCCGCCCCTTCCCTGCAGGCCGCGCTGCGGCAGCAGATTGCCTCAGCGGTGCAACTCACCGGCCACAGCAAGGCTCTGGTGGAGCGCCTGCACATGGATGATCAGATCTATCGCTACCTGGCGGCCATGCTGGTTCCTGAATTACAGCAGGAGCACACACTCGATCGGCTGCTCGTCCGCCAGCGCGAGGGGCGGGATGCCTTCGACGAGCTGATCGACTACCTCAAGGAGAATCTCTCCGAACCGTTGAATCTGACGATGATGGAGTCGCGCAGCCATTATTCCCGCCGCGCGATTCAATATGCCTTCCTGGAGAGAATGGGCTGCTCAGCCACCCAGTGGATCCGCAAGCAGCGGCTGGAGATGGCGCGCCGCAGGCTGGAGAATCCCATGCCCGGAGACACGGTGGGGACGATCGCCAACGCGTGCGGCTATCGCTCCCTGGGGCTGTTCAGCGTTGATTTTCAGCAGCGCTATCACGTCAAACCGTCCCAGCTGCTGCGTGAATCGCGGCTGTCCCAGCCTGCCGGTCAGCAACAGGGGGGCCCGGCCCAGGCCTGAACCTGGGCCGGGCCCAGGCTCAGAAGCGGGAGTCCCGCTGCTCCCGGGATTCACCGAACTCGAGGGCGGATTCCAGCAGAAACGCCGCCAGGTTCGACAGCGAGCGCCCCTGCTTGGTACTGCGCTCCAGCAGGGACTCGTAGGCGTTGAAGGGAATGGTGATGGTGACCCGAACGGGCTTGAGAAACGGTGCTGAGGACGATTGGGAGCGCATGGCGGATAGCCTGGGGTTCTTTCCTCTCTAAGGCGCTTCTCCGGGTGGACGCCGATCCGGTCGCCCCACCGGGGGGCCCGTGAACGGGTCGTCAGCACCAGCCCCGCAGGCTCAGATCCCCCGCAGCGCAACAGGAATGGGCGCAGGGCGGATCAGCAGCGGACCGCCGTGGCGGCGCTGCGCTTGTGCATCCAGCCGGAGAAGCTGCACCTTGGCGACAACGCGCCCGGATCGGGCTAGTCGGGGGGCTGATCGGTGACGGCGCCCAGGCTGCTGCTGCTCACCAGGCGGGCGTACTTGCCCAGCACCCCGGTGCGATAACGGGGCTGGGGGGCCGTCCAGGCCTGGCGCCGCCGCTCCAGTTCGGCATCATCCACGTTCAGCTGGATCAGCAGCTGGTGGGCATCGACGGTGATGCTGTCACCCTCCTGGACCAGGCCGATCGTGCCGCCCACCGCCGCCTCCGGGGCCACGTGGCCCACCACCATGCCGTAGGTGCCGCCGCTGAAGCGGCCGTCGGTGATCAGGGCCACCTTGTCGCCCAGACCCTGGCCGATGATCGCCGCCGTGGGGGAGAGCATCTCGCGCATGCCAGGCCCGCCCACCGGCCCCTCGTAGCGGATCACCACCACGTCGCCGGCCACGATCCGTTCGTCGAGGATGGCCGCCAGGGCCTCCTCCTCGCTCTCGAACACCCGCGCCGGTCCGGTGATCGCGGCGATCTTCACGCCGCTGATCTTGGCGACGGCCCCTTCCGTGGCCAGGTTGCCCTTGAGGATCGCCAGGTGACCCTTCGTATAAAGGGGATTGGACAGGGGGCGGATCACCTCCTGGCCGGCGGGGGGTTCGGAGGGCACAGCGGCCAGCACTTCCCGCAGGGTCCTGCCTTCGATCGTGCGGGCCTCGCCGTGCAGCAGCCCGGCATCGAGCAGCAGCTTCATCACCTGGGGAATGCCGCCGGCCCGGTGCAGGTCCACGGTCACGAAGCGACCGCTGGGCTTGAGATCACAGATCACGGGCACCCGCTGACGGATCGTCTCGAAATCGTCGATCACCAGTGGCACGCCGGCGGTGCGGGCGATCGCCAGCAGGTGCAGCACCGAATTGGTGGAGCCCCCCACCGCCATGATCACGCTGATGGCGTTCTCGAGCGCCTCGCGGGTGATCAGGTCGCTGGGGCGGATATTGGCCGCGATGGCCTCCACCAGCACCTCGGCGGAACGGGCGGCGCTCTCGGCCTTCTCCGGGTCTTCGGCCGCCATCGTGGAGCTGCCGGGCAGGCTCAGGCCCATGGCCTCGAAGGCCGAGCTCATCGTGTTGGCGGTGAACATGCCCCCACAGCTGCCGGCACCGGGGCAGGCATTTTTCTCGATCGCCAGCAGCTGATCCGCGTCGATCCGGCCGCCGGCGTACTGGCCCACCGCCTCGAAGGCGCTCACCACGGTGAGGTCGCAGGCCCCCAGCCGGCCGGGCTTGATGGTGCCGCCGTAGACGAAGATCGCCGGAATGTTCATCCGGGCCATGGCCAGCATGGCGCCGGGCATGTTCTTGTCGCAGCCGCCGATGGCCAGCAGGCCGTCCATGCTCTGGCCGTTACAGGCGGTTTCGATCGAATCGGCGATCACATCCCGCGACACCAGGGAGTACTTCATCCCTTCGGTGCCCATCGAGATGCCGTCGCTGACGGTGATCGTGCCGAAGGTCTGGGGCATGGCCCCGGCCCGGTGGGCCGCCTCCTCCGCCCGACGGGTCAGGTCGTTGAGACCGATGTTGCAGGGGGTGATGGTGCTGTAGCCGTTGGCGATGCCGATGATCGGCTTGTCGAAGTCGCCATCGCCGAAACCGACGGCCCGCAGCATGGCCCGGTTGGGGGAGCGTTGGGTGCCCTTGGTGATGGCGTCGGAACGCAGCATGGCCGGCGGTGGTCGTGACTGCAGCAACCTACCGAGGAGCCGGCTGGCTCAGGTCAGGGGCTGCAGCTGCTCGAGCTGACGGCGCACTTCGTCGATGGCCTGGTTGAGCTGCTGCACCCGGTCGTGCAGCTGATCGCTGCTCACGGCATCGGTGTCGATGTCATCGGTGAGCCGGGACACCCGCAGCATGCGGAGCTGACGACGGCCGAGCCGGTGCTGGTCGGCCCGGCGCAGCAGCCACACCGCCAGCCCGGCCGCCCCGAGCACCGCACCGGCCGCGCCGGCCAGAAGCACCACGCTGCTGGCGCTGTCGGATCGCCCCCTGCTGTCAGCCATGACCTGCACGAATGGTGGTGGAGCCCTTGAAGGGGAAGGTTCCCAGCCTAGGCAGTCGCCGCCAGAGTTCCATACAGACGCTCACTGACATCGCCGAACCCGGGGAGAACCCGCCCCCGGTCGTCCAGCTCCGCGTCAATGCCACTGCAGTAGAGGGTGAGATCGCCATGCGCCTCACCCACCGCCTTGAGCCCGGGAGCCGCCGCCAGGGTGGTGATCACCCGCAGCCGCTGGCCTTCCACCCCCAGCCCCCTGAGCCGTTCCAGCACCGCCAGCAGGGTGCGGCCACTGGCGAGAACGGGCAGAACCACCAGCACGCCGCAGCGGCTCTCGATCTGGGCGGGGAGATCATCGAGAAACCAGTGGGGCGCACCGCCCGGGCTGCTCGCCTGCAGCCCCACGTGGGCCACCCGGGCCGAGGGGATCACCGTCTGGGCCCCCTGCCAGAGCCCCAGTCCGCCGCGCAGCACCGGAATCGCCAGCAGGGGCACCTCCGGATCCACCACCTGGCCTTCGCAGGGGGCCAGGGGGGTGTGGATGGCCACCGGGCGATGGGGCAGCCAGTCGCGCAGGGCTTCGTAGGTGAGCCAGCGGCCCAGTTCAGCCATCGCGGTGGCGAACAGGGGGGAAGGGGTGCTGCGGTCCCGCAGCAGGGTGAGCCAGTGGCCGATCAGGGGATGGGGCGGGACCACCACCCGCAGGGACATGCTCATGGCGTTGCGGGAAGGGAGGTCGGCACGCGTCCGTGGGGGCAGGGCCTGCCATACCTTGTGGGGGAAGCGTAACGGTGGGACATGGCCCGGATCCGGTGGCAGACGAGAGCGGCCCAGGCCCTGGCCGGCGTGGTGGGCAGCCTGGCGGTGGTGCTCCTGTGCTGGGCCGCGCTGCCCATCGGTGCCGCCCAGGCGATCACGGCTCCGGAACTGCGGGCCCAGCGCTCGTTCGAGGCCCTCGATCCCGACCTACATGGCCGCAACCTGCAGCAGAAGGAATTCCTCAAGGCGTCGATGGAGGGGTTCGATCTGCGCGACACCGATCTGCGCGGGGCCGTGTTCAACTCCAGCGACCTGCGCGGCGCCGACCTGCGCGGCGCCGATCTGGAGGATGTGGTGGCCTTCGCCACCCGCTTCGATGACGCGGATCTGCGGGGAGCCCAGCTGCACAACGCGATGCTGATGCAGAGCAGGTTTCGCGATGCCCGCATCGAGGGGGCCGATTTCACGGATGCCGTCCTCGACCGCCAGGAACAGAAGGCGCTCTGTGCCCGGGCCTCCGGACGGCATCCGCTCACGGGGGTGAGCACCAGCGAGAGCCTCGGCTGCGGCTGAGCCAGTCGCTGCGGCTGGGCCATTACCAATGGCGGCCCCTGATGGGGAGCCCCTCCCCTAGGTTTTCAGCGTTCCGGTGGATGGATACCTGATGGCGGCGACGACCTCCCAACGCCTGCCGGTGACGGTGGTGACCGGATTCCTGGGGGCCGGCAAGACCACCCTGCTGCGCCATCTGCTGGTGGAAAGCGGGCTGCGGCTGGCCGTTCTGGTCAATGAATTCGGCGACGTGGGCATCGATGGCGATCTCATCGCCGCCTGCGGCTTCTGCCCGGAGGAGGAACTGGATGGCCGACTGGTGGAACTGGCCAACGGCTGCCTCTGCTGCACCGTCCAGGATGAATTCCTGCCGACGATGACCCGGCTGCTGGAACTGGGCGACCGGCTGGACGGCATCGTGGTCGAAACCAGTGGACTGGCCCTTCCCGAACCCCTGGTGGCCGCCTTCGGCTGGCCCGAGATCCGCCATCGCACCAGGGTGCACGGCGTGGTCACCGTGGTGGACGGCGAGGCCCTCGCCGCCGGCCATGTGGTGGGCGACGCCGAAGCGGTGGAGGCGCAGCGCCAGGCCGATCCGAGCCTGGATCACGTCAGTGCCATCGAGGATCTGTTCGCCGATCAGCTGGCGGCGGCCGACCTGGTGCTGGTGAGCCGGGCCGACAGGCTCGAGGCCCCGGACCTGGAGCGGGTCGTGCAGCAGCTCCAGCCGGGGTTGCGCCCCGGAACGGTGGTGTTGCCCATGGCCAGGGGGCAGATCGATCCGATGCTGGTGCTCGATGGTCCCGGCCGTGACGGCAGCGCCGCCTCCAGCCAGCACGACCACGATCATCACCACGACCATGACGATCACGGCGACCACGATCACGACCATGACCACCACGACCACACCCATGTGGCGATGGAGTCGCTGGTGGTGCGCCGCAGCGGCGACTGGGACCGGGCGGCATTGGAAGCCGACCTGCAGCGCCTGCTGATCGAACACCCGGTGGTGCGGCTCAAGGGCCGGCTGCATCAGAGCGGCAAGCGCATGCCCCTGCAGATTCAGGGCGTGGGCCGCCGCCTCGACTGCTGGTACGAGGACCGGATGGTGGATGGCGCCGCCGCTCCCGCTGGCACCCCGGGCCCGGAGGCCGGCATCGAACTGGTGGTTCTTGCCACCGCCGGAACCACGACGGCGCTGCAGCAGGCCCTGGATCGGCTCTGACCGGGAGCAGCGGCTCGGCGGGTCGGGGAATCAGTCGAGCGGTATGTCCCCCCGGGCGCAGACCCCGTCCCAGCAGAGGCTGGTGTCGGCCTCCCAGCGGCTGCTCACGGGTTGCCAGCCGCCGGGAGGCCGCAGCATCGTCACCGACCCCCGCTGGTCATGGCGGAATTCGATGCGCTGATCCCCCACCACCAGGATCCAGCGGATGCCCACCTGCTGCACCTCCATCCGGCATCTCTGCCAGGGTCCGTCCCTGAGACGGCATTCCAGCTCGACCCCGGTGGGCACGGCCTCGGCCCGCACCGGCAGGCAGGAAAGTGCGGTACCGGCGGACCAGACGAGCAGACCCGCTGAAAGCAAGACGCGACAGAGGCGCTGGAGCAGGGGCGGCACGGCCCAGGCTGCGGTGGACCATGTCCAGGTTGATCACCAGCCCCGGGGCACCGGGACATGGGCTGCCAAGATTTAACAAACGCCCGAGTTGCCGGTGCCCCTCTTCCATGCCCGCGTCCAGGTGTCCCTGAGACCCTCCGTCCTCGACCCGGCAGGTGAGGCCACCCGAGCCGCCGCCGCACGCCTGGGCGTGGCCGGCGTGCGCCGCCTGCGCATCGGCAAGGCGATCGAACTGGATCTGGAGGCCCCGGACAAGGCGACGGCCCAGGCCCAGCTGGAACTGCTCAGCGACCGCCTGCTCGCCAACCCGGTGATCGAGGACTGGTCACTGGATCTGGCGGAAGCGGGCTGAGGGGAGCAGGAGCATGACCGTCGGCATCGTGGTGTTTCCCGGATCGAACTGCGACCGGGATGTGGGCTGGGCCCTGGAGGGCTGCCTGGGGATTCCCGTGCGCTTCCTGTGGCATGAGGAACGGGATCTGGGCGGGCTGGACGCCGTGGTGCTGCCGGGCGGCTTCAGCTACGGGGATTACCTGCGCTGCGGGGCCATCGCCCGCTTTGCGCCGGTGCTCGAGGAAGTGCGCCATTTCGCCGGCAGGGGCGGGCCCGTGTTGGGCATCTGCAACGGCTTCCAGGTGCTCACGGAAATGGGCCTGCTGCCCGGAGCCCTGACGCGGAACCGGGGCCTGCATTTCCTCTGCGAACCCTGCGGGCTGGAGGTGAGCCCCGGCAACTGCCGCTGGCTGGGGGGGTTCGATCAACAGGAGCGGATCAACCTGCCGATCGCCCACGGAGAAGGCCGCTACCAGGTGGAGGACGACCAGCTGAGAAGGCTGGAGGAGTCGGGCCGGATCGTGCTGCGCTACAGCGCCAATCCCAACGGATCAACCGGTGACGTGGCCGGCGTGGCGAACGAGGCGGGAAACGTGCTGGGCCTGATGCCCCACCCGGAGCGGGCCTGTGACCCACTCACCGGGGGGCGGGATGGGCGCCGCCTGCTGGAGGCGGCGCTGGGCTGAACCGGGGACAGGCCCCGGTTCAGGGGGATCAGTTGACGGCGGCGAAGAAGTCCTTGCTCTTGACCGGGTCGGGATTCATGGTCTTCTCGCCCGGCGTCCAGTTGGCGGGGCAGACCTCATCGGGGTGGGACTGGACGT
This sequence comes from Candidatus Sulfopaludibacter sp. SbA3, assembly GCA_943367425.1. Taxonomy (GTDB): domain Bacteria; phylum Cyanobacteriota; class Cyanobacteriia; order PCC-6307; family Cyanobiaceae; genus Cyanobium. The sequence continues at coordinate 155,624 of CALRJF020000001.1, forward strand.
ACTGGAAGGCCTGGAGCACCCGGAGGGTCTCATCGACGCTCCTGCCCACGGGCAGGTTGTTGATGGTGCTGTGCATGATCACGCCATCGGGATCGATGATGAACAGACCGCGCAGGGCCACACCGGCCTCCTCGTCGAGCACGGCGTAGGAACGGGCGATGTCTTTCTTGAGGTCGGCCACCAGGGGATAGGCGATGTCGCCGATGCCGCCGCTCTTGCGATCGGTCTGGATCCAGGCGAGGTGACTGAACTGGCTGTCAACGGACACGCCCAGCACTTCGGTGTTGCGGCTGGAGAAATCGCCGTAGCGATCGCTGAACGCCGTGATTTCGGTGGGGCAGACGAAGGTGAAATCCAGGGGGTAGAAGAACAGGACCACGTACTTGCCCCGGTACTGGGACAGTGAGATCTCCTGAAACTCCTGATCCACCACGGCAGTGGCGGTGAAGTCAGGAGCCTGCAGACCGACGAGCCTGCCGTTGGTGGACATGGTGGAAAGGAGCAAGAGAAGTGGGGGAACCGGTGGGACCGTCGCCGTACGCAAGGCTGTCGCTATGCGTACTCGATCCGACTACCAGTTGGAACCCGTGCAATCTATCACGTTTTGTCGCAACTTCCGTGTGTCCGCGGGCCACTAGCATCACGCCAACAGCTTGCCGATCACCCCCATGGGTTGGGACCCGTCCGTTCTGCGCAAATACAACGCCACCGGCCATTTCCGCCTGCTCAATCAGTTGCGCTCGGAACTCAAGGGCAACCCCCTGATCCGTCCCAAGGATGGGGAGACCGTCGGCGCAGCCAACCGCAGCAAGAGCCTCACCCGGGCGCTGGCCGTACGGGGCCAGGGGGGAGGCTATGGACGCAGCCGCCGTCCCCTGCAGGCGGCCGCCGCCTCGGCTCCCGTGCCGGCGCCGCCGGTGAGCCAGCCGGAACCCTTGGTGCCTGCCCCCGCAGCCACTCCCACCCCGGCCCGGGTCGAGAGCGTCGAGGCGGCCAATGCGCGCAGCTTCCGCGAACGGCTCAATGCGATCGACATGCGCTGATCTTCAGCCCGCCGGTGGAAGATGCGGGCCGAACGATCCGATGATCGGCAACAGAAAATGGCTCGGGGGAGACTTGAACTCCCGACCTTGGGGTTATGAATCCCACGCTCTAACCAGCTGAGCTACCGAGCCAATCGAGATGGACTCTAAACGATGACCCTCTGGGCCCCAGCGGCCCTCAGGCGCGCTGGGGAAGCAGGGGCAGGGGATTCACGGCTCCCTGACCGGGGGGGTGAATCTCGAAGTGGAGGTGGGGTCCGGTGCTGCGGCCGGTGCTGCCCATCTGGCTGATCACCTGGCCCTGGGAGACGGTGTCTCCCACCCGCACCAGCAGTCGGCTGTTGTGGGCGTACAGGCTGAGGCTGCCATCGGCATGGGAGATCCGCACCAGATAGCCATAGCCGCCGTCATGCCAACCGGCGAAGACCACCTGGCCTTCCCTGGCCGCCATGACGGGGGTACCCACGTTGTTGGCCACATCGATGCCCTTGTGCATCCGGCCCCAGCGCCAGCCGTAACCGGAGGAGAAGACCCCCTGGGTGGGCCAGATCCAGGCCGAGGACGGGGGATTGCCGCCGTTGAAGGGGCGCTGGGGCTCGCCGTACTCCGGGGTGTCGGGCCAGCTGAGGCCGCCGCTGGTGGTGGGCTTCAGTCCGAGCAGCAGGCGGGAGCGGCCGGGGGCGGACTGGACCAGGCGCACCTGGCTGCCCACCACGAGTCGGGCCGTTTCCAGGCCGGGATTGAGACGGATCAGCTCGGCGACCGTGAGGCCGTAGCGCTGGGCCAGACGCAGCACCGTGTCGCCGAAGTGGACGACTCCATTGGCCTCCACCGGTGGTGGCGGGGTGGCCGGGGGGGTTTCGCGCAGGGCCGAGGCGTCGAGGGAGGCGATCCGGCCAAGGCGCTCCCGATCGCGGGAGGGCATCACCAGCCAGTCGCCGTTGCTGAAGCGATGGTCCTCATCGACGTCGTTGAGGCGCGCCAGACGGGATTCGTCGAGGTCGAGCGCCGAGGAGAGCTCTTCGATGGAGACGGGCCTGCGAACCCGCACCCACAGCCGATCCGCGGCGTTGGGGAGGGAGGCCAGAAGGGTTTCGGTGGAGACGGAGACAGGGGAATCGTCCGCAAGGACAGCCACGAGCGGCACGACGGCCGGTGCGGTGAGCAGAAAAGGGAGGATCAATCGAAAAGGCTTCATGCAATTCACATCCGACGGACAAAACCCGGTGGAGAAGCCAACATCACCGGGTCCGGCAGACAGTAGCGGCATGAACCACGGTCGGCAAGCATCGGTTGTGCCACCTGCACAGATCCGCCGGGACCAGTCCCGGACGGGTCTCAGCTTTCGACCGCCGCCGGCGGCCCCAGCTGACGCAGGGCCTCGAACAGCACGATCCCAACGGACACCGAGAGATTGAGGCTGCGGACCCCTCCGGTGCCCTGGCGGACGGAGCAGGCCATCGGAATCGTCAGCAGGGCGTCGGACGAGACCTGCAGAACGTTCGGTAATCCGTCCGTCTCCCGGCCGAACAGCAGCCAGTCATCGTCGCGGAAGCGGAACGCCGTGTAGGGAACCTGCGCCTGGCTGCTGAGGGCGACCAGACGGCCGCCCCGCTCGCGGCGGCTGCTCTGGAAGGCGTCCTGGTCGGCGTGGCGATGCAGCCGCACCCAGGGCCAGTAGTCGAGACCGGCCCGGCGCAGCTGGCGATCGTCGATCACGAAACCGAGTGGTTCGATCAGGTGCAGTTCGGTTCCGGTGGCGGCGCAGGTGCGCGCCACGTTGCCGGTGTTGGGCGGAATCTGGGGCTGGAACAGCACGATGCGCGGCATCGGGGGCAGCTCAGGGGTGGGGTGGAACCGGCTGGCTGTGGGCCAGAAGGTCGATCGCCCGGCCCTGGAGCACCAGCCAGGCGGCATCACATCGCCCCATGAGCTGTTGCTGGATCTCCCCCAGCCGGTCCCGGAACCGGGAGCCCTCCGGCGTCGGCGGCACCACCCCCCAGCCGGTCTCCTCGCAGACGATCACCAGGCTGGCGCGGCAGGAGCCCACGGCCGCCAGCAGGGCGCCACAGCGCTCCCCCCATCGCGAGGCGGGCAGATCCAGGTGGGCCGCCACCCAGGTGCCGAGGGAATCCACCAGGGCGATCTGCCCACGGACAAGAGGCTGGAGGCCCTCGGCGAGGGCTCCCTCCACCTCAAGGCACTGCCAGTGGGCCGGCCGGCGCCGGCGGTGCCCATCCAGGCGCGCCTGCCAGCCGGGGTCGTCGGGGAGCAGGGGGCCGGTGGCCAGATACACCACCTCCTGTCCGCTGCAGGCCACCAGATGTTCGGCCCAGCGGCTCTTGCCCCCCCTGGAGGGCCCACTGACGAGGGTCAGGCGGGGCTGGGTCTCAACCGCCTCCATTCATGTTGCGCAGGGTGGCGACGGAGGAGGGGGAGACGCGGTTGAGGTAGCGGAAGATCCAGTACTTGAAGATGGTGGCCAGCACCACGGGGAAGGTGGCGATGAACAGCATCACGAAGTCTTCGCGGGCCGGCAATCCCAGATGGTCGGCGATGCCGTCGAGCAGCACCGTCCAGCCCTCCGGACTGTGGAAACCCACAAAGATGTCGGTGAACAGAATGATGGCGAAGGCCTTGGCGCTGTCGCTGAGTCCGTAGACCAGCTCATCAATGAAGCCACGCAGCAGCTGGATGTCGCGGCGACCGAAGAAGCACACCACCACGAAACCGATGAAGCCGCAGACATCGGCGAGCACGTTCTTCACCGCATGGGTGCTTTCCATGTCGGCCTCCTCCTTGAGGATGTGGGCCTTCTTGGCCAGCTCGGCCTGCAGTTCCTCCCGGCTCGGCATCGGCTTGCCGGCGAGCAGGGCATCGAATTCCATCTCGGCCTGGTACACCCGCAGCTTCTCCACGGCCTTCTCCTCCAGCTGGGGCCTGGGATAGCTGAGGAAGCCGTTCTCGGGCGCGAAGCGATCCACCAGGGGCGAGACCACATAGGTGCGGCTCACCTGCTGCACCAGCACCGGCACCAGGACCAGCAGCAGCAGAATCCGCAGCGACACCAGGGTGGTGTCGCGTCGGCGCCGGAAACCGGCCACCACGCTGGCCTCGGCCTCTGGATCCAGCTGGCGACGCACCTGGTCGACCACGCTCACCAGGCTGCGGGGCAGCATCTCCGGGGAGCGACTGAGCGTGGGCAGCTCCTGCCGGGAACCGGAGTAGCGGCCTGTGACCGAATCGATCAGCTGGAACTGGCGCAGCTCCTGACCGGAAAGCTCCTGGCGATAGGGAGCCAGAGCCTCCCGCGACTGGCGGCACACCTGCAGGGAGGCGCGGAAACGGCGCAGAACCTGGGCCTGGGCCGATTTCGGAATCCGCAGCTCGAGTTCGGGACGCACCGGGCGGTCGTTGTAGTGCTCCATCTCGATGCTCTGGATCTGGAGAGCGGCCTCGTAGCCGCGCTCCAGATCGGAGCTGAGGTCGAGCGACTGCGCCCGCCCGAAGGTTCCCATCCAGTCAGTCAGTCCCATGAGGCGATGCGGAGGGGAGAAATCAGCGGGAGAAAACCCACCAGGTGAGCATCGGCACCACCGAACCGACCACCAGCAGGACGATCACCCAAGTGAAGGCATTGCTGCTGGAGGTCTCCTCACGGGTGGGAATGTTGCTCACCACGGCGGCAGCCTCCTCGACCACGGGTTCCCCGGGATCCTCGCCTCCCCGGAGGACCGTGTCCAGCCGTTGCAGGGCGTCGATGCTGGCCTGCCGATATCGGTCGCCCTGGCGCAGGGGCTGGGCCATGGTGGTGAGCGCCGTGCTGGAGAGCAGTTCGGCGGGCAGCTGGCGCTCCAGGGGGGGCTGGGCGACGATGGCCGTGGCCCTGGTCTGGCTGTCGATCAACAGCAGCAGCAGCGGATCGCCCCCCTGGCCGGCCGTGGTGGCGCCCCAGCGCTCCAGCAGCTGGTCACCGAGACCCTGGAGGTCGAGCCCGTAATCCAGCCGCGACACCGTGATCAGGCGGGCATCGACCCGCTCGGTGGCGAAGCCGGCAAGCTGGCTCTCGATCTCGGCGGCTCCCGCGCGGCTGAGCACGCCGGCGCTGTCGAGCACGTGACTGGCGGGCCGTTGCGGCGGCAGATCCGTGCTCGCCACCGCAAGGGCAGGGAGACAGGGGCCGGCGATCACCAGCGCCAGGGACAGCAGGAGGCCCAGCAGGTAGCGCCGCAGGCCCGACCCGGAACGGGAACCCGGAACCACGGCGGCAGTTGGCAGCGACACGGAAGTCAAAGCCCTTCGACAAGACGCCACCAGTCTGCCGTTCGAGCCCCGTTCCGGCATCCTGGAGGCCCTTCGCTCCCCCCTTCCCCCGATGGCGATGCCCACCGCCGCCAGGGTCGTGTTCGCCTGCGGCCTGTCGGGGCTGGTGCTGGTGGTGCTCAACCAGATGACGGCGCCGGGCCTCGACCCCTCCCTGGAGCGGGCCTCCGTGCTTGGCAGCATCCTGGCGGTGCTGCTGCTGCTGGTGGCCCTGCTCTGGCAGCGGGTGGAGCCCCTGGCGCCCGAGCGGGTGGCGCTGCAGGGGACGGAGGGGCTGCGGCTGGCCGAAGACCTCCCCTCTGGACTGGCCGAGGAGTTGGGCTGGGGCAGCACCATGCTGCTCACCGCCACGCCGGCGGCGGTGGTGCTGCTCCACTGGCAGGGACGGACGCTGCTGCAGCGGGGACTGCTGGGGGGCGATGGCTTCGCGCCGGGGCCGATCTGCCGGCGCAGCCTCGAACGGCAGCGGACCATCTCCCTGGTGGACCTGAAGCTCTACCCCGGCCGGGATGAGTTCGAGGCCCTACTGCCGTCACTGCCGGCCGTGGTGGTGCAGCCGCTGGGGCACGAGGGGGTGCTGGTGCTCGGCGGCTGGTCACCCCGCTGCTTCAGCCGCAGTGATCTGGTCTGGATCGAGGGCTGGGCCCGCAGGCTCACAGACGAATTGGCTCGGGTTTCGGACGGGGCGGAGCCGGCCGGGGAGGCGTCTTCGACGCAGGCACCTGGAAACGGCTGAACACCCGTCCCCCCGGGGAGGAGAACACCACCAGCCCCTTGTCTCCCAGCTGCCCCCGCAGCATGGTGGCGCGGGTGAGCTGGTTGTTCTGGGGCCGCTGCACCAGGATCCCCCCGTCGGCGGCAATGGCCTGGGTTTCCCAGTTCCACAGACAGGAATCAGCCTGGAGGCTGGCCCCGTCCTGCTGGATGAGGCAACCGGCCGGGATGCGGATCAGCTGCCGGGCGGCCTCGACCTCGAGCGCCTTGCCCCTGGCGGACACGCCACCTTTCACTGCCGGATCCTGGAACAACACCGGAGGGGCCAGGATGAATCGCTGAGTCTGGGTGTTGCCATTCAGGCTGGCGGCCGTGAGCGTCTGGGTCGGACGGTCCGCCGGGGATCCGGGGGGTCGTCGCTGACCCCGGATCGGGCCCTTGGCGAGAAGCTTCCCAGTGCCAGGCTGCCACTGGACCGACGCGACGGTGACCACCACCTGGGGATCGCCGGCGGGATTGGCGCGGAAAGGATCGAAGGGCTTGTCCCAGCGCTGCAGCTGGGGCTGGCCGCTCAGCTCCAGGGTGTCCTTGTCGATGCGGAAGGTGGCGCGGTCGGCGGACAGGCGGGTGTGGGGATCAAAGCCCTCGGGATGGCGGTCGATCTCCATCAGCTTGCGCTCCGGCACCCAGCGCACCCGGGAGCCCTGGATCATCACCGGCTGCTGGCCCAGGCGCTGGAGGCGGATCGTGCCCTCCAGCAGGATCACGGCCCCATCGCTGATGACGGTGCCCGTGGAGGCCTCCACCCGGTAGGCGGGCTGGCCGTTGTTGTAGATGACGCCCCGGGGCCGCAGGGCCCTGGCAACGCGGCGCCGCAGGTCGTAGCGGGCTTCGGGGCTGGTGAGTTCCCAGTTGGGACGGCCCAGCACATCCTGCTGGCGCAGATTCAGGGTGCGGAAGACGAACGGGGTGGCCGCCTCCTCACGGGCCACCTGGTTGCGGCCGCAGCCGGTGAGCAGCAGCAGCACGACGGCCAGACGCCAGGCCCTGGAGGAGACGGGAAAGGTCAAAGGGGGGAATTCAGTTCCAGACGTTGCATCACCGGGATCGGCTCGGGCAGGGGTTGGCCGCCGCTCAGCTTCCCCCAGCATCGGGCTGCCGTCCAGCGCTGTGCATCGCCCGGATCCTGCTCACCGGCGGGAGCCTCACTGGAGAACGGCGGCAGGCCCAGCTGGCTGAGCAGTCGGGAGGAGAGATCCGGCAGCAGGGGGGCCAGCAGCAGGGCGAGCCAGCGGCTGGTCTCCAGCACCGCAAAGAGGTCGGCGGCCACCTGGGGGCGCCCCTCCTCCTGCTTGATCTGCTTCCACGGGGCCCGCTCGTTGAGAAAGCCGTTGGCGGCCTCCGCCAGATGCAGGACGGCTTCGGCGGCGCTGCGGAAATCGAAGGCCTCCAGGGCCCCATCCACGACCTCCGCGGCGGCGGCGGAGCGCACCGCGAGGGGATGGTCAGCGGCTCCGGCTTCGCCGGGGGGCGGCACGGCTCCATCGAACCACTTGCGGGCCATGGAGGAGGTGCGATTGAGCAGGTTGCCGATCGTGTTGGCCAGGTCGTTGTTGACCAGGTCGACGAAGCGTTGCTGCTGAAAATCACCGTCCTCGCCGAAGGGGATGTCGCGCAGCAGATACCAGCGCACGGCATCGGTGCCGCAGCGCTCCAGGAGCACCTCGGGATCCAGCACGTTGCCGAGTGACTTGCCCATCTTCTGCCCCTCCCGGGTCAGGAAGCCATGGCCGAAGACCTGCTGCGGCAGCTCCAGGCCGGCGGAGAGCAGCATCGCCGGCCAGTAGACGGCGTGGAAGCGCAGGATGTCCTTGCCGATGACATGCACCCGGGCGGGCCAGCCCCGGGCGCCGAGCAGATCCAGGTCGGCGGGATCCTCGGGCTCCAATAAGGCCGAGAGATAGCCCACCAGGGCATCGAACCAGACGTAGAAGGTGTGGCCCGCGTAGCCCGGAACCGGGATGCCCCAGGGCAGATCCAGCCGGGAGATGGAGAAGTCCTTGAGTCCGCCGGCAACGAAGTTCTCCACTTCACGGCGGCGGGAGCGGGGGGCGACGAAGCCGTCGCTGGCCACCAGCTGCTCGATCTGCTGCTGGTAGCGGGAGAGACGGAAGAAGAGGTTGAGTTCGTCGCGCCACTCCAGGGGGCGCAGGTGGGTGGTGCAGACCGGCGCCTTCGCCTCGGGGGGCTCCTCCTTGAATTCCTCGCAGGCGACGCAGTACCAGCCGCGCTGGCGCCCTTCGATCACATCGCCGCTGGCCTCGACCCGGGCGAAGAACTGCTCCACGACCGCCCGGTGGCGCGGATCGGTGGTGCGGATGAAGCGGTCGTTGGAGATGCCCCAGCGTCGCCACAGGTCGCGATACTCGCCGCTGATGGCGTCGCAGTGGGCCTGGGGCGTGAGACCCGCCGCCTCGGCCGAGCGCTGGATCTTCAGGCCATGCTCGTCGCAGCCGGTGATGAACACCACCCGCTGGCCCCGCAGACGCTGGAAACGGGCGATGCAGTCGCAGGCGAGGGTGGTGTAGGTGCTGCCCAGGTGGGCACGGTCGTTGACGTAATAAAGCGGGGTGGTGAGGGTATAGGTCATCGGGAAGCGACGTCGCCAGGGCTGGGGGGCGCGACCGGTTCGCGGCACCACCGACGGGCCCTGGCCCGGGGGCCGGATCCTAGCCGTGGCCGGTCCGCGCACCCCCTTGCCCCGCTCCCTTCCGGTGAGATGCTGGCCCCAGCCCCGTCCTCTGGGACGGCCCCTCCCCGACCCGCTTCGATCCCATGCGCACCGGCTTCGATCGCAAGGTGCCGGTTCTGGTATGGGGCGGCGGCACCGGCGGCATCGCCGCTGCCCTGCAGGCGGCCCGCTCCGGCGCAGCCACCCTGCTGCTGACCCCCGGCCCCTGGCTGGGCGGCATGGTGAGTGCGGCGGGGGTCTGCGCCCCCGACGGCAATGAACTCACGCCCTGGCAGACCGGCCTGTGGGGGGCCCTGCTGCGGGCCCTGGGACGAAGCGAACCGGAGGGGCTCGATCAGAACTGGGTGAGCTGCTTCGGCTACCGGCCCGCCACGGCCGAGGCGATCCTGCGGGACTGGCTGGCGGCCGAACCCCTGCTGGAGTGGTGGCCGGGATGCCGCCTGCGCCAGGCCCGGCGCCGGGGGGATCGGATCGCTGCGGTGACGGTGGAGCAGAAGGGGGTGCTGCATGAGCTGCTGCCCACGGTGGTGATCGACGGCAGCGACCGCGGCGACCTGTTCCCCCTGCTCGAGGCCCCCTTCCGGCTCGGCTGGGAGTCGCAGGAGCAGTGGCAGGAGCCCAGCGCCCCCACGGCCGAGCGGATCGAGCGCGATCCCTTCTTCGCCCGTCAGCCCGTCCAGTCGCCCACCTGGGTGAGCATGGGTCAGCTGCAGGAAGGCGAAGGTCCGGCCGCACCGGCCGGCGAGGCCTGGCGCCAGCAGCCGCCCGTGCTGCCGCCACCCTTCAGCGAGGCCACGGCGGCCTTCGGACTGGAGCGGACGCTCACCTACGGCCGGCTCCCCGGCGGGCTGGTGATGCTCAACTGGCCCCTGCACGGCAACGACTGGCACCGGGATCTGGGCCGGGCCTTCCAGGACGAGGACGGCAGCGGCCCCACCGATGCGCTGGCCCGGGAGATGAAGGCTCACAGCGCCGCCTTCGCCGCGGCGCTCGAGCTGGCCAGCGAGGGCTGGCTGCGGCCGGGGGCCGTGTTTCCAACTCCCGAGGCGGCCGCCGCGGGCCAGCTGGCCGGGGATGGATCCCTGGCCCTGATGCCCTACTGGCGGGAGGGGCGCCGCCTGGTGGCCCGATCGCTGGTGCTGGAGCAGCACCTGCTGCCTCGGGGGCCCGGTGCCTGCATCGCCCCGTTGACGCAGGACAGCGACGGCGCCGTCGACGCCATCGCCGTGGGCAACTACGCCAATGACCACCACTACCCCGGTGGCGACTGGCCCCTGGCCCCGAAGAGCTGTCGTTGGGGGGGGCGCTGGAGCGGCACCCCGTTCACCATTCCCTACGGGGCCCTGGTGAGCAAGGAGGTCTCCAACCTGCTGGCCGCCGACAAGTGCTTCGGCGTCAGCCACATGGCCAACGGGGCCACCCGCCTCCAACCCGTGGTGCTGAACATCGGCCAGGCCGCCGGGCTGGCGGCCGCCCTGTGCGTGCGGGAGGGGCTCGAGCCGGCGGTCCTGCCGGTGCGGCGGCTCCAGGAGGCCCTGATCAGCGATCCGCTGGCCCCCGTCGGCGTGCTGCCGCTCTGGGACACCCCCTGGCATCACCCGCTCTGGCAGGACCGCCAGCGCCAGGCCCTGGACGATCCCGAGTGGCTCGACCGCCACGGCCAGCTGCACAGGCCCGGAGCGGCAGCGGGTTCCGACGGGCCGGGCGATGCCACGCCGCCGCCCGAAACAGGGGAGCGTCTCTGGAACGGCGTGGTGCGGCCCGATGGCGACGGCGGCTATCAGCTCGACGGGGACGCCGGTTCCTGGCCGCTGATCACCCTGGAACCTGCGGTTCACCACTGGCTGCTGCGCCTCGATCGACCCACCCCGGCCTCCTTCATGGGTTGCCTCAACCCCTGGGGCCCCTGGCTGCGGGTGTCCAGGGTCATCCCTTGACGATCCCTGGCATACCCGGTCGCCGGCCGCTGGGTTCCTTCAGGATGGAAAGCGCCCGATCGCGCCGCGTCCCTTGAGCCTCGCCGCCCCCACCATCGCCCTCCGGCCCCTGCCCCTGCTGCTGGCCCTGACCGGATCAGCGGTCCTGATGGCAGACCTGCCCAGCCGCGCCCAGGGCCTCGACAACATGCGCGATCAGCTGATCATCCATTACTGCACCCTGGCGGTGAACGCCGACTTCGCCAAGGCGGGCAAGTCGGCGCCGGCGGGCATGGCGGAGGACACCTGCACCTGCGTGGCCCAGCAGGTGAACGCCAGGGCGACGATTGCCCAGGCGGAAACCATCTGCAAGCAGCAGGCGATGGACAAGTACAAGCTGAATCCCTGAAGACGCCAGGCCTAGACCGATGCCGCCAGGCGCAGCAGGTCACGCAGGGAATCCACCTGCTGCACCCGCAGCAGCAGCGCATCGCCCGGGGCGAGGTCGCCATGGCATTCGGCCGCCAGATCCATGGCCAGCTCGCCCACATGCACCAGGCCGAGGCGGTCCTGGGGCCGTAACCAGCGCAGAAACTGGGCCTGCCACTGCACCTGCCGCTGCTGCTCGAACCAGACCTGCTGCCAATGGCGCTGGTCCTCCCGGGAAATCAGGATCCCCTGGCGGATCGAGCCCTCTAGGTCGGCGAGCAGGGCCGCCAGCTCCGCCTCGTCCAGGCCAGGCTCTCCCTGGGCATGGGCCAGCAGCTGGCGCTGCACCACCAGATCCCCGTAGCGGCGGATCGGGGAGGTGGCCTGCACGTAGCTGGCCAGGCCGAGGGAGAAATGGGGGGCGGGGGTGGTGCCCAGATGGCCCCGGCTCAGGCAGCGTTTCAGGGCCGCGTGGCGGACCGGTCCCGGGGGCAGGCGCTCCAGCTCCTGGGCCGGGGGGAGTTCGGCGGGAAGCTGGCTGCGGTACGGCAGGGCCAGACCATGGCTCTGGCCGTGCTGGGCGACCACGGATCCCGCGAGGATCATGGCTTCGGCCACCATCGACCGGGCCGGCGTCGGTTCGGTGATCTCCAGCTCCGCCGCCTCGCCCCGGCAGCGCACCCGCCCCTCCGCCTGCTCCAGGGCCAGGGCCCCCCGGGACAGACGCCAGCGGCGGCGCTGCTGCATCAGGGCCTCGATGGTGCCGAGGTACGCCTCCCGGGGCGGCGCCAGCTCGAGCAGCTCATCGGCGTCCTGATAGCTGAGGCGGTAGGCGGGCTTCACCCAGGTCCGCTCGATGCCGTAGGCGCCCACCGCACCATCGTCAGCCAGCTCCACCCAGAGACTCCAGGCGGGACAGCGGTGGCCCATGCGCAGGCTGAAGGCTCCGGTGCTCAGGCACTCGGGGAACATGGGAAGGGGTCCCCTGGCCAGGTAGAGGCTGCTGGCCCGGCGGCGCGCCTCCAGATCCAGGGGACTGCCCGCCGCCACCAGCCGGCCCGGATCGGCGATGTGGATCCAGAGACGGGCGGGCCGGCCGGGCCGTTCCTCCAGGGACAGGCCGTCGTCGATGTCGCCGGTGTCTTCGTCGTCGATGGTGACCGTGTGCAGGCCGGTCCGGTCGGTGCGGTGCTCGTCACCCGGCTGGGGTTCCTCGGCCAGGCCCGCCAGGCGCTGGGCCTCGGCCTCGAGCGCCGCGGCAAAGCCCGCCTGCCAGGTGGTGTTCTCGAGCGAGGGCAGGTGGTGCTTCTGCCACTGGCCCAGGTCGACGAGCAGATGCCGGATGGCGGCCGCTTCGGCATGGCAGTGGGCCGCCTGCAGGGCCCGCCGCAGCTCCTCCGGCAGGGGCACGGCCGTGTCCCCGGCGGCCCATTCGCGCAGCAGGTCGAGCTGGGCCTGCTGATCGGCCTCCAGCTGCTCCGGCTCGATCGGCTGGCGCCGCCGCAGGGCGTCATGCCACTGGCGCCGCCGCTGTTCGATCAGCTGCTGACGGCGGGCTTCCCGGCGCAACCGCCGCACATCCGCCAGGGGGCGGGCCTCCACCTGCTGCTGACGCCAGCGGAACAGCAGCTGGGGCCCCTGAAGCCAGAGCCAGCAGGCGGCCCGCTGGGCCGGATCGCCCCCATCGGCCACCAGGTCGGTGAACGCGGCCAGATCCAGGGCCATGGGGTCCTGAGCCAAGAGCAGCCAGGCCGCCGACAGCTCCCGGGAGGAGGGGAGGGCCCGCTGCAGCCGATCAGCACTCAGCTGCCACGGCGGCTGGGAGAGCCGGGCTGCGGGCGGATCGGAGGGTTCGCCGGCCGCCACCAGATCAAGCTGGCGCACGGCCCGCTGCTGGGCCTTGGCGTCGTGACCGACCCGGAGGTCGGCCCGGGTGCCCTTGAGGGCCTGAACCACGGCCAGCAGGGACCTGCCGTCCTCGTTCAGGCCGACCAGATCGCCCGGCGCGATGGCACGGTGGGGCGACTGGGGGGGCAACTCAGCCTTCGGGATTCACGAAGGGCAGCATGGCCACGATGCGGGCCCGCTTGACGGCATTGGTGAGATCACGCTGCTGCTTGGCCGTCAGGCCGGTGAGCCGGCGGGGCAGGATCTTGCCGCGCTCTGTGATGAATTTCTTGAGCAGATCGACGTCCTTGTAGTCGATCGGATCGCCCGGCTTGATCGGCGACAGGCGTTTCTTGAAGAAGGAGCTGGACATGGGAACGGAGAAGGGGAAAAGGAGGGGAACTGCGACGGCAGAGTCCGGAACGGTCAGAGGAGCGTGGAGACGGGCAGGGCCGGCCTCACTTGATCTCCTTGTGAACGGTGGCGGAATTGCAGTGGGGGCAGAACTTCTTCAGTTCGATCCGTTCGGTGGTGTTGCGGCGGTTCTTCTGGGTGGTGTACCGGGACACCCCAGGGGACCGCTTGGCGGGATTGGACCGGCATTCGGTGCACTCGAGAGTGATCACCAGCCGGACGCCCTTGTTTTTTGCCATGGAAGGACGTTGCGCCGCGTCAGCGTTGCAGAGAGACGATCCAGCACCATACCTGGCGACGGGACAGGGCCGGATCGGTTTCTAGGATCCGTGGCTGCTGTGCTCCGATCCGATGCGGGTGTCGCTCCAATGGCTCAGGGAGCTGGTGAGTGTGGAGCCGGAGTGCCTGGATCCCGCTTCTCTGGCTGAACGTCTCTCGATCGCCGGTTTCGAGGTGGAGGCGATCGAGGATCTGGCCGCCCGGGCGGCCGGGGTGGTGGTGGGATACGTGGAGCGCCGGGAGCCCCATCCCAATGCCGACAAGCTCAGTGTCTGCCAGGTGGCCGTTGGCAGCTCCGAGCCCCTGCAGATCGTGTGCGGCGCCGCCAATGTGCGTGCCGGCCTGCATGTGCCGGTGGCCCTGGTGGGCAGCACCCTGCCGGCGGTGGGACTCACCATCAAGCCGGCCGAACTGCGTGGCGTGGCCAGCAGCGGCATGATCTGCTCGCTCCGGGAGCTGGGCCTCGACGACGGCAGTGACGGCATCGCCGAACTCGACAACCTGCTGGAGACCGTGCCGCCCCTCGGCGAGCCGGTGGGTCCGGCCCTCGGCCTCGACGATCAGGTGCTGGAGCTGGCCATCACCGCCAACCGGCCCGACGGGCTCTCGATGCGGGGCATCGCCCGGGAGGTGGCAGCCCTCAGCGGCGGCCGCACCACCTTCCGCGACGCCGCGCCGGCGGTGGAGCCCCAGCCCCTGGCGGCCAGCCCCAGCGACCGCCTGACCATCGAGGCGGGGGGCCTGTTCAGCCTCACCGCCCTCACGGGCGTCGTGGTGAAGCCCTCCCCGGTCTGGCTGCGTCAGCGGCTGGAGCGGGCCGGCATCCGGCCCATCAACAACGTGGTCGACGTCACCAATATGGTGATGCTCGAAACCGGCCAGCCCCTGCATGCCTTCGATCGCCAGCGGGTGGCCGCTCTCGACGACGGCACCCCCCGGCCGGAGCGGATCGGCCTGCGCCAGGCCCGGGAGGGGGAGCCCTTCCAGACCCTGGATGGCCAGGAGCGCTCCCTGGGCAGCGAAGCTCTGGTGGTGACCTATGCCGACCAGCCCATCGCCCTGGCCGGCGTGATGGGTGGGCTTGGGGAGGCGGTGAGCGAGGCCACCAGCGCCATCTGGCTGGAGGCGGCGGTGTTCGCTCCCCAGGCGGTGCGGCGCTCCGCCCGCAGCACCGGCCTGCGCAGCGAGGCCAGCAGCCGCTTCGAGAAGGGGCTGCCCGCGGAGATCACCCTGGCGGCAGCCGATCGCGCCGTCGCGCTGCTGCAGGAGCTGGCGGAGGCCACGGTGGAGGGGCGCTGGCTGCACCGCAGGCCCCTGGAGCCTCCGCGCACCCTGGAGCTGCGGCGCGATGCCCTGCACAACCTGCTGGGCCCGGTGGTGGTGGACGGGGAAGAGCAGGATCTGGCCGATGAGCGCATCACGGCCACCCTGGAGGCCCTCGGCTGCCGGCTCGAGTCCGGCGACGACGGCTGGCAGGTGGCGGTGCCGCCCGAGCGGGCCATGGATCTGCTGCGGGAGGTGGACCTGATCGAGGAGGTGGCGCGGCTGGTGGGCTACGACCATTTCGCCAGCCACCTGCCCGATCCCCTGATCCCGGGCGGTCTTGAGCCCGCCCAGCAGCTGGAGCGCCGCCTGCGCCGCTCCCTTTGCGCGGCAGGGCTGCAGGAGGTGTGCGCCCTGTCGCTGGTGGCGGAGGCGCCCGGCCGGATTCCCCTGGCCAATCCCCTGCTGGCCGATTACGGCCATCTGCGTGACAACCTCCACGGGGAGCTGCTGGAGGCCGCCCGCCGCAACCTCCAGGCCTCCCTGCCGGGCTTCTGGGGATTCGAGATCGGCCAGGTGTTTCTCCCGGGGGCCAAGGGGGACGAGGAGCACACCCTGCTGGCGGGCGTGATCGCCGGGGAACGCCATGCCGAGCGCTGGCGCCGCTCGGGCAAGCCCGCCCCACCGGACTACTTCCAGGCCCGGGGCGTGCTGCAGGCCGGCCTCGAACCCCTGCGGCTGGTGGTGGAGGACCGCCCCTGGAGCGGCTCGGAGCTGCTGCATCCGGGCCGGTCCGCCGAACTGCTGGTGGAAGGGCGGCCCGTGGGCTGGTTCGGCCAGCTGCATCCCTCCCAGGCGGAGGCCCGGGATCTGCCGCCCGACACCTATGTGTTCCAGCTGGCGGTGGCGCCCCTGCTGACGGCGGGCACCCGCCGCAACCGCTGGCAACCGGCGTTCCAGCCGTTCCCCAGCGTGCCGGCCTCCGAGAGGGATCTGGCCCTTGTGGTCCCGCGGGACACCACCGCGGCGGCCCTGCTGGCGGCGATCCGCAAGGCCGGCAAACCGCTGCTGGAGAAGGCCGAACTGATCGACCGTTACGAAGGGGAACAGGTGGCGGCCGGCCATTGCAGCCAGGCCTTCCGGCTGCGCTACCGCGACAGCGCCCGCACCCTCACCGACGAGGACGTCGAAGCGGCCCACCGGAAGGTGCGCGAGGCCCTGGAGCGCCAGTTCGGCGCCGAGCAGCGCCGCTAACGGCGCTCCAGCACCGCCAGGGCCTCCACATGGCTGGTGTTGGGGAAGAAGTCGACCGGCTGCACCCACCGCAGCCCGTAACTGCCGTCGCCGCAGAGCTGGGCCAGGTCCCTGGCCAGGGAGGCAGGGTCACAGCTCAGGTAGGCCACCCTGGCCGGTGCCGCCGCCAGAATCGCCGCCAGGGCCGGGGGGGTCAGCCCCTTGCGGGGCGGGTCGAGCACCAGGGCGTCCGCCCCCTGAAGCCGGTCCTCCAGCACCAGCGGCACATCGGCCTGCTCGAAGCTGACCAGCGCCTGGAGCCCGTTGCTGGCGGCGTTGTGCTCGGCCTGGGCAACGGCCCGGGCCTGCAGCTCCAGACCCCGCACCCGCCAACCGGCGGCCGCCAGGGGCAGGCTGTAGGTGCCGATGCCGCAGTAGGCGTCCACGACCGTGCCGGGTTCAGGGCCCAGAGCTTCGAGCAGCGGCGGGACCAGCCGTTCGGCCTGGCGGGTGTTGACCTGGAAGAAGGTGTCCGCCGCCACCCGGTAGCGGAGACCGGCGAAGTGCTCCTCGATCCAGTCCCGGCCCACCACCACGCGGGTGTCCTCGCCCATCAGTCGATTGGTGGCCAGGGGCTGCAGGTTGAGACACACCCCCACCAGCTCCGGCCAGCGCCCCATCCAGGTGGCGGCGAGTTCCTGGAGACCAGGCAGGTGATCGTGGCTGCTGATCAGGGTGATCAGGCATTCACCGCTGTGGCTTCCCACCCGCAGCCCCAGGTGGCGCAGGCCCGGTCCCTGGGGATCCGCTGCATCCGCGCCAGCGTCGCCGCCCGCTTTGTCTTCGCCATCCACACCGTCTTCGCCATTGGCCGTGTTGACGCCACCGTGCCGATCGATGGGCCAGCCGCTGGCCTCGAGGTCGGCCTTGAGCGGGGCGATCAGGGCGTCGATGCGGCCATCCAGCACCGGGCAGCGGGCCATGTTGACGATCCGGTGGGAGCCGCGGCGGTAATAGCCGGCCCGCAGGCGTCCATCCGCCGTGCGCTCCAGGGGGATCAGGGCCCGGTTGCGGTAGCCCAGGGGCGGGTCGGCCGCCAGCAGGGCGCGCACCGTTGTGGAGAGGCCGCCGATGCGCTGCAGGGTCTGCTCCACCGTCCGTTGCTTCCACTGCGCCTGGGCCTGGTCGGCGAAGGGCTGCAGGGTGCAGCCACCGCAGTGGTCGGCCAGGATGCAGGGGGGACGGCGGCGCTGGGGCGAGGCCACCACCACCCGCTGCAGCTGGCCGATGAGATGGCGCCGCGCCACGGCGACCAGACGGACCTGGACCGTGTCGCCGGGCACGGCACCGCTGACGAACACCACCTGGCCCTCGTGCCGTCCCACGCCCTGGCCGCCATGGCCCAGGTCGGTGATCTCCAGCTGCAGCTTCTCCCCGACGTTGGCCACGGCCTGCCTTCCACTGGGCCGACCCTATCGGGGGTCGTGCAAAGGGGCGTTACACCTTGCGCCAGGAGTGGGGTCTGGGGGTTGGCGATCGATAGGATGCCGCGGTCTGTGGTCGCTGCTATGAGCGTCGTTCGCGATCTGATCCTCCAGGCCGATGATCAGCTCCGCTATCCCACGGGCGGCGAGTTGCGCTCGATGGTGGAGTTCCTCAACGGTGGAGCCCGCAGGCTCGCCGTGGTGCGGGTCCTGACCGATAACGAGAAGAAGATCGTCGCCGAAGCCGCCAAGCAGCTGTTCCTGCGCAAGCCCGACTACGTGGCCCCCGGGGGCAACGCCTTCGGCCAGAAGCAGCGGGCCCAGTGCCTGCGCGATTACAGCTGGTACCTGCGTCTGGTCACCTACGGCGTGCTCGCCGGCAGCACCGAGCTCATCCAGCAGATCGGTGTGGTGGGGGCCCGGGAGATGTACAACAGCCTCGGCGTCCCCCTGCCCGGCATGGTGGAAGCCATGCGCACCCTCAAGGAAGCCTCCCTCGTCCTGCTGGGCGCCGATGAAGCGGCCCTGGCCGGTCCCTATTTCGACTTCCTGATCCAGGGCCTGCAGACGAGCACCTGATTCAACGGTCTCATCAGCCCCAGAGCAGAATCATGGCGAGACTCGCCATGATTCCCAGCTGAGACGCCTGAATTGGCGCATGGGCGTCGATTGTTGTGCCGCAATCGCCGACATGGCGACGAGGATTGCGCAGGACGCCCAGCAGCGTGTCGCCGAAGTGACGCGAGGGAGCCGATCGAGCAGCCGGCGGCGGCGAAGCGAGGAGCACCGTGCGCCTCAACCGTGTGTCTCATCCGTGAATCCATACAGGACTATTCATAAGTCCCACTCGATACATCTGATACTGATTATCGTCGGGAGCACCGCCTTCTGCCTGGCCCCCAGCGCTTCGATCGAGCGCCCAGAGGATCGAACCATCGCCGGATCGGAGCTTCGGAGGGCCCTCCGACCTCCTCTTGCAGCCCCCATAAGAGACTCGCAAAGGGTCCAATAGCTGGACTAATTAGAGGCAGGCGCGAAAAAGCTCGAACGAGCCAAGGCGGCCCGCCATCGGGCCGATTCCGGGGTCCCAGCCGTCGGCTGTCCAGCCCACCTCAAGCCTGCGTACCTGTGTCAAAGACAGGTACGCAAAGACGACCGGTCTAGTTCTGGCTTCGGTTTTGACCAGGTACAGAAAGTTGGACACTGGACAGTGCGCTTGGACAACGCATGGGATCCATGGATGCCCAGGGCCAAACAGGACCCAGCTGCCAAAACGCGTCCCATCGTTCGATCAACCGGGGCATAGGCAGTGGAGCCAGGAACCGCAGCTCAAATCGCGCTGAAATCACGTTATCAATCGTCTCAGCCTGGACCGTACCTGAGTCCTGTGCCGAGTCTATTCGGGGATTTGCAATCAACTCCATGGCGTCCCGCCTGCAGGGTTGGGGTTCCATGCTGCGCAAAGCGATTCGATGCTCGCCGTCCCCTCAAGCCGCGAGAGCTGCGCCCGGGAGGTCACAGGCGGCAGGACCCTCTGGGCTAACACCACCAGGGCGGCCCGCTTCGGCACCTCAATCAACGCATCCTCCATGGCTGGATCGCTGAGGTCAGACCACGGCTGCATCAGATCGACCCAGAGCATTGCCTGCAGCGGATTGGCCGGGCGACTGCCCTTGGAGCTGGTCTTGGGGTCGTGGGCCTCGGTTGCATCGATCAGCGGCTTCCTGGGCGCAACCGCTTCCATCTCGACGAGAAACTGCTGGCAGCCGATGAACCCAGTGCATTCGTGGGATCACACAAGTCTTGTCTCGTGAGCGGGCATGATGTCCCAGAGCTCCCTGGTTCCCTTACAACATGGCAACGTGTTTTCGCCCCCAGAGTCCGGCGAATTGGCTAAATGAAGAACCGAGTGTTCCAACGATCTGATGGCATTGGGAAAGCATCCATAGGTCGCAGACTGCGTCATGGAGTGTTGTCAACCGGGCCTGAATCGACGTATCCTCGCTCTCGGCACGATTCTCAAAGATCCAGGCATTCTCCAGATGGAGGACTCTCTCGCCAAGCTGGTTCCTGACCCTATCTAACGAATCTGGGTTGTCGCACGCCAGTAGCACATACCCGCTCGGTTGTTCACGCAGGAAAGCATCTGCCCGTTCAAGAATCCCCTCCATAGGCAGCGGTGGCAGCCCCAGCCGCCTCCGGTGATCCACCATGTCGGTTCGACGCACATGCATCCCCAGCGTTGGGGCCCCTTCCGGCACGTGGTCCTGCCAGAAGGCCGCGACACGCTTCACGACTGAGCCAGCCGGCCTGAGCTGCCGGTAAAACGCCTCCACATGCTGATCAAACACCTCTTTATCCGCCCGCTCCAAGGCATGGCAGAAGAAGGTCTTGTCCGGTTCGCTACCGCAATGGGTCGGCATCTCGGGCCTGGCCCAGTGGCCGATCATCAGCGCCTTGGGGTCGGTCGGAAGGATCTCCACCGGAAGCCCTGCCGGAATTGCAGAGAACACATCCTGAATCCATCCTGGACAACTGGCATCGGTTTCCCAGCTGTACAACAGATCGCAGTCCAACACCTTAGACAACGCGTAGTATCCAGCCAGCCCCCGGATCCGGTTCGAGAGGCCGAAGCGGCTGCGGCTTGTGATGTGAATGGCCGAGATGATCGGTTCGACACGCATCAGGGATCGGCACGGCTCCCTCAGGATCATGCTGACACGATGCAACTTTTGCTTGGCCAGGCAACACCAGGGAGATCGCCCCGAAGAAGGCTGGCAGGCCACCGAGGGCTAGGGTGCCGGCTCCGATTCCGATGGCAGTGATCTTGCGTGGAGCAAGGAGCGGATTCACGATGGCTGGAATGGCCGCAGGATTGCCTCCGCTGCATCAACCCTCAACCATCAGTCCGGCCAGCTGAAAATACCAAAACAGATCAAGTCTCTGGATACTCGCATCACGCAAGACCCGATGACAACAAAGCTGTCATGGCCTTGTTTCTTCGATGTCTTTCCTCTATCCAGGGCTTGATGCGTGAATCAGGGAGCTGGGAGCCCGAAGCCATCCCCACCCTCCAGCACGGTCGCTCACAACACTTGAATGAGTCGCATACCTGGACCAGTTTCTGCTCTCATCTGAGACTGTTGGGCGGCGCAGGGGCGGATGTCACCGGCGGCTTAGGCCCCTCAGCGGCCCGCCCCGCTGCCATGGCGATAGAGCTCCTTGAGCAGCTGATAGGCCTCATTGAGCCGCCGCATCACCTCCACTGAACCACCCGCGTCGGGATGGTGGCTCTGGGCCATGTCGCGGTAGGCCTCCCGGATCTGCGCCAGGGTCAGCCGATGGCCCGGATCGGTGGGCAGCTGCAGCAGGCGCAGGGCACCGTGCAGGGTCATGGTGTGCTCGAGCGTCTGGAATGAGGTCCCCCGGGGTCGGCGACGGAAGCGATGCACGAAGCGTCGGATCAGTGTCGGGATCCGCAGCGTGAGCGTGGGACCGCTGAACGGATCCTCCAGCACGCCCGCCGTCACCATCACCCGCTCGAAGCTCGGCGGCCCATCGCTCCAGCCCGGCACGAACTGCTGCATCACCTGGCAGGCGGCGGTCCAGGTGAAGGCACGACCATCGCTCTGATCCGACTGGGGCCAGATGTCATGGGCCAGCCAGGCCATGGCCGCCTCCAGCACCGTGTCGTTGGCGGCCTTGCCATACAGCCCAAGCCAGTGACTGCCGGCCTCCTCCATCGCCTGCTGCACCGTTTCGCCGGTGAGCAGCGGCAACGGT
This sequence comes from Candidatus Sulfopaludibacter sp. SbA3, assembly GCA_943367425.1. Lineage (GTDB taxonomy): Bacteria > Cyanobacteriota > Cyanobacteriia > PCC-6307 > Cyanobiaceae > Cyanobium. The sequence continues at coordinate 177,144 of CALRJF020000001.1, forward strand.
GCCAGGGGGACGGCGCCGCTGGCGGCCGGCGACGGCGGACGCAGGCTGCGCTTGATCGAATCGGATCGCCGCCGCACGAAGCCGGGCAGGTCGATTCCCCCGGCGGAGCGACCCGGCGGCGGTGGGGCGGCCGGTTCCGTGTCCCACTGGAACTCCGCCTGCAGGGTTTCAAGGGCACCCCGTCCCACCAGCACCAGGGCGCCCTGCTCATCGAGGTCGTCCTCGACGCGATGGTCCCCCCCCTCCGCTGACGCGGGCTGGGGAGAGGAGTCGTCGTCCTCGGGAGCGAAGATCTGCTCGAGCAGGCGCTCCAGCACATCCCCGCGGCTGCGGATGCCCCATTCCTTCTTCAGCCCATCGAGATGGGCCACCAGCTCGCGACGCAGGTCGAGACTGATGCGCTGTCTGGCTTCGCTGGTGTTGTCAGTCACGGCACCCATCCTTCGGCGCAGGGTTCGGATGCATCACACGCAGGTCAGGGCCCCTGCCAGCCCCGCAGCATTTTCTGCTGGGCCTCCACGGCCTGGCGGTAGCGGTCCACCAGCGTGGTGCCCGGCGCCGCGGTGCTGGGGCCGGAGCGCAGGGGAGAGACCAGCGGGGATGGGGCCATCGGCCGGCGGTTGATGGCGGGAGGGGGTGGTGGTGTGTTCAACCAGCCCGGCGCCGTCGACGGACGCAGGATCTGGGGGGGAGGCAGCAGGGGCCGGGTGCCATCGGCGGGGTCAGGATCCACCGTCTGGAGGGACGGAACGATGGTGAGTTCCGGTGGTGGGGCCAGCGGAGCGGGGCCAGGCCGGGCGGTGGCCGCGGCGCGGGCCAGCTCCAGCTGGCGTTCCCGTTCCTGCAGCAGGGCCAGCTGGCTGGCCGGCACCACGCTGAGGAGATGGCCGGGCGTGGCATCGGCCGGGTAGACCATGCTGACGCGCACGGGGGTGACCACCCCCGGCAGCAGATCGATCTGGCCGAGGGAGAGGCTCTGGCCCGAGCGCAGTCCCACATGGACCTCCCGCAGTCCCGTGGGGGTCTGGATCTGGATGGACCCCCGGAACGCCGTGAACGGACGGACCCCGTAGAGGGTCGGGTGGCTCATGACCAGTTCGTAGGGACCGTTTCCCCTGAGCTTCAGGTCGATGTCGAAGCGCACCCCGTAGGTGCCGACATTGTCGAGGGAGGAATCGAGCATGCGGCTGAGCAGTGGATTCACCTGCACGTCCCGGGTGCCGAAGTTGATCCGATCGGTGCTCGTGAACGGCACATGCAGCGGCCCCTGGCTGCTGAGGTCGTGGCTGATCGCGCCCTGGTAGGCGTCCCCCAGGGCCACGCCACCGACCCTGGAAAACACACGGCGGTTGTTGATGTCGTCGAGGCGGCTCAGGTACACCCTTCCCGGGGCGAGTCGCCCGGAATCGAGCACCGCCATCACATCCGCATCCGAATAGGGATTCTTGGCGGCCACGACGGCGATCTGGAAGGGGCCATCGCTGCGCCCCCGCAGCAGGGCGTTGGCGATGCCCAGGGCGGGCAGCTGGGTCTGGAACAGGACGATGCGGCTGCGGGCGGGGATCGTGATCTCATCGGCCAGCCGGCTGTCGAGCCGGCCCCGCAGCATCTGAACGGCGGTGGCATCCCCCGGCCCGGTGTTCCAGGGCCGGGGGCCGAGGGGTTTGACCCCCATCAGATTGTTGGCCAGATAGGGCGCCTCGAAGCTGTTGCGCACGGCTCCGTTGCTGAAACGGATGTGCACCGGACGCATGCCCGGGTTGATCAGGATGGCCGCCAGGGTGAGTTCGGCGCGGCGGTCGTCGGGTGAGATCGAGCGGCGATTGGGGGGGAAGTACTTGTGATGCAGATGCATGCCGAAATCACCGTTGAAGGTGTATTCGGCGAAGCGCAGCGGCTGACCGTTCTCGCTCGCATAGCCATAGCCCGGGGTGGTGCTCATCAGGATGCCGGGCCCTTCCACCTCCTCCGGCTGGTTGGAATGGAGCACGGGCACCGTGTTGAACGTGCCGTTGAGGGGGCGGGCGCTCTGGCCGGCCATCAGGGCCACGTAGGCGTTGGCGCGCGCGGCCTGGGGTTGCTGGACCACCGCCACACCCGCCCCCAGGACAAGCCAGACAAGGATGGGTCTAAGGGGAACGGCCGATCTCAAGCTGCGTCAGGCTGGGTTGGTGAAGGGCTTTCGCGGTGCCCGGGGACGGCACCGATGCGAACCGGGGCCAGGAAGGAATCGGACCACCCTGTCAGGAACAGGGGGCGGGTGGCCGCCGCATCCCCGATCGGGAGGTCCGGCTCGCTAGAACCGACAAACCCTGCAGATTTTGTCATGATTCCTCCCTTCGGGTGCTGCATCGGCGACGCGTCGGATGCCGGGGCGCTCCAGCGCTACCGGGAACGCAAGCTGCGGATGCTCAGCTTCTGGCGGGACGGCATCGAACGCCAACTGGCCGCCCTCAACGGGGCCATCACCACCCTGGAGCAGCAGATGCAGCGCGACCGGCCCGACCCGCAGGGGTGAGATCGCCGCAACGGTCGAGCCCTTGCCGCAGACCCTCCAGGCCCCGGTGCAGCAGTCGCTGAACGGTCATGGGGCTGATGCCCATCTGTCGGCCCAGCCGCCGGTAGCTGCAGCCGCCCAGCACCACCTGCTGCACCACCAGGCGCTGCCTTGGCTCCAGCAAGGCCATGAGCGCCTCAACGGACCCGGGACCCTCCGTCGCCGGCCCAGCGGTCCCTGGGTTCGGATCCGGAACGCTCGCCAGCTCCTCGTCGCTGAGCGGACAGGGCCGGGTCAACTGCCGCTGCACCTCCAGCCGGCGCCCTTCCGCTTCGCTGATGCCGAGGGTGGCGCACAGCTGCCCCAGGGCCTCGGCCGGCCGGCCCCGATCCGCCAGGGTTCCCTGCAGGCGGTTGAAACGTTCCTGGAGTTCGGCCTGCCGGCGGGGCAGCCGCACGAGCGGCGCCGCATCCCGCAGGTAGTGAAGGATGGCGCCACGGATGTGGGGCCGGGCAAAGGCTTCGAAGGGGGTGCGTCGGACCTCGCTGTAGAGCTCCGCGGCCCGGATCAGACCCATCAGGCCCACCTGGAGCAGATCCTCCAGCGACTCCGGGCTGCAGCGGGCGTAATGCACCGCCAGGGGGCGAACGATGGCGCGGTACTGCTCGACGCGCCGGTTGCGGGCCTCGATGGCCCGGTCGGCGACGGATCGCCTGGGGCTAGGGGCCGCTGCAAGGGGCAGAAGCGGGAGGGGGGCCGTGGTCATGGCTCTGAAGACGGGTGAAGACCTCCTTCCAGGGAGCAGCCCCTGATGCGCCGAACGCAACCGTGAAACCACGGAATCGAGCGGAACGGTCAGAGACGCGGCGCCGCCACATCCGCCAGCAGGGCCCAGGGGCCGTGGCGTTCCAGCCAGTCCCGGTCGGAAGCCTCCGTGCTCAGCAGAAAGCCGGCGAAACCGAGCGCGTTGATGCTGAAGCCGGCGCAGTGCTCCTTGAGGCGGCGCACGGTCAGGAACCAGGCGTCATCGAACAGCAGGTTGTAGGGCTGCCGGGGCTGGGAATCCTGCTGCGGATCCCCCAGCCCGAGGGAGCGGCAATGCTCCAGGTAGAGGGGCTCGAGATCCGAACCACCCAGGGCATCCCGGCGCGGACTCAGCCGGTACTCCCAGCCCCAGGCCGGCTCCCGCCCCCCCAGCTGATCGAGGTAGCGGCCGGCCAGCGGGCAGCTGCTTTCCCCCGGCCGGCGCGGCAGGAGCTGCAGGTGCCGGTGGGGCTGGCTGGCCCCGGAGCGGGCGCCGCTGTTGAAGAACCACAGGCCGCCGGTGTCGGCGGCCACCAGGGAGACGGCCTGCCAGTCGGTCGTGCCGATCCAGCCCCCCTGGGGCTGCCACTCCCGGGTGATCACCAGCAGATGGGCTTCCTGCACCGGGTACTTGTTGAGCAGGAGCACGTGGGCGGGCTCCAGCAGGTCCACCTGCAGGGGTTGGTCCCAGGGATGGAAGGGGTTGGGTCTCGGCCCCCCCGTGCGCAGATGGCGCGGTGGGCGCGAGAGCAGCTCACGGACGACGAAGGGCTCCACCCCGTGGAGCTGAAGGGTTCCCGTCTCCAGGGGCACCAGGGCGCCCTGGTCCAGGGCCCGCGCCGACACCTCCCTGGCCCGTTGCCAGTACCGCTCAGCTCGCACCGGCCTGCAGGCGGGCCAGCGACGCACCCTGGTAGTAGCGCCCCAGGATCTCGTTGTAGCGAAGGCCCTGCTCCGCCAGGTCCTGGGCCCCGTGCTGGCTCATGCTGGCGCCCAGGTGGCCATGGGCTTCCTGGCTGATGCGGCTGGTGGCGGCGTAAAGGCTCTCCACGATGCCGCCCTGATAGCTGAGGATCACGCCGGCGGTGCTGGCGGTGGCCTGGCGGGTGCGGGCGTTGACACTGTCGAGCCCGCGGTAGGCCTGCCAGCGGGTGGTGTCCCCCAGGTGCCAGTGGGCGCTCGCTGGCCGGGCCATGTGGGCCATGGCATAGGAGCGGGCCGCCACGGCCTGGGCCCGCAGGGCCTCCATGTTCCAGCCGCTGGGCATCTCCGCCCCCACCACCGAGCTGATGTAGCGCTCCAGGGGGAGATGGTTGATCACCTGGAGCCCGTTGGCGGAGCGCAGCACCCGCAGCCGCCCTTCGTAGGCCTGCCCGTCCACCAGCAGATGGTCGCCGGCGCCGGTCTCCAGCCAGACCTCCGCCCGGGAGGCCAGTGCCCCGGCGGTGTCCACCGCCGTGCCGGCACCACCCTGCTGCAGCACCCGGCCGTCCCGATCCACCAGCTGCCAGGGGCCGCTGGCGGCCAGCTGGGGGGAGGCCGAGGCCCTCAGCAGGGCCACCCGGATTTCGAGCGGCACCTCAGGGCCGGCCTCCGGTTCCATCAGGGCCTGGTCGCCGCTGCTGGTGGAGGGGCGCTGGGCCCGCACGGCGGGGGCCGCCAGCCCGTCGGCACCGGCGGGCAGCCCAGGGCCCTCGGAGGGGCGGGAGCCGGTCTGGGGCTGGGCGATCAGGGCCTCGAGCAGGTCGGCCTCGGCCGGCGGTCCCGCCGGCCGCAGCAGGGCCTGGGCGCCGAAACCGGCGCCCACGGCCAGGGCGGCCAGCGGGGCGCTGATCAGCACCGGATGGCGCCGGGCAACGGCGACGATCCGGCGTGAAGCGGCAGCCAGGCGCTCCCCACCCCGCCCCAGGGCGGTCCTGACCCCCCGGCGGAGGGCTGTGAGTGCCGGCGCAGGCTGCCGTTCCACTGTTGAAATCCTGAACGGGTCAGCCGGATCATGCCTGAGAATCGGCTGTCGCACCCGATCCGTGCAGGACGGTCCCCCCATTGCCACCCCCGTCAGGGTTCGGCTTCGGCCCGCGGATCCCGCTGCATCAGGGCCTGGACAGCGGATCGGGCATCCACGCGGCCTTCGAGCAGCTGCACCACCTGGTCGCAGATCGGCAGCTGCCAGCCGTGCCTGGTGGCCAGTGCTGTGGTGGCACGGGCGGTGCGGGGACCCTCCACGGTGGCCGCGATGCGCTCCAGCGCGGTGGCCTCATCACATCCCTCCGCCAGCAGGGTGCCGAAGCGGTAGTTGCGGCTCAGGGGGCTGGTGGCGGTGGCCAGCAGATCTCCCAGGCCCGCCAGGCCGTAAAGCGTGGTGGGCTGGCCCCCCAGGGCCCCCAGCACGACGGCGATCTCGGCGAGGCCACGGCAGAGCAGGGAGGCCCGGGCGTTGGCGCCGAGCCCCAGGCCGTCGCTGATGCCGGCCGCCAGTGCCATCACGTTCTTGAGGGCTCCGGCGGCTTCGGTGCCGATCGGATCGCTGTTGGTGTAGAGGCGCAGGTGGGGGGCCCGGAGCTGCTCCTGGAGCAGGCGGGCCAGCGCAGCGTCGTCGCTGGCCAGCACGCTGGCCGCCGGCAGGCCCCGGTCGAGTTCATCGGCGAGGTTGGGGCCGCTCAGGACGGCGAGCCTCGCCTGGGGCAGATGGAGGCGCCACACCTGGGTGGCCGTGCAGAGGTTCTCCTGATCGATCCCCTTGCTGCAGCTGAGCAGGGGCAGGCCGCTGGGCCAGTGGTCCGCCAGCTGGCGGGCCAGGGGCTCCACCCCCGCCATGGACACCGCGGCCACCACGAGATCGCAGTCCTCAAGCAGGCCGGCCGCGGAACCACCGTCCCGACGGGACCAGCTGCGAAGGCGATGGCCGCCGTGCTCCCAGAGCCGGGCCAGGGTGCTCCCCCAGGCGCCCCGTCCCATCACGGTGATGCGCAGACTCATGCAACCCACACGGTCCTTGCCATCATGCGCCATCCGTTCCTTGACGATGGCGACGGCACCCCTGGACACCTGGCACGACTGGCAGGGCCATGCCCTGATCGTGGGCCGGGGCGGGATCGGCGCCGCCCTGGCACGCGCACTCGCCCGGCGGGCTCCGGGGCTGCAGGTCTGGACGGCGGGCCGCCAGGGTGCCGACCTGGCCCTCGACCTGGAGGCTGACGCCAGCCTGGCCCAGCTGGCCGCCACGGCAGCCGCCCAGCTGACACCGCTGCGGCTGGTGATCAACACCGCCGGCCTGCTCCACGGGCCTGACCTGCAGCCGGAGAAGCGGCTCTCCCAGGTGCGACGCCCTGCCCTCGAGCGCAGCTTTGCGGTGAATGCCTACGGCCCCCTGCTGCTGGCCCAGGCGATCGAAGCGGCCCTGCCGAAGGAACTGGCCAGCCACTTCGCCAGCCTCTCGGCGCGGGTGGGGAGCATCGGCGACAACCAGCTCGGCGGCTGGTACGCCTACCGGGCCGCCAAGGCGGCCCAGAACCAGCTGCTGCGCACCCTGGCCCTGGAATGGCAACGCCGGCTGCCCCTGGCCTGCGTGACCTTGCTGCACCCCGGCACCACGGCCACGGCACTGTCAGCCCCGTTTCGGGGGTCGGTGCCGCCAGGGGGGCTGTTCAGCCCCGAACGGGCCGCCGACCAGCTCCTCGACGTGCTGGCTGTTCAGACAGCCGCGACCAGCGGCCGCTTCCTGGCCTGGGACGGCAGCACCGTGCCCTGGTGAGGGCTGCGGCCAGGCCTCAGGCGGCGTGGCGGCGCAGCACCTCCAGGGGAATGACCGCGAGGGTGGACTCCTCACAGGCCTCCAGCCGCACCGGCGGCGCCATGCCGTCCTCGTAGGCCTCCAGCCAGCGGGCCGCGCAGACGCACCAGTGGTCGCCAGGCTTCAGACCGGGGAAGGCCTGGGCAGGCATCGGACGCGTCAGGTCGTTGCCGAGGGCACGGCTGTAACTGAGGAAGGCTTCATTCACAACGCAGCAGACCGTATGGCGACCGAAATCACCGGGGTCGGTGCGGCAGCTGCCATCCCTGAACCAACCGGTGAGGGGCTCACAACTGCACTCCTGCAAGGGTTCTCCCAGCACGTTGCGGCTGATGGAAGCGGTCTGGGCGGACACGGGCTCCAAGGTCCGGGGAAGACGGGAGGAGCCTCAGTCTGACGGAGGACTGGAACAAAATCCCCCCGGGAGGTTGACGAATTCCGGGGGGGAGGCGTTAAAGGTCTTTCAGCACGACCCTCTTCATGAGCTGGGATTTCACCGAGGATGCGGCCTTCCTGGCCCTCTGCGACGCCTACAAGGAAAGCGGTGAGCCCTCCGCCATGGAGTTTCTGGCCCATGGCGAAGGAGCCTTCCACTTCCAGGAACTGACCCAGAACGCCGCCGGCGAGGGCGTCGACCTGAGCGACTCCGACGACCTCGAGGAATTCCAGCAGGAGGTGATCGACAGCCTCGAGGAGCTCTGCAACTGAAGCTTGAGCTCAGCCCTTGAAGGGGGCTCAGCCGTAGAAGAAGGCGATCTCCTTGTCCTTGAGCCCATCCCAGCCCGCATCCCGCAGCCGCTGATCGAGGCTGTCGCGGTCGAAATGCTTGGCACCGGTGCGCACGATGCGGTTGCGCATTGATTTCTTGACGCCGCTGCGCGCCCGCTGGTTCTCCAGTGCCATCACGTCCTGGTAAAGGGCGAGCATGGCCGGCGGGATCGGCGTTCCGTCGAGGTCCACCCCCGCTGCAATGGCGTCATCGATGCCGCCGGGTCCAGCCGTGGCCATGGCGATGGAGAGCAAGGAACGGCCAAAGCCTGCCACGGAAGAGGCGCTTCAGGCGCTGAAATAGCGGGCCTGGCTGTGGAGGGCCACCAGGGCCGTGGTGCTCTGTTCCGGCTCCAGCTGGTCGCTGTCGTCCATGCGCAGGCCGATGCGCTCGGCGCTGAGCCAGAGGAGCTGCTGGCGGGAATCGGCCACATTCGGACAGGCGGGATAGCCGAAGGAGTAGCGGCTGCCGCGGTAGCGCTGGGCCAGCACCTCCCTCAGGGCCGCGGGTTCCTCGGCGGCGAAGCCCATCTCCCGGCGGATGCGGGCATGGACCCACTCGGCCAGGGCTTCGGCCATCTGCACCGCCAGGCCATGGAAATAGAGGTAATCGCTGTAGCAGTCGGCCTTGAAGAGCTCCTGGGCGAAGCTGGTGGCCTTCTCCCCCATCGTCACGGCCTGCATCGGCAGCCCATCGGCGGGCCGCCGCACGCCATCCGGGGAGGCCTCCAGGTCGCGGTAGAAATCGGCGATGCAGTAGCGGTTGCCGGCCCGCTGGCGGGGCAGCAGGAAGCGCCCCAGCTCGGCCCCGGCGGCGGCCGGAGCGGCCCCCGCCGCCATGCCGGCGGGATCGAACACCACCAGGGCGTTGCCGTCACGGCCGCAGGGGAAATAGCCATAGGCCACCCGCGGGGTGAGCAGGGCCTCGGCGCGGCAGCGATCCAGCCACTGCTGCAGCACCGGCTCCGCCGTCTCGGCCAGCATGGCCTCGTACTCCTGCCGGCTCTGCTGCTGGGTCTTGCGCAGCTGCCACTGGCCGGCGAACAGGGCGTTGCGATCCAGGTAGGCGAACACCTCCTCGAGATCGATGTCGGCTTCGGTGAGGATCCGGGCGCCCCAGAACGGGGGCGGCAGGAAAGATTCAGCGGGAACGGTCTCGGAGCGCTGGTCGCTGACGGCGGAAGGTGGCTGGGCTGCCGGGGACCCGGCGGCGGTCTCCGGGGCGGCAGGGCTCTCAGCGGGGGCCTCAGGAGCGGCAGGTGCCTCCTGGCCGGCAGACGTCTCGCCGCCGAGCCCCAACCCCTCGGGAGCCCCGTCGAGGAAGCCGGCCCGGTCGTCCCAGCGACCGGCGGCCTTGGCCTCCATCAGGGCATCCATGAAGCGCAGGTCGGCGAAGGCGTCACGGCCGTAGACCACCTGGCCCTTGTAGGCCAGGCGACAATCCCCCTGCACGAAGCGGGGGGTGAGGGCCGCCCCTCCAAGAATCACCGGGGCGGTGATGCCGACCGTATTGAAGGTTTCAAGATTGTCCTTCATGAAGGCCGTGGATTTGACCAGAAGACCGCTCATGGCGATGCAATCGGCCTGGTGCAACTGCTGGGCTTCAACGATCGCATCCACGCTCTGTTTGATGCCGAGGTTGATCACCTCATAGCCGTTGTTGGTGAGGATGATATCCACCAGGTTCTTGCCGATGTCATGAACATCACCCTTCACCGTGGCGATCAGAAACTTGCCCTTGCTGCTCGATTCCCCCTCCTGCCGTTCCATGTGGGGCTCCAGGAAGGCCACGGCCGCCTTCATGGTTTCGGCGCTCTGCAGCACGAAGGGAAGCTGCATCTGGCCGGAGCCGAACAGCTGACCCACCACCTTCATGCCGTCGAGCAGGAAGGTGTTGATGATCTGCAGCGGGGGGTGGACCGCCAGGGCCTCCTGCAGGGCACCATCCAGGCCGATGCGCTCACCATCGATGATGTGACGCTTGAGCCGTTCCTCCAGAGGCAGATCCGCCAGGGACGGACCAGCGCTGCGGGCCTCCCTGGCACTCACCCCCTCGAACAGAGTCGTGAGTTCCGTCAGGGGGTCGTAGACGCAGATGGACCCCTCGAAGCGACGCCGGTCGTGGATGAGATCCCGGCAGATCAGCTGATGCTCCTCGCTGATCTTGGCCAAAGGCAGAATCTTCACCGGGCTAACGATTGCCGCATCCATGCCCGCTTCACAGCAATCGTGCAGGAAGACGGAATTGAGCACGATGCGGGCCGCGGGCGACAGCCCGAAGCTCACGTTGCTGACCCCCAGCACCACATGCACACCCGGTAGATCACGGCGGATGCGACGGATCGCCTCGATGGTGGCGGCGCCGTTGGCGCGGTCTTCCTCGATGCCGGTGGAGATCGGCAGCGCCAGGGGGTCGTAGAAGAGTTCGTGGGCCGGAATGCCGAATTCCAGGGCATCCCTGTAGGCCCGCTGGGCGATGGCGAACTTGCGCTCGGCGGTGCGGGCCATGCCCTCCTCATCGATCGTGCCCACCACCACGCCGGCGCCATAGTCGCGGGCCAGTTCGAGCACCTTGAAGAAGCGCTCGTCGCCGTCTTCGTAGTTGGTGGAATTGAGGATACACTTGCCTCCCGCCACCTTCAGCCCCGCCTCCATCTTCTGCCATTCGGTGGAATCCAGCATCAGCGGCAGATTCACATTGGTGACCAGACGGCTCACCAGTTCGTGCATATCCTTTTCGCCATCCCGCCCCACATAGTCGACGTTCACGTCGAGCACATGGGCGTTCTCCTTCACCTGGCTGCGGGCCACGGCCACCAGTCCGTCCCAGTCTTCGGCATTGAGCAGATCGCGCACCTTCTTGGAGCCGCTGGCATTCAGCCGCTCGCCGATGATCAGGAAGGAATTGTCCTGGAAATAGGGGGTGACGCCGTAGATCGAAGCCACCGCAGGCTCATAGGCGAGCGGGGGCCGCTCCAGGCGCTGCTCCGGCAGCCGCACCTGCCGCGGGGCCGGCGTCATCCCGGCCGCCAGTTCCGCCAGGGCCGCGATGTGGGCCGGGGTGGTGCCGCAGCAGCCACCGATCACCTGCACGCCCAGATCTTCGATGAAATGCAGCATCTGCATCTTCATCTCCAGGGGCGTGAGCCGGTAATGGGCCACCCCGCCGATGTTCTCCGGCAGGCCCGCATTGGGGATGCAGCTGATCACGAAGGGGCTGTGGCTGCTGAGGTAGCGCACGTGCTCCTTCATCTGCTCGGGGCCGGTGGCGCAGTTGAGGCCGAGCACATCGATGGCGAAGGGCTCGAGGATCGCCACCACCGCGGCGATGTCGGAGCCCACCAGCATGGTGCCGGTGGTTTCCATCGTCACCGAGACCATCAGGGGCCGGCGCTGACCGGCGCTGGCGAAGGCCTCCTCGATGCCCTGCAGGGCGGCCTTGATCTGCAGCACGTCCTGGCAGGTTTCGACGATGAACAGATCGACGTCGCCGGCGATCAGCCCTTCGGCCTGTTCCCGGAACGAGGCCTTCATCGTGTCGAAATCGATGTGGCCCAGGGTGGGCAACTTCGTGGTGGGCCCCATCGAACCGGCCACGAACCGGGGCTTCTCCGGGGTGCTGTAGGCGGCGGCCATCTCCCGGGCCAGTTCCGCGGCGCGCTTGTTGATGGCGAAGGCCTGATCCTCCAGGCCGTACTCCGCCAGCACGATCGAGGCGGCCCCGAAGGTGTCCGTCTCGATCACATCGCAGCCGGCATCGAGGAACTGGCGATGCACCGCCTGCACCGCGTCGGGCCTGGTGAAGACGAGGTTCTCGTTGCAGCCCTCCAGGGCGGGCCCCCCGAAATCCTCCGCCGTCAGGTTCATCTCCTGCAGGGAGGTGCCCGTGGCGCCATCGAAGACGAGGACGGGATGGCCGGGGCCATGGAGCCGTTCGAGGAAACCGATGCGACCGGTGGGCTGCTGAAGGGGGGTGGAGAGAAGCATCAGGCGTCGATGCGGACGCGGGTCACCCAGTGGTCATAGGCCGGATCGCGGCCCTCCGTGATGGCGGTGAGGCGGTCGCGCAGACGCTCCATCACCGGCCGGTGGGTCGACAGGTCGGTGGACTCCACCCGCCGCACGGGCGTCACCCGGGCCGCGGTGCCGCTGAGGAACACCTCGTCGGCCACCATCAGTTCCGTCTTGTCGACGGCGCGCTCCAGCACCGGGATGTCCATGGCGCGGGCCAGTTCCATGATGCTGGCGCGGGTGATGCCCTCGAGGATGTCCTGGTCGACCCCGGGGGTGATCAGCACGCCATCGCGGACGATGAACAGATTCATGCCGCTGGCCTCACTCACCTTGCCGCGGCTGTTGAGCAGCAGGGCCTCATCGAAGCCGCTCTTGACCGCTTCGGTCTTGGCCAGGGAGCTGGTGATGTAGGCGCCGCTGATCTTGCCCCGCAGGGGCAGGGAGCGATCCTCCTGGCGGCACCAGCTGCTGATCCGGCAGCTCACCCCCTCGGGGGAGAGGTAATCCCCCATCTCGATGCCGTAGATGAGGAAATCCGTCTGGATGTTGTGCAGCCGGGGCGCGATGCCCAGATCACTGGTGTAGACGAACGGACGCAGATAGATCGGGCAGGTGGGCTTGTTGGCCTGCAGGAAGGCGCCGATGGCCTTGTGGATCGTCTCCTCCGGCAGTTCGGTCAGCAGCAGGCGGGCGCTCTGGCTGAGGCGACGGGCGTGGCGGTCGGCCCGGAACAGCAGGATCTCGCCCGGATCGGCCGGGTTCGGCAGGGCGCGCATGCCCCCGAAGGCCCCGGTGCCGTAGTGCAGGGCGTGGGTGGCCACCGAGAGGGTGGCCTCGGCGAAGGGGACGCATTGTCCGCCGAACCAGGCAAAGGGCAGGAACTGATGCATGGCGGGCGGTGGCGATGGAGCGATCTTCTCATCGCGTTCGGCAGGATGGGGGTATGCATCGACTCGCGTCCATACCCGGTGAGCGGACGGCGGACGATGGTCAGGCCTTCGTGGAGCAACCTCCCGCGCCGGTGATCCTGCTCAGCAGCGCCGACACGGACCTGCGGGCGGTGGCCCAGCTGCTGGCCCTGGAGCCGCAATGGCTGCCGGTGGCCCTGCGGGGCCTGAATCTGGCGGCGCTGCAGCACCCGGCGGTCATCGATCACTACGTGGCCAGCACCCTGGCCGGTGCCCGGCTGGTGGTGGTGCGGCTGCTGGGGGGCCGGGGCCACTGGAGCTACGGCCTGGAGTGCCTGCGTCAGTGGGCGGCGGCAGAGCGGAGGCGCCAGCTGCTGGTGCTGGCCGGCACCGCTGATGAGCAGGCGGCCCTGGGCTCCCTGGGCACGGTCGATGCCCACCTGGCGGCGAGCCTGGCCGCCTGCCTGCGCGAAGGCGGCAGCGAGAACCTGCGCCGGCTGCTGCAGGGGCTGGCCGAGCTGGTGGCGGGCCGGACGCCGGAACCTCCCGCCGTGCTGCCGGCCCCGGATCCGCTCGCCCACGACTGGCGGGACGGGGACGGCCCCCGGGTGGGGGTGATCCTCTACCGGGCGCTCTGGCAGGCGGGGGACCTGGCCCTGGTGGAGGCCACCCTGGAGGCCCTGCGGGGCCAGGGGCTGTGTCCCCGCGCCCTTTGGGTGAGCAGCCTGCGGGACCCGGCCGTGCAGCAGGGTGTGGGAGACCTGCTGCTGCGGGAAGGGGTGGGTGCCGTGCTCTGCAGCACCGGCTTCGCCTCCGTCTCCTTCGCGGAGGCGGGCCTGGGGGCGCCCCTGTGGGAGCGCCTGGGGGTGCCCGTGCTGCAGCTGCTCTGCAGCGGCCGCAGCCGCCCCGCCTGGGAGGCCAGCAGCATCGGGCTGGCACCCCTGGATCTCAGCCTGCAGGTGGCCCTGCCGGAGCTCGACGGGCGCCTCACCACCCGGGTGGGGGCCTTCAAGGAGATGGACGGCAGCAGTGAAGCCCTGGCCACCGCCCTGCACCGCTACGTCCCCGACCGGGAGCGGCTCGACTGGATCGCCCGGCTCACGGCCGCCTGGATCCGTCTGCGCCGGACGCCCCCGGCCCAGCGCCGGGTGGCCCTGGTGCTGGCCAACTACCCCAACCGCAACAGCCGCCTGGCCAACGGCGTCGGCCTCGACACCCCGGCCAGCGCCGCCCTGATGCTGGGCTGGCTGGCGGCCGAGGGCTACGACCTCGGCGACAGCGGCGCCCTGCCCGCCGATGGCGATGCCCTGATCCACCGGCTGCTGGCGGGCCGCAGCAACGATCCGGAGAGCGGTCACCGGCCGCCCCTGGCTCACCTGCCCCTGGCCGACTACCAGGCCTGGTACGACGGCCTGCCGGCGGCGGGACGGACGCGGCTGGAGGCGGTCTGGGGGCCACCGGAGGCGGATGCCGGCCTGGAGGCCGGGGCCGATCGTGGCGCTGGCGGTCGTGGCGATGAAGGGCCCGGCTTCCCGATCCGGGGACTGCGCTTCGGCCACGTTGTGCTGTTGATCCAGCCCGAGCGGGGCTACGAACGGGACCCCAGCCTCAGCTATCACAGCCCCGATCTGCCCCCCACCCACGCCTACCTGGCCCAGTACCTGTGGCTGCGGCAGGCGTTCGCCGCCGATGTGGTGGTGCACGTGGGCAAGCACGGCAACCTGGAGTGGCTGCCGGGCAAGGGGCTGGGCCTGTCCCGCGACTGCTTCCCGGAGTGGGCCCTGGGGCCCCTGCCCCACCTCTATCCCTTCATCGTCAACGACCCGGGGGAGGGCAGCCAGGCCAAGCGCCGGGCCCAGGCCGTGATCCTCGACCACCTCACGCCCCCCCTCGGCCGGGCGGGCCTGCACGGGGAGCTGCAGGCCCTCGAAGCCCTGCTCGACGAGTACTGGGAAGCCCGACAGCTCGGGGGGGAGCGGGTGTCCCTGCTGCGGGAGCGCCTGGTGACGGCCCTGGAGGCCCTGGAGCTCCCCGGAGCCCGGGAGGGCGATCCGGAGCAGCGGCTGGAGGCGGCGGACGGCTATCTCTGCGAACTCAAGGAGGCCCAGATCCGCCTGGGACTCCACACCTTCGGCACCCTGCCCCCCACCGGAAAGCTGGCGGAGCTGCTGCTCTGCCTGGCCCGGGCGCCCCAGGGGGGCCAGCCCGGCCTGACCCAGGCCCTGGCCCTGGACCTGGGACTCGACCTCGACCCGTGGTCCGACCCCGAGGACGGGCTGCTCAGCGCCGCGGACCGGGGCCGCCTGGCCCCGTGGGCCCCACCGGCGGCCGTGCTGCGCTGCGTGGGCGATGGGGTGGCGCTGCTGGAAGCCCGGGCCCTGGAGCTGGCCGAGCAGCAGCTGGCCCGGCCCGCCGATGCCGTTGGGGCTTCTGCCGGGAGTGCCACGGCGCGGGCCCTGACGCACCTCAGGAGCCGGCTGCTGCCGCCGCTGCTGGCCTGCGCCCAGGCCGAGCACCAGGCCCTGCTAACGGGCCTGGGGGGCGGCCGGATCGCCGCTGGCCCCTCCGGTGCACCCACCCGAGGCCGGCCCGACCTGCTGCCCACGGGCCGCAACTTCTACAGCGTCGATCTGCGGGGCCTGCCGACCGAGACGGCCTGGGACCTGGGGCGCCGCAGTGCCGAGCTGCTGCTGCAGCTGCACCTGCAGGAGGAGGGGGAGGACCTGCGCACCCTGGCCCTGTCGGTGTGGGGCACCGCCACCATGCGCAACGGCGGCGAGGACATCGCCCAGGCACTGGCGCTGATGGGGGTGCGGCCCTGCTGGGATGGCCCCACCCGGCGGCTGGTGGGGGTGGAGGCGATGCCGCTCAGCCTGCTGGGCCGCCCCCGGGTCGATGTGACCCTGCGCATCTCCGGCCTGTTCCGGGACGCCTTCCCCCAGCTGGTGGGCTGGTTCAACCGGGCCACCCGCCTGGTGGCCGCCCTTGAAGAAGACGAGCACCACAATCCCCTGGCAGCCACGGCCCGGCGGGAGGGCCACAGCGGCCGCCTGTATGGATCGGCCCCCGGGGCCTACGGCGCCGGTCTGCAGGGACTGATCGACGGCGGCCACTGGGAGCAGCGCCGGGATCTGGGCGAAGCCTTCCTCAACTGGAGCGCCTGGCGCTACGAGGGCGATCCCGAGGACGGGGCCAGCGGGGGAGCCCTGGTGGCGTCAGCGGACCGCCAGGGGCTGGAGCAGCGGCTGCGGCAGGTGCAGGTGGTGCTGCACAACCAGGACAACCGGGAGCACGACCTGCTCGACTCCGACGACTACTACCAGTTCCAGGGCGGACTCAGCGCCGCGGCGGAAGCGCTCCAGGGCCGGGCCCCGACCCTGTGGTTCGGTGACCATTCCCGCCACGAGCGGCCCCGGGTGCACCGGCTGGAGCGGGAATTCGACAAGGTGCTGCGTTCGCGTCTGCTCAACCCCCGCTGGATCGAGGGGATGCAGGGCCATGGCTACAAGGGCGGCTTCGAGATGGCCGCCAGCCTCGACTACCTGTTCGCCTACGACGCCAGCACCGGCCGCGTGCCCGACTGGGGCTACGGCGCCCTCCAGGAGGCCTGGCTCCAGGCGGCACCGGTGCAGGCCTTTCTCCGGCGCAGCAACCCCTGGGCCCTGCGGGACATGGCCGAACGGCTGCTGGAGGCCCATCACCGGGGCCTGTGGGAAGGGGCCACCCAGATCCAGCTCGATCAGCTCAAACAGCTGGTGCTGGAGAGCGAAAGCCTGGTGGAAGGACGCTGAGGCTCAGATCTCCAGGTCGCGGACCATCGAGCGGAACGGATCGGTGGTGCCGGGCTTGGCCTGCTGCTGGCTGATCTGCGGCTGGCCGGAGGCCTCCGCCTCCGCCTTCTTCTGCTTGGCCGCCGCAGGGCCGCCGGGCACGTTGGTGCCGGTGACGGCCCGGCCCTTGAGCCGCTGGCCCAGTTCGGCAGGCGACATCTGCTGGGCGAAGGACTTGCGGACCGGCTTGGGTACGCCGCCGGTGAGGTTGACCTTCACCTCGTCGTCGGGGTTGATCCCCGCCAGACCGGGGCTCATCTTCTCGACCCGGGCCTCCATCGAGGCCACTTCCGCCACCATTTCCTTGTCTCCGGGACTGTCGGCGTTGCCGGGGAAGGTGTGGCGGATGGTGTTCGAGCGCTTCATGTACTGGACATCCCCGAGGCTGGTGGAGGCTTCGGGATCGAGGAAGAAGCTGGTGGGTTCCTGCTTGGGCTTCGCCGCGGCAGCACTGGCGGGCTTGGTCACCGAAGCGGCGCGGGAACCGAAGAGACGATCGAGCAGGCCCATCGACACAACGCGGAATGTGTCAGCAAACCCTAGCGGGCGCAGAGCGCCAGCCCATGGGTATCTGTACCGCAACTCATCAAAAGATCACGACGGCGCAGGTCGGCGGCGATCGCCTCGCAGACCAGCGGCGTGGGCTGCCACGGGCCCTGCATGCCGTAGTCGTACCAGACCTCGGCGCCATCGAAGCCCAGGTCCGCGGCGGCGGCGATCAGTCGCTGATGGGGCAGGCGGTAGCGGGCGGGATGGGCCAGCAGCGCCAGGCCCCCGGCCGCCTGGATCGCCTGCACCACCGCCCCGGCCCGCAGGGCCGTCCCCACCACGGCGCTGCCCTGCAGATAGGGATGCAGCGACGGGTGTTCCTCGGCAAACCCCAGCCCCAGCACATGGACAAGGCAGCCCTCGAGCAGGCAGCTGATCTCGACGCCCCGCCAGAGGGTCGGGATCGCTCGCCCCCGCTGGCGGTGCTCCTCCAGGGCCTCGGCAATGGCGCCATGGGCAGCGAGGGCATGGTGGTCGGTGACCGCCAGGTGCTCCAGGCCGATCGCCACGGCCTCCGCCGCCAGATCCACCGGATGGAGGCTGCCGTCGCTGAAGATCGTGTGGCAGTGGAAATTGAGGCGGTGCGGACAGCTGCCTGCTTCCACCTGCCGCAGCACCGGTGTGAGGGGATGGGTGAGCGCTTCAGGCCGCAGCACCGCCGCTCTCCTGCTGGGCCAGCCGTTCGGCGCGCAGTCGCCGCCAGCGGGCATACAACTGAATCGAAGCGGCCATGAACACCACCAGGGCCACGAGGAACCAGGTGGCGGCACCGGTGGGGAACTGGTTCTTGAACACCACCAGCATCACCACCAGCACCAGCATCAGGGTGGGCAGTTCATTGAGGGCCCGCAGCTGGCGGCCGCTCCACTGGCATTCACCGCGCTGCAGCTGGCCCATCAGCCGGTAGCAGAGGTGGTGGTAGGCGAGCAGGCCCGCCACGACGGCCAGCTTGGCGTGCATCCAGGTCTGCTTCAGCCACAGGGGCTCCGCCAGCAGCAGGCCCACCGCCATGGCCACGGCCACCACCATGCCTGGGGTGGTGATGATGTTGGCCAGGCGACGCTCCATCAGCCCGTACTGGGCCTCGAAGGCCTGCCGCAGCGGCGGCTCCAGCTCGGCGGCCTCCACGTGATAGATGAACAGGCGCACCAGGTAGAACAGCCCGGCGAACCACACCACCACCCCCACGATGTGCAGGGTCTTGAACCAGAGGTAGGCCTCGGGGGGGAAGGGGAGCACGGGGGGAGGAAGGATCAGGGGCCAAGGGTACGGCGATGGCCTGGCCGGCGACGACTCACCCTAGGGATGGGCCTCGCTGATGCGATCGCGGAGCACGTTGAAGTTGCGCAGGGAGGCCAGATGGTGGCAGATCAGTTCATAGGCGCCGCTGCGCACCAGATCCACGATCGCTTCAGAGGAAAGGGTGTTCAGGCGGGAACGATCCACCGTGTGGAAGCCGGTCAGTGACATCGTCTCGCCGTTGGGGAGGCTGGCTTCCACCTGCTTGCGCTCGAGCAGATTGAGATCCTTGAGCTTCTTGCAGAACGCCTGCGTCCGGCCGAACTCCGCCTGATACTGGCTGAGAAACTTGAGCACCCCCTGGGTGTAGTCGCTGGCCTTGCCATCCTCCCCGATCAGGGCGGGGCCATCGCCGACCTGGTTGAAACCGGGATAGGTCTCGTCGATGCAGAGGAAGAAATTCTCGCCATCTTCCGAGCGCGAGAAGACGAAGGGATAACGGCGGATGAACGCCGGGATGTACTTGCCCTCCCAGCTGCCATCGGAGCCGATGAACACATTCTCGGCATTGCGCATGCCGAGCAGCAGCACCGGCATCACCGCTTCTTCATCGCCGGCGAACACGATCGGAAAATCCGACGACGCATTCAGGAATTCCACTGCCGTGAGCGGCACCGAATTGACCTTGTTGGTGAAGGAATAGTCCTTCAGCTCCCGAACATGCCAGTTGCCGTGGCGCTCCGCCGAGATCGGCACCACCTCGTTGTAAAAAAGGAGCTGGGTGGTCATGGCATCCGCCGGCCGGCCTTGGGCAGAAATCTAAGTCGCAGACACCAACGCATCACGGCCGCGCCGGCCGCGTTCAGCCTGCCGCCTCCACCAGCCGGCAGAGTCGGCGGGCCACCGCCGCGGCGTGGCCCCGCTCCACCGGTCCCTGAAGCGGACTGATGACACCATCGCGGCAATCCACCACGACGCGTTCGACGTGGCGATCCTGGTCGCTGATGCGCAGCCGCAGCTGCCAGTGGTGCCTGGCGCTGCGGCTGATCTCGTCGCCGCAGACCGGGCCGACGCAGAGGCCCGGGGCTGCGGTCACCGCCCGATCCTGGGCCGGCAACGGCCCCAGGGCGACCAGCAGCACCAGGGCCCCGGCCACGAACCAGCCCAGCCAGCGGTTCATCCCGCCAGCTCCAGGGGCTGCTCGATGGCCCGGGCGGGGCCGTCGCCGTCGCCGTCGCCGGCAGGATGGAAGTACTCCCACACCTGCCGGGCCAGGGCCGGCCCCATGCCGGGGGCGGCGGCGATCTGCTCGGGGCTGGCCAGCTGGATGGCATCGATGGAGCGGAAGTGGGCCAGCAGGTCCTTGACCCGCTTCGGCCCCAGGCCGGCGATGTCGCTGAGGCGGGAGCGCTTCATCCGCTCACCCCGCTGCTGGCGGTGGTAGCTCACCGCAAATCGGTGGGCCTCATCCCGCAGGCGGCGCAGCAGCTGCACCCCCAGCTGGTCGGCCTCCGTGTCGAGGGGCTCCCGTGCGCCGGGCAGGAACACCTCCTCCCGCTGCTTGGCCAGGGAGCAGACCACCAGGTCCTCGTGCAGGTTCAGTTCCCGCAGGGCCTCCATCACGGCCGAGAGCTGGCCCTTGCCGCCGTCGATCATCACCACGTCCGGCCAGTCGTTGAGGCCGTCGGTGTGCAGGGCCGTGGCGGCGGCGCGGCGCAGCTGCACCAGGTCGGCCCCCTCCGCCTTGGCCTGGGCCCAGCGCCGGAACCGCCGGCGCATGATCTCCGCCATGGCCATGAAGTCGTCGGAGTGGCCGGAACGGATGCTGCTGCTCTGGATCCGGTACTTGCGGTAGTGCTGCCGTGCCGGCAGGCCGTCGATGAACACCACCTGGGAAGCCACCGCATCGCTGCCCTGGATGTGGCTGATGTCGTAGCCCTCGATGCGGCGGGGCGCCACCGGCAGCTCCAGCAGCTGGGCCAGGTCCTCGGTGGCCAGCAGCTGCTGCTCGGCCCCCCGCTGGGCCCGGGCCAGTTCGAAGCCGGCGTTGCGCACCACCAGCTCGATCAGGTCCGCCTTCTGCTGCCGCTGGGGCACGGCCAGCTTCACCCGCCGACCGCGCCGTTCCGCCAGCCAGTCGGCGATCAGCTCCTGGGCGGGCAATGGATGCTGCAGCAGCAGCTCGGGGGGGATCTCCACCGCCTCCACCTGGCTGTAGTGCTCCTCGACCACCCGCTGCAGCACCTGGCCGGGGGTGGCGATCGCCGCATCGGCGGTGTAGCCGAGCCGGCCCACCAGCTTGCCGGCGCGCATCTGGAAGATCTGCACCGCCGCCACCCGCTCATCGGCCGCCAGGGCGATCACGTCGCGGCTGACGGAACTGTCCCCCAGGCTCATCTTCTGGTCGGCGGTCAGCTGCTCGAGGCCCTGCAGCTGGTCGCGCACCCGGGCGGCCGCCTCGAAGTCAAGCCGTTCGGCATAGCGCTCCATCTGCCCGTGCAGCAGGCCCAGCAGTTCGTCATTGCGCCCCTGGAACACCATCGCCACCCGCCGCAGGATGTCGTGGTAAGCCTCGGAGCCGATCTTTTCCTGGCACACCCCCGGGCAGCGGCCGATGTCGTAGTTGAGGCAGGTGCGGTCGCGGTAGAGGGGCTGGGGGCGCTGGCGCAGCGGAAACACCCGCTTGACGATCGCCAGGGTGCGGCGCAGCAGACCCACATCCACGTAGGGCCCGTAGAAGCGGTCGAGGGGGGAGCGCAGCCGGCGACGGCGGGTGATGAAGATCCGCGGGTAGGGCTCGCTCCAGGTGATGCACAGGTAGGGATATTTCTTGTCGTCCTTCAGCAGCACGTTGAAGTGCGGCTGGTGGTTCTTGATCAGGTTCGACTCCAGCGCCAGCGCCTCCGCCTCGCTGTCGGTGACGATGAACTCGATCTCGTGGACCTGCCGCACCATCAGGGCGATGCGGGGACTGATGTCGTGGGAGTCGCGGAAGTAGCTGCGCACCCGGGAACGCAGGCTCTTCGACTTGCCGATGTAGAGGATGCGATCGCCCCCGTCCCGCATCAGGTAGCAGCCCGGTTCGGCGGGCAGATGCCTCAGCCGCGCCGCCAGGCGTTCGGGGCTCAGCAGCAGGGGGCCGCCCGCGGCGTCCGGCTCAGCCATGGCCCGGCCTCAACCGCCGTACTGCCAGCCGGTGGCGGAGAGCTCCAGGGCCGGGGCATCGCGGTGCAGCGTCGCCGTCTTCACCTCCCCCACGAACACCGTGTGGTCGCCGTGGGCCACCTGACCCACCAGGGTGCACTCCACGCCCCCGAGCGCATCGGACAGGATCGGCAGGCCCAGGCTGCCCAGCTGGAACGGGGCCGCGTCGAAACGGCCGCCGATCCCCTTCTGGGGTTTGAAGAACACGGCCGCCAGATCCTTCTGGTCGGCGGCCAGCACGTTGAGCGAAAAGCGGCCGGTGCGCTGGATCATGCCGTTGCTGGTGGAATCGGCCCGCACGGCCATCACCACCAGCGGGGGCTCGAAGGAGCCCTGGGTGACCCAGCTGGCGGTGAAGCCGTTCACATCCTCGCCTTCGGCCACGCCGCAGATGAACACACCGTGGGGGATCTTGCGCAGCAGGACCTTCTTGGCAGCCGCATCCAGAACAGCGTCGGTCATGGCAGGGTCGGGCGGCGGAGATGGGTCGACTCTAGGAAGCGGCCCCCGCAGCCCGTCTCCATAGGCTGGGGGCATGAAGGCTCTCTACCCGGGCAGTTTCGACCCCCTCACCCTCGGTCACCTCGACCTGATCGAGCGGGCGGCCCGCCTCTTCGACGGCATCGTGGTGGCGGTGCTGATGAATCCGGCCAAGCAGCCCAGCTTCTCCCTCGATCAGCGGCTGGAGCAGATCCGCCGCGCCACCCATGCCATCCCCGGGATCGAGGTGGGCCACTTCGACGGCCTCACCGTGAACTACGCCCAGGCCTGCGGCGCCAAGGTGATCCTGCGGGGCCTGCGGGCCATGAGTGATTTCGAATTCGAACTCCAGATCGCCCACACCAACCAGAGCCTCGCCCCCCTGGTGGAGACCCTGTTCATGGCCACCTCTGCCCACCACAGCTTTCTGAGCAGCTCGGTGGTGAAGGAGGTGGCCCGCTTCGGTGGTGATATCGGTCACATGGTCCCGCCGGGAGTGGCGATCGACCTGGAGAAGCTCTTTAATCGAGCAGCCGCTCCCGACACCCGATATGGCTGAGGTCCGCATCACCGTTCTCGATCAGCTCGACCAGCTGGAGGACATCGTTCTCGACGGCAGCCGCATCCCCTTCAGCGGCGGCAGGCTCGTCAACGAGCAGGACGCCATCGAGATGATGGACACCCTGCGGGAGTCCCTGCCCGCCCAGATCTCCCAGGCCGAGGACCTGCTGCGCCAGCGGGAGGAGTTCATCGAGAAGGCGCGGCTCCAGGCCGAGGAGATCGTCACCCAGGCCCGGCGCGAACGGGAGCAGCTGATCAATGCGGCCGCCATCCGCCAGGAGGCGGAGCGCCAGGTGACGGAGCAGCGGGAACAGGCCCGGCACCAGTGCGAGCAGATGCTGCTTCAGGCCCGCCAGCAGGTGGCCCAGACCGAACAGGAGCACCAGGCCCGCCTGGCCCAGTTCGAGCAGCAGTTCGCCGGCCGCCGCCAGCAGCTGGAGCAGGAGGCCCAGACCCGTCGCCAGCACCTCGAGCAGGAAGCAGCCGAACGCAACCGCCAGCTGCTCGAACAGCACGAGCGTTCCCGGGCCCAGGCCCTGCAGGAGCTGGAGGGCATCCGGCAGGAGGGTCTCCGCATCCAGCGGGAGAGCCAGGCGGAAGCCGAGCGCCTGCATGCCGACGCCCTGCAGTTCCGCCAGCAGACCCAGCAGCAGTGCGATGCCCTGGTGACGCGCAGCCGTCAGGAGGCCGCCGCCATCCAGGAGGGGGCCAACCGCTATGCCGAGCAGGTGCTGGGCGAGCTGGAGGTGCGCCTCAAGGAACTCAGCCAGGTGGTGCTCGGGGGCCGCAGGGAACTGGTGAAGATGCAGGCCCAGGAAGCACCCGGTGCCGTCCGCACCCCCGAAGCGCCCATCCCCCTGGAGAACGGACCGATCAGCCGGGCCCGCCGTGCCGCCCGCCGCATGGGCAGGGAGCAGACCCGCGGTCTGGCCAGCTGAAGTCTGGCCCCGCCTGACGGTTCAGGACAGGGGCCCGCAGAGGCTCACGTCCTGAACCTGACGCAGCATCCGGCCGATCGTGGTGTTGGGCTGACTGGCGCCATTGGAGATGGCACTGAAGTAACGAGGTCCGGCGCTCGTCTGGAGCACGCCGCTGATGGCGCGTACGCCGGTGAGGGTGCCGGTCTTGCCGAACAGCTGGCCGTCGAGGGAGGTTCCCTTGTAGAGGTTGCGCAGGGTGCCGCGACGTCCGGCGATCGCCAGGGAACTCACGTAATCGCGGGCGTAGGGATGGTGGTCCATGCGCAGCAGCAGGGCCGCCAGAAAGCGGCTGGTGACGCGATTGGAGCGGTCGAGACCGCTGCCATCGGCGATCCGCACGCCCTCCAGGGGCAGGCCCTGCTCGTTGAGCCAGAGGAACTCCCGGCGGCTGGCCTCGGCCACGTCCCAGGTGCCGGCGGCCTGGCGCAGCAGCACCTCGGCGGTGAAATTGTGGCTGTCGGTGTTGGCCAGGCTGAGCAGGCCATGCATCGACGTGGAAGGCTCCTCGTGCAGCAGCACGGCACCGCTGGGTACGGGCTGGCGCGCCGACACGAGGGCCAGCTGCACCTTGGAGCCGCCCTGCTGGGCCAGGCTGCGGCGCAGCAGGGTCTGCAGCCTTGAAGGCGGGTTGGTCACCGCCTCGTCGATGGCGTTGCTGGTGACGGCCAGGCGGGTGATCGGAGCGCCGTAGGCGAGGTAGCGATCGGCCTCATTCCAACCCCTGGGCCACCAGTCCTGGGAGGCCTCCTCCGCCAGCTCGAACCGGACGGGGGTGCCCGGCGAGGCGCTGGCGGCGCTGGAGGCGAGCTGGGCGAAACGCTGCAGCTGGGGCAGGGCCAGATCGGGGTCCCCCTGGCCGGTGAGCCGCAGGGTGCCGTCCTGCAGCTGCCACAGCTGGGTGCTGAGGCGGTAATCGGGGCCGAGGCGATCGAGGGCGAAGGCCGTGCTGATGAGCTTCTGGTTGGAGGCGGGCGTGCGGGGCCGCAGGCCGTTGACATCCGCCAGCAGGCGGCCGCTGCCATCGGCCACGGTGACGCTCCAGACGGCCTGCTCACCGGCCAGGGCCGAGAACAGCTGCTGCTGCAGCGACGGGCAGCTGACGACGCTGGCCAGCCGTGGCATGGCGACCGGCGGTGGCGGCAGCGGCAGGGCCGCCACCGGCACGAACCGGCCCTGATCCGGTCCGGGCAGGGCAGGGCCGGTCTGGGTCCACCCCGCCAGGGCCAGGGGACCGACGAAGGCCGGGACCAGCAGCGACAGGGTCCCGAGGCGTCGGGGCAGGTGGGGCCGCTGGCCTGGCTGGCGGGGGGAGGTTGTCATCTCAGGACGATCCGAGCTTGACATCGGTGACAGTGCCGTTGAAGCGGTAGTTGGCCCCCTCGAGTTCGATCGGGGCGCCGATCTTGATGGTCTGGTTGCCGAACACCACACCACCACCGGTGCGCTGTCCCTGGCCCTCGAGAACGAAGCGACCGTCGAAGGTGCTGAAGGTCTTCTGGTTGGGGTCAGGAGCGCTCACCACCTTCCCGTCCGGGGTGAGGGTGGAGATGACCCGGGGCATGGGCAGGATCTCCTTGATGGTGACGCTGCCGTGGGGCTCGTTGCGGATCACGATCGACACCTTGCCTTCCTTGCGGGCCGCTTCGAGGAGCCCGACGGGATCGGCGGCGGAGGCGCCCCGCACATCCACCATCACGGTGACGGGCTGCAGGGCTCCGGTGGCCTTGGCGACCGCACCGCTGAGCCGCGGCGTCCAGATCACCCCGACCACCGCCAGCAGGGCGGCGGCAGCGGCGCCGAGATCGACGAGGCTCCAGGAACGGGACTTGGGCGATTCGGTGGACATGGGCACAGGAAAGCCAGCGAAGTGTACGCAGCCTTTCCGGGATCCACCAGCCGCAGCGATCTGCCGCCCAGACGGGCCGGCCTCAGTTCTGAAGGTCCTCGATCAGCTGCCCCAGGGCCCGCAGGTTGCTGCCCAGCCCCGGTTCGGAGCGGCCGGCCAGGGCCAGGTCCTGCTGTTCGGCATCGGGCTTCTGCTCGAAACGACCTGCCAGCCGGTAACCGTCGGGATCGAGGCGATAAAGCTCCCAGTCACCGGGATGGGCCAGCCGCAGGGCCCGGCCCGCCAGGGGCAGCAGGGCATAGGCCGGCCGCCAGCCGGCCAGGAAGCCGCGGCGCCGCTGGCGCGCCACGCTGCCGATGCCCACGGCGGCGTCCTCCAGGGCGGAATTGATCAGCACCACGCTGCCCTCATGGGCGCCGCACACCGCCTCCACCTCGGCGTATTCCGCCTGGCTGGCCCCCACCAGCAGCAGGGTGCCGACCGATGGTTCCTGCTGCTGCCGGCGCCGCTGGTCGGAGAAACTGCCCAGGCGCGCCGCCATCGCGGGGGCATCGCGGCGGGCCAGGGCGGCGGCACCGGCATCCGGAAACAGCAGGCGCAGGTCATCCCGTTCCTCGGCCAGGCGTTCGCACAGTCGCAGCACGACCGGCATCAGCCGCAGACCCTCAAAGCGCAGCTCCACGGTCCAGCGGCCGGCCGACTGGGTGGCGAGGGCCGATCGCAACGCGCCCAGGGCCTCGACTTCGGCGGTGCGCAGGTTGGCGGGCAGCATCGGATCCCCGGAGTCGTGAGCGGACCTTAACCAGTCAGCCCGGCAGCCGATCCGCCGCCACGGCGCGACGGGCCTGCTCGAGCGCTCCGGGCACCCCCTCGAGGCTGACCTGCTCCAGCCAGGGACCCAGGCTGAGGCGCAGGCCACTGGCAGCCACCTCCGGCCCATGGCCCATCGCCAGCAGGACGGCACTGGCCCCCGATCCGCCGCCGGCACTGGTGCAGGCCGAGCCGCTGCTGACCGCCAGGCCCAGCCGGGCCAGCGCCCGCACCAGGGGGCGGCCGGGCAGGGGCCTGCCGTCGTCATCGCTCACCAGCAGGCTGATGTGATGGGGCAGACGACCGGCGGGATCGCCGGGGAGCGGCCCGCTCAGGCGCACCCCTTGCAGCGCCAGCAGGGAGGCCAGCAGGGCATCGCGCCGGGCCGCGATCGGATCGGTCCCGCCATGGGCCTCCAGCCGGGCCGTCGCCAGCTCAAGGGCAGCGGCGAAGCCGGCCACCAGCGGCACCGCTTCGGTGCCGCCCCGGCGCCCCCCCTCCTGCACGCCGCCGATCAGGGGCCCCAGCCCCAGTCCCCGCCGCACCAGCAGGGCCCCCACCCCCCGGGGACCCTGGAGCTTGTGGGCGGCGCAACTGAGCAGATCGACCGGCAGGCGGGAGAAGTCGACCGGCTGATGCCCCACCACCTGCACCGCATCGACGTGGAACAGCACCCCGACCTCCCGGCAGAGGGCTCCGATCGCTTCGATGGGCTGGAGGGAACCCACCTCGCTCTGGCCCCAGAGCACCGACACCATCCGGGTGGGTGGGACCAGCAGCTCCGCCAGGGCATTCAGATCCACCACGCCACGACCGTCCACCGGGATCAGCTCCAGCTGCCAGCCGCGCTCCACCAGCTGCGCAGCGGCGGCCAGGCTGGCCGGATGTTCCACCGCCGAGAGCAGCAGGCGCCCCGGGGCCAATGGGGCCGCCGCGCCAAGCAGGGCCAGATGGATCGCCTCGCTGCCCCCCGACACCACCACCAGCTCGTCGCCATGGCAGCCGAGCCCGGCGGCCAGGCTCTGGCGGCTGCGCTCCAGCCGATCGGCCGCCGCCAGTCCATAGCGGTGCAGGCTGGAGGGATTGGCCCAGGCCTCGGCGGTGGCGAGGGCCATCGCCGCCAGCACCTCCGCAGCCGGCGGGCTGGTGGCGCAGGCGTCGAGATAGAGCCCGCCCCCGACATCCGGGGTGGCCAGTGCCTCAGGCGGAAGGGGCGTCGTCACGGAGGCTGCGGTGGCGGGTGCGGGCCTCGAGTGACTCACTGGCCAGGGTGAGCAGATCGTCGAGGGAGCGGCCCTCCAGCAGGGCGGCCACCCGGGCCCGGTCGGCGGCACTGGCGCAGGCCTCCGGCCGGATGCAGCCGCGGACGCAGGCCGTGGCGCAGTCGATGCCGCCGGCCACGGCCGTGGCGGTTTCGGCAACCGGGGCCGGTGGCGGGGGTGAGGCCTGGGCCGGGGCCGGGATGGCGGCGGGCTCCGCAGACCCCATCACCCCTTCCAGCAGCTCGGGGGTCACCACCCCATCGAAGACGGCTTCGGCCGGACCGGTCATGAAGACGTGGCCGCTGCGCTCGTCCCAGTCGATCTCCAGGGGGCCCCCGGGAAGATCCAGACGGGCCCGACGCTCCACCAGCCCCAGCAGGTGACAGGCCACCAAAGTGGCGCAGGCACCGGTGCCGCAGGCCAGGGTGGGGCCCGCGCCCCGCTCCCAGACCCGCATCACCAGGTGGTCGGCCGCGATCACCTGGACGAAATGGACATTGGTGCGGGCCGGGAAGGCCCCATGCACCTCGAGGGCGGCGCCGAGCCCCTCCAGATCGATGGCCGCCACGTCGGCGACGGGCACCACCGCATGGGGGTTGCCCATGCCCGTGGCGGCGACGGACAGCCGCTGACCCCGCACCTCCAGTTCGCCCACCGGCAGCCCCGCCGGCCCCATCTCCAGGGTGGTGGGGATGGACTCTGGCTCCAGGAACGGCGGCCCCATGTCGACGCGGATGCGGCCATCGGGCTCCAGGGCCGGCACCATCCGTCCCGCCAGGGTCTCCACCTGCCAGTGGCGGGGGGCGGCATCACCGTCGCTGTCGGCCAGGAAACGGGCCAGGCAGCGGATCCCATTGCCGCACATCTCCGGCTCGGTGCCGTCGGCGTTGAAGATCCGCATCCGCAGTTCGCCGTCCCCCTGGGGTGGCAAGGCCAGGATGACGCCATCGGCGCCGACACCGAAGCGACGGTCGCACAAGCGCTGCACCGCCTCGGGAGTGAGGCCGAGCGCGTCATCCCCATCCTCTAAGCTGCGACCGTCGAGGAGCAGGAAATCATTTCCCAAACCCTGGTACTTGCTGAACTGGAACACCGTTCCTTTGTGCCGTGAGGTGAGGGGTCGATCTTATGCAGAGCTACTTCGAGCGAAAGGGTCCCCGACTCGACACGAGCCTTCCCAGCGTCCGCCATGTCCAGGAACTGATCCGCATCCGCACGCCGGTCAACGTCGTGCTGCTCTCCGGTACGGAGCTTGATGGGATCATCCGCTGGCAGGACAACCACTGCATCGCCCTCAACGTGGAACCCGGCACGCCCCTGATCCTGATCAACCGGGACGCCATCGCCCTGCTGCGGGCCCTGAACTGAGCCCCCTGTGAACGAAACCTCCCGCTACCAGCCCGCTGCGATCGAAGAGCGCTGCCAGAACCTCTGGGAGCGCCTGGGTCTGCACGACACCCCCAGCGAAACCGACGACGGGTCGCCGCCCTTCTATGCCCTGTCGATGTTCCCCTATCCCTCGGGGAGCCTGCACATGGGGCACGTCCGCAACTACGTGATCACCGACGTGATCGCCAGGGCGGCCCGGATGCGGGGCCACCGGGTGCTGCATCCGATGGGCTGGGATGCCTTCGGGCTGCCGGCGGAGAACGCGGCCATCGAGCGCGGCGTCGATCCCGGCGCCTGGACCGACCGCAACATCGCCCAGATGCGCGATCAGCTGAAGCGCCTGGGGCTGTCGATCGACTGGGACCGGGAGGTGGCCACCTGCCACGCCGATTACTACCGCTGGACCCAGTGGCTGTTCCTCCAGTTCCTGGAGGCCGGCCTGGCCTACCGCAAGGAGGCCACCGTCAACTGGGATCCCGTCGACCAGACGGTGCTGGCCAACGAGCAGGTGGATGGCGAGGGCCGCTCCTGGCGTTCCGGCGCCCTGGTGGAGAAGCGCCGGCTGCGGCAGTGGTTCCTGAAGATCACCGCCTACGCCGAAGCCCTGCTCGACGACCTGCCCACGCTGGAGGGCTGGCCGGAGCGGGTGCGCACCATGCAGGCCAACTGGATCGGCCGCTCCCTGGGGGCCGAGCTCCAGTTCCCGCTGCTTTCCGCCGATGGCGACAGCCTCGACGGCCGTGCGATCGCGGTGTTCACCACCCGCCCGGACACCCTCTGCGGCGCCACCTACCTGGTGCTGGCGCCCGAGCATCCCCTCGTCGCCGACCTCACCCAGGACGACTGCCGCCTCTCGGTCGAGGCCTTCAGCGATCTGGTCTCGCGCCAGAGCGAGCAGGAGCGGATCGCCGAGGACCGGCCCAAACGGGGCGTCCCGATCGGGGCCCTGGTCCGCAATCCCGCCACGGGCGAGCCCATCCCCGTGTGGATCGCCGACTACGTGCTGGCCGACTACGGCACCGGTGCCGTGATGGGGGTGCCGGCCCACGACCAGCGGGACTTCGTGTTCGCCCGCCAGTACGAACTGCCGGTGCGGCAGGTGGTGATCCCGGAGGGGTCCGACCCCCACGCCTACGAGGGTGGCCCCTGGACCGAGCCCGGCATCCTGATCCACTCAGGCCGGTTCGACGGTCTGGCCAGCAGCGAGGCGAAGCAGCGGATCATCGCGGCCGCCGAAGCCGAGGGCTGGGGCCAGGGCCGGATCCAGTACCGCCTGCGCGACTGGCTGATCTCCCGTCAGCGCTACTGGGGCTGTCCGATCCCCGTGATCCACTGCGACAGCTGCGGCGTGGTGCCCGTCCCCGAGGACCAGCTGCCGGTGGAGCTGCCCCGCGACGTGCCCCTCAGCGGCAAGGGGGGCACCCCCCTGGCCCGCCTGGAGAGCTGGGTGAACGTTCCCTGCCCCTGCTGCGGCGCCCCCGCCCAGCGGGAGACCGACACCATGGACACGTTCATGTGCTCCTCCTGGTATTACCTGCGCTACAGCGATCCCCACAACACGGCCCTGCCCTTCGGCCGCAGCGCCGTCGACCGCTGGCTGCCCGTGGATCAGTACGTGGGCGGCATCGAGCACGCCATCCTGCACCTGCTCTATTCCCGCTTCTTCACCAAGGTGCTGCGCGACCGGGGCCTGCTGGGCTTCTCGGAACCCTTCACCCGCCTGCTCACCCAGGGGATGGTCCAGGGGATCACCTACCGCAATGCCACCACCGGCCAGTACATCGCCCCGGCCGATGTGAGCGACCCCACCGACCCCCGCGATCCCCACAGCGGCGAGGTGCTGGAGGTGTTCTACGAAAAGATGTCGAAGTCGAAGCACAACGGTGTCGATCCTGCGGTGGTGATCGACCGCTACGGCGCCGACACCGCCCGGATGTTCATCCTGTTCAAGGCCCCTCCCGAGAAGGATCTGGAGTGGGATGACGCCGATGTGGAAGGTCAGTACCGCTTCCTGCAGCGGCTCTGGCGCCTGGGGGAGGCGGCCCTCGCCCGCGGCCTGGTGCTGGCCCCCGGAGGCAACGGAGCCTCCGGGCCCCTGGATCCTGCGGCCCTGAGCGCCGAGGAGCGGGAGCTGCGCCGGGCCGTCCACACGGCGATCAGCGCCATCAGCGAAGACCTCCAGGGTGAGCTCCAGCTCAACACCGCCGTCTCGGAGCTGATGAAGCTCAGCAATGCCCTCACCACCCACCTGGAGCGGGTCGGTGACGGGGTGGCCCTCGAAGGCCTGCGCACCCTGCTGACGCTGCTGGCCCCCTTCGCCCCCCACCTGGCCGAGGTGCTCTGGCAGAAACTCAGCGGTGGTGGTGAAGCGGCCGAGTTCACGGCCGACACCAGCGTCCATCGCCAGCCCTGGCCTTCGCTGGATCCGCAGGCCCTGGTGCGGGACACCATTCCCCTGGTGATCCAGGTGAAGGGCAAGATGCGCGGCAGCCTGGACGTGCCCGCCGATGCCGACGCCGCCACCCTGGAGCGGCTGGCCCTCGACAGCGACGTGGCCCGGCGCTGGCTGGAGGGTCAGCCGCCGCGGCGGGTGATCGTGGTGCCCGGCAAGCTCGTCAATCTGGTGCCCTGAGGTCCGTCAGGTGCCCTGAGCTCAGCCGAGCAGGGCGGCGCCGTGGTGGCGCAGGTGGTCGTCGATGAAGCTGGCCACGAAGAAATAGCTGTGGTCGTAACCCTCCTGAAGGCGGAGGGTGAGGGGATGGCCGCTGGCGGCGGCCGCCGCCTCCAGGTCGTGGGGCCGCAGCTCGCTGGCCAGGAACGGATCGGCACCGCCCTGATCCACCAGCAGGGGGAGCCGTTCGGAGGCGTGCGGGAGCAGCAGAGTGGCATCCCACGGGGCCCAGGCCGCCGGATCCGGACCCAGGTAGCCCGTGAAGGCCTTCTGCCCCCAGGGACAGGCCGAGGGGTGGCAGATCGGTGCGAAAGCGGAAACGGAGCGGTAGCGACCGGGATGGCGCAACGCCGCCACCAGGGCCCCATGGCCCCCCATGGAATGGCCGCTGATGCCCCTGACGTCGTTGAGGGGCAGATGGTTTTCCAGGAACCCGGGCAGCTCCTCCACCACGTAGTCGTGCATCCGGTAGTGACGCCGCCAGGGCTCCTCGGTGGCGTTGAGATAGAAACCGGCCCCATGGCCGAAGTCCCAGGCCCCCTCGGGATCGCCAGGCACCTCCTCCCCCCGCGGGCTGGTGTCGGGCGCCAGCAGGGCCAGGCCGAGCTGGGCCGCCAGCCGCTGGGCACCGGCCTTCTGCATGAAGTTCTCTTCGGTGCAGGTGAGGCCCGACAACCAGTAGAGGGCGGGCACCCGGGTGCCATCGAGGGCCCGGGGCGGCAGGAACACCGCCAGGCCCATCGTGCAGTCGAGCTGACGCGAGTGGTGCCGGTAGCGCCGGTGCAGGCCGCCGAAGCAGCGGTTTTCGGACAGCAGGTCGAGCATCGGGCCGCGGATGGGTGGAGGGGGCTCAGAAGTGAATCACCGAACGGATGCTCCTGCCTTCGTGCATCAGATCGAAGGCCCGGTTGATGTCCTCGAGGCCCATGGTGTGGGTGATGAAGGTGTCGAGGGGAATCTCCCCCCGCTGGAAGCGCTCCACGTAACCCGGCAGCTCGGTGCGGCCCTTCACGCCCCCGAAGGCCGAGCCGCGCCACACCCGGCCCGTCACCAGCTGGAAGGGTCGGGTGGCGATCTCCTGGCCGGCTCCGGCCACCCCGATGATCGTGGATTCGCCCCAGCCCTTGTGGCAGCACTCCAGGGCGGCGCGCATCACCCCCACGTTGCCGATGCATTCGAAGGAATAATCGACGCCGCCATCGGTGCGATCGATCACCACCTCCTGGATCGGCGCCTCGAAGTCAGCGGGGTTGATGCATTCGGTGGCCCCGAGCTGCCCGGCGATTCCGAACTTGGCCGGGTTGGTGTCGATGCCGATGATCCGTTCGGCCCCGGCCATCACCGCGCCGATGATCACCGCCAGGCCGATGCCGCCGAGCCCGAAGACGGCCACCGAACTGCCCGGCTCCACCTTGGCGGTGTTGAGCACGGCGCCGATGCCTGTGGTGACGCCGCAGCCCAGCAGGCAGACCTTCTCCAGCGGCGCCTCCCGGCCGATCTTGGCGACGGCGATCTCCGGCACCACCGTGTATTCCGAGAACGTGGAGGTGCCCATGTAGTGGGCGATCGACTGGCCGTTGCGGGAGAAACGGCTGGTGCCGTCGGGCATCACCCCGCGCCCCTGGGTGGCGCGGATCGCCTGGCAGAGGTTGGTCTTGCCGGAGAGGCAGAAGCTGCAGGCCCGGCATTCGGGGGTGTACAGCGGGATGACGTGGTCCCCCACCGCCAGGGAGGTGACCCCGGGCCCCAGTTCCTCCACGATCGCGCCCCCCTCATGGCCGAGCACGGCAGGGAACAGGCCTTCGGGATCCGCCCCGGAGAGGGTGTAGGCATCGGTGTGGCAGACGCCCGTGGCCACCACCCGCAGCAGCACCTCACCGGCGCGGGGGCCCTCCACGTCGATCTCGGTGACCTCCAGCGGCTGACCGGCCGCCCAGGCCACCGCAGCACGGGATCGGATCATGGGAAAGACCTGAAACCTATCAGGTGTGCTGGAAGCGGAGCGCGTCCGGCTGGCCCCAGTCGCCCTCGGCCCGGTAGCCGCGGTCGTTGCCGCAGAGGTGGCGCAGGATCCAGAACACCGGCTCGGCGGCCTCCAGCTCCAGCTCCTCCTGAATCGCCGCCAGGTTGCGGGGCCGGCCATCGGCCAGGAGCTGTTCCACCCGGCTCTGGAGGGAGAGAATCCCGGCGGCCGCCTGCTTGCCCGCCTCCACCCCGGGCTGGTGGTAGGCGTTGACGTTGATGAGCTCGCCGTAGAGCCCTACCGCCCGCTCGAACAGGGCGATCAGCGCCCCGAGCGAGCGGGCATCGCAGTGGCGCAGGGTGATGGAGAGGTTCTGGCGGCCCTGCTCGGTGAGGGCGGAGCGGGTGCCGAGGAAGAAGCCCTCGAGGAAGTCGCCCGGGGTCTCGCCATCGATCGGCCCGATCTCCTCGGGATCGTGGAGCACCTCGATGAAGGTGACGAAGAAGTTGTCGAGTCCGTCGCGCAGCTGCTGGACGTAGGCGTGCTGATCGGTGGAGCCCTTGTTGCCGTAGACCGCCAGCCCCTGGTG
Source organism: Candidatus Sulfopaludibacter sp. SbA3 (assembly GCA_943367425.1). Taxonomy (GTDB): domain Bacteria; phylum Cyanobacteriota; class Cyanobacteriia; order PCC-6307; family Cyanobiaceae; genus Cyanobium. Next base: position 211,301 of record CALRJF020000001.1, read on the forward strand.
CACCACCTTGCCGTCGCGGTCGAGCTTCTTGCCGAGGGACTCCATCACCAGCTGCTGCAGATAGCGGCTGAACACCTCCAGCCGATCCCGGTAGGGCAGCAGCACCATGTCGCGGCGACCGCGGCCGTCGCCGGCCACGTACCAGGCGGCGGCGAGCAGGGCCGCCGGATTGGCCCGCACCTCCGGCACCCGCGTGCAGCGGTCCATGGCGGCGGCCCCCTCCAGGAAGCCGCGCAGGTCGGCACCGATCAGGGCGGCGGGCAGCAGCCCCACGGCGCTGGTGATGCTGGTGCGGCCGCCCACCCAATCGAACATGTCGAAGCGCCGCAGCCAGCCGCAGGCTTGGGCCTCCTGATCCAGCCGGCTGCCGGCCATGGTGACGGCCACCGCCTGGGCGCTCCACTGGCCGCCCTCGGCCGTCAGCCGGGCCCGGGCCTGCACCATGCCCAGATGGGGTTCGGGGGTGCCGCCCGACTTGCTCACCACCACCACCAGGGTGGTGCGCAGCCGGGGGCCCAGGCCGGCCAGGGTGCGGGCCATCCCCTCTGGATCGACGTTGTCGAAGAAGTGGAAAGGCAGCCCCGTCCCCTGCACCTGCAGCGCCCGCAGCATCAGCAGGGGCCCCAGTCCGGAACCGCCGATCCCGATCCAGAGCACATCGGTGAAGGGCACGCCGCCGGGGGCGGTGATCGTGCCGGCAAGCACCTCGCGCCCGAAACTTTCCAGGCGATCCACCTCGACGGCGACGGCGGCCCCCACGGCGGGGTCCGGGGTCAGCTCCGGGGCCCGCAGCCAGTAATGGCCGACCTGACGCTGCTCATCGGCATTGGCGATGGCGCCGGCCTCCAGGGCCTCCATGGCCGAGAACGCCGCCGTGAAGGGGGCCTGGAGGGCGGCGAGATCGTCGTCGGCCAGGGCCATGCGGCTCACGTCGAGCCAGATGCCGAGGTCGGGATCGTGCCAGAGCAGCTGCTGGAATCGCTGCCAGAGGCCAGCGGAATCTTGGCCGTTCAACGGCGGGAGCGAGGACATGGATCCTGAAGCGCCGGGACGGGCCACCGAACCGTATCCAGCAGCCTCCACGTTCGGCAAGCAGATGAACCGAAGTGGCCATCCGTTGTCTTTGGAGGACAGCGGGCCGACTGTGCGCGGATACCAGGAAAAACGAAATTCTTCCTTACAATGACGCCGTCAGACACCTTCACCTTTTGCATCCCCGTTGCGGCCAGCTCAAGCGCCCGCGTCATCGACGCCGGGGGGATCTGGCACGGGTGGCCTCCCTGCTGGCGGCCTGTAGCCTCACGGCCGGCGGTCTGATCCGGCAGCCGCAGCTCTCCCTGGGCCACTCCCCGCTGCTGGGCACGGTCGCCGTCAACGACGGGGGCGATGGTGCGCGCAGCCTGGTCGCCAACCGGTTCACCAGTGAAGGGCAGCGCCCCGACCCGATTGATTTCAGCTCCGAGGAACTGCGGGAACTGAACCGCCGCTTCGGGGTGCATGGCCCCCAGCCGCGGCTGGCCCAGCTGTTCACCGCCGGCCTCGACCAGCTCCAACCCCTCCGCCGCCACACCCTGGGTCGGCTGCAGGACCTGCGGCCGGTGATCCTGAGCGAAAGCCGACGCCACCGGATCAATCCGATGCTGGTGTGTGCCGTCCTCTTCGATGAACTGCAGCACGCCAAGCCGGGTGAGGATCTGCCCCTGGCCGCCCAGAGCGGCCTGTTCAGCACCCATGGGCCGGCCCAGCTGAGCCTGGGGGAACTGGTCAAGCAGGGCCTGCTCCCCAGCGACGCCACCCCCCATCAGATCGAGGAGGCCCGGCTGGAGCTGCTCGACCCCGACCACAACGTCCGCCTGCTGGTGGGCAAGTTCGTGCGCCTCAAGCAGGCCCTGGGGTTGCCGGCCGACCGGCCGCTGATGGCCAGCACCTCCCCTGCCGACGCCAAGGCCATGGCCACCCTCTCCTACCTCCACAACGGCAAGCTCGACTACCCCGGACGGATCCTCCGCTACATGCAGGACCCGGAACTGCATGAGCTGCTCTACGGCACCCGCAAACCGCTGACCAGCCCGATGATCTGAGCGGCCGGCTCCCTCAGCGGAGCACACCCGCTCAGCAGAGCACGCCCAGTGACGCCAGACGCAGCTGCAGGGCCCGCCAGTCGAAGCTGCGGGGATCGAGGCGCTCCCCACCGAGATCCACGTGCCGGTGGGTGGTGATGTTGGACGGGGGGATGGAGAACTGGCGCATCCACTGGCTGAGCACGATCGCCAGGGCGTCGTACTGCGCCTCGGTGTAGCCGCTGTGTTCGCTCCCCTCGTTCTCCCCGTCGAGGGGGGTCTCGAGGCTGAGGTGCAGGGCGAAATTGTTGATCGAGCCACCCACCTCGGGGTTCGTCACCACCCAGCTCCCGTTGAAGGCCGAATTCCCTGATCCGAAGGCGCGCTTGGCGGGGTCGAGCACCTCCACCACCTGGCCATCCAGGCCGATCAGGGTGTGGTAACTCACCTGGTCCTCATCGCGGGGATGGGGGGTCATGAAGGTGTTGATCGCCGACTGGATGCCGTACACGGTTTCGTGGAGCACCACCACCCTGGGGGTGGGATCGACGGGCTGGCCGTAGGCGTCCTGCAGGAAGCGTTCGCCGAAATTGCTCGGATCGATCCGCAGCCGGACGGTGTCCGCCGGCAGGCTGGCGGCCAGGGCCCGGAGCCGCTGGCGCACCCCGGGATCAGCGCGGCAGGAACCCCCCAGGGGCGCCCGCCAGGTGGCCTGGCCGGGGGGCGCTGGCGCCGTCTGGGCGCCCCGCGCCCGGGTGGCCGGAGACTGGCGGATCTCCTCAAGCAGTTCGAGCAGGGAGCTGTTGCCACCGGCCGTGCCGGGCCCCCCGAACAGGTCACGGGCGAGCCAGGTGAGTCCCCCCAGGCTGAGCACCCCGGCACCCGCCACCGCCAGGACCATGGGACGCAGGGGTGCCGTCATGGTTCCAGTGAGAGCCAGCGCCGCCGTGCCGCCCGGGTCAGGTCATCGTCGAGCAGCGGATCGATAGCCAGACGCCAACGGTTCACGGCCGGCGGGTCGGGCTGCAGCACTGTGGTGCGAACCCGGCCATCACGGCAATAGAGCAACTCCCGCCGCTGCGGCGCAGAGCCGGCGTCGGCTGGGGTGAGGGCGGCGACCAGATCCTCCTGGCTGCGCAGCCGCAGGCCATCGAGGGCCAGCACTTCATCCCCGACCTGCAAGCCCGCCCCCTCGGCCGGTCCATCCCGCTGCACCCGGCGCAGCTGCATCGGCCGCTCGCCACTGCCTTCCAGCTGCCAGCCCAGGAACCCTTCCTTGGCTGTTTCCGGCAGCAGCCGCAGGCCCACGTCCGCCAGGTAGTCCTCCAGGGGTGGATCCTCGGTGCTCTCGAGCCAGGTGGGCAGCAGCAGAGACAGATCGGCGGCGTGGTCGGCGAAGGCCGCGATCAGATCCGCTTCCCCGTAGCCACGGCCCACGGCCCCATGGCTGCGCCACAGCTGCCTGAGCACCAGGGCCAGACAGGCCTGGTGACGCCGAAGATGGAGATCGAGGATCAGCGCCAGCACCGCCCCCTTGAGGTAGTAACTGATCTGGCTGTCGGCGGAGGACGCGTCCTGCCGGTACAGCTTCACCCAGGCCTCTTCGCTGCTCTGCCGCAGTCCCTGCACCGAGCGGCCCGGAGTGAGCCGGTACCGGCTCAGATCCTTGCCGAGATCCTCCAGCAGCTCCTCCTCGGTGCCCAGACCGGCGGCCTGGGGCAGCAGCTGATCGAAATAGGAGGTGACCCCTTCGGCGAACCAGAGGCCCGACACGATCGTGGCCCGGTCGTAGTCGATCGGCACCAGTTCCCGGGGTCGCAGCCGGCGCACGTTCCACTGGTGCAGGTATTCATGGGCCACCAGCTGCAGCAGCTGGCGCCTCCCCTCCGGCGTCGCCAGGGTGCGTCGGCCGAACTGCAGCACGCAGCCATGGTCGTGCTCCAGGCCCCCATAGCCCTGCTCGAGCAGATGCAGCACGAACAGATAGCCGTCGCTGGCGGGGGCGGCCACCCCCATCAGGCGGCAGCAGGCCAGGGCGACCGACTCCACATCCGCCAGCCAGCGGCCGTCGTCGGCGGGCAGATCGCCGCCCCAGGTGACCCAGAGGTGCGGCACGCCGGCCACCGGAAAACGGTGGCAGGGATGGGGACCGGCCTCGATCGGGGCGTCGATCAGGTGGTCGAAATCGGCGGCGATCCAGGCACCATCCTCCGTGGCCGGCAGAGAGAGGAAGGGATGCCAGCCCTCCGGCAGGGTGAGCTCGAGGCGATGGGGGCTCCAGCGCTCCCCCTCCACCTGCAGGGCGACGCCCGCCAGGGCCAGAAAACCGTGGTCGGCGTTGAGGTGGCAGGTGCGCACGCTCAGGTCGGTGGCCTGAATGCGATAGCAGACCTCCACCGGGGCCAGGCTGGGCAGGTCCAGGCGCCAGCAGGCGGGCTCCTGCCGGGAGCAGGGGACGGGGCGGCCGTTCTGGCGGGCCTCGAGCCCCTCCAGGGTGCGGACGTAATCCCGGATCAGGTACGAGCCGGGGGTCCAGACCGGCAACCGCAGGCTGGGGCTGGGGACACGGGGGTGGAAGCGCAGCCTGACCGTGACGAGGTGACGGTGCGGATCGCGCAGATCCAGGTGGAAGGTGGGGAGCGGACCGGTCGTGTCCGGCGGGAGAGGGTCGTCAGGCACGGAGCTCGATCGACGCCGCCGGAAGGGTTCTGGCCGCCTCCTGCAACGCCAGGCGGGCGGCGTAGGCCCGGGTGATGCGGCCCAGAAGCACCTGCAGGGAGGCGGTCCGGCTTATCCGCTGCAGATCCCCCACCAGGGCCAGGGAGCCGTCCGGCTGGCGCGCCCAGCCCAGGGGCTGGCCGTCCCTGAGCTGGACCTGAAGTTCCACCGGCTGATGATCGCCGGCGAAACCGGCCAGGGTGCCGCCGCGGCGCCAGCGAAGTCCGAGGGCCTCCAGGGTGGCCGCCAGGCCGTCGGCATCCTGCAGGACCGTGGGCAGGATGGAGAGATGGGACATGAACGAAATGCCCGATTCGGCAGACCATAGCGATCCGGAGCCATCGCTCCAGTGGCCGTTGTCACAGCCGCTGCAGGCCGTGGGGGCACCGCTGCGGCTGGCGGTGATGGCCTCGGGGGAAGGCAGCAATTTCGAGGCCCTGGTGGAGGCCTGCCGGCAGGGGCGGCTGCAGGGCAGCGTCGAGCTGCTGATCGTCAATGACAGCGCGTGCGGAGCCCGGCGCCGGGCGGACCGGCTGGGCGTGCCCTGCCGGGTGCTCGACCACCGCCGGCACCCGTCGCGGGAGGCACTCGATCGGGCCCTGCTCGACGCCTTCCGCGGTGAGGGCATCGAGCTGGTGGTGATGGCGGGCTGGATGCGCATCGTCACCCCCGTGCTGATCGAGGCCTTCCCCGACCGCCTGGTCAACATCCATCCCTCCCTGCTGCCCAGCTTCCGGGGGCGGGACGGGGTGGCCCAGGCCCTGGAGGCCGGGGTGACGCTGGCCGGCTGCACGGCCCATCTGGTGACGGCCGAGGTGGATGCGGGAACGATCCTGGCCCAGGCGGCCGTTCCGGTGCTGGCCGGCGATGATCGCGACCGGCTCCATGCCCGCATCCAGCGCCAGGAGCACCGCATCCTGCCGCTGGCGGTGGCCCTGGCCGCGGAACGGCTGGCGGGCCCTCAGGGATAGAAGGGCAGCAGCGGCAGGCCGGTGCCGGGCTCCAGGCCCGCCATCAGGTTGAGGCACTGCACCCCCTGACCGGCCTGGCCCTTGAGCAGGTTGTCGATGGCGCTCATCACGATCAGCTGGCCGGTGCGCTGGTCCACCTGCACCGAGAGCAGGCAGCGGTTGGTGTTGCGCACCCATTTGGTGGAGGGATAGACCCCCACCGGCAGCACCTCCACCGAGCGGCTGTGGCGATAGGAGGCCCGCAGCAAAGTGGTGCAGTCATCGGCGGTGAGTCCCGGATCCCTCAGGCGCCCGTACACCGTGGCCAGCAGGCCCCGCACCATCGGCATCAGATGGGGGGTGAACTGCAGCTGGATGGCCTGCCCGGCGGCCTGGGTCGCCTGCTGCTCGATCTCGCTGGTGTGCCGGTGGCCCACCACGCCGTAGGGAGCCACGGCCTCGGACGCCTCCGCCAGCAGCAGATGCTCCTTGGCGGCCCGGCCGCCGCCGGAGGTGCCGGTCTTGGCATCGATCACGATGCCGCTGGTCTCGATCAGCCCCTGCTCGAGGAAGGGCAGCAGGGCCAGCAGGCTGGCGGTGGGGAAACAGCCCGGGGCCGCCACCAGGCGGGCCTGCCGAATCTGCTCCTCGGCAACTTCCACCAGCCCGTACACCGCCTCCCGGCAGAGGGCGTCGTCCTGGCGCGGGACATCACGGGCCTCCGCCGCATACACCTCCTGCCAGCGGGCCAGGGAGCGGTAGCGGTAGTCGGCGGAGAGATCCACCACCTTCACGCCGCAGAGCAGCAGCTCGGGGGTCAGCCTCGCCGCCAGCCCGTTGGGAAGACTGAGCACGGCCAGATCGGCCACGGCAGCGATCGCCTCCGCCTCCGGGGAACGGACCACCAGGTCATCCTCCAGGGGCAGGAACGGCACCAGCTCGCTCCAGCGCTTGCCCGTGCTGCGCTCACCGCCGAGAAAGCTCACCTTGAGTTCGGGATGCCCCTGCAGCAGCCGGAGGGTCTGCAGCCCCCCATAGCCGCTGGCACCAATCACTGCAACGCGCTTACCAGCCATGCGGAAGCCGAGGGAACGCAGGATCGTACCGGCAGCCTATAAATGTGGTTCGGTCGCTGCAGCGATCGACTCCGTTTCTCGCCCTGCGCGCGCAGGACATCCTTTTTCATCCCGTTCCCTTGACCGTTCTGTCCGGCCCACGCAACGCCATGGGCATTCACTTCGATGCCATCGCCGATGCCCTGGCGGCCATCCGCAACGGCGAATCGGTCGTGGTGGTCGACGACGAAAACCGGGAGAACGAAGGGGATCTGATCTGTGCGGCCCAGTTCGCCACGCCCCAGCAGATCAATTTCATGGCCACCGATGCCCGGGGGCTGATCTGCCTGGCCATGGAGGGGGAGCGGCTTGATGCCCTGGATCTGCCCCTGATGGTGGATCGCAACACCGACAGCAACCAGACCGCCTTCACGGTCAGCGTCGACGCGGGCCCCGAGCAGGGCGTCAGCACGGGCATTTCGGCCGAGGACCGGGCCCGCACGATCCAGGTGGCGATCCATCCGGACACGCGCCCCAGCGATCTGCGGCGCCCCGGGCACGTCTTCCCCCTGCGGGCCCGACAGGGCGGCGTGCTCAAGCGCGCCGGTCACACCGAGGCGGCCGTCGACCTGGCCCGCCTGGCCGGCCTCTATCCCGCCGGTGTGATCTGCGAGATCCAGAACGCCGACGGATCGATGGCCCGCCTCGCCCAGCTGGCCGACTACGCCCGCCAGCACGGCCTGCGCCTGATCAGCATCGCCGACCTGATCAGTTACCGGCTGGACACGGAGCGGTTCGTGGCCCGCCAGGCGGAAGCCGCCCTGCCCAGCAGCTTCGGCCAGTTCCGCGCCATCGGCTATCGCAACGACCTCGATGGCAGTGAACACATCGCCATCGTCAAAGGCCACCCCGAGCGCTCCACCGAGCCGGTGCTGGTCCGGGTCCACTCCGAATGCCTCACCGGCGACGCCTTCGGATCCCTGCGCTGCGACTGCAGGCCCCAGCTCGAAGCGGCCCTGCGCATGATCGAAGCGGCGGGCGAAGGCGTGGTGGTCTACCTGCGCCAGGAAGGCCGTGGCATCGGTCTGATGAACAAGCTCAAGGCCTACAGCCTCCAGGACGGCGGGCTCGACACGGTCGAGGCCAACGAACGGCTCGGTTTCGCGGCCGATCTGCGCAACTACGGGGTCGGCGCCCAGATCCTCAGCGACCTGGGGGTGCAGCGGCTGCGGCTGATCACCAACAATCCCCGCAAGATCGCCGGCCTCGGCGGCTACGGGCTCCAGGTGGTCGACCGGGTGCCGCTGGTGATGGACCCCGGGCTCCACAACGCCGCCTACCTGCGGGTGAAGCGCACCAAGATGGGCCACCTGATGGAAGAGGAGGCCCATGGCCTCACGGCGGTGCTCAGCTGGCACGGTCCGGCCGACGCCCAGCTGCTGTCCTCCCGGCTCGAGAACCTGAGGGCCTGGGCGAAGATCAAGGGGCTGCTGCTGGAGCGGGAGGAGCATTCCCGCCTGCTGGCCCTGCTCAACCGCCCCGGTCTGGCCCTGCTGCTGGCCGCCAGCCAGAACCGGCAGCTCACGGCCGCCGACCTGGCAGGGCCCCTGATGGAGATGGCCCGCTGGCAGGGCACCAGCAGCGTCGGCCTGCTGCTGGCCCCCGATGGGCGGCGCAAGAGCCATCCGAGCATCGACCTGGAGCCGGAGCGGCGGTCCCTGGGCGATCTGATCAACGGCGGCAGCCCCTCCGGCGGCGTCGCCGGCGACGTCCCCAGCCTCACCTGCCCGCTGCTGATGCTGACCCCCGGCGCCTTCATCGTCTGGAGCCGGCCCTCATCCGCAGGGCCGGCACCGGACTGAGCCCCGGCACCGGACTGAGCCAGGGATCACGTCTCGATCGTGACCTTGCGGATGCGGCTGCCGTTCTTCAGGGCGAGCACCACGTCCATGTCGTCGGTGTGACCGAACACGGTGTGCTGGCCATCCAGGTGGGGCTGGGGGCCATGGCAGAGGAAGAACTGACTGCCGCCGGTGTTGCGGCCGGCATGGGCCATCGAGAGGGTGCCCGCCTTGTGCTTCTGGCTGTTGATCTCACAGGGGATCGTGTACCCGGGCCCGCCGGTGCCGGCGACGCCCCGGGCACCCTCCCGGCTGTTGGGGCAGCCGCCCTGGGCCATGAAACCGTCGATCACCCGATGGAAGGCCAGCCCGTCGTAGAAGCCCTCCTCCGAGAGCTTGACGAAATTGGCCACGGTGCCGGGGGCGTCGGCATCGAACAGATCGATGGCGATCGTGCCGGCATCGGTTTCCATCAGAGCCTTGGTCACGGGTGAGCAGGCAAAGGTCGACTGTATCCGCCTGGGGGAATACGGTCTGCTGGTCCCCCCCCCGACCCGCACGGGGCCTCCGCTTCCCATGTCCACCCCCGACCCCAGCACCGCTCCGGCGGCGGCCAGCGGCCACCGGCCCCTCGACCTCAGCCAGGCCCGTCTGGGGGTGCTGGGGGGCAGTGGTCTGTATGCCATGGACGGCCTGGAGGACCTGCGCGAACTCAGCGTCGACACCCCCTACGGCGCCCCCTCCGACAGCCTGCGCCTCGGCCGGATCGGCGACCTGGAGGTGGTGTTCCTGGCCCGGCACGGCCGGCACCACAGCTACACCCCCAGCGAGGTCCCCTACCGCGCCAATCTCTGGGCCCTGCGGTCCCTCGGCGTGCGCTGGATCCTGTCCGCCTCGGCGGTGGGATCGCTGCAGGAACACGTGCGTCCGCTCGACATGCTGGTGCCGGATCAGTTCATCGACCGCACCCACCAGCGTCCCCTGAGCTTCTTCGGCGACGGGCTGGTGGCCCACGTGGGCAATGGGGACCCCTTCTGCGGGGTCCTCTCCCGGATCCTGGCCGACGTCAGCGACAGCCTGATGCCCGACGGCCGCCAGCTGCACCGCGGCGGCACCTACCTGTGCATGGAGGGTCCGGCCTTCTCCACCCGCGCCGAGTCCGAGCTCTACCGCTCCTGGGGCTGCACCGTGATCGGCATGACCAACCACACCGAGGCCCGCCTGGCGCGGGAAGCGGAAATGGCCTACGCCACCCTGGCCATGGTCACCGACTACGACTGCTGGCATGCCCAGCACGATGCGGTGACGGTGGATCTGGTGATCGGCAACCTGCGCGCCAATGCGGCCCTGGCCCAGCAGATCGTGCGGCTCACCGCCGAACGGCTGGCGGTGCTGCGTCCGTCGAGCACGGCCCACCAGGCCCTGCGGGATGCCCTGATGACCCCGGCCGACAAGGTGCCGCCCGCCACCCGGGAGCGCACCGACCTGTTCACCGCCCCCTACTGGGGAGCCTTCAGGCCGGAGGAGGCGAACCCGGAAGGCTGACGCCGAGAACGCCGAGGACCCGGCGCAGGCCCGGCCCATGCTGCGCCAGGGCCGCCTCGGCGGCCGGTCGCTCGAGGCCGGAGGCAGCCATCAGCAGGGCCAGCCGCACCGAACCGCCCGAGCGGGCGAGCAGCTCCAGCCCCTGGTCCCGCGGCACCGCCGCCAGGTCCCGCAGGATGCGCAGGGCCCGGTCCTCCAGCTTGCTGTTGGTGACCGCCACATCCACCATCCGGTTGCCGTAGACCTTGCCCAGCCGCACCATCACCCCGGTGGAGAGGATGTTGAGGGCCATCTTGGTGGCGGTGCCGGCCTTGAGCCGGGTGGAGCCGGTGAGCAGCTCAGGGCCCGTCAGCAGCCGGATGTCGATGTCGCAGGGCATCGCCACCTGATCGGCCGGCACGCAGGCCATGGCGATGGTGAGGGCCCCGATGGCCCGGCCGTGGGCGAGCCCCCCCAGCACGTAGGGGGTGGTGCCGCCGGCGGCGATCCCCACCAGGGCATCGGCGGGGCCGAAACCGCGCTGCACGAGGTCATCGCGACCCGCGTCGGTGAGATCCTCCAGCCCTTCGGAACTGCGCAGCAGGGCGGCCGCCCCCCCGGCCAGCACCCCCTGCACCAGCTCAGGCGGGCTGCAGAAGGTGGGGGGACACTCGGCCGCATCCAGCACCCCGAGCCGACCGGAGGTGCCGGCACCCAGATAGAACAGCCGCCCGCCGTGGCTCAGGCGCTCGGTGATGGCGTCGATGGCCGTGGCGAGCGGCGCCGCCGCCGCCGCCACCGCCTGCTGGGGCAGGAGGTCGTTGGCGCAGAACAACGCCACCAGCTCCGGGGTGGCGAGGCGATCCAGCTGTTCGCTGGCGGGGTTGGACCGTTCGGTGAGCAGATGGCCCCGGTCGCCGGCGGCAGCACTCACAGCAGGCCTTCGAGCCGACGCCGGAAGGCCTCCAGCTCGGGATCGCTGCCGGGAGCATCCGCCGCATCCTCAGGATCCCCGGCCCCGGCCGCCAGCTCCTCCTTCCAGGTGGTCACATCCATGTTGCGTTCCGGAGGGGCGATCAGCAGGCGGTCCTCCTCGCTGCTGGGCAGAAAGCCGGCGGGCACGAACCGGGCTTCGTAGCCGGCCTGCTCACAGAAGCTCTCCAGCTCCTCCCGGTCGAGGGCCTCGACGCTGGGGACGGGGAAATCCTGGGCCTCAAGCAGCCCGGCGTAGCGCTCCGCGTCATCGGGATCCTCGAACAGCAGCACCACGGTGCGGCCGCCGAGCTCGAGGGAATGGATGCCCTCCTGGTCGCTGCCCGGATCGAACAGCAGCACGTGCACCGGCTTGGGTGGGGGGCCGCTGGCAGTCACATCGTCATGGGTGGGGCGATGGCCAGTGTCTCACCTGCCATCACCCCGGGCCATCACCCGCGGCCATCGGCCCCGTCGTCGCCGCGGGCCTCCGCCTGCTCCCGATCGAGCTCCCGCAGCCGCCGGAACAGGGCCTCCTCTGCATCGGAAGGCTGGGCGGGCACCACGATCCGCACCTCCACCAGCTGGTCGCCCTGCCGCTCCCCCAGCACCTGACCCCGCCGGCGCAGCCGCAGCAACCGACCGCTGGAGGAACCGGGGGGCACGTGCAGCCGCACCGGCCCCTCCAGGGTGGGCACCACCACCTGGCAGCCGAGGGCGGCATCGGCCGGATGGAGATCCAGCTGGTACAGCACCCGCAGCCCATCGATGCGCAGGCCCTCCTCGGTACGCACCCGCAACTGCAGGAAGTGATCCGCCCCACCGGCGGCCACCCCGGCCAGGCGCAGCCGCCAGCCGTCCCCCGCCAGGGGCGGCGTCCACACCTCGACCACCGTGCCGTCCTTCAGCTCCAGCTCCAGCCGCTGGCCGCTGAGGGCCTGCTCCGGAGTGAGCGACACGAGGGTTTCCTCATCCGCGGTCGCCATCACCGGCGGCGGGGACGGGGCGGTGGTGGTCACGTCGCCGGCTGGGGCCCCCTGGAACGCCTCCTCCCGGAGCCCAGGCTCGGGGCCCTCCTCCTCCTCCTCCTCGGACCAGCCCCGAGACGCGGCGCGCCGGGTCGGGCCGAACAGCTGCTCCAGGTAATCCTCGAAGCGGGGAAAACCGCTGGCGAAGGGATCGGCATCACCGGCGGGATGCTCTCCCTCCTCGCCGTTCTCCCAAGCCCGCCGGCGGAGCGGGTCGGAGAGCACCGCATAGGCCTCATTGACCCGCTTGAACCGCTCCTCGGCCACGGGATCATTGCCGTTGAGGTCGGGATGCCAGCGCCGGGCCTGCTCACGGAAGGCCCGCTTGATGGCGGCGGCGTCAGCCCCCGGCTGGAGGCCGAGCACCTCCCAGTGGTCGAGCGAAGCGATGGCCGGAGACTCCGAGACGGGGGAACGGTTCAAGGGCCTCAGCCGTCGGCCCAGGGATCATCGTGATCGGGGCGACTGCGGGGGCGGTAGCGCTCGGCGGCGGGTTCGCGGGCAGCGGACTCCCGGGGGGCGGGCTCCCGGTAGGCCGGCTCATCCCGCTCCCAGGGGCGGCCGCTGCTGTCCCAGCGACGGGGGGGCGGGGCCTCGCCGTAGCGGCCTTCCCGCTCTCCGGAGCGGTTGAAGGCATAGGGATCGCGCTCGGGCAGCCGCGGTGGTGTCGACCAGGGATCCGGCCGCCCCGATCCGCCCCAGTCGTCCCAGTCGTCGTCGGAGAACAGTTCGTCCTTGAGGGAACCGAGGGTGTTCTTGAGGCCCTGGAGGGGGCCGCCCTCGGAGCGGCGCTCGCCGAGCAGGCGGCGGTTGAGGCCGAACAGGGCCTCCTGGAGCTGGCTCACGGCCAGCTCCAGGTCGGCAGGGTCCTCCGTCGCCAGCACGTCCTGAACCTCGCGCAGGGCCAGCTCCACCGCCCGCTGCTGACGCTCGGCGCCGTAGGGACCCAGTTCCAGGGCGGCATCCCGGAGCCGGCGTTCGGCCTGGGCCACCAGGGTCTGGGCGCGGTTGCGGCGGTCGATGGCGGCGCGCTTGCGGCGATCCTCCACCGACTGGCGTTCCGCCTCCTCCAGCAGCCGGTTGATCTCCTCCTCGCTGAGGTTCGAGCCCCCCTGGATGGACACGCTCTGCTGGCGGCCGGTGGTGCGGTCGGTGGCCGACACCTGCAGCAGCCCGTTGGCATCGATGTCGAAGGAGACCTGCACCTGGGGCACCCCCCGGGGGGCCGGGGGGATGCCGGAGAGGCGGAAGCGCCCCAGGGACTTGTTGTCGGCGCCCATCTGCCGCTCCCCCTGCAGCACATGGATCTCCACCGACGACTGGTTCGCCTCGGAGGTGCTGAACAGGTCCGACTTGCGCACCGGAATCGAGGTGTTGCGGGGGATGAGCACCTTCATCAGGCCGCCGATCGTTTCCAGACCGAGAGAGAGCGGCGTGACGTCGTTGAGCATCAGGTCGCGGAGCTCGCCGGTGAGGATGCCCGCCTGCACCGCCGCCCCGATGGCCACCACCTCATCGGGGTTGACCGACTGGCAGGGCTCGCGGGGGATGAGGGTGCGCACCATCTCCTGCACCATCGGCATGCGGGTGGACCCGCCCACCAGCACCACGTCATCGATGGCATCGGCGCTGAGTCCCGAATCCCGCAGGGCGCCCTGGACGGGACGCAGCAGGCGGTCAAGCAGGTCGGGACAGAGGCTCTCGAAGGTGCCCCGCTCCAGGGAGGTCTCGATGTGCAGGGGGCCGTCGGGGCCGGTGGCGATGAACGGCAGGGAGATCGGGGTGCTCTGGACACCGGAGAGTTCCTGCTTGGCCTTCTCGGCCGCTTCGGTGAGCCGCTGCAGGGCCTGCCGGTCGCGGCGCAGATCGATGCCGTGCTCCTTCAGGAACGCCTCCGCCACCCAGTCGACGATGCGGCGATCCCAGTCGTTGCCGCCCAGCTGGGTGTCACCGCTGGTGGCCATGACATCGAAGACGCCGTTGGCGATCCGCAGCAGGGAGACGTCGAAGGTGCCGCCGCCGAGGTCGAACACCAGCACCCGCTTCACGGTGCTGCGATCGAAGCCGTAGGCCAGGGCCGCGGCGGTGGGTTCGTTGAGGATCCGTTCCACGGCGATGCCCGCCAGGCGTCCCGCATCCCGGGTGGCCTGGCGCTGGGCGTCGTTGAAGTAGGCAGGCACCGTGATCACCGCCGCCTCCACCGGTTCCCCCAGGTAGGTGCTGGCGTCGTCGACGAGCTTGCGCAGGATCGAGGCCACCAGTTCCTCCGGGGCGTACTCCCGCTCGGTGGCCGGACAGATCACCCGCACGTTGCCCTGGTCGTTGGCCCGCACGCTGTAGGGCACTCCCAGGCTGCCCTCGTCGAGTTCGTCCCAGCTGCGGCCCACGAACCGCTTGAGATTGGCGAAGGTGTTGCGGGGGTTCAGCACCAGCTGACGGCGGGCGGGCTGGCCCACCAGGAGCTCCTGATCGCGGCTGAACCCCACCACCGACGGGGTGGTGCGACCGCCCTCCGCGTTGGCGATCACCTGGGGACGACCGCCTTCGAGCACGGCCACCACCGAATTGGTGGTGCCCAGATCGATACCGACGATGCGCCCCATGGAAATCCTGTTGGCGGGCCAACGCTACCGGAGCCCGGCCACCGTTAAACCCAGCTTAAACGGGGTGGCTGAGACTCGTGCTCAGATCATGGGCAACCTCCATGCCGCCCGGCACAATCCCTGCATGAGGAGCGCTCCCACCACCGACGCGTTCACCCTGCGGCGCCGTCCCCCGGTCGAGAAGTTCATTGACATCGGTTTCCGCCAGCTGACCTTCGTGCTGGCCGGATCGGTGGCGATCGTGCTGCTGGCCATCTTCCTGACGGTGTTCCATGGCGCCCAGGAAGCCATCGGCACCTTCGGCCTCCGGTTCCTCACCTCCTCCTCCTGGAACCCGGTCAACAACGAATACGGCGCCCTGGTCGCCATCTACGGCACCCTCGTCACCGCGATCCTTGCCCTGCTGATCGCCGTGCCCCTGGGCCTGGGAACGGCGATCTTCATCACCGAAGATCTCATCCCCCGGCGCCTGCGCGACCTGATCGGCCTGCTGGTGGAACTGCTGGCCGCCATCCCTTCGGTGGTGCTGGGCCTCTGGGCGATCTT
The DNA here is from genome assembly GCA_943367425.1 of Candidatus Sulfopaludibacter sp. SbA3. Classification (GTDB taxonomy): domain Bacteria; phylum Cyanobacteriota; class Cyanobacteriia; order PCC-6307; family Cyanobiaceae; genus Cyanobium. The sequence goes on from CALRJF020000001.1 coordinate 226,598, forward strand.
CGTAATGGAACCGGCCATCCGCCCCTTCCTCAACCTCCTGCACGCGAGCCTGGGCTGGCTGCCCTTCTTCGGCACCGAACCCCAGGGCCCCGGCGTCGCCCCGGCGATCCTGATCCTGGTGGTGATGGTGCTGCCGATCATCACCGCCATTTCGCGGGATGCCCTCAACCAGGTGCCGATCGAACTGCGCCAGGGGGCCTACGGCGTGGGCACCACCCGCTGGGGGGCGATCGTCAACGTGATCCTGCCGGCGGCGGTCTCCTCGATCATGGGAGGCGTGATGCTCTCCCTGGGCCGGGCGATGGGGGAGACCATGGCCGTCACGATGATCATCGGCAACTCGCTCAACTTCAGCTTCTCCCTGCTGGCCCCGGGCAACACCATCGCCTCGATGCTCGCCAACCAGTTCGGTGAAGCCGATGGCATCCAGGTGTCGGCGCTGATGTATGCGGCGGTGGTGCTGATGGTCCTCACCTTCGTCGTCAACGTGATGGCCCAGTGGATCGTGCGGCGCCTCAGTCTTCGCTACTGACCTTTCCGCTCCCCCCTCCCCTGCCGCCCCCCACTCCCCCGGCCATGTCCGTCACGACGCCGCCCAGCACCAGCCATTTCCAGGCTCGCCAGACCCTCTACTACGAACCGGGACTGAAGCGGAACCGACTCAACCAGGTGGGCAACGCCTTCATCGCCCTGTTCGCCGCGATCGCCGTCCTGCCACTGTTCCTGGTGCTGATCTATGTGCTGATCCAGGGGGGACGGCTGCTCAGCCTGCGCCTGCTCACTGAACTGCCGCCGGCCCCGGGCCTCACCGGCGGCGGCATCGGCAACGCCATCGTCGGCACGATCGTGGTCACCCTGATCGCCTCCCTGATCGCCATTCCCGTGGGGGTCGGCGGAGGTGTCTATCTCTCCGAATACGCCCAAAAGGGCTGGTTCGCCCAGTTCGTCCGCTTCGGCAACGACGTGCTGGCGGGGGTGCCCTCGATCATCTGCGGGGTGTTCATCTACGGCCTGATCGTGGCCACCCGGGTGTTCTTCGATCAGAGCTACAGCGCCATGGCCGGCGGCATCGCCCTCTCGGTGCTGATGCTGCCCACCGTGATCAAGACCACCGATGAGGGGCTGCGGCTGGTGCCCCAAGAACTGCGCTGGGGGGCCTACGGGGTCGGAGCCTCCCGCTTCGTGACCATCACCCGGATCACCCTGCCCGCCGCCTTCACCCCCATCGCCACCGGGGTGGTACTGGGGATCGCGCGGGCCGCGGGGGAAACGGCGCCGCTGATCTTCACGGCCCTCTTCTCCCCCTTCTGGCCGGAGGGCGTGTTCAACCCGATCGCCACCATGTCGGTGCTGATCTTCAACTTCGCGATCATGCCCTACGAGGCCCAGAACGAGCTGGCCTGGGCCGCCTCCTTCGTGCTCGTGATCATGATCCTGGGCGCCAACCTGCTGGCGCGCTGGATCAGCCACGCCTCCCGATCCTGACCCTGTCCTCCCTGCCCGCCCCTACGGGTCCGTACGTCCCTTCCTTCCGTCATGACTTCGTTCTCCCCGTCCGCCAGCACCGTGGCCAGCGACATCTGCATGTCGCTCCAGGACGTGACCATCTCCTACGGCAGCTTCGAAGCCGTCAAGAACGTCTACATGGATCTGCCCAAGGGCAAGGTGACGGCCTTCATCGGACCGTCGGGCTGCGGCAAGAGCACGGTGCTGCGGGCCCTGAACCGCATGAACGACCTGATCCCCGGCTGCACCCTCAAGGGACGGATCATCTTCGACAAGCACGATCTCTACGAACCCCGGGTGGATCCGGTGGAGGTGCGGCGCCGCATCGGCATGGTGTTCCAGAAACCGAATCCGTTCCCGAAATCGATCTACGAAAACATCGCCTTCGGTGCTCGCATCAACGGGTACCGGGGCGACATGGATGAACTGGTGGAGCGCTCCCTGCGCAAGGCCGCCGTCTGGGACGAATGCAAGGACAAACTCAAGGAAAGCGGTTTCTCCCTCTCCGGCGGCCAGCAGCAAAGGCTCTGCATCGCTCGGGCCATCGCCACCGAGCCGGAGGTGATCCTGATGGATGAACCCTGCTCGGCGCTCGATCCGATCTCCACCCTGAAGATCGAGGAAACGATGCACGAACTCAAACGCAGCTACACGATCATGATCGTGACCCACAACATGCAGCAGGCCGTGCGCGTCGCCGACATGACGGCCTTCTTCAATGCCGAAGCGGTGGAAGGCGGCTCCGGCAAGGTGGGCTATCTGGTGGAATACAGCGAAACCGAAAACATCTTCAATGCCCCCAGTCAGCAGTCCACCCTCGACTATGTGAGCGGCCGCTTCGGCTGATCCGCCGCGGCGGAGTTGCCGACGGAAGCAGTGGATGGGCAGGCACAAAAAAACCGGTCTTGACGACCGGTTGCAAAGCGGAGAGGGAGGGATTCGAACCCTCGATAGAGTTGCCCCTATACAGCATTTCCAGTGCTGCGCCTTCGACCACTCGGCCACCTCTCCAGCGGCGAAATGGGGCAGGTGTCAATGTAGCAGGGGCACCGCCCCCTCCCTGCCCCCACCCCTGCCGCCCCACCGCCGTCCGATGCCATGACCCGCACCTATCCGATCACCGTGCACTGGCGCCAGGCCCAGCGGGTGATCCAGCACGACGTGCCGGAAGGGGAGTACATCCTGCGCAGCTTCGAGGCCCAGGGCGACCCGCTGCCCTTCAGCTGCCGCAATGGCTGCTGCACCGCCTGCGCCGTGCGGGTGCTCTCCGGCGAGATCGACCATCGCGAAGCCCTCGGTCTGTCCCGGGAGCTGCGCCGCAAGGGCTACGGCCTGCTCTGCGTGGCCCGGGCCACCGGCCCGCTGGAAGTGGAGACCCAGAGCGAGGACGAGGTCTACGACCTGCAGTTCGGACGCTTCTTCGCCCGTGGCAAGGTGCGGCCCGGCCTGCCCCTCGACGACGAATGACGGCCCTCTCCGACCAGGCCCTGACAGCTTCCGGCCTGGAACCGGCGGACCTGCGCCGCCTGGTGGATGTGGCCCGCCAGGCGGCCGAGGCGGGTGGCGCCCAGCTGCGCCGCCATTTCGGCCAGCTGGAGCAGGTGCGGGAGAAGGGAACAGCCGGCAACCTGGTCACCGAAGCCGACCTGGCGGCGGAGGCCGCCGTCCTCACCGTCCTGGACACCCTCACCCCCGGCGTGGCGGTGCTGGCGGAGGAAAGCGGTCGCCGCGACGGCCAGGGTGACCTGCAGTGGTGTGTCGATCCCCTCGACGGCACCACCAACTACGCCCACGGGTTCCCCGTGTTCGGCACCTCGGTGGGCCTCTGCTGGCGCGGTCTGCCCCTGCTCGGCGCCCTGGTGGTGCCCGTGCTCGAGGAGAGTTACTGGGCGGCCCCCGGCCTGGGCGCCTGGTGCAACGGACGCCGGCTGCAGGTGACGGCCTGCGAGCGGCTGGCCGATGCCCTGCTGGCCACCGGCTTCTCCTACGACCGGGTCACCCGGCGCGACAACAACTACGCCGAGTTCGCCTGGTTCACCCACCGCAGCCACGGGGTCCGGCGGGCCGGCGCGGCGGCGGTGGATCTGGCCTTCGTCGCCACCGGCCGGGTCGATGGCTACTGGGAACGGGGGCTCTCCCCCTGGGACATCGCTGCCGGGGCCGTGCTGGTGGAGCAGGCCGGCGGGGTCGTCTGCGCCTACGACGGCAGCCCCCTGGACATGGCCAAGGGTCGGCTGATCGCCTGTGCCCCGGGCCTGCGGCAGCCCTTGATCGACGGGCTGGCCCAGTGCCGGCCCCTGGACGGCGCCAGCTACGGAGCTGCCGAACTCGATGCCCTGACCGTCTCCGGCACCAGCGCTCCATAGGATCCCAGCCCGCCCGCCTGTCCCCACGCCCCCAGCCATGGCCCTCCAACCTGCCGCCGGCGCGCGGGATCTCAACCCCCGCCAGGTGGACAGCAACCGCCGGCTCTGCGACCTGCTGGCCACGGTGTACCGGCTCTGGGGATACCAGGAGGTGGCGCCGCCCACCATCGAGCGGCTCGACACCCTCGAAGCGGGGGGGGCGATCGCCGAACGGGAGCTGGTGCGGCTGGCGGCCGACGAACCGCTCGGGCTGCGGCCGGAACTCACCGCCCCGATCGCCCGGGCCGCCAGCACCCGCCTCCTGGGTCGCCCCAGACCCCTGAGGCTGTGGGCCACCGGCACCACCTTCCGCAGCGTCCTTGCCGACGGGGGCCGCCAGCGCATCAGCGAGCAGCTGCAGAGCGGCGTGGAGCTGCTCGGCGAAGCCTCCGAAGCGGCCGACACCGAACTGGTGCACCTGCTGCTGGCGGCGGTGGCCACCCTCGGCCTGCGGGAGCACCACCGACCCACCCTGCTGGTGGGCCATCACGGCCTGCTCAGCGCCCTGCTCAGCCAGGTGCCGGCGGAGCAGCGCTCGGCGGCCCGTCACGCCCTCACCGATTTCGACCCCCTGGCCCTGGCCGCCCTCGCCCTGCCGGACAACCAGCGCCAGCGGCTGATGGCCCTGATCGGCCTGAGGGGCGAACCGGTGCGCGTCCTCTATCAGCTCGAGCAGTGGCTCGGCCCGGTCCCCCTGCTGGACACCCTCGCCACCACCCTGGCGAGCGTCACCACCGCCGCCGCCCGGCTCGGGGTGCGGGTGCAGCTCGATCCCACCTTCCAACCCCATTTCGATCTCTACGACGGCCTCGTGCTGAAGCTGGTCTGCCAGGGGGCCGAGGCGCCGGTGGAGATCGCCAGCGGCGGCCGCTACGACGCCCTGGTGGGGCGCTTCTGCGCCGACCCCAGCCAGGCGGCCGGCACCGGCTTCGGTTTCGATGTCGAGGCCATCCGCGACCTGCTGGAGGCGGAGGCCACCGTTGAGACGGCCGAGGCGCCGCCGGCTGGTCCCTGGCTGGTGGCCTGGTCCAGCACCACCGCCCTGGCCCAGGCGCTGGAGCGCCTGGGGGAGCTGCACCGCCAGGGGGAGGCCGCCGAACTGTGCAGCCGCCCCTGTGACGACCGTCCGGCCGCCGAAGCCATCGCCCGGGAACGGGGCTGCCGCGGCGTGGTCTGGCTGGCTGCCTAGGATCGCGCCCGTCCTGATCCGCCTCGATGGCCCATACGATCGTCACCAACGTCTGTGAAGGCGTGGCCGACTGCGTCGATGCCTGCCCCGTGGCCTGCATCCACCCCGGTACGGGGGCGAACAGCAAGGGGACGACGTTCTACTGGATCGATTTCGACACCTGCATCGATTGCGGCATCTGCCTTCAGGTGTGCCCGGTGGAGGGGGCGATCCTTCCCGAGGAAAAACCGGACCTGCAGCAGTCGCGGGCCTGAGGCGCTCCACAGCCCCAGGGCCGCCGGCGGGCCGCCGTCCGATGGGCCCAGGTTCGGAGACCCCACCCTCGGGCCCCTTGAGCCGCCTGCCGGCCGCCCCCTAGGTTCAACCCCAATCTTCAGGGTGACCATGACGGTGCTGGAACAGGGTCAGATTCAGATCCACACCGAGAACATCTTCCCGATCATCAAGAAGGCCGTCTATTCCGGCCATGAGGTGTTCCTGCGGGAACTGGTGAGCAACGGTGTCGATGCGATCAGCAAGCGACGCATGGCCGCCATGGCCGGCGACTGCAGCGAGGGAGAGGAAGGGACGATCGCCATCCGCATCGACCGGGAAGCCAAGACCCTCACCATCAGTGACAACGGCATCGGCATGACGGCCGATGAGGTGAAGCGCTACATCAACCAGGTGGCCTTCTCCAGCGCCGAGGATTTCCTCGAGAAGTACAAGAGCGAAAGTGATGCCATCATCGGCCATTTCGGCCTGGGCTTCTACTCCAGCTTCATGGTGGCCGCCCGGGTGGAGCTGATCAGCCTGAGTGCCAGGCCCGGTGCCGAAGCCGTGCGCTGGAGCTGCGACGGATCCCCCAACTTCAGCCTCGAGGGAGCCGAGCGCTCCGAGCCCGGCACCGATGTGATCCTGCATCTGATGGAGGAGGAGCTCGAGTACATCGAACCCTCCCGAATCCGCACCCTGATCACCACCTACTGCGACTTCCTGCCGGTGGCGGTGCAGCTGGAGGGCGAAACGGTCAACAAGCGCGAGGCCCCCTGGCGCAAGAGCCCCCGCGACCTCAGCGACGACGACTACATCGCCCTCTACCGCTACCTCTACCCCTTCCAGGGGGATCCCCTGCTCTGGGTGCATCTCAACACCGACTATCCCTACAACCTGCAGGGCATTCTCTTCTTCCCGAAGATCACCGGCCGTGCCGACTGGGAAAAAGGCGAAATCCGGCTGTACTGCAACCAGGTCTTCGTCAGCGATTCGATCAAGGAGGTGGTGCCCCGCTACCTGCTGCCCCTGCGCGGCGTGATCGATTCCCCGGACATCCCCCTCAACGTCAGCCGCAGCGCCCTGCAGACCGACCGTCGCGTGCGCTCCATCGGCGGCTTCGTGGCCAAGAAGGTGGGGGACCGGCTCAAGGAACTGCACCGCGATGAACCGGCCCGCTTCGCCGAGATCTGGGATTCCCTGGCGCCCTTCATCAAGATCGGCACCATGGAGGACGAGAAGTTCGCCGACCAGGTCGCCGACCTGATCCTGTTCGGCACCACCGCCCCCGGCGGCGAGGGCGACGGCGACGCCGATCCGATCGTGGCCGGCGAGCGCACCTACACCACCCTGGCGGGCTACCGCAGCCGCCTCGAGGCCGACCACAACACCCGCATCCTGTACTGCACCGATGAAGCCGGCCAGGCCGGCGCCCTTGCCCTCTGGAAGGGACAGGGGGCCGAGGTGCTGCTGGCCGACACCCTGATCGACTCCCAGTTCATTCCCTGGCTGGAGGCGCGGCACGAGGAACTCCGCTTCCAGCGGGTCGACGCCGAGCTCGACGACAGCCTCCGCGAGCAGGAGAGCGACCTGGCCGACGCCGACGGCAAGGACAGCGCCGAGAAGCTGCGGGACCTGTTCAAGGCGGCCCTGGGCAACGAGAAGATCACCGTCCAGGTCCAGTCGCTCAAGGGGGACAACGCCCCGGCGGCCCTGATCCTGCTGCCGGAACAGATGCGCCGCCTCAACGACATGGGGGCGCTGATGGAGCAGCGGCTGCCCGGCCTTCCCGAGCACCACGTGCTGCTGGTGAACCGGCGCCATCCCCTGGTGGAAGGCCTGCTCTCGCTCTCCTCCGGGGCCGTGATCACCGGAGCCGCCGGCGGCTCCCCGAGCCAGGCCCTGGCCGAAGACCTCAGCCGCCATCTGTACGAAACGGCCCGCCTGGCCGTGGGCGGACTGGAGCCCAACCAGCTGGCCGGGTTCCAGCAGCGCAGCGCCGACCTGATGGGGCGGCTGATGCAGCGGGGCCTCTGAGGCTGAGCCCCTAGCGTTGGCCCCATGCCATCGCACCGGCTGCTCCGAAGGCTCAGGGGTCCACTGACCCTGGCCGGGGTTCTGGTGGCGCTGGTGCTGGCGATCGCCTCCGGATCCTTCGTGATCCCGGCCCAGGCCCTGGCCCCGGTGGCCCCCACCCCGGTGCGGCTGCTGATGCCGGCGCCCCTGGCCGATGCGGTGGCCGGTCCGGTCGCCCGCTACAACGCCCGGCGCCAGGATCTGCAGGTGGAGGTGGTGCGCGGCCCCCTGGATACGGAAACGATCTCCGATCTGGCCATCAGCAGCCTGCTGCTGGGGGAGGCCCCCTTCGACCTGCTGCTGGTGGACGTCAGCTGGCTGGCCAAGTACGTGGCCGCCGGCTGGCTGGAACCGCTGGAACCCTGGTTCGGCCCCGAAGCCCTCGAGGCCATGGTGCCGGGGGCCCGGCTCGGCAACGGCTTCGGGGGCCACCTCTGGCGGATGCCCCTCACCGGCGATACGGGCCTGCTTTATTGGCGCACCGACCTGATGGAGCGACCTCCCCGCAGCACCGACGAGCTGGTGGCCATCGCCAGGGATCTGCAGCGCCGGGGCAAGGTGCGCTGGGGCTACCTGTGGCAGGGGCGTCAGTACGAAGGGCTCAGCTGCGTCATGGTCGAGACCCTGCAGGCCTTCGGGGCCCGCTGGTGGGACGGGGCCACGGGGCGCACGGTCCTCGACACCCCCCAGGCCCGGCGGGCCGTCGACTGGCTGGACATGCTGGTCCGCAGCGGTGTGACGCCCCGGGCCGTGGCCAACCAAGCCGAGAACGACACCCTGCAGATGTTCGCCGCCGGCGACGCGGCCTTCCTGCGCAACTGGCCCTACGCCTGGCGCGAGATCGAAAAAGGAAACGGCCCGGTGAAGGGAAAGGTGGGGGTGACGCGGGTGGTGGCCGCCCCGGGGCAGCAGGGTGGGGGCACCCTGGGCACCTGGGGCCTGTCCCTGATCCGGGGCAGCCCCCATCGGGAGGCGGCCGTGGAGGTGATGCGCTGGCTCACCGGCGAGGAGATGCAGCGCCAGCTGGCCGTGGAGCAGGGGTATGCCCCCACCTGGTCGCGGCTCTACGACGACCCGGACCTGCAGCGCAGGGCGCCGCTGCTCGCCGTGCAGCGGCAGGCGCTGGAGGCGCCGGTGCTGCGACCGATGACACCGGCCTATGCCCAGCTCAGCGACCTGCTGGCGCGCCAGATCAACGGCATGCTCACCGATCAGGCCACGCCCGGGGTCGCCCTGGCCCAGGCCCAGCGGCTCAGCGCCCAGGTGCTGGAGTCGGTGGGGGGAAAACCGGCGGCATGAGCGGCCTGACGGGTGCCCTGCTGATGCTGCCCGCCCTGGCGCTGCTGGGGGTGGTGTTCCTGTACCCGCTGCTCCGCTACGCCTGGCTGAGCCTCCATGCCAGCTCGGTGCTCACGGGCCTGGTGCCTGTCCCCAACGGCGGAGCCAACTGGACGCGGTTGCTGGATGACGCCCGCTTCTGGCAGGACGCGGCCCAGACGCTCCGCTTCGCCGGCACATCGGTGGCCCTGGAGGTGCTGCTCGGCCTCGCCCTGGCCCTGTTGCTGCACCAGCCCCGGCGCGGCCGGGGCCTGCTGCGGGCCCTGACCCTGCTGCCCTGGGCCCTGCCCACCGCCGTGATGGCCCTGGGCTGGCGCTGGATCCTCAACGACCCCCACGGGCCGGTCAACGCCGTGATCCGCAGCCTGGGGGGAGCGAGCTACGGCTTCCTGGCCACCCCCGCCACCACCTGGTTCTTCACCGTGGTGGCCGACGTCTGGAAGGCCACCCCCTTCGTGGCCCTGCTGCTGCTGGCCGGCCTCCAGTCGATACCGTCCGACCTGGAGGAGGCGATGCGGCTCGAGGGAGCGAACCACTGGCAGATCCTGCGGCGCCTCACCCTGCCCCTGCTGGCGCCCTACCTGACCCTGGCGGTGGTGTTCCGGCTGGCCCAGTCCCTGGGGGTGTTCGATCTGATCCAGGTGCTCACCGGCGGCGGACCGGCGGGCAGCACGGAAAGCCTGGCCCTCTACGCCTACCTCAATGCCATGCGCTTCCTCGACTTCGGCTACAGCGCCACCGTGATGCTGGCCACCTTCCTGCTTCTGGTGCTGGTGGTGGCCCTGGGTGCCCTGCTGGTCCGGCGGCCCCGGCTGGCCCCACCCCTGGGCAGCGGCCGATGAGGGCCCTGGTGCTGCTCTGGAGTCTGGGGCCCCTGCTCTGGCAGCTGCGCACCTCCCTGCTGCGGCCCGAGGCCCTGGTGGCACCGCTGCCGGCCGGGGTGAATCCCTGGACCCTGGCCAACTACCAGCTGATCCTCAGCGGCGACCCGCCGTTCTGGCGCTACCTGGTGAACAGCTCCCTGGTGGGGCTGACCACGACCCTGCTCACCCTGCTGCTGGCCATCCCCTGCGCCTACGCCCTGCAGCAGCTGCGGGGCCCGCTCCGCCGGGGCGTCACCCTGGCCCTGCTCGGGGCGGCCATGTTCCCCACCGTGCTGCTGTTCCTGGCCCTGCTGGAGATCGCCCGGCGCCTGCAGCTCGCCAACGACCTGCTCGCCCTCAGCCTCCCCTATGCGGCCCTGGCCCTGCCCCTCGCGGTGCTGCTGCTGCGGGCGGCCTTCGCCGCCCTTCCTGGCGAACTGGAGGATGCGGCCCGGCTTGAGGGTCTGAACCTGCCGCAGCGGCTCCGCCATGTGTTGCTGCCCCTGCTGGCCCCGGCGCTGGCGAGCACCGGCATCCTGGTCTTCCTGTCCAGCTGGAACGAGTACGCCATCGCCCTCACCTGGATCAGCCGCAGCGACCTGCTGACGCTGCCCATCGCCATCGCCAGGATCGGCGGCGGCTCGGTGTTCACGATTCCCTACGGCGCCTTCGCCGCCGCCACGGTGCTCGGCAGCCTGCCCCTGCTGGCGCTGGTGCTCGTGGCCCAGCGCGCCATCGTGTCCGGACTCACCGAGGGGGCCGTCAAGGGATGAACGATGCCCACCTGAACGGCCTGGAGCTGCGCCATCTCAGCCGGCGGATCGGTGAGCGGACGCTGCTGGAGGGGCTCTCCCTCCAGGTGGCCCCCGGCGAATGCCTGGCCCTGCTGGGGCCGAGCGGCTGCGGCAAGACGACCACCCTGCGCCTGGTGGCCGGCCTGGATCCCGCCAGTGGCGGCCAGGTGCTGCTGAACGGGGAGGATCTCTCCGGCCAGGGGGCCGGCCAGCGGCAGGTGGCGATGGTCTTCCAGAGCTATGCCCTGTATCCCCACCTGAGCGTGATGGGGAATCTGGAACTGGGCCTGAAGGTGCGCGCCGTGCCCCCCCAGGAACGGGAGCAGCGCATCGGCGCCATGCTCGCCATGCTCCAGCTGGGCGAGCTGCGCCAGCGCCGTCCCGCCCAGCTCTCCGGCGGCCAGCGCCAGCGGGTGGCCCTGGCCCGGGCCCTGCTGCGTCAGCCCCGGATCGTGCTGCTGGACGAGCCGATGAGCAACCTCGATGCCCAGCTGCGGGAGGAACTCAGACCCCAGCTGCGCCAGCTCCTGTGCGGCGGCCAGCCGCCGGTGATCTACGTGACCCACGATCAGCAGGAGGCCATCGGCATGGCCGATCGCCTCGCCCTGCTGGAGGGGGGTCGCCTGCAGCAGCTGGGCCCTCCGCGGGAGCTCTACGACAACCCGGCCAACCGCTTCGTGGCCTCCTTCCTGGGCCGTCCGGCGATCAACTGGTTCGCCCCCGAATCCCACCGGCAGCTGGGGCTGCGGCCTGAACATCTGTTCCTGGTGGAGAACGGTGGGCTGCCGGCCCGGCTGCAGCGGCGGGAGTGGTGGGGCCACCAGCAGCTGCTCTGGCTGGACACCCCCCGTGGCAGTCTGCGCCTGCTCACCTCCGGCAGCACGGAGCCTGCCGGCGACCTGCAGCTGGGCTGGCACCGGGACCACGAACGGTGGTTCGATCCCCGCAGCGGTGTCCGCCTGCCTGGCTGAAGCGGCCCAGGACGAGCCGACCCCGTTTGTTAAAGTCTCCAGCTGGCTTCGGCCTGCATCGTCCATCGTTGTGACAACGTCATGTCCCGGGTCTGTCAGCTCACCGGAAAGCGCGCCAACAACGGCATGGCCGTCAGCCATTCCCACGTGCGCACCAAGAAACTCCAGCAGGTGAACCTGCAGGAGCGTCGGCTGTGGTGGGCCGAGGGCAAGCGCTTCATCAAGCTGCGGGTCTCCACCCGGGCGCTCAAGACGGTCCAGAAGAAGGGCCTGGGCGCCTACGCCAAGGAACTGGGCATCGATCTGGCCAAGATCTGAGCCCTGTTTCCCATGCGCCGGTCGGCCCCATGAACCGACGCCAGGTCCTTGCCGGGATGGCCGTCCTCCCCCTTCTCGGGCTGGGACTCCCCCGCAGGGCCATGGCCATGGGCGGCACCCTGCCGGCACCTGGGCAGAGCGCGCCGGACTTCGATCTGGAGGGGGTGGCTCCCCTGCCCTCCGGTGAGGTGGCCCCCACCCGGCTGGCCATCAAGGATTTTCGGGGCCGCTGGCTGGTTCTGTACTTCTATCCCAAGGATTTCACCACGGGCTGCACCCTCGAGGCCCGCGGATTCCAGCGGGATCTGGACGCCTTCCATGCCCTGGGAGCCGAGGTGGTGGGTGTCAGTGCCGATGACACCGAGGCCCACGTCTCCTTCTGCGGCAGCGAAGGCCTCACCTACCCGCTGCTCTCGGATCCTGGCGGCCGGGTGAGCCTGCGCTATGGCTCCTGGATTCCGCCCTTTTCCCAGCGCCACAGCTTCCTGATCGACCCGGAGGGGGTGCTGCGGGAGCGCTGGGTGGCCGTGCGTCCCGCCGGCCACAGCCGTGAGGTGCTCGACGCCCTCCAGCAGCAGCAGAGCGGCGGCGCCCGATGACCAGCCGGCGTCGCTTCCTCGGGCAGCTGGCGGCCACCGCCCTGGCCGTCGCCCTGCCGGTGCTGCCGGGTCACGGTGGGGGCTCGGCCGATCGGCTGCGGTTCCTGGCCACCGCCGACACCGGCAGCGGCGATGCCAACCAGCTGGCGGTGGGGCTGCGCATGGCGGAAGCCCACCGGCGCGATCCGGTCGATCTGGTGATCATGGCCGGCGACAACATCTACCCCGCCGGCGACATGGCGCTGATGGAGCGCACCTTCCTGCGGCCCTACCGGGGGCTGCTGGCCGCCAAGGTGCCCTTCCATGCGGTGCTGGGCAACCACGACATCCGCACCGCCAACGGCATCCCGCAGGTTCGCTCCCCCATGTTCGGCATGGGGGGCCGCTGGTACACGCTGCGCCGGGGACCCGTCCAATTCTTCTTTCTGGACACCAACGTCAACGCCGCCTGGAAAGAGCAGCTGCCCTGGCTGCAGCGGTCGCTGGCCTCCAGCACCGCCCCATGGAAGGTGGTGGTGGGCCACCACCCCCTCTACTCCGCAGGCTTCTACGGCAACGATCGGGCCGCCATCGCCCGCCTCACCCCCCTGTTCCGGCGCCATGGGGTGCAGCTCTACATCAACGGCCACGAACACAGCTACGAACGCACCAGGGTCATCAACGGCACCACCTACCTGATCGTGGGCAACGGGGGCGCCCATCTCCGGCCCGTGACCCCCAACGGCAACACGGCCGCAGCGGCGAGCACCTACGGCTTCGCTGAAGTGAGCGTCGACGGTGACCGGATGCGCATCGAGGCCTGGGACAGCAAGGGCCGGCGCCTCGATCAGGCGACCCTCCAGCGGGGCGGCTGAGCTCAGGTCTGCAGCCCGGCCAGGGCCAGCCGATGGACCAGGGTCCGCTGTTTCTGGGCCAGGATCAGGGCCGGATCCGGAGCGGTGTCGAGGGTGGCGGACCACTGCTCCACCAGGGCGGCGGTCACCGGAGCCTCCAGATCCTGGCAGGGGCAGCCGATGCCGAGGGAGGCGGCGGCCACCTTCGGGTCGTAGCTGAGGGCCGCGCAGGGGCTGCCCGCCAGGGCCGCCAGGATCAGTCCGTGCAGGCGCATGGCCAGGACGAGACCGGCCTGCTGGAAATGCCCGAGGGCCGCCTCGGGATCCGCCACCGGGATCTCCCGGCTGCGGGCCCTCAGCCGTTCGCTGAGCAGCCCCCGGGCCTGGAGGGCATCGAGCAGACCCCGATCCTGGTCCTGATGGAAGGGCAGCCACCACACCTCGCGATCCGCCCGGGCCGCCAGCTGATCGAGGGCCTCGAGGTAGGGCGACCAGCCCACCCCCTGCAACTGGCGCACCGGCCGCCAGCAGAGCACGATCGGTCCACCCGCCCCCGTCCAGGGCCTGGACGGCAACGCCCAGACCGGATCGCTGCCGACGGCGGCGCTCACCCCCAGGCTCTGGGCCAGGGCAGCGGAGGCCTCGTCCCGCCAGCTGATGGCGGAGGCCAGCGGCAGCAGGCGCCGCACCAGGGCCCGGCTGCGACGGCGTTTCAGGGGACCGAGCCCCTGGCCCCAGAGAATCACGGGCTTGCCCTGGAGTCGGGCCGCCCCGATCAGGGCCCCGTAATAGAGAAGGCTGGCGAAGCTGGTGGCGTCCTGCAGCAGGCTGCCGCCCCCGAGCACCAGGGCATCACAACGCCCCAGGGCGGCCAGCACCGAAGGAAGGCGGCGGCGGTCGGTGGTCTCCACCCCATGACGCCGGCGCACCTGCCCCTGGTCATGGGCGGTCACCAGCGGCACGCAGCCGGGAGGCAGCTGCTGCAGGAGCACCTGCAGCAGGGCATCGTCGCCGAGGTTGTGCTCGCCGTAATAACCGCAGATCAGAGCACGCATCCGACGCAGCGGCGGTTCCGGCTCCGTACATTACGGATCGCACCAGGCCCTGCCCATGCACGCGCTGTCGCTGCCCACCTGGTGGATCCACATCACCTCGGTCCTGGAATGGCTGCTGGCGATCGTGGCGGTGGAGGTCTACGGACGGCGCCGGAGGGAAGGGGGCTGGCGCTGGCTGGCCCTGGCGATGCTGCCGGCCCTGGTGAGCGCCATGGCCGCCTGCACCTGGCACCTGTTCGACAACAGTGACCAGCTCAAGGGACTGGTGGTGCTGCAGGCCGGCTTCACGGCCCTCGGCAACGGGGCCCTGGCCCTGGCCGCCTGGAATCTGCTGCGGCTGCAGCGGCTCGCCAGCGGCGAACGGCAGCCATGAACGGCACCGCCATCGCCTGGGGGAGCCTCTTCCAGTGGCTGGGCGCCGTCGATCCGGCCCCCCTGTTCGTCCTCTCCCTGATTCCCTACCTGGCCTTTCTCTGGTGGGCCCGCCAGGTGCGGGCCTTCCCGCGGCGTTCGCTGCTGGGTTTCCGCCTGACGCTGCTGTTCGTGGCGGTGACGATCGTCGCGGCCGTGGTGGCCCAGGTGAAGTTCGGCCGTCAGCTGGCGGATGTGGACCCCCTGCACGGGGGGGCCGAATCCCTGCTGACCCTCAGCAATCTGCTGGTGCTGCTGGGGTTTCGATCCCTCGCCGAAGCGCCGGATCCAGGCGATGGGGGCAACCCGGACGCAGCGACCGATCCGCCGCTGGCCGCAAGGTGAACAAGTCTTACGGGGCCGGGGCAGGGGCGGCCAACACCCGGAAGATGGGGCGTCGGCAAGTGCACCATGATCGCTCCTCTTCTGGCCCTGGTTCCCGCCTCGATCAGCTGGTCTCCCAAAGTGGCCCTGGTGATGATCGTGTGCAACGTCATCGCCATCGCCATCGGCAAGGCCACCATCCAGCAGCCCAACGTGGGCCTGAAGCTGCCCAGCGACAATTTCTTCGGCGGCTTCAGCCACGGGGCCATGCTCGGCACCACCAGCCTGGGGCACATCCTGGGCATGGGCGCGATCCTGGGTCTGGCCTCCCGCGGGGTGCTCTGAGGCTCAGCGCCAGCCCATCAGGTAGGGCATCGCCCTGAGCCCATAGCGCTCGAAGCGGTAGCCGAACAGCAGGGCGGAGAGATCCTCCGCCCTGCTCTGTTCGAGCCCCTGCAGCACCCGGTCCAGCTGCCGGTCGGCCCGGGGCGTATGCAGGCCGAGCCAGGTGTGACGGGCCAGTCGTCCGCTCAGTTCCCAGCGCCATCCCAGGGATCGGCGCAGCTGGGGGGCAAACCGTTGGATCACGCGCTCCGGTGAGCGGCCCGATCTTGCCGCCTGGAGCTCCTCCAGCAGCAGCGGTGCCAGGATCCTGCTGCTGGTGAGGGCATGGCGGATGCCCTCCCCCCCGAGCAGGTTGGCGGTGCTGACCGCATCGCCCAGCCCCACCAGCCTGCCGCGCCCGTGGGGTTCACGGCGGCTGATCGTGCTCCGCACCAGTCCGCCGTGGCGATCCAGCACCCGAGGGGGGGCCGCCGTGGCATCGCCCTCGAGCAGGCGGCGGCTGAGGTCGTCGATCAGGCCGCCCAGGGGCGGCTGCCGGCGGGAAGGATCCACCAGGCGGCACACCCCAACCTTGAGCGTTCCAGGCGCCATGGGAAACACCCAGCCATAGCCCTGGGGCACCCAGGTGCTGCCCAGGCAGAAGCTGAGGCGGTCGGCCCAGGCCTCCCAGGTGGCCGTGGACACCTCCACCAGCCACTCCAGACCCGCCGCCTTGACCAGTTCACCGCGGGGACGGCCCGGGTGGGGTGGATCCCCCAGCAGGGCGCGGCTGTGACCGGTGGCATCCACGGTCCAGGCACTGGTGACACGGATGGTGCCCCCGTCCGGGCGCCGCAGCAGGGTGGTGATCCGATCGCTCTCCTGCTCGCTGGAGAGCGCCTGCAGACCCAGCTGCACCCTGCCGCCCCACTGGCGGCACTGGCCGGCGAGCCACTGCCGCAGGGCACCGAAATCAAGCACCACCCCCAGAGGCTCAGGCGCCGACCACCGGCGGCTGGCGGACCCGGGGCCGATCAGCTGCCACTGGCTCCAGCGGCTGCCCACCACCTCGGCCGGCAGGCCGAAGGCTTCGAGGGTCTGGGCAGGGATCGCGGCGCTGCTGAAGGCGGACCGGGCGAGATCGGGCAGGCGGTCCACCAGCAGCACGTCAACGCCGCGGAAGGCCAGACGGCGGGCGAGATCGCCGCCGGCCGGCCCGGCCCCCACCACCAGCACCTGGCAGCGGAGGGAGGCTTCAGCGGGCAAGGACCGCGGGAATGGGGGGGCGGAAGGCGGTGCCGAAGCGTTCCTGGATGCGATCCGCCATCTGGGGCGGCGTCAGCCCAAGGGCCTCCTTGCTCTGCTGGGGGCTGGCATGGTCCACCAGGACGTCGGGAATGCCGATGCGCAGCACGGGTACAAAGACGTCGCGATCGTTGAGGGCTTCGACGACGGCGGCACCGAACCCGCCGGCGAGGGCTCCCTCCTCCATGGTCACCACCCGGCCGATGCGGGTGGCCAGGGGAACGATCAGGGCTTCATCGAGGGGGCGAAGGAAGCGGGCATTGACCACGGCGGCCCGCAGGCCCCGTTCCTGGAGCAGCCCGGCGGTGGCCATCGCCGGCGCCACCATGGCCCCGTAGGCCACGATCAGCAGGTCGTCGCCATCGGCCAGCTGCTCACCGCGGCCGATCTCCAGCGGTTGCCAGCCTTCATCCATCAGGGGAACCCCCTCCCCTTCACCCCTGGGGATGCGGATGGCGCAGGGCCCGTCGTGGGCGATCGAGGTGACCAGCATGCGCTGCAGTTCGGCCTCGTCCTTGGGGGCCATCACCGTGAAGTTCGGCACGGCCCGCAGGTAGCTGATGTCGTACTGGCCCTGGTGGGTGGGCCCGTCGGCACCGACGATGCCGGCCCGGTCCAGCACGAAGGTGACGGGCAGCTTCTGGATGCCCACGTCGTGGATGAGCTGGTCGAAGGCCCGCTGCAGGAAGGTGCTGTAGATCGCCACCACCGGACGCAGGCCCTCGCAGGCCATGCCCGCCGCCATGGTGACGGCGTGCTGCTCGGCGATGCCGACATCGAAGTACTGCTTCGGCAGGGCCTTCTCCAGCAGGTCGAGGCCGGTGCCGGTGGCCATGGCGGCGGTGATGCCCACCACCCGAGGATTCTGCTCGCAGATCTTCACCAGGGTCTGGCCGAACACCTTGCTCCAGCTGGGTGGCTTGGGCTTGCTGGAGGGGTAGGCCTTGCCGGTGGCCAGGTCGAAGGCCGACTGGGCGTGGTAGCCCACCTGATCAGCCTCGGCGTAGGGGTAGCCCTTGCCCTTGGTGGTGGCCACGTGCACCAGCACCGGGCCCTCGCAGCGGTGGGCCGCCTGGAAGGTGCGCACCATCTCGGGGATGTCGTGGCCGTCGATCGGGCCCACGTAGGTGAAGCCCAGCTCCTCGAACACGGCCCCCACCTTGGGCACCGCCAGCCGCTTCATGCTCTCCTTGAGGGTCTTGAGTTCGTTGGGCAGCTCCCCGTGCAGGAAGGGAAGATGCTTCACGGCCTCCTCGGCGCTGCCGGAGAGGAACTGCACCGGCTTGCTCAGCCGCATGCGGTTGAGGTGGGTGGAGAGGGCCCCCACCGGCGGTGAGATCGACATGTCGTTGTCGTTCAGCACCACCAGCAGCTTGGTGCGCGGCAGGTGGCCCGCATGGTTGATCGCTTCGAGAGCCATGCCGCCGGTGAGGGCCCCGTCACCGATCACCGCCACACACTTGAAGTCCTCGCCGCGCCTGTCGCGGGCCAGGGCCATGCCCAGGGCGGCCGAGATGCTGGTGGAGGCGTGGCCGGCACCGAAGTGGTCGAACCGGCTCTCACTGCGCTTGAGGTAGCCGGCCACACCGCCCTGCTGGCGCAGGGAATGGAAGTCCTTGTAGCGGCCGGTGACCAGCTTGTGGGGATAGGCCTGGTGGCCCACGTCCCAGATCACCCGGTCATGGTCGAGATCGAGGGTCTGGTAGAGGGCCAGGGTGAGCTCCACCACCCCCAGCCCGGGGCCCAGATGGCCGCCGCTGGTGGAGACCACCTCCAGGTGCTTGTCGCGGATCTGACGGGCGATCGCCTCAAGTTCGGCGGTGCTCAGGCCATGCAGCTGATTCGGATGGCTCAGCTCACTCAGATGCATGCCCGTCCTTGGCTCTAGTTGGCCAATCTACGGCTTTCGTCCGAACGCACGGCGGCGGCCGTCACCGTTTCGAGGGGCAGATGCCCTGGCCCGGGGATGGCTTGCAACACTGGAGCCATGACCGAGGCCGACGGCGCCAGCCCCACCACCGATGCCAGCCCCTACCTGCAGAGGATCCTGCGGGCCCGGGTGTACGACGTGGCGATCGAATCCCCCCTGGATCCGGCGCCGAATCTGTCGCGGCGCCTCGGCAACCAGGTGCTGCTGAAACGGGAGGACCTGCAGCCCGTGTTCAGCTTCAAGCTGCGGGGCGCCTACAACAAGATGGCGGGCCTCTCCCGGCAGGAACTGGATCAGGGCGTGATCGCCGCCAGCGCCGGCAACCATGCCCAGGGGGTCGCCCTGGCCGCCCAGCGGCTCGGCTGCACGGCGGTGATCGTCATGCCGGTGACCACCCCCCAGATGAAGGTGCGTTCGGTGGCCGCCAGGGGGGCGGAGGTGGTGCTGCATGGCGACACCTACGACGAGGCCTGCGAGGAAGCCCACCGGCTGCAGCAGACCCGGGGGCTCACCTTCATCCACCCCTTCGACGATCCCGATGTGATCGCCGGCCAGGGCACCATCGGCCTGGAGATCCTGCGCCAGTGCTCCGATCCCCCTGATGCCATCTACGTGGCCGTGGGCGGCGGCGGGCTGATCGCCGGCATCGCCACCTACGTCAAGAGCCTCTGGCCCCAGGTGGAAGTGATCGGGGTGGAGCCCAGCGATGCCGATGCCATGACCCGATCCCTGGCGGCCGGGGAGCGGGTGCGGCTGGATCAGGTGGGCCTGTTCGCCGATGGCGTCGCCGTGCGCCGGGTGGGGGTCCACACCTTCGCCCTGGCCCAGCGCTACGTCGATCGGATGGTGACGGTGGACACCGATGAGATCTGCGCGGCCATCAAGGACGTGTTCGAGGACACGCGCTCGATCCTCGAACCCGCCGGCGCCCTCTCGGTGGCCGGCATGAAGAAGGACGTGGCGGAACGGCACCTGACCGACCGCACCCTGGTGGCCGTGGCCTGCGGCGCCAACATGAACTTCGACCGGTTGTCGTTCGTGGCGGAACGGGCGGAGCTGGGCGAGGAGCGGGAGGCCCTGCTGGCGGTGGAGATTCCTGAGCAGCCGGGCAGCCTGGTGCGGTTCTGCCGCCTGCTCGGCCAGCGCAGCCTCACCGAATTCAGCTACCGGCTGGCGGATCCCCGCCTGGCCCACATCTTCGTGGGCGTGCAGATCAGCGGCCCCCGGGACACCCTCCAGCTGATGGAGGAACTGGAGGCCCACGGCTTCCCCTGCCTTGACCTCAGCGACAACGAGCTGGCCAAGCTGCACCTGTGCCACATGGTGGGCGGCCGGCTGAGCGCCAGTGCGGGAGCGGTCCTGCACCGGGGCGAGGAACTCCTTTACCGCTTCGAGTTTCCGGAGCGCCCGGGGGCCCTGATGGCCTTCGTCAGCTCCCTGCACCCCAACTGGAACATCAGCATCTTTCACTACCGCAACCACGGGGCCGACGTGGGCCGCATCGTGGTGGGGGTCCAGGTGCCCCCGGAGGAGAAGGACGACTGGCGCGCCTTCCTCCAGGACCTGCCCTACCAGCACTGGGAGGAGACCGGCAATCCCGCCTATCGCCTCTTCCTCGGAGAGCTGGGCCAGCCCCTGGCGGCCAGTCAGGGGCTGGTGGGGGTCTGACGCCTGCGATACCTTGCGCCAAGACCGTGCTGGAGCGCGCCATGCCCGGCTCCGATCCCCCTGCCGCCGGAGACGCCGTTCCGGGCCTGTCCCTGCCCGCCCGTCTCGAAGCGATCCTGTATCTGAAGGGCCGTCCCCTCGACCTGGGCGAACTGGCCGGCCTCGCCGGCATCGGGCGGGACGAGGCGGAGATGGCCCTGATCACCCTGATGGCGGATTACGCCCATCGGGACACGGCCCTGGAGATCCATCAGGACGGCGGACGCTACAGCCTGCAGCTGCGGGCCAGCCTGGGCGACATGGTCCAGAACCTGCTGCCGGTCGATCTCTCCACCGCCGCCCTGCGCACCCTCGCCACCATCGCCCTCAAGAAGCGCCTGCTGCAGTCGGAGCTGGTGGAACTGCGGGGCTCGGGTGCCTACGACCACATCAAGGAACTGCTGGCCCAGAACTTCATCGAACGGCGGCGGCAGAGCGAGGGACGCTCCTACTGGATCAGCCTCAGCGAGAAATTCCATCGCACCTTCTCCCTGAAGGTCGATGATCTGGCGGCCCTGGGCAGCGCCCCCGACACCGGCTCCGAAACGCTGGAACACTCCGGCGGAGAGCCCTCTCCATAGAGTTGGCCCACGGTCACCGCTTCCCTCCGTTCGCAGCCTCCATGACGATCTTCGTTTTCCTGCTCCAGGTGCTGGCCCAGACCCTGAGCATCTATCTGCTGGTGCTGCTGGTGAGGGTCCTGCTGAGCTGGTTTCCCAACCTCGACTGGAGCAATCCGGTGCTCTCGAGCGTGAGCGCGATCACCGACCCCTACCTGAACGTCTTCCGGGGCCTGATCCCCCCCCTGGGCGGCATCGACCTCTCGGCCCTGGTGGCCTTCATCGCCATCCAGCTCGCCCAGACGCTGCTCGGCGGTGCCATCGCCAGCCTCTCCGGGGCGATGGCCTACTGATCTGGCCGTCGGTCGCTGCGCCCCTCAGGGGGCCAGGGCCTGCTCCAGGGGCAGCAGCTCGTCATCGACACCGGCCCTGGTGCGCACGGGGGCACTGAAACCCCGGGCCTTGACCCGGCGGGCCTCCAGGGGCCCGGGGGTCCCCGCCGGCACCGACAGGCGCAGGCCGAAGCTGGTCTGACCGGGAGGCACATCGCCGATGGACCCCACCCGCGCCCGGTTCGGCAGCACCGCCTCGCCGCTGGCATCGACGATCACGGCGAACACATCCGTGTCCACGACGGCCTTGGAGCCTGGATTGACGACCACACCCCGCAGGGCATAACAGCTGGCGCCGCTGGGGCGGGCCAGGCTGGGCTGGGTGCCCTGGTCACCGCTGGGGCAGGGTTCCAGCAGCACCTGGGACACCTGCAGGTCGGTGGCCTGGGCCAGGGCCGGCACCCCCAGGAGCACCACCAGGCAGAGCAGCAGGGGCGTGAGCCGCCGGGCGAGCGCGTTGCCGGTTCCCTGCTGCATCACCGCCGATCGCCGCTGCCTCCGATCACGTTACGGGCCGCCCGACTGGCGAGCTTGTCAAGGTTGGCGCCGGCGATGGCGTCCAGGTCGAGACCCAGTTCCGTGGCCAGCTGGGCCACGTACCAGAGCACATCTCCGAGCTCGAGGGCCAGGTCCTCACGCCGGGCGTCATCGATGTGGCCGCCGTGATCGCGCATCACCTTCTTGACCTTGTCGGCTACTTCCCCGGCTTCACCGCAGAGACCGAGCGTGGGATAGAGCAAGTTCTCGCCCACCTGGGGGTAACGGGCCGTCTCACGGGAGCGCTGCTGGTAGTCGTGAAAGTCCATCGCAAGCGCGCCGGCGGTGAGCTCGGATGGTAGTTTCCGCCCTTACCCATGGTCGTCCGATGGCCCCTCACGATCTCATGCGTCGCACAAAGATCGTGGCCACGATCGGCCCCGCCACCGAATCTCCGGAAGTTCTGCGTCAGCTGATCGAGGCCGGCGCCACCACCTTCCGGCTCAACTTCTCCCACGGCGACCACAGCGACCACGCCGACCGGATCGCCACCATCCGCCAGGTGGCCCATGAGCTGGGGGTGCACATCGGCATCCTTCAGGATCTGCAGGGGCCGAAGATCCGGCTGGGCCGGTTCGAGGCCGGTCCGATCACCCTGGCCAAGGGCGACCCCTTCTCGCTCACCTCCCGGTCGGTGAGCTGCAACGGCACCATCGCCACGGTCACCTACGACCGGCTGGCGGATGAGGTCAAACCGGGCAGCCGCATCCTCCTGGATGACGGCCGGGTCGAGATGGTGGTGGTGGAGGTCGATCAGCCCGAGCAGACCCTGCACTGCAAGGTCACCGTGGGCGGCGTGCTCTCCAACAACAAGGGGGTGAACTTCCCGGATGTGCAGCTCTCCATCCGTGCCCTCACCCCCAAGGACCGCCGTGATCTGGCCTTCGGCCTCCAGCAGGGCGTCGACTGGGTGGCCCTCAGCTTCGTGCGCAACCCCTCCGACATGCAGGAGATCCGGGAGCTGATCCGCAGCCATGGCCACAACACACCGGTGGTGGCGAAGATCGAGAAGTTCGAGGCGATCGATGCCATCGACGCGATCCTGCCCCTCTGCGACGGGGTGATGGTGGCCCGGGGCGATCTCGGGGTGGAGATGCCCGCCGAGGAGGTGCCGCTGCTGCAGAAGGAACTGATCCGCAAGGCCAACAGCCTCGGCATTCCGATCATCACGGCCACCCAGATGCTGGATTCGATGGCCTCCTGTCCGCGGCCCACCCGGGCCGAGGTCAGCGACGTGGCCAACGCCATCCTCGACGGCACCGACGCGGTGATGCTCTCCAACGAGACCGCCGTGGGCGACTACCCGGTGGAAGCGGTGGCCACCATGGACCAGATCGCCCGCCGCATCGAGCGCGACTACCCCCAGCGGGTGCTCGACAGCCACATGGCCACCACGATCCCCAACGCCATCTGCCAGGCGGTCAGCAGCATCGCCCGCCAGTTGAACGCCGCGGCGATCCTGCCCCTCACCAAGACCGGCTCCACCGCCAGAAACGTCAGCAAGTTCCGCCCCAGCACGCCCATCCTGGCGATCACCGCCGACGTGACCGTGGCCCGGCAGCTGCAGCTCGTGTGGGGGGTGAACCCCCTGCTCATCCACGATGAGGCCAGCAGCAGCCGCACCTTCAGCGTGGCCATGGCCACGGCCACCCAGAAGGGCCTGCTGAGCGCCGGCGATCTGGTGGTGCAGACCGCCGGCACCCTGGAGGGGGTGAGCGGCTCCACCGACCTGGTCAAGGTGGGCATCGTCTCGGCGGTGATGGGCCGGGGCGTCGGGATCGGCAATGGATCCGTGAGCGGCAAGGTGCGACTGGCCAGCACGCCGGAAGAGGCCGCCCGGCTGGAAGCCGGGGAGATCCTGGTGGTGCGGGAGACCACGGCCGCCTACCTGGAGGCGATCCGCAAGGCCCGCGGGGTGATCGCCGAGGAGGAAGGTCGCCAGAGCCATGCGGCCGTCATCGGCGAGCGCCTGGGTGTGCCGGTGATCGTCGGTGTGGCCAATGCCACGATCGAACTCCGCATGGGCGAGATCGTCACCCTGGAGATCCAGGAGGGGGTGGTGCACCGGGGCGCCCGCAGTGCCCACCCTTCGGCGGTGCCCTCCTTCCTCTAGAACCAGGTTTCTCCGGACTCCTCCCCCCATGGCCTCCAGGCTGCCCCTGAGCGAAACCGTGGGGATGGCGCTGAGCACGCTGCGGGCCAATCGCCTGCGCAGCCTGCTGACCATGCTCGGGATCGTCATTGGCAATGCCTCGGTGATCACCCTGGTGGGGGTGGGCCGCGGTGCCCAGAACCTGGCGGAAAGTCAGCTGAGCACCCTGGGGGCCAACGTGCTGTTCGTGGTCCCCGGCAACAACAACACCCGGCGCGAGGGCATCGAAACACCCCGCACCCTGGTGCTGGAGGACTCGCGGGCGATCGCCGAGCAGGTGCCGAGCGTCCGACGGGTGGCCCCCCAGATCACCCGCAACGAAGTGATCCAGGCCGGTGGCTTCTCCGCTTCGGCGTCGGTCTCCGGCATCACGCCGGAGTTCCTGCCCGTGCGCAGCTTCGAAGTCGCCCGGGGGCGCTTCATCAACGACCAGGACCTCAAGGGGGCCCGCAACGTGGTGGTGGTCGGCCCCGATCTGCGCGAGAAGCTGCTCCCGAACGGCGAAGCCCTCGGCCGCCAGCTGCGCATCCGCGACCGGTCCTTCGAGGTGATCGGGATACTGGAGCCCAAGGGGGCCGTCTTCGGATCCAACCAGGACGAGAACGCCTACATCCCCCTCACGACGATGGTGAGCCAGCTGAGCGGCAGGGATCCCACCTTCGGGGTCAGTCTGTCCTTCATCAGCGTGGAAGCGAAAGACGAGGCCAGCACCGGGGCGGCCGCCTTCCAGATCACCAATCTGCTGCGCCAGCGGCACCGGCTGCTGCGCGAGGACGACTTCGCCGTGCGTTCCCAGAAGGACGCCCTCACCATCGTCGGCACGATCACCGGTGGCCTGACCCTGATGCTGGGAGCCATCGGAGCCGTCTCCCTGCTCGTGGGCGGCATCGGCATCATGAACATCATGCTGGTGTCGGTGAGTGAGCGCACCGAGGAAATCGGTCTGCGCAAAGCGCTCGGCGCCCGCAGCAGCGATGTGATGCTCCAGTTCCTGGTGGAGTCGCTGGTGCTCGCCAGCCTGGGCGGGGTGATCGGCAGCGCCCTGGGGCTGGGCACGGTGGCCGTGGTGGCGGCGGTCACGCCGCTGCCTGCCGCCATCGAGGCAGGCACGGTGCTGCTGACGGTGGGGCTCTCCGGGGCGATCGGCCTGTTCTTCGGCGTGGTCCCCGCCCGCCGGGCGGCGGCCCTCGACCCGATCGTGGCGCTGCGCAGCCTCTGACACGCCTCAGCCCAGGCGCTACCCAGCCGCCGAGGCTTCGAGAACGAAAAAAATCATTAAGACTGGCGATCCGTCATCTTCGTCACCAAATGCCCACAGTCCCTGGTGGCTAGATGGATCAGCTCAGACCCAATCCCGTGTTGGAACAGTTGGAACGGTTGGAACAGATCGACTGCGGCTATCGGAACGGCTCCGACCGGATGGTGATCCTGCGCTGCATCGGCCCCGACCAGTTCTTCCTGGAACGGGTGGTGTTCCCCTTCGAACTGCTCAGCTTCCAATGCCCCCTCCACAGCGAGGTGGAGATCTGGACCCATGGCCTCGGTGGTCCCGAACTCATGGAAGCCATCAGTGCCCGCGAACTGATCGTCCTGACCACCGAACCCATGGTTGAGGCCGACCTCGGGGTCGCCCCCAACCCCTGGCTCCAGGCCAGCTGAACGACCAGCGGGCGTGGGCGCCCCGGTGCCGGGCCCGCCAGCCTTAAGGTTGTTAAAAAGCGTCTCAACCATGAACCAGCGCTGGCGTCTCCTGGCCCTCTGGCTGTTGCCCATTGCCGTGGCTGTTTTTCTCGGATGGCAACTGCTCAGTGCCGGAGGGCGGCTGGCGCCGGAGGGGTCCGCCGACATCACCAGCCCCCGCAATGCCGCCGTGGCGCGCATGAGCTACGGGCGCTTCCTGGATTACGTGGATGCAGGTCGGGTCACGGCCGTCGACATCTTCGACGGGGGCCGCTCGGCGGTGATCGAAGCGGTGGATCCCGACCTCGACAACCGCGTCCAGAGGCTGCGGGTGGATCTGCCCGGGGTCGCCCCGGAGCTGATCAACAAGCTCAAGGACCAGGGGATCAGCTTTGATGTCCATCCCCCCAAGACCACCCCGCCCGCCATCGGCCTGCTGGGCAACCTGCTCTTCCCCCTGCTGCTGATCGGTTCGCTGATCTTCCTGGCCCGCCGTTCCTCCGGCATGCCGGGCGGCCCCGGCCAGGCGATGCAGTTCGGCAAGACCAAGGCCCGCTTCGCCATGGAGGCCGAGACCGGGGTCAAGTTCGATGACGTGGCCGGCGTGGAGGAGGCCAAGCAGGACCTCGAGGAGGTGGTCACCTTCCTCAAGACCCCCGAGCGCTTCACCTCCGTGGGCGCCAAAATCCCCCGCGGCGTGCTGCTGGTGGGCCCCCCCGGAACCGGCAAGACCCTGCTGGCCAAGGCGATCGCCGGTGAAGCCGGTGTTCCCTTCTTCTCCCTGTCCGGTTCGGAGTTCGTCGAGATGTTCGTGGGCGTGGGTGCCAGCCGGGTCCGCGACCTGTTCAAGCGGGCCAAGGAGAACAGCCCCTGCCTGATCTTCATCGATGAGATCGACGCCGTCGGCCGCCAGCGGGGCGCCGGCATCGGCGGCGGCAACGATGAACGGGAGCAGACCCTCAACCAGCTGCTCACCGAAATGGATGGCTTCGAGGGCAACAGCGGCATCATCATCATTGCCGCCACCAACCGGCCCGATGTGCTCGATTCGGCCCTGATGCGTCCGGGTCGCTTCGATCGCCAGGTGCAGGTGGATGCGCCCGACATCAAGGGGCGCCTCTCGATCCTGAAGGTTCACAGCCGCAACAAGAAGCTCGCCGACGACGTCTCCCTGGAGATGGTGGCGCGCCGCACACCCGGGTTCACCGGCGCTGATCTGGCCAACCTGCTCAATGAGGCGGCCATCCTCACGGCGCGACGCCGCAAGGAGGCCACCGGCCTGGCCGAGATCGACGATGCGGTCGATCGCATCATCGCCGGCATGGAGGGCAAGCCCCTCACCGACGGGCGCAGCAAGCGACTGATCGCTTATCACGAGGTCGGCCATGCCCTGGTGGGCACCCTGGTGCGCCACCACGACCCTGTGCAGAAAGTGACCCTGATCCCCCGGGGCCAGGCCCAGGGCCTCACCTGGTTCGCCCCTGATGAGGAGCAGATGCTGGTCAGCCGCGCCCAGCTGCGGGCCAGGATCATGGGGGCCCTGGGAGGTCGGGCTGCCGAGGATGTGGTCTTCGGCCATTCGGAGGTCACCACCGGCGCCGGGGGCGACATCCAGCAGGTGGCCTCCATGGCCCGTCAGATGGTCACCCGCTTCGGCATGAGCGACCTGGGACCCATGTCCCTGGAGGCCGGCAATCAGGAGGTCTTCCTGGGACGCGATCTGATGACCCGCAGCGATGTCTCCGATGCCATCGCCCACAAGATCGATGAGGCCGTCCGTTCCATCGTTCAGAGCTGCTACACCGACACGGTCCGGCTGGTGGCCGAGCACCGGCCCTGCATGGACCGGCTGGTGGAACTGCTGATCGAGAAGGAAAGCCTTGATGGCGATGAATTCCGTCTGATCGTGTCGGAGTTTGCCACGATCCCCGACAAGGAACGGTTCACCCCCATGCTCGACGCGGTGCCCCTCAAGGCCAGCGAAACCACTGGCGAGGTGGCCACCGCGGGTTGATCGGCTGGTGCACGCCTGAGCCACCAACCACCAAGGCATCAAAAAAGGATCCAGCCCCGGGGCTGGATCCTTTTTCATGGGCTGACGGATGGACGTCCTGGATGGAACTGACGCGCTTCAGACAGGCCGGACCGGCCGCTTTTCGATCACCTTGTCAATCAACCCGTAGGCCATGGCTTCGGCCGGAGACATGAAGAAGTCCCGGTCGGTGTCGATCTGAATGCGATCCAGGGGCTGGCCGGTGCGGGCCGCCAGTTCTCGGTTCAGCTTGTCCTTGAGATAGAGGATCTCGTCGGCCTGAATGCGGATGTCGCTGGCCTGGCCGCGGGCACCCCCCAGGGGCTGGTGAATCATGATCCGGGAATGGGCCAGGCTGCTGCGCTTGCCCTTGGCACCGGCGCAGAGGAGAAAGGCACCCATGCTGGCGGCAAGACCGACGCAGACGGTCTGGACGTCGGGCTTGATGTGCTGAATGGTGTCGAAGATGCCGAGGCCGTCGTAGACGGATCCCCCCGGGGAATTCACATAGAGAAAGATGTCCTTGTCGGGATCTTCCGCTTCGAGAAAGAGGAGCTGGGCCACCACCCGGTTGGCGGATTCAGCGGTGACCGGCTCGCCGAGAAAGATGATCCGCTCCCGCAGCAGTCGGGAGTAGATGTCGAAGGCTCTTTCTCCACGACCCGACTCCTCGATGACGATCGGGATCATGGGCACCAGGCAGGGACTGGAATCGATCCTACCCAGGCACCGAACGGAGCGAGGGTTGCAGCGCTAGGGTCGCTGCTACCCAGAATCAAACCGCGTGAGCGCCGCTCTCACCGTCGCAGACAGCAAGCGCGCCTTCCATGGCGCCTTTCCCCATGTGATTGGCCCCCTCTACCGGCGGATGGTCGACGAGTTGCTGGTGGAACTGCATCTGCTCAGCCGCCAGAAGGGTTTTCGGGTGGATCCCCTCTTCGCCGTCGGCCTTGTGCAGGTCTTCGACGGCTTCGCCCGGGGCTATCGCCCGCCGGAGCACAAGGAACCCCTGTTCGAGGCGCTCTGCGCCTCCTCCGGATTCCATGGTCCCCAGTTGCGCAACGACTGCCAGGCCGCCCTGGCGGCCATGGGACGGCACAGCGAGTCGGAGGTGCGTCAGTGGATCGAGCAGCAGGGGGAAGGGGCACCCGAGCCCGTGGCGGCCACCCTGGCCAGCATCCGCCGGCCCGATTTCCACTACTCCCGGCTGATGGCCGTCGGACTGCTCACCCTGCTGGAGCAGGCCCTGAGCGACGATCCCATGGATCCCCAGGCCCTGCGTCAGCTGGCCCATGAGATCGGCGCCTCGATCGGTCTGCTGCGGGAGCGGCTCGACAAGGATCTGGCGCTTTATGCCAGCAACCTGGAGAAGATGTCCCAGGCGGTCGAGCTGATGGAGGAAACCGTGGCTGCCGAACGCCGGCGGCGGGAGCGCCTGCCCCTCAGCGGATCACCCGAAGGCGTCCCGTCAGCCGGCTGATCCTGCCGGAGGTCACCGTGCCTGCGGCGTCGGGCGCAACCCTTGTGGGTTCCGCCGGCTCCAGGGAGGCGGCCTCGATCCAGAGCTGGTCGGCGCGCCGCACCAGCTCCGGCATCTCCGCCGGCAGCAGCCCCAGCAGATCCAGGGCCTGGGGCCTGACCCGCAGCCAGAGTTCCCCGTCACGCGGTGCCGCGGCCGGTGCGGTGGCGACCGGTGCCGGCCGTCCGGGCACCGGACCTAGGAAAAACAGCAGCTGGGGAGCAGCGGCATCGGCCACCCAGCGCCAGCCGCCCAGCACCACCCCGTCTCCCCGGCGCCAGGCCTGGGTGCCTGGCTGGGCTGGAGCTGCCTCCTGCAGACCCTGCTGACGCAGGGACCGGGCCAGACGGGTCAGCAGCTGATCCCAGCCGGGCCGGTCCTGGCCGACGGGCAGCTGCAGCTCCAGCGAGGCCTGAAACGGCCCGCTGGCCTGGGGCACCAGCCGCAACCGGAAGGGGGAGCGCCGCAACAGGGCGATCCCCTTGGTGTCGATGCCGTAGCGCGCCGCCAGGGGGTCGCGGATCATCTGGCGGGACAGCAGCCCCTGCAGCAGCTGATCGAGCGAGGCGCCCTGCAGCTCCAGCAGCAGATCGGCCGGCAGTGGAGGGCGCAGCGGCGGAGCCGGCCCCAGGCCAGGCCGGGCGTCATTCCTGGCCGTGCCGGCATCACTGGCAGCGGCTTCCCCCTGCCAGCGGACCCCCTGGGGCTCCAGGGCGAGGGAGAGACAACCCTCCTGGTAACCCTCCAGCAGGGGGGCCACCGGCCCCAGCAGGGCACCGACGGCCAGGGGGTTCCAGAAGACGGCCTGATCGTTCTCCAGCCGGGCCAGACAGGTGCTGAACAGGCCTCGGCCCGGCCGCTGCTCGGGGCGCAGCTGGTCCTTCAGCAGGCGGCGGGCCAGGGGATCGGGAGCCACCACCAGCAGGTTGCCCACCCGCAGAGCATTGGGGGGCAGGCGGCTGCCAGCCCCTTCCACCCCCGGGTCCTGAAGCGCCAGGTAGGGCGGGAGGTCGGCATGGGAGCCCCAGAACTGCCACCACTGGCGTCGCTGCTGCCGCCACAGCCGCTGGGCCAGGGCCCCATCCCCGAAGCGCTGGCGCCAGAGGTCGGGGACAGGACGATCAGGGCTGGCGGGAAAGCTCTGCAGGAGGCTCGCCGACGCCATCAGCTGCTCAAGGCCCTGGGCCCGGGGCCGGGGCCAGCGCCAGAGCGCCAGGGACGGGAGGATCAGCAGCAGCAGCACCGTGGTGGCGGTGAGCGGCAACGGCGGCAGTGGCAGACGCCGGATCGCGCGGCCGACGCGCGGGAGCGAGCGGCCGACGGACAGGAACGGGCGCGTCATCCGGGCGCCGTTGGACCCTGGCCGCCGTGGTGGGTTGGCCGACCCGGAAGCCCGGACGCCGGCAGGGTTTCGGGGAGGACCATCACGACCGGGAGCGGCTTTCCTGGGCCTTGCGCCGCCGCTTGTCGCGCCATTCGACGGTGGACAGGTAGATCACCCCCACGCTGACGAACAGAAGCAGCGCCGACGCCAGGGCCGCCAGCACGGTGGTGGTGGGGAAGGCCAGATCAGAAACCGATGCTGTTGTCACCGTTGCGGCCCCACACCACCATGGCGATCGAGAACGTGAAGATGGCGGCCAGGGCGGACCAGCCAAGGGTGATCAACATCAGACCCGGAACAAGGGTGAGCGCATGTTACCTACGCTGGTGACCCGCAGACCGGGGGAAACGATGGCCGCCGCTCCATCCACAAACCTTGTGCAGGAGCGACAGGACCTGCAGCAGCCCTATCCGAACGTGCAGGTGATCGTCCTCGACGACGACGTCAACACCTTTCAGCATGTGGTGGCCGTGCTGATGCGTCACCTGCCCGCCATGTCCTCGGATCGGGCCTGGGAACTCGCCCACCGGATCGACGGCGAAGGCTCGGCGGTGGTCTGGAGCGGCCCCCTGGAGCAGGGGGAGCTCTACCACCAGCTGCTGGCGGCCGAGGGGCTCACCATGGCCCCGTTGCTGCGCGGCTGAGCGGTTTCCCCATGGCCCGGCTGGTGATCACCCACAGCACCTACGTCGAGGGTCTGATTCCCCTGCTGAAACGGCTGGCGGCCCGTCCCGGCATCGACACCATCACCCCGGCGGTGATCAGTCGGGTGAAAGGGCGGAGCAATGGCCTGCGCCTGCGGGTGTCGGCGCCGATCACCGGGGGCTTCAAGCTGCTGGCCCGCCGGGGCAGCAGCGCCCAGGAAGTGTTCGTGATCACGGCGCTGAGCCGGGATCAGCTGCAGGAGCACCTGGATCAGCTGGAGGGCTGAGCAGGCTGGTGGGCGCTGTCCGTTCGTAGACGGCGGCGGCCTGGAAACGGGCGAAGCTGCCCCCATCACGGAACCAGCTCTGGCCCTGGGCCACCTGCAGGTCCGCAGACTGCAGCCCCCAGCGCCGGTCGAGGTACGACGCGGCCAGAGCGAGGTCGATGCTCGGCTGCTGCCAGGCCACCAGGGCGAAGGCGACCGCGCGGATCCGCAGCGCCCCTTCGGCCCCTTCCTGGATCTCCTCCTCCAGCAGGAAGGTGCGGAACAGGTCGGCGTCGCCGGCTTCGAGGGGGTACTTGCGCAGATAGAGCGCCCGCGCCCGGGGGAAGACCGGGCCGGGGGCGCGGGCGAGCAACTGTTCGAAGGCCTGCTGGAAGCTGGGGAAAGCGCTGGTCAAGGCAACGGCCGCAAGCCGTTCCAGCATGCCTGCAAGCGCTGAAGGGGGTGGACCGCCGTGCCGTTTTGCCCCAGTGTTCGACCTGGAAGAACCAGAAGGGGAGTCAGGGGCGGGGCTTCGTTTCCGACAACAAGGTCGGTATACGTTGCCGTCGCTGAAGACTCCCCGTGTCGAAAGGGAGTCAGATCAGAAAACTGTGAAAGGCAGTCACCAACACAGCAGTCCGGTTGCATCCTACGGGCTTTCCTCGGCCGGCAGCGGCCAGATCGCCCGCACCTTGGCCAGCCGGCGCTGCATCTCCCGGTCCCTCTCCCTGGGGCTGCGGCCCTTCAGCAGCAGGGTGAGGTGCCCAAGCTTGCGACCGAGCCTGTTTCCCTTCTTTCCGTACCAGTGCAGGTGGGCCCCCGGCAGGGCCTTCAGGGCCTGCCGCCGTTCCTCGATCGCGGTGTCGTCGGCCCCATCCCCCAGCAGGTTCACCATCAGCGCTCCAGGCACCACCGGCTCGGTGGACCCCATCGGCAGACCCGAGACGATGCGGACCTGCTGGGCGAACTGGCTGGTGCGGCAGGACTCGATCGAGTAGTGGCCGGAGTTGTGGGTCCGGGGGGCGATCTCATTGACCTGGAGCCCACCCGGGCCATAGAAGAACTCGATCGACAGCACCCCCACGTAGTCGAGGGCAGTGACCAGGGACGCGGCCACGTTGCGCGCAAAGGCCTCCACGGCGTGATCCACCGGCGCCGGAAACAGCACCCAGTCACAGACCCGCTGGTGCTGGTGGGTCTCCACCAGGGGGAAGCAGGCCACCTGGCCCCGGGGATCCCGGCAGACCACCACGGCCAGTTCCTGCTCAAAGGCCACGATGGATTCCAGGATCCAGTCGTCGGGATTCACCCTCGCCAGCAGGTTCTCAAGCTCGCTCTGGCTGTGAATCGGCACCGTGCCCCGACCGTCGTAGCCGCCGCGGCTGGCCTTGGCCATCACCGGGAAGGCGAAGCCCTCCGGGAGGCGGGGCGCCGGGGGCGGCGCGGGAGGAAAGCCCAGACCACCGCCAGGCCCGGCAGGTGCGGACAGCAGGGTTGGTGGAGCCACCAGCACCTGGCTCAGGGGACACCAGGCGGGACAGGGGAGGTGCAGCTCGTTGAGCAGGCGCCGCTGGGACGCCTTGCTGATCAGGGGCCGCAGCGCGTCCAGGCTGGGGCGGAAGCGCAGGTCCGGTCCCTCGAGGGCGCGCAGGGCCTCGAGGGGGATCCACTCGTTCTCGAAACTGATGGCGCTGCAGCGGCCCGCCAGGTCCCGGGTGGCCTCCACGTCATCGACCGGCGCCAGCACCACGCTGGAGGCCCGGCGCACGGCCGGATCATCGGCGCTGGGCGTCTGGACGTGCAGGGGCACATCGAGATGGGCGGCGGCATCGGCCAGCATCCAGGCCAGCTGGCCTCCCCCGACGATGCCGATCCCCCCCGGGCCTGAGGAGGGGGCAGGGGCCATAGGTTCTCCGGTGCGCTCCACCCTGGATTGGTCGTTCGAACCAGACGACCAGCCTGGCATCACACCGGAAGCGACCCCTCAGCCGAGGGGCTGGTCGGAGGCGAAGGCGTACCGGATCAGGCTCAGCAGCAGCACGA
Organism: Candidatus Sulfopaludibacter sp. SbA3; assembly: GCA_943367425.1. Lineage (GTDB taxonomy): Bacteria > Cyanobacteriota > Cyanobacteriia > PCC-6307 > Cyanobiaceae > Cyanobium. The sequence continues at coordinate 260,007 of CALRJF020000001.1, forward strand.
TCAGGAACAGGGCCAGGCCCACGGTGCAGGCATAGCTGATCTCCAGCTCGGAAAAGGCCTGGTCGTAGACGTAATAGACGATCGTGCGGGTGCTGTCGGCCGGACCGCCCTGGGTCATCAGATAGACCTCCTCGAACACCTTGGTGGCACCGATCGCCGAGATCACCGCCACCAGGGTGATGTAGGGACGCAGCAGGGGCAGGGTGATGTCGAGGTGACGCCGCCAGCCCTCGCTGCCATCGAGGGCCGCGGCTTCGTAGAGGTCGGCGGAGATCCCCTGCAGGCCGGCCAGGAAGATGACCATGTAGTACCCCACCCCCTTCCAGAGGGTGACGAGCATCACCGAGGGGAGAGCCAGGGCGGCGGAGGTGAGGAAACCGATCGGGGTGAAGCGCTGCCCCAGCAGGGCCGCCAGCCAACCGTTGATGAGGCCGTTCTCGGCGTAGAGCCAGCGGAAGGCGATCGCCGCCACCACCAGGGACACCAGCACGGGGGTGTAGAAAGCGCCCCGGAACCAGTGCACACCAGGCAGCTGGCGGTTGACCAGCACCGCCAGGGCCAGGGAGCCGAAGACGATCGGCGGCACCACCCCCACCAGGTAGAGGAAGGTGGTGCCCATCACCCGCAGCAGCATCGGGTCGGCCAGGAGACGCCGGAAATTGGCCAGGCCCACAAACTTCAGGGGCTCACTGACATCCAGTCCGGTGCGGGTGAAACTGATCACCAGGGCCATGGAGGCGGGGATCAGCACCGAAAGCGACAGCAGCATCAGGGCCGGTGCCAGGAAGGCCCAGGCGGAACGGTCGGATGCCGAAAGGAGGAAGCGTGGCTTGGCCATGGGTCCATCCTGACGGGAGAGTGACCCTGGGAGGAGTGGCGCAGTGAGGAGCGGCGAGCTGAGAAGCGGCCAGGTCATTCCCGGCAGCGGTGCCGACCCCGACGTCGTGCTGCGGGAGGTGTTCGGCTACGACGCCTTTCGGGGGCCCCAGGGCGCGATCATCCGCCATCTCAACGGCGGCGGATCGGCCCTGGTGCTGATGCCCACCGGAGGGGGCAAGTCGCTCTGCTATCAGATCCCCGCCCTGTGCCGGGAGGGCACGGGGGTGGTGATCTCGCCGCTGATCGCCCTGATGCAGGACCAGGTGGCCGCCCTGCGCCAGGCGGGCGTGCGGGCCGCCGCGCTCCACTCCGGCGAATCGGCGGCGGCCGTCGCCGCCACCTGGCGGGCCCTGAAGGCCGGCCAGCTCGATCTCCTCTACATCTCCCCCGAGCGGCTGCTCGCCGGGGATCTGCTCGAGCAGCTGGCCCAGCTGCCCCTGGCCCTGTTCGCCATTGATGAAGCCCACTGCGTCTCCCAGTGGGGCCATGACTTCCGGCCGGAGTACTGCCAGCTCGACGTGCTGGCCCGGCGCTTTCCCGCGGTGCCCCGCATCGCGCTCACGGCCACCGCCGATCCCCGCACCCGGGAGGACATCGTGGCCCGGCTCGGCCTGGCAGAGGCGGCCCTGTTCACCGCCAGCTTCGATCGGCCCAACATCCGCTACCTCCTGCGCGACAAGAACGAACCCCAACGCCAGCTGCTGGAGTTTCTCGCCTCCAGACGCGGCGAGGCCGGGATCGTCTACGCCCGCTCCCGCAAGCGGGTGGAGGCGTTTGCCGCCGCCCTGGTGGCCGCCGGCCATGGGGCCCTCCCGTACCACGCCGGACTCGCCGCGGAGCAGCGCGCCGAAGCCCTCGACCGCTTCCGCACGGGCAGCGGCGTGATTGTGGTGGCCACCATCGCCTTCGGCATGGGGATCGACAAGCCGGACGTGCGCTTCGTCGCCCACGTCGATCTGCCCAAGAGCCTCGAGGCCTACTACCAGGAAACGGGCCGGGCCGGCCGGGACGGCTTGCCCGCGGTGGCCTGGATGGTGCACGGTGCCGGCGACGTGCCCCAGCTGCGGCGCTTCATCGACGACTCCGAAGCCGAGCCGGCCCAGAAGCGGATCGAGCACGGCAAGCTCGATGCCCTGATCGGCTTCGCCGAGGCCGCCACCTGCCGGCGGCGGATCCTGCTCCACTACCTGGGCGAGCCGGGCAGCGAGGCCTGCGGCAACTGCGATGTCTGCCTGGAGCCCGCCGCGCTGGTGGATCTGACCGAACCGGCCCGCAAGGCCCTCTCGGCGGTTTATCGCACCGGGGCGCGCTTCGGAGCCGCCCACCTGGTGGATGTGCTGCTGGGAGCCGACACGGCCCGCATCCGCCAGCTGGGCCACGACCAGCTCGCCGTCCATGGCATCGGCAAGGAACTGGACCGGGAGCAGTGGCGGGTGCTGTTCCGGCAGTTGACGGCCCAGGGGTATCTGGTGCCGGACGCCGAGGGCCACGGGGGCCTGCGCTTCGGTCCCGAGGAGCTGGTCCGTCCGCTGCTGCGGGGGGAACGGCGCCTGGAGGGGCGACGGCCCCCGGCCGCCCGTGAACGGCGCCGCGGCGGTCGCGCCGAGGCCGCCGGCAGCCCCGCCGAGAGGGACAGCCCCTTCCAGGGCGATGCGTCACTGCTGGCGGCCCTGAAGGCCTGGCGCCTGGAGCAGGCGCGGCAACAGAAACTGCCGCCCTATGTGGTGTTCCACGACCGCACCCTGATGGCGATCGCCGAGCAGGACCCCACCAGCCTGGAGGCGCTGGGCGCCATCACCGGCATCGGTCGGGCCAAGCTCGTCAGCTATGGCGAGGCCGTGCTGGACCTGCTGGAGCGGCACCGGTCACCGCCCTAACCTCGCTGGCGACTCGTGCCTCCCCCCGTGCCGCAGGAATACCGCACCATCCCGGTGTCCCTGGCCAGCCACCCCTATCCGATCGTCATCGGCGAGCAACTCCTCGGCCTGCTGGGAAGTTTCGTGGCGGAACGGGGCTTCCGGGCGGGCACCCGGGTGTTGCTGGTGACCAACCCGGTGGTGCGCGACCACTACGGCGAGCGTGCCGTGGCGAGCCTGGAAGCGGCCGGCTTCGCGGTGCGGACGCTGGTGCTGGAGGCGGGGGAGGAGCAGAAGACACCGGCCACCGTGGCGGCCATCCATGACGCCGCCCTGGCCCATCGCCTGGAGCGGGGCTCCCTGGTCGTCGCCCTCGGCGGCGGTGTGGTGGGCGACATGGCCGGCTTCGCCGCCGCCACCTGGCTGCGGGGCATCGCCGTGGTGCAGGTGCCCACCACCCTGCTGGCGATGGTGGATGCGGCCATCGGGGGGAAGACCGGGGTGAACCACCCGGGGGGAAAGAACCTGATCGGGGCCTTCCATCAGCCTCGGCTGGTGCTGATCGATCCCGACGTTCTCGCCACCCTGCCGGAGCGGGAATTCCGGGCCGGCATGGCGGAAGTGATCAAGTACGGGGTGATCGGGGATCCGGCCCTGTTCGGCGAGCTGGAAGCGGCCGCCCTGAAGGATCCGGCCGCTGGACTGGCCCGTCAGGCCGCCCTCGGACCGGCCCTGCTGCAACGGGCGCTGGAACGGTCGGCCGCCGCCAAGGCGGCCGTCGTGGCGGCGGACGAGAAGGAAGGAGGCCTGCGCGCGATCCTCAACTACGGCCACACCCTCGGCCACGTGGTGGAGACCCTGAGCGGCTACGGCCAGTGGCTGCATGGCGAGGCCGTGGCGATGGGAATGGTGGCCGCCGGCGAGATCGCCGTCTCCATGGGCCTCTGGACCCGGGACGACCAGGAGCGGCAGCGGCGGCTGATCGCCGCGGCGGGATTGCCCCTGGCCCTGCCGCCGCTCGATCCGGAGGCGGTGCTCGCCTGCCTGCAGGGCGACAAGAAAGTCAGGGAAGGCAAGGTCCGATTCGTGCTGCCCACCGGCGTGGGATCCGTGACACTTCGCGATGACGTGGAGGCCGCTCTGATCAGGGAGGTTCTCGAGATCGGGGCGGCAGTGGGCGCGACCTGAGCGGCCGGGGTTGCCTATCGTGGTCATCTGCTGACAGGGTGATCCCGGGCCCGACCGCATCCGGGAACATCACTCTGTTTATCGATACTGCCCATGCCTTCCAGCCCTCGCCCCTTTTCGCGATTTCTGAGTCAGCCCCTGCGGCGACTCGGTGAGCTGGCCCGCAACCTGGGCCTCGGGGGGGAGGAGCCGCAACCGGACGCACCCTTGGGGGCTCCCGCGCCAGTGCCGGCAGCCGCCGCAGCGCCGGAGCCGGTGAGCAAGGAGACCAGGGCCGAAGCGATCGCCCCGTCAACGGCCGCCCCCGGGGAATCCAAGCAGACCTCCTGGGTGGCCTTCCTCCCCCGAGATCCCCAATGGGCCCAGGTGCGCTGGCTGATCAGCAGCGCCGACCGGGAACAGGCCCAGCGGGACGGCGCCAGCCAGCTCTGCCTGCGGGTGGCCGACGTGACCGGTCTGGTGGACGGTTCCACCCATCCCCACACCCTTCAGGAGGTGGTGGTCGATCGCCAGGCCAGCGAGTGGTACCTGCCGATTCCCCTCTCCGGCCGCGATTACCGGGTGGAACTGGGCTTCCGCAAGGGCGGCAGCGGGGGCTGGATTTCCCTGGCCTTCTCCCCCACCGCCCACGTGCCGGGCCAGGACATCCTGCTGGCGCCGACCCCCGACCCCTTCCTGCCCTTTTCGCTTCAGCCCGCCGACACCGGCATCCCCCCCCAGGCGACCTCCACCGGGGCCCCCGTCGATCTCCACGAACGCCTGTATCAGACGGCCACCAGCCAGTGGCGCCGCCTGGGCCGCGGCTCCGAGGCCTTCCATGAGATCGACGCCGCCGGTGCCCTCCACGGCGGCCTCTCCGACTCCGGTGCCGGCCCCTGGGCCTCCGGCCGCAGCGCCTCCGGCATCGGGGGGGTCAGCCCCCGCCAGCGATCCTTCTGGCTGGTGGCCGATGCCGAACTCATCGTCTACGGCGCCACCGACCCCTCCGCCACCCTCACCATCGGCGATGAGGCGGTCCCCCTTTCCGCCGACGGCACCTTCCGGCTGCAGGTGCCCTTCCGTGACGGCCAGCAGCTCTATCCGATCGAGGCGGTGGCCGCCGACGGCGAGCAGAAGCGCAACATCACCCTGGAATTCCGCCGCACCACCCCGGAGGCCAACGTGAACACCAGCGAGGCCGCCGTTCCCGACTGGTTCTAGCCGCGGACCAGACGGGCCCTCGCCGCAGCGCGCAGGGTGTCGATGGCCTGACCCGGTTCCACCACCAGGGCCTCGCTCCGCTCGCCGGCCTCCAGGGGTTCCTCATCCTGCCGTTGCCGTTCGAGCACGGCGGGATCGGCATCGGAGGCGTCCCTGCCCAGCCGGCGGCGATGGATCAGCCGTTGCAGGGCCAGGGCAGCAGGTTGGCTGCAATCGAGGATCAGGAAGGGCACGCCCCGCCGCCGGGCCAGATCCCGGTACAGGCCCCGGTGGCGATGGCGCAGGAAGGTGGCATCCACCACCAGCGTGAGCCCCGCCTCCAGCACCGCGTCGGCAGCGGCCAGCAGGTGGTCGCCGAACAGCCACTCAGTGACCTCGGGGCGGTAGGGATCACCGCTCAGGGGCGGGTCATCGCTGTGGCCCCAGCGCCCGAACAGCCGCTTGCGCTCCTGGTCGGAGCTGAGGTGGATCCAGTCCTTCTGGAGGCAGAGCTGCCGTGCCCAGTGGCTCTTGCCGCTGCCGGAGATCCCGTGGGTGATCAGCACGGCGCCGCTGGTGGACCGGGTGCGGGCCTCGGCGCCTTCGAGGTAGCGGCGCAGCTCCCGATCCAGCGCGATCGCCTCGGCTGCGGCCAGCCCACCCTGCTGCAGGCGCAGGGCGCAGACCTTGGCGCGCACCAGGGCCCGGTAAACCCCGTACCAGCGCCAGGTGAGCAAGCCCGTGACATCACCGTTCTGGCCGAGCCAGCGGTTGAGCACGCCGGCCCCGAGATCGGGCCGGCCCCGATGCTCCAGGTCCATGGCCAGAAAGGCCATGTCGCTGATCACGTCGATCCAGCGCAGGGCCGGGCTGAACTCGATGCCGTCGAACACCTGGATGCGCTCGCCCGCCAGGAGCATGTTGCCGAGGTGCAGATCGCCATGGCCTTCCCGGATGCGGCCCTGGCGCTTGCGCAGGGCGAAGGTGGGCCGGAGCCTGACCTCGCTCGCCTCGGTCCACTCCTTCAAGGTGGGCAGCCACGGCCTGGCCGCCTCCTGCCCCTCGAGCACGGCCAGATTGGCCAGCGCCGGCTCCCGCACCGCCTCCGACTCGCCGTAGGGATCGCCCGCCGCGGCGATGGCGGCGCTGGCGTGAAAGGCCGCCAGATCATCGGCCAGGGTCTCGATCTGGGCCAGGGTCGGGCCGCCCCGGCCCACCACGGCGCTGAGCAGGGCGCCCTGGGGAAACTGGCGCATCCGCACCGCCATCTCGATCACGTCCCCCGGCCCGTGGAACCGGGCCCGCTCCGGCGGTCCGAGGATCGGACTGAGGCCCAGATAGAGATCAGGTGCCAGACGGCGGTTGAGCCGCAGCTCCTCCTCGCAGTACCAGCGCCTGAGCTGGGCCGTGGAGAAATCGACGAAACCCAGATTCACCGGCTTCTTGATCTTGTAGGCCACCGATCCGGTGAGCAGCACCCAGGAGATGTGGGTCTCGATGCAGCGCACCTGCTGCACGGGGTGGGGGTAGGCCCGGGGATCAAGCAGCGCCGCGATCATCCTGTCCACGGCCGCCCCCGATTCAACGGCGGTTGCTGCGCATGACCTGAAGGGTCAGGACGGCTTCCACAGGCAGCCAGATCAGGGCCGGCAGCAGCAGCCAGCTGGAGAGGGGTGAGATCGGCCGCACCTGGAGCGCCACGACCAGGGTGAAGATCCAACCCACCGCCCAGAAGGGCAGACCCGCCCCCAGGCTGCGGAAACGGCACATGATCAACGGTGGACACTTGATCGCGACCAGAAGGGCCAGGTAGGCCACCAGCCAGTGCCAGTCGAGCACCTTCAGCCAGCATAGGAAGACGGAGGCGAAGAAGGTGACATTGATCAGGAACCAGGTCCATGGGTTCCAGAGGTAGATCACCATCCAGCCTGGACGCTGCAGGGCGCTGTACCAGGTGAAATCCCGTTTCCTGGGGTTCATGGCCTGGCCCACCACCAGCATGCCGACAATGATCAGTAACCAGTAGGGCACGGAGTTCTGCAGACCCTGGCATTATTCAGCGCCGATGCGGTGCCGTCCATAGGCGCGACCTGTGAAGCCGGGTGATCTTCACCGCGGACCCTGCCTAGGTTGAAGAGTGCCAAGCGCTGGAAAGAGGATCCCATGCACACGCACGATCTGGAGAACCACGACAATCTCTACGCCGACGAAGGCACCATGGTGGTGGGGGAAACCCGTGCCGATGCCCAGAGCCATGCCCTGTGGGCCGTGGGTGCCATCACCCTGATGGTGGCCGGACTCGGCATCGCCCTGATCCTCACCTGAGCGGGCCGCCGAAGCGCTGCAGGAACACCGGCAGGGGCAGCCCCGGACAGTGCCTGAACCAGGTGCTGCGCTGAGGCTGCCAGTAGAAGGCGGCGATGCGCAGGGGCTCGGCGGCGCCGTAGCGGCAGACCAGCAGGTAGCGGTGGGCGGGTTGAAGCCGTTGGGGGGAGGTTCGGCAGGGGAGCAGCACCGGCTCGAGCTCCGGCTGCTGGCGCAGCAGGGCGCTCAGCAGGCGGCCCGCCGCCGGCCGCTCCGGATCGCTCAGCGCCCTGGCGAGTCGGACGGCGAGGCCCCGGGGGTGCCCGTCGCGGGGGACGAGCAGATGCAGCGGTCCCCAGCCCGGAAAACCCAGGCAGGAGAGCAGGCCGGTGGTGGAAGCCATGGCGAGGGGATGGATGCCCCTATCCGGTTCCACCGGCCGTTACGAAGGACGGCGGCCCGGGGCCGGTGCTGGCAGGATCGGCCTGGAAACCGCCGCACCGCCACCGCCATGTACGAGAACCGCGATCGTCCCGCCTGGCTGAACTGGGTGATCCTGGCGATCTTCCTGTTCTCCTCCTGGCAGCTGGCCGGTTTCTGGTTCCAGCAGCTGCACGGCTGAGCCCGGCAGGGAGGTCGGCGGCACCCCCGGAGGCCATCCGAGCGGGGGATCAGGACGGGGGGCGCTGGCGATGCTGGGCGGTGAGGCCCCGCACCAGGCGCACACTGCCGCCGACCAGGAGCAGCAGGGCCAGCAGGGCCAGCAGGGCCACGAAGATCACGCTCCCCAGCTGCAGGATGCCCATGATCAGCCGGCTCAGCCCGCTGATCAGGTTGTTGATGGCGTTGCTCACCAGCAACAGGGCATCCAGTCGCTCGGGCAGCTGCATCAGCCCGAGCAGGATCAGCACACCGGCCAGGATCAGCAGCAGGCCGGCGCCGACCTGACGCCAGCGGGAACCGGGTCGCCGCCGTCGGCGCCGCAGCTGGAGCCCCTTCCCCGGTGCAGGTCCCCTGGGTGTCGGCAGGTGGAGCGAGTAGGTGGGGTGGGCCATGGCGTGGATCAGGGCTCCAGCCCGTAGCCGGCGCCCCGCATCCAACGCTCGAATTCCATCAGCACCAGTTCGTTGGGGCAATCGATCAGGGAGAGGTCATTGACCGTGCAGTCCCCCTGGCCCCCGTGGTGGAGCGTGAGGTGGAAATGGGAGCCACTCAACCCGCAGACCTCGGGATCACTGCGCACCACCACATCGAGGGCGGCACCGAGTCGGGCCACCCGCCGGCGCAGTTCCGACCAGGTCATACCCATCGCGATGGGGGGAAAAACAGGGGTGGAAGACCCCAGTGTGACCAGAGCCGGCCTGAAGTCAACTCATCGGGGAGTGGCGGGCCGTGCAGGGACGGGCGCGGCCGGGGTTGCGGCAGGGGGCGGGGGCGGTGGCACCAGCAGCACCAGCACGGCCGAAAGCGCCAGGGCCGCCACCCCGCCGAGGGGAGCGGTCACCCGTCGGTGCAGGGGGATCCTCTCCAGCAGTTCGCGGGGACGGAGGGGCTGCGGTTCCGGAACGGCCAGGGGCAGCTGCAGGCGACCATCCAGCCGCAGCTGGTCAAGCACCCGGACCAGATCCGCCAGTTCGGCGTCATCGAGGCGCACCTCGAGGGGCGGCGTGTCGGGTTGGCTGCTGCGCAGCAGCAGGCGGTGCCCACCGTCGGGATGGGGACCGATGTCCACCGGTTCACCGGCGATGGCGATGTCCTTGCAGACACCGCTGATCAGGTGGCGGGCGTAGGGCAGCACCACCTGCATCAGGGACTGGAGATGCTCCCGGCGCCCCTCCAGCAGGGGCCGGCCCACCCATTGCAGGCTCCAGCCGGTGATGATGCCCAGCGCGGAGCCGCTCTGGCCAACGGACACATCCGGCAGGCCCTCCACCTGGAGGCGGCAGCTGAGCTGATCGAAGACGAGGCTCTGCTTCATCAGGGGACTCTGGAGCATGACGTCCTCAGGCCACCGCATCCATGAGGCTGGCCTTGAGGCGATCAAAGCCTCCAGGGCCGGCGCTCAGGCTCAGCCCCTGCACCAGCTGGCGCCGGAGCTCGGCCCCCTCGCCGGGATCGAGCAGCTTCTGCACGCCGCTGCGCCGGGGGTTCATGCGCTCCTGCACCAGCTCCGCCAGGCGGTGCTGGAACAGGGACCAGCGTTCCTCGGAGACCGGTTCTGGTTCACTGCTGGAGAGCAGCGAACGCAGCATCGGGTAGAGGCGATCGGCCATCGCGCAGAGGATGCGGATCAGGGCGTCGGTTTCAACGGCGGGGACCTCACCGCGGCGGCAGGTGCGCCGCAGGGGGTTGTGGCAGCGGCGTTTCCAGAGCTCCACCCGGTTGGGGAACAGGGTGGTGTAACCCAGGTGCTCGCTCAGCCAGACCATGGCCTCGCCCCCGTTGAAATCGAGGGCCTCCATGCACAGCAGCATCAGGTCGAGCCGCTCCATGCCCCGTCGCGGCAGGGGTCGTGAGCTCTGCTCCTGATGGGGCGCTTCCGAGATGTCCTTGGCCATGACTGCGATGATGCCAGCGGCGCCGTCCATCCGTCACGTCGCCGGTACCGGTCCCTTCACCAGCACGATGGCCAGCAGCCCTTCTTCGATCGATCTGCGCACCTGGGTCCGGGACATTCCGGACTTCCCCAAGCCCGGCATCCTGTTCCGTGACCTGACCCCGCTGATGCGCGATCCCGAGGGCTGGGGGGAGGCGATCCGCCAGCTCAGCCTGCTCTGCGACAGGGTTCAGCCGGACCTGATCGTGGGGATCGAGTCGCGGGGCTTCATCGTCGGCACCGCCCTGGCCACCTTCACCGGCATCGGCTTCGTCCCCGTGCGCAAACCGGGCAAGCTGCCTGGCGAGGTGATCGGGGTGGACTACAGCCTCGAGTACGGCAGTGACCGGCTGGAGATCCACAGCGATGCCCTGGCGGGGGGCCAGCGGGTGCTGATCGTCGATGACCTGCTCGCCACCGGCGGCACGGCCGCCGCCTGCAGCCAGCTGGTGACCGCGGCGGGCGGGGAACTGTGCGGGTTCGGATTCGTGGCCGAACTGGCGGCCCTCGACGGACGCCGCCGGCTGCCGGAGGAGCACCCGATCGAGTCGCTGATCATCTACAGCTGAACCGTCCGGAAGCTGATTCGCCTTGGCCTGGTCCGCCTAGGCCTGGTCCTGCCAGGTGAGGATGGCGTCGAACTGTTCGAGGCTGATCAGGCCAAAGCGCCAGAGCACGGCCGGCAGGGGCGCCTGCTCCAGCTGGGACTGCTTGATGCCCAGTTCGAGGGCGTTCTCACTCAGGCCGACCTGATGGCGCAGGTAGCGCACCATGGCCGGCGAGGGAAGGGGTTGGGGCGAGCTGCTGATCACCATGCCGCCATGCTGGGGGCCGGGACAGCAACCGGCAAGGCCCCTGGGTCATGGCCCGCAGAACCAGCCGGCGCTGCCAGCCGAATCGGCCCATGCCGTTGAGCAGGGCCCGGCGCAGGGGCAGCAGCACGGGCTGGCGGTTGGAGAACAGCCGCACCAGCAGATCGGTGGCCAGCAGGGTGAGCAGCAGATCGGGCCAGCGGCGGCGGCCGTAGGCGGCACCGATGCGGCGCGGATCCAGGGCACCACGGGCCGCCCGCTCGGCAAGGCGATGCAGCACCGCCACATCCCGCCAGCAGAGGTTCAGCCCCTGGCCGCCCACCGGATGGCAGCGGTGGGCACTCTCCCCCACCAGCACCGTGGAGCCGCGGTGCAGGCGACGGGCCAGCTGCAGGGCCACGGGAAAGGTCTTCGGGGTGTCGAGCAGGGCATCGGGCTGCAGCCCATCCGGCAGGGCACCGGCCAGGCCGTCGAGGAAGGCCACGGCCGGCAGCTCCTGCCGCTGCCGGCAACGGGAGTCGGGGGCACTCCAGACCAGCTGGAAGCGGCCGCCACCGAGGGGCAGCACGGCGAAGGGGCCCTCCGGGCGCAGCAGCTCCCAGGCTTCGTCATCGGCGCAGCCCCGCAGGTCCACCTGGACCGTGAGACAGGCCTGCCGGTAGGGACGCCGCCACTGGCCGATGCCCAGGGAGCGACGGGTGGGGGACTCAGGCCCATCGGCCGCCACCACCAGATCCGGGGCCGGGCCGGTGGCGACCTCACCAAGCGAGAGCTGCACGGCCGGGTGGCGCCGCAGGCGGGCCAGCAGCAGGGGCATCAGGTCGCCGTGCTGGCCGATCCAGCCCACCGCATCGACGGGCCCCCATGGCCCGGCCGCTCCCAGGTCGGCGGGGTGGAACGGAACCGTGCAACCGGCGGCCACATCGCGCAGCCGAAGGTGCCGGAAGGGCACCAGGGTGGGCAGCAGCTCACTCCAGAGACCGAGGCGCTGCAGCAGGGCCCGGCTGGAATGGGACAGGGCATAGGCCCGCTGGCGGCTGGTCAGGGCCTCGGCGGTGAGGGGGTCGAGGAGATGGACCTGCCAGCCCGCAGCGGCCAGGGCCAGGGCCGTCAGGGCCCCGGTGGGTCCGGCGCCGAGGACCCGGGCGTGGAGCGTGGGGGGCATGGGGAGCAGGGAGTCGGCCATGAAAAAGCCGCAACAGGATTCTGCTGCGGCGGATGGGGGCCTCCGGAAGGAGACCCGCCGTGACGTGGACGGAAGGTCCGGGTCGGGATCAGCCGATGCCGAGCAGGCCGCGGGTGAAGGCTTCGCCGCCCAGGGCGAATTCGGTGGCGAGCAGGGCGATGAAGCCGAGCATGGCCATGCGGCCGTTGAGCTTCTCGGCGCGCTCGTGGAAGCCCCAGCCGCTCTCGGCGCTCACCACTTCCATGCGGGGCTCGGTGGCGAAGGCATTGAGGCGGCCGCCGTCTTCGGTGGTGACGGTGGCACCGCGGATGGCGGCGCGATCGAGGGCGGTAGGGGCGGTGGGGGTGGCGGCGGTCATGGGGCGACTCCTTGAGAAGTGTTACGGGAATTGTAACGCATTGTTTCGAGCCTGTGACGATTCCTCAGCCAAGCCGCCGCAGGCAGAGCTCCTCAAAGGCCGGCCGCAGCAGGTAGGGGTACTCCCCCACCCACTGCTTCACCTGGGGCAGCCAGGCATCCGAGAGGGCACCGATGCGGGAGAAGTCCTTGCGCTCACTCAGCACCAGGCAGCGGACGACCATCCCGCGCCGGATCAGATCGTGCTTCTTCTCATAGGGGAAGCGGACCTGGCCCAGGTAGCCGTCCTCATCTTCCAGTTCCAGGCACAGCCAGGTGCGCCGGTCTTCCACCATCTCCAGCCGGCCCTGGCGATTGGCCTGCTCACGGCGCGACTCCACCACCTCGCGCCGGAACAGGTCGGCCACCACCCCTTCGAAGATGGCTCCCACCGGATAGCCGCGCAGGGTGGCATTGCGGCGCCCGGCCTCCAGGATCGGTCCCCACAGCACATAGAGAAGGAAGACGAACCCCACCACCAGGAACACCGGTCCCCCCTGGCTGCGGAACAGCAGCACCTGGCTGATCAGCAGGGCGAGAACCCCGCCGATCACGGAGATCAGCACCCGCTGCAGCAGTTTGCGCGGATCACCGGAGCAGGCGCTGAACTGGGAGCCGGTGGCCACGGCCGGAATCAGCCGTAACAGCTCGCCGGGCTTGAGGGGAATCAGCATCGTTCAGGCGCGGGCGCGGATCACAGCAGCCTCTCGAGGCCATACACCAGGCCGCCGAGGCTGCGCACCTTGCGCACGGTGAGCAGCACGCCGGGCATGTAGGCGCTGCGATCGATGGTGTCGTGACGGAGGGTGTAGGTCTCACCCGGCGAACCGAACATCACCTCCTGGTGGGCCACCAGGCCCGGCAGGCGCACCGAATGGAGCCGCAGCCCGCTCTCCCGCAGACCGCCCCGGCAGCCGGCCAGGCTTTCGTGCTCCTCCACCTGGGGGGGGTTGAACGTCTTGCCCAGCTCCTCGATCAGTTCGGCCGTCTTGATGCAGGTGCCGCTGGGGGCATCGGCCTTGCGGTTGTGGTGCAGTTCGGTCAGCTCGGCGTAGTCGTAGAAGCGGGCCGCGGCGGCCGCCGCCTGCTGCAGCAGCACCATGCCGACACAGAAGTTGGGCACCACCGCACCCCCCACCGAGGCCTTGGCGGCAAAGGAGGCCAGATCCTCCAGCTGGCCGGGGCTGAGGCCGGTGGTGCCGATCACCGGATGGACGCCGTAGGCGATCGCTCCGCGGCAGTGCTCGTACACCACCTGGGGATGGGTGAAATCCACCAGCACGGCACCACCGCCCGGGCCCGCCTGGCGCACCGCCTGGGAGGCCTGACAGAGGCTGCCCTCGAAATCGGAGCTGAGGGCCACCTCCAGCTCGCCCAGGCCCAGGACCAGCCCCACATCCTCCCCTTCCCGGTCCGGGGTGGTGTCGATCGCCGCCACCAGGCGGCAGTCCGGGGCCGCCACCACCGCCCGGATCACCTCGGCCCCCATGCGTCCCAGGGCTCCGGCCACCACCACGGGGATCGGAGCGGGGCTGGCGCCGGGGCTGGGAAGGGTCGTCATGGGGATGGAACGGACCGGTGGGGGTGGAGGGGCTGAAACCGAATGGTTGCCGATTCTGCCGAGCCTATGGGCGGCGGTGAACCCCGCCCTCAGGATGGGAGGTCGCGGCTGTGGTGACCATGGAGATCTCCGTGCAGGCCACCGCACTGCTGGCGGTGGCGGTTGTGATCGTGGTGGCCCAGCTGGTGGGCGCCCTGGCGGAACGCCTCGGTCAGCCGCGGGTGATCGGCGAGATCGTGGGCGGGATCCTGCTGGGGCCGAGCCTGCTGGGGGTGCTGGCCCCGGGTCTGGAAAGCAGTCTGTTCTCGGCGCCGGTGCGCGGTCAGCTGCATCTGCTGGGCCAGCTCGGCCTGGTGCTGTTCATGTTCCTGGTGGGGGTGGAGCTCAACCCGCGGCTGCTGCAGGGCCGCCTGCCGCTGGCCAGCCGGATCACCGCCATCGGGGTGCTGCTGCCCCTCACCCTGGGGGTGCTGCTGGCCAAGCTGCTGGAGCGCTGGCAGCCGTCGCTGATCCCCGGGGAGGGGCGGCTCGACACAGCCCTGTTCCTGGGCACCGCCATGGCGATCACCGCCTTCCCGGTGCTGGCACGGATCCTGCGGGAGCGCGACCTGCTGCGAAAGCCCATCGGGGCCCTGGCCCTCAGCGCGGCGGCCATCGATGACGTGGTGGGCTGGACCCTGCTGGCGACGGTGGTGGCCTACAGCCGCTCCGGTTCACTGCTGGGGGTGCTGCCCCCGCTGCTGGGCACCGTCGTCTGGGCGGTGGTGCTGATCGGGGCCACCCGGCCCCTGCGCCGCAGCCTGGAGCGACGGCACCACCGCCACCGGCCCATGGGCCCGCTGCTGCAGACCACGCTGTTCAGCGGCGCCCTGATCAGCGCGGTGGTGACCGAACTGCTCGGGGTGCATGCCATCTTCGGTGCCTTTCTCTGGGGGCTGGCCATGCCCCGGGACGAAGGGCTGCACCAATGGCTGGAACTGCGGCTGGAGGCGGTGGTGCTGCGGCTGCTGCTGCCCCTGTTCTTCGCCGTCAGCGGCCTGGGCACCAACATCGGCAGCCTCAACCGGCCGGCCCTGTGGGTCGCCGCCGCCCTGGTGCTGCTGGTGGCGGTGGCGGGCAAGTTCGCCGGCACCTGGGCCATGGCCCGCCTCAGCGGGGTGGAATCCCGGGAAGCCCAGGCCCTGGGCTGGCTGATGAACACCCGCGGCCTCACCGAACTGGTGGTGCTCAACGTGGGCCTGGAGCTGGGGGTGATCAGCACGGAGCTGTTCACGATGGGGGTGCTGATGGCGCTGACCACCACCGCCATGACCGGACCGCTGCTCAGCCGGCTGGGCTACGGCCGCCTGCCGGAGACCCCCAGGAGCCTGTAAAGCCTTGCAAGCCGGGATCGCGGCGGCGCACGGCCCTCCGTAGGCTGCTTCACATTGCTCAACGCGCCGTCCGCATGTTCACGCAGGTCCGCTCCGCCAGCCGCCGGGTCAGCCCTGCCCCCAGCGACCGTCCCGGGGGAACCGTGGTGATGAAGGCGGTGTACGTGGTGCTCGAGCCCCAGTACCAGAACGCCCTCACCACGGCCGCCACCAGCCTCAACGACCAGAACGGTCCCCTGGCGGTGGAACTGAGCGGCTACCTGATCGAGGAACTGCGCGATCCCACCAACTACGCCGACTTCTGCGCCGACGTTGCGGCGGCCGATGTGTTCATCGCCTCCCTGATCTTCATCGAGGACCTGGCCCAGAAGGTGGTGGAGGCGGTGGCCCCCCACCGCGACCGGCTCAAGGCGGTGGTGGTGTTCCCGTCGATGCCGGAGGTGATGCGGCTCAACAAGCTGGGCAGCTTCTCGATGGCCCAGCTGGGCCAGAGCAAGAGCGCCATCGCCCAGTTCATGCGCAAGCGCAAGGAAGCCAATGGGGCCGGCTTCCAGGACGCCATGCTCAAGCTGCTCAACACCCTGCCCACGGTGTTGAAGTACCTGCCCGTGGAGAAGGCCCAGGACGCCCGGGCCTTCATGCTCAGCTTCCAGTACTGGCTGGGGGGAACGCCGGACAACCTGCGCAACTTCCTGCTGATGCTGGCCGACCGCTACGTGTTCGACCGCAGCCAGGAGGGGCGGCCGGCCCTGAACGTGGCCGATCCGGTGGTGTTCCCCGATCTGGGGATCTGGCATCCCCTGGCCCCGGGCATGTTCGAGGACCTCAAGGAGTACCTCAACTGGAGCGCCAGCCGCACGGATCTGAGCGAGAAGGCCCGCCGGGGGCCCGTGATCGGCCTGGTGCTGCAGCGCAGCCACATCGTCACCGGTGACGAGGCCCATTACGTGGCCGTGATCCAGGAGCTCGAATACCGGGGCGCCACCGTGATCCCGGTGTTCTGCGGCGGCCTCGACTTCTCCAAGCCGGTGGAGGCCTACTTCTACGACCCGCTCCGCCCGGAATCGCCCCTGGTGGACGGGGTGGTGAGCCTCACCGGCTTTGCCCTGGTGGGCGGTCCGGCCCGCCAGGACCACCCCAAGGCCATCGACACCCTCAAGCGGCTCAACCGCCCCTACATGGTGGCCCTGCCCCTGGTGTTCCAGACCACCCAGGAATGGGAGGAGAGCGACCTGGGCCTGCATCCGGTGCAGGTGGCCCTGCAGATCGCCATCCCCGAACTCGACGGCGCCATCGAGCCGATCGTGCTCTCCGGCCGTGATGACGCCACCGGCAAGGCCCACACCCTGCAGGACCGGGTGGATGCGATCGCCGAGCGGGCGATCCGCTGGGCCTCTCTGCGCATCAAGCCGCGGGCCGAGAAGAAGCTGGCCATCACCGTGTTCAGCTTCCCACCCGACAAGGGCAACGTGGGCACCGCCGCCTACCTCGACGTGTTCGGCTCCATCTTCCGGGTGCTCCAGGAGATGAAGGCGAAGGGTTACGACGTGGCCAGCCTGCCCCGGGGCCCCAAGGAGCTGATGGAGGCGGTGCTGAAGGATCCCGAGGCCCTGGAGGGCAGCCCCGAACTGGCCATCGCCCACCGCATGAGCGTGGAGGAGTACGAGCGGCTCACCCCCTATTCCGAGCGCCTCGAGGAGAACTGGGGCAAGCCCCCGGGCAGCCTCAATTCCGACGGCACCAACCTGCTCATCTACGGCCGCCACTTCGGCAACGTGTTCGTGGGGGTGCAGCCCACCTTCGGCTACGAGGGCGACCCGATGCGGCTGCTCTATTCCCGCAGCGCCAGCCCCCACCACGGTTTCGCCGCCTACTACACCTATCTGGAGAAGGTGTGGGGCGCCGATGCGGTGCTGCACTTCGGCACCCACGGCTCGCTGGAGTTCATGCCCGGCAAGCAGATGGGCATGAGCGACACCTGCTATCCCGATTCTCTGATCGGCGCCCTGCCCAACCTCTACTACTACGCCGCCAACAACCCGAGCGAGGCCACGATCGCCAAGCGGCGCGGCTATGCCTCCACGATCAGCTATCTCACCCCGCCCGCCGAGAACGCCGGGCTCTACAAGGGACTCAAGGAGCTGGGCGAACTGGTGGGCTCCTATCAGCAGCTGCGCGAGAGCAGCCGGGGCGTGCAGATCGTCAACGCGATCATCGAAACCGCCCGCCAGTGCAACCTCGACAAGGACGTGACCCTGCCCGAGGTGGACGGCTCGGAGCTCGACCTCGACGGACGGGACGGAGTGGTGGGGGCGGTGTACCGCCAGCTGATGGAGATCGAGAGCCGGCTGCTGCCCTGCGGCCTGCACACCATCGGCAAGCCCCCCACGGCCGAGGAGGCGATCGCCACCCTGGTGAGCATCTCCGCCCTTGAGCGCACCGAGGAGGGCATCCGCTCCCTGCCGGCCCTGCTGGCGGAAAGCCGGGGCCGCAGCATCGAGGAGGTCTACCGCGGCAACGACGCCGGGGTGCTGGCCGACGTGGAGCTGAACCGGGTCATCACCGAGGCCTGCCGTACGGCGGTGGGGGCCATGGTGCGCCAGGTGACCGGCAGCGACGGCCGGGTGAGCCTGCGCCGCAACTTCGCGTGGTTCTTCGACCTGCTGGAACGCTTCGGCCTGCGGCTGCCCAGCCCCTGGCTGAGCGCCTGCCGCACCGCCGGCTTCGCCGACGTGGATGTGGCCGAACTCGACAAGCAGTTCGCCTACCTGCAGTTCTGCCTGGAGCAGATCTGCGCCGACATGGAGATGGAAAGCCTGCTGCGGGCCCTCGATGGCGAGTACGTGCTGCCCGGCCCCGGCGGTGACCCGATCCGCAACCCCGGCGTGCTGCCCAGCGGCAAGAACATCCACGCCCTCGACCCCCAGGCCATCCCCACCCGGGCCGCCATCGCCGCCGCCAAGGTGGTGGTCGACCGGCTGATCGAACGCCAGCGAGCCGAGCAGGGCACCTGGCCGGAAACGATCGCCTGCGTGCTCTGGGGCACCGACAACATCAAGACCTACGGCGAATCCCTGGCCCAGATCCTCTGGTTCATCGGCGTGCGGCCCCTGGCCGATTCCCTGGGACGGGTGAACAAGCTGGAGCTGATCTCCCTGGAGGAGCTGGGTCGGCCCCGCATCGATGTGGTGGTGAACTGCTCGGGGGTGTTCCGCGACCTGTTCATCAACCAGATGGCCCTGATCGACCAGGGCGTGAAGATGGCCGCCGAAGCCGACGAGCCCCTGGCGATGAACTTCGTGCGCAAGCACAGCCAGGAGCAGGCGGAAGCCCAGGGCATCTCCCTGCGGGAGGCGGCCACCCGGGTGTTCTCCAATGCCAGCGGCAGCTATTCATCGAATGTGAACCTGGCGGTGGAGAACAGCACCTGGGAGGAGGAAGGGGAACTGCAGGAGATGTACCTCTCCCGCAAAACCTTCGCCTTCAACGCCGACAACCCCGGCGAGATGAACCAGAACCGCGAGGTGTTCGAATCCGCCATGAAGACGGCGGACGTGACCTTCCAGAATCTGGATTCGGCGGAGATCTCGCTCACCGATGTGAGCCACTACTTCGACTCCGACCCCACCAAGCTGATCGCCAATCTGCGCGACGACGGCAAGGCACCCGCCAGCTACATCGCCGACACCACCACCGCCAACGCCCAGGTGCGTTCCCTGAGCGAAACGATCCGCCTGGATTCCCGCACCAAGCTGCTCAATCCCAAGTGGTACGAGGGCATGCTCAACTCCGGATACGAGGGGGTGCGGGAGGTGGCCAAACGGCTCAACTTCACCCTGGGCTGGAGTGCCACCAGCGGCCAGGTGGACAACTTCGTCTACGAGGAGGCCAACGACACCTTCATCAACGACCCGGAGATGCGCAAACGGCTGATGGAGCTCAACCCCCACAGCTTCCGCCGCATCGTGGGCACCCTGCTCGAGGTGAACGGTCGTGGCTACTGGGAAACCTCCGACGAAAACATCGCCCAGCTGCAGGAGATCTACCAGGAGATCGAGGATCGCATCGAAGGCGTCACCGGGGCTGGGTGATCAGCCTGGGGATCGCTCAGGGGGAAGCCGCCCGGTTGGTTTCAATCTGATGCAGATGGGCTTCAGCCCACACAGCGGCGGCTAGCACCACCGGCACAAGACTGCGGCCGAGTTCGGTGAGGCGATAGTCGGTGCGCAGTGGAAAGCCATCCGTGGAGAGGCTGCGCTGCACCAGGCCGTCGCGCTCGAGCTTGCGCAACGTCTGGGTGAGCATCTTCTGCGACACCCCTTCGCAGCAGCGTTTGAGCTCACCGAAGCGCATCATCCTGCCGTTCAGGGCTCCGATGATCAGGGACACCCACTTTTCGCCGATCATGGCCAGCACCTGCCTGGAAGGACAGGCGGCGGCATAGACACTGGGCCTGGGAGCCGTGGGCTGATGTTGATCCAAGGTGGTTACCTCCAGGTGCCTGGTTTACGTTCTGTCCACTGATCCCTAGGGTGCTGCGGCGCTCACGATCTGTTGGCGCCGTCACCGATCTGGAGTTGCTCGATGAAAATCGCCATCCTGGGATTTGGCCAGGTGGGCCAGCAGTTCGCCAGGCTCTTCAGCAGCGCCGGGCATGAGATTGTCATCGGTGGGCGTACAGCCTCTGGCCAGGATCTGCCCTATCCCAGCACAACCTTCCAGAACGCCTGCCAGCAGGCCGAGCTGATTGCCCTGGCCCTTCCCTACGACGCCTGCGGCGCCGTGCTCCCCGATCTGGCCGAGGTGACGGCCAGCAAGATCGTGATCGACAGCACCAATCCTCTGCAGGCGGATTGGTCCCCTCTGCTGCTGGGACAGCAGAACTCGGCCGCCGAGGTGATCAGCCGCCTGCTGCCGGACGCGGCCATCGTCAAAGCCTTCAACACGATCTTTGCCGATGTCATGCACGCTCCCGTGCGCGACGGGGAAGCGATCACGGCCTTCATCGCCGGAGACGACGATCAAGCCAAACGGACGGTGACCCGCCTGGTGGGTGATCTGGGCTTCGACGTCGTCGATGCCGGTCCCCTGTTCACGGCGCGCTACCTGGAGAGCCTGGCGCACCTGAACATTCAGCTCGCCGTGGGACTGGGCGGCGGAACGGGCGCGGCCTTCCTCTATCGGCGCTTCCAGGGCTGCACGTGACCCTTTCGCCTCGCATCACGGCGGTGAGCGAAAGCGGTCTGGAGTGAAACGCTTCATCATGACAAGGGATCGCCATCGCCGCGCTGAGGTTCTGAACCTTCCAGCGACGGCGGGGGTAGGCTCCCTTCCCCCCTCCGAGGTCTTGCAGGGAATCTGGTGGGAGATGGACGCCATGTTGGGCGGCTATCGGGCTGCCAGGAGTTGGGGGCAGGGAACGTTCCACAGACTCTGTATCAGAAAGGACTGATCGGTATCCCGCCTGATCCTCAGCTGATCCAACGTCTCCTGAATTCGATCGCAGTCAACTTTCTTCTCCAGCCTTAACCGCTCAGCTTTGAGATGTTGCAGACGCCGGAACACCTGGATTCGCTTCGATTGCTGCAGTACACCCGTACCGCCGTGGAGGCTCTCTCCCGAATCCATCTCCTCCAACTGTGACTTCAAGGCACCCTCCTGCAAGGAGGCGGACAGGAGGTCGGTATGGAGCGAGACTTCAGACTGCGCACGCTTCATCGCTCTGCCCATGACGCTCTCCTGAAGCTGCAGAGTTTGTAGTCGTTTTTGATCCTGCTGATTCCGCAGTGCAACTGATGCCAGCAACAACGTCGAAGCAAATATCAGCTTCATCCAATACTGAATTTGTTGGTTGAAGGGATGTTCCATACACCTTTATAGGTAGTCCATGGAGCCATGTGCCCCACTCAGCGAGTCACATCAGTGGCAGATCTGCTGCAGGTGCCTATCTGACAGGGGAACCATCTCCATGAAAACAACACCAGGAAGGCATTCAAGATGAACATGGTTTGTGTTGAACCATGCGATTCATCCCGTCGCAACCCACTTCAAGGACGCATACCCTCTGGCTTGCAGGATCACGCCACGTCAAGCAGGGAGGGATGATGACCATGACAAGCACACAATCCAGAAGAGCAGCTCATCAGCTGGGTGCAATCCCTCATGGATCCGCTGAATGATCTCATGGCGATCGCGTGCAATGAACCGGAAGTGAGCGTCCAAAGCCGTCCAGCGGGCCGTTCGCTTCGGCAAAGCATTGCTCCGCAGCAGGGTCTCGCGGCGGCTTGTCGACAGCATGGCGAAGCCACGCGGACACCTTCGGTCAAGGCCTTGCACGTAGGCCCATGGATGCGCCATGTCGCTGGCCCGCCCTGGGCGCCTTCGAGAAACAGGTCGACCTCACCCAGCCAGTGCATCCATCGAAGCAAAATGTGCAGCACTTAGCAGCACAGACGCAGCCTGCAAGATCTCTTGTCACTATGCACATAAATCTTATTGGTACCAGAATGTGCCTCCAGCACTGGCTTTTCAATCCATCGCCATGTCCAGGACATCGTGAAATGGCAAAACGATTATTCGAAACAGGCATGCCTGGTTAGGACTGAGTTGGGCCCATGGCACAGAAAAGTTCCGTGAGATTGAAATCAAGGCTTCAGTCTTCACGATCGTTTCGGTGGCAACGCTGATCGGCATCCTGCTGCATCAGCCACCTGCTATGGCCCGCCGGGCAACTCAGCCCATTCCTCTACCACCCCGAATACCATGTCCAACAAGTTCGATGCCGCAGCCAAAGATGCTGAAGGCAAGATCCAGTCCGCTGTCGGCTCCATCACAGGCGATTCAGGCCAGAAAATCAAAGGAGAAGCCAAGCAAGTCCAGGCCGACGCTATGAAAGCAGAAGCCAAAGTGAAAGACGAGGCCAAAAAAGTTGCCCATAAACTTGATGATGCAACTGACTGACGAATAAGCCACACCGTTGTGGCACATAACCTGCCAGCATATCACCACATAGAAGCCATAAGCGCTGCCGCAACTGAAAATACCTGAAGGCATTGGACGAACGCCAAAATCCACTAATCTGTAGTTAGCAAATGAACGTTGACCGAGGGAGGAAAGCTTCCTCGGTCTTCTCTTTCCAGCTTTAGAAAAACTCAGGAACGACTGCGATCCAAGTTGACCAAGCCAAAGACTGTTTGCCTTATGCAATGCACGTAAGGCATACAAGATCCAGGCCAATCAACCGGGAAAGATTGAAGGTGGGTGACCCATCAATCGAAGTGACAGCTTTGTTCATGATCAATATCTCCCATCCTGACATTCATCCAATGACATCAAAATCCAACGTGCCAGCGCCAAAAGACAGGCCTCCCCCCAAAGATGATCCGCCGGCCGAAACCCATCAGTCTGTCAAAGCCCTTGGGGACTCACTGACAACAAACCACGGCATTCCAGTTGCTGATAATCAGAACACGCTACTCGCTGGTGTGCGTGGCCCAGCACTGATGGAAGACTTTGTCCTGCGAGAGAAGCTGACGCACTTTGATCACGAGCGGATACCCGAGAGAGTCGTACATGCCCGCGGATCGGGCGCGCATGGATACTTCCAGCTGTATGAATCTCTAGCAGATATCACCAAAGGGGCCTTTCTCAACGATTCGAGCATCAAGACAGAAGTCTTTGTTCGTCTCTCTACGGCGGCCGGCGGATCCAGTTCAAGCGACTTGGCTCGGGATGTGCGGGGCTTTGCCGTCAAATTCTATACATCTGAAGGCATCTATGATTTGGTTGGAAACAATATTCCAGTCTTTATCGTGCAGGATGCAATGAAGTTTCCCGATCTTGCTCATGCCGTAAAAATGGAGCCAGATCGCGGCTTCCCTCAGGCCTCATCGGCGCACGATACCTTTTGGGACTTTGCTTCCCTGAGTCCGGAGTCAATGCATATGTTGCTCTGGACAATGTCAGATCGTGCCATCCCACGATCACTACGCATGATGGAAGGATTTGGCGTTCATACCTTTCGGATGATCAATGCGGCGGGCGAGTCACATTTTGTCAAATTTCACTGGCGGCCAAAGCTGGGAATGCAATCCGTGTTGTGGGAAGAGGCGGTGATGATCAATGGAGCCGATCCCGACTTTCACCGTCGTGACCTCTGGGAAGCGATTGATCAAGGCGAATTCCCTGAATGGGAACTGGGACTTCAGATCTTCGATGAATCAATCGCAGAAACACTGGACTTTGATGTCCTGGACCCGACCAAGCTCATCCCAGAGGAAATCATTCCGGTGAAGATGGTTGGGAAGATGGTGCTGAATCAAAACGTTGGCAACTTCTTTGCTGAAACCGAAAAAGTGGCGTTCATGCCCACCAACTTGCCACCGGGCATCGAATTCTCCAATGATCCCCTGTTGCAGGGCCGCTTGCATTCCTATCAGGACACTCAGATCACCCGTCTTGGGGGACCCAACTTTCACCAAATCCCCATCAATAAATCTCGTTGTCCGATGCAAAATTTCCAACGCGATGGAATGCACCAGATGCACGTACCCGAAGGTCGCGTCAATTATGAGCCGAACTCATTAGATCAAGGAGTGCCACGAGAGAATCCTGAGCGGGGACTCGTCCATTTTCCCGAACCTACTGAAGGCATCAAAGTTCGTGAGCGCGCAAAATCCTTTGCTGATCACTACTCTCAGGCAAGACTCTTCTTCCGATCGATAACCAAGCCTGAGCAGACGCACGTGATCAGTGCGTTTGCCTTTGAATTGGCCAAGGTTCAGACAAAGGCCATCAGATCGCGCATGCTCGGACATCTCGCGCTCATTGATGCTGAGCTTCAGAACGGCGTGGAACGTGCCCTCGGCATGCAAGGTCAGGCGGACAAGATCACTCCCGCCGTGACGCCACGCGATCTCCCACTCTCACCTGCCCTCAGTATCCTTGGCAACGCCAAGGCAACGTTGAAGGGACGAATAATCGGTGTCCTGCTGATGGACGGGTTTGATCCGGCCCTGCTTAAGGGCCTCACGGAAAAGGCAAAGATTGAACATGCTGATCTGTTCCTTCTGGCCACATCGGTTGATGGAGTGCTTGAGAGCAAGGGCCGAAAGGTTGACGTACACGGTGCCCTGGGTGGCCATCCATCCGTTCTCTTCGACAGCGTTGTGCTTCTTGCGACTGACAACGGTGACCAAAGCCTGGTGATGGATGCCGCCACCACCGATTGGGTGCAGAAAGCCTACATCCACCTGAAAGTGATCGCCCATACGAAAGCTGTGCAGCCCCAGCTGGAGCGCGCTCACATCCTTACGAATCAGGGAGTGTTCCAGCTATCGGATATTGGTGACGTTGATGACTACATCAACGCAGCCAAAAATGGCCGCATCTGGGATCGACATCTGACCATCAACGGGGAATCAGATGAACATGCAATCACCTGAACTCTCGACTGATCTTACCCAGGCCGTCCGGAATGTTGCCTTCCCCCTTGCCGATGTTCTGAGTGTCCGTGACGTCATGCTACTACTTCGTGCCAACGGGCTGGATTCGTTGCCCATGCCCGGTAGCGGAGCGACGCTTGAGCGCTGGCGGGCGCTGGCGGAGATCGGTTCGCTCGACCTTTCGCTTGCCAAGATCTATGAGGGACACACCGATGCTGCCGCCATCCTCGGGGAGCTTGATGGGGCGACAGGCGAGGGCCTCTGGGCCGTCTGGGCTGCCGAACTGCCACCGTCCCGTGTGATCTTTCGTGGGGACGGGGAAGGTGGTCACCTGTCCGGGCAGAAGCCTTGGTGCTCGGGTGCCACCGTGGTGGATCAGGCGCTGATCACGGCCTGGACAGAGACCAACGAGCCGATCCTGGCCCAGGTGGTGCTGGACCAGCCAGGCATCACGGTGCAAACCGAAGGATGGAGCGCCGTGGGGATGGGGGCCTCACAGTGCGGTGTGGTGACTTTTGCAGGGGCACGGTCCCGATCCGTCGGGCAGTCTGGCGATTACGGGGCACGACCAGGATTCTGGCAAGGCAGCGCAGGCATCGCTGCCGTGTGGTTTGGCGGCGCCTGCTCCATTGCGTCCACCTTGGCCGCTTCACCGCTCGTGGCCGGGGATCCCCACGCCGCCGCCCATCTCGGCGCCATCGATGCCGTCCTGCGCAGTGCTCGGGCACTCCTGATTGAGACGGCGACCTGGATCGATGAGCATCCCCTCGACGATGCCGCCGCCGCCGCGCTGCGCGTGCGGACGGCCGTCGAAGCCGCTGCCAGTGAAGTTCTCTCCCGCACTGGTCGCGCCCTCGGCGCCGGCCCTCTCTGTGCCCTCGCCAGCCATGCCCAGCGTTGCGCCGATCTCCCCGTCTTCCTGCGGCAAAGCCACGCCGAGCGCGACAGCGCTCGCCTGGGACAAGGCGTGCCGGAAAACACCGATGCGTGGCGGCTATGACGTCTTTCACCACGATGGGCACCCGTTCGGCTGGCCCGAGGCAAGCGAACCGATCAACGGTCGATGCTCTGATCTCCCGCACACTGAACTTCGGTCTTCCTGAACCCAGCGCACGGCTGCGCGCCTGTGTCGTCATACCGGTACGAAACGAACAGGCGAAACTGCCCGTGGTGATCGCTGCACTGGAGAACCAGCACGACCACCACGTCCGGCCCCTCGATCCCAGGAGCTATGAAGTGGTGCTGCTGCTGAACAACTGCAGGGATGACTCAGCCGCTGTCGCCGCATCGATGCAGGAGCGATTTCCTCAGCTGACATTGCATGTGGCCGATGACGATTTTGATCCGACCGAAGCCCATGTGGGCCGTGCTCGGCAAGCGCTTTTCGATGTCGCCCACCAACGGTTTGATCGTCTGGCACGGTCGTCGGGTCTGATTCTCAGCACCGATGCCGATTCTCGACCAGCGTCGGACTGGATTGTCCAGAACGAGCGGGAGATTGCTGCTGGGGTCGACGGTGTCGGGGGACTGATCACGCTTGATCGCATGGAGCGAGCCGTGCTGCCGGCCGAGGTGCGCCGGATCTTCTCGCTCGATGTCATGTATCGGCGTGCACTCGAAGAACTGCGATCGCTCTATGCGCCGCAGCTCCATGATCCATTTCCGCGCCATCATCAGCACTTCGGCGCCAGCCTCGCTGTCACGGCTGGCGCCTACGCCCGGGCCGGCGGCATGCCGCTTCGATCATCGAGCGAAGACGTAGCGCTTTACCACGCCGTGTTGGCCAGCGGCGGACGATTTCGACACAGCTTCAGCGTTCGCGTGGTGACCTCGGCCCGCATGGTCGGTCGAGCCCAGGGGGGTCTGGCCGAAGCCATGAAGGCATGGCATTGCCACCATCGCGACACCTCGCCCGTGCTCGTGGAGTCGGCACAGGCTGCCGAGTTTCGTCTGGCCATGTTGGGCTACTGGTGTTGGCTGCATCCGGACAGCAACCCACCGCCCGCCTTGAGCATCACCCCGGAGGTGCCCTGCGGCGGAGATGGTGAAGAGATTGGTGCCACCATCGGCGCTTTGCGAACCATGAGTGCCGCCTTGCGGACGCAGCCGCTACAGGCGCGAATCGCCGCCCTGAAACTCCGATTCAAGAAGTATGCGATCGAGAGCAGGCTTCTGGCATGAGCGAGAAATCCCTTCTTGACGACATCGATCGCCATCCCCTCCATCCATGGGAATCGATCAAACGGCTTGGCCGGGTGATCGTCGTGGCGCCCCATCCGGACGACGAAGCGCTCGGCTGCGGCGGTCTTCTGGCGCTGCTTGCTGACGTCAACCAACCGGCCCGCGTCATCGTGATGACGGATGGCTCCCGCTCCCATCCTGACTCGGTCAGCCACCCAGCCGCCCGGCTGGCAGCCCTGCGCGGCGCTGAATCACTGGCGGCGCTGGCCGTGCTGGGCTATCCAGCCACCGCTGTGACCTTCATGGACTTCGAAGATGGCGGGCTACCTGCTGAAGGCACACCCGCCTTTCTGGACGCCACCTCTCGCCTGAAAGATCTGATCGTTGACCATGTGCCCGATACGATTGTGGTGCCATGGAGGCGAGATCCCCATGGTGATCACCAGTCCACCTGGCGGATCTGCTGGGCGGCTGCCTCAGAACTTTCGATTCAGTTTCGCTGGCTTGAGTATCCCATCTGGGCTTGGATGCCAGCTGGTGCCGAGGAGGCGCCCTTCGCCAGCGAAGCCAGCGTGTGGCGCCTGGACATCACACCCGTGATGCAATGCAAACAACGAGCCATCGCCAACTACCGATCACAGTTAGGAGAGGTGATCGTGGATGACGAGAACGGCTTTGTCCCGGAACCCTGCATGCTCGCTCACTTTGCCCATTCCTGGGAGCTCTACCTTGAGCCGCATCATCGCTGACTCCACTCCCCGTTTGGAACCTGTGCTGGGCACCAGAGGTTCGGTTGCACCGGAGCACTTCGACCAACTGTACGGGTTGCATGCAGATCCTTGGGATTTCGAAACGAGCTCCTATGAGGCACAGAAGTACGCCGCGAGCCTCGCTTGCCTGCTGCATCCCCTGTACGCCAATGCCCTGGAGCTTGGCTGCTCCATCGGGGTGCTTACCCAGCTGCTCGCCACTCGCTGCCGACAACTGCTCGCCACCGGCGTTTCCGCACGGGCACTGGCCCGAACGCGGGAAAGGTGCGCCGACCAGAACAACGTTCGCTGCGAGCCTTGCGAACTGCCTGATCATTATCCACAGGGTGAGTTTGATCTGATTGTGCTTTCGGAAGTGGGCTATTACTTTTCCAAGCTCGACCTTGAATGCCTACGGAAGACTATTGCGGCGTCTCTGGCAACGCAGGGACATCTTTTGCTTGTCCACTACACGGGTGATACCAGCTATCCGCAAACAGCGGCAGCCGTCCACCATTCGTTTCATGCCTGGCCAGAACGACCATGGAAGAGTCTTTTCCAACGAAAAGAAGAGGACTATCTCCTGGAACTCTTTGAAAAGCACTGAAGTGCCATCCAGGGAATCGACCCAACCGGACGGTCGTCTACTTGGCTGCCTGGAGATTGCGGCAAGGCGCCCTCCACAGGGTCTGCAGCTTGAGCGCCTGCTCGCTGTCGCCCTTGGCGCCCAGCTGTTTGACCGTCAGCTGAATCCGCTCGCAGTCAACCTGCTTCTCCAGCCGGCTGCGCTGGGCCCGGAGATCCTGCAGTTCCCGCTCCGCCTGCTGGTGCATGGCCTGTTGCTGGCCATCGGCGGCCTGGAGCCGGCTCGCTCCTGCGTCCATCTGCCGGAGCTGCATCTGCAGCGCCGCTTCCCGCTGGGACGAAGACTCCAGGTCGTTCCTGAGCGCCAGTTCACTCTGCTCGCGCTGCAGCGCCTCCCGGTTCACCTGATCCTGAATCGCCCGGGCCTGCATCCGCTGCTGCTGCTGCTGCTGGTTCAGAACGGCGATGGATACCACCAACAGACCAGCGGCGGTAAGTCCGCCAATCCAGTACTTGTTCTGTTGACTGAGGGGCTGATTCATACCACCTGTCTATGCAGGGCACGGGCGGGCGTCGCCAGCGCTGTGCGCCGGATTGGTGGTGCATGTGCAGCAAGTTCATCCAACATCCACTCATCCGTAGGTAGGTCGCGGGTGAGGGGCGCGGCATCGTAGAGGCGTCGAAGACGGCATCCCAATCTGGCCCTGCAACCGGCTCCTTAGATTGGGAAGCTCCACATCCAGCCCATGGCAACCAAAGGACTCCAACGTTTCGCCACCTCCCTGCTGGGCCTTGCTGCTGTGGTCCTGTCCTCGCCGGTGCTGGCCGACACCACCCAGGCGCGATGCGACGTCTTTCCCAAGGGAGAGGACAAGGCCACCTCGTCGGGTCTGTGCAGCTTTTCGCAGCGGCAGGGTTACGTGAGCATCACGCTCAAGGGCGGACAACGAATCGAGCTCAAGCCCGATGCCGTCAAGCCCAACATCTATGTGGATGCGAAGGGCAAACCAGCGCGCCGCGAGATCCTCGAGGCCAATCGCGGCCAGGTGTACCGGCTGGCCAGCCAGTCGATCTTCGTGTTCTGGGATCCGGCTCCCTACAAAACAGCCACCCCCCACACCAACCACTGAAAGGACGTCAGTCGCTGAGCAGAAACCGGCGCATCTCCCGCACCACCAGTTCTTCATCCACGATGAAAAGATAGTGATTGGTGTTCTCCAATTCGATCACCCGAGCGTGGGGCACATCGCTGCGGAAATGGGAGATGGCGGCCTGGATCCAGGCCGAAAGGGCACCGATGCTGGAGATGAAGGCCTTCTGACCGGCCGGATCGAGTGCGCCGACGTAGGGCAGGCGGTAGTCGGGGGTGATGCGATTGAAGATGCCGAGCACAGGTGCCTGGATCCGCTGCAGATCAGCCGGTTGCAGACCTTCGAGGATCTTCTGGGAAACCTCTGGAGGGGTCACCGCCCCGACAACTCGGCCGGAGGCATCGAGCCGGAGCATGTTGCAGAGGGCCGCCAGCGGCTTTCGATAGCCATCGCTGCGGGCGCTGGCGGCGGCGAAGCGCTGCAGCGAGGCCAGATCCGCTGGGCTGTCGTCGGGAGGGGGTGGCGGTTGGGGCAGGCGGCGCCAGCCGCCCCAGCCGAGATCCAGGGCATCGAGATAGACCAGCTTGCGGACGCGGTCGGGATGGTCGGCCGCCAGCCGATTCAGCTCCGTTCCCGCCACCGAATGGCCCACCACGATCGCCCTGGGGATGGCGAGCTGGTCGAGCACGCGGATGACATCACGGCTACGGGTGGCGAGGTCGTAGCCATGGGCGGGTTGGCTGGAGCGCCCGAAGCCTCGGCGGGTGAGGCCGATCACATGGAAACGGTCGGTGAACCGGAGGGCAACGTCGTCGAACACATGGGCGTTGTCGCCCAAGCCGGTGAGCAACAGCAGGGGCTCGCCACTGCCGCCCCAATCCAGCACCTCCAGCACAACGCCCGGCTCCACCGTGACGAAGCGCACCTGGTGGGGGGATGGATCGGAGGCGCAGGCCTGGGCAGGGGGTGGCCCTTGCGCGGCGCGGGCGTGGGGGATCACGGACCCAGCGCTCGCCAGCAGACCCAGGGTCAGCATCCAGCGCATCAAGGACTGACGCGCACGAAGGCCGCCGTGGCTCGGAAGAGGCCGGCCGCCTGATCCAGCACGCTCAACCGCTGGAGGCGCTCGTCCTCCGTGGCGGCTGCCAGTTCGCCATAGAGACGCTCGATCTCATGGACCTCAGCCAGCTTTGAGGCCAGCAACTGGGCCTCGCTCGGGCCCACCAGATCGCCGATGGCCGCCTCCATGTGCAGGGAATGGGAAAGAATCTCCTGACACGTGCCGGCGGGGTAGGTGCCCTGCTTGAGCTGGGCGCTGGCCTCCTCGATGCTGAGGGCGAGGCCGGCGAGAAAGTCGGCAACGGTCTGCTTGCGCTCCTGGCGAGCCTTGGCCAGCTCGATCCGCAGGCCGAACAGCGCCTGGCCGACGCTCAGGATGGTGTCGATGATCGTGCTCACCCGGAACGCGCTGACGTCAGAGGCATACGGAAGTCTGGCACTGATTCAACGGCTCAGCCGGCGATTCGTACCATCGGTGGCCCAGGTGCAACCCCGCTCTGTCCAGGCGTCGGGATCATCGGCGAATCGAAGGATCGTGCCGTCGTTGCGGATGTAGCGGAAGTTGTCGATGATCGCTCCCTGGTTGACATAGACATAATGGCCGCCCCGGCCCTTCGGGGCCGCTTCAAGCCAGCGGGTTTCAAACTCTGAAGGCCTGCCCGCCGGACCTCTGTGCAACTCCTTCTCCTCCACCATGCGGATGGGAAGGCGTGGACCATCGCCATGGTGGAGGATGTAACCCACGCCGTCAGCATCGGAATCGATCGCCAGTTGAAGTCGATGGATCGGTTTGACCCCAACGGATTGCAGGCAGCGAAAATCCCACGAATCGGCCAATACCGGACTGATGGAGAAAAAGGAAATAGCGAATAGACCAATGATCTGTTTCATCCTTAACTCCGCAGGGTTCGTCAGCGATGCCCCCGGAGCCATCGCGGAAGGCGGCAAGGATCAGCCGGGGGAGGAAAGTTTAAGCCCCACGATGCCAAGGATGATCAGGGCCACACTGATGAAGCGAGCGGCATTGGCAGGTTCTCCCAGCAGGATGTTGCCCAGCAGCACGGTGCCGACGGCACCCACACCGACCCAGATGGCGTAGGCGGTGCCCACGGGGAGTGATTTCATGGCCAGTCCCAGGAGCCAGAGGCTGAGGGAGATTGCCGCAACCGTTCCGACCGTGGGCCAGAAGCGGGAAAACCCATGGGTGAACTTCAACCCGATCGCCCAAGCCACCTCGAACAGACCGGCGATCAACACCAGAAACCAGGCCATGCGTTGCCCATCCAAAGGCCAGGGTCGTCCCCGATGGATCTGGAGTGATGAGGTCGTCCTCCCAGGGCCAACGATGGCACACCGATGCCCTTGCCTGGCAAGCAAGCATGAATGGCCATCACGTCGGGGCAACGTGCCGCGGTTTACGCGACCAACCAACGCAAACACGGGTCCAATTCTCCTTCGTCCAGCTCACGGAGCATGGGGGCCACGATCAGCCGGATCCCGACGACCATTCCAGCGTATGGCGTGGGTGTCCATCGAAGGTCCTCCAACTGGACGTCGTCTCCAACCCTCACTTCAGTACAGCGGCGCTACCGCGCCCTGTGACAGTTGCAGGCCGGCATAGGTGGACCCGCTATGAAGCGATGCAATAACCTTGGGTACGAAACCATGCTTGGCAAGACAATGACCGGACGTTCCACCTGGCTTTAGGTCCGCAGAACACACAAAATCTGCGGCGATTGGAAAATCGATAGCCCCAACTGCGAGTACCCAATGTAAGGCGGGCTCGACTCAAGCTTCGACGAGGCGCCGCAAGCTTTCCTGATCCATGAATCCTTGAATGGTTGCTCCAGTTTCGCTCGCCCAGTCGGTGGCCAATTCGGCCATGACCTGATTCGTGGAGGTGACGCCCACTCCATGTTGTTCCATACGACGCAAGGAGGCATCGTCTGCGGCATTGGTTGGTGAGTCTCAGGCGTCGCCAACAACTTGAACAACAAAGCCCTCCTCCACGGCGCTGATCGCTGGGAAACCGACGAAGGACTCTTGCCTGTTCCAGCATGTCCCAGACGATCGATAACGGACGCACAGCTAGGCCGAACAGTGAGCAAAGGCCACGGGCAATGACGTCAGTCCACGCAGTTCCAGGTTGTCCTGATACTCCAAGGATTCGCCGGTGAGTTGCAGTCCTGAACAGCGCCGCAGCAGTGCGGTGAAGGCCACGGTGGCCTCCATCCGGGCCAGCGCCGCCCCCAGGCAGTAGTGGGGCCCATGGCCGAAGGCGAGGTGGGCGTCGAACCGGCGTCGCACGTCGAGCACGTCGGGATCCGGAAACCGGGCGGGGTCGCGATTGGCGGCCGCGAACATCAGGTACACCAGCTGGCCCTTGCGGATCGAACGGCCGTCGATCGTCAGATCCTCCCCCGCCTCCCGGTACATGAACTGCACCGTGCCGTCGTAGCGGAGGAACTCCTCGACCGCATTCGGCATCAGCGACGGATCGTCGCGCAGGAGCGCGAGCTGGTAGGGATGGCGCAGCAGGGCCAGCAGGCCATTGCCGATCAGATGGGTGGTCGTCTCGTGGCCGGCCGCCAGGAACAGATTGGCGTTCGCAATCAACTCCGTCTCGCTGAGTCGATCGCCATCCATCTCGGCGTGAACCAGCAAGCTCAGCAGATCGTCGCCGGGCGCCGCCCGGCGCCTTTCGAATTCGGCGCCAAAGAATGCGGTCAGCTCGTGGGTGCTCTCCAACGCCCGCTGGTACAGCTCGGGGCTCACGGCGGAAGGATCGGTGCCGAAGATGGCGGAGAAGTCGTCGGACCAGCGCTTGAGGCTTTCCAGGTCGTCGGTTTCCAGGCCGAGCAGGCGGGCGATGACCCTGGCCGGTAGCGGAAAGGCGAAGTCGGCGATCACATCGAAGCGGCCCTGCTCCGGCAGCCGGTCCAGCAGCTCGTTCACCAGCCTCTCAACATCAGGCCGCAGGTTGTCCACGGCCCGTGGGGTGAACACCTTGGCCACCAGGGCACGGAGCCGATGATGACGTTCCGGGTCCGTGATGTTCATCTGGGCCCCGATGACCTCGAAGAGGCGCTGCAGTTCGGGGCATCCGGCGCGCTCGCCCATGCTGCCGGCACGATCGGAGCGCAGTCGCGGGTCCTGCGTCGCTGCCACCACATCGTCGTAGCGGGTCAGCACCCAGGCCCCGAAGGGTTCGTGCCAGTGGACCGGGTCGGTCCGCCGCAACTCGGCGTAGGTGGGGTAGGGATCGACCAGCATCCCCGGGCTGAAGAGGGCTGGCGTCATGGCCGGGGAGGGCTGTTCATCACGTTAACGAGATCACATGGCAGATCAGGCGATGCCTCAGATTGGCAGGCTGGGAGTACATGGCGCTCTGACGACTGTATGGAGACCTGACCACTCCAGCGGCTTGTTGGCTGGCCTGCCTACCACCTCTCTCTCGGCGTACATGACTTTTGAAGGAAGAAACCAGCAACTCTTGAACAAGCCATCGGCAACCCCCCGGAGCTCCTCGCCGATCGTTGTCCTCCGTCACGGCGGGGAGATTCAGCTCAACTTGATCGCCCGCACCTCGGCAGCTCGGTCATCAACGGGGATCACAGGCAGGTCGCCCTTGACCGAGACCGGCAGACAACGGAGATAGTCCATGATCGCCTGCCATTCCTTGATCTCCTGGGATGCATGGCTGCCCACCCCCTTGACCAAGGTCTCCACGTCCGTGCTGCCTGGTGGCGGCAGCAGGTAACCCAGATTGTCATGGGGCAGCACCAGGGCATCAACTTTGGAGGTGAGGGGCGTGCCATCCTTTTTCTTGGGCACCAGGGCCAGCTTTCCCTTGGTGTACCTGGGAATGGCCACGATGATCGGGCCGAGCATCAGCGGGCAGCTCAGGCTATACAGCTGCTCTTCCGCACCGCTGATGTCAATGGGTCTGTAGCCGCTGTCAAGATCTCCCAGCTCGATCGCTGTCACCACATCAAACTTCGGACGGGTGGGGTCATAACGGAAGCGCATACCGGAGGTGCGTGGGAAATACTCTCCCGGATGGGCTGCGTTGTCGATGAGAAGGAACTCCAGCAGGCTCTTGAGATCCTTACCGGTGAAATAGCCTGTCACCAGCGTGCTGCCGGGGGTCGGATCCACAACGCCCGAGCCGAGCGGTGCCACGGCGAACACGTCGTAGACCGTCACGACACCGGTCTTGCCGCGCAGAAGCCCTGCGCGCATCATGCCGTTGGCGGTGAAGCCGATATCGGCCTTGGTGGCCAAGCGGAACGAGTCGGTGACCAGATTCGCCAGCAAGGTGCAGGCAGCGATGTCACTGTAGGTATTGGGCAGGTCCCTGGGGGCGATGGCCAGGGGTTGGTCCATGCTGTACCCCCGTGATGCAAAGGCGGCGGCACTGACCGACTGCTTCAGTTGATCGATCGCCTTGCCGATGGTCCGATCACCGAGGATGCTGTCATCGACTGGCAGGAGACGATAGGACGTGACGGTCAACTTGTTGCCGTCCAGCGCTATCTCCAGCTCGCCGAGGTTGTTGCTCTCCTTTCCGGTCTGTACCACCGGCGTGCGACCGTTCACAATGATCGGTTGCGTCAGTTCGGTGTGGCTGTGGCCACTGATGACAACATCAATGCCTGGCACATCCTTGGCAAGCTGTACGTCTTCACCGGTGGTGTAGCGGCCATCCGAACCTTTCTCCACGCCACCATGGCTCAGTGCAATCACCACATCGACCTTTTCGCTCTCTCGCAGGATCTTCACCACCTCCTTCGCTGCTGCAGTTGGATCGGCAAAGCTGGTGGCGCCACCACTGGTATAGATCATGGCCTCTTTGCCCAGGACACCAAAAATGCCAAAGCGCAGTCCACCCCGCTCAATGACGGTGTAGCGCCGGATCACACCCGCGCGGGTCAGCGCCTGGAGATCGGCCAGACTGGGATCGCTGCCCGTAAAGCTGGTATTTGCAGAGAGTATGGATGGGATGGGGCCCACCTTGACGGCGGCGCGGATTGAACTGCCCAGGCCTCCTGGACCGAGATCAAATTCATGGTTGCCGAAGGTGGTGGCGTCATAGCCCATCATTCCCATCAGACGCAGTTCACCGCCGGTTTCTCGCGTGGCGGCGCTGAATGCGGAGCCCATGCTGTAGTCGCCTGCGTCCAGCACCAACACAGGCCCATGGTTCCTGCGCTCAGCGATGCGCTGGGCGATCAGGCTTGCCAGCCGCGCATATCCACCTCGGGTAATGTCGTCGTTGAGCGTGAACGGAGTGTAATCCGCAGACGGTCCCATTCCGATGAAGCTGGCGTGCATGTCATTGGTATGCAAGATCGTGAACGTCATGGCTCCAGCTTTCGCACCGCGTAAGAATTCTGGCAAGAAGACGGTGATGCCGCCAATCATCGAGGCAGCCAGGAACTGACCGCGTGAGAATCTTCCGAGAGATCCCGTGGCGAGCCTGCGAATGGTCTTCGTAGCTGCATCTGCTGGATCTTTGCTGATCGTCACAGTTTAGTCATTCACAATCTTGCTGATCAGGAGTGAGCATGAGCCATGTGGAGTGAAATTTCTCAGAACTGACACCATCATGGCCTCCCATCCATTGCAGCGGCATGCTGGAACCTTGTTGCGAGGATGATGCCCCTTGCCCAGGACATCTTGGTGACATGGAACCTGCTATCGGCATCCAAGAAGTGGATGAGCTTTTCGACCTTGGCGGGATGGCCATCAGGCCAGTTTGGTTGCGGAAGCATATCGTCAATGATGCAAATGCCGTTAGGCTTCATCAGCTGGAGGGCCTGATCAAGAAAGCTGTACTTACCTGACCATGTGTCGGCGAAGACGAAGACTGATCCATACCATCAAGAATCCATGCCGTTGAAAGACCAGTTCCAGAGCCAAGCTCCAGACATCGCGCTGATGGCTTTGAAGCTGCGAGCGTCCTCAATAACGAGCAAGTCAGTGGGTCTGACGCCAAGGAGAACCCTGCTGCCACAGAGTCCTGCCATAGGCCTTCTACAGCCTTAGGTTCGTTCAGCCTATCTCGGTCATTCATGGGAAGTCCAGAATAGCTCCAACATTCGAGCCAAGCTGCCCCGCAGAAGCAGATGGCGCTTGGCCGCGTCAGGCCGGATGCCAAAAGCGGTTGGAACGGCCAAGCGACGGTTGCCGTAGCGGGTCAGCTTGAGCGAGGTGTGAGGCATCACCGCACGAGGTAGCGATTGGGGACGTTGTCCAGCGGCGGAACAGCACGGCCGGACGCCTGCAGGAGTTCTGACACGTTGGAGTAGCAGTCCTGCTCTGTGCGCTGCATCTGAGGTAGCAAACCGAGTTGCGCATAAGAGATCGGCGTAACATCGAAGCACGTCGTTTCCCACTCGAAGCCTTTTCCCCAGGTGATCCCTTGTAGTTGAAGGTCGGCTTTGGCTCCCGCAGCCAGTAGCAGCCTCATCAAGGGTGCTGACCGATTGGCATGGGAATTGACAGTGTGGAACAACGGTGTGTGGCCGTTCAGGCCGAACTCGTCGACAGCCGCTGTCGCATCGACCTCTGCACCCAACTCTAAGAGCTTCGTGGCGGCGGCAAGGTGGCCATACTCAGCAGCCACATGAAGCAAGGTCGCCCCGACCAGCGGCGTGAAGGTGCAGGCAAGCGACGTTCTGTGATTCAGGAGTGTTTCATTCGCACGTACGGCAGCTTCGATGCCCACAGGATCATTCAGGAGTACCGCGGCAAGATTCGGGTCGTCCAGCACCGCCCCGCGTTCAAGAAGCAAGCGCAGGCATGCAGGGAAATGGTCCGATCTAAAGTACATCTCGATCAGGTGATTGACCGCCGACTTCCCGTTGATCGACATCCGGGCATCGAGCCCCGTGTCCAGGACCTCACGAATTCCATTGACTGAGTGAGTCTCGAAGGCCACGAGAAGATTGTCGATGGGTGTATTCACGTGATGCCTAACGTTCGCGATCACCTGGCCGCAGGGAGTGACTGATTGAGACTATTGACCCTGAGGTGGCGGCTCGGGTGAATCCCGGTGTTCGATTGTCACTGATGTTGGCTAATTTCAACAAAAAGCAAACGCTCAGAAATAGCAAGCATGATTCCGACCATAAAGTTTTTGGATATTGAGAGGACGGCAATCTTAGTGGCATAACTCTTGACTCCCGACTTTGCGGTATCTGTGTTGTGAACATACATGTTGCGAATAGAATATATCAATGCAAGCCAAAGGGCAAAACTTGGTGGCCCTGAGGCGTGCGTGATGCCTTTAAGGCGCTCCAAATGCTTCTTCTGTGTCTGTGATATTGCTGAATTGCATAAATACTCTATATAGCCATAGAGGTCTTGCCGCCTTGCATTGTCCGCCAGTAACTCATGGCGATAAATCGGATCAAGCAGACTTGCAATCTGATTAAGCCCAAGTTCCTCTGTGGTCTCTGGCGAAAATGGATTAGACTTGCTTCCAGAGGCTTTAACAAGCCCCCTTGTCTTGCTCAACGAGAAAAGCCCTTCATAGGCAAACCATAGATCATTGAGCTGCATCAGTTCTCTATATGTCTTCTTGGTACTCTCCGTCTTCGTGTACGAAAAGTTACTATCAAAGGAAATCTGTAAGCTGCATGCCAATCTCAAGCGAATGTCGAACTGGCGTATCTCTCTCGGCAACTCCCCATCACATAGCTCCCTTAACTCCTCAACGCATTGCAGGTAACCCTGCATTTCTCCTCTGCGGCCCCAACCGGTTACAGCCGAGTTTCTCAACAGGATTCTGGATCATGCCTTCATGAACAGTATCAATGAATCATCCCTCAGTCAATCGAACGCTCGCCATCACCTGGCCGCAGTGAGCGGTGCATCAAGCAGATAGCTTTACGGTGGCGGCACAGGTGAATGGCGGTGTTAGACAGCTGCCTTCGCCTCATCTGCAGGACTTGCATGCAACTGAAGACCAAGCGCAGAGATAACCTTCAAGATCGTACCGAACTCTGGATTTCCACCAGCTGACAAAGCCTTGTAGAGGCTCTCACGGCCAAGGCCGGCGTCACGCGCGATCTGTGTCATTCCTTTGGCACGAGCAATATCACCTAACGCGGCAGCGATGACCTTGGGGTCGCCATCTTCGAGTGCTGCTTCAAGATAGGCAGCCTGGTCTTCACTGCTTACAAGATGGTCTGCAGGATCCCAGCGAGTAGTAACCGTCTTAGTCATAAGTCTCTCCTATAGGTTTCGCGCAAGATGCTTAGCTTGCTTAACATCCTGTGCCTGAGAGGATTTGTCTCCACCTGCAAGTAGCAGGATGAACTCCTCACCGTTCTGGATGAAATAGATTCGGTAGCCTGGGCCGAATTGAATCCGAAGTTCGGAGACTCCTTCCCCGACTGGGCGTACATCCCCAGGATTGCCAAGAGATAGACGCCTCACTCGAATGTCGATTCGCGCCTTGGCTGCGCGATCACGCAGCCTCCTAAACCAATTGGCATAGGCAGTCGTCTCCCGAACCTCCAGCATTGGAGCATTGTATCCCAAGAGATACGAAAGCGCAACCCGCTCTTATCGTCTGTCTAACTACTAAATAGGCGGTTCCGTTAGCCCATCCTGTAGGGCTCCGAAAGCCTCCCATGAAGCAGGAGCTTTCCACTGCGATCGTCGAAGTCCCTTCCAGCCAGGCGATGTTGCCAAATCCCTTGACACACCTGCCTGTGCATACCGGAACCGTGATCCACGCCGTCGGGCGATAAGCCAAAGCTCCCCACCTGCTGGCAATGACCAGCCCTCAACCTCCCTCCAGATCCGCCACCCCCAGCCCGCACCCCGGGCAGGGACGCATCGGGTAGGTGTTGAAGGGAAACCGTGGCGGTTGGAAGGGTTCGATGCCATGGCGGGGGTCGAAGCGCACCATGCCGATCGTGCCGTCGTGGGCAACCACCAGGCCGGTGCGGCCGAGGCGGCGCTGGCTGCGGGCCCAGCTGCCGGTGTTGTAGTAGGTGATGTGGCAGGGGCCCGGATCCGCTTCCATGGACGACGGCAGAGCCAGGGGCGTGGCCTCGGGGATGTGGGTATGTCCGTTGATCAGCCCATCGAGGCCCTGCCCCTCCTGCCGTTCCCGCTGCAGGTGCTGCAGGATCCGGCGCTTGATCAGCCGGTCGTGGCCGGTGCGGCTCTTGAGGGCGCTCTCGAGCGCGAAGGCCAGGGAGAAACCACCGGAGGAATTCAGCCCCCGGCTCACCGGGATCGGCCACTCCCAGTGGCTGGCTAGCAGGTCCACGGCGCCCTGGAGCACGGCTTCGGCGTTGCGGGAGGCGTCGTCGGCCCCCTGGCGCGGCAGGGCGAGCAGCCCCAGGCACCCGTTCACAACACCGCTGTAGCGCTCCTGAAGTTTCACCAGCAGGGCGGCCAGATTGGCGTGCAGATGCACCAGTCCGTCGTACTCGTCGCCATGGCGCACCAGCAACCGTTGCCCGGAGGGAGTGTGGTAGATGGCTTCGCGAAGGATCACGAAACCTTCCGCCCGGTGGCCGGAATAGCGGCGGACATAGGCATCGTGATTGCCGGGGATGTAGGTGATCCGTGTCCCGGAACGATGCAGCTTCTGCAGACCCCGCAGCACCTCCCGGTGGGAGGCCCGCAGCAGGTTGCGGCGCCGCAGCGCCTTGCCATCGAGCAGGGCCTCCCCATCGCCAGCCATCACCCCATCGATGAGGTTGGTGAGGTAGCGCTCATCCACATGGGCGTTGAAACGCATCGCCTCCAGATCGATGATGTCGCCCACCAGAAACAGCTCCTGCGGCTCCACCGAGGCCAGGAACGCCGTGAGATGCCGCGCCTCGCACTGGTTGGAGCCCAGATGCAGATCGGAGATGAACAGGGCGGCGCAGGAGAGCAAGGGGCGTCTTTCCGTTGATCCGTGGAGGGGATCAGCCCTGGAACATCGCCTGCCGGGCTGATTTTCTCACCACGTTGACACGACTATCCGCAGAATGAAGGGATTTTGCTGTAGTGAATAACCACCCAATCTCTGTCACAAGTCCAGTGGGAGGCTCACGCCTGGGCGTATCGGGCAACACCACTCAGCAGCGGCGGCACCCGGCCGGTCCGCTGACGGTTTAGCTGGCCTGCTGCCACTCCCGCAGCAGCTGGTCCCGTTCTACGCGGGAGGGAGGCGGCAGCCGCCGCACCCCCTGGGCCAGGGGGCTGCCGCCCCTGCCATCGGGGCGGCGGAAGCCGTGGCGGGCCAGCACCGCCTGGGCCTCCCCACTGGTCAGGAAATCGGTGAACCGCTCCCCATCCAGCGCCGTTCCGCTGCCCTCCCCCTGCAGCACCGCCGCCGCCAGCACCGTTTCGATGGTGGGATCCGGCACCAGCAACCGGTACCCCCCCGGCCGCTGGCGAGCGGCCTCCCCCTGCCGGGCCAGGGCCGAAGCCTCGTAGACCATCGCCAGATCCCCTTCATTCGGCCCGCTGGTGATGAACTCCCGCAGCAGGATGTCGGTGGAGCGGGCGGGCCGGTAGGCGGAGCGCTTCAGGCTCGCCGCACACTCCTTGCCGGCCTGGCCCCGGCACCAGAGCGCCAGGGTGAACTGGCCGGAACTGGAGCGCAGCGGATCGGTGAGGCGCAGATCGAAGCTGCCCCAGTCCGCCGGCCCCCCCAGCGCCGCCCACTGGCCGGCCGCCGTCGCGTCGCGCAGCCGCGGCCAGGACAGGCGGCCATCGGGGAACAGCCGCTGGGCCCGCTCCGGCCAGGCCACCGCCACCAGCAGGGTGCGGGCGATCGGCACGGGCGCCTGCGTGAACGGGGAGCCCGCAGCGCTGGCCCCAGCGCCGGCGGCCAGCTCCGCCAGCAGGTCCCGGTTGGCGGGGATCAGCACCCGCGGTCGCTCGGGGCCCCCTTCGCCGGCCCGGTTCACCATCTCCTGGGAGCCGCGCACCTGCCACTGCAGATCGATGCCGGGATGGCGGCGCTCGAACAGCGGTTCGATCTCCTGCATCGCCGGCTCCAGCTCGGAACCCACGGCCACCGCCAGGGGACGCCGCAGACCCGGCACCGGGGCGGCCGCCAGGGTGAGGGCCAGCGCCCCGATCCCGAGGGACAGCAGGCGCCGGCGGCTCAGGATGCCGTTCACCGCAGCCGATCCAAGGGGTTCCCATTGTGATCGAGCCGCGGGGGCACAGCAGAATGGGGCTCCTCGTGGGCGCAGCCCCATGGCCCGGTCCCTGCGCGCGGCCCTCCTCAGCATCGGGATCCTGGCGGCGCCCCTGGCTGGCTGCAGCACCCTGTTTCCGCCGCCGCTGGAGCTGGAGATGCTGGTGGGCAGCGCCCTCAAGGGCTTCTGCCAGAAGGCCGCCGCCGC
This sequence comes from Candidatus Sulfopaludibacter sp. SbA3, assembly GCA_943367425.1. Taxonomy (GTDB): domain Bacteria; phylum Cyanobacteriota; class Cyanobacteriia; order PCC-6307; family Cyanobiaceae; genus Cyanobium. The sequence continues at coordinate 301,817 of CALRJF020000001.1, forward strand.
CATCGCCCAGGCCCCGCCCCGGCTGGCCGACCGCACCCCCGTGCTGCTGCGCTGCCGCTCCGCCGGCAGCGGCGATGTGGTCTCCGAGATGGAGGGCCATGCCCGCGACGTGCTGGAACGGGGCGGCAAGGCCGACGACCCCCGCATTCCCACCCTGCTCTCGGTGGATGGGGAGATCTATCTCGATGTGTTGCGCCACCGCCTGCAGCGGCTGGCCCCCAGCCGCGAACTGATCGCCCCGGCGGTCGATGCGCCCGCCCTGGCCTCCAGCCCGATGGTGTTCATGACCACGGCCCCCCTGGCCCGGGGCCTGGCGCGGCCCGATCCCTTCAGTGCCCTGGGCCGCAGCAGCGATCACCGCCAGCTGGATCCGGGCGGCCCCACCCTGCCGATCCGCTTCGTGCACACGGCCCCCACCCGCTCCAACTCGGGCCTGCAGACGCTGGTGGCGATGGTGGCCGAGGTGGCCGGCAAACGGCCCGAAGCACTCACCCTCGCCGACGTGAAGGCCCACGGCGCCCAGGTGGCCGCCATCGAGCGGCACGTCACCCGCTACGGCAGCTCCACCGACGAACTGGCCCGGGCCATGCAGCGCAACGGCCCCTACTGGGCCTCGGTGGGCTCGGTGTACGAGTCGTCGGTGGTGGCGGTGAACGCCGGCCGCACGGCCGATCAGGAGCCGCTGGTGGCGGTCTACCCCCGCGCCACCTACTCGAGCACCATGCGGGCGATCCTGCCGGACGCCCCCTGGGTGTCGGCCAAGGAGAAGGAAGGGGCCCAGATGCTGATCGCCCGGCTGCAGCAGCCGGATCTGCAGCGGCTGGCGGCCGAGGAGGGTCTGCGGCCCGCCAATCCGGCCGTGCCCCCAAGCCGCGTCACGGCGGCCTACGGCGCCGATCCAGACGCTGTCTACGACTCCCTGCGGGCCCCGAAACCGGAGGTGGTGGAGGCGATCATCGCCCTGTGGCGGGAGCAGGCCAAAAAGCCTTCCCGGGTGGCCCTGGTGGTGGACAGCTCCGGGTCGATGAAGGGGGAGAAGCTGCCGGCGGCCCAGCGCAGCCTCCAGGCCTACCTCGACCAGATCGGCCCCCGCGACACCGTGGGCCTGTTCGATTTCGACGGCCAGCTGCGGCCGCCGGTGGTGGTGCGCGGCGGCGGCATCGATGCCGAGAAGGCCAGCCGGTTCGTGGGTCAGCTGGAAGCCGGCGGCGGCACCGCCCTCTACGACGCCGTGCGCCAGGGCCGCGACTGGCTGCGGCTCACCCATCGGCCCGGCGAGATCCTGGCGGTGGTGGTGCTCACCGATGGCCAGGACACCGGTTCGCGGATCAGCCTGGAGGCCCTCGGCGCCGAGCTGAAGCAGAGCGGCTTCGCCGGCGACGAGCGCATCGGCGTGTTCACCATGGGCTACGGCAACAAAGGGGAATTCGATCCTGATGTGCTGAAGCGGATCGCCGAGAGCAACGGCGGCGAATTCGCCACCGGCACGCCCGAGAGCATCCGCCGCCGCATGGAAGACCTGCAGATGGCCTTCTGATGGCGTCCTCCCGCCGCTGGCCCAACCCGCTCGACCACCCCAGCGCGATCGCCGCCGGGGGGCTGGGGCTGGTGCTGCTGGTGCGGGTCTGGGGTCTGGGCCTGCCCCAGGGCCTGCTGGCCGGGGTCGCCGTCAGCCTGCTGGTGAGCTGGCTGCTGCACCCCCGGGGCACCAGGGCCCGCAGCCGGCTGCAGCGCCTGCACCAGCAGCGGCTCGAGGCCGGCCTCGACGGGGCGCTGGAGCGGGCCGCCGGCCTGGCCGACACGGCCCTGGCCCTTCAGGAGGAGGCCTTGGCCCGCTTCAGCGACCCCGGCCATCTCGAAGCCCTCGGCACCGTCCAGCTCTGCTGCGAGCGCCTGCAGGCCCTGCCCGAGCGGCTGGAGCAGCGGCGACCCCTGCTGCAGTCGGGAGGCGGGGTGCGCCTTTCGCCCGACGGGCTGGCCCGCCGGCTGGCCGCCGAGGAGCGGGCGCTGCAGAAAGAGAGCGAAGGGCCCCTGCGGCAGGAACGGCGGCGGCTGGTGGAGCAGCTGCGCCGCAACCTTGATGCCGCCCGCCAGGGGATGGACGAGGGGGAGGCCCGGCTGCTGGCCCTGGCCACCCGGCTGGAGGCCATCGATGGGGGCCTGCAGCAGCTGCGCCGCCAGATCGATCGCCAGTGGCCCAGCACCGAGGCCACCGCCGCCGCCGTCACCACCGCGATCGAGCCCCTCGATGACGCCCTCGATCAGATCGAGCGACTCCTGGATGCCGGCACCCTCTGATGCGAGCCCTCAGCCGCCCAGCAACGGCCCGCCCGCCTGGCGCCGGATCGCCACCACCCCGGGCCGGGGTGCCCGCCCCGGCACCCCCGAGGGCCAGTTGGAGCCCAGGGGCACCCAGCGCAGCTGCTCGAAGGCGCCGCCGTCGCGGTCCACCAGGCGATGGGCCTGGGCTTCGCTGGCTTCCGCGCTCTGGCGGGTGCCGTTGTCCTCACCGGGATGCTGCACCGCCAGGAACAGGGTGGCTTCGGCGGCATCGAAGCAGGGGCCGCAGAGCTCGCACTCCATCGGTCCGGTGGCGAAGCAGACGGCCTCGCCGGCGGCAGGACCCTGACGGGGCAGCAGCCAGCAGCTGTTGTTGCCGAACAGATCCAGGTCGGCGGATCTGGTGGAACGGTCGGTCACCATCCACAGGTTGCCCCGGCGGTCGAGGGTGAGGTTGTCGGGGTTGGAGAACCCCATCCCCCCCTGCCAGGGAGCACCTCCGATGGCCACCATCCGCCAGCGGAAGGCGGCTCCGGGTTCGGGCCCCCCATCCACCAGCCGCATGATCCAGCCATAGGGCCAGGTGGGCTGGCCCCCGGGCCCATGGAAGATCGCGGGATCGGCCCGCCCATCGTCGTCGCCGCCGCCGGCGGTGAAGGCGATCAGCAGATCGCCGTTGGTAGGGTCGATGGCCGTGTCCTCCGGGCGGGCCGCCGGGGTGGCCCCCACGGCGTTGGCGGCCAGGTGGGCATCGATCAGGATCGCCCCCATCCGCGCGTCGCCTCTGCCGGGATAGAGGTCGGCCAGGGTCCGGTAGCGGGCGGCATAGGCCGCCACGGCCTCGTCGCTGCTGAACGCCTCGGCGCCGGCCCGGCGGCGGTCGCCATGGGGCAACAGCACGGCCTGCTCCAGCCCATGGCGGGCGAAACGGCCGGGGGTGAGGGGGTCCACTGCGGTGTCCGGCGCCAGGGGAATCCAGCGGCCGCCCCCCTTGCCACGCCCCCTGCGGTCCCCAGGCGCGGAGTTGAAGCGGGCCACCTCCAGCCGGCCCGCCGCGAACAGGCGGGAGTTGGCCGGATCGCGGGGGTCGTCGATCCGCCCGGCGCTGACGAAGCGGTACAGGTGCCCCCCGTGGCGGTCGCAGCCCGAGTAGACGATCAGGGGCTGACCCCGCTCCGCCTTGACCGCCACCGCCTCGTGGCGGAAGCGCCCCAGCCAGCTGTGCTTCACCGCCGGGCGGGTGGGCTGGCGCGGATCGAGCTCCACCATCCAGCCGTACTTGTTGCCCGCCAGGCCGAAGGGATGGCCCAGGCCATCGAGCCGCTGGCCGTCGTAGGCGAAAGGCCGCCTGGCGGGGTCCACCGAAGAGCCGTCGGCATGCACGGCTTCGGCCACCTGGCTCTGGAAGTTCTCCTCGGCGCTGAGCACCGTGCCCCAGGGGGTCTCGCCGCCGGCACAGTTGGCGAAGCTGCCGATGATCCGGTCCCCCAGGCCGTCGTCGTAGCCGAGCCGCCCGCGGCGGCGGAACACCGCAGCCGCCGGACCGGTGACCCGCAGCCGCTGGGCGGGATCCTCCAGGCCGGTGAGGCCGGTGATGCGGCGATCGAAGCCACCGGCCTGGCGCCGCCAGGATCCCTGCCCGTCACGGCGCAGCTCGATCACACCGATGCCCAGCTCCTCCATGGCGGCGGTGGCCACCTGGCGCACCAGGGCCGGCGGCGGATCCCCCGCCTTCAGGGCCTCGAGCAGGGCATGAAAAGGGGGTGGAGCCACCCCCAGGGCCTCCCGGTAGCCCTGCTGCCAGGGCCGCAGGCTGATGTACTCGAAGTTCACCGTCAGCAGGGCCCGGTCCTGGCCCAGTTCCAGAAACGAGAGATGGTCGTTGTTGAAGCCGAAGTGACCATCGGCCACCGGTTCCCCCCAGACCGCCACCAGATCGGCCACGAAGCCGGCGGGCACGGTCAGCCGGTCGTGGAGGCTGAGGCGGGCGTAGGCACGGCGCTGTTCGGCGGCGCTGAGCCCATCGCTGGGCAGCGGCAGGGGCAAGGCCACCGGCACGAACGGCAGCGGGGCGGCGCTGGAGCCACCGGTGGGGGTGGAGCCGGCACGACCCGGCGCGGCGGCGATGGCGCCGCTGGCCAGGCCCAGCAGCTGGAGCAGGTCGCGGCGTTTCATGGCAGGCGGGAACAGGGTCCGGTACGGCGGGGGGCCAGCAGGGCCAGATGGTTGTCCTGCAAGGGGCTGAAGTTGTCGTCGCTGAGCAGCATCAGGCTGGGGCGGCCATCGGCCAGGGCCGGGCCCGGCGTCAGCGCCTCCCAGTTGTCGGCAGGGAGTCCCGCGGCGATCAGATCCCACTGCGCCAGGGGCTGCAGCGGCGCCCTGGCGATCGGCGACAGCACGTTTCCGGGCAGCGGGTAGAGGGCCAGTCGGGCCTGCCAGCGATCGGGGGCCTCAAACTGCCGCAGCAGGGCCAGCAGCCCCACCGGGCCCGTGGGCCCGTTCACCACCAGCAGCTCGGTGAGGCCCCAGCCCGGCTGGCGCGGGATGGCGAGGCTCGCCAGCGGGCGGGCCACCGGTTCGCCATCAAGGGCTGACCAGGCCAGCAGCCGCACCTGGCCCCTGGGGTCCTGCAGCAGCGGCCGCTCGGCCGCCATCAGCAGCTGGTCCGGCTGGCCGGCGCGGCGAAGCAGGGCAAGGGATTCCGGCCCATGGTTGACCTCCAGACCCCGGCCCGGTGCCGGCTGCCAGTCGTCGGGCAGGGCCAGCGCCCGCTGGAGCTGGCCGCTGCGGCCCGCGAAGACCAGCAGCTGGGCCGGCCGCTCCCGGCTGCGGCGCCCCTCGCTGGCCACCCAGGCCCGTTCGCCCCGCAGCACCAGCCCCTCCCCATCGATCTCCCGCGGCAACGGCAGCGCCGGAGAACCGTGCAGGGGCATCTGGAACTGCGGTTGAAGCGGCACCCGGCCCAGCTGGCGCAGGCCGCCCCACACGCTCAGGACTCCCTGGGGGGCATCGCTGAGCAGCCACAGCTCGTCGCGCTCCGCCCGGTAGCTGGCGGCGGAGAAGCCCCCCAGGGGGGCACCGCCTTGGTCACGGCGAGGCAGACGGGCCAGGGCCACCGGCTCCCACCCCGCCGCCAGCGGACAGGGCAACACGGCAGGGGCTGGCGGGGGGGCAGGGGCGGGCAGAAGGGGAACCATCGGCCGGATTCTCCCGCCGCCACGCTGCGGGCGGCGGCATCTGGCGACACCCGCTCCGGCGATGCGCCTAGGGTCGGGGGAGGCCGCAACCCGCAGGATGAGATCCCCATCCGTGGCACCGGCGGGCAGCGAGGAATCCAGCAAGCGGCTGGCGGTGCTGATCGATGCCGACAACGCCCAGCCGGCGGTGATCGAGGCGCTGCTGGAGGAGGTGGCCCGGTTCGGGGAGGCGATCGTGCGCCGCATCTACGGCGACTTCACAACCCCGGAGAGTGCGTCGTGGAAAAAGCTGCTCAACAAGTTCTCGATCAAGCCGATGCAGCAGTTCGCCTACACCGTGGGCAAGAACGCCACCGACAGCACCATGATCATCGACGCCATGGACCTGCTCTACACGCGCCGGTTCGATGGTTTCTGCCTGGTCACCAGCGACAGCGATTTCACCGGCCTGGCGGTGCGGCTGCGGGAGGAAGGTCTGCTGGTGTACGGCTTCGGAGAGGAGAAGACGCCGGCGGCCTTCCGCAACGCCTGCCACCGGTTCCTGTTCACCGAGGTGCTGCGGCCCGCCGCCCGCCAGCAGGCGCCCCCCTCGGTGGCGGCCGCCCTTCCCCGCCGGGCCGAGGAGGCACCGGCCCCCGGCGATCCCGCCCCGCTCATCCCGGCCGATTTCCTGATGGAGGCCCTCGACCGGTCGGTGGATGAATCGGGCTGGTCGCAACTGGGCACCTTCGGCAGCTACCTGCAGAAGATCCAGCCCGATTTCGACACCCGTCTCTACGGCTTCCGGAAACTCTCCGACCTGGTGCGCGGCTGCCCCTCGTTGTTTGTCACCGAGGAGCGGGAGACGCCCGGGGGCAATCGCACCATCCTCTATGTGCGGGCCCGGGAGGGGCCATGACGGTGCTGCACCTGGCCGCCTTCTGCGACGGGGAGCGGGGCGGCAATCCCGCTGGAGTGGTGATCGGCGACCACCTGCCTGCGGAAGCCGAGATGCAGGCCATCGCCGCCGACGTGGGCTACTCGGAAACGGCCTTCGCCGCCCCGATCGAGGCCGGCTGGCTGGTGCGCTACTTCTCGCCGGCGGCCGAGGTGCCCTTCTGCGGCCACGCCACGATCGCCCTGGGGGCGGCCCTGGCCGAGCGGCAGGGGGACGGCGTCTTTGCACTCACCCTCAACCAGGCCGAGATCACGGTGGAGGGCCACCGGGCGGGCGATGGCGTCGTCGCCGCCCTGCAGTCGCCGCCCACCTGGAGCCGGCCGGAGGCGCCCGAGCAGGTGTCCGCCGCCCTGGCGCTGTTCGGCTACAGCCCCGACGACCTCGACCCCCGCCTGCCGCCCGCCCGCCTCCATGGCGGCGCCGATCACCTGCTGCTGGCGTTGCGTTCGCGCCAGGCCCTGGCAGCGATGCACTACGACCCGGTCGCCGGTGCCCGGCTGATGGGGGAGGCCGGCTGGCTCACCATCCTGCTGGCCTGGGCCGAATCCCCCCGGCGCTTCCATACCCGCAATGCCTTCCCGGTGGGCGGGATCGTGGAGGATCCCGCCACCGGCGCGGCCACCGCGGCCCTGGGCGGCTACCTGCGCGACCGCGCCTGGCCCCACGGGGGCGCCATCGACGTGGTGCAGGGGGAGGACATGGGCTGCCGGTCCCTGCTGCGGGCCGAGATCCCGCCCCAGCCCGGCGCTTCGGTGCGCGTGTCGGGGCAGGTGCGCTGGCTGCAGCCTGGATGAGGCGCCGGCCCACACTGGTGAACGCTCCTCCCGCCGGTGCCATGGCCCTGGCCGATCCACTGCAGGGGATAGACCTGCCCCTGCGCCAGGGGGTGAGCCTGCAGGTGGCCCACCGGCCGGGCACGCGTCCGGCGCTGGTGTTCCTGCACGGTGCCCTGGGCAACCGCTTCAACTGGCGCCCCCAGGTGGAATTCGCCCTTGCGCAGGGCTGGGAATGGCTGGCCTACGACCTGGCGGGCCATGGCGGCTCGAGTGCCTACCGGCGCTATTCGATCGGACGCCACTGCCGCGATCTGGCCCGGCTGCTCCAGCGCTTCGCGATCGAGCGGCCCCTGCTCTGCTGCCACAGCTACGGAGTGCCGATCGGCCTGGAATGGGCCCGTCGCCGGCCGGTGGCCGGGCTGGTGCTGATCGCCGGCGGCACCCATGATCTCAATCCCTGGTGGGAGAAACCGCTGGTGCGCGCCATGGGCGGCGTCGGCCGGCACCTGTTCCGGCTGCCGGAGGTGCAGCACCTCAACCAGCGCTGGATGGGCGGCCCGGAGCGCCCGGAACTGGAGCGCTTCTTCGCCGAATCCCCCATCCCGGTGAGCCTGGAGCCCTACCGATCGGTGGAGGCCTTCTGGGGCTACAACTTCCACCGCCGGCCCACACCGGTGCGGTGGCCCCACACCCCGGCCCTGGTGGTCTCCGGAGGACGGGATCCGATGTTTTCCCGGGCGATGGGGGAGGAGCTGGCCGGGCGGTTCAACAACGGGCGTCACGTGCATCTGCCGGAGGCCGGGCACCTGCTGATGGTGGAGCAACCCAAGATCGTCAACGGGGCGATCGCCAGCTGGATCACGGAGCAGGGGATCGCTGAGCAGTGGATCGCTGAACAGCGGAATCAGGGCAGCCTGAAATAGTCCTGGAGGCGGTCGCCCGCATCGAGGCGCACCAGGGCCAGGATCACCTCGGGCAGGGAACTCAGGCTCGGATACAGGAGAAAGCGGGGTTCCCAGTGCGGTTGAAACTTGGCCTTGTAGGCATGCAGCCCCCGAAAGCCATAGAACCGGTCGAGGTGGCCGCCGAGCCGCGCCATGACCTTCTCCAGCCGGGGGGACTCCGGTCGCTCCCCCAGACCGGAGAGGGCCGAGAGCCCCAGGTTGAACCGCCGGAACCCCAGCGCCTGGTAATGGGCCAAAAGGGAGGTGAACAGCACGTCCATGGTGCCGGGCTCGATGGCGTCGCGGCTGCGCATCAGGTCGATCGCCACCTCGTCGCGGCGGATGCCCACCAGCAGATTGGCGAAGGCGCTGATCGAACCATCGGGGGTGCGGACCAGGGCGATCTCACTCTGGCGCAGATAGGCGCGATCGAACCAACCGAGGGAGAACATCTTCTCCGGCCCCTTCATCCGCCGCAGCCACTCCTGGCTGATCGGCCGCAGCGACTCGATCAGATGGTCGCTGATCGGCGGCACATGAAACTCGACGCTGTGGCCCAGCTTGCTCAGCTTGTTGAGGGGGGTGCGCAGGTGGCTGGCCCCCTTGCCCTTGAGGGTGAAGCTGCGCAGATCCACGATCCCCTCCTCGCCGATCTTCAGGGCCCGGAAGCCCATCGCCCGGTAGAGATCGAGATGATCGGGAAGGGTCTGGTAGAAGGCGGGATGCCAGTCGTTGCGGTAGCAGTGGTCGCGGAAGGCCGCGATCGCCAGGCGCAGGTCGTCGGTGGGGCCGATGGGATCCCCCAGGGCGATGGCCCCCCGCCCCCGCACCCCGTAAGCCACCAGGCTGCGATGGCCCTGGCTGAAGAACAGGGTCTTGTCCGGCAGCAGGCTGAAGGCGGCCAGAGAGGCGGGGGCATGGGCCGCCACCAGCCGCCCGGCCTCATCGCGTTCCGCAGCGGAGGCGCCCGAGGGTTGCAGCACCGGCCGCAGCACCATCACCAGCGCATAGCCCAGGGTGACGATGCCGATCAGATTGATCGAGCGGGCGAAATAAGTGCCGAAACGGGTGATGGGAACCAGGCCGGCATCGTTCTCGGCAAAGAACATCGCCAGGGTCTGGGCCATGGCCTCGAACCAGTCGAAGTTGACCGAATAGTGGCGATCGAGCAGATAGAAACCGACCGTTCCGTACACGAGGGTGAACAGCACCGCCAGCAGCAGCACCCCCAGGCCCTGCTGTACCGACGGGCGATCCGATCCCGCCGTGAACATCGGCTTCATCCACAGCAGCAGCAGCAGCAGGGTGCCGCTGGCCAGGCTCTCCTCCACCCGCAGACCGCTCACCAGGTGGGAGACGATCGAGACACACAGGAGCAGACAGATGAGCCGCCAGGCCTGGCGCTTGCGGCGCAGCAGGTGAACGGCCAGGGTGAGCAGCAGGAAGCTCGAGAGGGCGCCGGAAAGGCGCGCGCCGGTGCGCACCTCCATGGGGAACAGATCTTCGAGCGCGGCGACACGCTCCGGCAGTGCCGGACTCACCGACGCGATCAGGTCGATGATCCCCACCAGGGCGGTGAGCAGGGCAATGGCCCGCAGGGCCAGCCGCCCCCGGCCCCGGTCCCAGCCGGGCTTGAGCAGGTTCATGGTCGGCATCCCGCGATCATGGTCGGCGAACAGGGGCGGCGATCGGAGGCGGCGAAGGACTGGCCCACGAAGCTGAGCGAATCCCGGAGGTGCTTGCGGATGTAGTTCCAGCCGACATCCGCACCGGTGAGTCCATGGCCACCGGGGAAGACATGGAATGTGTTCGCCAGGCCCAGCTGATCCAGGGTGTGGTGGAACCGGCGGCTGGAGTTCAGGAAGCTGGAATCGCTGCGACCCACATCGAGATAGAAGCGAACGCCCCTGAGCGTGTCCTTCGGGAGGCTGCGGATGAACATCGCGGGGCTGTTGCTCGGGCCGCTGGCGTCGACGAAGTAGCCATCATGACTGAACAGAACCCTGTAGTTGTCAGGGTGGCGGAGGCCGATGTTGAAGGCGCCCCAGCCACCGGAGGAGAATCCCCCCAGGGCCCATGAGCCGGGATCCTGGCGCGTCCGATAGCGCTGCTTCACCACCGCAACGAGTTCGGAGCCGATCAGGGTGCCCACCTTCCCATGGGGACCATCGAAGTATTCCGGATCGAACAGCGGACTGGAGCCGCGCTGATCACTGCCATCGGGGGTGATGATGATGCTGGGCTCCAGCTGACCCCTGCGGTACAGATCATCGAGGGTGGCGGTGATCGCGTACTTGTCGAAGAAGGCCCGCTCGTTGTCATGACCTCCGTGCAGGAGCACGATCACCGGATAACGCCGGTTCGGCTGACTGCCGTACCCGGGCGGCAGGATCACCCCGTAACGGCGCTCAGAACCCATCGCCTGGCTGCTGAACTGCTCCACCCGGAAGCGGAGATCCTTGCTGGGAGCGATCGGTGCCGCATCCCACTGAGGAGCCCCGGCCACGAAGGTGTACCACCAGCCGGCACCGATCAGGGCCGCCAGCCCCCCCAGGCCCAGGGCCAGCCAGAGCTTCAGCCTGTTGCCTCGCCCCCTCACGCCATCACCTGCCGCCCTCCCTCGCCAGGTCCTGCCGAGCCTGCATCGTCTGCAGCGCCATCAGAGCGACAGAGCGGGGAAGGCGCTCTGCAGTTCCTGCACCAGCCGCTGGACGCGGACGGCCTCCGTGGGCCGCAGCGACGGCCGGATGCGCAGGTCCTCGAGGCGCTGCAGCTTCGATTGCAGTCGCCAGGCCTTGCCGATGGTCTGCAGACCCTCCTGCAGCGCCGTGCCGGAACCCGCGTCCTCCTGATCCCCATGGCGGGGCAGCCCGAAGCGGCTGTCGTACTTCTCCAGCAGATCGAGGGCCACGGAACGGTCGAGCAACTCCGAGGCCGGCGCGTCCACCAGGTCCCCGACGATGTTGATCACCACGTAGGGGGGAATCCGGCCCGAAAAGCCCTGCCGCGCCACCACCTCACCGCTGGCGGTCAGAAACAGGTCGGAGCTGTCGACCGTCTCGAAGAAAAACACGTAGGAGCCCCGCTGCAGATAGGCATCCCCCGGGGGCAGGGACCCCTGGGTGGCGGGATAGAGGCTGAGCTGGGAGCTCTTCACCTCACCGGGGTTGCGACGCAGTTTGTCGGCCAGATGCACCACCCCGCGGAGCACGGTGGACGCGGTGCTGGCATAGGGGGCCAGGGCCGGGGCAAAACGTCCCACGAGGTTGGCCACCTCCGTGAAGGTGTTGCGGAACGCCTGCAGGGGGCTTGGGCCCAGGTTCTGGCAGAAGGCCGAGGTGCCGATGTACACACGGCCGGCATTGCCGCTGGAGCCCATGTCGCGATAGTCCTCGATCCAGCGGATGTTCTCTCCCCAGAACGACAGCACATTGTCCTCGATGCGATCGCACGCCTCTACATAGTTGATCGCCGTGCTGGGCATCTGGCCCTGGTTGGAGCCGATGCCGAAGTGGCTCATCAGCACGAAGTGATCGTTGTGCCAGCGCCCGCCCCTCTGCATCACCTCGCCGTAGTCATCCAGAATCGATTTGGAGATCGTGGTGATGCGGACCGTGAAATCCTCCCCGGGCAGAATCAGATCCGCCGAGCTGGCCTCAAAAGGCGATGCCAGGGGCTGGCTGGTGGTGTTGCTGGGTTGGCAACGGGCAATGGTGGCCATGGCGAACCTCAGGCAATCAGGGCGCGGCTGATGGCCCAGGCCACCTCCGGCACGAAAATGAAACCGTGGGCATCCCCCCCCTTGGGGTTGCGAATGAAGTCGCTGCTCTCCAGGTTGTGGAATCTGCCGGCCTGCCAGGCATAGGGCTGACCCACCGCCAGCAACCGGTTGGGGCTGGCCACCAGCTCAGCGGCCTCCAGCTGCTGGGCCCCGTTCGAGCCGATGCCGCCGAACTCGTCATCCGGTCCGCCGAAGGCGGAGGCGTTGTCGCGGCTGATGCGGGAGGCCGCCGGATAGGCCAGGCCCACCGCCAGATCGTTCTTGGTGTGAGTGACCAGGATCGGACCCTTGAGGCGGTGAGCATCGACCACCGAACGGAAGAAGCCCTTGCGCTTCTTCGAGAAGCCGTGGTGGGAAAAGGCCGCCTGCAACAGGGCCAGCGCGTGGAGCCTGGGGGTGGTGGAACTGGCCGAGGCGGCCGTCACCAGGCGGCCGCCGAAGCTGTGGCCCACCAGATGCAGCCGCTCCACCTGCGGGGCCAGCCGGTCAATGAGGGGCGCCAGCCCCACCTTTCCCACCGTGCCGGCCATCTGCTTCATCTCGAAGTAGGTGGTGAGGTTGAGCAGGCTGGCCACCGCGTTCACCGGCCCGGAGAACACGGCGCCGAACCCCGCCGCCTGCCCCGTGCTGTCGAGGGCCGAGGCAGCGGCCGATGGCGCCGGGCTGGGGCCGGCCGTCTGGGCGGCGCGGCTGAAGATCACGTCCGCCGGCCCGCGGAAGAACACGGCGGAGCCGTCGTCGCTGCTCTGCTGGCCCGCCTGGGACTGGTCGGGATCCAGCAGCTGCCGCAGCACCTCCACGAAGGCGGTCTGGGCGGCGGGGTCGTCCGCGAGATCGGGCACGAGTTGCCGCAGCCTGGCGAGGAGCTGATCGTCGCCGGGATCATCGAACAGGGGTGCCACCAGGTCGATGGAGGCCTGCATGGCTTCCAGGGAGGCCGCCTTGTTCGCCACCGCCGTGGCCCTGGCCCCGCCGCTGGCGGCCGGTGCCGCCGCCGGCGACTTGATGAAGTCATCCCATTTTCTGGAAGGCCAGATCACCCCGAGGATGGCCAACTTGCGCCCTTTGATCAGCGGATCGCTGGCCGTCACCGCGGCAAAATTACCGAACAACCTGCTGTAGAAATCTTCGGCCGAGGCTCGGTCGTTGTTCCAGCCGTGGGAGACAACGATCAGGTCGGTGGTTCCCGCCGGCACGGTGGGGGCGGAGAGCAACTGACCCTTCTTGTCGAACACGGCAGCGCTGTAGGGGAGGCCGTTGATGCTGTCCATGGCTTGGGCTGCGGTGGTTGATGAAGAACGGCTGATGGAATGGGCTGACGGCGGAATGAATGTGTGATGAAGATTTATTCCAGATGCTGCATCTCCATGGGGTCTGGAGTAACAAGTCAGACGGACTGGATGGCGGCCATCAGGTCGAGAAGCCCTGCTCCCTGAAAATACCTGGATCGCCCAAGATCAATGGCTGAGGCCATGAAAATCTTCTTCACCCGCTCGGCCTCACCGATGTGTTCGCGGCGAATCGAGAGAAAGGCGGCGATGGCCCCACTCACGTGGGGGGCGGCCATGCTGGTGCCGCTCTGCTCGACATAGGCGCAGGGATCCCCTTCCGTCATCTCATCAACGAGCTTGCTGCCCGGTGCCGCACAGGACAGGATCTTTTCTCCCGGTGCCAGCAGATCGGGCTTGAAGCGGCCGTCGCCCGTGGGCCCCTTGGAGGAAAAGAACGACACGCCATAGCGGTGGGGCATGTCCCGGTGCGTGGAGCCCACGGTGATCGCCTGCTCGGCATTGCCGGGGTCGTTGATGGTCAGGTCCAGACAGGCCTCACTGGACCCCTCCGGGGTGGTGATCGTGCCATAACCGGAATTGCCGGCGGCCACCACCACCACCACGCCTGATTTCACCAGACGGTTGACCTCCACGCACAGGGGACTGTGACCACAGGCAAACCACTTGGGATCAAAGGAATAGCCAAGGCTGAGATTCACACCATGGATCTTCAGATCCCTGCCATTGCTGTTCAGGGCATAGACGTAGGCGATGGCCGCGATCACATTGCTGGCCTTGCCGATGCCGAATTCATCCAGCACCTTGAGGCTCACCAGCTTGCACTTCGGCGCGATCGCCGTGATTCGCTCCAGCTGGAAGGGGCGAATCCTGGTCTGGCCTGAGCTGCTGAGCTCCTGTCCGATGGCCATGAGCTGATCCTGCCCAACCCCTGGAAAGTCGAGGGATTGCTCCCCTGCGATGATGCCGGCCACATGGGTTCCATGGCCATAGGCATCCTGCAGGGGCTGGGGACCCACGGGGCTGCCGGTGAAATCCTGGTGGTAGCTGGAGGTTGGATCAATGTTGGCGTGCCTCTGAAAGTGAGGGTGTCCGGCATGGATGCCGCTGTCCATCACCCCCCAGGTGATGCCCTCCCCGGAGGCGTAGAAGGCCCGCTGGGCCGCATCGGCCTTCACCGTGCTGATCGAATTGGTCAGACAGCTGCGAATGGCGAAATCAGGCCAGATGTGATGGATCGCCTGAAAACGGCCCGATCCGGCCTTTCGGTAATCCAGCTTGCGACTGCGTGCCTGCTGGGGAGCGCGGCCCAGCTGCTGCTCCTGGAGACTCTCCGCCTGCTCCCTGTCGATCGCCACAAGCCGCTTGATCACAGCTCCTGACAGACAGGCAAAAACGTACTGGCTGCTGAGATTGGATTTCTGGTCATCAACGCGTTGATCACTGTCATCGACGTCCAGGGACTTGATGGCCTCGGCGACATAACCCATGATCCGCTCCCTTGCCGGCGTGCGCGGGTCCGCCGCCGCCGCATTCACGGCGACGACAGGAGAGCCATCACCGCTCGCCTCCGATGCCTTGAACTCCAGATTGACATCGATGATGACGTCAAAGGTTCGGGGATGGATGGCCAGCACCGATGGCAGCTGCTCCGCCTCCACCATCCTGCGGAGGTAGCCAGCCACCCCCCCCGCCAGGGTGGCGAAGACCACAACACCATCACCGCGAGACAACGGCTTCGGCGACAGGATCGTGGCGGCAGCGGCGGCACCGAGGCGCTTCACCAACGCGGGAAGCTGCTTCTGGAGATCCTTCAGGGCTGCAGGAGCACCACCGGGACCATCGGCATCCAGGCGGATCGCGAAACACTGGTCCTGGCCGATCGCCGGATCCTCCGGCTTCAGGCTGTCCATGAAGGCCAGATCCCGCTCGATCTCCTCCACCAGGGGGATGGCGATCACCGAACTGGCCAACAGCCTGGGATCCAGCGGCTGCGGCCGTCGCGCGGACGTCGATCCGCCGGATCCGGAGCCGCCCCCCGCCCTGGTCATGGTGCCGCCTGGCTATCGATCGAGATTAGGTGCACCTCTGATCAGGCCTTCTCCAGCTTCCGCACGATCAGGGTCATCAGCACCAGGGATCCGGCGAGGGCGATCAGCAGGGCCACGGTCATCGGAGCAGACAGCGAAGGAATCCATCCGATCATGGGACCGCCGCCGTCGATGCAGGCCATGGCCGACCTCTCTGCCGATCCAGGGGAGTGCCTGGTGTTCGTGTACGGCACCCTGAAGCGGGGTCACGGCAACCACCACTGGCTGGCCGGAGCCGCCTTTGAGGGCGACGCCCAGCTGCCGAATGTGGTGCTCCACGACCTGGGCCCCTTCCCGATGGCCGTGGCCGGGGAGGGCACGGTGATCGGCGAGGTGTACCGCGTCGATGGCGCCGGCCTGGCCCGCCTCGATCGGCTGGAGGGGTATCCCCGTCTCTACGACCGCCGGCCCCTGCCCCTGGCCGATGGCCGCAGCGCCTGGGTGTACCTGGGCCGGCCGCACCAGGTGCGCCACGTGAGCGCCGTGGCGGATGGCTGCTGGAGGGGACCGGCCCCCGGGGCGGCCGTGCGCCGCAGCCAGATGAACCTGGCCGTGATGCTGCTTCTGGTCGGGGGATCCCTGCTGGCGGCCGTCCTGCCGCCACCAGCCCTGGCCCTGGACACCCTGGCCAGCTGCAACGCCTGGCGCGGCAGCGGCGGCAGCGCCCGCATCCTGCTGGGCAACAGCATCGGGGCTGCCCACTACCTCACCAAGAAGCAGCGGCTGCAGGACAGCCCGCCCGAGGCCCCCGTGGCGCTCTACAGCGACAGCGACCTGCAGCGGGTCTGCGGCGGCCGCTAGCCCGCCACCAGCCAGCGGCCGCCGGCCCCCAGCCCCAGGGCCAGCCAGCTCAGGGCCAGCCAGCCCCAGCGCAGGGGCTGGAGCAGCCGCCGCAACAGCACCACCGACCCCACAACCCCCACGGCCACCACCAGCGTCTGGCAGAAGCCGATCACATGGCCATCGGCACTCCAGCCAGGCAGGCGGGCGGCCAGCTGGGGCCACCACGGGCTCGCACTCACCGGCAGCAGCAGCCCCGCCTCCCCCATGCCCATGGGCAGGTGGTCGGCCAGCATCAGCGCCCACAGCAGCGGCAGCAGGGCATAGAGGGAGAGCCGCAGCCGGGAGGCGGCCGTCTCGGGGCGGCGCCACCATCCCCGCTGGTGCCGCACCAGCAGGAACGCCCCCGCCGGCAGGGCCAGGGCCAGGGCGGCGAAGGCCAGCCGCGGCAGCAGCGGCCCCTCCTGCAGGCTCTCCGGCGCCAGGGACACCCGGGCCAGCAGCCGCTGCCAGTGGTGCAGACACACCCCGCCCGCCAGCACCAGGATCAGGCCCGCCTCACCGGCGGGGGGCGCCATGTCCCGCTGCAGGTCGGCGGCGGGGGGCCGCAGGCGCAGCTGCACCGAGCGGTGGGGGCAGGCCTGGGCGCAGGTGAGGCAGAGGACGCAGTTGCGGTTGTCCTCCAGGTGGGCCGGGTGGGTGCCGAGGGGACAGCCGGCGGTGGCCAGGCCCTCCCCTTCGGCCGGGCCCCCCTTGAAGCAGGCATAGCTGGTGCAGCTGCCGCTGCAGATCCCCGCCTGAGCCCGCAGCTCCGTGATCGCCAGCTTGGCGAACAGGGCGTTCATGCCCCCCACCGGGCAGAGATGGCGGCACCAGAAGCGCTTCTCGAACCGCAGCGAACCGATCACGGCACCTGCGGTGATCAGCAGCAGCAGGGCGCTGCTCAGCCAGGCGGTGTTCTCCAGGTTCCACACCGCCTCCCAGAGCAGGATCGCCGCGAAGCCGGCCGCCAGGACCGGTGCCGCCCAGGCATCGCTGTCGCCCCGGGGCCAGCGGGCCGGCTGCCAGCCCAGGGCCCTGGCCAGCCGCTGGCTGATCTCCCCCCAGACCATGAAAGGGCAGAACGAACACCACAGCCGCCCCACGACCGGGTAGGTGAGCAGGATCAGCGGCCACCACCAGGCCCAGAACATGTTGAGGGCCCCGTTGTGCTGCCGGTCCTGGGGGCCGAGCCAGAGCCAGAGGTTCACGAGCACGAACACCCAGCTCACCAGGCCGAACAGCAGGCCGTTCCAGAGCAGCGGCGAACGCATCAGGTCGCGCAGCTGGGGTTTCCAGCGCCAGAGATCGAAGCGGGCCCGCTGGGAACGGCGACCGGTCCAGAACACCTCGTCGGGCAGAACGGCGGGCTGGCCATCGGCGCACTGGCGCAGGGCCCGTTCGATCACCAGGGTGAGCTCCCGGATGTTGCCGGGGAAGTCGTAGGTCTGGAGCCGCTTGATCAACCCTTCACTCACCGCGGGGGGCGTCGCCCAGCCCAGACTTCGCGCCTTCTGGCGCACCCCGTAGCGCAGCCATTCGCCCAGGTCCTGGCGCCGCACCCGCAGGGGGGGGACCCGGATGAGCCGGCAGCAGGCATCGAAATCGGGTGCCGTGGCCTCGGCGGTGAGGAACACCCGCCCCGGGAACTGGTGGTCGCGGCCGTCGTCGGGCGAGACCCAGCGACCGGTGCGGGCCAGCTGCAGCAGGGCCGGCCGCAGCTGCGGATCGGCCTTGTCGATCTGATCGAGCAGCAGGCCGCCGGCGCCGAGGCAGTCGATCAGGGTGAGGCCATCGGCCCCGGCCACGAACAGTTCCGCCCCATCGGGACGCAGCAGGGCGCAGTTGAGCTGCACCAGCAGCTGCTGGCGTGCCGCGGATCCGAAGTGGATCAGGGCAGCGATGTTGTCCTTCTCCAGCCCCGGCTCACCGCTGATCAGCACGGGGCCGCCGGCGGCATCGGCGGCGGCGTCGCGGATCGCCTCCCGCAGCTTCTGGGCGTAGCGGCTGCTGCCGACCACCCCCCGCCGGACCCGGCCCAGCAGATAGGGGGCCAGCCGCAGCAGGCAGGCCCTGGCGTTCTCGGCCGCATCCGGCGGGGTGGACGTCATCGGCGCGGGCCCTGCTGAGCGGATTCTGGGCGGAGAGAATGGTGTCGTTCCGCTTCGCCCTGTGATCGCGCCATGTCCGTCATCCTCCACGGCGCCCCGAACACCCGGGCGGCCATCGTGCGCTGGTACCTGGAGGAGAAGGCCATCCCCTACACCTGGCGCACCCTCGCCATGAAGCAGGGGGAGCATCGCCAGGCCCCCTTCACCGACCTCAACCCCTTCGGCAAGGTGCCGGTCCTGGTCGACGAGACCCTGACCGGGCCGGAGGGGAAACCCCTGAGCCTGTTCGAGAGCGGCGCCATCCTGATGCACCTGGCGGACCGCTACGGGGGGGAGTTCGAAGGCCCCCAGGATCACGCGGCCTCCCTGCGCGCCCTCACCGCCCAGTGGGTGCTGTTCGCCAATGCCACCCTGGGCCCGGCCCTGTTCCGGGCCGAAAGCCATCCCCAGGAGCTGGACCGGCTGATGGCCGTGCTCGATGGCCGGCTGGCCGAGGGCGGATCGCTGCTGAGCGGCACCTGGGGCCAGCCGGCCTGGGGCGCCGCCGACTGTGCCGTCCAGGCCCACCTGGCCTACGTGCCGCTGTTCCTGCCCCAGCTCGACCTGGGCCCCTGGCCCCACATCCAGGCGCAGATCGCCGCCACCACGGCCCGCCCCGCCTACCTGCGGGCGATGGGCCGGGAATGAGCACCGCCGGAGCCGCCGCAGCCGCCACCGGCGACTTCCTCTGGCGGGGCCACCGCCTGGAGCTGCTGGCCGAGAAGGTCCTCTGGGATCCGCAGCAGGGGTTGCTGCTGCTGGCGGACCTGCACCTTGGCAAGGCGGAATCCTTCCAGTGCCAGGGCATCCCCCTGCCCAGCGATGGCGATGCCGCCACCCTCAATGCCCTGCTGGCGGTGGCGCACCGGCTGCGGCCGCGCCAGGTGGTGGTGCTCGGCGACCTGATTCACAGCCGCCTCGGACTCACCCAGGAGCTGCGCCAGAAGCTGGCGGCCCTGCCCTCCCTGCTGGGCTGCCCCCTGCGGCTGATCGGCGGCAACCACGAGCGGGGCAGCTGGCTGGAGGGCCTGATCCAGGAGCCATCCCTGGCCCTGGGGCCCCTGTGGCTGAGCCATGCCCCGGAGCCCAGGGCCGGCCGGCTGAATGTCTGCGGCCACCGCCATCCGGTCGCCCTGGTGGGCCGGGGGCCCGACCTGCTGCGGCTGCCCTGCTTCGCCTACGACCCGGTCCTGGAGCAGCTGGTGCTGCCCGCGTTCGGCGCCCTCACCGGTGGCCATCCCTGCACCGGCGGTGAGGCCCTCTGGCTGGTGGCCGATGGGGCCGTCATGGCCTGGAATCCCGCCTGGAAACGCTCCGGCCAGCGGCCCCAGCGGCCCCGACGGGCCGCCTGAAGCCCACCCGATCGGTTCAGCCCGCCGCCGCCAGGGCCCGCACCACATCCCCGCGGGTGAGCACCCCCACCAGCTGCTGCTGGTCATCGAGCACGTACAGCCGCTGGGTGCCGCGGTCATGGAGCAGGCGGGCCGCCTGGGGCAGGGAAATCTCGCTCGAGCAGCTGTGGGGTGGGGTGGAACCCATCACGTCGCCCACCGTGCTGCCCAGCACCTGGTGCACCTGCCGGTCCCAGTCGAGGGGATTGCGCAGATAGATCACGGCATCCAGCAGCATCACGTAGGGGCCGGCATCGAAGCCGCTCTCGCGCACCATCAGATCCGCCTCGCTGAGCTCCCCCACCAGGGCCCCGATGCCATCGAGCACCGGCAGCCCGCTGATGTGGTGGTCGCTCATCAGCTGCACGGCCTCCTGCAGGGGGGTGGTGGTGGTGACACTCAGCACGGGGCTGGTCATCACCTCGGCCACGCTGCGCTCGACAACCATGCGGAACTCCTCGGTGGTGGCATTCTGCTGGTGCGCCGGACCCTCCTCCCCTGCTGCGACGCCTCGCTGATCTGCTCACCGTCGGGCGGGCCCTGCTCGGACTCCCCCTGCTGCTGGCCCTGGCTGGCGGGCTGCCGGGCCTGGCCTGGGGGCTGCTGCTGCTGGGGGGCCTGAGCGACTGGGCCGATGGCGCCCTGGCCCGACGGGCCGGCGGCGGATCGGTGTGGGGCGCCCGGCTCGACCCCCTCACCGACAAGATTCTGATCAGCGCCCCGCTGCTGTGGCTGGCCCACACCGGCGGCCTGCCCCTGTGGGCCGTGTGGCTGCTGCTGGCCCGGGAGCTGCTGATCTCCGGCTGGCGCGCCGGCCAGGCCAGCGGCGGACCGGCCTCGCTGGGGGGCAAGGCCAAGACGATCCTGCAGTTCCTGTCGCTGCTGCTGCTGCTCTGGCCAGCGGACTGGGGCCTCGCCGGCCCCGCCACGGCGGCCTGGCTGCAGCTGATCGGCTGGTGGCTGTTCTGGCCCTCGTTCCTGCTGGCGATGAGCTCCGCGGTGGGGTACCTGCGGGCGGACCGCCGGGCTTGATCCGCGGAGATCGACGCCGATTTCACCCCAGCAACGCCGCATCGCCGCTGAAATCAGGCGTGCCCCCGGGACGCAGGGCGTAATCGTTGGCGTAGCTGTCGGCCAGGGTGGCCGCCAGGTCGAAGACCGGTTCCCAGGCCAATTCGCGCCGCACCCGGTGGGTGTCGGTGAGGAAATGGGCCAGGCGGAGCGGGAAGGCCTTGCGGGCCTTCTTGTCGAGGCCCGCCGGATCGAAGCTGCGGATCTCCACCGAGGCCGGATCCCTGCCGCAGGCAGTGGCGGCGGCCGCCACCAGACCCCGGAACGTGACGCCCTGGGAGCCGGTGCAGTTGTAGATGCGGTTGGCGGCAGCCTCCACCTCGATGCAGCGGGCCATGGCCGTGGCCAGATCCTGCACATGGCCCAGCTGGGTGATGGTGCTGCCGTCCCCCGGCAGGGGCACCGGCCGGCCGTGCACGATCCGATCGAAGAACCAGCTCTCCACCGGGTTGTAGTTGCCCGGCCCCACGATGTAGGTGGGCCGGAAGCTGGTGAAGGGGATGCCCTGCTGCCGCAGCCAGGTTTCGGTGTCGAGCTTGCCGGCGTGACGGCTCTGCGGGTCGGTGGGGGAGTCCTCGTCGAGGGGCCACAGCTCGCTGTCGGCGTACACCCCGGCCGAACTCACATACACGAACCGGTGCGCGGGGGGGCCGGTGCGCTCCAGCACCTGGCGGCTGTCCTCGAGGGTGCGGCCCGAACTGTCGACGATCACGTCGAAGGGACGGCCCTGCAGGGCGCCCAGGCCCTCGGCACTGCTGCGGTCGCCCGCCAGATGCTCGACCCCTTCCGGCAGCGGGTTGCGGCCCCGGGTGAAGAGGGTGAGCGCGTGGCCGGCGGCCTGCAGCTGACGCACCAGGGGCCGGCCCACGAAGCGGGTGCCGCCCATCACCAGGATTCTCATCGCCATGCCGCTTCGGTGGCTGCCATTCAAGCGGCCGGCCCGGCTCAGGAGCCGCAGGGCAGGGGGTGGCCCAGGCGTTCGAAGGGGATGGGCAGCAGTTCCAGCACCACGGTGCCCGACGGCGGCGGCGGTGCCGGAGGCCCCCCCGGTGTCGCCGCTGGGGGCCGATAGGTGCGTCCGTTGAAGTGCAGGTCCATGACGCCGCCGGGGAGCCCGTCGACGTTGGCGGGCATGGTGAGGTCCAGCCAGCCGCGATGGCGGTTGCTGATCACCTGCAGCGGCGACTGGAACAGGCCGTTCTCCGCCACCAGGGACAGACCCGTCTCGGTGCTGCGGAAGATCAGCAGGGTGCAGCCACCGCTGGCGCAGGCATAGGAGCCGAGCACCACCACCACGGTTTCCAGCTGGGCATCGCCGTCGAGGTCGACCCGGTTGAACAGGTAGCGGAGCGGCCCCACCTCGCTGCAGGCGGGTCGGGTGCCCGTGGCCCGGGCCTGCTCCCATTCGGTGGTCTCCGGATTCCCGGCCGTGGCCGGACTGGCGGCCAGGGGACCATGGAACAGCCGCAGCCTGATGGCCTGCTCCACGAGGGGATCGGGCGTGGCGATCGCCGGGATCACCGATCCCGGCGGGGCCAGGGGCGGGGGCGCGTCCCGTTCCTCCGCTCCGGCTGGCGGCCGCACGCGCGGGGGGGCCGGCGGCCCGGCAAGCGGGGGAGGCGGCAGGAGCTGGCTCCTGGCGGGCCCACTGCTCGTGATCAGGAACAGGACAGCAAGCAGCCGCAGCGGCGACATCGGCAGCAGAAGCGGGCCTGGCGCAGGACGCCGGCGGCGGATCCTGGCAACTTAGGCACGGCCTGCCTCGCTGCCCTCCAGGTAGGTCTCGATCCGGTCGGCGAGGCCCAGACAGCGGTCCATCTCCTCCCAGAGCAGTTCACGGCGGCGGGCGTCCACCGCATAGGAGCGGTGATGCAGATCCCGCCCCTGATATCGCAGGGCATCCCGCAGCCGGCGCCAGTCCTCGGCCTGCAGCTCGGGTGGAGTCGGCGTCATGGTGTGGGGCATCCCTTCGTCCCATTGTCCGTGTCACCGCTCCCCGAGCCGGGGCGCCGGTCCGCCGACAGATGGATGGACGCAGGCCAGACTTGAACCACGACCGTGCGGAGGGCGCCGTGCTGCATCTCGATCTGCCCACAAGCGTCGATCTGGCGGCGCTGGCCCGTCACCGCCAACCGGCCAGCGTCTCGATCGTGCTGCCCACCACCCCGATCACGCCCCACACGGCCGAGGACCGGCTCGCCTTCCGGGCCCTGGTCCGGGAGGCGCTCGCCCAGCTCGAAGCGGTGGGCACCGAGCGGGCCAGCCTGGAGGCCCTGGGGGAATCCTTCGATGATCTGATTGATGACGATGCCTTCTGGCGCTTCCAGGCCCGCGCCCTGGTGGTCTATGCCACGCCGGACAATCTGATCACCTACCGCCTGCCCACCACCGTCAGGCCGCTGGCGGCGGTTTCCGACCGTTTCCACCTCAAACCCCTGCTCCGCGCCCTCACCTTCGCCAACACTTGCTACGTGCTGGCCCTGGCGGAAGGCGGGGTCCGGCTGATCGAAGTCTCCGTCGACCTGCCGGCCGTGCGGGTCAACCTGGCCGATCTGCCCAGCGACGCGGCATCGGCGGTGGGCAAGGCCAGCATCAACGACCGTTCCCCCAGTGGCCGCCTGGTGGGCTCCGAGGGCAGGAACGTGCGCCTGCGGCAGTACACCCGCCAGGTGGAGCGGGCCCTGCGGGAACGCCTGGCGGGCCGTGGGATCCCCCTGGTACTCGCCGCCGATCCGGGCCTCGGGGCGATCTACCGCTCCGTGAACTCCTACCCCCATCTGGCCGACGTCGGCATTGCCTGCAGCCCGGAGCACCTCTCTGAGGCGGAACTCGCCCAGGCGTGCCGCGCCGTGCTCGATGACCTCAATCAGGAGCGGGTCGCCGCCTGGTGGGAGCGGTACAACGCGCGCGGCAATGCGGGCCGCGCCAGCACCGATGTGGCCCAGGTGGCCCGGGCCGCCACCTTCGGGGCGGTCCAGAGCCTGATGGTGGACATGGACCGGGTGATGAACGGACGGATCGATGAAACCGATGGACACATCGAGGCCGTCAAGACCGCCGGCGCCGACAGCTATGGCGTGTTAGACGAGATCGCTCGACGGGTCCTGCTCTCGGGGGGCGAGGTGCTGGCGGTGCGGCAGGAGACCCTTCCCGAGGGTGCCGCCGTGGCCGCGATCCTGCGCTACGCCCTCTGAGTCCCCACCAACGCCGTTGTTGCCCCCCCGCTCCCCCCATGCAAGTCATCCCCGCCATCGATCTGCTCGACGGCCATTGCGTGCGCCTGCACCAGGGTGATTACGACCGCGTCACCCGCTTCAGCGACGATCCCGTCGCCCAGGCCCTGGCCTGGCAGCGCCAGGGCGCCAGCCGTCTGCATCTGGTGGATCTGGACGGGGCCCGGCGGGGCGAACCCGCCAACGATGCGGTGGTGAAGGCGATCACGGCGGCCCTCGACATTCCGGTGCAGCTGGGTGGCGGGGTGCGCAGCGCCGAACGGGCCGAACACCTGCTGGCCTGCGGGCTCGACCGGGTGATTCTCGGCACCGTGGCGGTCGAGCAGCCGGAGCTGGTTCGGGAGCTGGCCGGGCGCCATCCCGGCCGGATCATGGTGGGCATCGATGCGAACGAGGGCAAGGTGGCCACCCGCGGCTGGATCGAGCAGAGCGAGGTGCTGGCCACCGAACTGGCGGCCAGCTTCGAGGGTTCCGGCATCGCGGCGATCATCAGCACCGACATCGCCACCGACGGCACCCTGGAGGGTCCCAACCTGACGGCCCTGCGGGCCATGGCCGACGCCTCGACGATTCCGGTGATCGCCTCCGGCGGGATCGGCTGCCTCGCCGATCTGCTGAGCCTGCTGAGCCTGGCGCCCCTGGGGGTGGAGGGTGTGATCGTGGGCCGGGCGCTCTACGACGGGAGGGTGGATCTGGCCGAAGCCCTGCAGGCCATCGGTGACGGACGGCTCCAGGATCCGGTGTCGCTGCCGATCGGCTGATTCGCCCCGGCCGGCAGCCATCAAGGCAGAAGCCTGTTGACTGCTCTATAACGGTAAAGAGAAAGAATTACTCACCCGTTGATTTCCGACAGCAAGGCCACCGACCTACCGGCTGCAGGCATCCGCAGGCCGAAGGGTGATGGTGCCTCCGCTTCCAGGGCGATCGAGGAAGTGGAAGATGTCTACTTACGTTGCCGCAAGCTCGGCATGCGGCTCAGCCGGCAACGTCGCATGGTGCTGGATCTGCTCTGGGCGGAAAAAAGCCATCTCAGCGCCAGAGATATCTTTGAAAAACTCAATAATCAGGGGCGCAACATCGGCCACACTTCCGTGTACCAAAACCTGGAGGCACTCCAATCGGCCGGTGTGATCGAGTGCCTCGATCGTGCCCATGGCCGTCTCTACGGCTACCGCGCCGACCCCCATAGCCACCTCACCTGCATGGAATCCGGCGACATCCTCGATCTGGATGTCGACCTGCCCGCCGACCTCCTGCAGCAGATCGAGCGGTCCACAGGCTTCACGATCGAGTCCTACACCCTGAACCTCTCCGGCCGCCGCCGCTCCTGAACGCCTGCCCACTGGAGAAACGCTGCCGCCTTCGTTAGCCTCATTCCAACCCTCTTCAGGGACCGTGAGTCGCCGTCCCTCAGACCCCCAGCCCCAGCTGCTGCTCTTCGCCGAACCCCTGCAGCGGGCCGGCCTCAGCCGCTGGCTCGATGTCTCCCCCCCCAGCTGGCAGGTGGTGAGCACGGAGACGGTGCAGGGCCCGCCCCAGCTGGTCATCTGGTGCCTCCACGGGTTCCCCGAGCCCCATGCGCTCCACGCCGAGATCCGCCAGCTGCTGGAGCGCTGGCATCCGGCCCCCCTGCTGCTGCTGCTGCCGGAAGACCATCCCTACAGCACGCAGTTTCTGTTGCAGCTGCCCGCCCAGGGGCTGCTGGAGCTGGTGGAAGCCGACACCCTCGCCGAGGCGGTACGGACGCTGCTGGCCGGCGGACGGGTCGTGGCCATCGGCCACGGGCGGGCCGCGGACCCAAGCGCTGACGCCGGACCCATGGGTCTGGGTCAATGGCTGCTGCTGAGTGGACTGCAGCAGATCGATGCGGAGCTGCGCCTCTGCGCCCGTCTGCTCGACCCACCCCCCGCCCAGCTGCTGCCCCTGCTGCTGCTCCAGGGGCGGGTCCGGGAGCTGCGGCTGGCCCGCCGCCTGCTGCTCTGGCTCTGGGGGCCGATCAGCCTGGCCTGGAGCGGGCCCCAGGCAGCGACCGGCCCGGCGGCTGAGGGGCCGCAGGCCGCGCCGATGGCCAGCCAGCGGCAGCCCGTGGCCATCACCCTGCGCCAGCGCACCGCCGACGGGCTCTGGCAGGCGCTCAGCACCAGGCTCCGGGACGCCGCCGCCGCCGGTCCCAGCAACGTGAGCGGCCAGCTGCTGGCCCTCGACGGCCTGCATCCGTCCCGCCGCAGCGATCTGCTGCTGGGTCTGCTGGAGCAGTTCGAACGGCTCAGAAGCCGGCTGCTCCAGGACGATCCCCACGGGGAGCAACTGGAGCGGCTCTGGCGCGAACTGCAGCCGGAACTGCGTCACCAGGCCCTGCGATCGATGGCGGGCTCCTACGTCCAGCTCCCCATGGAGGGGCAGCTGCGCCCGGTGGCTGAAACGCTGCTCCAGCGCAGCGACCTGGCCCTCGAGGATCCGGAGCTGCCGGATCCCCTGGCCATGCTTACCCCCCTGCTGCAGGCCCGCCCCCTGCTGGTGGAGGGTCAGCTGCTCGCCCCCGACGAACCCCAGGCCGTGCTCTACCTGGAGCTGCTGCTCAGCAACTGGCTGGTGCGCAGCGCCGAGCTGATCAGCGCCGAGGTGCTGGCAGCGTGCGCCGACTGGCCCGAACTGCGCCGCTACCTGCTGCGCCCCGAACTGCTCGCCACCCGCAACCTGGAGCGGCTGCGCAACCAGCTCAATGCCCAGCAGCGCTGGAGCAGCTGGTTCGACCGGCCGATCCATCTCTACGAAAGCCGCCGCCCCCTGTTCCGGCTCGGCGACGGAACCATCGACTGCGTCGATCTCACCGAACCCCGGGACGGGGAGCTGCGGCGGCTGGGCTGGGTCCAGCAGGGGGTCACCCTGGCCCTGGAGGCCCGGGATGCCCTGGCCCCCCAGCTGCAGAGCCTGCTGCGGCGCCTGGGGGATCTGCTGGTGGTGCTGCTCACCCAGGTGGTGGGCAAGGCGATCGGACTGGTGGGACGCGGCATCGTGCAGGGCATGGGCCGCAGCCTCCACCGCAGCTGATGGCGCCGAAGGCCAGCGGGCCCCACGGCACAATGTGCCCAGCCGATGACCGCCCCTTGCTTCGCCCGCTCCTGCCGCTGCTCCGAAGCCTGTGGACCCTCGTCCTGATCGCGGTGCTGGGGGCGGTGGCCCAGCCCGGTGCCGCCTGGGGCAGCCTCGACAACGACCGCTACGACGGCAACATCTTCGCCCTCTACGCCGGCAACGGCTCCCTGGTGCCGCCCCGCAGCAGCCTGGAGCAGTCCATGGCGGAGCACCGGGTGGCCGTGCTCGTCTTCTACCTCGACGACAGCAGCGTCAGCAAGCAGTTCGCTCCGGTGGTGTCGGAACTGCAGCGTCTCTGGGGCAACGCCATCGACCTGATCCCCCTGGTCACTGACCCGCTCCAGAACCGCCCCGACGGCGGCCCCAGCGATCCGGCCCACTACTGGAGCGGCTTCATCCCCCAGGTCGTCGTCCTCGATGCCACGGGCAAGGTGGTCTTCGACCGCCGCGGCCAGGTCGACGTCGATGCGATCAACACCGCCGTGAGCCAGGCCACCGGCCTGCCCCTGGCACCAGGAGCGGGCGCCAGCACCACCCGGAGCTTCAACGAACTCAACAGCGAAGTGGTGGCCTCACGCTGATGGAGGGCACCCGGATCGAAACCGACAGCCTCGGCGGGGTGCAGGTTCCGGCCTCCCATTTCTGGGGGGCCCAGACCCAGCGCTCCCTGCACCATTTCCCCTTTGGCGCCGCGATGCCGATCGCGATCGTGCACGCCTTCGGTCAACTCAAGGCCGCCTGTGCCGAAGTCAATGCCACCAGGGGGCTCCTGCCCGACGACCTGGCCGCCCTGATCGTGGCGGCCGCCGAAGAGGTGGCCCTCGGGAGGCTTGACGGGGAGTTCCCTCTGAAGATCTGGCAGACCGGATCGGGCACCCAGACCAACATGAACGTCAACGAGGTGATCGCCAACCGGGCCATCGCCGCCGTGGGTGGCCAGCTGGGCAGCAAGGTGCCCGTGCACCCCAACGACCACGTCAACCTGAGCCAGTCGAGCAACGACACCTTCCCCACCGCCATGCACATCGCGGTGGCGATCGCGCTCCGCCACCAGCTGATTCCGGCCGTGGAAGAACTGATCGCCGCCCTGCGCGACAAGGCCGAGACCTACGCCAGCGTCATCAAGATCGGCCGCACCCACCTGCAGGATGCGGTCCCCCTGAGCCTGGGTCAGGAATTCGGCGGCTATGCCGCCCAGCTCACGCTGGGGCTCGACAGCCTCACGGCCACCCTGCCCCTGGTGCACCAGCTGGCCATCGGCGGCACGGCGGTGGGCACCGGCCTGAATGCCCCGGCCGGCTTCGGCGAAGCGGTGGCGGCCCGCCTGTGCGAACGCCTCGGCCTCCCCTTCACCAGTGCACCCAACAAGTTCCAGGCCCTGGCGGGTCAGGAAGGCCTGGCGGCCGCCCACGGTGCCCTCACGGTGATCGCCGGCAGCCTGATGAAGATCGCCAACGACATCCGCTGGCTGGCCAGTGGGCCGCGCTGCGGCCTGGGGGAACTGGTGCTGCCGGAGAACGAACCGGGCTCCAGCATCATGCCCGGCAAGGTGAATCCGACCCAGTGCGAAAGCCTCACGATGGTGGCGGTCCAGGTGATGGGCAACAACACCGCCGTGCAACTGGCGGCCAGCCAGGGAAACTTCGAGCTCAATGTGTTCAAGCCCCTGATCGCCCACAACCTGATCGAGAGCCTCGAGCTGCTCGACGGGGCCTGCCGCAGCTTCCGGGAGTTCTGCATCGAGGGGCTGCAGGCCGATGTGGAACACATCGAGGCCCAGCGCGATCGCAGCCTGATGCTGGTGACGGCCCTGACGCCGGCCATCGGCTACGACCGGGCCTGTGCCATCGCCAGCCATGCCCACCGGCATCGGCTCAGCCTGAAGGAGGCGGCCCTGGTCCTGGGCGAGATCAGCCCCGAGGAATTCGACACGTGGGTCAAACCCGAGCGGATGGTGTGATCAAAGCAACAGACGGAAGGGGCCGCAGCGCTTGAAAGAAAAGCTGCGTTCGTTTTAATACCTACGTTCGAAGCCTGCTGATCCCTGAGATCAGGTTGTCCCCAAGGCACCGCACCAGGCCATCGCCTGAGCCCGGGCCAACGCGATCTCAGTGTCCATCCCCCAATGCCCATCCCCATCGACGCCCGCCTGCTTCGGACCACGATCAGGAGCACGGGTCTGCGATCGGGTCGGCCACGTCGAAGGAAAGGACACACCTCCGGCTTTTCCCTGATCGAATTGATGATCGTGGTGGGCGTCGTGGGCATCCTCTCCGCCGTGGTCCTCCCCCAGTACCAACGAGCCAGGTCCACCGCCGAAGCCACCGCCACCATTGCCGAGGTCGTCGCGATCGCCAAGCAATGCGCCGTCGGCATGAAGGGCAGCATCACCATGCTCGTGAACGAACCCTTCAGCGGCAACCAGCGCAGCTGCAATGGGAACGCTCAACGGGAGATCAACAGCCGGGCCTGGGATGGGGATGCCACGGGCGTCCGATGCTTTTCCAGCACAGCCACCAGCGCCTCCAGGCGCGTGCGGATCATCGTCTTCACCGACGGCGACATGAATTGCAGCTTCCTGTAGGTTTCGCTGCCTGAAAGTCCCCCTCAGAGCAGGTTGGCGGCCAGTTCCGCCAGTTCCGATCGCTCGCCCCGCAGCAGGGAGATGTGGCCGGACAGCACCTGTCCCTTGAAGCGCTCCACCAACCAGGTCAGGCCATTGCTTTCGGCATCCACATAGGGATTGTCGATCTGATACGGATCACCGGTCAGCACAATCTTGGTGCCTTCCCCCACCCGGGTCACGATCGTTTTCACTTCATGCGGCGTGAGGTTCTGCGCCTCATCCACCACCATGAACTGCCTGGGAATGGAGCGGCCGCGGATGTAGCTGATCGCTTCCACTTCCAGCAGTCCCATCCCCTTGAGATCACTCCAGTTGCTGCGGGGGGCCCGCTGGCTTCCGCGGGGGGGATGGGCCTCATCGCCGCCCAACAGGAAGTCGAGATTGTCGACGATCGGCTGCATCCAGGGGGCCATTTTCTCCTCCATGTCGCCAGGCAGGAAACCCATCTCCTTGCCCAGGGAGATCACCGGACGGGTCACCAGCAGTCGCTCGTACAGGCGTTCGTCGGCCACCTGATGCAGCCCCGCCGCCAGGGCCAGCAGGGTCTTGCCGGTGCCGGCCTTGCCCACCAGCGTCACCAGGGCCACCGCAGGATCGAGCAGCAGGTCGAGGGCGAAGGTCTGCTCCCGGTTGCGGGGCTGGATCCGGCCCATCTTCGCCTTCGGTGACTTCTGCAGCGGCTGCAGGGTGGCGGTGCGGCCGTTGAAGCGGGTCAGCAGGGTGTGGGTCGGCTGGGCCAGGTCCACCAGGGTCACCCCTTCGTTGGCCTGCAGGGGGGTGGTGCCTGGAGGCTGCTCCGGCATCGCATCGACCGGCAGACCGGTCCCGGTCTTCACCTGGTCCATCAGCTCGGCGCTCACCCAGCGTTCACAGAACCCCGGGTAGAGATCGTCGATGTCCACCTTGTCGGTGGTGTAGTCCTGGGCGGTGAGGCCCACGGCATCGGCCTTGATGCGCAGGTTGGTGTCCTTGGTGACGAGCACCACGGGGGGATGGCTGCCCATCACCTGCTGGAGCCGCTGCTCGAGCGCGACCGCCAGGATGTTGTTGTCGCCGTTGCCGGCCTTGAGTTCCGGCGGCAGCTGGCTGAGGGTTTCACTGCGGCAGAACACCACCTTGACGGTGCCGCCGCTCTCGCCATTGATCGGCACCCCCTCGGCCAGGTTGCCCTGCTGGCGCAGTTCATCCAGCAGCCGCGACACCTGCCGGGCGTTGCGTCCCTTCTCCGATGGATCCCGCTTGAAGCGGTCGATCTCCTCGACCACCTCGATCGGGATCACCACCTGATTGTCCTCGAACCGGTTCAGGGCCTGGGGGTCATGCAGCAACACATTGGTGTCGAGAACGAAGGTCTTGCGCATGCCAGTGGCCCTGCCGGTTGCATCCGGCAGAAACTACGACCACCGGTGCACCTACGCTCCGGCCGGTCGTTGCTCTGGCTTTCCGGCTTGCCGTTCCTCCTTTCCCTGCTGCTGGTCCTGCTGCTGCTCTTCGGCCTGGGGCTGCTGATCCTCGAACTGCGTCATCGTCTGCGGCCGGCCTCGCCCCTGCAGCTCCTGCCCGGCAGCTTCCAGGTGCGACGGCGGGCCCAGGGACTGGAGATCAACGGCGAGATCCGCATCCACAATCCCCACCCCCGCATGGAGGTGATGGTGCCGGAGATCACCGTGGTGCCCACCCTGCTGGGCCGCAGCGACGTCACCGCGGTGCGGCACGAACTCCGCATCACTCCCCTGCACCCCGACGAGGAGGCCCGCCCGGATGGCTACTGGGCCGCGTACATCGTCAAGGGGCGCAAGAGCACGGCGGCCCACCTGCGCCTCAACCTGACCGGACCCGGGGGCCTGGACCTCGAAGCCCTGCTCGACACCCTCTGGATGGACATCCACTGGGTCAACTACGGACCCTTCGGTCGGCTGGAACGCCGCCAGGGGATCCTGCTGCCATTGCAGACCCCCGAGCCCGCCAGCCCGGAAACCTCCCAGTGGCGGGAGGGCCAGGGTTGCCGGGTTCTGCCGGTGCGCACCCATCTGCTCGGGGTGCTGGATGACTCCCTGGAGGTGCTGAAGCGCTATACCGGCGGCCTGCTCCAGCCCGGCGACATCCTCACCATTGGCGAGACGCCGCTGGCGGTCATCCAGGGGCGCTACCACCATCCGGCCACGGTGCAGCCCTCCTGCCTGGCCCGGCTGCTCTGCCGTGCCTTCCATCCCACCAGCAGCCTGGCCACGGCCTGCGGCCTGCAGAGCCTGATCGACGTCGTGGGGCCGGCCCGGGTGCTGTGCGCCTGGCTGGCGGGAACGGCGCTCAAGGCCGTGGGAAGCAAGGGCTGGTTCTACCGGCTGGCGGGAAACCAGGCCCGCCTGATCGACGACATCACCGGCACGACCCCGCCCTACGACCAGACGATCGTGCTGGGGCCCGACCAGCCCGCGGCCTGGTGTGAACGCATGGCCGCCGCCCTCGGGGTGGCCGTGGCCGTGGTGGACGTCAACGACCTGGGTCGGGTGAAGGTGCTGGCCGCCAGCGGTGGCACCGATGAGCAGCTCCTGCACCGGGCCCTGCGGCCCAATCCGGCCGGCAATGCCAACGAGCGCACGCCGCTCGTGCTGGTGAGACCCGCGTAGAATCGAGCACAGCTTCCTCCCACTCCGAGTTCCCTGCCGTGCCAGTGCCTGCCGTGCCAGCGCCTGCCAATGGCAGAACCTCCCCCACCTGGACGGTCGAAAGCCTGCAGGGCTGGCACCTGCCCCTGCTCGATGACCCGGCGTTCCTGCCCCTGCTCCCCGTCCTGCAGCGCTCCCTGCTGCTGGCCATCCCCGACCAGCTGCTGGCGACCCTGGCCTCCCGGCGCGGGCTGGGAACCCAGGTGCTGGTGGCCCTGCAGCGTCGTGGCCTGACCCGCCACCAGGCCCTCGGTCTGATCGTCTCGCGGCGCCTCAACCGCAGCGGCAGCTGCTGGCAGGTGCAGCACCTGCGGCTGGCCCTGGGCGCCGGCGAGGAACCCCTGGCGCCCGGGCGTCAGGCCCTGGCGGCCGATCTGCTGCGTCAGGCGATCGGCCGGGTGAAGGGCGCCGCCAGCTGGATCGCCACCACCTCGAGTCTCGATACGGCGCGGCTGGCCACCCTGCGGGAGCAGGGGTTCCAGCCGCTGCGCACCGACCGGCTCTGGCGCTGGCAGCCCGGGGCCGAGAAAGGTCCCCTCAGCTCCGTTGGCGAGCTGCAGCTGCGTCCCCTCAACCGCCGCACCGCCGCCCTGCTGTGGCACCTTGAGCAGGCCACCTGCCCCGCCCATCTCCGCCAGCTGCTGGATCGCCGCATCGAAGACCTGCTCGACCAGAGCAAGGGCCAGGGCTGGTTGCTCGTCGACACCAGCCGGTCGGAGGCGGTGGCCGGTGTTCGCTGGCTGGAGGAGCACCCCGGTGGGGGCACGGCCGTGGAGCTCAGCATCCATCCCGCCTGGAGCCACCTGCTGGGCAGCCCCGCCGAAGCGCTGCTGCGGCGCATCGGCCGCCGGGGCCCCTGCCTCTGGCTCCGCTGCGAGGAGAAGGACACCGCCCGGCAGCAGTGGCTGCAGCAGCTCGGCGCCGAACCCCACGGCGAGGAGGTGCTGATGGCCCGCAGCGTCTGGCGCCGTCAGGAAGGCCAGAGCGGCCAGCGGGCCGCGGCCCGCCGCATCGAAGCCGTGCTGGAGCAGCTCCAGCCCCGCCGGCGCCCCCTGGCCACCCCCAGCGGTCCCATGGGCAGCCGACCGGTGGCGCCCCACTGAATGGCGGCTCCACGCCCCCGTTCGGCCCTGGCCCTCGACGTGGGGCGCCGCCGCATCGGCCTGGCCGGCTGCGACCCCCTGGGGCTGACGGTCTCGCCCCTGCCCGCCCTGGCCCGGGGACCGTTCGAGAGCGACCTGCAGCAGCTCCTGCCCCTGCTCCGGCAGCGTCGGGTGGCGGCCCTGGTGGTGGGTCTGCCCCTCGACCAGCACCAGCAGCCCACGCGCCAGGCCGACCATTGCCGCCGCTACGGCCTGAAGCTGGTGCGGGCCCTTCGGGAGCACGACCTCAGCCTGCCCCTGGCCTGGATCGACGAGCACAGCAGCAGCTGGGCCGCCGGGGAGCGTTTCGGCCTGCACGGCGACCGCAGCGGCCGCCTCGACAGCGCCGCCGCGGCATTGCTGCTGGAGCAGTGGTTGCGGGAGGGGCCGGAACCCGTTGCCCTGGCAGAGTCGTGGCCGGATCCGGTCGGTCCGGCGGCCATCACTGCCGGCGTCCCGACCGGCGCTGGTTCATTCTGAGAACACCCGCCCCGCCTCCATGCCCTCTGATTCCCCTGCCATGACGGGCTCCGGAGACGTGCCCACCGTCGTGGTCCGCGATGGAAGCGGCCGCCAGCTGCTCTGTTTCCTCGAGCAGCTGATCCCCCTCGATGGCCACGATTACGCCCTGCTCACCCCGGTCGACACGCCGGTGTGCCTGTTCCGGCTGCAGGACGACGGCGACCCGGAACTGATCGAAACCCTCGATGCCACCGAACCGGTGCTCTCCGTGGCGGACGTGGTGCTCCAGGAGCACGACCTGACCCTGGTGCGCTCCGCCGTGACCCTCACCGTCAGCGGGGAACTGGACGAGCCGGATCCCGACGACCTCGAGGACGACGAGGCGGGTGACGATGACAGCGAGACCTACGAGCTGCTGGTGAGCTTCATGGCCGGCGAGGAGGAGTACGGGCTCTACATCCCCCTCGACCCCTTCTTCGTGGTGGCCCGCATGGAAGGGGCCGACGCGGTGATGGTGGAAGGGGAGGAATTCGAACGGGTCCAGCCCCGCATCGAGGCCGAGCTCGACGAGCGGGAGAGCGACGACTGATGCTGCGCGCGCTGCTCACCCCCGACTGGCTCCTGGGCAACACCCTGGCCCACCTGCCCCTGCAGGAGCTGATCGACCGTGACATCCGTGCCCTCGTGCTCGACGTCGACCGCACCCTGCTGCCCGATCGCCAGGCCACCCTGCCGCCCCAGGCGGAGCAGTGGCTGCGCCATGCCCATGAACGGATGCCCCTGCACCTGTTCAGCAACAACCCGTCCCGGCGGCGCATCGGTGGCGTGGCCGACAGCCTGGGCCTGCCCTACACCACCTCCGCCGCCAAACCGCGGCGATCCGCCCTGCGGCGGGTGCTGCAGCAGCTGAACCTTCCTGCCGCCCAGGTGGCGCTGGTGGGGGATCGCCTGTTCACCGACGTGCTGGTGGGCAACCGGATGGGGCTGTACACGGTGCTGGTCAAACCGATCGACCCGGACGGGGAGCCCTGCCGCCGCGACCACATCCAGAACCTGGAGCTGCGCATGGCCCGCTGGGTGGGCTCCGTTCCAGGCTGATGGCCGTTTCCCCTCCTGCGGGCCGCGGGGGCCCGGCCCTGCGCCGCGTGATCAAGGTGGGCACCAGCCTGCTGCGGGGCCAGCCGGGCCGCTCCACCGAGGCGGTGATCGCCGATCTGGCGGCCAGCTTCGGCCGGCAGCAGCGCCAGGGGGGCAGCCTCACCCTGGTCACCAGCGGGGCGGTGGGTCTGGGCTGCGAAACCCTGCGCCTGGAGAAGCGGCCCTCGGAGGTGGTGGCGCTGCAGGCGGCGGCGGCCGTGGGCCAGGGCCGTCTGATGGCCCTCTACCAGGACGCCTTCGCGGTGCGGGGCCTGGCGGTGGCCCAGGTGCTGCTCACCCGGGGCGACCTCGCTTCCCGGCGCCGGTACCAGAACGCCTGCCGCACCCTGGAGCAGCTGCTGGCCTGGGGGGTGATTCCCGTGGTCAACGAGAACGACACCCTCGCCACCGACGAGCTGCGCTTCGGCGACAACGACACCCTCTCGGCCCTGGTGGCCGTGGCGATCGGCGCCGATGAACTGGTGCTGCTCACCGACGTGGATCGCCTCTATTCCGGCAACCCCCGCACCGATGCCCAGGCCCGGCCGATCGAGGAGGTGCGGACCCTGGCGGAGCTGGAGAGCCTGGCCCATGTGGCCGAGGGGGGTGGCCAGTGGGGCACCGGCGGCATGACCACCAAACTGACCGCCGCCCGCATCGCCACCTCCAGCGGCATCCGGGTGCGGCTGGCCGATGGCCGCGATCCGGCGGTGCTCGATGCCCTGTTCGCCGGCGAACGGGTGGGAACGGTCTTCCAGCCCAGCCCCACCCCCCTGGCCGACCGCAAGGGCTGGCTGGCCCATGCCCTGGTGCCCAGGGGCAGCCTGCGGGTGGATGCAGGGGCTGAGAAGGCCCTGCTGCAGCAGGGGGCCTCCCTGCTGGCGGTGGGCATCCAGGCGGTGGAAGGGGAGTTCGGACGGCGCGAGGCCGTGCGGGTGCTGGCCGGCGACGGACGGGAACTGGGCCGGGGCCTGACCACCCTCAACAGCGAGGAACTGCGCCGGATCATGGGCCTCAGCAGCGAGGAAGTGCGGCGTCAGCTGGGGGAGGTGGGCGATGCGGTGGTGCACCGCGACCAGCTGGTGCTCACCTGCCTGCCGGACCGCTGAAGCGGTCGAGGTCCATCACCTTGCTCCAGGCGGCGACGAAATCGGCCACGAAGGCCTCCTGACCGCCCTCCTGCGCGTACACCTCGGCGATGGCCCGCAGCTGGGCGTTGGAGCCGAACACCAGATCCACCCGGCTGCCGCTCCAGAGCCGTTCCCCCGTCCGGCGGTCGAATCCCTCGAAGCTGTCGCCGGCCTCGCTGGCGGGCTTCCAGACGGTGCCCATGGCGAGCAGATTCACGAAGAAATCGTTGCTGAGGGTGCCGACCCGGTGGCTGAACACCCCCTGGGCCGACCCGCCGGCATTGGCGCCCAGCACCCGCAGGCCCCCCACCAGCACGGTCATCTCCGGGGCGCTCAGGGTCAGCAGCTGGGCCCGATCGACGAGAAGATGCTCGGCCGCCAGGCCGAGCGCTCCCCGCTGGTAGTTGCGGAAGCCATCGGCCTGGGGCTCCAGCACGGCGAACGATGCCACATCGGTCTGCTCCTGGCTGGCATCGGCCCGGCCCGGGGTGAAGGGCACCGCCACGGGGTGGCCGGCGGCCCCGGCGGCCGCTTCCACAGCGGCAGCGCCGGACAGCACGATCAGGTCGGCCAGGGACACCTGCCGGCCATCCGTCCGGGCACTGTTGAAGCCAAGGCGCACCCGTTCGAGCGTGGCCAGCACCCGGGCCAGCTGCTCCGGCTGGTTCACCTCCCAGCCGTTCTGGGGCGCCAGCCGGATCCGGGCGCCGTTGGCCCCACCCCGCTTGTCGGAAGCCCGGAAGCTGGAAGCGGAGGCCCAGGCGGTGGCCACCAGTTCCGGCACCGTCAGCCCCGAAGCCATCACATCGGCCTTGAGCCGTGCTGCATCGGCGGCATCGATCAGGGGATGGTCCACAGGGGGAATCGGGTCCTGCCAGATCAGGTCCTCGGCGGGCACATCCGAACCCAGATAGAGCGCCCTGGGCCCCATGTCCCGGTGGGTGAGCTTGAACCAGGCGCGCGCGAAGGCCTCGGCAAAGGCCTCCTGGTCGTGGTGGAAGCGCCGGGCGATCGGTTCGTAGAGCGGATCGAAGCGCAGCGAGAGATCGGCCGTGGTCATCATCGGCCGATGCTTCTTCGAGGGGTCGTGGGCATCGGGAATCAGGTGCTCCTCCTTCACGTCCACCGCCCGCCACTGCCAGGCACCGGCCGGGCTTTTCTCCAGCTCCCACTCGTAGCCGAACAACATCGCGAAATAGCCCCGGTCCCAGGTGGTGGGGTTGGGTTTCCACGCCCCCTCGATGCCGCTAGTGGTGGCATCGGCGCCCTTGCCGCTGCCGAAGCGGTTGCGCCAGCCGAGGCCCTGCTCCTCCAAAGGGGCGGCTTCCGGTTCCGGCCCCAGCAGATCGGGATCGCCGGCGCCGTGGGCCTTGCCGAAGGTGTGGCCGCCGGCCACCAGGGCCACAGTCTCCTCGTCGTTCATCGCCATGCGCGCAAAGGTTTCGCGCACATCGCGGCCGGAGGCCACCGGGTCGGGCTCACCGTTGGGGCCTTCGGGGTTGACGTAGATCAACCCCATCTGCACGGCCGCCAGGGGGCTCTCCAGCTCATGGTCGTCCGTGTGGCGCTCGTCGCCCATCCAGGTCTGCTCGCGGCCCCAGTAGATGTCCTCTTCGGGCTGCCAGATGTCGACGCGGCCGCCGCCGAAGCCGAAGGTGCGGAACCCCATCGACTCCAGGGCGATGTTGCCGGCCAGGATGATCAGATCCGCCCAGGAGATGCGGCGGCCGTACTT
This sequence comes from Candidatus Sulfopaludibacter sp. SbA3, assembly GCA_943367425.1. Lineage (GTDB taxonomy): Bacteria > Cyanobacteriota > Cyanobacteriia > PCC-6307 > Cyanobiaceae > Cyanobium. The sequence goes on from CALRJF020000001.1 coordinate 339,769, forward strand.
CTGCTTGAGGGGCCAGAGCAGGCGACGGGCCTTGTCGAGATTGCCGTTGTCGGGCCAGCTGTTGAGCGGTGCGAAGCGCTGGTTGCCGGTGCCGGCACCTCCACGCCCATCGGCGGTGCGGTAGGTGCCGGCACTGTGCCAGGCCATGCGGATGAACAGGGCGCCGTAATGGCCCCAGTCGGCCGGCCACCAGTCCTGGGAATCGGTCATCAGCAGCCGCAGGTCCTGCTTGAGGGCCGGCAGATCCAGCTGGCGGAAGGCGGCGGCGTAGTCGAAGCCGGACCCCAGGGGATTGGCGGCCGGGGCGTGCTGATGAAGGATGGCCAGATTCAACTGCTGGGGCCACCACTGGCGGTTGGCCGTACCCCGACCGGCGGCGGCCCCCCCGGCGTGCCCCGCGAAGGGACACTGGCTGATCTCGCTCATGCAGGGCTCCGGGTCGACGGGGCAGGGACACCTGAAGCGAACGTAACCATCGCGGCAGGTCCTGGCGCCGCCACGTCACAGGCCGTAGGCAGGCCCCTGGGGGGAGGCCATGGGCGGGTTCAGCCGCGCCGGGCCGCCTCGATCGCGGCGATGTCGATCTTGCCCATGGTCATCATCGCCTCGAAGGCCCGTCTGGCGGCGGCGGCATCGGGATCGGCGATCGCCTGCATGAGCGCCACCGGTGTGATCTGCCAGGAGAGACCCCAGCGGTCCCTGCACCATCCACAGGCACTCTCCTCACCTCCATGGCCGACGATGGCGTTCCAGTAGCGATCCGTCTCGGCCTGATCGATGGTGGCCACCTGAAACGAAAACGCTTCCGTGTGCTGAAAGGCTGGCCCGCCATTGAGGCCCAGACAGGGAATCCCCAGCACGGTGAATTCCACGGTCAGCACATCCCCCTGCTTGCCGGACGGATAATCGGCCGGTGCCCGGTGCACGGCGTTCACCGCCGAATCGGGGAAGATGCTGGCGTAGAAGTGGGCCGCCTCCTCGGCAGCGCCGTCGTACCAGAGACAGATGGTGTTCTTGGCGGTTGTCATCGTCTCAGCTGGCAGCGAAGGATGGGATGGGCCCGCAGCAGCCCGAAATGCTGAGCGACAGGGCCGCAGGGATGGATCAATGCTGGCAGAACGACACCTGCCCTTCGCAGAACTCAACTGCACGGTTCGTCCTTCTCACTGGACGGGGAAGGCCGCGATTCATGCCCCCCAGGGGAACCCTGACCTGGGAGCGGCCCAGTGAATCCCCGGACCCCCAGATCGCCATAAAAGTGCCGCATCCTGGCCACATCTGCCTGGAAGCCTTCCGCCATCCAGGCGTGGTAGGCCTTCAAGGCTTCGGTCTCCGGCACAGCGCCGGCCAGAACGGCGCCGATGAGGTGACCGGCCATCATGCCCGACATGATCGCCCGCAGCACCCCATGGGAGGAGGCCGGATCCAGGCAGGCCGCCGCATCCCCCACCAGGAACCAACCCTCGCCGGCGGTTTCGGACGCCATCCGCCAGCTCACATCCACGGCCCGTGATCGTCTGGATTCCGCGAGCCCCCGCAATTCCTCGGGCAACCAGTCCACAGCGGTGGCGCTGCTGAAGGACAGCCGGGTCCATTGGTAGAGATGGGGGGCCACGAGCGCCGTCCAGGTCCAGCCGGAGGCATCGCCAGCCAGGCAGGGCGCCTGGTCACGGACCGGGCAGGCCCCCCTCACATAGCCGTAGCTGGCCAGAAGCCTGGGGGAGTGGGCGGGACGGCGCAGGCCCCGCCGACGGGCGAGGGCGCCTCCTCGCCCGCTCGCGTCCACCACCATCCGCCCGACCACCGGCCCGGCGTTGGTGAGGACCCCACGGTGGACCCCGTCCTGAGGCAACACGCCGACGACCCTGCAGGGGCGCCGGATCTCGACTCCCACGTCCGCCGCGCGGGCCAGCAACGCCGCATCGAAACCGGCACGCTCCACCTGGAATCCCTGCCAGGGTCCGTCCGCATCGCCGCCGAAGGCCTCGAAGCGGGGCGGCCCGCCCCACGCCACCCAGATCCCCGGATGGCGGGCACCGACCACCCGGTGGAGCCGGTCGCCGACGCCCAGCTGCTCCAGCAGGGGTTCCACCCCAGGGTGCAGGGTTTCGCCTGGCCTGTCCTCAGCGAAGCGGCTGCGCTCCAGAAGGCAGACGCTCAGGTTGCGGGTGGCACAGGCAATGGCCGCAGCGGCGCCCGCAGGGCCACCACCCACGACGATCACATCGGCATCGAGGTGTCGAGCTTCCACGGCTGCCCCTCCCGCCTGATCAGCACATCGGTCCCCGAAACGTAGGCCGTGGCCTCTTCGGCCATCCTGACCAGAACCTTGTGCAGATCGCCCGGATCCGTGAACTCCTTTCCTTCCCAGCGATACACATGGAAGAAGTAGAGCTCAGGCCGGTTGATTCGCCAGCCAGCCGCACCGGCGGCCTGGATCAGATCCCTGTCGTCGGCCGTCACCTTGCGGAACGAAAGCACGGCCCATCGTGCCTTGGCCGTGATGACTCTTTCCGTGGCCGTCAACCCATCGCCGGCCATCACATCGGGATCATGGATCCCGAGCCCCCAGTACACAGCCTCCATGGCCAGGATGCGGGCCTTGTATTCATCGAGATCGATCCTTGAGGTCAGGGCCGCGGTCATGGTGCCGACCAGTTCGATGTAGTCGGTACGCCAGGCATCGGTGTACACCGCGTAGCGCTGTCCCTTGATGAGGCGAGGCTTCAGATCGGGACCGCGCACCCCATCCCAGGGCATGAAGCGGCCATCCGGCAACGGCGCGCTGCCGATCTCCTCATCGGTGAGCGGCGCGACGGTGGGAAAGGGGTAGACATTCCCGGAAATCTGCTTGTCCGGTTGGAACACACGCGTGGAATCCGGAGCCACGCCTGGCCAGTAGGCGCCAAGGGCAGCACAGAGCTTCGCATCTTCGATGAAGGGGGATCCCAACGCATAACCCGTCAGGAATTTCTGGATCGGCGTCACCTCCGTTGGCGCGGAGTAATAGACACCCTGGCTGGTTTCCCAACCGGGATCAAACACACCGATGGCCCCGTCGGGCATGCCGGTCTTGTCATGGCGCACCGGACCGTTCGGGGTCTGCACCCCCTTGATCGGGCTGCCGATCTGCCGTCCTGATGGCCCCGTCAGGGACGGCTGGGTGACCATGGCGGTCACCGTCACATCATGGATGCTGAAGCCGATGGGCAGGGTGATGTTGGCAGCGACACGGGTCTGGGACAGGGCCAGGGGTGGGATCGACCAGAGGGCATCCCGGATCGGCTTCGGCACCTGGTGGTTCCACCACTGCATCAGGTCGCGCTGCTTGATCTTGGGGAGAAAATCCGGCAGACCGACCATGCAGTAGGCCGGAAGATGGGCATCCACCAGCGAATCGAGCTGGGGACAATGGGCCGCAACCCAACCATCGCCAGCCCCATCAGTGTAATGCAGCGTTTCGTAGCCGCCCTGCTTGATGATCTCCCGCAGTTTGGGATGGTCGTTGAGGTTCTCCACACGCCCACCCGGCAACACCCGGTGACGGATATTGATGTACTCCGGTGCAGGCCTCTGGGCGTCCTGGGCTGCATCGGTGATCCCGTACCTTGGCGGCAGCGAGGGGGGATCGGGGAGCACCTGCAGCGACGACAGCTGAATGTTGTCGGGGTCACCCGAATAGCTGCCGTCCACCGTGAAGGTGAGCAGCTTGCCCTTGTAACGGGCTTCGCTGACCAGAGGCTGGGGCCTGGGAATCAGCAGGCCAGATCCATCCTCGGGACTCTGGGACAGGGACGCGATGGATTCGTTCTTGATCACGAAGGGATGGTTCTCCAGATCCTCCCCACCCCAATGATTCTTGAGCCCCTGCACCTTCAACCACTTGTGGAACATGGCCAGGGCATCGTTGCGCAGGCCACGCTCCAGCGTCACATCGAGGTTGAGGCCAGCGATGCATTCGCGGCCATGGAACAGTTTGTGGATCGGCACCCAGAATCCCAGATCGTCGTCTGTCTTGCCGAGGGAATCCTGCGGACCGAAGTTCTCACGGAGAGCCTCCGAGCCCTTCATCTTCACAGCCAGGTAAGGCGCGAACTGTCGCGGCATCACCCGAAAATCAAACGGTCTGGCAGGATCCAGCCCCACAAAGCTGCGGGTGCGTCCGTCGTAGTGCGGGCCGATGGTGCCGAGCCTGGCGATGCCGGCACGGGCAAAGCACAGCTCGGCATGGTTGCCATGCACGGAATTGGGCCCATCCTCATACTGGAGGGCAAACACCACGATGCCCAGGCGACGGCCCGCCGCCCGTTGCCGCAATGTCCCCATGGAAGGAGGATTCACGCCGTAGACGTAATTCAGCACGGCCTCGATCTCGGCCGGCGTCGGAAAGCCTTTCAATGACGTTCCATCGCGGCCATTCACCACACCCGGTGAGGCGAAGGCATGGAACAGCAGACTGCGGTCGGGTTCGCCGGCCTCGATGGCCCGCACCCCGGAGAGGTTGAAATCACCGAAACCGGGCACGTCACGGTTGATCCGCAACGGTTCGATCAACTGCTCCCTGAGGTTGGCCGCGGTGATATCAAGTTGCCCCCCGGTGACCTCCTTCAGCAAGGGCCGCCAGCCAAGGGGAGCCAGACGCCGGCAGGCGGCTGCGACGTCCGAGAACAAGGAGGTTGTACCCGCCGCTCGGGCGCGATGGGTCGTTCCCGCCACCATGACGCCCATCCCGGCGGATGCAACCTTCAGGAAGGTCCTTCGGGAGAAATTCATGCGCTCGTCTGACACTTCTGATACATAAACCGACTCGAAATCCGATTCAAAATCCGTTCGAGATTGTCAGCCGAAGCGACATCGCCGTTGATTCAAGCAGCCTGTTCCATGGCCATCAGGGCCATTCACCGACTGTTACTCCCATCCTTCCTTCGAGAGGATCTTCACACGCTTTCTTCGATCGCTGTGCAGCGTTCAGATGGTCTCCAGACGCCACCAGCGCTCCACCACCTCCGGACTGCCATACCAGGGGCACCCGAAGGCCCCGCCATGGGCCACCCCCGGCAGCACCAGTGGCGTGGAGCCCTCCAGCAGGGCCGAGCCCACCGGCACCAGACCATCGCCCCGGTCCGCTGGATCACCGCTGCTGTTGCGATAGGCGCTGGGGGCGAGGCGCCGCGCCATGGGGGTGGCCGCCGCCAGATCGAGGTCGCCGGCCACCGACACGTAGGTGACCCGGTCGGCGAACGCCGATCCCGGCAGCCGCTGCTGCACCATCTGCCGCAGCACCGTGGCCTTGAGGGCGGTGTGGGGACTGCCCAGCATCACCAGCGTGTCGGCCTGGGCCTTGCCGTCGTAGCGGCGACCCTGAAAGGGCGCGTGATCGAGAAACAGGCGCAGCATGATCCCGCCGGAACTGTGGCCGATCAGGGTCACCCGGCCGGTGGGGGAGCGCGACGCCAGGTCGGCCGTGGCCGTCGCCACACGGTCGAGGATGCGGGCCCAGGCGAAGGGGAAGACCGTGAGCAGCCATTCGGCCCGGCCCACCCCCACCAGCTGCACCGGCTGGCCGCTCAGCAACGCCAGACTCGCGACCATGGGGGCGTAGGCCTCCGGGCTGATCAGGAAGCCGCCGAGCACCACGATCGGCTGCGCTGGCAACGGCATCGTCCGGGTTTCGCCAGGGGAGCACCACCCACCTTGCCTGGACCCTGAACCCTCGGCCCCGGGCCTACGATCCGGGCCGTCCGCCCCCTGGGGAATGCGCTTCAGCAGCCTGCTCACCCGGCTCAGCGGCGTGGAGGAGAGCAGCCCCCGCCACCTGCAGGGCGATCCCGAGATCCGCGGCGCCGAGGCCCTCGACCGCGCCGGGACAGGACAGCTCGCCTTCCTCGAAGCCGACAACGCCCTGGCCGCCGCCCTGGCCGCCACCGGCGCCTCGGCCCTGCTGCTGCCCCTCGATGGGGAACTGCAGCAGCTGGCCACGGACCGGGGCCTGGCCTGGGTGGCCCTGAAGAATCCCCGGCTCGGCTTCGCCGAGGCCCTCGCTGCCCTCCACCCCCCCAAAGCCCTGCCCCCGGGGATCCATCCCAGCGCCGTGGTGGATCCCGGCGCCAGGGTGGACACCGAGGCCCACATCGGTGCGGGGGTGGTGATCGGCAGCGGCTGCACGATCGCCCGCGGCTGCACCCTCCATCCCGCCGTCGTCCTCTACGACGACGTGCACCTGGCCGAAGGCTGCGAGATCCACGCCCATGCCGTGCTCCACCCCGGCACCCAGCTGGGAGCGGGCTGCGTGGTGCAGTCCCAGGCGGTGATCGGCGCCGAGGGCTTCGGCTTCGTTCCCACCGCCACGGGTTGGGTGAAGATGCCCCAGACCGGCCGGGTGGTGCTCGAGCAGGGGGTGGAGGTGGGCTGCGGCTCCACCATCGACCGGCCCAGCGTCGGCGAGACCCGCATCGGCGCCGGCACCAAGATCGACAACCTGGTGCATGTGGGCCATGGCGTGGTCACGGGCCGGGGCTGCGCCCTGGCGGCCCAGGTGGGCATCGCCGGCGGCGCCGTGCTGGGCAACGGGGTGATCCTGGCCGGCCAGGTGGGCGTGGCGAACCGGGCCGTGATCGGGGACCGGGCCATCGCCTCCTCCAAATCCGGCATCCACGGCGAGATCGCCGCCGGCGAGGTGGTGAGCGGCTATCCCGCCATCCCCAACCGCCTCTGGCTGCGCTGCTCGGCCGTGTTCAACAAGCTGCCGGAGATGGCCCGCACCCTGCGCCAGCTGCAGAAGTAGCCTCGCCTGCTGCCCGGCCGCGCTTCACGATGACCAGCTACAGCATCACCCTGCTCGCGGGGGACGGCATCGGGCCGGAAATCACCGCCGTCACGCGCCGGCTGCTCGATGCGGTCAGCGCCCGCCACGGCTTCGATCTCGTCTATGACGAGCAGCCGGTGGGCGGCGCCGCCATCGACGCCACCGGTGTTCCCCTGCCCGAGAGCACCCTGGAGGCCTGCCGCCGCAGCGATGCCGTGCTGCTGGCGGCCATCGGCGGCCCCCGCTACGACAGCCTGCCCAGGGAGCAGCGTCCCGAAACCGGCCTGCTGGCCCTGCGCGCCGGCCTGGGCCTGTTCGCCAACCTGCGGCCCGTGAAGATCTTTCCGGCCCTGGCGGCCGCCAGCAGCCTCAAACCCGAGGTGATCGAGGGGGTGGACCTGCTGGTGGTGCGGGAACTCACCGGCGGCATCTACTTCGGCACCCCCAAGGGCCGGGTGGTCATCGACGGCCACGAGCGGGCCTTCAACACGATGGTCTATTCCGATGGGGAGGTCGACCGCATCGCCCGGGTCGGCTTCCGGCTGGCGGGCGAGCGCTCCGGCCGGCTCTGCTCGGTCGACAAGGCCAACGTGCTGGACGTGAGCCAGCTGTGGCGTGACCGGGTGGAAGCGATCCACGGCGAGTTCCCCGGCGTGGAACTCAGCCACATGTACGTGGACAACGCCGCCATGCAGCTGGTGCGGGCGCCGCGCCAGTTCGACGTGCTGCTGACCAGCAACCTCTTCGGCGACATCCTCAGCGACGAAGCCGCCATGCTCACCGGCTCGATCGGCATGCTCCCCTCCGCCTCCCTGGGGGCCGATGGCCCGGGCCTGTTCGAGCCGGTGCATGGCTCCGCCCCCGACATCGCCGGCCAGGACCTGGCCAACCCGATCGCCATGGTGCTCTCCGCCGCCATGATGCTGCGGGTGGGACTGCACCAGGACGCCGCCGCCGCCGATCTGGAAACCGCCGTCGACCGGGTGCTGTCGGCGGGATTCCGCACCGGCGACCTGCTGCAGGACGCGGGCACCACCAGGCTCGGCTGCGGGGCCATGGGTGAGCAGCTTCTGGCTTCCCTCCCTTCCTGAGGCGCGTCTGCACCCCACCCCGGGGTGGGGTCCGGCGACCTGCCAAACTCACACACGCCTGCCTTCCCTTGCCCGATGTCGAAGCGTCACCCGGTCGTGGCTGTCACCGGTTCCTCCGGAGCGGGAACCAGCACCGTCAAGCGGGCCTTCGAGCACATCTTCTCCCGTGAGGGGATTCTCCCCGCCGTGGTGGAGGGCGACAGCTTCCACCGCTTCGAGCGCGGCCCGATGAAGCAGGCCATGGCCGAAGCCCAGAACCGCGGCGAGAACTTCTCCCACTTCGGCCCCGAAGCCAACATCTTCGACAAGCTCGAGGAGCTCTTCCGCACCTACGGCGAAACCGGCAGCGGACAGCGGCGCTACTACCTGCATTCGGTGGAGGAGGCGGCCGAGCACAACTCCCGCCTCGGCACCAGCCTGGAACCCGGCCAGTTCACCCCCTGGGAACCCATCCCCGACGGCACCGACCTTCTGTTCTACGAGGGCCTCCACGGCGGCGTCGTAGGCGACGGTTACGACGTGGCCGGCCTGGTGGACCTGCTGATCGGGGTGGTGCCGATCGCCAACCTGGAATGGATCCAGAAGATCTCCCGCGACAACGCCGAGCGCGGCTATTCGGCCGAAGCGATCGTGGACACGATCCTGCGCCGGATGCCCGACTACATCAACCACATCTGCCCCCAGTTCAGCCTCACCGACATCAACTTCCAGCGGGTGCCCACGGTGGACACCTCCAACCCGTTCATCTGCCGCAACATCCCCACCCCCGACGAAAGCTTCGTCATCATTCACTTCCGCAAGGGGGCCCGTGAGAAGTGGGGCATCGACTTCTCCTACCTGCTGCGCATGATCAACGGCTCGTTCATGTCGAGCCCCACCAGCATCGTGGTCAACGGCGGCAAGATGGGCTTTGCCATGGAGATCATCCTCACCCCGATCATCCATCGGCTCATCGAGGACCAGAAGAAACTCAACTGAAGTTTCCTCTCTCGATCTTCCTTTCGCCCCTAAGATCACCCGAAAGGAACCGGTGAATCCCATCACCGCTCAGCCCCCCCTCTCCCTCGACGGTCCCGGCGCGTCCCTCCCGCGTCGGGCTGCCGTGCCGGCCCCTCCGTCCTTTGAGATCCGGGGTGCTGACACCTCCGGTTCCGTTCCCTTCGGCGCCCTGCGCCTGGATCGCATCAACAGCGCCGATCTGTTGCGGCGCTCGCGGCGGATCTACTTTCATTTCCTGGAATCCTGTCCCACCGCCCCCGAACCCATGGGTGTCGTGCTTCTGGCCGAGGGACCGCAGGGTCGGGTGGTGTTCGAGGCCCCGGTCCTGCTCCCCGACGAGCAGTTCGTGCCCCTGGAACTGCTGCGTCCCAGGCCCGGTCGGGGCCGGGGAGGCCGCGGGCCGCTCAACCGCCCCCAGCCATGAGCGCAGCGGCTCTGGAGCTGGCTCCGGCGGTGGCCGTCGCGGGGGCCTGCATCGGCAGCTTCCTCAATGTGGTCGTGTGGCGGTTGCCGCGGGAGGAATCGCTGCTGTTCCCGGGCAGCCACTGTCCGCGCTGCGGCACCCCCCTGGCCTGGTTCGAGAACGTGCCAGTGCTCAGCTGGCTGCTGCTGCGGGCCCGCTGTCGTCATTGCCGGGCGCCGATCCCCATCCGTTACCCCCTTGTGGAGCTGCTCTGCGCCGGGCTCTGGGTGGCGATGCTGCTGGCCCGGCCGGCCGGGCTGGGGCCCGCTCCCAGCCCCTGGCTGCTGCTGGCGGCGGGCTGGCTGCTGGCCAGCTGGCTGCTGCCCCTGGCCCTGATCGACCTCGACAGCCTCTGGCTGCCGGAGCCGCTCTGCCGCTGGGGGGTCGTGCTGGGCCTCGCCGTGACGGCCCTGGTGGGCTTCCCCCAGGGCGAGAGCGTGGGACGGGAGCTGCTGTTCGCCCACCTGATCGCCGCCGCCATCGGACTGCTGGGCTTCGAAGCCCTCAGCGCCCTGGCCGAGAAAGCCATGGGGCGGCCCGCCCTGGGCCTCGGCGACGCCAAGCTGGCGGCCCTGATGGGCGCCTGGCTGGGCCCCCTGGGGCTGGGGCTGGCGGTGGCACTGGCGGTGCTGGGGGGGGCCGTGGTGGGCGGTGCCGGTCGGATCAGCGGACGCCTGGGCCCCCAGCAGCCGTTTCCGTTCGGTCCCTTCCTCGCCATCGGCACCCTGGCGGTGTGGATCGGCGGTCACGGCCCCTGGCTGAGATTGTGGGGCCTGAGTCTTTAATGGGCGCAGGTCCCCGTACGCCGCAGCTGCCGACGTCCCATGTCCAAGTCCCTGTTCGACTGGTTCGCCGATCGTCGCAAGAACGCTCCCGCCGTGAAGGCCGGCAAGGGGCCGGAACCGGATGAGGGCGATGGCCTCTGGAGCAAGTGCAACGAGTGCGGGCTGGTGGTGTACCGCAAGGATCTGGTGGCCAACGCCAGCGTCTGCAAGGGCTGCGGCCACCATCACCGCATCGACAGCGCCGAACGGATCCGGCTGATCGCCGACGAGGGCAGCTTCGAGCCCATCGACAGCGATCTCGCCCCCACCGATCCCCTGGCCTTCAAGGACCGGCGCAGCTACGCCGACCGCCTGCGCGACAGCCAGCGCAGCACGGGCCTGCGGGATGCGGTGGTGACCGGCCTCTGCCTTCTCGACGGAATGCCCCTGGCCCTGGGGGTGATGGACTTCCGCTTCATGGGCGGCTCCATGGGCTCGGTGGTGGGGGAGAAGCTCACCCGGCTGGTGGAGCTGGCCACCCAGCGCCGCTACCCCCTGCTGATCGTCTGTGCCTCGGGGGGGGCCCGCATGCAGGAGGGCATGCTCAGCCTGATGCAGATGGCCAAGGTGTCCGGGGCCCTGCAACGGCACCGCAACGCCGAGCTGCTCTACCTGGCCCTGCTCACCCACCCCACCACCGGCGGCGTCACCGCCAGCTTCGCCATGCTCGGCGACCTGATCCTGGCCGAGCCCAAGGCCCTGATCGCCTTCGCCGGCCGCCGCGTCATCGAGCAGACCCTGGGGGAGAAACTCCCCGAGGACTTCCAGACCGCCGAGTACCTGCAGGACCGCGGTTTCGTCGATGCCATCGTGCCGCGGACCCAGCAGCGCGCCACCCTGGCCAGCCTGCTGCGGATGCACGGCTGCGTGCGGCGGGCCGAGACGGTGGCCCCATGAGTGTCTGGCTCCAACCCTGGCGATGGCTCCGTTCCCGGACGCGGCCGCTGCGGAGGGCACCGCTGCTTCCCCTGCTGTTGCTGGGAGTCCTGCTGCTGACGGCGGCACCGGCCGTCTGGGCCGGTCCGGTGGAGTGGCGGGAGGTGGCGTCCAGCCCTGCCGGCCGCCAGTGGTGGGACGCCGGCAGCCTGCGGCCCGGGCGCGAGGGCCGGCTGTCGGTGCTCAGCCGTTTCCAGCCCGCCCCGGATGCCGACGCTGCCGACGAGCGTTCCCCCATCGGCCGCCTCTATGTGATGGAACTCGACTGCGGCCAGCAGCTGTACCGCGACACCGCGATCAACGGCCTGCCGCGCTGGGGTGCCCCCTGGCAGGCCGCCTCGAGCGACGACCTCACCACCCGGGTGCTGCAGGCCGCCTGCAGCGCCGCCCAGCCTGGGAGCCGCAGCGATGCCCAGGGATGAGACGCCCCTGAAGGTCGCCCTCGCCGGCCTGGGGTTCGGCGAGAAGGTGATCCTGCCCGCCCTGCGGGACTGCCCGCTCACCACCCCCGTGGCCCTCTGGCATCCGCGCGGCGAGCGGCTGGAGAGCGCCTGCCGCGCCGCCGATCTGCCGGGCCAGACCGACTATCGGGCGCTGCTGGCCGATCCCGCCATCGAGGCTCTGGTGATCGCCACGCCCCCGGCGGCCCGCTTCGAGCTGGCCCGCGCCGCCCTGGAGGCGGGCAAGCACCTGCTGCTGGAGAAGCCGGTGGGGCTCAGCACCGAGGAGGTGGAGGAGCTCCAGCGCCTGGCCCTGCGCCAGCGCCTCTGCGTGGCCGTCGACTTCGAATACCGGGCCGTCCCCCTGTTCCAGCAGCTCCAGGCCCTGCTCTCCCAGGGGGTGATCGGCGATCCCTGGCTGGTGAAGCTCGACTGGCTGATGAGCAGCCGGGCCGACCCCGGCCGCCCCTGGAGCTGGGCGTCGCAGCGCTCCGAAGCCGGTGGCGTGATCGCCTCCCTCGGCAGCCACGCCTTCGACATCCTCCACTGGCTGATCGGCCCGACCCGATCCCTGAGCGCCACCACCTCGATCGCCATCGAAGAGCGGCCCGCCGCCGATGGCAGCGGTCGCCGGATCCCGGTCGACGCCGAGGACATCGCCCTGGTGCAGGCCCAGCTCCGGACAGCTGCAGGACGGTCCGTGCCGGCCCAGATCAGCCTGGCGTCGGTCAGCCGCCGCGGCCGGGGCTTCTGGATCGAGATCTACGGCAGCGACGCCACCCTGGTGCTGGGGTCGGAGAACCAGGCCGACTACGTGCATGGCTTCCAGCTGTGGCTGTCCCGCTCCGGCGAGCCCCTGCAGCTGCTGAACCCCGACCCCGCCTGGGCCTTCGAGCGCACCTGGATGGACGGCCGGGTGGCCCCGGTGCAGCGGATCATCAGCTGGTGGGCCACCAGCGCCCGTCAGGGGCGTCCGATGGTGCCGGGCCTGGGCGAAGCGGTGCGCAGCCAGCGCTGCTGTGATGCGGTCCAGCAGGCCGCCGCCACGGGCCTGCGCCAGAGCCTGGAGCCCTGACGGCAGGGCCCGCTGTCATCGCTGTAAAATCCCGTCCGAATGTCGGGTGGCTCCGCCGCCTGTCCCCTCCGCACTCCCTTTAGAGGTCTTCCCCATGGCGCTCGTTCCCCTTCGGCTGCTGCTCGACCATGCCGCAGAGAACGGCTATGGCATCCCTGCCTTCAATGTCAACAACCTGGAGCAGGTGCAGTCGATCATGGAGGCTGCCTACGAAACCGACAGCCCGGTGATCCTGCAGGCCTCCCGGGGGGCCCGTCAGTACGCCGGTGAGAGCTTCCTGCGCCACCTGATCCTGGCCGCGGTCGAAACCTATCCCGACATCCCGGTGGTGATGCACCAGGACCACGGCAACAGCCCCGCCACCTGCTACGGCGCCGCCGCCAACGGCTTCACCTCCGTGATGATGGACGGCTCCCTGGAGGCCGACGCCAAGACCCCCGCCAGCTACGAGTACAACGTGGCCGTCACCAAGGAAGTGGTGGACGTGGCCCATGCCATCGGCGTGAGCGTCGAAGGCGAACTCGGCTGCCTGGGATCCCTGGAAACCGGCAAGGGTGAGGCCGAGGACGGCCACGGTTTCGAGGGCTCCCTCGACCATTCCCAGCTGCTCACCGATCCCGCCGAGGCCGCCGACTTCGTCGCCAAGACCAAGGTGGATGCCCTGGCCATCGCCATCGGCACCAGCCACGGCGCCTACAAGTTCACCCGCAAGCCCACCGGTGAGGTGCTGGCCATCTCCCGGATCGCCGAGATCCACAAGGCCATCCCCAACACCCACCTGGTGATGCACGGCTCCAGCTCCGTTCCCCAGGAATGGCTGGACATGATCAACAAATACGGCGGCGCCATCCCCGAGACCTACGGCGTTCCCGTCGAGGAGATCCAGGAAGGCATCCGCAACGGCGTGCGCAAGATCAACATCGACACCGACAACCGTCTGGCCTTCACCGCCGCCGTCCGCGAAGCGGCCGCCAAGGATCCCGCCAACTTCGACCCCCGCCACTTCAACAAGCCCGCCCGGGCCTACATGAAGAAGGTGTGCCTGGATCGTTATCAGCAGTTCTGGTGTGCCGGCAACGCCAGCAAGATCAAGCAGCGCGACATCAACTACTACGCCACCCTCTACGCCAAGGGTGCCCTGGATCCCAAGACCGCCGTCGCCGCCTGATCGACCGCCAGCCTTCCTGGCACAGCGGGGCCCCCGAGGGGGCCCCTTTTTCATGGCAGGCCCTTCATGGCAGGGGCGCCGGTATCGGTGCCTGGACCGGCACCGGAAGGGCGCGTCCCGCCGGGGGCTTGGCGGGGGAGTCCTCCACCAGGCGGGCCAGGGCACGGCGCAGGTCCCGTTCCATCACGAAGCGGCGGCCATCGGTCACCACCACCCGCACCAGGGTGGGCAGGTCGTTGCTCTTCGACTGCAGATAGATGGGTTCCACGTAGAGCAGCCCCTCACCCACCGGCAGCACCAGCAGGTTGCCCCGGAACAGGCGGGATCCGAGGCGGTTCCACAGCCCGAACTGGAAGCTGATCGTGGGGTCCTGATCGATCAGGGCCGTGATCTGCTGGGGCCCCAGCAACAGCCGCTGCTGGGGGAAGCGCACCAGCAGCAGCTCGCCGTAGTGGGGCGGGTCGTTGCGGGCGGCCAGCCAGCCCACCAGGTTCGAGCGCCGCAGGGGCGTGAAGGGCAGCAGCAGAACGAATTCGGAACGCTCCTGCCCGGGGAGCTGGAGCGTGAGGTGGTATGGGCTCACGGGCACGTTGGCTTCGCCGTAGATCTCGTAGGGCACCGCCCAGACATCGTCGCCGTTGTAGAAGGTCCGCACATCGGTGACGTGGTAACGCAGCAGCCGCTCCGCCTGGATGTCGAACTGGCTCCTCGGCACCCGGATATGGCTCAGGAGCGCGTGGGGCATGGCCGACAGCGGCCGGAACAGCTCCGGGAAGGCCCGGATCCAGGTGCGCAGCACCGGATCGCTGGCATCGCTGACGTAGAGCCAGAGGCGGCCGTCATGGGCATCCACCACCGCCTTGACCGGGTTGCGGAAGTAACGCAGTCCGGAGGGGTTGGGATCGCTGTAGGGGTAGGAGCGGCTGGTGGTGAAGCCATCCAGCAACCAGTACTGGTGTTGCTCGGGCCGGTACCCGGGATCGCCGGGAACCCTGGCGGTCACCAGGTAGGGCTCGCTCTCGAAGCGCAGGAACGGCGCCAGGGCCGTGAGCCGCTGGTTCACCTGCCGCCGCAGCAGCAGCAGCGATCGCTCGGTCAGGGAACCGGTGAAGAGGATCCGGGGCTCGGCGAGGTAAAGGGCGGCCGCGAACCGCTGCCAGGAATGGGCCAGGGAGATTCCCCTGGTGCCGTTGTAGTGGGTGTAGACGTTGATCTCACCGTCGGGATAGGCGAACTCCTTCACCCGCGTCGGCGCGACGGCGTAGGGGGAAGGTCCCGAGCCGAAGTAAAGGCTGGGACTGCCCACCGGCAGGGCCGCGCGGGCGTCCGCATCGCTGATGCCCAGCTCGGGGATCCCCTGCACCCGGCCGCTGCGGCCCAGATCCTTGACGAAATAGAGCGGCAGGCCGTCGCTGCCGGAGGCGTTCACGGGCGATACGGTGAAGCCGTGGCCGTTGGTGAACACCAGGTGGCGGTTCAGCCAGGTGCGCGATCCAGCCGGCAGGGCACCGCTGTCCAGCTCCCGGGCGGCGATCAGCACCTGCTGGGACCCGTTGCGGCCGCGGGCCCCCTGGAGGGGGTAGCGATCCACCGAGGCGGAGGCGAAGGTGTAGTACAGGCGCAGCTGCTGCAGCTGGCGGTTGGCGGCCAGCAACGGCTGGCTGTCCCAGATGCGGATGTTCTCCAGGGTGCCCGGAGCCGCCGCCAGATCGGGGGGCGTGATGCGCTGCCGCGGTTCCAGGGTGATGGCGCTCACCCGCTCCAGGCCGAAGGCCCGGCGGGTGGCCTGGATGCTGCGGGCCAGATAGGGGGTCTCCACCACCAGCTCCCGGGGCTGGACCAGGAAGCGCTGGGCCAGGGGGGACAGGATCCATTCGCTGATCGGCACCAGCAGGGCGATGCCGGCCAGGGGAATCAGGGCCCCACGGCGCAGCCAGCCCTTCGGCAGGGGCACCAGCAGACCGATGGCCGTCAGCACCAGCAGCACGGCGAAGGCCAGGCGCAGCGGCAGGCGCACGTGCAGATCGACGAAGCCGGCGCCCGCCGCCACCCCGCTGCCCTGCACCATCAGGTCGAAGGGGGCCAGGGCATTGCTGAGGGCAGCGACGACGGCCAGAAAGGCCAGCTGGGGCTGGAGCACCCGTTGCTGGGCCCGGCTGAGGCCGTCGAAGTGCAGGTCGGTGAGGCTCTTGCCCTTGCCGAGGATGATCAGCAGACAGGCCGCCAGACCCACCACCCCCTGGGCCAGCAACACACTCAGCAGCAGCCGCAGGGCCGGCAGCTGCAGCACGGTGAAGGACAGATCCATGCCGGTGAGGGGGTCCCCCTCACCGAAGGGCATGGCCAGCAGGGCCGGCAGCCACAGACTCCAGCCCCGCGCCACCGCCGTGGCCGAACCGGCGAGGGCGGCCGCCAGGGTGATGCGCAGGCTGGTGAGGGGCCAGAGCAGCAGGGGGAGCAGCAGACCACCGGCCAGGCCGGCAACCAGCAGGGGGGGCAGGTCGCGAAGCACCGAGAAACCGGTGATCACCTCGCCGCTGAAGGGATTGGCGATCAGGCCCCGGGCCTGCACCATCAGGTAGCTCAGTCCTCCCACCAGCAGCAGCAGCAGGCCGATCAGCACCACCACCAGGGCGGAGCTGCCGAGCCGCAGCATCGGCTCCCGGGAATGGCCGCCGGGCGGCTCCACCTCGTCGCGCAGGCGCCAGCAGCGCTGGAGCTGCTTCAGCTGCAGAACCGAACCGAGGCCGAACACCAGGGCGAAGGCGCAGCACTGCAGCAGCCAGCGCCGCAGCAGGATCACCTGGAAGTCGAACTGGGCGAACCAGAGCCACTCGATCCCCAGTCGGGCGGCCGTCCAGACGGCGAGCCCCAGGGCCAGGAGGATCGCCAGGGCGATGGCGAAGCGGCGCCGCCGGCCGGGAGCGGAGGGGGAAGGGGAGTGCACGACTGGAGCGTAGGCAGACCTCCGCGGGCGACAAGGGGGCGGGGACCCCGGCCACCGCAGCCACCGCCGCAACCAACCCCGCAATACCCGACCTCGCAGATCAGGATTAAAAGCAGGCTCCGGCCGCCGCTGTTAAGGTGCGCCCAGCGACCGGGATTCCCTTGACCGCCACCCTTTCCCGTTCCACCTTCACGGGCCTGCGCTGCAAGGAATGCGGTCATCCCTACGAGGCCGGTGCACGCCACGTCTGTGAAGACGTCTGTTTCGGCCCCCTTGAGGTCGTCTACGACTACGACGCCATCCGCAGCCGCGTCAGCCGGGCCACCATCGAAGCCGGTCCCACCTCCATCTGGCGCTACCGGGAGTTCCTGCCCATCGAGGGCGACCCCATCGACGTGGGCACGGGCTTCACCCCCCTGCTGAAGGCCGATCGGCTGGCCCGCCGCCTGGGTCTCTCCTCCCTATACATCAAGAACGACGGCGTCAACATGCCGACGCTGTCCTTCAAGGACCGGGTGGTGTCGGTGGCCCTGACCCGGGCCCGCGAGCTCGGCTTCACCACCGTCAGCTGCGCCTCCACCGGCAACCTGGCCAATTCCACCGCCGCCATCGCCGCCCACGCCGGCCTGGAGTGCTGCGTCTTCATTCCCAGCGACCTGGAACTGGGCAAGGTGCTCGGCACGCTGGTCTACAACCCCACCCTGATGGCGGTGAAGGGCAACTACGACCAGGTCAACCGGCTCTGCTCGGAAGTGGCGAACACCTACGGCTGGGGCTTCGTCAACATCAACCTGCGGCCCTACTACTCCGAGGGCTCCAAGACCCTCGGCTATGAGGTGATCGAGCAGCTCGGCTGGCAGCTGCCCGACCACATCGTGGCCCCCCTGGCCTCCGGCTCCCTGTTCACCAAGATCCGCAAGGGCTTC
The DNA here is from genome assembly GCA_943367425.1 of Candidatus Sulfopaludibacter sp. SbA3. Taxonomy (GTDB): domain Bacteria; phylum Cyanobacteriota; class Cyanobacteriia; order PCC-6307; family Cyanobiaceae; genus Cyanobium. Next base: position 357,443 of record CALRJF020000001.1, read on the forward strand.
GACGAGTTCATCAAGGTGGGTCTCGTCGAGGAGAAGCCCGTGCGCTTCAGCGGTGCCCAGGCGGAAGGCTGCTCGCCGATCGCCCAGGCCTTTGCCGCCGGTCGCGACTTCATCACCCCGGTGAAGCCCAACACGATCGCCAAATCGATCGCCATCGGCAATCCCGCCGACGGCCCCTACGCCATCGACATCGCCAACCGCACCGGGGGCACCATCGCCGCCGTCACCGACGAGGAGATCATCGACGGCATCAAGCTGCTGGCGGAAATGGAGGGTGTCTTCACCGAAACGGCCGGAGGCACCACGATCGCCGTGCTCAAGAAGCTGGTGGAGCAGGGCAAGATCGATCCCTCCGAAACCACCGTCGCCTACATCACCGGCAACGGCCTCAAGACCACCGAAGCCATCGCCTCCTCCATCGGGGAGCCCCTCACGATCGAACCCCAGCTGGCCAGCTTCCATGCGGCCTGGGAACGGTCCCAGGCCAGCCACCACGCGGCTGGCGATCCTGCGGCGGAGCTGGCCTGACCTCCGCCCATTGCCCCATTCGCCCCCTTTCCACATCCGCCCGGTGCCACGGGCACCCGGTTCTCCCCTGCCCCTTCGCCCACCGACCCTTCCCATGGCCATCCAGGTCCTGATCCCCACCCCCCTGCAGAAGTTCACCGCCGACGAGGCGAGCGTCAGCCTGGAGGCCTCCAGCATCGATGGACTGCTGCAGGCGCTGGAAGCCCGCTATCCCGGCATTCAGGCGCGCCTCTGCGATGAGAACGGCAAGCTGCGCCGGTTCCTCAACCTCTATGTGAACAGCGAGGACATCCGCTTCCTCGACAACCAGGCCACCCCCCTCAACGACGGGGACGAGGTGAGCATTGTGCCGGCCGTGGCCGGCGGCTGACGCCCGTTACCCCATGGAGGCAGGCCCTCCGATCCGGGACGAAACTTCATAAGATTTCGTACACAAACGGTTCGTCGTTCCATGGGGCAGATGCAGACACCCACGCCCCAGGCCACCACCAACGGCCATGGGGTCGCCGCCCTAGCCCCCCACGACTGGCAGGCGTCCGCCCGCTTGTTCGATTACCGCCAGGCGGCCAACCCGATCCGCCCCGGGCTCACCGAACCGATCCCCGAAGGCCGCTGGGGTCCGGAGCTCCATGGCTCGGGTCCCACGGCCATCCTTCCCCTCGACCTCAGTGCCGGCCTCGGTTGCCAGGCTCCGGCCACCAGTCCTGCCCTCTCCGCCAGCTTCGTGCGCATCCTGGCCGGGGAAGGCCTCACGGTGCCGGCCAATGCCACCAGTTCCCTGTTCTACGCGCTGCGGGGATCCGGGCGGTGCCGGCGTCCGGCCAACGGCCGCGATCCGGCCCTCGATCTGGCCTGGGGGGCCGGTGACCTGTTCGTACTGCCCGCCGGGGAAGCCCCCCGAATCGAAGCCAGCGCCGAAAGCGTTCTCTACTGGGTGCATGACGGACCGCTGCTCACCTTCCTGGGGGTGAAGGCCGACACGCCGCGCTTCGAGGCCACCCACTACCCGGCCGCCTGGCTGGACCGGGAACTGGCGGCCCTGGCGGCCGATCCCAGCAGCGCCCGCAGCAACAGGCTCAGCCTGCTGCTCGCCAACAGGGACCTGCCGGCGAGCCGCACCGTCACCCACACCCTCTGGGCCATGTACGGACTCGTGCCGGCCGGAGCGATCCAGCCCCCCCACCGTCACCAGTCCGTGGCCCTCGACCTGGTGATCGACTGCCAGCCCGGTTGCGCCACCCTCTCGGGCCCAGACCTCAACCCGGACGGCACGATCCGCAACCCCGTGCGGATGGAATGGGAACCGGGCGCCGCCTTCGTGACGCCTCCCGGCCACTGGCACGCCCATGTCAACGAGAGCGGCCATCCGGCCCGCTTGCTGCCGATTCAGGACGCCGGCCTACACACCTACCTGCGCAGCCTCGACATCCGCTTTGTCTACGGCCTCAGCGGTGACAGCTGAACTGCCTTGACCCTCATGGGCCTCCACCAGGGCGCGGAACCGGTCGCCATCAATGGTCTCCTCCTCGATGAGGCGGTTGACCAGCTCATCGATCAGCTCCCGGCGGGGTGAGAGGAGCGCGACGGCCTGATCCAGGGCCTCCACGGCCAGCTGCCGGACCTGCTCGTCGATGCGGTTGCCGGTTCGCAGCGAGGTGTGATGGGCGGAGCGGATCCAGTCGCGTCCCAGGAACACCTCCTCCCCGGCCTCCTCGAGGGCCATGGGACCAAGGCTTGAGAATCCATAGCGCAGCACCATGTCGCGACAGATGCGGCGCACCAGCTGCAGGTCGCTGCTGGCCCCCTGGGTGACCTCGCTGGGGCCGAACACCACCATTTCGGCCGCCCGTCCCCCCAGGGCCACCACCAACCGGGCCCTCAGGTAAGCCTTGCTGATCAGACCGGAATCGAGGATGTCCTCATCCGGCATGGTGCGGGCGAAACCGCCGACGCCCCCGGCCCGGGGCAGCAGGGTCACCTTGTCGAGGCGGTCGGCGTGCGGCAGCAGGGTGGTGATCAGGGCATGGCCGATCTCGTGGTAGCCGATCAGGCGCTTCTTGGCGCTGTCCTGAAGGGGTGCGGCGGCCAAACCCATGGTGATCCGCTCGAGCGCGTCACCGATGGCCCTGTCGTCCACCTGGCTGGCCTGACGGCGGGCCGTGAGGATGGCCGCCTCGTTGAGCAGGTTGGAAAGATCGGCACCGGAAAAACCAGGGGTGCGGCGGGCCCAGTCGGCGAGGGAGACCTCCTCCGCCAGCGGCCTGCTGCGGGCATGCACGGCCAGGATCTCCTCCCGACCGGTGCGATCCGGCAGATCCACCATGATGCGGCGGTCGAACCTGCCGGGCCGCAGCAGGGCCGAATCCAGCACATCCAGGCGGTTGGTGGCCGCCAGCAGGATCACGCCCGAGTTGTCCTCGAAGCCATCCATCTCGGTGAGCAGCTGGTTGAGGGTCTGCTCCCGCTCGTCGTTGCCGCCGCCGATGCCGGCCCCGCGCTGACGGCCCACCGCATCGATCTCGTCGATGAAGATGATGCAGGGAGCCTTGGCCTTGGCCTTGCGGAACAGATCCCGCACCCGGCTGGCACCGACCCCCACGAACATCTCCACGAATTCCGTGGCCGCCATGGAGAAGAACGGCACACCGGCCTCGCCGGCGATGGCCCTGGCCAGCAGGGTCTTGCCCGTGCCCGGAGGTCCCACGAGAAGCACGCCCTTGGGAATCTTGGCGCCGATGGTGGTGAACCGCTCCGGGGTCTTGAGGAAGGTCACCACCTCCTGCAGTTCCTGCTTGGCCTCGTTGATGCCGGCCACGTCCTCAAACCGCACCGTCACGGCCCCTTCCTCCTGGAGCCGGGGCTGGCTGCGGCCGAAGCCCAGGGCCTTGTTGGCCACCTGGGCGGAACGGCGCACCAGCAGGGTCAGTCCCGCCAGCAGCAGCAGCACCAGCATCACGTTGGTGACCAGGCCCGCCATCGCCTCATCGCGGCGTTCGTCGCGCACCGAGAGCGGCACCCGGGCCTGCTCGGCCGTGCGCAGCAGCATCTGGTTGTCGCTGAACACCGGCACCTGCTGGACGCGACCGTTCTTGAAGGTCGCCGTGACCAGGCGCTGGGTGGGATAGAGCTCGAGGCTCTTCACCTGGCCGGACTGGATGTCCTGCAGCAGCTTGCTGAAGGAGGGAGGCCCCTGCTGCGACGATCCCAGCGAGAAGGCCCCTCGCACCTCGGGTGCCGCCTTGGCAGCGGGCGCCACGGGCTCAGGGGAAGTAGGGCTGCTCACAGGCGACCAATGCAGATTTCGACTGTAGCGATTTGACGAAAGTCGAGTCGACAGCGGAGGATCATGGTTTGGCAGTGAGGCAGCGGGATGGCCGTTCCCAAGAAGAAGACGTCCCAGGGGAAGCGCAACCAGCGCCACGCCCATTGGAAAGCCAAGGCCGGTGATGCCGCCCGCAAGGCCATGTCACTGGGGAAGGCGGTGCTGAGCGGCCGTGCCCAGGGCTTCATCTACCCGATCGCCGAAGACACTGAGGAAGGTTCCGAGAGCTGATCCCCCAGGGATCGGCAACGCCGGCGTCCGTCCAGCAGCACCGCCCCCACCACGGCCGGGCCCCATGGGGTGCCCCCTGGCTGGGGTGATTCCTTCATTGGATCAACCATCCGATCGAGCAGGGGATCCTGATAGAGGGCCGGCGGCAGGGAATGCAGGCTGGCGCGCACCAGGGCCTCCAGCTGCACCCCGCTCAGCCAGCCCCCACCGGCCCGTCGCTGGCGGGCCTCGGCCTGGAAGCGCCAGCGCCGCGGCAGGCTCCAGCGCTCCGGACGCAGCAGCCAGAGCCCGTCACAGGCCTGCCAGAGGGGTGCGTAGGCCTCCAGGGCCCGATCCCAGCGGGGCAGCCAGTCGAGTTCCGGCTGGCTGAGGGCTTCGAGGCCACGGCCCTCCTGCATCCGACGGGTCAGCAGCTCGGGCCCCAGGGCCTTGCATCCCATCAGCCAGCCCTCGATCACCAGGGCCTCCGCCGGCTGCTGGCGCCAGCCAGCCCGTTCCCCCTCGCCCCCCGCCAGGGTCTTGTCGAACCGGGGCAGCCGCAGATCGCCCCCGGCGCGCCAATCGGCCAGCAGCTCCAGCAGCAGGGGGATGTCGTGGCTGCCGGGGGGGACCCGGCTGACGCCGAAGGGATTGCCCGCCAGCAGGGCACGCCGCTGCCGGGACGGCCGATAGAGATCATCGATCGAGGCCACCACCAGGCGCAGGCCCGCCAGAGGCGCCAGCCGCTCCAGGGCCCGACCGATGCTGGTCTTGCCGGCCCCCACCGGTCCGTTGAGGGCCAGCAGCGGGCGCCGCCTCACCACGCCGGAGCCCAGGGCGCCCTCCAGCCACTGCAGCATCGGCTGCACCACCCGGGCCAGCACGCTGGGGTGCAGGGTCGGCAGCGGTGCCGCCTGCGCCAGCCGCTGCTCCCAGACGGACGGATCCGGCTCAGGTTCCAAGCTTGAAGGCCTCCAGCACCACGGCGTAACAGGCCCCGATCCTCAGGTTGTCCACCAGCACCCAGGCCAGGGGGGGATCGCTGGCCACGAAACGCGACCGCAGCCGCACCAGGGCCTCCACCAGCAGCACGAACAGCAGCACGACCGCCGGGCGGCCGCCCGGGGCGGCGTTGAGCAGCAGGGCCGTGAGGTTCTGCCCCGCGAAGAACCCCACCAGCAACGCCAGCAGGGCCAGGCTGCCCGCCCGCCAGCTGCGCCGCAGCTGACCCATTAGCGACCCGCCGATCCGGCTGATCAGGCCCTGGAAGCGGGTGCGCTGCACGGGCAGGCGGGTCATGGGGAGGGCAGCAGGCGCTGCAACCAGGAGAGCGTCACCTGGCTGCCGGGGCAAGGCGGGCCCTGGCGCACGACGATCTCTCCGCCTGGCTCCTCCAGGTTCTCCACCACCGCCGCCGCCGCGGCAAAGCTCTCGGGGGCGTCCTGGCGCGTCGCGATGCTGAGGCACACCAGACAGGGCAGACCCGCCCCGGTGGCGGCGGCGAGCCCCGCCGGTGAGTCCTCCAGCACCAGGACGCCCCCCGATGGCCCGCCGAGACGCTCCAGCGCCAGGCGGTAGGCCTCCGGATCGGGCTTCTTCCTGGCCACATCGTCGCCGCACACCCAGAAGTCGAAGGCCTGCCCCAGATCCCCCAGCACCCCTTCCACCAGCTCCTCCACGGCCCGCCGTCCACTGGTGGTGACGATGGCCTGGCGCAGGCCGGCCGCCGCCGCCGCCGCCAGCAGCCGGCTCACCCCCGCCCGCGGGGCGATGCCGCCGGCCCGGACGAGCTCCGCGTAGTGCAGTTGCTTGGAGCGATGCAGCTCCTCCAGCTGCAGGGGGGACGGGGCTAGGCCCTCCACCTGCTGCAGAAAGGCGGCGATCCGCTCCCTGCCCCCGCTCACCCCCAGCAGCTTCCGGTAGGTGGGCCGGTCCCACCGCCAGGGAAGGCCGGCCGCCGCGAAGCTGCGGTTGAAGGCCACCCGGTGACCCTCGAGTTCCGTCTCGGCGAGGGTGCCATCCACATCCCAGAGGAGGGCCGTCAGGTCCTCGGCCATGGCCCGCCAGCGCCGTTGTCGATGGCCGGAGACTAAAGGCTGCGCGCCGGGCCCCCGACCTCCACAATGCAGGAACCCCGACCGGCTCCCGTTGCTCCCCGCCTCAGACGAGCGACGCTGGCTCCTGCCCGCCCAACTGCCTGCAGCCACGGCCCCGGGCCAGGACCTGCCGGAGGAGCTGCTGGCGATTCTTCACCGCCGGGGCCTGGGCGATCCGTCCAGCGTGCGGGAGCTGCTCGAGCCGGCGGCCGCCCCTGAGGCGGACCTTCATTTCCCCGACCTGGCCGCTGCCGTCGATCGTCTCGCCCAGGCGTGCCGCACGGCCGAACCCCTCGCCATCTGCGGTGACTACGACGCCGACGGCATGACCAGCACCGCCCTGCTGGTGGGGGTGCTGCAACGGCTCGGCGCCAGGCCCCGCGCCGCCATCCCCAGCCGCATGGACGATGGCTACGGCCTCAATGCGGCCATGGTGGAGCGGCTGGCGGCCGATGGCCTGCGCCTGCTGATCACCGTCGACAACGGCGTGGCGGCCCGCGAGGCCCTGGAACGGGCCGACGCCCTGGGGGTGGAGGTGATCCTCACCGACCACCACACCCTCCCGGCCACCCTCCCCCCCCATCTGGCCCTGCTCCATCCCGCCGTCACCCCGGAGGGCTCCCCCTACCGGGGCCTGGCCGGCGTGGGCCTGGCCCATGTCCTGGCCACGGCCCTCTGCCGGCGGCTGAACCGCCGGGACGGCCTGGAGATCGCCCTCAACCTCTTCTGCATCGGCACGATCGCCGACATGGCCCCCCTCGAGGGCGTGAACCGGCGCTGGCTGCTGGACGGGCTGCCGCTGCTGGGCCGCAGCCCCCTGCCCGGTCTGCAGGCCCTGCGCCAGCTGGCGGGGCTGGAGCAGGGGCGCCTGGACGCCGAAGCGGTGGGGTTCCAGCTGGCGCCCCGCATCAATGCCGTGGGACGGCTGGGCGACCCCCAGCTGGTGGTGGATCTGCTGACCACGGAGGATCCGGCCCAGGCCCTGGAGCTGGCCCGGGCCTGCGAGTCGCTCAACCGTCAGCGCCGCGAGCTCTGCAGTGCCATCGAAGCGGAGGCCCTGGCTCTGCTCGAGGCCGATGGCCCCCAGCGGCCGGCGTTCCTGTTGCTGGCCCAGAGCCACTGGCACCATGGCGTGATCGGCATCGTCGCCTCCCGTCTCGTCGAGCGCTTCGGTCGTCCCGTGGCCCTGCTGGCCGGCGAGGGCGGCGGCCGCCTGAGGGCCTCGGTGCGGGCACCGAAAGGGTTCGCGGTGGATCGCGCCCTCACCCAGTGCCACGACCTGCTGGAACGCCATGGGGGCCATCCGGCGGCGGGAGGCTTCACGGTGCGGGCCGAAAGCGTTGGGGACCTGCAGGAGCGGCTGGAGGACCTGGCCCAGACCTGGCTCGGCGAAGCGGGGGATGGCCGCACGGTGGAACCGGAGGCCCTGCTGCGGCTGGAGCGCATCGACCGGGACTTCTGGCAGCAGCTGCAGCGGCTGGCCCCCTTCGGATCCGGCCATCCGGCACCGCTGTTCTGGAGCAGCCGCTGCCAGGTGGTGGAGCAGAAACCGCTGCGGGGCGGGCACCTGCAGCTGCAGCTGGCCCAGGGGTCGGCCCGCCTGCGGGCGATTGCCTGGCGCTGGCGGGGACCCAGCCAGTGGAGCGGCCCGGTGGACGTGGCCTACCGGCTGCGCCGCGACACCTGGCAGGGCGAGGATCGCCTGCAGCTCGAACTGGAGGCCATACGCTGCAGTGGTGGTGACGCGGTGGTGCTGCAGCGGCGGGACCGCACCTACTGGTGCGAACGCCAGGGGGACACCCTGCTGATCCGCAACGCCGCCGGCGAAGAGCTGCGGGCCGGCCTCGCCGCGGCCAATCCGGACGACGCGACGCCACCCCATCCCTACGTCCGTTCCCTGATCCGGGAGGCGGCCATGGCCCTGGGCATGGTGGGCGGATGAAAGGCGCCCGCCTCCACCCGCTGCGGTCCCTGCTGGAACTGGCCCTGCTCGGTGCCCTGATCGGCCTGGCCTGCTGGCCCCTGAACCGGATCGACCTGATCCAGGACCACTGGCTCTCCCAGCTGCCCGCCTTCCGGGGCGGGGGCTGGACCCGCCTCGGGCTGGTCCTGGCCCTGGCGCCGATCGCCGTCATGCCCCTGTTGCTGTGGCTCCAGCAGGGTCCGCTGCGCCACGGGGCCGGCTCCGGGATTCCCCACCTGATGCTGAGCCTGGCGGCCCCCCACCGGTCGGACCGGCTGCTGAGCCTCGGCGCCACCCTGAAGCGGGTGCTGCTCTGGACCGCGGCCAGCCTGGCCCTGTTCCCCCTGGGGCGGGAAGGCCCCGTGGTGGCCCTGGGGGGCAGCCTGGCTCAGGCGGTGGTGCGGCGCTGGCCGGGGCTGCTGCAGCGCATCGGCCGCCGTGACCTGCTGGCCGCCGCCGGGGGTGCCGGCCTGGCCGGCGGCTTCAACACGCCGCTGATGGGGGTGATGTTCGTGGTGGAGGAGCTCACCCGCAGCTTCCACCAGCGCCTGATCTGGCCGGCCCTGCTGATGGCCAGCGGCGCCGCCCTGATGAGCAACCTGGGTGGCCAGCCCATGTTCGCCCTGGGCATCAACCCCATCCCGGCGTCGGAACCGGAACAGCTCCTCTGGGCTCTCCCCATCGGCATCGGCGGCGGACTGCTGGGCGGCCTCTTCGCCCGGCTGCTGCTGATCGCCGCCACCCGAACGGCCTCCCTGGCCCGGCGCCGCCCCCTGGCCCTGGGGCTGGGTGCGGGCATGGGCCTGGCGCTGATGGCGCTGGTCAGCGGCGGGGCCAGCGGCGGGGATGGCGAGACGCTGATGCGGCTGGTGCTGCAGCAGGGAGGCGACGCCCGCATCGACGCGTCATGGGTGGCCCTGCTGGCCGCCCGACTGCTGGGACCGGTGCTGGCCCTGTCCGTAGGGGTCCCGGGGGGACTCATCGACCCCTCCTTCGCCCTGGGCGGCGTCTTCGGCGCCGGTCTGGTGCAGGCGCTGGCGGGCGATCCCCATCTGGGCCTGTCCCTGGGCATGGTGGCCGGCCTGGCGGGAGCCACCCAGCTGCCGGTGATGACCATCGCCTTCGCCATCCGCATGGCGGGGGATCAGCAGCTGATGCCCGGCCTGGTGGCCAGCGCCGCGATCGCCGCCTACACCGGCCGCCTGATCCAGGAACAGCCCATCTATCACGCCCTCGCCAACCTCATGGAGAGGGGCGACGGGAGACCCGGCGAGGGTTCAGAGGGCGCCGCGGCGGAAGAAGAGGATGAAGATCACCGCCGGACCGGCCAGGGTGATCAGGGCCAGGGCGCCGAAGTTGGAGATGAGGTGAAAGTCGATGCCCATGGCGAAGCAACCGGCGAAGGGGAGGATCGGCACGGACTTTAGGCCGCCCCAAGGCGGGGCAGCCATCGCGCCGGGCCTCTGTTATCGGCTGTGATGCCCCTGGGGATGTGAGTCAATGGAGGCAGTCGTCGCCCCGAGCCGTTGCCCCGTTCCCAGCACTGGCAATGCATCAGCGGCTGCGGTTCCTGCTGCCGGCTCGACCCGGCCCAGCGGGGGGACGCCATCGCGGCGCTCGATGACCAGCAGCGGCAGCGCTATCTGGAGATGGTGGGGCCCGATGGCTGGTGCATCCATTTCGATACCGGCTCCCGCCGTTGCGGGATCTATGCCGATCGGCCAGATTTCTGCCGGGTGGACCATCTGGTGGCCCTGTTCGGCAGCCCGGGGGACGATCCCGATGCCCTGGCGATCGCCTCCTGCAAGCAGCAGATCCGCTGTGAGCTGGGCGGACGTGGCAAGGTGATGCGGCGCTTTCTGCGCACGATCCGACGGCAGCCATGAACGATCGGCCCGAGTCCCCCCCGACGCCCGGCTGGCTGTCGGTCTTCCTCTCCACCGCCACCACCGTCTTCCTCGCGGAGCTGGGGGACAAGACCCAGCTGGCGGCCCTGCTGCTCTCGGCCCAGTCCGGCCGCCCCGTGATCGTGTTTCTGGGGGCCTCCCTGGCCCTGATCTGCTCCAGCCTGGTGGGAGTGCTCCTGGGTCGCTGGCTCTCCACCGTCATGCCCCCCCACCAGCTGGAACGCGCGGCGGGGGTGCTGATGGTGGCCCTGGGGCTCTGGCTCGGCCGCCAGGCCGTCCTGCACCTGGCTCCGCTCCACCTGGCCTCCACCTGAAGCACCATGCCCCTGGCCCTGCTCGCCTCCACCTTCGCCACCGTCTTCCTGGCGGAACTGGGGGACAAGACCCAGCTGGCCATCGTCAGCATCAGCGGCACCTCCAACCGACCCGGTGCCGTCTTCGCCGGCAGTGCCGTCGCCCTGGTGCTAGCCAGCCTGGTGGGGGCCGCCGCCGGGGGGTCCCTCTCGAGTGTGATCCCCACCGATTCCCTGCAGCTGGCTGCCGCCGCAGGCTTCCTGATCATCGGGACGCGCCTGATCCTGCGCTCCCGCAGCGTCGAGCCCCCCACTCCTTAGAGTCGGCGCAATCCGTCAGCAGGATCGGCGTTCGCTCCACGCACCGCCGCCACCTGCGGTGACCGACCGCTCCGTTGTCGGTTCCCCCTAGCCAGCGTCCGCGCTGCCGCGGCAACGCCCCCCTCTGCCCATCCCCCATCCGATGAAGTTCACGGTCGCCGATCTGCTCGACCACCTGTCCACGACCGACCCGGTCGCCCTCGCCAAACTGGAGAAGGGTCTTGGACTGACCACCAAGCCCGAGAAGCAGCAGCTGCGGATCGGACTCGATGCCCTGATCCGGCTGGGCCTGCTGGAGGAAACCGGCGAGGGACTCCTGAAGCAGGAGAACCCCGAGCTGATCGCCGCCCGTCTGCGCTGCTCCAGCAAGGGGTTCTGCTTCGCACTGCGGGAGGACGGCGGCGAGGACATCTACGTCCGCGACCACCAGCTCAACCACGCCTGGAACGGCGACCGGGTGCTGGTCAAGATCACCCGGGAGGGAGGGCGCAGGCGCTCCCCCGAAGGCGGCGTCCAGTGCATCCTCGAACGCCAGACCCCCAGCCTGCTGGCCCAGGTGGAACGGCAGGACGACCAGCTGGTCGCCGTGCCCCTGGACGACCGTCTGCTGACCAGCGTGGCCCTGCCGGAGGCGGATGCGGCCCACCTCCAACCCAGCGAGGACGCTGTGGTGGAGGTGAAGATCGACCGCTTTCCCGTGGCCCAGTTCGGTGCGGCAGGCCACGTGGCCCGCAGCCTGCCGGTGCACGGGGGTGAGGCGGCGGACAGGGATCTGCTGATCACCAAGCACCGTCTGCACGAGCGCCCGGCCTGCCCGCGCGCCACCCTCAAGGCACCCCCCGCCAAGGGGCGCACCGACCTGACGGCGCTGCCGACCCTGCTGCTGGAGGGCTGGCAGTCCCCCGAAGCCCCGGGTCTGCCGGCCCTCTCCCTGGAGGCGAAGGAGGAGGGTGGCTGGCGGCTCTGGGTGCACACCGCCGCCGTGGCCGAGCGGGTGGGCCTCGGCAACAGCCTCGACGGCTGGCTGCGGGACCAGGGCGAAGCCATCTGCCTCGGCCACCACTGGCTGCCCCTGCTGCCCCCGGCCCTGGCCAAGGCCTCTGCCCTGCGCGCCGGCGACAGTCAGGCGGCCATCTCGGTGTGCCTGGATCTGGACGGCGACGCCCAGCTGGAGCACTTCCGGTTCTGCCTCAGCCAGATCCAGCCCGACGCCAGGGTGGACCGGGCCGTCCTGGAGGCCCTGGCGGAACGCAAGCCGAAAGCGCGGACCCTGCCCGCCCCCCTCAAGCCGCTGAAGGACCACCTGCCGCTGCTGGAGCAGCTGGTGACCGTGGGCGGGCTGCTGCGCCAGCGGCGGCTGGCGGCCGGATCGATCGACCTCGACCTGCCGATGCCCTGCATCGACAGCCTCGGCGACCTGCGGGTGCCTCCCCCGGATGCCGCCCAGCACGGCTGGCTGGTGGAACTGCCGGCCGGCGACCCCGTGGCCCTGCTGCGGGAAGCTGTCCTGGTGGCCCATCGGGCCCTGGGCCGGCACTTCCAGGCCCTGGAGCTGCCGTCGCTGTTCGCGGTCAATCCGGCGGCCGAGACCAGCGACCTCAACGATGTCGCCAAGGCGGCCCTCGCCCTGGAGATTCCGATGGAGCTGAGCGCCGAGGGCAATGCCACGGCCGCGGAACTGGCCGCCGCCTTCGCCGCCACCGACCGCTGCCGCCCCCTCCAGCAGCAGTTGCGGGACAGCCTCCGGCCGGTGCAGCTCACCCAGGCGGCCGGGGCCCACGCCGTCGCCGGCGAGGACAGCGCCGTGGCCCCCTGGTGCTGCCCCAGCCTGCACTACGCCGACGTCTGGAACCAGCACCTGCTCGTGAGCCTGCTGGTGGATGGCAAGGACCGCCCCAGCGTGCGCCACAAGATCAGCGCCGACCTGGCCAGTGATGCCTGCCACGGCAGCACCGACTGGCCCCTGCTGACCCCTTCCCAGCTGGCGCCCTACCAGCAGGCCCTCCAGCACGGCCTGGCCCAGCGGCTCAATGGCCGCTGCCGCTTCCTGCAGGAGGTGCAGAACGATGCCCTGGCCATGGCCCAGGCACGGCACACCGAACCCCTGGTGGGCCAGACCCTCCCCGGGGTCATCAGTGGGGTGCAGAGCTACGGCTTCTTCGTGGAGGTGCCCCCCTCCCAGGTGGAGGGCCTCGTGCACGTGAGTTCCCTCAAGGACGACTGGTACGAATACCGCTCACGCCAGAACCGGCTGGTGGGACGCAAGTTCCGCCGCACCTACATGGTCGGCGACGGCGTGGAGGTGGAGATCCAGAAGGTGGATGCCCTGCGCCACCAGATCGATCTGGCGGTGCTGCAGCCGGAAGGCTTCGAGGGGGCCGCGGAAGAGGACGAGGCCCAGGACGCCCCGGCCATGGCCATGGCCGAGAGCTGAGCGACCCGATGCCGCCGTCGTCGCTTCCCGTGGTGCTGGCGGTGTCAGGGGCTTCCGCCCAGCCCCTGGCCGAGCGGGCCCTGCAGCTGCTGCTGGAGGAGGATCACACGGTGGAGATGGTCACCAGCCGCGGCGCCATCGGGGTGTGGCAGGCGGAGATGGGGCTGCGGGTGCCTTCGGAGCCCGACGCCCAGGAACGCTTCTGGCGGGAACGCACCGGCTGCGGCAACGGGCGGCTGCACTGTCACCGCTGGAACGACCAGGCCGCAGCGATCGCCAGCGGCAGCTATCCCACCCGCGGCATGGTGATCCTGCCGGCCAGCATGGGCACGGTGGGCCGGATCGCCTCCGGGGTGGCGCTCGACCTGATCGAGCGGGCCGCCGACGTGCACCTGAAGGAAGGCCGTCCCCTGGTGATCGCCCCGCGGGAACTGCCCTGGAACCTGGTTCACCTGCGCAACCTCACCCTGCTGGCGGAGGCGGGCGCCCGCATCGCACCGCCGGTGCCCGCCTGGTACCACCAGCCGCGCACGATCGGTGAGATGGTTGATTTTCTGGTGATCCGCGTCTTTGACGCCCTCGGCCTGGAACTGGGGTCCCTGAAGCGCTGGCAGGGTCCGACGGCCCCCCTGATGCCCGGCCCTGCCCCCACCCCCTGAAGCTCCGGACCGTGATCCACCGCCTGCTGCTGCTGCCCCTGCTCTCGCCGCTGCTGGTGGCCCTGCTGGTCGGAGCGCTCAACCCCAGGCCCAACGTCGTGCTGCGCCTGCTCACCTGGCAGTCGCCGGCCCTGCCGATCGGTCTCTGGATGGCGATGGCCGCCGGCGGCGGCGCCGCCCTCAGCGGAGGCGCCACGGCCCTGGCCCTGCGGCAGGGCTCGGGTGCCTCCCGCCCCCGGAGCGGCCGCCGCACGGAGGTCTGGGAGGCGGAGGGCTGGCAGGAGCCGAGGCAGCAGACCGCCACGGCAACGCCCCCCTTCCGCCGGGGCCGCACGGCCGACGACAGCGCCGCGCCGCGGGCCCCCTCGGCCGGACCAAGCCGTGCCCCAGGTGAGCCGTCACCGACGGTTTCGGTGCCCTACCAGGTGCTGCACCGACCGGAGAAGCGCAGGGCCACCGCCACCGACAGCTCGGCACCTGCCGGGACCGCAACGGCGCCCGAAGCCCAGGACTGGGACGAGCTGGAGAGCGAGGACTGGTGAGCAATCCGACTCCCGCCAGGGCTGACTAAAGTTCCGGCACCCTCACGCCCCAGGGCCCGCATCGGTGACCGAGACCCCCAGCAACGCCCCCGATCCCACCCCCGCTGGAGCGGCGCCGGCAGCCGCTGCCAAGCCCAAGCCCCCCGCCCCGGAGGACAAACCCTTCGCCGCCTTCGTGCCGGAACTGCTGCTGCCGGCTCTCACCAGGGAGATCGAGGCCTACGGCGGTCCCGCCCCCGAGCTGGACTTCGAAGAGGGCCCCATGCCCGTGGTGGGGGCCGACTGCTGGATGGTGCGGGGACGGCTGCCGGGAGAGCGCTGCTTCTGGCTCTGCTTCACGGCCGCCGACATCGCCTCCGCCAAGACCATCGCCCTTTCCGAAGGGGGCGGCGCCCCCAGCCTGTTGGAGTCGTTCCTGATCGATGAGAAGAAAATGACCCTCCCCCTGCTGGTGTCCCGGCTGGTGCAGCGCCTGAACGGCCAGAAATGGCTGGGACCGAACTGAGGACCGATCTCACGGCCCAACCCGCCGGGCTGGCTTCACATCCGGCCCGCAGCCGTTGATCGATGCCTACGATGGGCAGCGAGCTCTCTGGACGTCCCGCGCGATGGTGCCTCCCGCCACCCAAGCCCCCACCGCCCCACGGGTGGGCACCCCCGATGCCCCGCTCACGAAGGATCCGGTGAAGGACACGATCCTCACGCCGCGGTTCTACACCACGGATTTCGACGCCATGGCGGCGATGGATCTGCGGCCCAACGAAGTGGAGCTGGAGGCCATCTGCGAGGAGTTCCGCAAGGACTACAACCGTCACCACTTCGTGCGTGATGAGGCCTTCGAAGGGGCCGCCGACAAGCTGGATCCCGAAACCCGCCGGGTGTTCGTCGAGTTCCTGGAGCAGAGCTGCACCTCTGAGTTCTCCGGCTTCCTGCTCTACAAGGAGCTGAGCCGCCGCATCAAGGAGCGCAATCCGCTGCTGGCCGAATGCTTCGCCCACATGGCCCGCGACGAGGCCCGCCACGCCGGCTTCCTCAACAAGTCCATGGCCGACTTCGGCCTCCAGCTTGACCTGGGCTTCCTGACCGCCAACAAGGCCTACACCCACTTCAAGCCGAAGTTCATCTTCTACGCCACCTATCTTTCCGAGAAGATCGGCTACTGGCGCTACATCGCCATCTACCGCCACCTCGAACAGCATCCCGAAAGCAAGATTTTCCCGATCTTCAATTTCTTCGAGAACTGGTGCCAGGACGAGAACCGCCACGGCGATTTCTTTGATGCCCTGATGAAGGCCCAGCCCGACACCGTGCGCGGTTTCACGGCCCGTCTCTGGTGCCGTTTCTTCCTGCTGGCGGTGTTCGCCACCATGTACGTGCGCGATGTGGCCCGCAAGGAGTTCTATGAGGCGCTGGGGCTCGACGCCCGCGCCTACGACAAGTACGTGATCGCCAAGACCAACGAAACCTCGGCCCGCGTCTTCCCCGTGGTGCTGAACGTGGAGCATCCCGAGTTCTACGAACGTCTCGAGAAACTGGTCGAGAACAATGCGGCCCTCAGCCAGGCCGACAGCTCCGGCGCCCCGGCACCCCTGAAGACCCTGCGCAAACTGCCCCACTGGCTGGGCAACGGCGTGCAGATGGCCCGGCTGTTCCTGATGGCCCCCATCCGCAGCGAGCAGTTCCAGCCCGCCGTGCGCTGAGTCGTCCCCCGTCCCCGTTTCCCCACACCCCCAGCGCTTGGTCGTCTCCACCCCCGCCACCCAGGGCTTCACCGCCTCCGGTGCCCCCCTGCCGTCCCCTGCCGCGGAGCTGCGGGATCCTTCCTGGCGCTCCGTTCTCGAGCCATTGCTCGGCAAGGGTCGGGCGGCGGGGGCCGATCTGGTGGAGGTGTTTCTCGAGCGCTCCGACCACCTGGGCGTGCTGGCCGAACAGGACGTCATCACCAGCGTGACCCCCGCCTTCGGGGCCGGGGCCGGCATCCGGGTGTTCCTCGGCCACCGCGATGGCTTCGTCTCCACCAACGATCTCAGCAGCGCCGGCCTGCTGGCGGCCCTGGAACAGGCGCTCGGGATGCTCGGACTTGCACCCGCTTCCCTGGGCAGCGGAGATTGCGACGGCCTGCCGGCCCTTAAGGACTTCGCCGGCGCCAAGAACGGCTGGCTGGAGGCCTGTCCGCGGCTGGCGGAAGCCACGGCCCGCCTGCTGGAAGGAACCGATCGGCTCCAGCACCATGGGCGCCACCTTCAGGTGCGCCGCGGCAGTTACGCCCGCGACTGGCAGGAGGTTCTGGTGGCCGCCAGCGACGGCACCTTCGCCCGCGACGTGCGGCTGCACCAGTCCGTCGGGTTGAACGTGCTGGTGGCCGACGGCGACCATCGGGCCAGCCTGGGCCGTCGCTACGGCACCACCGACCGGCCCGATGACCTGCTGCGCTGGGATGCCGAAGCGGCCGCCGTCGATGTCTGCGGCAGTGCCGCCACCATGCTCTACGCCGATTACGTCGAAGCCGGCCAGTTCCCTGTCGTGCTGGCCAACCGCTTCGGCGGTGTGATCTTCCACGAAGCCTGCGGCCATCTCCTGGAAACCACCCAGGTGGAGCGCGGCACCACCCCCTTCGCCGACATGGTGGGCCAACCCATCGCCCATGTGGCCGTCACCGCGATCGACGAAGGGCTCACCGAGGGCGCCTTCGGCACCCTCTCGATGGACGACGAGGGCATGGAACCCCAGCGGACCCTGCTGATCGAGAACGGCATCCTGAAGCGCTTCCTCAGCGACAGGTCCGGCGAGCGGCGCACCGGCCATGCCCGCACGGGAAGCGGCCGGCGCCAGAGCCACGCCTTCGCCGCCGCCAGCCGCATGCGCAACACCTACATCGCCGCCGGGCCCCATTCCCCGGACGATCTGATCGCCTCCGTCGACAGGGGGCTGTACTGCAAATCGATGGGCGGCGGCAGCGTGGGGCCCACGGGTCAGTTCAATTTCGCCGTCGAGGAGGGCTACCTGATCGAGAACGGAGCCCTCACCCGCCCGGTGAAGGGGGCCACCCTGATCGGTGACGCCAAGGAAGTGATGCCCCGCATCTCGATGTGCGCCAACGATCTCGAACTGGCCGCCGGTTTCTGCGGTTCGGTCAGCGGCAGCATCTTCGTGACCGTGGGCCAGCCCCACATCAAGGTGGACACGATCACCGTGGGGGGCCGATGACCATGGCCGACACGGCCGGTGCGACCCCCGCCCCCCAGGATCTGAACGCCCAGGCCCTGCGGGAGCGGCTCGAGCGGCTCGCGGCCCAGGAAGGGGTGAAACGCTGGGATCTGGGGGCCGCCTGCAGCACCGACACCTCCGTCCAGGTGGACCGGGGCGAACCGAAGCAGATGAAGGGTGCCCAGCGCAGTTCCCTCACCCTGCGGGTCTGGAACGCGGACGGTCCGATCGGAATCACGAGCACCTCCGACCTCTCCGACTCCGGCCTGGCCCGGGCGCTGGCGGGGGCCCGCGATGCCAGCGCCTTCGGCAACGTCGAGGAGATTCCCGACTTTTCTCCCCTGGCCACCGCTCCGTTGCCGCCCCTGGAGCAGCCGATCTCCCAACCGGTGAGCATCCTGGATCTGCTCGAAACCCTCAAGGAGGCGGAGCGGGATCTGCTGGGGCGCCACCCCGCTATAGCCACCGTTCCCTACAACGGCCTGGCACAGCGCACCAGCCAGAGGATCTACATCAACAGCGATGGGGCCTGCCGGGAACAGCGGCTCTCCACCGCTTCCCTCTATCTCTATGCCAGGGCGGAGGAAGCGGGACGCAAGCCCCGCAGCAGCGGTGCGGTACGGCTGGCCTACGGCGCCGCCGATCTCGACATCGGCGGCTGTGTGCAGGAGGCGGCCGAGCGCACCATCGCCCATCTCGACTACGCCCCCATCGCCACCGGCCGCTACACCTGCGTGTTCAGCCCTGAGGCCTTCCTTGATCTGATCGGTGCCTTCAGCAGCATGTTCAATGCCCGGGCCGTGCTGGATGGCGTCAGCCTGAACACCCGGGAGGCCATCGGCAGCCAGCAGGCGGTGCCCTTCCTGTCACTCCACGACAACGGCCTGCATCCGGCCAACGTGGGGGCCTCGGCCTTCGATGGGGAAGGCACCCCCACCCGACGGCTCACCCTTCTCGAGGGCGGCATGCTGCGCAACTTCCTGCATTCCGAAGCCACGGCACGGGCCTTCGGCGTGGCCCCCACCGGCCACGCGGGCATGGGAGCCAAGGCTTCGGTCGGCCCCGACTGGCTGGAGGTGGGCGCCACCGAGGGGAGCTCCGGCGGCAGCGCCGGCCTCGACCGCTTTGCCGCCGACGGCTCCGGCGACGGGCCGGCTCTGGTGGTGATCGATTCCCTCTCCGCCCTCCATGCCGGTGTCAAGGCGAGCCAGGGCTCGTTCTCCCTCCCCTTCGATGGCTGGCTGGTGCGCAACGGCATCCCCCGGTCCATCGAGGCGGCCACCGTGGCCGGCGACATCCGCAGCGTGCTCAACGCCATCGTGGGCTTCGAAGGGCCGACCAAGGTGACCCCGGATGGGCTCTGTCCCCACGTCTGGGTGGAGGGCCTCTCGATCACCGGCGACGCTTGAGGATTCTGTTCTGGGGCACGCCGGCCTATGCGGTGGCCAGCCTCGAGGCACTGGTGGAGGCCGGCCATGAAGTGGTGGGCGTGGTCAGCCAGCCCGACCGGCGCAGGGGCCGGGGCAGCAGCCTGCAACCGTCACCGGTCAAACATCGGGCCCTGGAACTGGGTCTGGCGGTGTTCACCCCCGAGCGCATCCGCCGCGACCTCGATGTTCAGCGCCAGCTGGCCTCCCTGAACGCCGACATCTCGGTGGTGGTGGCCTACGGCCAGATCCTGCCTCCGGAGGTCCTCAGCCAGCCCCCCCTGGGCTGCTGGAACGGCCATGCCTCCCTGCTGCCCCGCTGGCGGGGAGCCGCTCCGATCCAGTGGGCCCTGCTGGAGGGCGATGGGGAAACCGGCGTGGGGATCATGGCGATGGAAGTGGGACTGGACACCGGACCGGTGCTGCTGGAGCGGCGCCTGCCGATCCCCCTGCTCGAGAACGGCCAGGTGCTGGCGCAGCGCCTGGCCCAGCTCACGGGCCAGCTGCTGGTGGAAGCCCTGCCACGCATCGCGGCGGCAGGGCCCGGAGCGGAAGCGGTGCGGCTGCAGCGGCTGGGGGTCCAGCCGCAGTCGGATGTCGGCGTCACCTACGCCCGCCTGCTCACCAAGGAGGACGGCGCCATTGACTGGGGAGCGCCGGCCCTGGCCATCCACCGGCGGGTGATGGGGGTCTATCCCCAGGCTGGTTGTCGTTGGCGGGGGGAGCGGCTGAAGCTCCTGGCCACCGAGCCGCTGGTGCAGCGCCTGGCCGATCAGCTGAGTCCTCGGGGGGCGGAACTGGCCCTGCAGTGGGGCCGCGAGCCGTCCGCCGGGCCGCCTGGAACCCTGCCCGGCACGGTGCTGGAAGTGGTGGCCGGGGAAGGAATGGTGATCGCCACGGGGGGCTGCCCGCTGTTGCTCAGGGAGGCCCAGCTGGCCGGCAAGCGACCGGCCAGCGGCCAGGTCCTGATCCAGCAGCTCGGAGCCCAGCCCGGCGATGTCATGGGTGAGCATTGATACTGGCGAGCCGCCGTTTCGACAACGGATCTCTCGCGTTCTGCAAAGGAAATTGACGATTTACCCCAGGAGGGGCGTCTCAGACTGCGACGTCAAACGCAGGCGTTAGACCGGATTCAACGCTTGGAGTCGAGGGGCCATGGGCAACGACCTTTCCTTTGTCGACAGCACCCGGACCGGCTGTCAGATCTATCGCAACATGACGGGCTGCTACGTGGTGCACCACGAGCTGCAACCAGGGCAGCGGGCCCTGACCCCCACCCTGGCCGGGGCCTATGCGGCCTGCCACAGCTGGGAGCGGCAGCAGACAGCCGACCCCCCGTGAACGACTCCTGGTCGCTCAGCCAGCGGTGATGCCGCCGCTGGCGAGGCCTTCCGGCTGGGTGCGATGCAGTTCGTGCAGGCCCTCAAGCTGATTGTGCACCGACACCAGCTGGTCACGGATGTGGCGGCTGTTCTCGATCCGCTCCAGGGACAGCAGCATCGCCTCGATCTGGGCCTTGCAGTCGATCAGGACGCGGCACTGGGTGGATCCGGGTTCGTAGGGCATGGCGGAGTCGGGCAGATCCTCAGTTCACCGTAGTGCGGGCCAGGAATTTGTCTCAAAGGCTGCTGTTCCCCCTCAACGGGGACCGCCACGGCGGCGGCCCCGCTCCGGACCATGGCGCTGACCCTGGCTGCGGCGGCCGCGGCCGCCGCTGAGATCCAGGGGAGGAGCCGACAGCACGGTGGGTTCGAAGCCCGGCACTTCCTCCCGGGGCAGGGGCGAGCCGATCACCCGTTCGATGGCCCGGAGCAACTCGTGCTCCTCGGCGGCCACCAGGGAGATGGCATGGCCGTTCTGGCCGGCCCGGCCGGTGCGGCCGATGCGGTGCACGTAATCCTCGGCCACGTTGGGCAGATCCAGATTGACCACGTGGGGCAGCTGATGGATGTCGATGCCCCGGGCGGCGATGTCGGTGGCCACCAGCACCCGCACGTCACCGCTCTTGAACTCCGCCAGGGCCCGGGTGCGGGCCCCCTGGCTCTTGTTGCCGTGGATGGCGGCGGCACCGAGCCCTTCGCGGTCGAGGCGCTCGGCCAGCCGGTTGGCACCGTGTTTGGTCCGGGAGAACACCAGCACCTGGCGCCAGTCGTTGCTGCGGATCAGATGGCTGAGCAGATCGCCCTTGCGGTCCATGTCGCAGGGGTGGATCACCTGATCCACCAGCGGGGCGGCACGGTTCTCCGGTGTGGCCTGAAGCTGCACCGGCTGATGCAGCAGGCCCGTGGCCAGGCGCCGGATCTCCGCCGAGAAGGTGGCCGAGAACAGCAGGTTCTGACGCCGGGGCGGCAGCAGGGTGAGGATGCGGCGGATGTCCCGGATGAAGCCCATGTCGAGCATCCGGTCGGCCTCATCGAGCACCAGGATCTCGACCCGGTCCAGCCGCAGGGCGTTCTGCTGGTGCAGGTCCATCAGACGGCCGGGGGTGGCCACCAGCACGTCGGCGCCCCGACGCAGACGCTGCATCTGGGGATTGACGCTCACCCCGCCGAAGACGACGTCGGACCGCAGGTCGAGGTAGCGGCCGTAGGCGGTGACGCTCTCGGCCACCTGGGCCGCCAGTTCCCGGGTGGGCGTGAGCACCAGGGCCCGCACCACGCCGGCCCTGGCGTGGGGACCATGGCGCAGCCGCTCCAGCATCGGCAGCGTGAATCCCGCCGTCTTGCCCGTGCCGGTCTGGGCCGCCGCCATGACGTCATGGCCATCGAGCACGGCCGGGATGCACTGCAGCTGGATGGGGGAGGGCGTGCTGTACCCCTTGGCGGCCACCGCCTTGAGCAGGGGCTCGGACAGGCCGAGGGCCGCGAAATCCGCCGCCAGCCCCGCCGCCGGGGAGTTGAGTCCCGTCGGAGTGAGGCTGGGGGTGAGGGCGGAACCGGCGTCGGTCCCGGGAGCGGAGTCGAGACCCTGGGCCTGAAGGGCGGCGCCGAGGGTGGCGGGAGCAGCGGTGCGGGGCCGCCGGTTGGCGGTGGTCCGGGGCCTGGAGGAAGGAGCGGTGATCGGGCGCGGCATGCAGAGGTGCCCACCCTAGGACCGGCAGCCGGGCGCTCTCGGCTCAGGCCAGGGCGTGATGGCGGCAGCGATCGCAGGGCCCTTCCGGCAGGACGGCGCAGCGCAGCAGGGGACTGCGGGCGTTGAAGCGGCACAGGGGATCGCCGATCACCCAGCGACCGTTCCACCAGTGGGCGTCAGGGGGCTGGCGCTGGGACTTCACCTGCAGGGCCACGGACACCAGCTCGTAGCGACCGGCTCGCAACTGATAGCGATGGCGCCGCTGCAGCACCAGAAAGCTGCGCTCCCCCAGGGTGAACCAGCGGCCGGGATGGGGCACCTCGGCATCGGTGGCCAGGTCGATCGATTCGATCAGCCGGTCGGAGTCGATCTGGCGCAGCTCGATCCTCATGCGTCGCCGCCCCCGGGCTGATCCGCCAGGGGGGCAGGCTCGTTCCGCAGGGAAAAGCCCCAGGCGAACAGGCCGGCCACGGTGAGCAGCAGGGCCCACTCCGGCAGCACCAGGGCCGGTGCGACCAGCCGCAGCAGCAGTCGCAGGCCCACCAGGCCCACCGCCAGATAGCCGGCGGTCTCGAGATGGGAGAAGATCTCCAGCCAGCGCATGAACAGCTCGGCGGTGAGGCGCAGGGCGATGATCCCGATCACGCCTCCGACCATCACCAGGCCCACCCGGTCGGTGACCGCCACCGCTGCGGAAACGCTGTCGAGGGAGAAGGCCAGGTCGGTGAACGCCAGGGTGGAGACCACCGTGGCGAGGGAAGCGCCATGGTGGTGATGGCCGCCGTGGGGAGGGTCCGCCGGCCCCGGCGCCGCCAGCCCCGTCGCCGCCGGTGCCCCTGGGGAGGATGGCTCCTCGTCGTCGTTCCTGTCCTGGCCGAGCAGATGGCGGCCGCAGATCCAGAGCAGGTAGGCCGAAGCCAGCAGCTGCAGGGGCCAGAAGGCCAGGACCCAGCTGGCCAGGGCGATCAGGCACAGTCGAAAGACCAGGGCCAGCAGCAGGCCGAGATTCAGGGCCTGGCGCTGACGCACAGGATCATGGAGGCGGCGGGAGATGGCCGCCAGGGCGATGGCGTTGTCGGCCGAGAGGACCGCCTCCAGGCCCACCAGCAGCGGCAGCAGCACCACCACTTCCCCCCACTGATCCGCTTCCTGGATCAGGGGCGTGAGGCTGTGCATCGAAACCGCTTCCATCGATGGCGTTCGCTCGGCGCGCAGGGTTGAACGAATCACTCTAGAAACCAGTCCCCTGGAGGATGTTCCCCGCCATGCAGCTGAGCAGCACCC
Source organism: Candidatus Sulfopaludibacter sp. SbA3 (assembly GCA_943367425.1). Classification (GTDB taxonomy): domain Bacteria; phylum Cyanobacteriota; class Cyanobacteriia; order PCC-6307; family Cyanobiaceae; genus Cyanobium. Next base: position 380,708 of record CALRJF020000001.1, read on the forward strand.
TGTTGCATGCCGAGAACGGCCGTCGGGTGGTCCTGGTGAGTGCCCACGAAGGGGATCGGCTGCTCGGCAGTGCCCTGGGGGAGGCCGGCGATGCGGAGGTGGCGGAGGATCGGGCCCTGGCTCGCCTGCAGGCCCGCCTGACGGGTGTCACCGCCCCCAGGGCCGCGGAGCCGGGACCGAAACCGCGACCGTGGCCGGCGCCGCCCCTCCATGACGAGCCAGCACCGCCGTCCTCTGTTGCGCCCCCTGTTGGCCCCCCCGTGGCTACGCCGGTGGCGGCCCCACCTCCGGTGGCAGCTCCGGCAGCCCCCCCGCCCCTGACGTCGCCCCCGTCGCCGTCGGTGCCTGGTGTGGCGGCATCGGCCCCGGTCCAGGAACCGCCGCCGGATCCGGAGGACTGGAGCTCCGAACTGGCCCAGCTGGATCTGCAGCTGCGCCGGCTGGGATGGGCAAGGGAACAGGAAGCGGTCTTCCTGCAGCGGAGCTTCGGCCATCCCAGCCGCAGTCGGCTCACCACCTACGCCGATCTGACCGCCTACCTGAGCAGCCTCGAGGAGCTGGCGGCCCAGGCCGATCCCGCCACGGCCCCGGTGCCCCTGCGCCGCCAGGACCTGCTGCGGCACTCCGACCAGCTGCTCCTCCAACTCGGCTGGGAGGCGGAGCAGGGGCGGGGCTTCCTGGAGCGCCACCTTGCCGTGACGAGCCGCCAGCTTCTGAGCGACAAGGAATTACTCCAATTCAATATGCTTCTGGAGGGTGAATTGATCGAATCGAGCCTTCAGAAATGATGCACTTTTCCACCCATTGCCTGACTATTGAGCTTTATGAAACCGGCTGACCACCCCGTGGCACAACGCTACGGTTCGCCTGTCAGCAGGATCACGTCGCTTTGACCATCAGAATCGGCATCAATGGCTTCGGTCGCATCGGCAGGCTGGTGTTCCGCCTCGCCTGTGAGCGCGATGACATCGAAGTGGTGGGAATCAATGACCTGATCGAACCTGATTACATCGCCTACATGCTCCGCTACGACTCCACCCATGGTCGCTTCAAGGGGGAGGTGGAGGTGCGCGATGGGGCCCTGGTGGTGAACGGCCGGCCGATCCGCACCACGGCCGAACGGGACCCCTCCAACCTGCGCTGGGGGGAGGTGGGCGCCGCCGTGGTGCTCGAATCCACCGGCCTCTTCCTCACCGATGCCAGCGCCAGGGCCCACATCCAGGCCGGAGCCGGCAAGGTGGTGATGTCGGCCCCGTCCAAGGACGACACGCCCATGTTCGTGATGGGGGTGAACCATCCGAGCTATGCCGGCCAGGACATCGTCTCGAACGCCTCCTGCACCACCAACTGTCTGGCGCCGATGGCCAAGGTGCTGCACGACAACTTCGGCATCCGCGACGGTCTGATGACCACCGTGCATGCCACCACCGCCACCCAGAAGACGGTGGATGGTCCGTCGGTGAAGGACTGGCGCGGCGGCCGCGGCGCCGGCCAGAACATCATCCCCTCCTCCACCGGCGCGGCCAAGGCGGTGGGCAAGGTGATCCCGGCCCTGAGCGGCAAGCTCACCGGCATGGCCTTCCGCGTGCCCACCCCCAACGTTTCGGTGGTGGATCTGACGGTGAATCTCGAACGGGGTGCCAGTTACGACGCCATCAAGCAGTCGATGCGGGACGCCTCCACCGGCGCGATGGCGGGCATCCTCGGCTACACGGAGGATGCGGTGGTGTCCACCGACTTCCTGGGCGAAACCTGCACCTCGATCTTCGATGCCTCGGCGGGCATCGCCCTGACCGACACCTTCGTGAAGGTGGTGGCCTGGTACGACAACGAATGGGGCTATTCCAGCAAGTGTCTGGATCTGATCCGCCACATCAGCGGCTGATCGTCCCCCTGCTGATCGTCACCCCTCGGCGGCCGGCCTTCAGCCCGTCGGCCGCAGTCGGCAGTGGCTCCTCACCAGTTCTTCCCCCAGGCCGAGCTGCCGCTGCTGGGCGTAGGCCTCCCGCTCCAGTCCCTGTTCCGTTTCGGAGGCACCGGCATAGAGGGGGTCATCGAGGTGGGTCTCCAGCTCGGTTGGCACCGCCTGACTGAGGCCCAGCAGCCGGGGAACGGCCCGCAGTCCACCGGCCGCGCAGCTCTGGGCCACATGGATCGCCTCGTGGTTGAGCACATGGGCGAAGTCCACCGTGCCCTTCTCCACCACGGTGGGTTTGATGCGCAGGGTGCGGGCCCGGTGGTCCCATTCCCCGGCGGCCCCGGTCTTCAGGGGCTCCATCAGCTGCACCTGCACCCCCGCCTGCTCCAGGGTGCTCAGGAGGTCGGTGATCGCCTGGCGTTCCTCGCTGTGGTCGGGCGGGTTGCGGATCAGGGCCTCCAGCTCGGGCACCGTCAGTTCGGGATCCCCCGCCCGGCGGCGATAGAGAAACCGCACCCCGCCCCCCGCCAGGGGCTCGGTGGTGGGGATCCACTGCCGGTCGGCCTCGGCCAGATTCGCCAGCAGCCCCCCCTTCAGCAACGCCATCGGGCGCCGCTCGGGATCGATGGGCGGCTCGAAACGATCCAGCAGTCCGGTGCCCAGCTGGGGGGCCTGGCGGGCCATGGAGGCCAGACCATCCAGCAGGCCCGGGAACGCGGCCAGCCCCAGCACACCCACGGTGACGGCAGCGGCCATGCCGTAGGCGCCCCTGCGTCGGGGCACGGCCTCCAGCAGGACACCGCAACGCCCGCAGCGGGGCAGGCCCGTGTAGGGACGCTGAAGCCGCAGGGGCAGGCCGCGGCAGGTGGGGCAGCGGAAGCGGGCCATCAGCAGAACAACCTATCGCCGCCAGCCGCACCCGCGACCGGCAGTTGCGAGGATCGCCCCCCGAGCGACCTCGCCAGCCGATGCCCCTTCACGCCCTGGTCCGCCAGCTGCAGTCCGCCACCCTGACGGCGGAGGTCAGGGGGCGCTGCGATCGACCGGAGCGGCTGCGGCTCAGCGGGGCGGGGCGGGCGGCCCGGGCCCTGGTGGCCAGCGCCATGGCGGGCTGCAGTGCCTCTCCGCTGCTGGTGATCGTGCCCACGCTCGAGGAGGCGGGCCGCTGGGCCTCCCTGCTGGAGCTGATGGGCTGGCCCCTCTGCCAGCTCTACCCCACCAGTGAGGGCTCCCCCTACGAACCCTTCGACCCCACCAGCGAGATCACCTGGGGCCAGCTGCAGGTGCTGGCGGAGCTGGTCGACGCCGACGAGAACGGCCGTTTCGCCGTGGTGGCCACCGAGCGGGCCCTCCAGCCCCATCTGCCGCCGCCGGCCCAGCTGGCGGCCCGTTGCCTCACCCTGCGCAAGGGCGATCGGCTCGACCTGGAGGCGCTGGCCCGCAGCCTCACCGATCTCGGCTACGAGCGGGTGCCCACGATCGAACAGGAGGGCACCTGGAGCCGTCGCGGCGACATCGTCGACGTGTTTCCCGTCAGCGCCGAGCTGCCGGTGCGGCTGGAGTTCTTCGGTGAAGACCTGGAGAAGCTGCGGGAATTCGATCCCGCCAGCCAGCGCTCGCTCGACACGGTGGAACGGGTGCGCCTCACCCCCACCAGCCACGGGCCCCTGATCGCCGATGCCCTGCGGGAGCAGATGCCTGCCGCTCTGGGGGAGCTGCTGGATCCGGCGGCCCTCGATCAGCTGCTGGAGGGCGGCACACCGGAAGGCCTGCGGCGGCTGATGGGCCTGGCCTGGGAGCGGCCGGCCTCGCTGCTGGATTACCTGCCCAAGGGCACCCTGGTGGCCATCGACGAGCGCCGTCAGTGCCTGGCCCATGGCCAGCAATGGTTCGACCATGCCGCCGAACACCATCGGGAGGTGGTGGAGGACCAGGGCCGGCGCGGGGCTGCCCCCCTGCCCCTGCCGGGGGTGCTGCACCGGCCGATCGCCGAGGCCCTGGCGGAGGTGGAGCGGTTCACCGGCTTCGACCTGGCGGAACTGCACGAGAGCGACGGCCACCCCAACGGCTTCGATCTGGCCAGCCGGCCGGTGAGCGCCCATCCCAACCAGTTCGGCCGCCTGGCGGAGCAGATCAAGGCCCATCAGCGGGACAGGAACCGCCTGTGGATCCTCTCGGCCCAACCGTCGCGGGCCGTGGCCCTGCTGGAGGAGCACGACTGCATCACCCGCTTCGTGCCCAACTGCCGCGACCTGCCGGCGATTGAGCGGCTGATCGGCCAGAACACCCCGGTGGCGCTGAAGATCCGCGGCACGGCGGACGTGGAGGGACTGCAGCTGCCGGCCTGGAAGCTGGTGCTCTACACCGACCGGGAGATCTTCGGCCAGCACAGCCTGGCCGGCAGCGGCTACGTGCGGCGCCGGCGACGGGCCGCCAGCCGGACCGTGGATCCCAACAAGATGCTGCCCGGCGACTTCGTTGTGCATCGCAACCACGGCATCGGCCGCTTCCTGAAGCTGGAGAAGCTGGCGATGGGAGGCGAAGCCAGGGATTACCTGGTGCTCCAGTACGCCGACGGCCTGCTGCGGGTGGCCGCCGACCAGCTGGGCAGCCTGGGCCGCTACCGCGCCAGCAGCGACAGCCCGCCGGAGCTCAACCGGATGGGGGGCACGGCCTGGACCAAGGCCAAGGAGCGGGCCCGCAAAGCTGTGGCCAGGGTGGCGATGGACCTGGTGAAGCTCTACGCGGAGCGCCACCAGGCCCCGGGCTTCGCCTTTCCCGCCGATGGCCCCTGGCAGGGCGAGCTCGAGGATTCCTTTCCCTACGACCCCACCCCCGACCAGCTCAAGGCGATCGCCGAGGTGAAGCGCGATATGGAGCGCCCCCAGCCCATGGACCGGCTGGTGTGCGGCGACGTGGGCTTCGGCAAGACCGAGGTGGCGATCCGGGCCATCTTCAAGGCGGTCACCGCCGGCAAGCAGTGTGCCCTGCTGGCCCCCACCACCGTGCTGGCCCAGCAGCACTGGCGCACCCTCAGCGAGCGGTTCGCCCCCTACCCGCTCAAGGTGTCCCTGCTCAACCGCTTCCGCACCGCCGCCGAGCGCAAGACGATCCTGGAGGGGCTGGCCAACGGCAGCACCGATGTGGTGGTGGGCACCCACCAGCTGCTGGGCAAGGGCACGGCCTTCCGCCAGCTGGGCCTGCTGGTGGTGGACGAGGAGCAGCGCTTCGGGGTGAACCAGAAGGAGAAGATCAAGGCGCTGCGCAAGGACGTGGACGTGCTGACCCTTTCGGCCACGCCGATCCCGCGCACCCTCTACATGAGCCTGTCGGGGGTGCGGGAGATGAGCCTGATCACCACCCCGCCGCCGCTGCGGCGCCCGATCAAGACCCACCTGGCCAGCCTCGATGAGGAGGCGGTGCGCAGCGCCATCCGCCAGGAGCTCGACCGGGGCGGCCAGGTGTTCTACGTGGTGCCGCGGGTGGAGGGCATCGAGGAGGTGGCCGGCCAGCTGCGGGAGATGCTGCCGGGCCTGAAGCTGCAGGTGGCCCACGGCCAGATGCCCGAGGGGGAACTGGAGAGCGCCATGGTGGCCTTCAACGCCGGCGAGGCCGACGTGATGCTCTGCACCACGATCATCGAATCGGGCCTCGACATTCCGCGGGTGAACACGATCCTGGTGGAGGACGCCCACCGCTTCGGCCTGGCCCAGCTCTACCAGCTGCGCGGTCGGGTGGGCCGCAGCGGCATCCAGGCCCATGCCTGGCTGTTCTATCCGGGCGATGCCTCCCTCAGCGACGCGGCCCGCCAGCGGCTGCGGGCGATCCAGGAGTTCGCCCAGCTGGGCTCCGGCTACCAGCTGGCCATGCGCGACATGGAGATCCGCGGCGTGGGCAACCTGCTCGGGGTGGAGCAGAGCGGCCAGATGGAGGCCATCGGCTTCGATCTCTACATGGAGATGCTGCAGGAGTGCCTGGCGGAGATCCAGGGCCAGGACATCCCGGCAGTGGATGACACCCAGATCGACCTGCCGGTGACGGCCTTCGTGCCGGCGGACTGGATCAGCGAGAACGACGAGAAGATGGCCGCCTACCGGGCCGCCGCCGAATGCCGCTCCAAGGAGGCCCTGGTGGAGCTGGCGGCCGCCTGGACCGACCGCTACGGCACCATTCCGCCCCCGGTGCAGAGCCTGCTGCAGCTGATGGAGCTGAAGCTGCTGGGCCGCCGCTGCGGCTTCTCCCGCATCAAGCCGGAGAAGCCCAACATCGTGCTGGAGACGCCGATGGAAGAACCCGCCTTCCGGCGGTTGCGCCAGGGGCTGCCCCAGCATCTGCACGGCCGGCTGGTGTACCAGGGCGGCAGCGGCTGCACCGCCAAGGTGCTGGCCCGGGGCCTGGGGGCCCTCAGCCCGGCCCAGCAGCTGGAGCAGCTGATGGAGTGGTTCACGGCCATGGCCGCCCAGCTGCCGGAGGCCGATGGGCGCACCCCAGAGCAGCGCGACGCGGAGCAGGTGGCGAAGAACGAAGCGGTGCTGGTGGTGTGACGGCGCGGGGGAGCGGATCGTGATGGAGATCGCCGTCGTCATTCCCCTCTTCAACGGGGAGCGGTGGATCCGCCGGACGCTGGCTTCCGTTCTCGCCCAGACCCTGGCACCCCGGGAGATCGTCCTGGTCGACGACGGCTCCGAGGATGGATCGGCGGCGATCGCAGGCTCCTTTTCCGGAGTCACCCTCTGCAGGAATCCCCTGAAGGGCACCCATCATGCCCGCCAATTCGGGCTGGAGCAGACCACGGCAGAGGCCATCATCTTTCTGGATCAGGACGACATCTGGCATCCCCAACACCTGGAAGTTCTGAGCACCCTGCTCGAGGACCATCCACAAGCCAGCGCGGCCATCCCGAGAAGGTTGACCTTTTCGTCCGAGCAGGACCTGCACTTCGCGCCGCCCGAACTTGAACCTGAAATGTTCGATCCCTGGGACACGTTCCCTTTCCACAGGATCGATACGCCGTCCTATGTCCTGATCAGGCGTAAGGCCCTGGAGGCCATCGGTGGCTGGCCCACCGGCAATGGCTGGAGCAGTGATGTGGAGGCGTGGTTCAGGCTGGGCCAGATCGCCCCGATGGTGCGGAATTCCAGTGCCACGGCGGCCTATCGCGTTCAACACCGACAGGCGACCAGCTATCAGTGGCGCCTGGCAAAGGCCCATGAGTACTTCGCGAATGTTCAAACAACCTGCAAGAACCTGGTGTCCGAGCGCATCCGATCCCATCCCGAGGAAGCCGAGAAGCGATGGCGTCAAGTTGCGATCCTGGACCCCATGGCTGAACTCATCCAAGCCCTGGAAACCCGTGATTCGCTGCTGTGCCGATCAGCCCTGAGCCGACTCGCTTCACCTCTCCATGATTCCGACCGCTCCGAGGGCGCAAGCGCCAGGGATCTGGCCATCAGCACATTACGTTGGTATCTGCAGCCAACCCTTGATTCATGCGAAGCGGGGCCATGGCCATCGCTGATCAGAACCCTCTACAAAGGCCAACCCCTGGCCATCAGTGGCGTGGGCCCACTGATCCCCTTTCATCCGGCCAATGACTTTCCAACCACAGCGCTATGGAGCTATCTGATCGCTGAACCCTGGCAGATCAGGGCCTGGTGGCATCTTGCCCGCTATCGGGCCGTGTCGCCTCTGGCCAGAAGGATCAGGACGCTGCTGCGTTCTCTCGCCGCATGACCATGGCCTCCGAAGGGGTGCAGAAGACAAATCGGGATCGCTCCGGATGGGACAGCAGGGCCTGCAGGCACCGGTCCACCCGTGGCCGGGTCGGCGCTTCGACGGGGAAGTTGGAGTGGATGGCAAAGGCGAGATAGGGCCTCCGCTGCAGGGCGATGGCCCGATCGAGCATGGAGCGATACCCATTGGGATATGGCCAGTCCTGCCACATCGACAGGGGCGTGTCCTGCAGGCGATGGCGAAATCCATTGTTCCGGATCCGGCGCCACCGTTGCTTCAGACTCCTGGGCCCCCAGCCATAGCGAAGGAAAGCGGAGGTGAGGGGCATCAGGGTGATCCGGCGCTCACCCTTGCTGGCTTTCCGGCGAAAATCCCGGTGCGACGGGGCATAGGGCTCCCTGGGCACGCGGTAAAAGTCCGGCAGCGGTCCTGAATGGGCAGGTTTGCGCGCGTCGAAGGTGTTGGGGGGCAGGCCGGGTTCGATCGTCAGGTCAAGGGTGAACCCCAGCGCCTCCGCCTGATTGATGGCCTGGGTTCCACACCAGTAATTGCCGAAACGCAGCGAACGACAGGGCTTGCCAAAGCTGCTCCTGTAGCCGTCAGCGGCGGTTTGCAGGCACTCCTGGACCCAGTCTTCGTTGTCGTGATCATCGAGCCAGTTTTCCGATTGCTCACACCAGCGATAGGTGTGGACATGGCAACCCAGTTCATCCCCTGCCGCCAGGACCTCACGGAAGAACGGCTGATAATGGTCCACAGCCCAGGTGGCGCTGCCCTGGGACAGGGCGATCTGGGGGTCCATGCGAATGAACCAGCTGAAATGTACGGCCTGCCCAGTGGCTTGCTGAAGCTCTTGCCGCAACGTTCTGAGAGAGGCATGGGTCAGCGCATACCCTTCCCAAGGGTTGGGCCTCTGGCGGGACACAAAGAAGTCGTCCGGCTCGACATCGATGCACAGCACGACGGGGATCTTTCCTGCGGCACCGGCCTTGGGTCGCCCAGAGAGCTGATGCGCGATCACCACAAGGAAAGAGGACCCTGCCACAAACCATGATGCCCCAGCCGCGATTCAGGCTGTACTGATTCACACCACGTCACCGGGGGTGGTGGCCGATCATCGCCTCCGTACCCCTGGGGTGGCAGCGTTGGTGGAACCAGACTCGAATCGTCCGTGCCCCAGCCACGCTGCCGGCCTCCGATGCTGGGCTCCGATGCTGAACTCCGATGATTGATGTCTCCACCTACCGGCCCCGGGGCGACAAGCGGAACACGGCCTTCTTCGAGGAATTCCTGCCCCGCGTCTACGCCCGGCGGGCCGCTTCGGGCCTGGAGCAGGTGGTGGGGCCAATGGCGGCGATCGTGATCCAGGTGGACCACGGCAACGCCCTGCCCTACCTGGCGGAGCTCACCCTCACCACCCCCTATCGCTATCAGGAATGCTGGCTCAATGCCACCCACCGCATCTATCTGCTCAAGGGGGGCGAGGCCTTTCCACGCCTGATCGTGCTGGAGCCGCTGTTCGACGATTTCGAAGACGAGGTCACCCGCTGGAACGCGATGTATCCCCTGGCGATCGACAAACCCAACGCCCGCTACATCGGCGAGATCTTTTCGGTGTCCTCCTGCCACGATCTGCGCGCCATCCTCGAACCCCAGAACATCCGCTTCTCCTACCCGGGAGAAACCGTCAACCCGTTCTATGCCTCGAAGCACCTCTGCTTCACCTTCCTCTCCGACTACACCTACAACCGGGTCGGCTATGTGGATCGCCCCCTCGATGGTCTGGCGGCCCTGGATCTGGGCGATCGGGTGCTGCTGGATGAGGAGGCCCTGGAGCCCCTGACGGCCGCGGCCCAGCGCCACCGGGACCATGGACTGGAAGGCAAGATCCTGGGGATCGACCACCTGGCCACCAGGGTGCTGGCCGGGGAGCGGGAGGATGCCATCCTCGAGTATCTGACGATGGTTCCCTACTACTACTGGGGCTCCTACGACATCGCCGAAATGAACTCCTCCACCAACGTCACCCGTCATCCCACGATGGGCGACGACAAGCTGTCCCCCGCCAGGGTGTTCACCGCCAACAACACGCCGTCCTATCTGAATTCACTCACCAACCTGCCCATGCCCACCGAAGACTTCGTACGCAACTTCGGACGGCGCATGCACCACATTGCCTATGAGGTGGTCGATGGTGAACTCCATGGCGAAAAGAATGTCGATGTGGTGGTGCACACCCTCCGCGATCTGGGCATCCCCTTTCTCGCCGACATGGTGGGGGAATGCGGCGATGGGCCGAACCTGCGCCAGATCTTCTCGAGAAGTTCGCCCTACTCCCAGCTGATCACCGAGTACGTGGAGCGCTGCATGGGCTACGACGGCTTCTTCACCCGCGAGAACGTGGCGGCCCTCACCGAGGCCGCCGGCCATGCGGAGCGCTACGAACACGGCCACGTCTTCGACTGAAGCGGCGGGAAGAGCGGCACGGCAACCGGCCATTCAGGTTAAGCTGGCTTCATCTTTCGTAACGGGCTCCATGGGTGAACTGATCGAGGTCACGGGAGCCACCAGTCCTTCGCTGCTCTGGCCTGCGCTGCTGGGCGTGCTCGGCCTCGGATTCTTCGCCCTGCTCCAGGCCGACGCCGGCAACAACGACGACGACGACTCCTCCCCCGGCGGCGGGCTGATGCAACCGGTGGCCTGAGCCCCCGCCCTCAGCTGCCGCCGGCGCCGCTCTGCTCCTGCTTCCAGGCCGCAGGCACCAGCACCAGGAACAGCGCCCACCAGGCGGCAACCAGCAAAACGACTGCGGCCGTGAGCCACCACAGCTTCAACAGAGCCCAGCTGGCGAAGACCACCACAAGTCCGGTGAGCAGAATGCTCCACGGCTGACACCACCAGGGCTTGAGCTGCCAGATCGAGACTTCGGGCAGCTCCTGGCCAGGTTGATGGTCTGCCTCAGGGCTTGACAAGGGCCGAGGGCAGGTTGGCGGTTCCAGGCTGGTAGGCCTTCTCCACAACGGCCGTGGCCTTGAGCTGTTTCCGCAGGGTCGATTCGGCGACGCGGTACTGGCTGTCGCGATTGGTGCCGATGTCCTCGAGCTTGAGGCGGAGGGCCTCCTGCTCGGTCATCTTCACCGGCACATCCGGATCGATGCCGTGCTTGTGGATGTCACGGTTGCGGGGCGTGAGGTACTTGGCGATGGTCACGGTCATGCCCGACCCGTCGGACAGGCCCCGCACGGACTGCACCAGGCCCTTGCCGAAGGTCTTCTGACCCACCAGCACGGCACGGTTGTTGTCCTGCAGGGCACCGGAAAGGATCTCGCTGGCGCTCGCCGAACCTTCGTTGACCAGCACCACCATCGGCTTGTTGGTCAGGGCCTGGCCCGTGGCCCGTTTGATGTCCTGGATGCCGTCACGGGTCTTGGTGGAGACGATGATCCCCTCGTTGATCCACTGGCGGGCGATCTCGACACTGGCCACCAGCAGACCACCCGGGTTGCTGCGCAGATCGAGCACGTAGCCCTGGACACCCTGGGCCTCCAGGTCACGCACCGCCGCCCGCATGTCCTTGGTGGCGGTGGCGCTGAACTGCTTGAGCCGGATGTAACCGATCTTGGTGCCGTCGGCGGTGGTGTTCACCTGGTGGTTGACGGCGTGGATCTCGATCAGCTCCCGGGTGAGGGGGGTGTCGAGCATCTGGCCCTTGCGACGCAGCACCAGCTTCACGGTGGTGCCGGCCTTGCCCCGGATCAGCTTGACCGCATCCTCGGTGCTCATGCCCTTGGTGCTCTTGCCGTCGATCGAGACGATCACGTCCTTCGGCAGCACGCCCGCCCTGGAGGCCGGCGACCCGTCGATCGGCGAAACCACCACTAGTTCCTTGGTCTCCTTGTCGACGCTCAGCTGGATCCCCACCCCGGAGAGCTCTCCGGAGGTGTCGATCTGCATCTCCTTGAACTCCCGCGGATCCAGGAAGCGGGTGTAGGGATCGTCGAGGGTGCTGAGCATGCCCCGGATGCCCTCATAGGCATCCTTGGGCGTTGAATAGCTCTTGGCCAGCACGCTGCGACGCAGCTTGCGCCACTGATCGGGCGTGTACTTGCCGGTGGTGTCGAGGTAGTCCCGGAAGACGATCTGCCAGGCCTGGTCCATCACCTCCTTGGGACTGTCGGTGATCGACACCCCACCGGCGGGGGTCAGAACCATTTCGCGGGCCATGACGGCCGTGGCCGCACAGGCACCCAGACCAACCAGCACCACCACCGTGGCGCGACCTCTTCCCATGCAGGGAGCCCTCAAGGGCAAGAACGTGAGTCCAAGGTAGCGCCGATGGATGGGGCCCGTCCCGCGGTCAGGGGTCGACCCAACGGCCGTCCTCCTTGATCAGGGCGATCAGGGCCTCGACCCCTTCGGCCTCGGGGACGCGGCAGATCTCCTCCCGCCCCCGATAAAGAGAAATGGTCCCCGGGGTCTTGCCAACGTAGCCGTAGTCGGCATCGGCCATCTCGCCCGGTCCGTTGACGATGCAGCCCATCACGGCGATGTCCAGACCCGTGAGATGGGCGGTGGCGTTGCGCACGGTGTGCAGCACCTCCTCCAGGTTGAACAGGGTGCGGCCGCAGCTGGGACAGGCCACGTACTCCACCATCGTCTTGCGCAGCCCCATGGCCTGCAGGATCGCGTAGCAGACAGGGATCTCCTTCTCCGGCGCCTCGGTGAGCGACACCCGGATCGTGTCCCCCAGCCCCTCCGCCAGCAGGGTGGCGATGCCGGCCGTGCTCTTGATGCGGCCGTAGTCGCCATCGCCGGCCTCGGTGACCCCCAGGTGGAGGGGGTACGGGAACCCCTCCATGTCCATGCGATGGGCCATCATCCGGTACGCCGCCAGCATCACCGGCGCCCGCGAGGCCTTCATCGACACGACGATGTTGTGGAAGTCGAGCTGGTCGCAGATGCGGATGAACTCCATCGCCGACTCGACCATTCCCCGCGGCGTGTCGCCATAGGTGAACAGCATCCGCTCCGCCAGGGAGCCGTGGTTGACGCCGATGCGCAGGGCCTTGTCCTGCTCCTTGAGCAGGCTCACCAGGGGTTCGAGGGTGGAGCGGATGCGCTCGCCGATCGCGGTCACCTCCTCCGGGGTGAACTCCGTGCGGCTGGGATCGGGTTTGTCGAAGACATAGAGGCCGGGGTTGATGCGCACCTTGTCGACGTGCTGGGCCACCTCCAGGGCGATCTTCATGCCGTTGTGGTGGACATCAGCCACCAGGGGTACCGGCTGATAGGAGTCCTCCAGGCGCCGTCGTATCTCACCTACCGCCCGGGCATGGCCCAGGCTCGGCACCGTCAGTCGCACGATCTCGCAGCCCGCCTCATGCAGCCGGCGGATGCCGGCGGTGGCACCCTCCACATCGAGGGTGTCCTCATTGATCATCGACTGCACCACCACCGGGTGCTCGCTGCCCACCCAGACATCGCCCACCCGGACGCTGCGCGTCGGGCGACGCCGGATCACGGTGTCGAAGCGGGGATCGCTCGCCCAGTCGGGGGCGCTGGCAGGGGCTGGTTCGCCGGTGGGGGAGGAACCGGTTCGGGCCAGGGTGCCGGTCATCGGGCAGGGGGCCGGAGAATGGCCAAAGCCTGTCACAAAGAGGGGGGAGCCGGTCGGTCGGCACCGTCACCCAACCGGGGCGCCAGCAGTCCATCCTGCTCGAGCCGCCGTCGCACCTCCCGGACATCCTGAACGGTGTGCCATCGGGGGCTGCCGGGCTCGGTGGAGGGATGGCGCAGCAGATAGGAGGGATGCAGCACCGGCATCAGCCAGCGACCCCGCCACGGCCGCCACTGGCCCCGCAGTCGGGTGATGCCGCCCTTGATCCCCAGCACGCCCTCCAGGGCCGTGGCACCGATCAGGAGGATCACGGCGGGATCCACGGCGGTGATCTGAACATCCAGCCAGGGGGCACAGGCCGCCATTTCCCTGGCCGTCGGCCGGCGGTTCTCCGGCGGCCGGCACTTGACGACATTGCACAGATAGGCGTCGGCGTTGGTGTCCAGTCCCGCGCCGGCGAACAGCTGATCGAGAAGCTGGCCGGAGCGGCCCACGAACGGCAGCCCGCTGGCGTCCTCCTGGGCCCCGGGCCCCTCACCGATCAGCATCAGGCGGGAGCGGGGATCCCCCCGGCTGATCACCACCTGCTGCCGTCCCTCCGCCAGATCGCAGCGCCGGCAATGCCCGCACGCGCCCTCCAGCTCCGAGAGGCGGATGGGCGTCTCGCGGATGGGCGTCTCTCCGGGGATCGGATCGGAGAGGGGATCGGGGAACGGAAGCTCCGGTTGGAGCGGATCGGCGGCCATGGACCCATTGTTGGCGATCCTCCCGTTCCGGCTGCAGGGGGGTCCGGGGCATGGGGCAGGATGGCTGGATTGCCGAACCGCGCCCGACAGGAGGCGCTCGCTGCCATGCCGGCCCCGTTGCTGCTCTCCGCCCGGGCGCAGGCGTTGCAGCCTTCGCTCACGCTCGCCATCACGGCCAAGGCCCGGCAGTTGCGGGGTGAAGGCCGTGACATCTGCAGCCTCAGCGCTGGCGAACCCGATTTCGACACTCCCGCCTTCATCCGTCAGGCGGCGGCCGAGGCCCTGGAATCCGGCCACACCCGCTATGGCCCCGTGGCCGGAGAGCCAGCCCTGCGGGAGGCGATCGCCGCCAAGCTCAGCCACGAGAACGGGGTGCCGACCAGGGCCGAACAGGTGCTGGTGACCAACGGGGGCAAGCAGGCCCTCTACAACCTGTTTCAGGTGCTGCTCAATCCCGGCGATGAGGTGCTGCTGCCGGCCCCCTACTGGCTCAGTTATCCGGAAATGGCCCACCTGGCCGGAGCCAGCGTCCGCCAGTTGCGCACCGATGCCTCCAGCGGCTTCCGCCTCGGTCCCGACCAGCTCGAAGCCGCCATCACCCCCGCCAGCCGGCTGCTGGTCCTCAACAGCCCCTCCAACCCCACCGGGATGGTGCTGAGCCGCCAGGAGCTGGAGGACATCGCCGCGGTGCTGCGGCGCCATCCCCAGGTGCAGGTGGTGTGCGACGAGATTTACGAAATGCTCCTGTCGCCGGGCCATGAGCACCACAGCCTGGCGGCCGTGGCCCCCGACCTGGCCGAGCGGATCTTCATCGTCAACGGCTTCGCCAAGGGCTGGGCGATGACGGGCTGGCGGATCGGCTGGCTGGCGGGAGCCCTGCCGGTGGTGAAGGCCGCCAGCGCCCTGCAGAGCCAGAGCACCAGCAACGTCTGCAGCTTCGCCCAGTTCGGCGCCCTGGCGGCCGTGAGCGGTTCACGGGACTGCGTCCGCACCATGGCGGAGCAGTTCACCGAGCGCCGCAGCCTGCTCAGCGAGGGACTCATGGCCATCGATGGCGTGACCCTGCTCGCCCCCGAAGGGGCCTTCTACGCGTTCCCCGACGTGAGCGACTGGGGCCTGGATTCGATGACCCTCTCCACACGGCTGCTGGAGGAGGTGGGCCTGGCGGTGGTGCCGGGGGTCGTCTTCGGTGACGATCGCTGCATCCGGCTCTCCTGTGCCGCCGCGCCGACGACGATCCAGGACGGCCTGCAGCGGCTGCGGGACTTCAGCCGGGCCCTCTGATCAGCGACTCCATGGTGGAAGATCGCTGCCAGCCGGGCGGGCGCTGATGGGAGTGGCCAGGAAGCTGGTGGTGCTGGGGGACAGCGGCGTCTACGGCTGGGGCGATCCGGAGCAGGGTGGCTGGTGCGAGCGCCTGCGGCGCCACTGGTTGGAGCTGCCGGACGGGCCTGTGCTCTACGGCCTCGGCGTGCGGGGGGATGGCCTGGAGCGGCTGGCGGCCAGGGCCGAAGCGGAGGTGGGCAGCCGGGGGGAACTGCGGCGGCAGAAACCCCAGGGGATCCTGCTGTCGGTGGGCCTCAACGACACGGCCCGGGTGGGCCGCCCCGACGGCCGCCACCAGCTGGCGCCGGAGGCCTTCCTGTTCGGTCTGCAGCAGCTGCTGCCCCGCCTCCAGGCCATCGCGCCCGTGCTGATGCTGGGCCTGACACCGGTGGACGAGGCGGTGATGCCCTTCGCCGAGATGCTCTGGTACGACCTGGCGGCCGCCCGTCATTACGAAGGTCTGCTGGAGGAGGCCTGCATGGAGGCCGACATCCCCTTCCTGCCCCTCCTCGAGAACCTGCTGGCGGATCACCGCTGGCTGCAATGGCTGGGCAGCGACGGGCTGCACCTCAACAGTGATGGCCACGCCCATGTCTACGAGCGCGTCCGCCGCTGGCCGGCGCTGCTGGAGTGGGCCGGACTGGAGCCGCATGTGGCGGTGACCCTTGCCCGCTGAGGGCGGCAATGGCATCACTCCAACGGGTGAACGGAACTCCCCCCATGGGGTGATTTCTCCGGCCGCGGCAGGAGAAACCATGAAAGAACCCACCATGCACCCAGCCCTGCCGTGGATCGCCTTCCACCCCCACCGCCTCCCCCCCTGGCCGTGCTGGCGGCCCGGCGTGAGTCCCCGCCGGAATCCTGCGCCAGCTGCCACGAGCGTCCCGTTGCCGTCCTGGATCGCCACAGCCGCAACCGACGGCGGCTGAAGGCCTACGCGGAGGCCGACGACCCGGCGAGCCGGCTGCGCTGGCGAAATCTGCTGGTGGAGGACAACCTGCCCCTGGTGTTCGCCATCGCCGGCCGCCAGAGCAAGGACAGCGGCCTGGGGTTCGACGATCTGGCCCAGGTGGGCAGTCTGGGCCTGATCCGGGCCATCGAAGCCTTCGATCCCGCCCGCAAGGTCAGCCTCAGCAGCTTCGCGGTGCCGTACATCCAGGGAGCCATGCAGCGGGAGCGCCGCGACCGGCAGCCGCTGGTGCGGCCTCCCCGTCCCCTCTGGGACCTGCACCAGCAGGTGCAGTCGCTGCAGGAATCCCGCCGCCGCCAGGGGCTCGATCCCCTGCCGGCCGAGGCCCTGGCCACCACCCTGGCCTGCGACCCCCAGCGACTCGAGGAAGCGCTGCAGGTGCGCCGGGCCAGCCGGGTGCAGAGCCTGGATGCCCCCCTCGGCCAGGGGGCCGCGGAACCCGGGGCGGGCAGCTGTCTGCTGGATCTGCTGGCCTCCCCGGCCCCTGACGGGTCGGGGGAGGCCACCGCCCTAGACAGCGGCACCCAGGCCGCCGAACGGGCCTGGCTGCGCAAGCAGCTGGAGGCCCTCGATCCCCTGCAGCGGGAGCTGCTGGTGGGCCGGATCCAGGTGGGCTGCACCTGGGTGGAGCTGGGCCAGCAGCTGGGGATGCCGCCGCGCCAGGCCCAGCGGCGCTGCCATGCCCTGCTTGACCGGCTGCGGAGCGCCGCCATCGCCTGGCGCCAGGAACGGGGCCTGGCCGGCGGCGACAGCACCGGCTGACCGGGGATGATCAGCCCGGCGCCGCCGGCAGCGCGGGCAGCAGCCCCATGGCCAGCAGGGCCGCCAGCAGCGTCTGAACACCGTTCACCACTTCGTTGGTGAGCCAGGGCCAGCGGTGCTGGAGGGAGGCCCCCATCAGGCTCTCGATCAGGGTGGCCACCAGCCCCACGGAGGCCACCAGCGCGGCCGTGGGCCATCCGGCGATCAGACCCAGCCCCAGCATCACCAGGGTCATCAGCACGCTGCCCAGCAGGCTGGCGGCCGTGCCCTCCAGGCTCACAGCCCCTTCGGTGCCTGGGGGAACGGGCCGCAGGCTGGTGATCAGCACCGTGTGGCGGCCCCAGCGCTTGCCGATCTCGCTGCCGAAGCTGTCGGCCAGCTTGGCGGCGAAGCTGGCGGCGAAGCCCACCAGCAGCCCGGGGGTCCAGGCCGGTGGCACCAGGGTCGTCAGCAGGGCCAGCACCGCCCCCACCAGGGCCGATCCCCAGACGTTCTCCGGTCCGCGCCGGCCGCCGCGGGCCTCCGCCAGCCCCAGGTCACGCTTACGGCGAAAGCCCAGCTTCGTCACCAGGCTGCCCAGGGCCAGGTAGGCCACCACCGCCAGCCAGCCCGGTGGGCCGAGGCTCCCCCAGAGCAGGGTGCCCAGGAGGCCGGCATGGATCCAGCCCGCCGGGGTCAGCAGCGGCAGGCGCTGCGCCACCGCGATCAGCAGCCCGTTGATCGCCAGGGCGGTCCCCCAGTGGAGCGGGTCCTGGAGGGGGAGCGACAGCATGGCGGGGCCCCGATGTGTTGCACAGATCTAAGCGGAGCGGCCGTTGCTGCCATCGGCGGCGGATAATCCCTTCACCCTGGCTGTGCGTTCCCATGGTCTTCAAACGGCCCAAGTTCTTCCTTGACCTGGGTGGTGGCGAGGACAAGCAGAAGCCCGTTGTCGTGGCCCCGCCGAAGGCCGAGCCCAAGGCAGAACAGAAGCCGGCCCCTGGCAAGAAGGCGGCACCGGCGGCCGCAGCCCCTGCCACCGCCGGCGACGCTCCCAGCGACGGTGCATCGGTCCTGACCACGGCCGCCGCCATCGCGGCCGAACTGGCCGCCGCCGAAGCCAGCCGGCCCGCCCCGAGCAACGCCACCTTCGCTCCGGAGTTCCTCACTCCCGGCGGCGCCAATCCGATGCGACGCCGCACCGGCGGCGCCAACCTGGCGGGCTTCAAGGCGATGGCGGCGGGCATGATGCGCAACTGAGCGCCCGCCACGCGCTCAGCTGGGCCAGCCCCGCCACCGCGGCCGTGGACGTGCGCAGGATCGTGGGCCCCAGACTCACGGGCCGCCAGCCTGCCGCCTCGGCCACCGCTTCCTCCTGGGGCGTCCAGCCGCCTTCGGGACCCACCGCGAGCTGCAGGCCGCTCGTGCAGCTCGCGTCACACGCCGGATCGTGCAGCTCCTGCAGCACCTCCATCAGGGGCTGCAGGCCAGACCGGCGGGTGGTGGCCAGCAGGGCCACCCCGTCGACAGGCTTGGCCAGCCAGGGGCTGGCCTCCAGGGGAGGGCCCAGCTCGGGCAGCCAGAGGCGCTCGCATTGCTCGCTCGCCTCCCGCAGGATCTCCTGCCAGCGGCTGATCGGGCAGCGTTCCCCCGGCACCCCCCGGCGGGCGAGCAGGGGCTGAAGCCGGTCGGCCCCCAGTTCGGTGGCCATCCGCCAGACCAGATCCGCCTCCCGCTTCGGAACGGCCATGGCCAGTGTCAGCAGGGGTTGGGGCGGCTCCTGCAGAGCGAGCGGAGCCTCCAGCGCCTGTTCCCAGCGCAACCGGTCCTCCGGCTCGAGCACAGCGCTCCAGAGGTGTCCGCAACCATCGACCACCGCCAGCCGATCCCCGGGGCGGTACCGCAGCACCCGCGCCAGGTAATGGCGTTCGCCCGACTCCAGGGCGACGCGCAGCTCGCCGGTCCCGTCGCGACAGGCCGCGGCGATCCGCTCCGGAGCGATCAGCAGGCGCCGCAGCTCCCGGCTCATGGCGTCGGGAAAAACGGCGATGCCGGTTCCTCCTCGATCGGCCAGTCCTCGTTGAGACCGCCGATCACCAGTTCGGTGATCTCCAGCACGTCGTTGTCGAGCTGGCGCAGGGCGTTGATCAGCACATCGAGGGCCAGGGCATCACTGGTGCCCATGTCGACCCAGCAGCGCGCCCAGTCGTCCTGGTATTCCATCGGGCCCATGTTGTGCATCAGGGCCGGCAGCGAGCCGTCGGCAACGTCGCTGTCGTAGGCCAGCCAGCTGAGGTCGATGCCTGATTCGTGGGTCTGGAGGTTTTCAGCATTGAAGGCCCCCAGCTTGCCGAGGAAGAACCAGCTGTCGAAGGCCGTTTCCACATAGCCCCGCTCGGCGCCGCCCGGCGGGTCGGCGAACCGCAGCCAGATCCAGCAGTTGAAGGGATCCACGTCGCGAAATCGAACGTCCATGGGGGATCGGCAGGAACCGGGAACAGACTCCCCCATCCAACACGCCCCCCGACCGCCGGGCCCGGGGCTCCATGCTGGAACGATGCTCGACGTCACCGGACTGCGGTATCACCCCGCCACATCGCCCGCCCCCGTGCTGCGGGACGTGGCCTTCCAGTTGCCGGTGGGGGCCCCCGCCCTTGTGGCGGGCCGCAGCGGCAGTGGCAAGACCACCCTGCTGGAGGTGATCTGCGGGCTGGCGGAACCGGACGGGGGCCGCATTCTCTGGAACGGCGAAGCCCTCAGCAGCCGGCAGCGGCGCTGGCTCTGCGGCCTGGTGTTCCAGTTCCCGGAACGGCATTTCCTGGGGCTGACGGTGGGTCAGGAGCTGAAGCTGGGCCAGCGGCGCCTGACGGCCGAGAAGGCCGAGGCGGTGTTGAACCAGGTGGGCCTCGGCGCCATCTCCCTGCAGCAGGCCCCGGAGCGGCTCAGCGGCGGCCAGCAGCGGCGGCTGGCGCTGGCCGTCCAGCTGGTGCGGGATGCCCGGGTGCTGCTGCTGGATGAACCCACGGCCGGCCTCGACTGGACCGTGCGGGAGGAGGTGCTGCAGCTGCTGGGGGAGCTGGCCCGGGAGAGGGCCCTGCTGGTGGTCACCCACGAACCGGAACTGTTCCGGGGCGTGATCGAGCAGGGATGGCGACTGGACAATGGCGAGCTCCGGCCCCTGGAGAACCTGCGGCTGCAGCCGGCGCCCTGAAGCCGAAGCCTCCCCGTGGCCGGGCTCGGTCGGCGGTGCTCCTTACGATGGCTGCCAGTAGAAACAGGCGAGGCGATGGCGGATCGGTTGCTGAGGGCCACCGGCGCCGGTGGCGGCATTCGGATGGTCGCCGTCACCACCACCGTCGCCAGCCGCTACGCCCGGCGGCGTCACGACCTTTCCTTCCTGACCACCGCCCTGCTGGGCCGGGCCATGACCGCCGGCCTGCTGCTGGCCAGCTCCATGAAGGTGACCCATGGCCGGGTCAATCTGCGGATCCAGTCCGACGGCCCCCTGCGCGGACTGATGGTGGATGCAGGCCGCGACGGCACGGTGCGGGGCTATGTAGGGGAGCCCGGGCTGGAGCTGGATCTGGTCAGCGAAGCCGATGGCGGCCACCACTTCGACTTCCGCCGCGCCACCGGCACCGGCTACCTGCACGTGGTGCGGGACCGGGGGGAAGGGGAGCCCTTCAGCAGCACGGTGGAACTGGTGAGCGGCGGCATCGGCGAGGACGTGGCGTCCTACCTGCTCCATTCCGAGCAGACGCCTTCGGCCCTGTTCGTGGGGGAGCGGATCGACAGCTCCGGGGTGCGCTGTTCCGGGGGGGTGCTGGTCCAGGTGCTGCCCCGCGCCGCCCGGGAGCCGGCCCTGGTGGCCCTGCTGGAGGAGCGCTGCCGCGAGATCAACCGGTTCAGCGAACGGCTCGCCGCCCATGCCGACGATCTGCACGCCCTGTTCGAGGACATCTTTCCGGATCTGGATCCCCATCCCCTGGAGGCTGCGGAGGCCGAGCAGGCGGTCCACTTCCACTGTCCCTGCAGCCGCCGCCGCAGTGTCAGCGCCCTGAAACTGCTGGGCCGCGACGAACTCAGCGCCATGCTCCACGAGGACGGCCAGGCGGAGCTCACCTGCCATTTCTGCAATGAGGTGTACCGGGTGGATGCACCGGAACTGCAGGAATTGATCAACGAACTGGCGATCGCCTGAGCCGGGGGGCTCAGGCGATCAGCAGGGCGCCCAGCAGCAGCAGCAGGATGGCCGGGATGCTCTGGATCTGCTCCGGGGAGAGGATCAGGCCCGCAGAGGCCAGCGGGGCCAGACCACCCACCGCCAGCCCGCCGAGCACCAGACCGGCACACAGCAGGGCGAAGCACCAGCCCACGGCCGCCAGGAAACGGCCATTGCGCCGCTGCAGGTTGAGCAGGGTGACACCGGTGGCGAAAGCCACCAGCAGCTCCGGTGCCGCTCCGGGCAAAAGAATCAACAGCAGCAGCAGGGCGCCATCGGCCGCCAGGGGAAACCACCGTTCCCTGCCCGTGGCCAGCTGCAACTGGGGCAGGGAAAGGCGCGGCCGCGGCAACCTGGCGGGGGGCAGCTGGGGCAGGCTCGGCAGGGCCGAGAGGGCCGGTCGGCTCGGCGGCGGTGTGGCCTGCTCTCTCTGGGAAGCGGAACGGGCGGCGCTGCTGACACGCCCCTGCTGGCGCTCCTTGAGACGGTCCATCAGGACGGCGTCATAGGCGGCCTCGATGCGGGAGCGGGCCATGGGGTCGTCACCCGCCTCGGCGAGCCGGGCCAGCTTGGCCTCCTGGACGGCATCGAAGGAGGCATCGGGGGGCACACCGAGCCTCTGGTAGGGGTCGGAGGCGCCTGCCGCCCGATGGGCTTCGTCGGATCCTTGATTCATACCAACGAGCGTATCGAGGCGCCATCAAAAAAGCGGTTCACTGCGGTGATATCCGGCTTCCTGTTGCAGACGGCGCCGGCAGGCCTCGGCCTCCTCGATCGCCAGACAGCGCCGGCGCTTGAGCAGGGGCATCTGGGGGGGGAGATGGCTGCCTTCGCGGATCTCCACCGCCCCCTGCGATGGCCGGAAGCTGACGAAATCACTGCCACCGTCGCTGCGGGGGCGTACCAGCCAGAGCGGGGAGGGAGTCACGGATCGAGGCATCGCAGTGACCGTCCGTTACGGCGTGACGAATTGTTGCTTTCATTCTGGCGGCTGGTCCGTGCCTGCGCGAGGGGGCAAACCCGCCCCAGCCTTCAGAGAGCGATCGGCTCCACCCCACTCACCACCGGGGCCACCGCATGCAGCTCCAGCTCGGGGTGGTCCTCCTGCAGCTGGCGCAGGTTCCAGTCGTTGCGGAACAGCAGCACCGGACGCGCCCAGGCATCCCGCACCGTCTTGCAGTTGAACAGGCGCCCGACGCTCTCAAGCGCCGGCCAGCCGCCGCTCACCCAGCGGGCCACGCTGAATTCCAGGGGCTCGAGCCGGCTCTTGACTCCGTACTCGTGCTCCAGCCGGTACTGCACCACCTCCAGCTGCAGCTGGCCGACGGCGGCCAGAATCGGATCCCGCTTGCTGGCATCGGTGTCGTAAAGCACCTGAACGGCCCCCTCCTCGCGCAGTTCGTTGACCCCCTTGCGGAAGCTCTTGAAGGCGGATGGGTTGGGGTTGCGCAGCCAGGCGAAGATCTCGGGGCTGAAGCAGGGAATGCCCTCGTACTCCACCTTCGGCCCCACATACAACGTGTCGCCGATGGCGAACATGCCGGGGTTGTTGAGCCCGATCACGTCGCCGGGATAGGCATCCTCCACCACCTCCCGATCCTGGCCGAACAGCTTCTGGGGGCGGGAGAGGCGGATGGTGCGGCCACTGCGGGCATGGCGCACGGTCATGTCCTTCTCGAACTTGCCGCTGCAGACGCGCACGAAGGCCACCCGATCCCGGTGGCGCGGATCCATGTTGGCCTGCAGCTTGAAGACGAAACCGCTGAAGTCGGCCCGCAGCGGATCCACGGGGCCCTCCCGGCTCTCCCGCGCCACCGGCCGCTGGGCCAGCTCCAGGAAGGCATCGAGAAAGGGCCGCACGCCGAAATTGGTCATCGCCGAGCCGAAGAAGACCGGACTGAGCTCCCCGGCATGCACCTTGTCCAGGTCGAGGCCGGCACCGGCCCCCTCGAGCAGCTCCAGTTCCTCCGTGGCCTGGAGCAGCAGATCAGGTTCCACAAGGGTGTCCCGATCGGGATCGCCGGGGGGCAGGCGCCGCTCCCGGCTCTGGCGTCCCCGCTCCGCCCGCTCGAAAAGCAGCAGGTCGTGGCTGCGCCGATCGATCACCCCATGGAAACGGTCACCGCTGCCGATGGGCCAGTTGACCGGCCAGCAGGCCAGACCCAGTTCCTGTTCGATCTCGTCGATGAGATCGAGGGGTTCCCGTCCCGGCCGATCCATCTTGTTGATGAAGGTGAAGATCGGAATCCTCCGCAGGCGGCAGACCTCAAACAGCTTGCGCGTCTGGGGTTCGAGTCCCTTGGCGGCATCCACCAGCATCACGGCGTTGTCGGCGGCGGCCAGGGTGCGGTAGGTGTCCTCGGAGAAGTCCTGGTGTCCGGGGGTGTCCAGCAGGTTCACGGTGCTGTCGGCGTAGTCGAACTGCAGCACCGTCGAGGTGATCGAGATGCCGCGCTGCTTCTCGAGCTCCATCCAGTCGGAGGTGACCTTGCGCTGTTCCCCCTTGGCCTTGACGGCGCCGGCCTGCTGGATCGCCCCGCCGTAGAGCAGGAGCTTCTCGGTGAGGGTCGTCTTGCCGGCGTCGGGGTGGGAGATGATCGCGAAGTTGCGGCGCCGGCTCACCGCCTCGGCCAGGGCGGCGGCTTCCGGATCGGGCGACGGGGAGACAGGAGGGCGGCTGATCATGGAGCCAGCCTGCCAGGCAGGATGACCCGCGCACCCCTGCCCAGGCAGCCGGAGCCGCCGCCCTGCCTGCGTTGACGTTCCTGGAAGAACCTGATTTCATGGTCAAGCTTTCCTGGATCCTTCGGCAGGCCGAGTCAACCAACAGATGCCTGAGCCACGGATCATCGCCACCCACAGCTACAGGGGCGGCACGGGAAAATCCAACGCGACAGCCAACATGGCCATCGCCTTCGCCCGCACGGGGCTGAGGGTGGGGATCGTGGATACCGACCTGCCATCGCCAGGCATCCACATCCTTTTCGGTCAGGACCAGCCGTCGAAGACGGTCAATGGAATCCTGCAGAAGAGCTATCCGCTGGAGGAGGCGATCATCGATGTCACCCCCGAGGCGCTGCCCTCGGATGGACGGGTGCTGCTGCTGCCCGGCAGTCCCAAACCGGGGGACATCGCGCAGATCGTCAGGGAGTCCTATCCCATGGAGTCCATGGTGGACATCTTCCGGGAATTCATCAAATCAGCAGAACTCGATCTGCTGCTGATCGACACCCATCCCGGACTCAACGAACCGACCCTGTACTCCATCACCGTGTCCGACCTCCTGGTGATGGTGCTGCGCCCCGACCGCCAGGATTACCAGGGCACGGCGGTGGCGGTGGATGTGGCCAGAAAACTCGGCGTCCCGGACATCAGGCTGCTGGTGAACAAGGCCCTCACCTCCTCCGACTGGAGTCAGTTGAAACAGACGATCGAAGCCACCTACCGGGAGGAATGTCTGGGAATCCTGCCCCAGTCCGATGACATCATCCGCTACGGCGGCACCGGACTCTTCTGCCTGCAGGAGCCCGACCATCCCCTCTCCCGGGGAATCCAGGCCATGGCCGATTCCATCCTCGAGCTGCTCGGCCTCAAGGTCAAGGCCTCCGCACCATGAGTCTGCCGGAACCCCATGGCGTCGCGGCCCGGGCCTCCGAGGCAGCGCTGCCGATTCCGCCGTCGACCGCCCTCTGCCTGATCATCCTTTACGCCCTTCTGATGGGGTTCGGCTTCTACGCCCCGGCCATCAACAAGTACATCAACCGCAGCAAGAATCCTTCCCAGCCCAAGCACCTGTCCTGGCCTTTCGGCATTCGCTCCTTTGCCGGCGGAATGGCGGCAGCCTATGTGTTCATCCTGTTGATTCCAGAAATGGAGCTGTTCAACAGTGAAATCAAGATTCCCTTCTTCAACACCTACTCCCTGGCGCTGCTCGGCCTGCTGATCTTCAAGGGATTGCAGCATTACTGCCGCCACCTGGCCCAGGAACGTACCAGGGGGATGGAAGAGTGGGCCTTCGTGCACTCGAAATCCCATGAGAAGAATCTCTCCTTCCGCATCTCTGGCTATGTGTTCATCTCCTATTCTTCTCTCATCCTGCTGACCCTGCCCTACCAGGTCAGCCATCTCACCAGCAGCATCGGCATCATTCTCTATCTCGTCACGTTTTCCCTGCATCTCTGCTTTGAGCTGCTGAGCCTCAATGACGAGAACATGAAGCACTACAGCCAGTACGTTCCCACCCCCCTGGCCATCGCCCTCACCGCGGCCCTCGGTCTGGCCCTGGGCAACGTGCTGCCGCAGGCCTACCTGCTCGCCTGCATTTCCCTGCTGGCGGGGATCATCATCTACAACGTGTTCCTGGTGGAACTGCCCAACCCCGATCGTTCCTCCTACGTCTGGTTTCTGGCCGGTGCGGTGCTGTTTGTGCTGCTGAACTCCCTCACCCTGCGGGCCGTCCCCCATTAGGCCCACGGCCCATGGGACGATCCTTCTTCAGGGCATCTTGCGGCTGCGGGAGCGGATCGACTCCGCTTTGCCCAGCAGATCCAGGAAGCCTTCGGCACTGGCGATCTCATCCACTTCCATGCGGGCTCGCGCATGGTCGATTTCAATGCTCAGGGTCTGAATCTTCTGCTGGAGTTCATTTTCCCGCAGCCTGACTCTTTCCAGCATCTGGGTGAACGAAGCCCGGGCTGCCTTGATCGTGTTATCACCACCATCGGCCGTTTCATTGATGTACTTCTGCACATCGCCATAGCTGCCGGAAGCCACCAACTGGGTGAGGCTGCTGAATTCATCGATGAAGGCCAGCATGCTTCGGGATCGCTGGATGAGCGAACGAAACAAGGTGCGCCTGAGATGGGGATTGCGGTCGAGCAGCTGGACAGCGGTGGCATTCGGAAACAGCAGCAGCGTGGCCTGCTCACTCTCGGCAGCACAGGAGGCCGAACGGGTTGATTCGCCAAAAAGGGTCATCTCGCCGATGATGCTTCCCTCGGCAAGGCTGGCAATGGTGATTTCCTGCCCACTCGCATTCTGGATGAAGACCCGGATGCGACCAGACTCCAGCAGGTAGAGCGAATCGGTGGGATCGCCCTCCTTAAACAACAACTCGTCGCGTTGAATCGTGACCATGCCCTGGCTTTGATCGGCACAGGAACGGAACAGTCCCGCCAACTCGGAAGACCATGAACCGGCAGGGCCTGCATCCGCACGCTCCGTGATCCCCGCGTCTGCCCCCCCGCCATCGGGTTCCTGGTGGTCTTCCCCGTTCATTGGGTGGCGTTCCGATGGGTCGGCAGGCGTGGCGGGGGAGCGGAACCGATCCGCTGGATCGCACCGGTGCCATCGATGAATCGTACTTCGATTCAGTATCCGGAAGCTGGCCGACAGAGACGAACCAACAGGGCCTGGCCGAGGGAGAGATCCTCCTGGTTGGCAAAGGCTTCCTCCTCCAGCAGGCGCGCCCTGGCCGGCAGGCGGGAATACAGCGGCAGATCCATCAGCTGCGCGTTCTCGCGGCTGAGGCGACGGGGGAGCCCCAGGGGCACCGGCGCGCGCCGCACCCCTCCCCCGCGGCAACTCTGGGCCACATGGATCACCTCATGGTTGAGCACCCGGGCAAAATCGAGGCTGCCCGCCGACGGAACATCCGGACGCACCCGCAGGGCGGCCCGGGAGGGATCCCACTCGCCGGCAGCGATCGGCGACCGGGGGGGCCTGAGCTCGACCGTCACGCCGAGCCGCCGCAGCTGGGCCAGCAGCTCGCTGATCGTCTGCCGCTCCCGATCGAAACGGGGTGGCTGCCGCAGCAGGGCCTGAATCTGGGGGAGGCTCAACGGCGGCTCCCCCGGACGGCGTCGATAGAAGTAGCGGATCCGGCCGTTCGGCAACCGTTGCAGCCTCGGCTGCCAGCTCCGGTCCCCCTCCTCCAGCTGGGCGAACAGCAGGGCCTCCCAGCTCGCCGCGAGACTGCCCGAAGGGCTGGGGGTGCGCTGGATCCAGACGGGGGCCAGCAGCACCCCGGACCCAGCCGCCGCAGGAGCGGCCGCCGCTGGTCCGGCCGCAGGAAGCGCCATCAGAGCGGTCAGCAGCAGGGACCAGCGGTAGCCCCGGGGGCGCATCCGGTCCATGGCGGTGGAGGCATGGGACCGGCCATTCTCCCCACCACAGCAAGTGGCATCGGCGTCCCGACCAGGTCGCTCAGGGAAGCGGGCCGTGGACCTCCAGATATCTGTCCTCCCGTTCGCGCACCTGCAGCCCCTCGAGACCGGCCAACGCCAGCTGCCGCGTCACCTCCTCCACGGAGAAGGCCGCCCGCAGCGAATGGGCATAGTCACGCCGCAGCACCGCCGGCGCCGTACCCGCATGGCGATGCACCAGATCCTCGAGGATCGCGGAGCTGGCCGGTCGCCGCAGATCCTTGATGTACAGGTTCGCGCCTGGCGCCGCCAGCCGAAGCACGCTGCGCCACAGCACCTGGGGGTCATGGAGGTGGTGCAGCAGGCTGTTGCTGACCAGGAGCTGGAAGGGGCCCTCGGCAAGGGGAAGATCGGGCAGCACCGACCGGTGAAAGCGCACCCCGCGGCAGGCGATCGGATCCGATCGCCGGCGCTGCTCGGCAATCGCCAGCATGGCCGCCGCACCATCGATGCCGACCACCGCCGCCGCCGGCCAGCGCCGGGCCAGCCGCAGGGTGATGTTGCCCGGACCGCAGCCAAGATCCACGATCGTCAGGCCATCGCCTCCGGCCGCGAAGGAGCCGGCGAACAGACCATCGATCCGGTCCACCACCGCCTGGTCCGTGGCTGAGAAATCCGCTGCCGCATAGGCCTGGGCCTGCAGCCCATCGTCCATTAATTCCGGCTCGACGATGCGCTCCATATCTCCTGCCCCAACCGGCCCGGCCCGGTTGCACCGTAGCTGGTGCACCGTGAGCGTTGCGGACCCTACCGGTGGCGTTATGGTGCCGCTCACGCATCGGCCGAACCTCCTGTGACCCTGTCTGCCGCCCGCCCGTTCTCGCCATTGTCGAGCGATCCGTCGCCTGATCCGGCGAGCGATCCTGCCGCCGGATCAGACACCGACACGCTGGCCGTGGCGGCCGATTTTCCCGTCACCGCCCCGGCTGCCAACCCGGTTTTCTATCGCACCTACAGCCGCAAGACCGAAGCGGGGGGACGGGAAAGCTGGCAGGAGGTGGCCGAACGCAACCTGGAAGGCCTGAGGAAGCTCGGCCACCTCGATCAGAGCGAAGTGGATCTGATCCGGCGCATGCAGCGTCACCAGAGGGCACTCCCTTCCGGCCGCTGGCTGTGGATCGGAGGCACCGAATGGATCGAGAAACCCGAGAACTTCTCCGGGGCCTACAACTGCACCTCCACCAACCTGGTGGACTGGGAAGCCTTCGCCCTGATGATGGATCTGGCGATGATGGGCTGCGGCACCGGCGCCATCATCGAACCCCATCTGATCGACCGGCTGCCCCGGATCCGCAACCCTCTGGTCATCGACGGCGTCAGCGCCATCGGCCTCACTCCGATCGGCTCACGCCAGCAGCAGACCACCCACCGGATCGAAGGCAACCGGGTGACCGTCCGGGTCGGAGACACCCGCCACGGCTGGGTCGAGAGCTATCGCCTGCTGCTGAACCTCAGCAGCGATGAGCGCTTCGATGGTCCTGTTCATGTCTCGGTCGATCTCTCCGACGTCCGGCCCGTGGGTGAAACCCTGCGGGGCTTCGGCGGCATGGCCAATCCGGTCAAGCTCGGCGATCTGTACGGTCGCGTCGCCCAGATCCTGAACAAGGCCCTGGGACGCCAGCTGACCTCGGTGGAATGCTGCCTGCTGATCGACGAGGCCGCCGTGACCATCGTGGCCGGCAACATCCGGCGCAGTGCCGGCATGCGCCAGTTCTCCGCCGATGACACCGCCGCAGCCGTGGCCAAGGACAACCTCTGGCAACAGGACGGCGACGGCAACTGGCGGATCGATCCGGAGCGGGATTCGCTGCGGATGGCGAACCACACCCGGGTGTTTCATCACCGTCCCAGCCGCGAGGTGGTGCTGGAAGCGGTGACGAAGCAATTCCAGTCGGGTGAGGGGGCGATTCAGTTCGCGCCGGAGGCCATCGCCCGCTCCAATGCCGACCTGCTCACCACACCGGAACTCAAGACCGAGTTCATCGGCATCTACTGCGATCAGGGACGGGACGAAGCGGGCCGGTGGCTGCAACTGCACCACCCGGAGATCACCGCGGCGGAACTGGAGCACCGGCTGGGCCGCTATGGGCTCAACCCCTGTGGCGAGATTCTCGGTGCCGATTTTCACTGCAACCTGGCCGAGATCCATCTCAATCGCATCGATCCCCATGACCATCAGGCCCAGGAAGATGCCTTCCGCGCCGGTGGTCTGGCGGTGGCCTGTCTGCTCAACCACCGCTTCGAGGTGGAGCGCTACCGCCAGAGTCGGGCCTGGGACCCGATCGTGGGGGTGAGTTTCACAGGTCTGTTCGATTTCTTTGTTCATGCCTTCGGCACCCCCTGGCTGCAATGGTGGGAGGCCGGCCGACCGGACAGCGAGGAAGGCCGGTCCTTCCGGGCCGAGGAAGCCCGCTATCTGGAACGCTGGAAGCAGTTCGTCAACGAATCGGTCTGGGACTACTGCGATCGCCATGGCATCCGGCGACCCAACCGCTGCACCACGGTGCAACCGGCGGGCACCAAGAGTCTGCTGACCGGCGCCAGCCCCGGCTGGCACCCTCCCAAGGCCCAGCGCTTCATCCGGCGGATCACCTTCCGCAAGAACGATCCGGTGGCGCTGGCCTGCATGGATTTCGGTTACGCCATCGTGCCGTCCCAGTCCGACAAGGACGAACAGGGTCGGCTCCTTGACGATCCATTCGATCCCCGCTGTACCGAATGGTTGGTGGAAATTCCCACCGAAGTGAGCTGGGCCAACATTCCCGGAGCCGATGTGGTGGAGATCAACAACTTCTCTGCCATGGCCCAGTTTGATTTCTACATGCAGGTTCAACGCCATTACACGGCACACAACACGTCGGCCACCGTCGAATTCAGGGAGCATGAAATCGAGCCCCTGGCGAATGCCATCCACCAGGCGATCGAGCAGGGTGATGGCTACATCTCAGCGGCCCTGCTGGCCCGGTTTGACGCCAACGCCACCTTCCCGAGGCTTCCCTTCGAGCCCATTGATCAGGCCACCTATCGGCGCCTGGTCTCGGAAGTGGAACAGCGCCGCACCTGTGACGATTTCTTCGAAGCGCTGCAGCGCTACGACAGGGGAGAACTGGTGGAGGCCGGCCCCGCCGGCTGTGATTCCGACAAGTGTCTGCTGCCGCTGGCGAAACCGGAGAGCTGAGGGTGAATCCGGAGCCCTGAGAAGCGGTGGAGCGTTGGAGGTGCCTAGTCGCCTGAGGCGACAACGCTCTCCAGCTCCCCGTTCTCAAAGGTTTCATCGGGATCGATGATCACCAGTCGGTCCCGACCACTGCTCTTGGCCATCAGCAGGGCCTTGTCGGCGCGCCGGAACGTGCCGTCGTAGTTCTCACCGACCTTGTGCTGGGTGAGTCCCAGGCTGGCGGTGAGGCTCAACTGCATGTCGTCGACCGAAACTCTCATGCTGCGGATGTTGGCCAACATGCGATTGGCCACGATCTCCGCGGTCTTCAGGTCGGCATCAATCAGCAGGGCCAGAAATTCCTCCCCACCCCAGCGTCCACAGACGTCGTAATGACGCAGGCTCTTGGTGAGGGCCTTGACGAAGTCCACCAACATGAGATCGCCGGTGGAATGGCCGTACTCATCATTGACGAGCTTGAAGTGATCCACATCAAGAACGATCATGGAATAGGTCGTTCCATGCCGGGCGACACGCTCATCTTCCTGGATACAGCGTTCAGACATGAAGCGTCGGTTGGCGATACCCGTGAGGGGATCGTGGGTGGACGCCTCAAACAGCGAGAGGTTCAGGTCCTTGAGTGAGGCCTGATAAAGATCGGAGATACGTACAACACGGTCGAGCAGGCGCAATTGACGCTCGTAGCGCTTGGTCAGACTCCGCCGCTCTTCGAGAAAATGATTCTGATAAAGATCAGATATGTCAGCGACCCTTTCCAGCCTACCGATCTGCTCCTCGATTCGCTTCCATAATCGAGCCATCAATTCCCTTGACGGATCATCGAAAAATTTCTCATCTGCCAGATAGGCCATGACCTCCTGTTCCAACTGCTCATCGGAATTAACAGAAGAGGACATGATCAGGAATTACTGGAAAGAATCAGGAATGGAAACGAATAGTCCTCCTTGAATTCGGAGCCAAGTTCCGCAGAGCGCGGGTTGCGATCATCAAACATCCATTGTACAAGAACCTGCTTCCCAGCGGTATGGGCGGCCTCCAGTAGATCGAAGATATCAATCATGAAACGAATGCTGCTGGTATTGAGATAGTTCAAATGCAGCTCCAGGGTCAGGGAGCGATCCAGGCTGGACAGATAGGTGTCGATCCACTGGATCAGCTGGTCATAGAGCTCGAACGAGTTCTCGGGGTACGACTCTCCACTCATGACCACCACGCCGGCATTCCAGTCGGCCCGGATCGAAGGGCTGGACTGGGAACCGGGAACGGAAAGGTTCTGGACTTCGCTGGGGCTCATGGGATCAGATGATGGCGCGAAGACTGAAGAAGGCACGACCCGGCTCCAGGGGATCCAGGGAGGCTTCCATGGGTTGACTGGAGCGCCTGGCGATTTCGATCAGACCAAGACCGGCACCACTGCCCTTCACCTGGGAATGGGGCTGTCGCAGCTGCTCCTTGTAGAGCAGCTTGAGCTGGGCCTTGTCGCAGCCCGCAAGCGCTTGAATCCGCTCGATCAGTGCCTTTCCATCGTCTGCTTCAACGAGGTTACCGGCACAGACAGCGTAATGGCCAGCCTCTGCAGCAGCGATCACGACGGTGGCGGAGGACTCTGCGTCGCTGAATCCATGGCTGGTCGCATAATTTCGTATATTCTGACTCATTTCGATATACACACTGAAAACGTCCATCACCTCCAGATCAGGAGCATGGTTGGACTCAATGTGCTCCTTGAGAGCGGAGCCGATCTCACCGATCAGGTTGCGTGAAATCGGGCCATTGAAGCAGATGAGTATTTTCTGGTTGCTGAAAAAGTCCCTCAGGGACATCAGGCTCGTCGTGGAGATCGTCATCTTCTCAAGCCGCGAAAAGCCGGAGAGTGGAAGGATGTCTCGCTCGATGAGCGGCCTGCCTGCGGAGGATGGGCCATCCATCATCAGGTGAAGCGGAAGGAAAGGATGGTGATGTCATCCCGCTGGGGATGGGACCCACGGAAGCGGGCCAGGGCATCGCTGAGGCCCTGTCGTTGCTCCGCCAACGGCAGACGGGCCAGACGGACCAGCCATTGGGTGAACTGGTCGGTGCCAAGCGAGAAACCATTCTCTCCACCGGACTGATCAAGCAGGCCATCGGTGGTCAGATAGTAGGTACAGTCTGGCTGAAGGGGAAGGTCATGGTCGGCATAGACCCCGACGCGGTGGTCACAGATCGCCCGGTTGTCCCCCCTGATCATGTGCATGGTCTCACCGTCACTCCAGTAAAGACTGATCTTCGCTCCGGAAAATCTTAGCGTCCTTGAGTCGAAATCTAAGCAAACCAGACCAATGTCCATGCTGGTGGCGATCGCCTTGCTCAGCCGGGCATCGTGCAGGAGGTTGCGCATGGCCGCGTCGGTGCAGCTGAGCACGGCGGCAGGCGAGGAGATGCCGACCTCCAGGATGGACCGGTCGATTCCCGCCCTGGCCAGCATGGTCATCATGGCGCCGGAGACCCCATGGCAGGCGCAGTCCGCCACCCCGGCCAGGCAGCGGCCGCCGTCGGCGTGAAAAATGTAGTAATCGCCACCAACCGTGTCCCTGGGCAGCCAGAGGATGAAATGGTTGTCCCCGAAGGTCTCCTGCAGCTGTCTGTCAGGAAGGATCGAGCGCTGCAACAGGCCTGCATAGCGAATCGACGAGGCGATCTGGCGGTTGGCCTCCAGCAATTGCTGATTGGCCAGATCACCGTCGGTGATCGCTCGCCGCATTTTTCCCAGCACCACATTGAAAGCCTGTGCCAACCTTGAAATCTCATCATTGTTGCGAACAGTGAGCAGGCTCTCCATATCATTCGTTTCAATGAATGTGGCTTCGTTCACAAGTCGTGCGATGGGCTGGATGATCCGACCGGCGATGATCTGATAGGAGATGATCGCAAGGACAACCAGAAGCAACGTCAGAAACAGCGAAACGTAGGCCTCTGTTGAACTGCCATCCGAGACCTGGATCAGCTGGACGGAGGCCAGGACCAGGTAGGCGAGCACAAGTCCGTTCACAAGGGCGATCAGGGTGAAGGCCTTCTGTATGGACAGGGAACGTCTTCGCGCCCTCAGCTGACCCCAGAGCCTGACACCTGAGGAATCGTCGACCGGATGGGTTCCTTCACTTTCCAACGGCGGTGCAGGAATCTTCATCGACGAATCAAGCAGCAGATGGACAGCAATGGGCAGATAGTTGAGGGTTGACAGCCGTTGGGAGGAGCGTGCAGGACCCCTTGCCGGTGGGAAGGGTCATGGGGCGAAGTCAACCGGGGCCTTGGCGACAAACAGCCGATCAGATGCCCGGGATTCTGGCATCGCCCCTGCACCACTTCGACGCCGGACGGTCAAAATGGGCGCTCAGCCAAGCCCTTTCCATGCCGACCCGACAGCGCATCGCCCTCGGTCTTCTGGCGATGCTGCCGGTTTCCGTGGCCGCCGATCGCCTGCACTGGGGGGAAGGCGCTGTGTTCGCCACCTCCGTGCTCTCGATCATCCCGCTGGCGATCTGGCTGAGCACCGCCACCGAGGAGCTCTCGATCACCCTGGGGCCCTCCATCGGGGCCCTCCTCAACGCCCTGTTCGGCAATGCCACGGAGCTGATCATCGCGCTGGCGGCCCTGAAGGCCGGCCTGGTGGAGATCGTCAAGGCCAGCATCACGGGCACGGTCATGGCCAATCTGCTGCTCGCCCTGGGGCTGTCGATGCTGGTGGGCGGCATCGGGCGCAGCGAGCAGACCTTCCAGCCGGTGGTGGCCAGGGTGAACGGATCCGCCATGACCCTCGCCCTGCTGGCGATCCTGATCCCGAGCCTGCGGGGCATGGTCTCCGGCGGCGGCGGGCTGGAGGTGGGGGCAGCCCAGTCGTTTTCCTTCTTCGTGGCCTGGGTGCTGCTGCTCGTCTACGGCCTGACCCTGCTGTTTTCCCTGCGCACCCATCGCACCCTCTACGCCGTGGCGGAGGTGGATCTGATGCCGGAAGGCGACGATCCCCACCAGGGCCACGCCGCCCCTCCGCCCCTGCTGCCCTGGCTGGGGGTGCTGCTGGCCGCCACCCTGGGTCTGGCCTACGAATCGGAGCTGTTCGTCGGCGTGGTGGAATCGGTGACCGAATCGGCCGGTCTGTCGGCGATGTTCACCGGGGTGGTGCTGCTTCCCCTGCTCGGCGGCGCCGCCGAATACCTCACCGCCGTGAGCATGGCCCGCAAGGACAAGATGGACCTGGCGGTGTCGGTGGCCCTGGGCTCCACCCTGCTGGTGGGACTGCTGGTGGTGCCGGTGCTGCTGCTGGTGGGTCCCCTTCTTGGCCATCCCCTGGATCTCAGCTTCAACGTCTATGAGGTGGTGGCCGTGGCCACCGCCGTGCTGGTGAGCAATCTGGTGAGCCTCGACGGGCGCTCCGACTGGCTGGAAGGGGTGCTCCTGCTGGCCGCCTACGTGATTCTGGCGGCCGGCTTCTACTTCCAGGACACGCCGTTTTCATGAGCACCCACCTCGACGAGCGTTCGCCACTGGCCGCGCCGGCCCCCCCGTTTCAGATGCGAGGACTCTGGTTCCGGCTGCGTCACTCGGCAGCCCTGCAGTTGCTGCTGGCCCTGCTGGTGCTTCTGGTCGGGCTGCTGCTGCACCAGAGCTGGCTGGCGGTGCTGGCCGCCGGCGTCACAGCGGGTCTGGCCCTGCTGCAGCTGGTGCCTCCCCTGTGGCAGGCGGTGGCCGGTCGCCTGGAGGATCCGTCCGCCGTCCGTCTGCTGGCGGTGATCGCCTTCCTGCTGGCCCTGCTGGCGGCTCCCCTGGCCCTCGGGTGGCTCGACCCGATCCTCGACATCTACCGCCGGGGTGACTGGACAGCGATCGGTGCCTTCGGTGAGGGGGTGATCGGTGCCGTGGGCCAGATCCTGGTGGCCCTGGTGGCCCTGATGATCGCCTGGCGCCAGGTGATGGTGGACCAGCGGCTGACCACCCAGCAGAACCGCATCACCCAGGCCCAGACGATCGACAGCTTCATCCACGGCATCTCCGAACTGATCAGCGACGAGGAGGGTCTGCTGGAGGACTGGCCCCTGGAACGGATGCTGGCGGAGGGGCGCCTGGCGGCCGTTCTCAGCAGCATCGATGCCGATGGCAAGGCCCGCATCCTGCGGTTCCTTTCCCATGCCCGGCTGCTCACGCCGCTGCGCCGCGACCAGCGCCTCGGCCGGGCCATCCTCGATGGGCAAGGCAGTTACGAGGAAGATCGCTTCGGGGGGGTGCCGGTGATCCGCCTCCAGGGCATCCTCAAGGGCGCTGACCTGGCCGGCACCGATCTGCGCGCGATCGACTTCAACGGCGCCGACCTTTCCGGGGCCGACCTCGCCGGGGCCGACCTGAGTGAAGCCAACCTGGCCGGCGCCAACCTGGCCGGCGCCGACCTCGAGGGGGCCCGGCTCCAGGACACCCGGCTGTTCTATGGCGATGCGGGCACCGCCAGCCCCCGTCACCCCCGGGAGCCGGCCGATCCGATCGTGGGCTCCGGCACCGGAGCCATCGTGGAGAACGCCAATCTCAGCGCCGTCCGCCAGCTCGACCCTGACAATCGCAGCTATCTCGCCAGCTGGAGCGGCCTGCGCTCCCGTCAGACGCTCCCCGGCGGCTGCAAGGGGCTTCCCAACCGGCTGGAGCGAACCACCGCCCCATGGGATCATTGCTGAGGTCTGGGTCCCGCCATCGGGGACAACCATCCTGGAGGGGTGGTCGAGTGGTTGATGGCTCCGGTCTTGAAAACCGGCGAATCGAAAGATTCCGTGGGTTCGAATCCCACCCCCTCCGCTGACGTTCTCACGTCCCTGCAGATCACGTCCCTGCAGATCACGCCCGTGCAGGTGGCCTCCCTAGAGGACATCGGCCGCCGGGTCCGTCAGCACGGACTCCATGGCGATCCCGCTCGGATGGGCGAACTGGATGTGATCGCCTGAGCCATGCTTGGCCCGGTACATCGCCGCATCGGCCGCCACCACCAGGCTCTCGGCGTCGGTTCCATGGTCGGGCCAGCGGGCGATACCGATGCTGATCGAGGCGTGCACGTCCTCGGGAAGGCCGGGATAGGGCTTGGCCACCGCCGCCAGCAGCTTGCGGGCGATTTCCAGCAGGGCGCCGAAATCCGGTGCTTCGGGAATCAGGAGCACATACTCGTCGCCGCCCTGACGGCAAAGCACGTCGCTTTCCCGCAACACCCCCTGCATGCGGTCGGCAACCATCTGGAGCAGCTGATCACCCACCGCATGGCCGTGATGATCATTGACCGGCTTGAAGGCATCGAGATCCAGGAACATCAGCGCCACCTTCGTTCCATACCGTCTGGCCAGGGCCAGATGATGATGGAGTTGCTCCATGAGCAGGGCACGATTGGGCAAACCCGTCAGGTAATCGTGCATGGCCTGATAACGGACATGCTCCTGCTCTGTGTAGCGCTCCGTGACGTCCTGAATCATGCCGACATAGTTGGTGACGATCTTCTGGCTGTTGGTGACAGCGATGATCGTGAGTTCATCCCGCCGGATCTCATTGTTTCGATGCCGGTTCCAGATTTCACCCTTCCACTGTCCTTTTCGCGACAGGTCCTTCCACATCTGCCGGAAGAAATCCTTGCCGTGACGCCGGGATCGCAGAATGCTGGCCGGCTTGCCGATGGCTTCGCTGCGGGACAATCCGCTGAGTTCCGAAAAGGCATTGTTACTGCTGATGATGATCCCTTCAGGATCCGTGACCAGGATGGCGATCGGGCTGGTCTCGAACACCGCCGTGGCCAGGGCCCGTTCCCGGTTGGCGAGCTCGGAGGCCTGAAGGGCCCTGGCCACGGCCAGATGGTTATGCACCAGATAGCGACTGGCGAGGGCCGCCAGCAGGCTCATGAAACCGCCCAGGGCCGCGAGCATCAGAAGCTGAACACTCAGGCCGCTGCGGCGCAGGTCGTTGTGGGCCAGCTGCACCGCCACCAGCCACTGGCGGTTGGCGATCTGAAACCTGCTCTCGGAGGGGTGCGACAGGGGCACCTGGCCATGGTCAGGCCGGTTGTCGAAGCGAATGCCCCGCTGCCTGGGCACCGAGCCGTCGTAGACCACCACCTCAGCGTGGGCCAGGTGGGGATTGTCGATCCCGGCAATCACGTCCTTGATCAGCGGACCCGTCCGCAGCAACAGGAACGTCCAACCCCTCACCGTGGCCGTCCGATCGATTTCGGATCCGGCCGGAATCGTGCTTCGGCCGAAGACCGGCAGCATCAGCAGGTCCACCTTCTCCTTGGCCCGTTCGTCGTCCCGCTGGACCACCAGCGGCCCGGTGAGGGCCGGTTCACCGCTCATGGCGGACCAGAGCATCGCCTCGCGTCGGTCCGGATTCAGGTACAGGTCGGAGCCGATGGCCCGCCTGTTGAGCGTGTCATGGGGTTCCAGATAGACCACCGCCGTGGGGTGGCTCAAGGCTGCTGGCCCGATCCCCAGGCTGCCGGCGGTGCCGCCGCCCACGCCCTGCTCCCGGGCGGCGTTCCAGACCTCCACATCGAGCCCATCGATGGCCGAGGTCGCGGCGACGAACCCCAACCCCCGCAAATCTCTGCTGTGGCCCTCCGTGAGCCCCATGGAACGGTGAAAACGCCTGAACTCCTCCGGACTGACCGCGTCGGAGGCATCGAAGAGGCCGGCCAGCGCGGAGAGGTAGGTCCCGTAGCCCTGGAACCTGGATCGCAGGTTGGTGGTGATGTCCTGGGCGATGCTGCGCTCGGTGAGGCGATGCTCCTCGGCCTTGAGTCGGCGATGGTTCTCGCAGATCACTCCCGTGGTCAGCAGCCCCAGAACGAGAACGATCGGAGGGATGGCCTGAACCATGGGCCGGGCCAGGGTCGGCAAACCGCCGCGGTCGCGTTTCGGCATGGGACCCGCCTCCTGCCGGCCGTGGGGCACTGTTCGCGTTATAAGTCGCTTCGGCTCCAGCATCGACCGTTGGACCCAGGTTGTCGTCAGATGTCTTCGGCACGCTCCGCCTGACGCCGCAGCCGCGCCAGACGCTCCAGCAGCGATTCGTTGCTCATCCGGTTGTTGAGCCTCTCCGCCAGCAGGGGAAAGGCCAGCGGTCCCGGCCGGGCCGTGCGGTGCCAGAGCCGCTCGCTGGCCTGCAGGCGCCGCAGCGTGTCGGTGAGGCGCCCCGTCTCCAGCTGGGACTCCAGCACTTCGCTGCGCGCCTGACGCAGCAGCCGATGGTCAGGTTCGTGCCGTTGGAACACATCGAACAGCAGGGCGGCGCTGATCTGCAGTTGCCCCCCCGTGCGGTTCTGGCCCGGATAGCCGTTCATCACCAGGCCGCTCACCTGGGCGATCGCGCGGAACCGCCGCCGGCACAGCTCCGACAGGTTCACGGCCTGCTCCAGATCCTCCAGCAGCCCCGCCGGATCCACCAGGTCCTCGCCATGGACCTCGCAGAGTGACTTAAAGGGATACCCGCGGGGCGCCAGCAGTTCGAAGCCGTAGTCATTCACCGAGACCGTGAAGCTGCCGCGATGGTGACGGGCCAGCCGCCAGGCCCACAGAAATCCCAGCCCCTCATGGACGAAGCGGCCTTCAAAGGGATAGGCGTAAAGATGGCTGCCCTCCCGGCTGGAGCACCACTCCACCAGGAACTGGTGCTGGCGGGGCAGGGCGGACAGGGCGGCCTGCCGTTCCAGCAGCGGCCGCAACGCCTGCAGTTCCGGCGCGTCCAGGTGGAAGCCGGCGTCCCCGTCAAGGGCCCGGGCACAGCGATCCACCTCCTGGCGCAGGTGCCGGCTGAGCAGGTCGGAGAGGGCCATCTGACCGCCGGCCCAGGCGGGCACCATCACGCTCCTGCCGCTGGTGGCGCGCACCAGGGCGGTCATCTCCCGCAGCCGAACGAACTGCAGAGGGCGCCCGGCGAAGAAGAAGACGTCGCCCGGCTTGAGGCGACCGATGAAGGTCTCCTCCACGTGGCCCAGCACGGCACCGCGCACGAAGCGCACCGTCACGGCACGGTCCGCCGTGATGGTGCCGATGTTGAGCCGGTGCAGGCGGGCCACCGCCGTCTCCCGCACCACATAACGGAAGGGGCTGCCGGCGACGCCTGCCGGTGGATCCCGTTCCAGCTTTCGATAGCGCGGATAGGCCGCCAGGCAGGCGCCGCCGTGCTCCAGAAACTGCAGGCACCAGTCCCAGGTGGGCCGGTCCAGGTCGCGGAAGCTCCAGGCGAGGCGCACCGCCGCGTAGGCCTCCTCTGGCTCGAAGCCCGGACCGCAGGCCAGGGTCACCAGGTGCTGGAGCAGGACATCGAGGGGGAGCACCGGTGGCCGGCGGTGTTCCACCAGGCCTTCGGCCAGGCCCCGACGGATCGCCGACAGCTCCAGCAGTTCCAGGGCATGGGTGGGCATGAACAGCACCTGGGCCCTGCCGCCGGGGCTGTGGGCCGAGCGGCCGGCCCGCTGCAGCAGCCGGGCCAGGTTCTTGGCGCTGCCGATCTGCACCACCCGCTCCACTGGCTGGAAATCCACCCCCAGATCCAGGGAGCTGGTGCAGACCACCCAGCGGATGGCCCCGTCCTTCACGCCGGCCTCGATCCGCTCCCGCTCGGCCCGGTCGATGGCGCTGTGGTGCAGGGCCAGGGCCCCCTCCATCTCCGGACAGGCGAAGCGGAGGCACTGGTACCAGCGTTCGGCCTGGTTGCGGGTGTTGGTGAACAGCAGGGTGGCGATCCCTGGCTCCATGGCCGCCACCAGGTCCTCGTACTGACGCAGGCCCAGGTGACCGGCCCAGGGGAAGCCGTCGATGGAGTCGGGCAGGAGACTGCGGATCGCCGTCTCCCGCCGCAGGCGGGCCGTGATGATCCGGGGCTCGCCCGCCATCCCCACCGCCGCCCGCGCCGCTTCCTCGAGGTTGCCGATGGTGGCGCTGATGGCCCAGGTCCGCAGCGACGGCCGGCGGGCCCGCAGCCAGCTGAGACAGAGTTCGGTCTGGGAGCCCCGCTTGCTGCCCATCAGCTCGTGCCATTCGTCGATCACCACCGCCTCCAGACCCTCGAACAGGGCCTCGGCCTGCCGGCCGGCGAGCAGCAGCGACAGGGATTCGGGGGTGGTGACCAGGATCTGGGGCGGTTGCTTCAGCTGCCGGCTCCGCTCCGTGCTGCCGGTGTCGCCGTTGCGCAACCCCACCCGCAGCGGCCAGCCCATGGTCTCGATCGGTTCCCGGATCGCCGCCACCAGATCCCGGCTCAGGGCCCGCAGGGGGGTGAGCACCAGCAGGCGCAGGCCGCCGTCGGGACCCCGGCCACCGTTTTCGGCCAGCATGGCCGCGATCGGACCCATCACTGCCGCATAGGTCTTGCCGGAGCCGGTGGGCACCTGGAGCAGGCCGCTGTCCCCCTGGAGGTAGGCGCGCCAGCACTGCCGCTGAAACGGCATCGGGCGCCATCCGCGGCGCGCGAACCAGGCCTCGATCGGCCGCAGCGCTGCCGCTCCCGGGGACGTCATGGGCGGCTCGCGGGGGGCGAGGTCACCGCGTCCAGCAGCTCCAGGGCCCGCTCGAGGCTGTCGGCCGACGGAGCCGGCCTGTCGCGCCGCCAGCGCAGGATGCGGGGAAAGCGGACGGCCAGGCCGCTGCGGTGCCGGCTGGAGCGCTGCAGTCCCTCGAAGGCCAGGGTGAAGACCAGCTCCGGTTCCACCGACCGCACCGGACCGAAGCGCTCGATCGTGTGGCGGCGGATCCAGCGGTCCAGTTCCTCGATCTCGGCAGCGTCGAGGCCGGAATAGGCCTTGGCAAAGGTCACCAGACGGCCCTCGCCGTCCCAGAGGCCGAAGGTGT
Source organism: Candidatus Sulfopaludibacter sp. SbA3 (assembly GCA_943367425.1). Classification (GTDB taxonomy): domain Bacteria; phylum Cyanobacteriota; class Cyanobacteriia; order PCC-6307; family Cyanobiaceae; genus Cyanobium. The sequence continues at coordinate 422,203 of CALRJF020000001.1, forward strand.
AGTCGGTGTAGAGGTTGGCGCGGCGGCCGCTGCCGGCCTGGGCGTAGAGCAGCACCGCATCCAGCTCCATCGGGGCCAGCTTGTGCTTCCACCAATGGCCCCGGCGGCGGCCGGTGAGATAGGGAGAGGTCAGCCGTTTGAGCATCAGCCCCTCCGCCCCTGCCGCCCGGGCCTGCTCCCGCAGGGCCTCCAGCTGCGTCCAGGTGTCGAGGTCCAGGGTGGGGGAGAGGCGCCAGCAGGGGGCGGCACCCCCGGCGACCAGCTGCTCGAGTCGTCGCCGCCGTTGCTCCAGGGGCCAGGGACGCACGTCCTGCCCACCGTCCTCCAGCAGGTCGTAGGCCACGAAGGCCGCCGGGCACTCCCGCAGGATCGCGGCCCCCGGCTGCCGGCGCCCCAGCCGCTTCTGCAACAGGGCGAAGGGCTGGGGCCGGGCCTCCCCTTGCGGCCACACGATCACCTCCCCATCCAGCACCGTGCCGTCAGGCAGGTCCGCCGCCGCGGCGATCAGGTCGGGGAAGCCGGCGTTGATCAGCTCCTCGCCACGGCTCCAGAGAAAGCTCTCACCGGCGCGGCGGATCAGCTGGCCGCGAATGCCGTCCCACTTCCACTCCAGCAGCCAGTCGCCGGGGGCCGTGGCCTCCAGGGCGGCGGGCTCCAGGGGGGAGGCCAGAAAGAAGGGATAGGGCCGGCTGGGGGCCACCTCCTCCGGCTCGCCCTCCGCCAGCAGGGCGTCGAACGCCGCCGCCGAGGGCACGAAGCCCCCCATGAGGCGATGGGCCAGGAGCGACTCCTCCCGTCCGCTCCTGCGGGCCAGGGCACGGATCACCAGCCCCTGACCGACACCGACGCGAAAGCCGCCGGTGAGCAGCTTGTTGCACACCAGCAGCTGAAGCGGTTCCAGGCCGCTCCACTGCCGGCGCACCGCCTCGGCCTGGGCCTCTCCTTGGAGAGCGGCCAGCCGCGGCAGGATCTCCTCCATCCAGACCTGCAGCGAGGCCGGCGGCTCCAGCGGGGAAGGTCCCTGGGCATGCCCGTCCCACAACAGGGCGATGGTCTCAGCCGAATCCCCCACCTGGGCATGGGAGGCCTCGAACAGCCAGGCGGGCCACCCGCAGGACTCCAGGCAGATCTCCCGCAGGCGCCGGCCCGTGATCAGCCGCCTGCGCTGCTTGCCCAGCAGGGCATGGAGCGCCCAGGCCGCATCGGCGGCCGGAGCCTCGCTGAAGTAACCGGCCAGGGCCGCCACCCGCTCTCCGGTGCCGGTGCTGCTGTCCAGCTGATCGATCAGCTCGCAGAAGCGCTTCACGGCCGTGGCACCGGTGGCGCCGCCAGCGGTGGAACGGCCCCGGCGTCGAGCCGGGCGTCGTCGCCAGCGCTGTCCTCAGCGCCTGCGGTCCGTTCAGCCGCGAAGCGCCGCTCCAGCGGGACCGCGCTCAGACCCTCCACCTCCCGCAGGTAGCGGGCCAGGATCTCGCTCTGGCCGTGGGTCACATAGACCTGGCGGGCACCCGACTCCCGCACGGTGCGCACCAGGCCAGGCCAGTCGGCATGGTCACTGAGGACGAATCCCCGTCCATAGCCCCGCCGGCGCCGCACCCCGCGGACGGCCATCCAGCCGCTGGCGAAGCCGGTCTGGGGGGAGGCGAAGCGGCGCATCCAGGGGGAGCGGTGGGCCGAGGGGGGAGCGATCACCAGGCGGCCGGCCATCCCTTCGGAGCGGGGCCGCTCGCTCAGGGGGCGGGTGGGGACCATGGCGATGCCCTGCTGGCGGTAGGGCTCCATCAGCGCCTGCACCGCCCCGTGCAAGAGCACCTCGTCGGTCTCGCCGAGGGCCGCGAGCTCCGCCAGCACCCGCTGGGCCTTGCCGAAGGCATAGCAGAACAGGATCGAGGGCCGCTCCGGCGCCGCCTTCCACCAATGGCGGATCTGGGCCGCCACGGCGGCCCCCTCCGGCCAGCGGTAGATCGGCAGACCGAAGGTGGCCTCGCTGATCAGCACATCGGCCCGCACCGGTTCGAAGGGGGCACAGCTGGGATCCGGGTCGCGCTTGTAATCGCCGCTGACGAGCCAGGATTCACCACCGGCCTCCAGCCGGATCTGGGCGGAGCCGAGCACGTGGCCGGCACTGTGGAACGACACCGCCACGTCCCCGAGGCGCCGTTCCTGGCCGTAGGCCACCGGCCGCAGATCGATGCTGCTGCCGAGCCGCCGCCGCAGGATTCCCTCGGCGGCGCCGACCGCCCAGTAGGTGCCGCAGCCCGGCCGGGCATGGTCGGCGTGGGCATGGGTGATCAGGGCCCTGGGCACCGGGCGCCAGGGATCGATCCAGACACCGGCGGCGGGGCAGTGGAGCCCCTCCGGGGTCAGGGTGATCAACCCATCCGAAGGCAGCGCGGACGCCAGGGTCATGGTGATGGGAGGGGCGTTGCCGGAGCGCTCAGGCGCTCATCGCCAGCATCCGCTCGATCGGCAGCAGGGCCCGCTGACGGATCTCCTCGTCGAGCTCCAGGGCGGGAGCCATCGTGTCGAGGCAGTGCCAGAGTTTTTCGAGGGTGTTGAGCCGCATGTAGGGACAGGCATTGCAGCTGCAGCCATCGGCCCCGGGCACCTCGAGGAAGGTCTTGCCGGGGACCCGGCGCCGCATCTGGTGCAGGATGCCCGGCTCGGTGAGCACGATGAACGCCGGGGCCGGGCTGGTTTCGGCCCGCTGCAGCAGCTTGCTGGTGGAGCCGATGAAGTCGGCCAGGTCGAGCAGGTGCTGCTGGCACTCGGGATGGGCGATCACCTCGGCCAGGGGGTGCTCCTGGCGCAGCCTGAGCAGGGCCTGCTCGCTGAAGGTTTCGTGCACGATGCAGCTTCCCGGCCAGAGGGTGAGCTCCCGGCCGCTCTGGCGGGCCACCCAGCGGCCCAGGTTCTGGTCGGGGGCGAAGAGGATCGGGCGATCGGGCGGCAGCTGGCGCACCAGATGCACCGCATTGCTGCTGGTGCAGATCAGGTCGCTCTGGGCCTTCACCGCCGCCGAGCAGTTGATGTAACTCACCACGTAGTGATCGGGATGGCGGCGGCGGAAGGCGGCGAAGTCGTCGGCCTGGCAGGTGTCCGCCAGGCTGCACCCCGCTTCAAGATCCGGCAGCAGCACGGTCTTGGTGGGGTTGAGGATCTTGGCGGTCTCCGCCATGAAATGGACGCCGCAGAACACGATGACGTCGGCTTCGGTGCTGGCCGCCCGGCGGGAGAGCTCCAGGGAATCACCGATGAAATCAGCGATGTCCTGAATCGCGTCCTCCTGGTAATAGTGGGCCAGAATGACGGCGTTACGCTCCCGGCGCAGGTCGTCGATGGCCGCCACCAGCTCCTGGCCGGTGGGCCCAGCGGGCCAGGTCTTGCTCTGGGATCCGTTGGTGAGCGACGGGGTGAAGACCAACCGATTCCCCATGTCGTGCAGGATGATCCCACTCTAGGAAGCCTTCGGTATTGGCTGAGCTGAACATCGCCATCGCCGGGGACCTGCACGACCAGTGGGATCGCAGCGACCACGACCTCCTGGATCGGATCCGCCCCGATGCCCTGCTGATCGTGGGCGATCTCAGTGACGGCAAGCCCCGGATCCCCGAACTGCTCGCCCGGCTGGAGCTGCCGATGGCCTGCATCCTGGGCAATCACGATGCCGGCAAGGACGGCAGCGGCCGGACCCTCAGGCACCAGCTGGAACTGCTGGGCGATCGGCACTGCGGCTGGGGACGGCGGGAACTGAGGCCCCCCGGACTGGCGGTGGTGGGGGCGCGGCCGGGAACCGCCGGCGGCGGATTTCAGCTCTCCAAGGCGGTGCGCGCGGTCTATGGACCGGTGGGACTGCAGGAGTCCGCCGAACGCATCAGCCGGGCCGCCCTGGGCGCCGATCCAGCCCTGCCGCTGGTGCTGCTGGCCCATTCCGGCCCCAGCGGCCTGGGCGGTCAGCTCGATGATCCCTGCGGCCGGGACTGGAAGAAACCCGCCTGCGACTGGGGCGATCAGGACCTGGCCCTGGCGATCGACCAGATCCGCCGCCGTCGCTCCCTGCCCCTGGTGGTGTTCGGCCACATGCACCATGCCCTGCGGCACCACCAGGGCGAGCGCCGCAGCTTCCGGAGGGACAGCCACGGCACCGCCTTCCTCAACACCGCCTGCGTCCCCCGCCATGGCGTCGACCAGCAGGGCCGGGCCCTGCGCCACTTCAGCTGGGTGACCTTCCGCGACGGTGAGCTGCACCACGTCAGCCATCGCTGGTACGGCATCGCCGGGGAACTGCACTACGAGCAGACCCTCTGGACGGTGCCCAGGCCGACGCTGAACGTCCTGAGCGCATGCTGATCCAGGCCTGCATCAGCGGTCATGGCTATGGCCACGCCTCCAGAACCGCCGCCGTCCTGGGTGAGGTGGCGGCCCTGCGCCCCGCCTGGAAGCTGGTGCTGTCCACCAGCCTGCCGGAGCGGTTCCTGCGCCTGGCCCTGGGCGATGTCCCCTTCGAGCAGCGTTCCTGCCAGTGGGATGTGGGGGTGATCCAGGCGGATGCCCTCGGCAGTGACGCGCCGGCCACCCTGGAGGCCCTCCAACGGCTGGACGCGGACCTGCCCCGCCGGATCGCGCAGGAGGCCAGCTGGCTGGAAGCCCAGGACCAGCCCCTGCTGCTGCTGGGCGATGTGCCCCCGGCAACGGCGCTGCTGGCCCGGCGGCTGCAGGCCCCCCTGGTGTGGCTGGCCAGCTTCGGCTGGGACGCGATCCATGGGCCCATGGGGGAGGCCTTCGCTCCCTGGGTGGAGCGGCACCGGCAGCTCTATGGCCAGGGCGACCTGCTGCTCCACTGCCCCCTGTCCCTGCCGATGGACTGGGGGGTGCCCGAGCTGAGGCTGGGACTCACCAGTTCCAGACCCCGCCTCGACACGGATCAGCTGGCCCGGAACCTGGAGCTGCCCGCCGAACGGGATCGGTCGGTGCTGATCAGCTTCGGCGGGCTGGGCATGGCCATCGACCCGGCCCTGCTGGCCCTCTGGCCCGACCATGTGTTCATCGGACCCGATCCGGCCCTGGCCGGGGTGCCGAACGGCCGGCTGCTGCCGCAGGGGGTGCGTCCCCTGGACCTGATGCCCCGGGTGGGCCGGCTGATCACCAAGCCTGGCTACAGCAGCTTCTGCGAAGCCTTCAGCCAGGGGGTGGGTGTTCATCTGGTCCATCGGGACGGCTTCGCTGAGGCCCCCGTGCTCGAGCAGGCCCTGCGCCGGCACGGCTGGCATCGGGTGCTGAGCCAGGAGAAGTTCCGCCGGGGTGACTGGCAGCTGGATCTGCCACTGCAGCCCCCTCAGCAGGGCCCCCTCCCCCAGGACGGTGCCGCGGAGGCCGCCCGGGCGATCGTGGCACTGGCAGAAGGGCGATCAGCGCTGCCTATCGATCAGGCCTTAAGAGTTTGATCATCTGTTCATCGAAATCAGGAAATTGCAGTGACTTCCTATGAATGGGAGCGCCGGCGTGATTCTTGATACAAGTGGACAGTTGTGCGACCGTCACTAACTCGATAGGGAATCTGCATTTTTATCGGCAAATTACCGCCAAGTTTCAAACCGCAGCAATTACTTCGACCAGCATGGGATCGCTCGGATTGCATGTTGAGCACTTCCCTTCAACAAAAGGCCCCACAAGAGTTTCAGCCTCAGTCTTCTGATTCTCAGAACAGAACGACACCTCTTCCGACCTTTGCACTCCTGACGTCTTGTCGATTCTCAAGCGCCCCTGCCTGCTCCTCGCCTGTGCCGGTCTCGGCCTGACCCTTGCCGGTCCCGCCCACGCCGCCGAGGATCTCAGCTCCTGGGGCGTGAGCACCCCGTCCAAGGCCACCCCCGGCCGCCTGGCCATGCTGCCCAAGCTTCCGGCCGCCCCCCGGGTCTTCGCCATCACCCCGGAACGGCGGGCCCTGCTCAACACGATCCGCTACGCCGAGGGCACCTGGGCCAACGGTCAGGACATCGGCTACCGGATCCTCTTCGGAGGCTCCCTGTTCGATTCCCTTGATCGCCATCCCAACCGGGTGATGCGCACCGCCCGCTACGCCAGCGCCGCCGCCGGGGCCTACCAGTTCATGCCCTTCACCTGGGCCATGGTCACCCAGGCCCTGGGCATCTCCGATTTTCAGCCGGAAGCCCAGGACCAGGCCGCCCTGTTCCTGATTCAGCGCCGCGGCGCCCTGCACCTGGCCGACCGGGGCGACCTCACCCCGGATCTGGCGGCCCGCCTGGCGCCGGAATGGGCCTCCTTCCCCACCCTCGCCGGCAGCAGCTTCTACGGCCAGCCCGTGAAGCGCTACCACGACCTCAAGCGGTTCTATGAGGAGAACCTGGCCCAGCTCCGCAACGAAGCCACCTCACGCTGGGAGGATGTGGCCATCCAGCAGGTGGCACCGCCCTGCAACGACAACAGCCTCTCCTGTCAGCTCGACAAGGTGGGCAGCAAGGGTTCCGCCCCCACCCCCTGAGTTCAGGCGTCCCCCTCGCCCTTCAGGCGCACGCCCCCCATCGTCTTCTGGGCGATGAGGTAGGCCGCCACGGCCGCCCCCAGAAAGCCCAGGACGTTGCGCAGCAGCGGCAGCACGTCATGGGTGCGGGTGACGATCGGTCCCATACCCAGGGCCACGAACAGGATCAGCCACAGCGGTGAGAGCAGCAGGACCCAGGTCCATTCCACCCGTCGGCCCTCATGGCGGGGAAAGGCGGCGAAGCCGACGATCAGCCCGCCGAGGATCGAGGTGCAGAGCGTGAGGATCCACTGCTCCTGGGGCAGACCGGGCACCACCTGGCAACCGCCGATCGCCAGACACTCCTTCACCGCATGGACCGCCGCCAGGATCGAGCCGTCCTCGCCGTGGTCCCGTACATAGAACTGGTTGCCGTAGCGGGTCTGCAGCTCCACCCAGAAGGTGCGGGGCATCAGGGCGAACAGGGCCTCACCCACGTTGAAGTTGAGCAGATTGCCGCCGCGGGGATCGGCCACCAGCAGCAGGCTGCGTTCGTCCAGGTTCCAGAAGTCCTTCACCGCCAGGCCGGGCGTCCGCTCGTACTGGGTCAGCACCCGCAGCTTCCAGCCACTGGTCGTTTCGAAGTCCTCGAGTTCGCTCTCCAGGGCCCCGCGCTCCCCGTCGGTGAGGGCCCGGGCGAGATCGATCACCGGGGTGGGGTGATCGGGCAGCAGCTGGGGATTGTCGGCGGCCAGCGCGGCCGAGCTCCATCCCGGGGCCAGCCAGGCGGTGCACAACAGCAGGGCGGTGGCCAGCACCATGGCCAGGCGTCGCCCCAGGGGAAGGCGGGTCACCGCCGTCGGGCCTTGCTGCACTGCCTGCATCGGTGTCGTCTCCATCGGGCAGCATTCTCACCGAGCTGCCCCATCGCCGCGTGAACGACCCCGAATCCGGCGACCCCGGCGTTCCCGACTGGCTGGCCCGCCGCCTGCTGGCGGCCGGGGAGTCCGTGCCCTTCCGCGACTACATGGCGTGGGTGCTCCACGATCCCGAGCACGGGGCCTACGGCAGCGGACGCCTGCGGATCGGACCCCAGGGCGACTTCGCCACCTCCCCCTCCCTGGGGGAGGACTTCGCGGGCCTGCTGGCCCCCCAGATCGCCCAGTGGCTGGAGACCTTCGGCGAGCGGGAGCGGCTGAGCCTGGTGGAAACAGGGCCCGGCGAGGGGCAACTGGCCCTGCAGCTGGCCCAGGCCCTTCACAGGCACTGGCCGCGACTGGCGGCATCCACCGAACTGGTGCTGGTGGAGCCCAATGCCGGCATGGCCGAGCGGCAGCGTCACCACCTGCAGGATTGCCCGCTGCCGGTGCGCTGGCGAGGTTTCGAAGCCCTGGAGGAAGCGCCGGTCCGGGGCGTGGTGCTGGCCCACGAAGTGCTCGATGCCCTCGCCGTGGAGCGGATTGAACGCCAGGGTGATCGCTGGTGCCGTCAGCGCGTGGTTCTGGAGGGCGGCCGGCTGCGACTGGAGGCCGGCGACGCCCTCACCCCCCCGGAAGCCTCCACCCTGGCGAGCCTGGGGCTCTGGCCCCTGGACGGAAGCCGGCCGGACGGCTGGGCCACCGAGCTCCACCCTGGCCTCGCCCCCTGGCTGGCCGCCTGCGGGCGGAGTCTGCAGGCGGGTGTCCTGCTGGTGATCGATTACGCCCACGAAGCGCGTCGCTACTACGCCCCCCAGCGGTCCCGCGGCACCCTGATGGCCTATCGAAACCAGCAGGCCTGCGGCGATCCCCTGCGGGAGCCCGGTCGCTGGGACCTGACCGCCCATCTCTGCCTGGAGAGCCTGGAAGCGGCCGCCGCCGCCAGCGGCTGGCGCCACCTGGGCCAGTGCCGCCAGGGGGAGGCCCTGCTGGCCCTCGGACTGGCCCAGCGGCTCCACGGCCTGCAACAGGGGCAACGGGCCGATCTGGCGGCGCTGCTGGGCCGCAGGGAAACCCTCCTGCGGCTGGTGGACCCCGCCGGGCTCGGCGACTTTCGCTGGATCGCCTACGGGAGGGGCTGGCCGGATCCCGCCGCGATCCCCACCCCCCTGTTCCTGAGCCCGCCCCCGGGGTGATCCCAGGCGCGGCCCTTTACATCTCAACACCTTTGTCTGAGCATTCCTGCTCAAACTATGTGGGAATGCCAACAGAGTCCCTTAGGGTGAAATCACCTTCTCAAGGAGTGACGATGACCATGGAATTCAACAGCGGATTCGGCACTTCCACCTACACACCATCCAGCGACTCCGACATCGCTTCCTTCGCTGAGCCCCTGGAGGCCGGCGATCCCGTGGAGGCATACTTCGCCTGCATCACCACCTGCTCCCTCGATGACGGTGAGTGCATCACCGTGTGCACGGAAGAACTTCGCAAGAGCCACTGATCCCCAGCCCCGGCAACGGCGGGCTGTCGCTCAGAACCACTCCGGAACAGCCGCCTCTGTGCTGTTCACGTTGGCTTCCGGGGTGGAGCGGCGGAACTCCATGGTGATGTTGCGCTTCTGTTCCCCGTCGGCCGCCACCGCCTCGATGGGGTAGAGCTGCTGGCCGTCGCGGAAGGGCACCTGCACCCGGAAGGTGCCGTCGGCGGAGAGGGGCACCGGCTCA
>CALRJF020000002.1:0-403421 GCA_943367425.1 Candidatus Sulfopaludibacter sp. SbA3
GTCAACGACGCCGCCACCATCACCGGCTCCAGCACTGGCGCCGTCACAGAAGACGGCACCCTCACCGCCACTGGCTCCCTGGCGGTCAGCGATGCCGATGCCGGCGAGGCGATCTTCGCTGCTCCTGGCTCCCTGGTCGGCACCTACGGGAGCTTCTCCTTCTCAAGCTCAGGCCTCTGGGGCTACACCCTCAACAACGGCCTCGCCGCCATCCAGGCCCTCCGCGCCGGCCAGTCCCTCACCGACTCCCTCACCGTTGCCTCCCTCGATGGCACCGCCAGCCGTGCCATCAACGTCACCATCAACGGTGTCAACGACGCCCTGTTCACGGAAGGGGTGGATTGGATCGACTTCAACACGATCTCGTCGGGCAGCTACACACCAGGCACGGACGCAGACGCCCTAGGAGGGAACGACACCGTTGTTCTGCTGAACAGCGGGAATTCCTTACAGACCTCTTCCTTTACCGGTGGCAGCGGTGATGACAATATTTCAGGATCCACCACCGCCGCGAACCAAAACGGCATCAACATTCTTGCCTCGAGCACGCTGTCCGGAGGAGCAGGAAATGACACCATTTCTGGATCCGCCAACGGAATCAATGGGAGGGGCATCAATAACTCCGGCACGATTCAAGGCGATGAAGGTGTCGACAGCATTGGCGGGGCCGATCTCATCATCGGCAATGGCCTTGATGGCATCTTCAATCTGGGGATGATCCGAGGCGATGGCGGCAACGACACGATCACTGGAGCAACGCTTCCGGACAACAGCCCGGGCATCCACAATGCCGGCACGATCTCAGGTGGCGACGGTGATGACAGCATTTCAGGAACAGGCTATGGCTCCAATGTGCGAGGGATCTTCAACAGCGGACTGATCAGTGGTGGTGCTGGCAACGACACCATTCAGGGCTCTGCTGTGACAGGCGGCGACGGGATCGAAAACACCGGCACGATCTCCGGTGGCGATGGCAATGACGTCCTCATTGGATCCAAGACTGCCGCACTCAATTCTGCCATCCGCAATGCCGGCAGAATCGAGATGGGGGCAGGCGAAGACATTGTCGACGCCCTTCAGGGGGGATTCTTCTTCGTGGGCACCACTGGGATCATCGACATGGGAGCTGATAATGACACCCTCAAAGGATTCGGCAATGGAACCCACATCGGAGGCAGCGGCACCGACCGGCTTGTTTTCGGAGCCGGCACTGGAACTTACGTTGTCAGCAGCAGTGGAGCCACTTGGAGCATCGTCAGGGGATCCGTGACGATGAGCGTCAGTGAGTTCGAATTGATCAGCTTCAATGGCGGCAGCACCTTCAGCAACCTCACTGCGGGAAGCTTCATCTCATGAAGTCGATCGACGGAGAATGAGTTGACCAGCAGACGCCAGCTCCTCAGGTTGTATCCCTTGTCATGACTCAGTTAAGATCACCCTCCTGAAGCTTCGGAGGCCGGATCTGGGGGGACAACAGACCCAGTCCTGCTTCGGAACGTCCCTGCGAGGGGCAAGGAGACGTGGCAAGCGGCCGGTGCTCCGGCGGCCGTCGTGGGAAACTCGCTGACTGACTTTGTGTTTCTCCATGCGCAGCCACGGGTGCGGCGATCTGCGCAACGACGCCATCGACCTTCAGGTCCAGCTGTGCGGCTGGGTTGACCGGCGCCGCGATCACGGCGGGGTGATCTTCATCGACCTGCGGGACCGCAGCGGCACCGTGCAGATCACGGTGGATCCGGATCTGGCCCCCGCCGCCTTCGCCGTGGCCGAGCGGCTGCGCAACGAGACCGTGCTGCAGGTGGAGGGCAAGGTGCGGGCCCGGCCGGCCGAATCCCTCAACGAGCGCCTGGCCACGGGCGCCATTGAGGTGCTGGCCACCGGCATCACGGTGCTCAACGAGGTGCGCGGCAACCTGCCCTTCCCGGTGTCGGTGCACGACGAGGAGAACACCCGCGAGGAACTGCGCCTGCGTCACCGCTACCTGGATCTGCGCCGCGAGCGCATGGCCCGCAACCTGCGGCTGCGCCACGCCACCGTGCGCGCCGCCCGGGGCTACCTGGAGGGGGAGGGCTTCATCGAGGTGGAAACCCCGGTGCTGACCCGCTCCACGCCCGAAGGCGCCCGCGACTACCTGGTGCCCTCGCGGGTGTGCGGCGGTGAGTGGTTCGCTCTGCCCCAGTCGCCCCAGCTGTTCAAGCAACTGCTGATGGTGGGGGGCCTGGAGCGCTACTACCAACTGGCCCGCTGCTTCCGCGACGAGGACCTGAGGGCCGATCGCCAGCCGGAGTTCACCCAGCTGGACATGGAGATGAGCTTCATGGACCAGGAGCAGATCCTGGCGCTCAACGAGGGCCTGATCGCCGCCATCTGGAAGGCCGTCAAGGGGATCGAGCTGCCCCGGCCCTTCCCCCGCCTCACCTGGCAGGAGGCGATGGCCCGCTACGGCTGCGACCGGCCCGACACCCGCTACGGCATGGAGCTCACCGACGTGAGCGACCTGGTGGCCGGCATGGGCTTCAAGGTGTTCTCCGGGGCGGTGGCCGCCGGGGGCTCGGTGAAGTGCATCGCCGTGGCCGGCGGCAACGAGGCCGTCAGCAACGTGCGCATCAAGCCGGGTGGAGATGTGTTCAGCGAGGCCCAGAAGGCGGGGGCCGGCGGCCTGGCCTTCATCCGGGTGCGGGCCGGCGGTGAGATCGACACGATCGGTGCCATCAAGGACAACCTCGACGCCGAGACGAAGGCGGAACTGCTGGAGCGCACCGGCGCAACGGAAGGCACCCTGCTGCTGTTCGGTGCCGGAGACACCACCACAGTCAACAAGGCTCTCGACCGGGTGCGCCAGTACCTGGCCCGGGAGCTGGGCCTGGTGCCGGCCGAGCGGGACAACAACCAGTGGAACTTCCTCTGGGTGGTCGACTTCCCGATGTTCGAATTCAACGCCGGCGAAAACCGGCTCGAAGCCCTGCACCATCCCTTCTGTGCCCCCAACGCCGAGGATCTGGGCAGCGATCCGGACGCCTGGGCCACGACCCTGCCCACGGCCCGTGCCCAGGCCTACGACCTGGTGCTCAACGGCCTGGAGCTGGGCGGCGGCTCGCTGCGCATCCACGATGCGGCCCTGCAGCGCCAGGTGCTGCAGACCATCGGTCTGCCCCTGGAGGAAGCCGAGCGCCAGTTCGGCTTCCTGATGGAAGCCCTCGACATGGGCGCCCCTCCCCACGGCGGCATCGCCTTCGGCATGGACCGGCTGGTGATGCTGCTCGCCGGCGAGGAGTCGATCCGCGACACGATCGCCTTCCCCAAGACCCAGCAGGCCCGCTGCCTGATGACCCAGGCCCCGGCCGACGTGGCACCGAAGCAGCTGGAGGAGCTGCATGTGGCCAGCACCTGGACCGAAGAGAAGGAGTAAGGCAGGGTCCTTGGCGGGCGGAACCGGACCGCGACGCCGTAACAGGGATGCAAAAGCGAAGTAACTTCGCCTTAGAACCCCTTTCGCCCACGCGCCGCCATGGCCCCCACCGCACCCGTCATCGACATCGGCATCCCCGAAGCCCAGCGTCTGCAGATCGCCGAGGGGCTGGGCCGGGTGCTGGCCGACAGCACCGTGCTCTACGCCAAGACCCACGGCTTCCACTGGAACGTCACCGGACCGATGTTCAACACGCTCCATCTGATGTTCATGGACCAGTACACCGAGCTCTGGACCGCCCTCGACCTGATTGCCGAGCGCATCCGGGCCCTCGGGTTGCCCGCCCCCTACGGCGGTTCCATCTACGCCGGCCTCTCCTCGATCCCCGAATCCAACGGTGTGCCCGCCGCCCTCGACATGGTGCGTGAGCTGGTGGAGGGCCATGAAGCGGTGGCCCGCACGATCCGCTCGGTGTTCACCACCGCCGACGAGGCCAACGACCAGCCCACCGCCGACCTGCTCACCCAGCGGCTGCAGATCCACGAGAAGACCGCCTGGATGCTGCGCAGTCTCCTGGAGGGCTGAGCCTGAGGGGGTTGGCCTGCGCCGGGGCGCGCCCGCTGCGCGAGCGACGGCCGGCTTCGGTGGCGACGTCGACGGCTCCCCCAGCAGGCTGGGGGCGTCAAGCGGGAGTGGGCCGGTGCCTGTTAGTGCCTGGAAGGGGTCGGTAGATTGGGTGATCAGCGCCCGTACCGATGTCCGCACCCCATGCCAAGCGGGGCCATGCCGCCAAGTTCGTGTTCGTCACCGGCGGGGTGGTTTCGAGTATCGGCAAGGGGATCGTGGCCGCCAGCCTGGGTCGGTTGCTCAAGTCCCGCGGCTACAGCGTCTCGATCCTGAAGCTGGATCCCTACCTCAACGTGGATCCGGGCACGATGAGCCCGTACCAGCACGGTGAGGTGTTCGTCACCGAGGACGGCGCCGAGACCGATCTCGACCTGGGCCACTACGAGCGCTTCACCGACACCGCCATGTCGCGCCTCAACAGCGTGACCACCGGCTCGATCTACCAGGCGGTGATCAACAAGGAGCGCCGCGGCGACTACAACGGCGGCACGGTCCAGGTGATCCCCCACATCACGGGCGAGATCCGCGAGCGCATCCACCGGGTGGCGGCCAACAGCGGCGCCGACGTGGTGATCACCGAGATCGGCGGCACCGTGGGCGACATCGAATCGCTGCCCTTCCTCGAGGCGATTCGCGAATTCCGGGGTGAGGTGGGCCGCCACGACCTGGCCTACGTGCACGTCACCCTGCTCCCCTACATCGGCACCTCCGGAGAGCTCAAGACCAAGCCCACCCAGCATTCGGTGAAGGAGCTGCGCTCCATCGGCATCCAGCCCGACGTGCTGGTCTGCCGCAGCGACCGGCCCATCAGCGAGGACCTCAAGGGCAAGATCGGCGGTTTCTGCGGCGTGCCCGCCGGTGCCGTGATCCAGGCCCTCGATGCCGACAGCATCTATGCGGTGCCCCTGGCGATGGAGACCGAAGGCCTCTGCCGCCAGGTGCTCGACGTGCTCTCCCTGGTCGATCACGACAGCGACATGGAGCGCTGGGCGGAACTGGTCAACAAGCTGCGCCATCCCGGCCCCGCCGTGAAGGTGGCCCTGGTGGGCAAGTACGTGCAGCTCAACGACGCCTACCTGTCGGTCGTGGAGGCCCTGCGCCATGCCTGCCTCGAGCGGGATGCCTCCCTCGATCTCCACTGGGTCTGTGCCGAGCAGATCGAGAGCCGGGGCGCTGACGCCCTGCTGCGGGGCATGGACGCGGTGGTGGTGCCGGGCGGCTTCGGCCACCGGGGCGTCGACGGCAAGGTGGCGGCGATCCGCTGGGCCCGCGAGCAGCGGGTGCCGTTCCTGGGCCTGTGCCTGGGGATGCAGTGCGCCGTGATCGAGTGGGCCCGCAACCAGGCCGGCCTGGAGGGCGCCACCAGCGCCGAACTGGATCCGGCCTCGCCGCACCCGGTGATCCACCTGCTGCCGGAACAGCAGGACGTGGTGGACCTGGGCGGCACCATGCGGCTGGGGGTCTACCCCTGCCGGCTCACGGCGGGCACCATGGCCCAGCGCCTCTACGGCGAGGAGGTGGTCTACGAGCGCCACCGCCACCGCTACGAGTTCAACAACGCCTACCGCAGCCTTTTCCTGGAATCGGGCTACGAGATCAGCGGCACCTCCCCCGACGGGCGCCTGGTGGAGCTGATCGAACTGAAGAACCATCCCTTCTTCACCGCCTGCCAGTACCACCCGGAGTTCCTGTCCCGGCCCGGCAAGCCCCATCCCCTCTTCCGCGGCCTGATCGAAGCCGCCCAGCAGCGGCTGCCCGGTTCCCCCAGCGAGGCGGTGGATCTCGCCGGCAGCCGTGCCTACGGCTGAGTCCCTGCCGGTGGTGGAAACCTTCCACTCCCTGCAGGGGGAGGGCCTCCACGCCGGCCGCAGTGCCTTCTTCATCCGCCTGGCGGGCTGCGACGTGGGCTGCCCCTGGTGCGACACCAAGCACTCCTGGCCGGAGCAGGCCCATCCGCGGCTGACCCTGGCCTCCCTCGCCACCGGTGCTGCGGAAGCCGCCGGTGACGGCGCCGCTTTCCTGGTGATCACCGGCGGCGAGCCGCTGCAGCATTGCCTCACCTCCCTGTGCGAGGCCCTGGCCGCCGTGGGCCTGCCCCTGCATCTGGAAACCAGCGGTGTGGGCCAGCTCAGCGGCCGCTTCGACTGGATCACCCTCTCCCCCAAACCCCACCGTCCCCCCAGCCCTGACCTGCTGGCCGCCTGCGACGAGCTCAAGGTGGTGGTGACGGGCCCCCAGGACCTGGCCTTCGCCGAAGCCATGGCCAGCGCAGCCCGCAAGCAACGCCCCGCGGGTTCCGGAGGCCCCGGGCTGCTGCTCCAGCCCGCCTGGGGCCAACGGGACGCCCAGGAGGAGACCATCGCCTACGTGCGCCGCCACCCCGCCTGGCGGCTCAGCCTCCAGAGCCACAAATGGCTGGGGGTGCGCTGAGGGGCAGCGGCGCGGCGCCCTGTCCCGTCAGAGGGCCTGGGCCGGCCGCTGCAGTTTCTCGGCCTTCCAGAGCCGCCAGCGCACCTGCAGATCCTTCGGCGCATAGATCACGATCGGCCGGCTGACCTCGTAGGGCACCACGAACGGCTTGCTGCCCATGGGCACAAAGAGACGTCGCTTCGCCGACCCTGGCGGGCAGGCCATCAGGGTGCTGGCCATCGGCCCCACATCGCTGACCCGGTACACGCTCAGGCCAGGGGTCTTGAGCTTTTCGGCCCGGATACGGCCCCCGAAGGCCTGCTGGTTGCAGTCGGCCTCCACCTCCCGACCGGCGATCAGCTGCACCCGCCAGTCGCTCGGGCTGGCGGAGAAGCGGGGGTCGGTGCTGGGCGGCAGCACCCCCGGCAGCTGGATCACCCAGCGGGTCTCCCCTGGGCCGGGCTGGGGATAGGGCGTCAGATCGAGCCGGGGAATGGCCGTGGCCGGCAGCACCATGGCGCCCAGCACCACCCCCAGCAGGGTGGGCCGCAACGCGGGGTTCCGGCGGACAACGGCGGAGCTGGGCAGACGAGGGTCCATGGCACGCACCTGGAACGGACGGAAAGGAACCGGAACGCTCACGATGGCACCACTGGGGCCTCCCGCCGACTTCCACAATGGAATGGCATCGCTCCCGTGGCGACGCCCTCTCCCCCCGTGGCCGCCATCGACCGCCCGCTTGCCATCGCTCTGCTCTCCGGCGGGCTGGATTCCGCCACCGCGGCGGCCCTGGCGCTCGAGGCGGGGCACCGGGTGATCGGCCTCTCCTTCGACTACGGCCAGCGCCATCGCCGCGAACTGGTGGCGGCGGCGGCGCTGGCCACAGCCCTGGAGCTGGAGGAACACCACGTGATCGCCGTCGACCTGGCCGCGTGGGGAGGCTCGGCCCTGACCGATCCCGCCATCCCGGTCCCTGCCGACGGCGTGCAGGCCGGGGTGATCCCCAGCACCTACGTCCCGGGCCGCAACACGGTCTTCATCGCCCTGGGGCTGAGCCTGGCGGAGGCCCGCGGTGCCGCTCGGCTGGTGCTGGGAGTGAATGCGGTCGACTACTCGGGCTATCCCGACTGCCGCCCCGACTACCTGGACGCCTTCCAGACCCTGGCCGATCTGGCCACCAAAGCCGGCCGTGAGGGCCATGGCGCCAGGCTGTGGGCCCCCCTGGTGAACTGGGACAAGACGACGATCGTGCGCGAAGCCCTGCGGCTGGGGGTGCCGATCGCCACCACCTGGAGCTGCTACGCCGGGGGGGAGCAACCCTGTGGCCGCTGCGACAGCTGCCGCATCCGGGATGCCGCCCTGCTGGCGGCCGGCCGGGGCGACCTGGCCAGTCCGGGAGGTGCCATCGCTTGAGCCACGTGCTGGCCTGGCGCGACCCCTGGACCCTGGCCCTGACCCTGGCGGACCACTTCGGCCGCGATGGACTGGTGTTCCTCGATGGGGACGACAGCCGCCTGGGCCGCTGCGGTGTGCTCGGGGTGAACCCGCTGGCCACCGTCACCTGCAGGGGCCTGCCCGGGACCCCGGCGGCCGGCGACCCCTTCGAGGCCCTGGCCGCCATGGAGCGGCAGGGTGGTCCCTGGCTCGGCTGGCTCGGTTACGAAGCCGGGGCCTGGGTGGAACCCGGCGATCACTGGCAGGCCTCCGACATGGCCAGTCTCTGGGCGGCCCGCTACGACCCCCTGATCCACTTCGACCGCGGTGAGCGACGGCTGTGGCTGGAGGGCCGCGATCCGCAGCGGCTGGAGGCAATGGCCCGCCTGCTGGCCGCAGGCGCCGAGCCGCCGCCGCTGGCGGAGCCCCCGATCCCCCGGGCGGGCTGGCACTGGCACACGCCGGCGGCCCGCTACGCCCAGCAGGTGGAAACCCTCAAGGACTGGATCGCGGCCGGCGATCTGTTCCAGGCCAATCTCACGGCCTGCTGCGAGATCCTGCTGGAGCGGCCGGCGAACCCGCTGGCCCTGCACCAGCGCCTGCGCCGCCACTGTCCGGCACCCTTCTCCGGCCTGGCGATCGCCGGGGAGGAAGCGGTGGTGTCCGCCTCCCCGGAGCGCTTTCTGCGTCTGCAACCCGACGGCCGGGTGGAAACGCGGCCGATCAAGGGCACCCGTCCGCGCCGGGACGACCCCGACGACGATGCGGCCAGTGCCGCCGCCCTGATCTGCGACCCCAAGGACCGGGCCGAGAACGTGATGATCGTGGACCTGCTGCGCAATGACCTGGGCCGGGTGTGCGTGCCAGGTTCCCTGCACGTGCCCCAGCTGCTCGGCCTGGAGAGCTACGCCCATGTGCACCACCTCACCTCGGTGGTGATGGGCCGGCTCGCCCCAGGCCAGCGACTGGTGGACCTGCTGCGGGCCTGCTGGCCGGGAGGATCGATCACCGGCGCCCCCAAGGTGCGGGCCTGCCGGCGGCTGAACCAGCTCGAGCCGGTGCCGCGCGGCCCCTACTGCGGCTCCCTCTTCCATCTCGGAGCCGATGGCAGCTTCGACAGCAGCATCCTCATCCGCAGCCTGATGCAGAAGGGCCGCCGCCTGCGCCTGCACGCCGGAGGCGGCATCGTCGCCGACTCCGATCCCCAGGGGGAAGCGCGGGAGATGGGCTGGAAGATCCAGCCCCTGCTGGAGGCCCTGACATGAGCGTCGGCACCATCGCCTGGATCGATGCCCCGGCGCCCGAGGGCCTGTGGGGGTCTCCGGAGGAGCTGAGTCTGCCCCTGAACGACCGGGGCCTGCTGCTGGCCGACGGGCTGTTCGAGACGGTACTGGTGCAGGCGGGGGAGCCCCTGCTGCTGGCGGCCCATCTGGAGCGCTGGCGCCATTCGGCCCAGCTGCTGGCCATGGCGCCGCCACCCGCCGAGGCCACCGTGAGGGCGCTGCTGGCCGAGGCCGTGGCCCGCAGCGGGATCGGCGAGGGGGCCCTGCGGCTCAACTGGAGCCGGGGCGGCGGCGGCCGCGGCCTCGATGGCGGCGGCGGCCCACCCCGCTTCTGGATCCAGCTCAGCCCCTGCTCAGCGACCCTCGCGCCGGTGCGGGTGATCATCAGCCGCCTTGAGCAGCGCAACGCCACCAGCCTGCTGAGCCGCTGCAAGACGTTTGCCTATGGGGGGTCACTCCTGGCCCGCCGCGAAGCCATCGCCGCCGGAGCCGACGATGCCCTGCTGCTGAGCACCGGCGGAGGGTTCTGCTGCGGCACCGCCGCCAACCTGCTGGTGCGGAGCTCCGGCACCTGGTGGACACCGCCGCTCACCAGCGGCTGTCTGCCCGGGGTGATGCGGGCCCGCGCCCTCGCCCTCGGACTGGCCCAGGAAGCCCCGTTGCCCCAGGACAGCCTGCTGGCGGCGGAGGGAGCGGTGCTGATCAACAGCCTGGGCTGCCGGACCATCCGGAGCTGGGACGGCAGGGCCCTGCCGCCGGCCCCCGATGCAGGCCATCTCTGGGAGCGATTGATCCGCTGAACCACGCCTGGTGTGACCGCTCCCTGCCCCCTGACGCCAGCGTTCGTCGTCATAGGGTGAGCCGCCGAAACGCGTGACGACCTTGTCCATCCAGGCAGACCCCGTGAGGCCTCGACACCAGCGGCTGGGACTGCTGCTGCTTCTGGGGGTCTCCATCGCCGCCTGCTCTTCGGGACCTCGCGAGACCCCCATCCAGAAAGCCAGTGCGGGGGACCTGCTGGTGGAGGCGGGACAGAGCAGGGTCGAACTGGTGAAACCCTTCTCCCCCGGTGTCGCCAACGGCCAGTACAAAGGCATCGTCAAGGTGACGACGAAAGGCGGAACTCCAGCCACTCAACTTTACGAAGTCAGCGCCATCTGCAGCCTTCCCGACCAACCGCACTGGCCTGATTACGACAACCTTTACGGCAATCCCATCGCTTCGGTCGAAAAGGCAGGAACTTTTTCCGACAAAGACCGCTGGCAGATTCTTTATCATTTCGACGGCCGCGTTGAAAAGAAAGGAAATCTGAAGTCAGACGAATGGGCCTCGAAGCTCAAGGACAACCTTTGCCGTAAAGGCAGCTTCGACGACCGAAAACTCACGAACAGCAACAAGGCCTGAGCCGATGCCAACGGGCCTCACTCTCCTGTGCTGAAGCGTGCAAATCCCTACCCCCGCAGGGGCCTCCGGTAGCGGTTGACACTTTTCAGCCCGGTGGGTTCCTCTTGGATGGAAGGGACATTTCGCCTTCGTTTTTCGATGCCGAAAACCCTGTTCAGTGTTGATCTCACCAAGCCGATGGATCAACAGGAGATGCCGGGACACAATCGCTGGCATCCCGACATCCCTGCCGTCGCCTCGGTCAATCCAGGAGATGTCTTTCGGATCGAATGCAAGGACTGGACCGATGGCCAGATCAAGAACAACGACGACCCCAAGGACATCGAGGATGTCAACCTGGAAGTCGTCCACGTTCTGAGCGGTCCGATCTGGGTCAACGGCGCCCAACCTGGCGACATTCTGGTTGTCGACATTCTCGAAGTCGGAGCCCTGCAGGGGGATGAATGGGGCTTCACCGGCATCTTTGCCAAGGAAAATGGTGGTGGCTTTCTCACCGATCACTTCCCCAAGGCCGCCAAGGCGATCTGGGATCTCGAAGGCGTCTACACCTCGTCCCGTCACATCCCCGGCGTGCGCTTCGCCGGCATCACCCACCCGGGCCTGATCGGCTGCGCCCCCTCCCACGAACTGCTGAAGGAATGGAACCGGCGGGAGACCGAGCTGGTGAAGACCGCTCCCGACCGGCGCACCTATGGTGCCGGCCTGTCCGGCAGCGAGCCCGTGCTGGCCGCCCTTCCCAACCCGAACAGCGCCATCCTCGGCACCTTGCCGACCAGCGACTTCGAACGGGTGGCCAACGAGGCCGCACGCACGGTGCCGCCACGTGAGCATGGCGGCAACTGCGATATCAAGAACCTCACCAAAGGCACGAGGATCTATTTCCCCGTCTATGTCGAGGGAGCAAAACTCTCGATGGGCGACATTCACTTCTCCCAGGGAGATGGTGAAATCTCCTTCTGCGGGGCCATCGAAATGTCGGGCTATCTCGACCTGCACGTCGAGATCATCAAAGGTGGCATGGCCAAGTATGGGATGGTCAATCCCATGTTCAAAACCAGTCCCGTTGAGCCCCACTACACCGACTACCTGGTGTTTGAAGGCATTTCGGTCGATGAGTTTGAAGGCAAGCAGTACTACATGGACGTGCACATCGCCTACCGTCGTGCCTGCCTCAATGCCATCGAATATCTCAAGAAGTTTGGCTACACAGGAGAGCAGGCCTACCTGCTGCTGAGCTGTGCACCGGTGGAGGGCAGGATCAGCGGCATTGTGGACATTCCCAATGCCTGCTGCACCCTGGCCATTCCCACCTCCATCTTTGACCAGGACATTCTTCCCTGCTGAGGATCCGATGGAATCGGGGCCTGATACCAGGCCCCTTTTTCATGACCCGATGGCTTTGTCTTTTGTCTCTCCTTTCGCCTTCACCATGCCGGTCTACGAATTCAGTTGCACGAATGGCTGCGAGAATTATGAAGTCTGGCGCAGCATCGACGAACGCCAGAGCGATACGAACTGCCCGGTGTGCGCCGCCGATGGCACCCGGGTGTTCACGCCTGTGATGTCCCTGTCGGGCCCATTGCGCCTCAAGCGCGAACAAAGCGAACCGAGGATGATCCGCAAGGAGTCAGGATCACCGAGCGGCAAGCCCACCCTGAAGGGAAGCAGCACCCGTCCATGGATGCTGAATCGCGGTTGCTGAATCACGGCTGCTGAAAAACAGCAGCTGAACCTGGCCAGGTTCTCTCCACTGACGCCAGCCAGCGGAGAGAACCTGGAACTCCTATCGTTCTCAAACGGTAAGGAACTGCTGAATCACATCATCGGACAACTGGTCCGTCTTGCCGCTGGAAACGATGCCTCCGCGCTGCATGGCATAGTAATAATCGGACTGCCGAACGAAATGCAGGTGCTGCTCAACCAGCAGCACGCTGATCCCCGTTTCTTTCATGATTCGCTGCACGGCGTGCTCGATGTCCAGGATGATCGAAGGCTGAATGCCCTCGGTTGGCTCATCGAGCAGCAGCAGGCTTGGCTTACCCAGCAGGGCACGGGCAATCGCCAGCTGTTGCTGCTGACCACCACTGAGATCACCTCCCTTGCGATTCAGAAACTTCTCGAGGATGGGGAACAGATCAAACACCAACGGATCGATGTGGCGATTCTTTTCCAGTCCCCCCGGCAGCGCTTCCATCCCCAGCAGCAGATTCTCCCGAACGGTCACCTGAGGAATGATGTCCCTGCCCTGGGAGACATAGCCGATGCCCGCACGGGCCCGCTTGTAGGGAGGCTGGGTGGTGAGCTGACCATCGCGATAATCAATCGTGCCGGATCGCTGCTGCAACAGGCCGATGATCGTCTTGAGGAAGGTGGTTTTGCCGACGCCATTGCGGCCGATCAGGCAGACCATCTTGCCCTGATGAATGGTGAGATCCACATTCCGCAGAATGTGACTCTCGCCGTAATAGACATTCAGGTCAGAGACCTTCAACAGAGGCTGAACACTGGTGGAATCCATGGAGTCGATGCGAGATGATCTGAATGAGCTTTATTTTTCGGGGGGGCCCAGATAGACCTCGATCACGCGTGGGTCGGCCTTGACCTTCTCCAGGGGGCCCTCGGTCAGCACCTGGCCCTGGTGGAGAACCGTGACATCAAAATCAAGGTCACGGATGAACTCCATGTCGTGCTCGATCACCACCACCGTATGGTCGCCGGCCAGTGACTTGATCAATTCGGCCGTGCGGAGGGTCTCCTCATCGGTGAGGCCCGCCACCGGTTCATCCAGCAACAGCACTTCCGGCGCCTGGGCCACCAGGGAGGCAATGGCCAGCCATTGCTTCTGGCCGTGGGAGAGGGAGCCGGCCTTGACGGTGGCGAAGGGAGCCAGGCCGACGTAGTTCATGATGCGATGCACCTCATCCTTGGCCGATTGAGGCAGACCGGAACCCAGCAGGCTGAAGGCGTTCTTGACCGGCGATGCGGAGAGTTCGAGATTCCTCAGCACGGTGAGATTCTCAAACACGCGTGGCGTCTGAAATTTCCGGCCGATGCCCTGACGGGAAATCTGCTGCTCGGAGACACCGAGGAGGGACTTGCCTTTGAAGGTCACCGAACCCTTGGTGGGCCTGACCTTTCCCGTGATCACATCCAGGAAGGTGGTCTTGCCGGCACCGTTGGGACCGATGATCGACTTCAACTCACCCTTGTACAGCTTCATGCTGAGGTCGGTGAGGGCATAAAAGCCATCAAAACTCACGCTTATGTCGTTAAGTTCAAGAAGAGGCTCTGGCATGGACTTCGGAAGAGTGTGGAGACAATCAATGAAACGCTGTGAGAAAGTCTGAAACCATCTTGGGAATCGTTTATTCCACAGGGACGGCCTCCTCATCCAGCTGCGGATAGGTGCGGGCCTTGCGGGCGATGCCGAAGGCCGCAAGCAGACTTCTGAAACCACCATTCATCACCCAGCCATAGATGCCATCGGGCATCAACACGACCACGAAGATGAACAGAGCCCCCTGGACGAACAGCCAGGCTTCCGGAAGCGCCTCGCTCACCAGGCTGCGCAGATAGTTCACAACGGTGGCCCCGATGATCGGACCCACCAAGGTGCCGCGACCTCCGACCGCGACCCAGATCACCATCTCGATCGAGAAGGAGATGGACATGTACTGGGGAGAGACGATGCCGGACTGAACGGTGTACAGGGCACCGGAGATGCCGCAAAGGGCACCCGCCACCAGGAAGACGATCGTCTTGAAGGGAACTGGATTGAAACCGGTGAAGCGGAGACGGGTTTCGTCGTCCCGGATGGCAATCAACGCATCACCGAAACGGCCACTGGTGAAGTAGCGACAGATCAGAAAAGCGAAGGGCAGCAGGATGACGGTGAGTCGGTAGAACCAGGTCTGCATGTCCGGCGAACCCACCAGCTGACCAAACAGCTCGGAGGTGCTGGTTTTGAGTCCGTTGGTGCCATCGAAAAGCTTCTGCTGGCCATTGAAGAAGTGGAAGAACACCATCAAGGCCGCCTGGGTGATGATGGAGAAATACACCCCCTTGATGCGGTTACGGAAGATCAGCCATCCCACCAGACCCGCCACCACCGCAGGGATCACCCAGAGGGCAATCAGCGTGAACACAGGGGACCAGAAAGGCTGCCAGAAAAATGGCAGCTTCTCCACGCCATAGTTCTCGAAGAACTTCGGAATTCCGTTGCCACCAGCGAGGCTCTTGGTGTTCAGCATCAGGTTCATCGCCACGGCGTAGCCGCCCAAGGCGAAGAAGATTCCCTGACCCAGGCTCAGCAATCCGGTGTAACCCCAGATCAGGTCAATCGCCAGTGCCGTGATGGAGAGTGCGAAATAGCGACCGAAGAGGTTGAGCCGAAAATCATCGAGTGCCGCTGGAAGGATGAACAGGGCTATCGCCAGCAGAATCCAGGGGACGAGTCGTTGAAAGAGTTTCACGGGAAGAGCCTCCAGGCTTGGAGATGAGACGGAAATCTGCGAACAGTGGAGCGGAAAGGGTCAGGCATCGACCGAGCGGCCCTTCTGCGGGAACATCCCGTTGGGACGGAATTGAAGGAAGACGATGATGAAGATGAAGACGAGCACCAGCGACATGCTGGTGGTGGCGAAGAATTCGATCACGCCCTTCGCCGCATCGGGAAGGTTGGGGAACACCGTGAGCAGGGTTCCCGAACCGATGATCGATTGGATGATGCCCAGCAGCAGGGAAGCGAGCACCGTGCCAAGCAGGTTGCCCACACCACCCAACACAATCACCATGAAGCAGGAAACGATATAAGCGGCGCCGAGGTTCGGTCCCACCGAACCAAGCAGCGTGATGGCACATCCCGCGACACCGGCCAGTCCGGAGCCAAGACCAAAGGTGATGCTGTCGACGCGATCGGTGGGGATACCCAGGCAGTTGCTCATCTGACGGTTCTGGGTGACCGAGCGGATACGCAATCCCCACACACTCTTGTTGAGGAACCAGTACGTGGCCAGCAGGAGAAGGGCCGAGAGCAGAATGATGAAGATCCGCAGTCCTGGCAGTTCAATCCCCCCGATCATGCCCCAGCTTCCCTGCAGCCATTTGGGGGCGGTGACGTCGATGTTGCGGGGTCCGAACCAGGCCGTGGAGAGGGGGCGAATGTTATCGAGCAGGTTGACGGCAATCAGGCCGATCACAATGGAAACAGCCCAGGCCAACCCGTGAAGATAGGTGAAGAAGGACTTATCCGATAGCTTTGCCCGCAGTACTTTGGTTACTAGGAAACCAACGATCACGGCAATGACAATGCCCAGCATCATCGCCGTTGAAACACTGCGGATCCACTGAATGAGGATCAGGCTGACACCCCAGGTGGCCAGCAAGGTTTCCAGAGGCCGGCCATACAGCTGTCGGATCAAGGTCCGCTCCAGCAGCATGCCAACCAGTGCCGTAATGATGAACGAAAGGACTAGCGAAACCGGAAAGTAAAGCTCGAAGACCACCCCCCCCATGGGCTTGAACACCGACTGCACCACATAGGTGACATAGGCGCCCAGCATCATGAACTCGCCGTGGGCGAGGTTGATCACACCCATCAAGCCAAAGACGATCGCCAGACCAGTTGCGGCCAGCAACAGAACCGATCCGATGCTGAGGCCGTCAAGGATCTGAGAGAAAAAGAGTTCCAACGGATTAATTGTTGAAAGAGTCGATCCGGAGTTGTTCACACAACACCGGATCGGGTGGGACTTGAGGGGGGTCCGGTCAAGAAGAGGGTGGCTTCTCTCGAAACCACCCAGCCCTCATGGCAACACGGACACCGTGCTGATCACATCTTGAACTTGCCGGCGTCCGGACGATCCTGGGTCCAGTCGCAGGTGAAGCCCTTGGTCTCGGGAACGAACTGGTTCCAGGGAATGGGGGGGATGGCCTTGACGCTGTCGTACAGGATCTTGAACTGGCCGGTGGGCTCGGCTTCGCCGATGAGGACCCGCTCGGAGGTGTGGTGGTTGGGGAACATCTTGATTTCGCCCTGGGGAGCGGCGAACGTGATGCCGATCATGTCCTTGCGGACCTTATCGAGATCCTCAAAGGTGCCGGCCTTCTCGACGGCGTTCTTCCAGAGGTACACCATGTTGTAGGCGGACTCTGCCGGGTCACCGGTCACCCGGTCAGCGCCGTACATCTTCTGGAAGTCGGCGGTGAACTTCTTGGAAGCCGGGGTGTCCAGGCTCATGAAGAAGTTCCAGGCGGCATAGGTGCCATTGGTGTACTCAGGTCCGATCTGACGGATCTCCTCTTCCGCAATGGAGAAGGACATGATCGGGTACTTGGCCGGGTCGATACCCGCGGCCTTGAACTGCTTGAACAGGGCGACGTTGGAGTCACCGTTCAAGGTGTTGATGATCATGCCGCCATTCGGGAAGACCTTCTTGATCTTGGCGATGATCGGTGCAACTTCCGTGTTGCCGAGCGGGATGTAATCCTCACCAACGGTTTCACCGCCAAGGGCCTTCATCTGCTCCTTGATGATGGTGTTGGCTGTACGGGGATACACGTAGTCGGAGCCGACGAGGTAGACCTTCTTGCCCAGCTTGTCGGAGAACTTCTTCATCATCCAATCCACGGCCGGCTCAGCCTGCTGGTTGGGAACAGCACCGGTGTAGAAGATGTTCCTGGAACACTCCTGACCCTCGTACTGAATGGGGTAGAAGAGAATGTGGTTCTTCGACTCGAAGACCGGCAGCATGGCCTTGCGGCTGGCCGAGGTCCAACCACCGAACACAATGGCGACCTTGTCGGAGTCGATGAGTTTCTGGGCCTTCTCAGCGAAGGTGGGCCAGTCGGAAGCTCCATCTTCCGAAACGGCTACGATTTTGTAGGACTTGCCACCAACTTTGACGCCACCGGCATCATTGATCTCCTTGATGGCCATCTCTTCGACTTCTTTCAAAGTCGTTTCGGAGATCGCCATGGTGCCGCTGAGGGAGTGAAGGATGCCGACCTTCACCTCACCGTCGAAGTTGCCACCGGATCCACCTGTCCCACCCCCGCAGGAAACAAGGGTCACGCTCATGGCAGTTACGGCGAGAGATGCAGCCAGTCGCCTTGAAAGTTGCAGAGACATTGATGCCTGTTCAAGATGAATTGTAGTCGCCGTAACCGACGGCAAAGGGCAAGGTAAGGAAGGTCGTGGCAACACCCGGTATCCAATGAGACAGAAAGTGGCTCCGGGCCTGCGCCGGTGTGGGTTTGCACGCCGTTCATGTGTTGGTATGTTGCGATTCCTACGGGAATCAGCGAAAAGGCAGACCCGCCTGGAGTGATTTCTGTTCAGAAACGCTTTCGGTGTCCGTTCAGGGCAACTGCAGCATCAGAAACGTCTCCACCCGGTCCAGGCCTTCGCCGCTGCGAAGATTGGTGAAGCACCAGGGCCGCCCGGACCGCATCCGGTCGGTGTCCTGCTGCATCACCGCCAGGCTGGCCCCCACCATCGGGGCCAGGTCGATCTTGTTGATCACCAGCAGATCGGACCGGGTGATGCCTGGGCCGCCCTTGCGGGGAATCTTGTCCCCGGCAGCCACATCGATGACATAGATGCAGAGGTCCACCAGCTCGGGACTGAAACTGGCGGCCAGGTTGTCGCCACCGCTCTCCACCAGCACCAGATCCAGATCGGGGAAGGCCTCCTCCAGCTCCTGCACCGCCGCCCGGTTGATCGAGCAGTCCTCCCGGATGGCGGTATGGGGACAGCCCCCCGTCTCCACGCCCCGGATCCGCTCCGGCGCCAGGGCCCCGGCACGGGTGAGGAACTGAGCGTCCTCCTGGGTATAGATGTCGTTGGTGACCACTGCCAGTTGCAGCCTGTCGCGCAACCGCCGGCAGAGGGCCTCCACCAGGGCCGTCTTGCCGGAGCCCACCGGTCCCGCCACACCGACCCGCAGTTTGCTGCCCATCGCCCGATTCCATGATCGGTGTCATCCTGGCGCCAGCGCCGACGGGCCCGGTGAGCAACCAACCGATCCAGAGGCTGATCCGCAGCATCGACCGCCTGGATGCCGGCCTGGTCACGTCGGCCCTGGGGACCGGGGCCGTTGTCTGCCTCGGCTTCATCCAGCTGCTGCGGTCCCCCCTGCAGCAGCTCTCCACCTCCACCATCGAGGTGCTGGCGGTGCGGGCCCTGCTGTTTCTGGCGCCCCTGCTGGTCAGCCTGCTGCTGCTGCTCCGCGAAGGCCCCCTGCTGCTCGCCACCGGATCGGAGCAGCCCATTGCCACAGCGACCTCCCACCGCCGCCTGCTGCACCCCTGGGCCCCGGAGCTGCTGGCCAGCGCTCTGCAGTGCCTGGTGCTGTCCCTGTACTTCATGGCCGCGGTGGTGTTCGCCGCCAGCCTCACCCTCAACCAGGGGAATGCGATCGGGGAGCTGGGCTTCCTGATCGGCCAGCTGGAGCCGGCCCGGTTCGGCGCCTTCCTGGTCAAGGCCGCTGTCTACGGAGCGATCGCCGCGGCCATCTGCCTGCATCTGGCGCCCGGCAGCGGCCCGGCCCATCCCGCCATGGCCGCCCGCATGGCCCGTTCGATCCTGCTGGTCGGCAGCGTGCTTGTCTGCCTCGACCTGCTCTGGGTGATCGCCATCGATCCCCTGCAGGTGGGAGGCGGCTGAGCTTGGCAACCTCCGAGCCAGCCGCCGGGGTCCGTCCCCCATCCCTGCTGTTCCTGGCCGGCGGGCTGGCCCTGCTGGTCCTGTTCGTGCTGGGCATCGCCCGGGCCGGCCACTGGCTGGCCCCGAGCGTGCGCCTGCAGTTCCGCACCCTCGACGCCGCCGGCCTGAAGACGGGCATGCCGGTGCGCATCTCCGGGTTTCCCGTGGGGCAGGTGAGCCGGATCGTGCTGCAACAGGACGCCCAGGTGCTGGTGGAACTGGAACTGCGGGACCCCTACCGCGCCATGGTGGGGCGCCGCAGCCGGGCGGAGCTGGCCCAGACGGGGCTGATCGGCGACGAGTACATCGCCATCAGTCCCGATCCCGGCGCCATCGGCAAGACCCCGATCGGCGATGGGGAATCGATCGTGTTCACCGCCCGCCCTGGGCTGAGCGATCTGCTCAAGGACGTGGCCAGCAGCCGCATCCCCCTGCAGCAGGCGGTCAGCAGCGGCCTCAACCTGGCCGAGACGCGCCTGCCGCGCAGCCTCGACCAGCTCGATCGCACCCTGGCGGCCACCCGCCACCTGGCGGCCCGGCTGGAGACCGACACCCAGCGCAGCAGCACCGAGCTGAACCGCACCCTGGCCACCACCCGGCAGCTGGCCCAGCGGCTGGAGGGTCGGGCGGACACCACCGCCACCGATCTCTCGGCCCTGCTGCGGCGGCTGGAACGCACCGAAACCGAAACCCGGCCCCTGCTGCTCACCACCCTGCGGGAGCTCTCCAGCATGGCCAACGCCACCGACCGGCTGGTGAAGACCCTGAACAACAGCTGGCTGTTCGAGCTGATCGACCGTCCCGGCGACCACCTGCGCGACCGCAAGCCCTGACGCCCGCAGAGCCGTCCGCTGCGGCTCAGCCCACCAGCCGGTCGGCCTCCGCCAGCAGACCCGGGGGAAAGCGGACCCCGATGGCAGCGGCCGTGCGGCGGTTGAGCATCAGCAGCCGCTGGGTGAGCGGTTCGAAGGGCAGGGAGGCCGGCGGGCGGCCCCGCAGCACCTGCACCGCCAGGCCACCGGCGAGGGCACCGTCGGCGGCCGCATCCCAGCCCACCACAGCCAGGCAACCCGGGGTGCTGATATCGGTGGGATCGATCGAGTACACGGGCCGCCGCTGCCGCAGACCCACGGCGGCCAGCTGGGCGAAACCGGCGCTGGTGGCGTAGTCCCCCACCCGCACAAAGGCCTGCACCCCCTGGGACGCCAGCAGGCGGGCGGCGGCCGGCACCTCCACCGGACCCGCCACGGGTTCGATCATCACCTCGATCGTGCGCGCCTCCGCCTCCCGGCGCAGCAGTTCGGCTTCGAAGCTGGCATTGGCTTCCGACGGGTTGTAGAGCAGCCCGACCCGGCTCAGACGCGGGGTGATCGTGCGGGCCAGGTCAAGCTCATCGCCCACCGGTCGGGTGGCCACGGTGCCCACGACGTTGGCGCGATGGTCGGTGTAGCTGGTGCCGGCCCCCACCCCCCATGGGTTGGAGCAGTGGCAGAACACCACCGGCAGGTCGGCGGGGGCGAGGGCCAGCACCGCCGCCAGGGGAGGGGTGCCGATGGCCACGAGCATGTCGACACCGGCGGCGAGCAACTCCGCCACCTGGGCCCGGCAGGTGGCCATGCTGGCGCCGGCGAACCGCTCCTGGACCGCCACATCCCGGCCCGGAACGAAGCCGCCCTTGGCGAGGGCCTGCAGGAATCCCCGGCGGGCGGCATCGGGGGCTTCCCCCCGTTCGTACTGCAACACGCCCAGCCGAGGCTTGCCCCGGGGTGCCTCCCTGGGCCGGCAGCCCGCCATCGCCAGGCCTCCGGCGGCGGTGGCGCCGAGCAGCAGACGGAGGCCCTGCCGGCGGCTGAGGCTCCCGGATCGGCCCATCAGCTGCGGAACAGGCGCGAGTAGAGCTCGCCCTGGCGCAGCTGGGCCAGTCCGGCCCCCACGCCGCCGCTCCAGAGATCACGGGCATCGGCGGCCGCCAGCGCCGCGGCCCGGGAGCTGATGGTGGGGGCCAGGGCCAGCTGGAGGCGCTGGGCTTCGGTGGGCCCCAACGGCACAAGCCGCACGGCGGCACTCAGCTGGTTGGCCACCCAACCGTAGAGATAGGCCTCCACGGCCGCCGCCGGGGCGATCTCCAGCGCCACGGCCGCCCAGCCCCAGGCCCCCGGCCAGGCGAGGAACCGGGAAGCGGCCGGTCCGGAGACTTCCGGCGATGACAGGCCCAGGCCGAGATCGGCGAGCAGCTGCAGCAGGGAGCGGCCCATCTGGCGCTGCTGGGCCCGGATCTCGGGTGCCTCCCGCTGGGCCAGCAGCCAGCCGTCCAGCTCCAGCACCTCCTGCCAGGCCGGCCCGTCCGCCGTCTCACGCCAGCGGATCAGGGCCTGGATCAGCCGGGGCAGCGTGGCCGCCTCGATCGCCAGCGCCCCCCTCTGCAGCTCCGCCTCCAGCCACTGGGCCACCCCATCGGCATCGACCAGCTCCCCGGCCTGCACCAGCACCTCCAGGCCTTCGGCGTAGCTGAAGCCCCCCACCGGCAGGGCAGGACTGACGAGCTGGAAGAGGCGCAGCCGGTCGATGCTCATGGATGGGCGTGACCATGGTGGTGGCCATGGCCATGGGCATGACCGGGCCGCTCGTAGGCCCCGGGCTCGGGCAGAAACGGGCCGAGGATCCGCTCCACGGTCAGGCCCCGTTGCCGCAGCAGATCTTCGAGCACGTTGTCGACGCCCAGGCGCAGTTCATCCGGGTGCAGTTCCATGGCCACGTGGCGGTTGCCCAGGTGATAGGCCGCCTGCAGCAGGGCCAGGGGATCGGCGGCCCGCACCACCATCAGCGGCTCACTGGCCGCCTCCACCACCACCTGGGGCCCACCGGTTGCCGGGGCCAGCCGGTCGCCGGGTTCCAGGGCCGCTCCGCGGGGAAGCTGCAGCAGCAGATCCCGGCCGCAGGCGCTGCGGCGATGGCCCCTCAGGCTCGAGCGCTCGTCGGCCCGGAGCGGCAACCGCAAGGGCGGCTCCGGCGGGGCGTCGGGATCCGACGCCGCCAGCGGCCCCTGACGCAGGTGCTGGACCAGCACCAGGGGAACGGGGGCCTCGGCGACGGGCGCCTCGGCAACGGGGGGGCTGGGCATGGAGCCGGCCAGCGGAGGAGGGAGGATCGCCCACCCTGGCCAGCCGCTGGCGGGCGGCCCTGTGTCGGGCGCTACCGAATCCAGGCCCTGCGCGCCCCACGATCACCGCCATGCAGCTCCCCCCACCGGCTCCCTGGCGAGCCCAGGCCCGGCTTCGGTTCGAGGCCAGCGACGGCGCGGACGGTGCCACCCGGCATCAGGGCGGCACCACGGCGCCGCTGAAGATCCAGCGGGCCTTCGCCGCCGCCGACGGCCGCTGCGAACTGCCCCTGCTGCACACCGGCGGGGGCCTGGTGGGGGGCGATGAACTGGCCATCGAGGCCGAGCTGGGCGCCGGCAGCCGGGCCCTGATCACCAGCGTGGCGGCCCAGAAGGTGTACGGGTCCGTGGGCCGCTCCCGCCGGGTGCCCGCCGGCAGCTGGGCCCATCAGTCACTCGATTTCCGGCTCGCCGCGGAGGCCGACCTGGAATGGCTGCCCCAGGAGCTGGTGGTCTTCCGGGACGGCCTGTTCCAGCAGACCTGCCGCGTGGAGCTGGCCAAAGGGGCCAGCTGGCTGGGGGCGGAGATGGTGCGGCTGGGGCGCAGCGCCGATGGTGAGACGCTCGGATCCGGTTGCTGGCGCTCGTTGCTGGAGATCCGACGGGAGGGACAGTGGGAACTGGTGGATCGGCTCGAACTGGGAGGCGCCAGCCTGGTGAGCCCCCACGGCCTGGGGGGGCAGCCGGTGTTCGCCAGCCTGGTGTGGGCCGCCCCCGAACCGGTGGGCGAGGCCCTGCTGGAGGCCTGCCGCGCCGAGCGGCGAGGGCTGGAGGGGGAAATGGCCTGTGGCCGTCTGGAGCGGGGGCTGGTGGCCCGCTACCGGGGGGCCTCCACCCAGGCGGCCCGCTTCTGGTTCACGCGCCTCTGGAGCCGGATCCGGGCCGAGCGGGGGCTGGCGGCACCGGTGCTGCCCCGGGTCTGGCCGTTCCAGGAGCAGCCCCTGGACCAGGAACCGCTGCCGGCTACCCCAGCTCGAAGCTGGTGACGCCGAACAGGCGCTGCAGCGGCAACGGCGGCACCGCCCCCCGCACCATCCGGGCCGTCTCGAACACCGGCGAGAGGCCATGGCGCAGCGCCAGCCGGGCCGCCGCCCCGTTGGGTTCGGGCACATCGAGGATCACCGGCCCCTCGGCGGGGACCCGGCCGCGCAGGGCAAGGAACAGCCGCTCGGCGAGCTCGGGGCCATTGGCGAACAGCGGCCCGATCTTGTAGCCCATCCGGCAGGGGCGGATCACCCCGTACCCCGCCAGACGTCCGGCCTCGAGGATCCCCTGGGCGTGGCTGCCGTCCTGACGCAGCCAGGCCGCCAGGAACGCCTCCCGGCCCGAAGGGAAGAAGGGGGCGTCATAGGCGAGCACCTCGGCGAAGCGGTCGGGGGAGAGCGTCACGATGGCCCTGTCGGGTTCCCCGGGGGCGCCGCCGGGACCCTGATGGCGGATGTTCCGGTGGCTGAATTCGAATCCCGAGGCGCGGTAGTTGGCCTGCTGGGCCAGCACGCCGTCGAGGGCGATGGAGCGCCCCTGCAGCCGCGCCAGGGCGGCGTTCCAGAGCTGCAGGCCATGGCCCCGCCCCCGGTGCGGCGGCCGCACCAGGTAAAAGCCGAGAAAACCGAAGTCGCTGCCGTAACGGATGGCGGAGATGCAGCCGATCGGCTCCTCGCCGAGCAGACCGAGCAGGAATCCTCCCGGGTCGGCGGCCTGGAACGACTCCCCATCCCCCAGACCGGGGTTCCAGCCCTCGGCGGCGGCCCAGTCGAGAGCGAGGGACATCTCCCCGGGGCGCATGGAGCGGATGGTGAGCGCCGTCATCGGCCTGGGCGAGGCCACGGTCCGAACCAGGTGCTCACAGGGTTCTCTGGATCAACTGATAGAAGCGCCCCACGGCGATGGCCAGCAGATCGAGCACCATCACATGGTGGATCACCACCAGCAGCTTGCCGCGGCGGGACACCCCACGGATCGCCTGGCTGCTGTTGCTGCGGTTGAGGATCGCCAGCATCGAATGGTGGTAGTAGTCGAACATCGAGTGCGGGGCGCCGCTGTCCCCCAGCAGGACCCTGGGCGCATCACCGGGATCCCCCAGGCGATCGACGCGCCAGAAGATCCACCCCCAGGCCAGTACGAAGAAGAGCAGATAGGAGCCGAGCTGACCCAGCAGCAGATTCGCCGGACCGGGCGGGGTGAGCAGCAGCAGGTTGATCTTGAGGAAATGCACGAACAGGTTGAACACCAGCACCAGCCCCAGCAGATCCAGGATCCGTCGGGGGATCAGCCGCCCGCTCAGCAGGGTCAGGGCCAGCGCCATGAGGATCAGCACCGACAGGACCAGCAGATGATCCCGGGTGCCCGTGGCCACCTGCAGCAGCGCCGCCTTGATGTCGTGGCCCGCTGAATCGGAGCGGCTGGCCAGGGCTCCGGCGAACAGCGTCATCGAGACCCGCAGGCTGGCCAGCAGGGCGAAGACACCCACTTCCTTGGCCTGGAGCAGGCGCTGCCTCTGCTGCGACTCGCGCTCGCTCGCCACGGAAGGGAGGCCGGAAACCAGGCCCAGCTTGGCCCATGCGCTCCGCGGTGCCAGGCGGCAGCGGGCCTAGGTTCGCCCCAGGCGCAGCCGTTCACAATGCATCGCTTCCAGCTCTCCCTCCAGGCCCTGGGACAGGCGCGCCAGCTGATCGCCGTGGGCCGCAGCCAGGGGGATCTGGCCCGGATCGCCGACCTGGTGGACAGCTTCCTGGACACGCCCCAGATGGACGCCTGCATCACCCGCTTCCGGGCCCTGCCGGGCGGAGCGGCGCTGATGGACGAGCGCTATCCGCCCCTGCAGCCGGATCTGGAGCGGCTCGAGGCGCTGCCGGAGGGGAGCCTGGGCCACAGCTACGCCGCCCTGATCCGCCGCTTCAACTACGACCCCGAATTTTTCCGCCCCCGCCCCGTCGACACGGAGGGCCGCTGGCTCACCCAGCGGATCGCCACCACCCACGACATTCACCATGTGGTCAGCGGCTTCGGCACGACGCCGGTGGGGGAGAACGGCGTGCTGGCCATCACCGCGACCCAGATCGGCTTCCCCGCCTACGTGAGCCTCACCCATGCGGCCCAGATCGCCGGGTTCCGCTTCAAGCTCGATGGCTACGAAAGCCTGAGCCGGTCCATCAGCCATGGCACAACGATCGGCTTCACCGCCCGTCCCTTCGCCACGGTCCGCTGGGAGGAGGGCTGGGAGCTGCCGGTGGCGGAGTGGCGGCAGCGGCTGGGGGTGACCCTGCCGGCGGATGGGGAGCCCTACGGGATCAACCAACCCTGACGACAGGCCCAGCACACACGCCGGCAAGAGGCTGTGGCGGGGCTGATCGACATCCGCAGGTCCGGGCTGGGAGGGTGGCGGCGTCCGCCTGGATGATCCCGATGCGCTCGTCCCAGCACCGATGACCGACCCCCTGCCCTTCGGGATCCAGGCGCTCACGGCGGCCCTGGCGGCCATCGCCGCCGGCGGGATCAACGCCCTGGCCGGCGGTGGGTCGCTGATCAGCTTCCCTGCCCTCACGGCCCTTGGCCTGCCGGCGGTGATGGCCAACATCACCAACACCGTGGCCCTGGCACCCGGCTACCTGGGCGCCACCGTGGCCCAGCACCGGGACCTGCGGGGCCAGCGGCGACGCCTGTGGCTGCTGCTGCCGGCCGGCGCCGCCGGCGGCCTGGTGGGGGGACTGCTGCTGCTGCACACCGGCGAGCGGCTGTTCACCCAGCTGGTGCCGTATCTGATCCTGTTCGCCTCGTTGCTGCTGGCGGTGCAGGAGCCCGTGCGCCGCTGGGTGCAGCGCCGCTCAAAGCGCCACGGCCGTCGCCCCTCGGAACTCTGGGCCGTGCCGCCGGTGTTCCTGGCGGCCATCTACGGGGGCTTCTTCGGCGGCGGGCTGAGCGTGATCGTGCTGGCGGTGCTGGCCCTCAGCCTCGAGGACACCCTCACCCGCCTCAACGGGCTCAAGCAGGCGGTGTCGTTCGCCACCAACCTCACCGCCGCCGCCTTCTTCCTGTTCTCCGGCCAGGTGGCCTGGGCTCTCGCGGCGGTGATGGCCATCGGCGCCATCCTCGGTGGAGCCCTGGGCGGTCAGCTGGCATCCCGGATCCAGCCGGCCACCCTGCGGACCGTTGTGGTGGTGGTGGGTGTGGTGGTGGCGCTGATCTATGTCCTCAAGTCATGAGGGCAACCCGGGTGATCGACCTCCCGGACACCGCCCCTAGGCTCAACGCCAACCCCATGCCCGGTGCCATGTCGCTGCTGCTGATCCTTGTGGCCGCCGCGGCCCTCGGGTTGATCCTGATCTACAACCGCCTGGCCCAGCTGCGGGTGCTGGCCGACAACGCCTGGGCCGACATCGATGTGCAGCTGAAACGCCGCCACGACCTGATCCCCAACCTGGTGGAGACGGTGCGGGGCTACGCCAGCCACGAACAGGAGAGCTTCCGGACCGTGATCGAAGCCCGCAACGCCGCCGTCGCCGCCCGGGGTTCGCGGGAGCAGCAGCAGGCGGAACAGGCGCTGGGGGCGTCGCTCGGCCAGCTGTTCGCCCTGGCGGAGGCCTACCCGGCCCTGCGGGCGGTGGAGAGCTTCCAGACCCTGCAGGCCAATCTCAGCCAGATCGAGGAGGCGCTCCAGAGCGCGCGGCGCTACTACAACGCCGTGGTCAGGGATCTCAACACGGCGATCGTGCAGTTCCCCTCCAACCTGGTGGCCGGCAGCTTCGGCATCGGGTCGCGCACCTACTTCGAGCTGGAGAACAGGGCCGAGGCGGCCGTTCCCGCCGTCCGCTTCGATGGCTGAGGGCCTTCCGGCCGCCCGGCGGCGGCGCCGCTGGCGCTGGGGGCTGGCGGGGCTGCTCGGCCTGGCCGTTGCCCTGTTGCTGCTGGCTCCCTGGGGGGCGGGCACCGGGCTCAGCGCCGCCGAACGCCAGCTCACGCTCACCGATTTCCAGATGCAGGCGCAGGTGGAACCCATGGGCAGCGTGCAGGTGCGCGAAACCCTCACCGCCCGCTTCGATGGGTCGTGGAACGGTCTGGTGCGCCAGATCCCCCTGCTGGCCAACCGGCCCGGCGGGCTTGAACCCCTCGGCCTGCGGGTGATCGCGGTCACCGACCCCGAAGGCAGGCCCTACCGCTACGAGAGCAGCCACCCGGGCTCCGACCTGAAGCTGAAGATCTGGATCCCCGGCGCCGAGAACGCCAGCCGCACCGCCGTGATCACCTACCGGCTGAAGCGCGGTCTCCGCTTCTATCCCGACCACGACGAGTTCAACTGGAACGTGACCGGCAACGGCTGGGAGGTGCCGATCGAGCGGGCCTCGGCCCGGGTCCAGCTGCCGCCGGGCGTGTCCGGGTTGCATGCCGCGGTGTACACCGGGCCCCGTGGCGCCCGGGAGCACGACGCCACCCTGACGATCGGCACCGACGCGGTCGCCAGCACCACCACCCGGCGGCTGGAGCCCGGGGAGGGCCTCACCCTGGCGGTGGGCTTCGCCAAGGGGCTGGTGCCGCCCCCCTCGGCCCTGGCCCAGCTGATCGTCTGGTGGCAGGGGCGGCTGGCCCTGCTGCTGCCCCTGCTGAGCGCCG
The DNA here is from genome assembly GCA_943367425.1 of Candidatus Sulfopaludibacter sp. SbA3. Lineage (GTDB taxonomy): Bacteria > Cyanobacteriota > Cyanobacteriia > PCC-6307 > Cyanobiaceae > Cyanobium. Next base: position 28,038 of record CALRJF020000002.1, read on the forward strand.
GCGTGCTGGGCCGCCTCTGGTGGCGCATCGGCCGGGACCCGGCCCTGGGCGCGGTGCCGGTGGCCTACGAACCGCCCGAAGACCTGCCGCCGGCGGTGCTGGGCAGCCTGGTGGCGGAGCAGGTGAGCGGCACCGCCCTGGCGGCCACCCTGGTGGGGCTGGCGGTGAAGGGCCAGGTGCGCATCGAGCAGGAGGAGCAGAAGCTGCTGTTCCTCAACCTGGGCAAGCGCTACGTGTTCACCCTGCTGGGCGAGCCCGCCCAGCGGTCCGCCCTGCTGCCCCATGAGGCCTACCTGATCGAGACCCTGTTCCCCTCGGGGGCGCCGGGGGCCACGGTGAGCACCGACCAGCTTCGGGATCACTACTACGTGCATGTGCCCGGCTTCGAGCGGCTGGTGAAGCAGGCGGTGCTGGCGGAGAAATTCTTCCGGCGCTGGCCCGGCACCGTGCGGGCCCTCACCCTGCTCGGGGGGCTGGGGCTGGCCGGCGCTGCGGTGCTGCTGGCCGTGGTGCTGCTGCCCCACGACATTGTGCAGCTGCAGGCGGAAGCGGACCCCTGGCTGACCGCCGGCTCCCTGGTGCTGACGGTGGTGCTGGTGGCCGTGTTCGCCTGGATCATGCCCAGCCGCACCGCCCGCGGGGTGGCGGTGCTGCGCCAGACCCTCGGCTTCCAGGAGTTCCTGCGCCGGGTGGAGGCCCCGCGGCTGGAGCGGGTGGTGCTCACCCCGGAGCTTTTCGAGCGGTTCCTGCCCTACGCGATGGTGGCGGGTCTGACCCGGCCGTGGACGGCGGCCTTCCAGGGGATCCTCGAGACCCCCCCCAGCTGGTACGTGGGCAGCGATGACGGCTTCGACCTGAGCGATTTCGGCACCAGCCTCGAGGACTGCTTCAGCACCACCACCGGGGCCATGCAGTCGTCACCGAGCAGCTCCAGCAGCTCCAGCGGCAGCTCCGGCGGGGGCAGCTCCGGCGGCGGCGATGGCGGCGGCGGCGGCGGCGGCTTCTGACCACCGGAGCAGAGGCCACGGCCAGGCCCGGCTATTCCGTCGCAGCAGGTTGCTTTACGGATGGGGCTGCGACTTCCCAAGGCTCAAAGCCAGGCTTTCAATGCTCATGCAAGCTCGATCTTCTGGTATCCAAAGTTAACAAAGTCAGGCTCATAGCGTTCATAAACATAATCATAATCAGATTGATCGCGATAGAAGCGCTCCAACTCGACGCCTTCGGGCCTGGAACTGTTCTGCTGTCGCAAATTCAAACCGGGCGAACCGATCCGTGGGGCGATCTCAGAGAAGTCTGCCGCCATTGATTCAATCTTTCCGATACAGTCAACGATAATTTTTCCGTCTTCACTGAGATAATCGAACATAGGACGCGCCACGTCATCTTGATGCAGCAGAGGGTGTCGAATGAACTCCGAGAAACTGGTGCTACGAAGATAGGCGTTGACAAATGGCCACTTCAGTCGCTCCTTAGCCTTCTCCGGACGCCTGAACCACAGGCTGCGATGCCGACGGGAAGAGCGGACGAGGCCTTCCGTATAGGTGTAGAGCGAGCGCATCCGATCATAAGGATCGCGCACAAAAGCAAAGGTAAAATAGTCCGACCAAACAGCTTCACCCACTACCGATCTGATCTGAGACGCCCTCGAATGCTTCCACAACCCGAACTGGGAACGGTAATGCGGACTGATCTTTTCACCATATTGAGTTCCGCCACAGATCACATCATTCCAACAGACCGTCGAGGCAATGGCATGCGTAATACTGGTGCCGCCGGTCTTTGGAATATGAACGAAGATGAAACGCTTGCTATTGGATATGATCATAAATCTCTAACGAGCCAGCCCAGCAAAGCAGCTGACTTCCAGCATGAACACATGAACCAACTTGCCCCAGAGTCCAAAGGGCCCAATGATGGATCGTCTTTCAAAGATCAATCAGGAAGTGTGGTCATGGTACCTCTTCCTGTTCAGCTGACGCCTGGGGGTGAGATCGCCAGGCAGGGCCTTCCACTGGCTACTTCTTGATGTGGGGAACCATGGCGGTCTCAGCGGCCCCATCGCTCCCGGTGGCCTCAACCCCCAGCCATCTCTCCACCAGCTGATGCTCGCTGAATGACCTGGGGAGAAAACACATCTAGCTTGCCCGGAGTTGCCTACGTCGCTGTGGCCCCACGTGTCCTGCGTCGCCCCCGGGCGGCCGCTCTGGTTCTGGGCCTGGCCCTTGCGGTCCAGCCCCCGGGCGCCGTCCGCAGTGCTGAAGCGCCCTCCGGCCCACCCCCACCGCCGCGCCAGGTCACGGCGGCCCGGCTCGCCGCGGCCCTGCCGAAGCTCGATACCCTGGCCACCGCGATGCTGCGCCGCACCGGCGTCCCTGGCCTGGCCATCGTGGTGGTGCAGGGCGACCGGGTGGTGTTCCTCAAGGGCTATGGCATCCGGAAGGTGGGCCAGCCCGGTGCGGTGGATGCCGACACCGTCTTCCAGCTGGCGTCGCTCTCGAAACCGATCGCCGCCACGGTGGTGGCCGGCCTGGTGGGCGACGGGCGGCTGGGCTGGGATGACCCGGTGCTGCGCACCTTGCCGGAGGCCCGGATCGGCCCGCCGGCCATCGCCGCCGATGTGACCATCCGCGATCTGCTGGCCCATCGCAGCGGCCTGCCCGACCACGCCGGTGATCACCTCGAGGACCTGGGCTTCGACCGGGCCACGATCCTTGAGCGCCTGCGGCTGCTGCCCACCGGCAACCGCTTCCGCGCCGACTACGCCTACACCAATTTCGGCTTCACCGCCGGCGCCGTGGCGGCCGCCAACGCCGTGGGCCGCCCCTGGGAGCAGGTCTCGAGCGAACGGCTCTACCGGCCACTGGGCATGGGCCGCACCAGTTCCCGCTACGCCGATTTCGCGGGCGCCATCAATCACGCGTCCCTGCATGTGCCGGAGGGGGGCCGCTGGGTGGCCCGCTACCAGCGGGATGCCGATGCCCAGGCCCCCGCCGGCGGCGTGAGCTCCAGCCCCCGGGATCTGGGCCAGTGGCTGCGGCTGCAGCTGGCCGGCGGCCGCCTCGATGGCCGCCCGTTGGTGGATCCCGCCGCCCTGGCCGAAACCCACCGGCCCCAGATCGTCAGCCACCAGCCCCGCAATCCCTCCATCGACCGGGCCGGCTTCTACGGGCTCGGCTGGAACGTGAGCTACACCGACCGGGGCACGGTGCAGCTGAGCCATTCGGGCGCCTTCGACCTCGGCGCCGCCACGGCCGTCTACCTGCTGCCGGCGGAATCCCTCGGCATCATCGTGCTCTCCAACAGCCAGCCAATGGGGGTGCCGGAGGCCCTGAGCCTCAGCTTCCTCGATCTGGCCACCACCGGAGCGGTCCGGTTCGATTACCTCGACGCCCTGCGCCCGATGTTCCAGGCGATGCTGGAGCAGGACTACCCCACCGTGGTCACCCCGGCCCGGCCGCAGCCCGCCCGCCCCGCCGCCGCCTACACCGGCGCCTATGCCAACGCCTACGTGGGCCCGATCGCGGTGGTGCGCCAGGGCGACGGCCTGGCCCTGCAGCTGGGTCCCCAGCTCCGCTCCTTCCCCCTCACCCCGGTGAGCGGCGACACCTTCCGCTACCAGCCCGGCGGCGAGAACGCCTATGGCCCCAGTGCCGTCAGCTTCACGTTGGGTGCCGACGGCCGGGCCACGGCGGTGCGGATCGACAACCTCAACCTCAACGGCCAGGGGGTCTTGCAGCGGCGCTGATCCAGGCGCCGAACGTTCCTTCTGAACCTGAACTTGTACCGGACCGCTGCGAGAGTGGGGCCGGCCAGCGCAGCCTGCATGAACCTCACCCCCCAGGAGAAAGACAAGCTGTTGATCGTCACCGCCGCCCTGCTGGCGGAGCGGCGCCTCGGCCGGGGCCTGAAGCTCAACCATCCCGAGGCGGTGGCCTGGCTCAGTTTCCAGGTGATCGAAGGGGCGCGGGACGGCCGCAGCGTCGCCGAGCTGATGCGCGACGGCAGCACCTGGCTGAGCCGCGACCAGGTGATGGAGGGGGTGGCCGAGCTGATCCCCGAGGTGCAGATCGAGGCCATGTTTCCCGATGGCACCAAGCTCGTGACCCTGCACGAACCCATCCGCTGACCCCCCACCCCGCCATGCCTCCCCTGATTCCCGGCGAACTGATCCCCGAGCCCGGCACCCTGGAACTCAACGCCGGCCGGCCCGTCACCACGCTGTCGGTGGCCAACCGCGGCGACCGGCCTGTGCAGGTGGGCTCCCACTTCCATTTCCACGAGGCCAACGGCGCCCTCGAGTTCGACCGCGAAGCGGCCAGGGGCCTGCGGCTCGACATCCCCGCCGGCACCGCCATCCGCTTCGAGCCCGGTGATCAACGGGATGTGCATCTGGTGCCCTACGCCGGCGACCGCCGCGTGTTCGGCTTCAACGGTCTGGTGAACGGCCCCCTCGACTAGCCCCCCAGCACCAGCCCGGCTCCCTTCCCCATTGCCCCTTTCCCGCATCCCCGGCCATGGCCTACCGCATCGACCGCCGTGCCTACGCCGAGACCTACGGCCCCACCACCGGTGACCGGCTGCGGCTGGCTGACACGGAACTGATCCTGGAGGTGGAGAGCGACTGCACCACCTACGGCGATGAGGTGAAGTTCGGCGGCGGCAAGGTGATCCGCGACGGCATGGGCCAGGCCCAGACCCCCCGCGCCGAGGGGGCCGTCGACACCGTGATCACCAATGCCCTGATCCTCGACTGGTGGGGCATCGTCAAGGCCGACATCGGCCTGAAGGACGGCCGCATCTGCGCCATCGGCAAGGCCGGCAACCCCGACATCACCGACGGCGTCACGATCGTGGTGGGCCCCGGCACCGAGGCCATCGCCGGTGAAGGGCACATCGTCACCGCCGGGGCGATCGACACCCACATCCACTTCATCTGCCCCCAGCAGGTCGAGACCGCCCTCGCCTCCGGCGTCACCACCCTGCTGGGGGGCGGCACCGGCCCGGCCACCGGCACCAATGCCACCACCTGCACCCCCGGCGCCTTCCACCTGGCCCGCATGCTCCAGGCCGCCGAGGGGTTGCCGATCAACCTGGGCTTCTACGGCAAGGGCAACGCCAGCACGCCGGAGGCGATCGAAGAGCAGATCCGCGCCGGGGCCTGCGGGCTCAAGCTGCACGAAGACTGGGGCACCACCCCGGCGGCGATCGACTGCTGCCTGACCGTGGCCGACAAGTACGACGTGCAGGTCTGCATCCACTCCGACACCCTCAACGAAGCGGGCTTCGTGGAGGACACGATCCGCGCCATCGGCGGCCGCACCATCCACACCTTCCACACCGAGGGGGCCGGCGGCGGCCATGCCCCCGACATCATCCGGATCTGCGGCGAGGCCAACGTGCTGCCCAGCTCCACCAACCCCACCAAGCCCTACACCGTCAACACCCTCGAGGAGCACCTCGACATGCTGATGGTGTGCCACCACCTGGATCCCCGCATCCCGGAAGACGTGGCCTTCGCCGAATCGCGCATCCGCCGCGAAACGATCGCCGCCGAGGACATCCTCCACGACCTGGGCGCCTTCAGCATCATCGCCAGCGATTCCCAGGCCATGGGCCGGGTGGGCGAAGTCATCACCCGCACCTTCCAGACCGCCCACAAGATGAAAGTGCAGCGTGGCTTCCTGCCGGAGGACGCCGCCGCCGGCGGCCGCAACGACAACACCCGTCTGAAGCGCTACATCGCCAAGCTCACGATCAATCCCGCCATCGCCCATGGCATCGACAGCCAGGTGGGCTCGGTGGAGGTGGGCAAGCTGGCCGATCTGGTGCTGTGGAAACCGGGTTTCTTCGGTGTCAAACCCGAGCTGGTGATCAAGGGGGGCTCGATCGTCTGGGCCCAGATGGGAGATGCCAACGCCTCGATTCCCACCCCCGGGCCCGTCCATGGCCGGCCGATGTTCGCCGCCTTCGGTGGCGCCCTGGCCCCCAGCTGCCTCACCTTCGTCAGCCAGGCGGCCCTCGACGCCGACCTGCCCCGCAACCTGGGGCTGAAGCGGCGCTGCGTCCCCGTGTTGCAGACCCGGGACATCGGCAAGCAGCAGATGCGCAACAACAGCGCCCTGCCCAAGGTGGAGGTCGACCCCCAGACCTACGAGGTGTTCGCCGACGGGGAGCTGTTGACCTGTGAACCGGCCGAGGTGCTGCCCATGGCCCAGCGGTATTTTCTGCTGTGAACAGCCGGCCCTGAGGCCGGATGGCCGGCGCGAACCTCGATGGCGCGGAAGCTCCTCTCCCAGCGCCATCCCCTGCTGTATGCGGCATCGGTGGCCTTCCACCGACTGCGCCGCAGCCTGCAGGCCCGCTTCGACGGCCGCACCTACTGCAGCGCCGACCGGATCAGCACCGAACCACTGCCGCACCGGATCAGGAAGCACCAGTCGCTGCTGATCCGCAGGCTCGGCAGCAGCGACCTGCGCCTGCAGCACAACAAGGTCGACAACCTGCGCCTGGTGGTGGCCGCCCTCGACGGCGTGCTGCTGCGCCCCGGCGACACCTTCTCCTTCTGCCGGCTGGTGGGCAAACCCAGCCGCCGGCGGGGCTTCAAGGAGGGGATGGAGCTGTCGTTCGGGGTGGCCCGGCCGGGCATCGGCGGCGGCATCTGCCAATCCACCAACCTGCTCTACTGGCTGGCCCTGCACTCGGAGCTGACCATCAGCGAGCGGCACCACCACACCTGCGACCCCTTCCCGGATGAGGGCCGGGTGCTGCCCTGGTCATCGGGTGCGGCCGTCTTCTTCAACTACCTCGACTTCCAGCTCACCAACAGCACGCGAGCCACCTTTCAGATCCGCCTCTGGCTCACCGCCTCCCACCTGGTGGGGGAACTGCGCAGCGACCGGGAACCCACCGTCAAATATCACGTGTACGAGGAGAACCATCGCTTCCTGCGCAGCGAAGGCGCCTACTTCCGCAGCAACGAGATCTGGCGCCGCGCCGTGAATCGCGCCACCGGCCTCACCGAGGGGCGGGAGCTGATCTCGCGCAACTTCGGCAAGGTGCTTTACGAACCAAGCGATGACATCAAACGGGCGGCGCTGCCGCTTTGAGGGGACGGTCGATCACTTGGAGGCGCGGCGCTCGGCCTTCTTCGCCTCCCTCCGGAGCCTGGCTTCATGCTCCCGCCGCAGCCTGTCGTGGTGCTTCAGACTCCGGCGCTGATCGTTCCGGCGTTTGAAGTCCGCAAAGGAACTGGAAAAGCCCCGACTGAGCCCGGACACATCCGGCTGGAAGAGCTCCTTGAGGGACAGGAAGTCGACCAGAAGGGTCTTCATCGATCCGCGGGGCTGGGCACCGGAGGCGAAGGCGAACGCCAGAAACAGGGCCGACCCGATGATGCGCAGGCTTTCCTGAACGGCATTCCAGATCAGGGGACCGAGGGGTGTGGCCCGATCGATCTCGGTGCGAACCCGCCCTTCCGCCGTCTGCAGAGCGGAGAGGAGTTCCCCACGCAGCTTCGGGAACGGCTTGGCAAGATCACCCGGCTCGAGGGTCGGTCCCTGGATGGCCCGCAGACCCTCTTCGAGCTGAATGGAGTTCTTGGAGGCCAGCACCACGGATCGGAACGCGGCGAACTGGTCCTGCATTTTCTTGACCTGAGCCTGCTTCTGATTGGTTCGGTTGCTGAACTCACTCACCGTGAGATAGGCCTGAAAAGGAATGATCAGCAGGTAAAGGATGGTCACGAGAACGGCCCAGCTGCGAATGGATTGACGCAAGTCGACCAGTCGCCGGCGCTCCGGATCCACAAAGACGGCCAGGTGAATCAGCAGAAAGGCCACGAGCGGATAGCCCGAGTTGTCGATCACCAGCGATACGAAGCGCTTCTGCCATTCCGGACGCAGCAGCTGGGCCGGCAGGCTTCCCGAGACCACCGCCAGAACGAAAAGCCCCGTCAACGCGATCGCCGCCATCAGGATGACGGTGGAGAACGAGGTCAGCGGGGGAGCCATCTCCCTGGGCACCTCCCTCGGCATCTCAGGGGACGTCACGGCTGCGGATGAAAAGGGAAAGATAGGAGCAAGTGGCCAGAAATGGAGCACGGCACGCCTTGCTCTGCACAGAATGTCGGTGAAGGCCCGCTCACGCCTTCAGGCCATGGACCACAAAAAAGGGCGCCCCGGAGAGCACCCTTTCCTGCTGAGAGGACTGGAGAGAATGAGATGATCAGGTGAGATCGGAGGAGGCAATCCTGGAACGAAGGCGGCGGCTCCAGGCGTAGGCCATGCCGGCTCCGAACAGCGGCAGAGGCGCGGGAACACCGGTGGATTCGGGGAGAATCTCCCGCACCACCAGTTCATCCAGACGCACCTGGGTGGTCGGAGGACGATCGGTGCCACCGAAACCTGCGATCTTGATCGTCTGGAAGGCCTTGAGGATGAACTGATTGGCGAACGTGTAGACGTTGTTGACGAACTTGTCGTTCAGCCTTTCGGTGGAGGTGTTGGACTCCCACTCTTCGGCGGGGTCAGCCTTGCTCGTCCACACCAGATTGGTGGGGTTGGCGGAACGATTGCCGAGGCTGAGCTGGCCGTAGGTGTAGCTGATCAGCTGAACGTCACGATCGAAGAACAGATCGATGGAAACCTGATTGGCCCTGCCGTTCTGATTGCTGCCGATGCTGCCGCGATCAGGGGTGATGCGACCGCAGTTGTTGTTGCCACCGATCTTGTAGAGACACACGCCCTGGGCGTTGGCAGAGGTGAGCTTGTTGGCCCTCGAGCCTCTTTGGCCCGACTTGGCGTTGCCGAAGGTGAGTCCGATCGGAGCGCTGCTGGAACCGACTTCAGCCGTGGACAGGAAGGACTTGGTGGGGGTCGCCCGCTTGACGTTGGTGGGCGGCAGCGCCGTGGCGTTGCTGAGATTGAAGGTGTGCAGGGCCCCGATGGCCTGCGAAGGGGCGGGAGCGAATGCCAGGCCTGCAGCCAGGACCGAGCCGGCGAAGGCAAGGGTTTTTGCTGAAGCGGGCATTAGGGCTAGCTTAATCTTCCTATCACTCTACCACATCTCACCAGAGATGCCCTGGCGTCAAGAAGGGAGTCCCGGGGATGTCATCGAATCGGGACAATGGGGTGGGCACAGACCTCGGGCTCAGCCCTCTTCCAGGGCCCAGTCCTCGAGGTTGGGATCCCGGCGCTCCGAACGGCGCTCCACCGCCAGCACCGGCACCTCGGCCAACCGCTCACCAAAGGCCACCCCGAAGGTGAGGGCGAAGTGGGCCCTGACGAACCAGCGCAGCTTCACCTCGGACCGCAGCCGCCCGAAATTGGGATGGCAGCGCAGATCAAGCAGCAGCCACTGGTCAATGTCCAGCCGATGCTCGTCGGAGGCGAGCAGGCAGAGCCCCCCCTCGCTGATGTCCATGATGTCGGCGAGGAACCACAGCCCCACCGGCCGGCCCTCCGCATCCATCCTGCGGACGGCGATCGGACGGCAGGATTCGACCGGATGGCGCTCGAAGGCCCGCTGCTCCAGGGTCATCCCATCGATGGCTTCGACGGTCAGAAGAGTGGCCACTTCCGGACCCCCCTTCGTGGAGCTGGGTTTTGACTCTGCCATGGAAAGAGGGGACATTCCCGGAAAAGACGCTCCCCGGTCACCAATCCTGGCGTGGGGAAGTGAAACGCGCCTCATTCAACGGAATCGTGCTATCACGTTATCGCCTGTCAGCAGCGATTGCACGCCGCTGTCATGTTTCGATCTTCTCCTGTTGAGGGCCTGCCAGGAGGGGCAGGGGTTGGTTTCGTAGCAATGGCCACTGGTCGGCCCCCCGGCCGCACTGCAGGATCCCACCGCGAGGCAAGGCCAGGAATGTTCACTCAGTACAAACCCAGCCGTGGGTACGACGAGTATTTCAGTGCCAGCGACCAGCCGCGTGAGGCCCTCAGGCCGCTGCTGTCGTCCCTTGGGCAGATGGGACTCGAGCAGCTGAACAGCAATCATGCGGCCGCAGGAATGCTGCTCAAGCGCCTCGGCGCCACGTTTCGCCTCAATGACTCCGGCAGCAAGGGCGTCGAGCGGATCCTGCCCTTTGATCCCCTGCCCCGGCTGATCAGTGCCGGCGAATGGCAGCGCCTGGAGCGGGGCCTGATCCAGCGACTCGAGGCGATCGACAACTTCCTGGGCGATGTCTACGGCGACCAGAAGATCCTCAACGACGGCGTTGTCCCCAGGGCCGACGTCGAGAGCTCCCAGGGCTGGCGGCCCCAGATGCAGGGCCTGAAGCCGCCCCTTGGCCGCTGGTGCCACATCTCGGGTCTCGACCTGGTCCGCGACGGTGACGGCACCTGGCGGGTGCTGGAGGACAACCTGCGCTGCCCCTCCGGCGTGGCCTACTTCCTCGAGAACCGGCGGGTCATGAAGCGCATGTTCCCGAGCCTGTTCGCCGGCCGCACGGTGCAGCCCATCGATGAATACCCCTCGCACCTGCTGCAGACCCTGCGGGATCTGGCCCCCTGGACCGACACCCCCAAGGTGGTGCTGCTCACCCCCGGGGTCTTCAACAGTGCCTACTTCGAGCACAGCTATCTGGCCCAGCAGATGGGGATCCAGCTGGTGGAAGGGCGGGATCTGGTCTGCGAGGGCGATCGGATCTGGATGCGCAGCACGGCCGGCCTTGAGCCGGTCGACGTGATCTACCGCCGGATCGACGACGATTTCCTCGATCCGGCCGTGTTCCGCAGCGATTCCCTGCTGGGGGTGCGGGGCCTGATGGACGCCTTCGCCGCCGGCCGGGTGGCCATCGCCAACACCCCGGGCACCGGCGTGGCCGACGACAAGCTCATCTACGCCTATGTGGGCGACATGATCCGCTACTACCTGGACGAAGAACCCATCATCGAGAACGTGCCCACCTATCTCTGCTCCAGACCCGATGACCAGGCCTACGTGCTGGAGCACCTGGGCGAGCTGGTGGTCAAGTCGGTGGCCGAAGCGGGTGGCTACGGCATGCTGATCGGCCCCCATGCGCAGCCGGAGGAGATCGCCGAATTCGCCGGCAAGATCCAGGCCGATCCGCGCAACTTCATCGCCCAGCCCACCCTGGAACTCTCCACCGTGCCTTCCCTGAGCGAGGGCGAGCTCTACCCCTGCCATGTGGACCTGAGGCCCTATGTGCTGCGGGGCAAGGAGGCCTGGGTGAGCCCCGGCGGCCTGACCCGCGTGGCCCTGCGGCGGGGCTCGCTGGTGGTCAATTCCTCCCAGGGCGGCGGCTGCAAGGACACCTGGATCGTGGATGAAACCCCATGCTGAGCCGCGTCGCCGATTCCCTCTACTGGATCAACCGCAACGTCGAGCGGGCCGAGAACATCTCCCGTTTCGTGGAGGTGAGCGAGGCGATGGCCCTCGACTGCCCGCCCGGCAGCGCCGAACCCTGGCTGCCCCTGATCGAGGCCAGCGGCGACCGCAAGCTGTTCGACAAGCTCTGCCCGGTGGTCACGCCCGAGGCCGTCATCCATTTCCTGGTGCGGGAGGCGGACAACCCCAGCAGCGTTCTCAACTGCATCGCCAACGCCCGCGAGAACGCCCGTCAGATCCGTGAAGTGATCACCACGGAAATGTGGGAGCAGATCAACGACATCTACTGGACCCTGCAGGAGGATCACTTCTGGACGCAGCCCCCCCAGGAACAGCTCCGGGAGATCCGCCGCGCCTGCCAGCTCTTCTACGGCATCACCGACGCCACCCTCAGCCGCGATCTGTCGTGGCAGTTCAGCCGTCTGGGCCGGCTGCTGGAGCGATCCGACAAGACCACCAGGATCCTGGATGTGAAGTACTTCCTGCTCCTGCCCTCACCGGAGGACGTGGGCGGCGTGCTGGATGAGCTGCAGTGGATCTCGCTGCTGCGCTCGGCCGGGGCCTATCAGATGTTCCGGCAGTCGAATCAGCGGGCCATCGAGCCCAAGGCCGTGGCGGCCTTCCTGCTGCTGGACCCGATTTTTCCCCGCTCCGTTCGCTACTGCCTGGAGCGGATCAGCGACACGCTGCGGATCATCCGCGGCAGCGCCGTGCCGCGACCAGCCGACGATCTGGAATGTCTGATCGGGTTGATGCTTGCCCACTGGAGCTTCACGAGGATCGACGAACTCGTGGCCACCGGACTGCATGAAGCCATCGATAAATTCCAGGCCGATCTCAATCTGCTCCATGAACTGATCGAAGCCCGTTACTTCATTGCTCCGACGCACACCCTCGCCAGTGAAGAGCAGGAATGCGAGCCCGCGTAACCCACACCTTCACCTACCGCTACAGCGCCCCCGTGCTGCTCGGCCCCCATCGCTTCTGTCTCAAACCCAGGGGCCATGGTTTTCAGCGGCTGCTGCACTTTCACCTGGAGATCACCCCGGAACCCTCCACCCTCTACCCCCTGGTGGCCGCCAGCGGCGACGAGATCCTGCGGGCACGCTTCAACGGCGGCACCGACCTGTTCCAGGTGCAGGCCATCAGCGAGGTGGAAACCCAGCTGCCCCCGCCCCTGGAAGCCTGCCTGGAGGATCAGGAACCCCATCTGCCCTATCCGATCGGCCATCTCAACGTTGATCTGCTGGGTTCCCTGGCGGGGTGGCTGCCGAACGGCCAGCACGATCCGGCGGCGGTGGATCTCGCCCAGGAAGCCCTGATGGGCAGCGATCAGCGCGGGCTGATGTTCCTGGAGCAACTGGTGGAGATCATCAAGGACCGGGTCAAGTACACCCAGCGGCACGTGGGTCCGGCCTGGCCGGCGGGCCGGACCCTCAAGGAACGGGTGGGATCCTGCCGCGACCTGGCGATGCTGATGGTGGAGACCTGCCGCTGCGTGGGCCTGCCCGCCCGTTTCGTCAGCGGCTACCACCTGGTGGAACCGAAACCCAAGAAATACGACCTGCATGCCTGGGCCGAGGTCTACCTGCCGGGGGCGGGCTGGCGGGGCTACGACCCCAGCGGCAGGGGCCGGGTCGATGACCGCTACATCACCCTGGCCACCTCCTCCAAGCCCAACCTCACGGCCGCCGTGAACGGCAGCTTCTCCGGGCCTCCCGGTGTGGAAAGCACCTTGAAATGGGGCATCCAGGCCGAAGTCCTGGAAGAGTCCCACATCCGCGCCGAAAGCCTCGAAGCCCTCCAGAGCTGAGTGACCGGAGCCCCCATGCAGTCGGTCTCTGCCAGCCGAAGCCTCCGTTAAGGAGCATCGAGTTGTAGCGGTTGGTGCAGCGGCACCACCACTCCCCAGGCCAGGACAGGACCCAACGCGCCCACTTCCTAACTTCCATGAGCAGTCCCTCCCCGATCACCAGTCCCCCCAAGGGCCAGGCACTCCTGGAGGCGATGCGGCGCCATCTGTTTTCCAGCCAGGCCAAGTCCGCGTCGCTGGCCACCACCCACGATCACTACGTCTGCCTGGCCCTGGCCGTGCGGGACATCCTTCTGACCAGCTGGGTGGACACGGCCGACACCTACACCAGCCAGCACGTGCGGACCGCCACCTACCTGTCGGCGGAGTACCTGCTGGGCCCCCACCTGGAGAACAACCTGGTGAGCCTGGGCCTGCGGGAGGAGGCACGGGCCGCCTGCGCGGCCCTGGGGCTCACCCTCGAGGAGATGGTGGCCGAAGAGCCGGAGCCGGGGCTGGGCAACGGTGGCCTGGGACGGCTCGCCGCCTGCTTCCAGGAATCGATGGCCACCCTGGAACTGCCGGCCATCGGCTACGGCATCCGCTACGAATTCGGCATCTTCCGCCAGCAGATCGGCCCCCAGGGGCAGATGGAAAGCACCGACCCCTGGCTGGCCCGGGGCAACCCCTGGGAAGTGATCCGGCCCGAGTGGAGCTATCCGGTGGTCATCGGCGGCCAGACCGTGATCGGCGTCGCCTACGACACGCCGATCCTGGGCTACGGGGTCCATACCGCCAACACCCTGCGGCTGTGGTCGGCGCAGGCACCGGACGCCTTCGATTTCGCCTCGTTCAATGCGGGCGACTACACCCGGGCCGTGCTGCACAAGGTGCAGTCGGAAACCCTCTCCAAGGTGCTCTATCCCAACGATGAGATGGAGCAGGGCAAGCGCCTGCGGCTCAGCCAGCAGATCTTCTTCGTCTCCTGCTCCCTGCAGGACATGTTCCGGATCCTCAAGGGACAGGGGCTGCCGGTCACGGAATTCCACCGCAAGTTCTCCGTCCAGCTCAACGACACCCACCCGGCCATCGCCGTGGCCGAACTGATGCGGCTGCTGATGGACGACCACGGCGTCGACTGGGACACCGCCTGGAGCATCACCACCGCCACCATCAGCTACACCAACCACACCCTGCTGCCCGAAGCCCTGGAGGCCTGGGGCCTGGAGCTGTTCCAGCAGCTGCTGCCCCGCCAGCTGCAGATCATCTACGAGATCAATTCCCGCTTCCTGCGCACCCTGCGCATCCGCTTCCCCGGCCAGCCCGAACTGCTCGAGCGCCTGTCCCTGATCGAGGAAGGCGCCCACCGCAAGGTGCGCATGGCCCATCTGGCCGTGGTCGGCAGCCACACTGTCAACGGCGTCGCCGAACTGCACAGCAAGCTGCTGCGGGAGAACCTGTTCTCCGAATTCGCCCAGGTCTGGCCGGAGCGCTTCACCAACATCACCAACGGCGTCACGCCGCGCCGCTGGCTGGCCGTGGCCAATCCCCCGCTGGCCTCCCTGCTCAACGATTCGATCGGAACCGGCTGGTGCAAGGACCTCGACCAGCTCCAGCGCCTGGAGCCCCTCGCCAACGATGCGGCCTTCCTTGAGCGCTGGCAGAACGTGCGGGAGCAGTCCAAGGAGCGCCTGGCTGCCACCATCCGCCAGGACACCGGTGTCCTGGTGGATCCCGCCTCCCTGTTCGACGTGCAGGTGAAGCGGATCCACGAATACAAGCGCCAGCACATGGCAGCCCTGCAGGTGGTGGAGCGCTACCTGCGCATCCGCGCCGGCGAGGATCTGCCCCCCCGGACGGTGATCTTCGGCGGCAAGGCGGCTCCCGGTTACGCCATGGCCAAGCTGATCATCCGTCTGATCGTGGGCATGGCGGAGATCATCAACATCGATCCGGCCATGGACGGTCGCCTGCGGGTGGTGTTCCTGCCCAACTTCAGCGTCAAGCTGGGACAGAAGATCTACCCGGCCGTGGATCTCTCGGAGCAGATCTCCACCGCGGGCATGGAGGCCTCGGGCACCGGCAACATGAAGATGTCTCTCAACGGGGCCCTCACCATCGGCACCCTGGACGGGGCCAACATCGAGATCCGGGAGCGGGTGGGAGACGACAACTTCTTCCTCTTCGGCCACACCGCCGAGCAGCTGGCGGCCATCAACCGCAACGGCTACCACCCGATGCCCTGGCTGGAGAACGACAGCCTGGCCAAGGAGGCCATCGACCTGATCGGCTCGGGCCACTTCAGCGAGGGCGACCGGGATCTGTTCCACCCGCTGCTGGCCAATCTCTGCAGCAGTGACCCCTTCCGGGTGATGGCCGACCTGGGCGACTACCGCCGGGCCCAGAACGACGTGGACAGCGCCTGGCGGGATCCGGGGCGCTGGAGCATGATGTCGGTGCTCAACACGGCCCGCTGCGGCTTCTTCAGCAGCGATCGGTCCATCCAGGAATACGCCGAACGCATCTGGAAGGTGACCCCGGTTCCCGTCAACGCCTGCAGCGTGATCCCCAACCCGACCCCATGAGCCTTCCCGAACACGCATGAGCTGGATGGAAGAGGTGGCCGAGGCGGCCGAATCCCGCCTCAGAGCCGCCGGCATCCGGCTCACCCTCGGCGGCGAACCCACCCTGGTTCCTCTCCAGCCGGATGGCCCCGAGTGGAGCGTCACCGCCGACGGGCCCACCAAACTGCCCATCGCCAGGTCCCTGGCGCGGGATCTGCAGGAGCGGGTATGGCCCGGCAGCACCCTCCTGTACTGCCCGGGCAAGCGCTACGACGGCGAAGTCAATCCCCGCTGGGCCCTGCGCCTGTTCCTCGGTGCCGATGGCCAGCCCCCCGTCCGCTGGCCTGAACCCTGCCAACCGGGCCAGAACGGCCGCCAGCTGAAGGCGGAACAGGCCCTGGCCTGGCTGGAAGGACTGGGGGACAGGCTCGGCCTGCGCCTCCATCCCGTGCCGCTGCGGGATCCCCTGGATGCCAGCCGACAGGCCTGGGCCGCTCCCCTCACCGTGGAGGTGACCCAGGACCCCGAACCGGCAGCGATTCCCTGGCTGGCCTCCCCCTGGCCCCTCGCCGAGGCGCTCAGGGAGCTGAGCAAGGCCCCCGGACCCGCCGGCCTGCGCCTGCCCCTGGAGCACCTCCCGGAGGCGCTGCCCCGCCAGGTGCTCACCCTGGAACTGGATCCGGACGGCTGGGAGCTGTTCCTGCCCCCCCTGGACCGGGAACCCCTCAGCGTCCTGCTGCAGGCCGTGGCCGATGGCCTGGGCGATCTGGCCGCCCCGCGGCTCAGCGGGGTGCTGCCGGTCGATGCCGGCGACCACTGGCAGGTGCTCGGCCTGACGGCGGATCCGGGAGTCCTGGAGATCAATCTGCCCGTCTGCCACAGCTGGAGCGAGTACCACCACTGGTTGCTGCAGCTGGAGGAGGCCGGCGGCCGGCTCGGACTGCGCAGCTGGAAACAGCTCAGCCATGGCCGCGCAGAGGGAACCGGGGGCGGCAACCATCTGCTCTGGGGCGGACCGGATCTCCGCCAGCATCCCTTCTTCTCCCGGCCGGCCTGGCTGACCGGGGTCCTGCGCTACTGGCAGCGCCACCCGGCGCTGGCCTACCTCTTCAGTGGTCCCGGCGTGGGGCCGTCGTCCCAGTCGCCGCGACCCGACGAAGCCATCGGTGAGTGCTTCGATCTGGAACTCGCCTACCGGGCGATCGAACAGGCCGAGGGGACGATCTCCCAGGAACCCTTCGGCGACCATCGCGGCCTGATCGGTGAAACCCTGCGCCATCTCCACGCCGACCGCAGCGGCAACAACCACCGCAGCGAGATCAGCTTCGACAAGTTCTGGAACCCGGGAGCCCCCGCAGGCTGCCTGGGCCTGGTGGAGTTCCGGGCCCTGGAAAGCCTGCCCCACATGGAATGGAGCAGCGCCATCGCCCTGCTGTGGAGCGCCCTGGCCGCCCACCTGCTCGACCCCCGCCACCGGCCCGACCGCCTGCACGACTGGGGATCGTCGTTGCACGATCGCCAGCTGCTGCCCAGCCAGCTCTGGGAGGATCTCGAGGGGATCCTGGGCGATCTGGCGGCCGACGGCCTGACCCTGGATCCGGCCCCCTACCGGGCCATCTGGGAGTGGCGCTTCCCCCCCCTGCTGCACTGGCAGGCATCCGTGGACGACACGGTGGGCGAAGAACTGGCCGAAGCACCGGCCCTGGAACTGCGGCCGGCCCCGGAACCCTGGCCCCTGATCTGCGACACCCCGGTGCAGGGGGGATTCACCAGCCGGTTCATCGATGGTTCCCTGCGGCGCTTCGAGGTGGTCGCCAACCCGGCGTTCCGCCGGACCTGCCGCCTGCTGATCAACGGCCGCCCGCTGCCGATCCCGCCCCCCGAACCCGCCGCCGCCGCCGCGTCCGTGCAGGCGGTGCGGTTCCGCTACCAGCGGCTCTACCCCTGCCTGCATCCGGCGATCGCCCCCCATCTGCCCCTCGAGCTCACCCTGCTGACGCCGGAGGGGGCGCTGAGTTTCCGGCTGCACGAGGAAGGCCACTGCTTCGAGCCCTGCCCGCCCCCGGCGACGCCCGCCGATCCCCAGGCCCGTCCCTGGCAGGGGCGCCAACGGCCCGAGGACTGCACCATCGACCTGCGCATCGACTGAGGTTGGGCGAGCCCACAGGGGTGGGACTGACGAAGGCCTTCGGCGTTCTTCTTCAATCCTCACCATCAGCCTCATCCGATCACCCATGATTTCGGGAGGAATCTCAGAAGCATGGGCTTATTCGTGAAAGCCTCTGTAGATTGGGGAAAAATCATCTTTGTCGTGGTCACTCACGAAAAAGCATCTAAACTCCAGCGTGAATGGACTCGGCAGTGCCATCTTTCTGGTTCAGAGCACCAACAGAAGAGGGGCTGATTCCTTCCGTTGACAGCGTCGGAGACGCCTTGCGGTTTGCCGCCGACCTGGGCAGTGATGACCTTGTCGTCATTGATCTCGAGTCGGGCCATTTCATCGACTGCAACCGATCCGCCCATGAACGGCTGGGTTACGGGCGGGAAGACTTTCTGACCCTGACGCCGGCGGCGATTCAAGCGGATGAAGATCTGGCCAGCAACCTGATGCAGGATCAACTGCAGGTCATGCGCACGCATCCCCGTGGCCATTTCGACACCCGCCATCGCGCCATCACGGGGCAGTACCGCGACGTTTCGGTGAACTATCAGGTGCTGCGGCTGCAGGGCCGGCTGGTGGCCCTGGTGAGCCACCGCGACCGCACCGAACTCGACTGCGCCCTGAGGGAAACGGATCGGCTGGGATCCCTGCTGAATGAGGCCGAGCGCCTGACCCATGTGGGCAGCTGGGAACTCAACCACCGCACCGGTGAGCTGCTGTGGTCCAACGAGGCCTACAGCATCTTCGAGGCCTCACCCGAGACCACAATCCCCTCCTACGCGTACTTCCTGGAGAAGGTGCATCCGGAGGATCGCACCCTGGTGAACGCCACTTTTCAGGAGTCGTTCGAGCAGGGGAGGCCGTACCGGATCGAACATCGGCTGCTGCTCGCCGACGGCCGCATCAAGGTGGTGCTGGAGCGGGGACGCACCAGTCTCACCGAAAACGGTGAGCCCTTCTCCACCCTGGGCACGGTCCAGGACATCAGTGACCAGTACGAGATCCAGCAGCGTCTGGAGCGGATCGCCTTCGTCGACCCCCTCACCAAGCTCCCCAACAAGGCCGCCGCGGTGCGTCAGCTGGCCCGGCTGCTGCGCACGGCCGGCAAGGATCAGGGGATCGCGCTGATCAACCTCGACCTCGACCATTTCCAGTCGATCAACAACAGCCTCGGCCATGAGATCGGCAACCAGGTGCTCAAGGCCAGCGGCACCCGCCTGCGCCACCTGCTCAAACCCGATGACTGGCTGGCCCGGCTGGGCAGCGACGAATTCCTGCTGCTGCGGCCCATGGCCAAGGCGGACGCCCCGCAGGCCATGAACTGGGCCCAGGAGATCCGCCGATCCTTCGGCCATGCCCCGGGGATGGGCACCGGGCTGGCGTTCCAACCCACCGCGTCCCTGGGCGTGGCCCTCGCCCCCGAACACGGCAGCGACCCGGACACCCTGCTGCGCTGCGCCAACACCGCCCTGATGGAAGCCAAGCAGCACGGCAAGAACCAGCTGCGGTACTACACGCCGGAGATCAGCCTGCAGCTGCGGGAGAAGCTCGAACTGGAACTGCGCCTGGCCCGGGCCATCGACCGGGAACAGCTGCGCCTGCACTTCCAGCCCCAGATGGACCGGGGCGGCAACGGCATCGCCGGAGCCGAAGCCCTGCTGCGCTGGCGCGACCAGAACGGTCGCATCGTTCCCCCGGACGTCTTCATTCCGCTGGCGGAGCAGACCGGCCAGATCCACACCATCGGCTACTGGGTGATCGAGGAAGCCTGCCGGCAGATGCGCGAATGGCGGGAGGAGGGACTGATGCCAGGAAAGCTGGCGATCAACATCTCGGCCCTGCAGCTGGGCGCGGAAAACCCCTCCCTGAGCGAACTGCTGGCCCGGGGCCTCGACAGGCACGGACTCGACCCCGAGAACCTCGAACTGGAGATCACCGAAACCGCCCTGCTCAACGATCCCGAGCGGGCCGGAGAACAGCTGCGGGAGCTGGCCGACGTGGGCTTCAGCCTGGCCATCGACGACTTCGGCACGGGTTACTCCTCCCTGGCCATGCTCCATTCGCTGCCGCTCGACAAGCTCAAGATCGACCGCTTCTTCGTCAACCGCCTCGGCAACGAGGATGCGGACCAGGCGATCATCAAGGCCACGATCGTGATGGCCAAGGAGCTGGGTCTCCAGACCGTGGCGGAAGGGGTGGAAACCCGTGACCAGCTGCTCAAGCTCCAGGAGCTGGGCTGCGACCAGTTTCAGGGCTACCTGCTGGGCCGGCCGATGCCGGCCACCTCCTTCCGTTCCCTGATGCTCGCCGCCTCCTGAAGGGGCCGGCGGGCTACCAGCTCACGCCGTGCAGCTTGGGCAGGGGCGCGGTCTTGGAGGTGACGGCGAACAGGCGCGGGATGCGGTGGCTGTTGTAGACCCGGAACTCGCGCAGCACGCTGGCCCCCTCCTCCCGCACGGCCTGGTTGAGCACCAGGGAGCCGTCGGGATCGGAGACGGAGCGGTGGAAGGTGCCGGGCGGGATGCGCAGGATGTCGCCGCCGCAGTCGAGCCGAACGATGTGGTACGGGTAGTTCCAGCCCAGATTGACCAGGAAGAAGGTGCGGCCACCATGCATGGCCAGCAGGTTGTCCTCCTGATGGGGGTGGAGATAGAACTGCCAGCTGCCGCTGAGGGGGTCGTCGGGCGGGCTCACCGCCGGGCCCGAATGCACCACCAGGTCGCGGGCATTGGACGTGGGGACGGTGATATCGAAAAAGCGGACGGAAGGGGTATCGCGGAACTTCTCGTAGGGAATCAGCTCGAACATGGGCGCGGGACGCGGCGCCTGCTGTCGGCCGGACTGGAGATCTTCTCTCGGCGGAACGGTGGCGGTCATGGGCAGCTCCGGGAGAGAGGCCTCGGCGGTAAGGCCAGTGAACCTAAACCCGGGGCCGTCGCATGGTGAGATTGGATACGAAACCTGCCGCTGCTCAGCCAGTTCCCACGGTGGCGAACGGCGGTGCGCCCGGATGCAGGAGCCTGTAGCAGGGTTGCTTGAATGACGCTCTGATCCTGCTCCCTTGCGTTCCATGCCCACCCCGGCGCCGTGGACCTGGCTCCTCCTCGCCAGCGTCGCCCTGACCAGCGGCTGCCCCCCCGTTCTGGCCCAGGGCCGCCCCACCGTGTCGGTGCCGGATTTCAAGAACACGGTGACCCAGCCGGCCTGGTGGTGGCAGGGGCCGGTGGCGACGGACCTGGCCGCGGCCCTGGCCAATGAACTGCAGGGGACCGGCCGGCTGCAGGTGGTGGAGCGCCGCAACCTCAGCGCCGTGCTCTCGGAGCAGGAACTGGCCGAACTGGGGATCGTGAAGAAGGGCCCCAACGCCGCCCGCAAGGGACAGATGAGCGGGGCCCGCTACATCGTGCTGGGCACGGTCACCTCCTACGACTCGAACGTGGAGCAGAAGCAGTCGGGGAGCAACTTCGGACTGCTGGGCTTCGGCCAGCAGAACCAGCAACTGGAGACGAAGGACTACGTGGCCATCGACATCCGCGTGGTCGACAGCAGCACCGGGGAGGTCGTCGGCTCCCGGACGGTGGAGGGTCGGGCCAGCAACACCGCCAGCGCCAACAGCAGCGGCGTCAGTCTGCTGCCGGCGGCCGGCCTGGCCCTGTGGCTGGCGCCCAACATGGGCCGGACCGGCCAGGCCCTGACCGGCGCCGCCGGCACCCTGAACTTCGGCAAGAACAGCTCCCAGGCCCAGCGCACCCCGGCCGCGAAGGCCATCCGGGCCGCCCTGATCGATGCCGCCGACTACGTGAGCTGTGTCCTGGTGCCCGAGGGGGACTGCCTGGCCCGTTTCGAACAGCAGGACCGCGAGCGGCGGCAGCGCACCCGGGGGGTCCTGCAGCTGGAATGAGGCTGGCTGACCAGAGGCGGCAGGACCGACCTAAGCTGATGTGAGCAAGCACTCACTTACCTCCATCGTCCATGGGGACCGCCACACCCGCCCACACCGTTCCGCCCCGGCCAACGGCCCCTCCTGAGCCGCCTCCGCTACGGGAACCCCCCGTCTCCGCCGCGGTGGCCCCCGCGCCAGCGGCCGTCGTCGCCAGGCCCCGGAAACGCCCCTGGCTCCTGCCCCTCCTCGGGCTCGGTCTGGCCGCCGGCGCGGGCGGCTGGATGGCGACCCACTGGGGCCTGGAATCCACCGATGACGCCCAGCTGCAGGCGCACCTGACCGTGATCGCCAGCCGCACCCCGGGCACCATCGCCCGGGTGCTGGTGCAGGACAACCAGGCCGTGGCCGCCGGCGACCCCCTCGTGCTGCTCGATCCCCGGGACGCCCAGGCCCGGCTGCGCCAGGCGGAGGCGGATCTGGTGCAGGCCCGGCGCGAGGCCCAGTCCCTGCGCTCCGTCACTGGATCCAGCAGCAACCTGGCGGCCGCGGCCCTCGACGAGGCCCGTGGGGAAGGGATCGCCGCCGCCGGCGAACTGGCCCGGGCCCGGGCCGATGTGCGGCGTCTGGAAACCCTGGTGCAGGCCGGCGGCATCTCCCGCCAGGAGCTGGATCGGGCCCGGGCCGCCTACAGCCAGGCCCTGGGCGCCAGCGTGCGCGGCCAGGCCAGCGGCCGCAGCGCCCGGGCCAGCCTCGATCAGGTGACGGTGAACCGCCAGAAGGTCGCCGCCGCCGAGGCCCGCATCCTCCAGGCCCAGGCCGCCCTGGAGCGGGCCCGGCTCGACCTCTCCTACGACCGCGTCGTGGCCCCCAGCAGCGGCCGCATCGGCGACCGCCAGGCGGAACCCGGCAGCCAGGTGCAGCCCGGCCAGCCCCTGATGACCCTGGTGAGCGGCGTGCCGTGGGTGGAGGCGCACTTCAAGGAAACCCAGCTGGCCGCGCTGCGGCCGGGGCAGCCGGCGGAAGTGCGCGTCGACGCCTTCCCAGGCCGGGTCTTCCATGGCTTGGTGCTCAGCATCGCCCCGGCCTCCGGGGCCCGCTTCGCCCTGTTGCCGCCGGACAACGCCACCGGCAACTTCACCAAGGTGGTGCAGCGGCTCACCGCCCGGATCGGGCTCGATCCCCGGGAGGTCGCCGCGGCCCACCTGGTGCCGGGCCTCTCCGTGCAGGTGCAGGTCCGGCGGCCGTGACGGCCGAAACGGCGGTGGTGGCCGAAACAGCGGCGACGGGGCTCACACGCCGCCAGTGGGCCGTGGTGCTCACCGCCTCCATCGGCGCCCTGCTGGAGATCATCGACACCAGCATCACCAACGTGGCGCTGATCAGCATCCAGGCCAATCTCGGCGCCACCCTGGCGGAGGTGGGCTGGGTGGTCACCGGCTACGCCATGGCCACGGTGGTGATGATTCCGCTCAGCAGCTGGCTGGGGGAACGCTTCGGCCAGCGCAGCTACTTCATCTTCTGCCTGGCGGGCTTCACGGTCGCCTCGGTGCTGTGCGGCCTGGCCCCGAACCTGGCCTGCCTGATCGCCGCCCGGGTCCTGCAGGGACTGCTGGGCGGCGGCCTGCTGCCCAAGGCCCAGGCCATCCTGTTCCAGGCGGTACCGCCGTCGCTGCAGGGCGTCGCCCAGGGAATGTTCGGAGTCGTGGTGCTGGCGGGCCCGGCCCTGGGGCCCACCCTGGGGGGACTGCTCACCGACGGCCTGGGCTGGCGCTGGATCTTCTTCATCAACGTGCCCGTGGGCCTGGTCACGGTGCTGATGGCCCTGGCCTTCCTGGAACCGGATGGGGCGAAGACCGAGGGCTCCCGGGACGTGGACTGGCTGGGGATCCTGCTGCTCACCTGCTGCCTGGCCAGCCTCCAGGTGGTGCTGGAGCAGGGGCACCAGCTCGACTGGTTCGAGAACCCGGGCCTGCGCCAGCTGGGCCTGCTCGCCGCCGTGAGCCTGCCGGTGTTCGTGTGGTGGGAGCGGCGGCGGCCGCGGCCGGCCGTGGACCTGCGGGTGCTGCGGCACGCCTATCTGGCGGCCGGCAGCCTCTTCTCGGTGGTGCTGGGGATGGGCCTCTACGGCACGGTCTTCGTGGTGCCGATCTTCGCCCAGTCGGTGCTGGGGTACACCGCCACCCAGACCGGCCTGCTGCTGCTGCCCGGCGCCCTGGCATCCGCCCTGACCATGGCGCTGCTGGGCCGGGTGGTGCAGCGCTTCGATCCCCGCCTGCTGATCGGCCTGGGGGCCACCGGCATGGTGCTCACCATGGTCTGGATGGCGGCGATCGGACCGGACACCGGCGCGGAGTCCCTGTTCTGGCCCCTGATCGCCCGCGGGGTCACCACGGTGATGATGTTCCTGCCCCTGAGCCTGGCCAGCCTTGGGCCCCTGCCCCGCGAGGAGATGGCCGCCGGCAGCGGCTTCTACAACCTCTCCCGCCAGCTGGGCGGCACCTTCGGCATCGCCCTGCTCACCCTGGTGGTGGAACGGCGCACCGCCCTGCACCGGGCCCATCTGGTGGAGCATCTGACGACGGCCAACCCGCTGCTGCAGGAGCGCCTGATCGCCCTGCAGACCTGGCTGCAGCAGCGGGCCCCGGGATCCGGCGAGGGGCAGGCGCAGGCGCTGCAGCTGCTGAGCCAGCAGGTGGACCGGCAGGCGGCGCTGCTGGCCTACGGCGACGTGTTCCGGGTGGTGGCCCTGCTGTTCCTGATCGTCATTCCCCTGGTGCTGCTGCTGGGCCGTCCGCGCCCGGCGGCTTCCGGTGCCATCCCCTGAGGATCAGGCCCACCGCCTTCTCGGTGCGCTCGCCCAGCTGCCCCAGGCCGTCGTGGGCCAGACCCTGCAGCATCATCCCCTGGTAGATGGCCACCAGGAGCCCGGCGAGTTCGGCCGGATCCAGCCCCGGGGCGAACCACCCCCGCTCCTGCCCCGCCGCGATCACCTCCTGGAGTCGCCGGCGGAAGCGGTTCATGAACGCCTTGCCCTCCTCCCGCGCCGGGCTGGTGCCGGGCCGCTGCAGTTCGGCGAACCACAGGCGCAGCAGGCCCGGATGGGCCTGAACAAGGGTGGCATGGGCTTTCAGCAGCGCCGTCACCTCCCCATCCGGATCCTCGAAGGGCGTTCCGGCCAGGGCCTGGATGCGGCGCTCCAGCTCCCCGGTGGACCAGTGCACCGCCTCGGTCCAGAGGGCCTCCCGGCTGGGGAAATGGCGGAAGAGGGCCCCGTGGCTCACCCCCATCCGGCCGGCCACGGCGGCCGTGCTGATCTGGTCGGGGGCCGTGTCGGCCGCCAGCTCCAGCAGGGCCCGCACCGCGTCGGCCCGGCGCTCGGCGGCAGGGGTGGCGGGGGCCCGGGGCATGGGCAGGAAGGGACCGGAAGACCGACGCTAGGGCTGCCTAGGGTGAGCCCGCACCAGGGGAGGGCCGGGGCCATGGGCCGCCATGACCACTGCTTCGGTTTCGAGGCCGACTTCGTCGGCGACCTGCGCTGCATCCCGATGGCGGTGCGCCGCAAGCTGGATCTGGCGGGGGTGAAGCTGAAGCTCAGCCACTGGAACGCCCTCAGCGACGCGGAGCGCCAGGAGCTGCTGGCCTGGCCCGACGACGCCGGCGGCCTGGCGAAGCTGGAGCACTGGCTGCACCAGCGCACCGCGACGATGGCCGTCGGCGCCGCCGGCCGGCTGGAGCCCGCCGATGGCGCCCCCTGGCAGCAGGCCGACGACGCCCCGGAGGTGCTGCTCGCCTCCTGCCGACAGCTGGGGCTCACCCTGCCCACAGGCGCCTGGGGCGACCTCAACGAGCTGCAGCGGTTCGCCCTGGTGAAACTGAGCCATCCGGGCCATGAGCACCGCAACCTGCCGCGGGCGCTGGGGGAATTCGGCCTGGTGGACCCCGAACGCCCGGCGACACCCGAAGGTTCCGGGTCGCCGGCATGAAGGGCCTGCGGGCCTGCCTGCTCAGCGGCGGCGCCAGCCGCCGCATGGGAACGGACAAGGCCCTGCTGCCCCACCCGGTCGGCGGCACCTGGCTCGACGTCACGCTTGAGCGGCTCGCCGCCCTGCCCGTGCCGATCACCCTGCTCAGCCGCCATCCGGCCCATCACGACCTGGCAGGCCGCCACCTCGACGGGCTGGGGCAGCCCATCGAGGCGCTGGTGGAGCCACCCCCGTGGGAAGGCCCCCTGCTGGCCCTCCACCGGCTGATGGAGCGCCATCCCGACCAGGTGCTGCTGCTCGCTCCGGTGGACATGCCCTGGCTGGAGGTGGCCAGCCTCGAGGCCCTGGTGGCCGCCGCCACCGATGCCGATGCCATCCACCTGGCCCACGACGGCCAGCGGCTGCAGCCCCTGCTGGGGGTCTATCCGGCCCACGCCCGCCATCGCCGGAGCCTGGGCGCCTGCACCGCCGCGGGGGGCCGGCGCCTGCTGGACTGGCTCGCCGGGGAGACGGTGCGGCCGGTGCCGCTGCCGGCCCGCTGCCTGCGCAACGCCAACCGTCCTGACACCGCCGCCGGCCTGTTCCCCTAGCTTGCGCGCCATGGCGGAGCACCCCCTGGATCTGCATGGCCGGCCCCTCGGGGTGCTGCGCCTGTCGCTCACGGCCCGCTGCAACCTGGCCTGCCCCTACTGCTGTCCCGATACCCAGGACCCCCCCGGTCTGCTGACGCTGCCCGAGCGGATCGCCGTGGTGGAGACGGCCGTGGGGCAGGGGGTGCACACCCTGCGGCTCACCGGCGGCGAACCGCTGCTGCACCGGCCCCTGGAGGAGCTGATCGCCGCCCTGCAGCCCCTGCGGCAACGGCAGCCGCAGGATCCCCGCGGCCATCTGCGGGAGATCGCCCTCACCAGCAACGGCGTGCTGCTGAGCGCCGAGCGGGCCCGCAGCCTCCGGGCCGCCGGCCTCGACCGTCTCACCCTCAGCCTCGACGGCACCGATGACGCCAGCGTGGCCCGCATGGCTGGACTGGGGGGGGCGGCGGCCGGTGGCGCCGTGCTGGAGAAGGTGCTGGCCGCGATCGAAAACGCCCGGGCCGCCGGCTTCGATCCGGCCCGCGGCGAGCTGAAGCTCAATGCGGTCATCACCCGCCACGGCAATGCCGACCAGCTGCTGCCCCTGGCGGCCCTGGCGCGGCAGCGGGGCCTGGAACTGCGGCTGATCGAGTTCATGGACGTGGGCAACCGCAACGGCTGGGATCCCAGCCAGGTGCTGAGCGCCGCGGAGATGGTGGCCCGCATCGGAGCGGCGTGGCCCCTGGAGCCGGTGGGCCGGCCCCCCCACGGCACCGCCAGCCGCTGGCGCTACCGCGACGGCGGTGCAGACGCGGTGCCGATCGCGGCCGGGGGCAGCCATCTGGCGGTGGTGGCCTCGATCAGCGCCCCCTTCTGCGGCGATTGCAACCGTCTGCGGATCACCGCCGACGGGGTGGCCTACACCTGCCTGTTCGCCACCGCCGGCACCGACCTGCGGCCGTGGCTGCGACCCGCCCTCGATGCCGCCGGCCTGAAGCAGGCGCTGGGCGGGTTGTGGCGCAGCCGCCGAGACCGCTGGAGCGAGGAGCGCCAGGCGTTGCGGCCTGCCGACACGGCGGCCCTGCCGCCTCGCCCCCAGGCTGAGATGGCCTATCTGGGCGGCTGATGGGCGAATAGCATCATGTGATTCCACCACTCGATGAGGTGACAACGATTCCATCGATCTCTGATGATGGAACCCGCCACCTGGCTTCATTTCTGCGGGCTGCCGTCGTGCCCGACCCCCTGGTGGTGGCACCCCACACCTCCGTTGCCGAGGCCGCCGGGCTGATGGCGAGCGCTCAAACCCAACCGGGCCGCTCCAGCTGTGTGGTGGTGGTCGACCCGACACGGCGCGTGCAGGGAAGCTTCAGCACCGTCGACCTGGTGGAGCAGGCAGCCACAGCGCCTTCGCTCCAGAACCTGACCATGGCGGAGGTGATGATCCAGCCTGTGCTGCACCTGCGGGAGGGGGACAACCCCGGGCTGGTGCAGCAACTGCAGGAGCTGAGGTCATGGGGCCGGCGGTATCTGCCGGTGGTGGATGAGCAGGGCCTGCTGCTGGGCCTCTTCAACCTCGACCAGGTGGCGCGGGCCTTCCCGTCGCCGCCGCCATCAACGGACAGGGCCCGGGCCGACGCAAACGAACTCCCCACCGACCAGCAGCATGGGTTCATGGCTCATCACCTGCTCGTGGAGCTGGGGACGCAGATCCGTGGCTCGAACGACATTGGTGACATCCTGCAGCGGACCCTGCAGCAATGCCGGGATCTGCTGGCTTGCAGCCGGGCCAGCATCTGGAAGTTCGAGGATGGCTGGCGTCAGGCCGTGGTGGTCGCCGAATCCACCGACGGGAGCCCGAGCCTGCTGGGGGAACGTGTCGCTGACTGCTGCTTCAGCGAGAGCTTCGTGGAGCACTATCGCGACGGCCATGTGCGCGTGGTGGCGGACATCGACAAGCTCGATCTTTCGGAGTGCCATCGGCAGAAACTGAACAGCCTGCACACCCGCGCCAAGGTGCTGGTCCCCCTGATCAGCGATGGCATGCTCTGGGGCCTGCTCAAGGTGAGCGAGAGCGAAAGGGCCCGTGACTGGCACGTGGACGATGTGCAATTCCTCAAGGCCGTGGCCGTGCAGCTGGGGATTGCCCTGCAGCAGGCCAGAACCACGGCGCTTCTGGAGGCCAGTGAGGAGCGGCTGCGGCTGGCGCTGAAGGCGGCGAATCAGGGCCTTTTCGACGTCAACGTGCAGACGGGCGTCGCCATCGTGAGTCCGGAATATGCCCTGATGGTGGGTTATGACCCAGCCGGTTTCGAGGAAACGAGCGAACGCTGGCTTGAACGACTCCATCCCGAGGATTTGTCGTTGGCACGGCAGACCTACAACGACTACGTGAGCGGCAGACTGCCGACCTACAAGCTTGAGTTTCGCATGCGCAACCGGGATGGTGGTTGGCAGTGGATTCTCTCCCAGGGAAGCATCGTGGAATGGGATGGCGATGGAAAGCCGCTGCGGATGCTGGGCACCCACACGGAGATCAGCCAGCGCAAGCAGGCGGAACTGGCCCTGGTGCGCCTCAACGCCGAACTGGAGAACCGTGTGGAGGAACGCACGCTCCAACTGCGGAGTGAAGAAACCAGGCTGCAGGATCTTTTCAACAGCACCAATGATCTGATTCAAAGTGTGCGTCTTGGCGACGCGCATTTCGAATTCGTCAATCGTGCCTGGCTTCGGCTGCTCGGCTACGAACAGGATGAGCTGGACGCGCTCACGTTCTACGACGTGGTTCATCCCGACGATGCACCCAGCTGTCGCCGACTGATTGAGGAGATGCAGGCGGGTTCCCTGCTCCATAGCGGCAATCTTGAGCTGACCTTCATCACCAGGAGCAAACAGCAGGTGATCGTGGAGGGCAGCATCAACTGTCGCCTGGAAGCAGGTGTGGCGATCGAGGCCCGGGGCATCTTCCGCGACATCACGGAGAGGAAGCAATCCGAGCAGTTGCTGCGCGAGGGAGAGGCGCGCTATCGCGCCCTGATGGAAGGTGCCGGTGATGCCATTTTTCTGGCCGACAACGATGGCCAGCTGCTGGAGGTGAACCGCCGTGCCGAGGCGTTGACGGGCTACACCAGGAAGGAGCTCATGCAGATGCATGTCTCGCAACTCCCTCCCGCCGAGGAGCTGGAGCGGGCCATGGACGCCTTTCATCACCTGGTGGAGGGGGAGCACCTTCAGATTCTCAACACCAGCATCCAGGACAGTGGCGGTCGGAGCATCCCCGTCGATGTCACCTGCACACAGCTTCGCGTTGGTGACAGCGTGATCAATCAGGGCATCTTCCGGGACATCAGCGAACGCCATAGGGCCGAGCAGATCGTCCAACAGCAGGCCGTGCGAGAAGGCCTGCTGCGGGAGGTGACGGAGCGGATTCGACAGTCTCTGGATCTGCAGACGATCTTTGCAACCGCCTGCGAGGAAATCAGGCTGGTGCTGGGAGCCGATCGCGTCGGTGTGTTCCAGTTTGATGAGAGCTCGGCCTACAACGACGGCTGCTTCGTGGCGGAGTCCGTCCTTAAAGATTATCCAGCAGCACTGAGCATCTGCATTCACGACCATTGCTTTGCCGAAAACTTTGCCAGCCTCTACAGGGAAGGCCACTTCTTTGCCTGCTCCGACATTCAAGACGATCAAGTCCAGGATTGTTTGCGCGACGTCCTTTCGAAGTTTCATGTGCGCGCCACTCTGGTGATCCCCCTGCTCCCCGGTGGCGTGCTGTGGGGCCTGCTGTGCATCCACCAGTGCAGCCGTGCCCGCGAGTGGCTGCCCAGCGAAATTGATCTGGCCCAGCAGCTGGCCAGCCAACTGGCGATCGCCACCCAACAGGCCCTTCTCTATGCCCAGGTGCAGGCGGAGCTGGATGTACGACAGCAGGCGGAACAACAGATCGCACAGCAACTTCTCGAGCAGGAAACCCTTGCCAGGATCGCCAACCTCATCAGGGAGTCGTTGAACATCAAGGACATCCTTGCTGTCGTGACCACGCAGACCAAAACCCTTCTTCAATGCGAGCGGGTGATCGTCTTCCAGCTTCAGCCGGACGGGGACAGTCAGATCATTGGCGAGTCGGTTGACG
The DNA here is from genome assembly GCA_943367425.1 of Candidatus Sulfopaludibacter sp. SbA3. Lineage (GTDB taxonomy): Bacteria > Cyanobacteriota > Cyanobacteriia > PCC-6307 > Cyanobiaceae > Cyanobium. Next base: position 58,480 of record CALRJF020000002.1, read on the forward strand.
ACGCCTATCCCAGTGTCATTGGCATGGGCTGGGAAAATGAGACCTGGGATCAGGAAATTATCGGTCACTACTTGGCAGGAGAACCACGCATCGTTCCAGACGTGATGAAAGACAAATGGACCGATTGTCTTGTGGAGTATTCCGAAGCTGGTCAGATCAAATCAAAAATTGTTGCTCCCATTCTTACCGACGCCTGCTCAGCAAGCGATTCCCGCTGGTTGACGCCGAATCGCCAGAAACAACTCTGGGGCGTGCTGGTGGCCCATGCCTGCACACCCACCAAGATCTGGCAGCCATCGGACGCCCGCAAGCTGCAGCTCATCGCCAGCCAACTCACGTTGGCAATCAACCAAAGTGAACTCTTCTCGCAACTGCAGCAGGAGCTCAGCGAGCGTCAGACAGCCCAGGCTCAGCTGATGGAGAGCAACAACGAACTGGCCGTGACCAACACAGAGCTGCTGCGGGCCACGCGCCTGAAGGATGAGTTTCTGGCCAACATGAGCCATGAACTTCGTACACCCCTCAATGTCATCCTTGGCATGTCCGAAGGACTTCAGGACTCGGTGTTCGGCCCCGTCAATGAGCGGCAAGCATCAGCCCTTGGCAACGTTCAGACCAGCGCCTCCCATCTTCTTGAATTGATCAACGAAATCCTTGATCTGTCCAAGTCGGATGCCGGTCAGCTGGAACTCAACTGTGCGCCCACAGCTGTTGGGGCCTTGTGTCAGTCGAGCCTGGCCTTCATCAAGCAACAGGCCAAGGCCAAGAACATTCAATTGTCAATGAAGATAGGCAAGGGATTGCCCAACCTGCTGATCGACGAACGCCGCCTCCGACAGGTTCTCATCAATCTGCTGAACAATGCTGTCAAGTTCACCCACCCCGGTGGCCATGTCAGCCTTGACGTCTCCGTTCTCAAGGCGGATGTGAGCCCTTCCAGCCAGGACATCCTCCGGTTTTCCATTGTTGATACAGGCATCGGCATCTCCGCTGAAGACCAAGCCCGGATCTTTCGGCCCTTTGTGCAGATCGACAGCGCCCTGAATCGCGAGTATGCAGGCACGGGCCTGGGCCTGGTTCTTGTCAAACGCATCGTGGAGCTTCATGGCGGCGAGGTTTCCATGTGCAGCGCCCTTGGGAAAGGCAGTTCCTTTTTCGTCGATCTACCGCTGCAAACGTTGGCCACCAACGTCAGCAGCGACGTTTCGGGGATAGATCAGGGCGATGACGATGATTCCGTGGATCATTTCAATGCCCCAGATCGATTGATTTTACTGGCGGAAGACAATGAGGCCAACATCGCCACGGCCTTGAGCTACTTGAAGGCCAAGGGATACCAGTTGATCATTGCCAGAAATGGCAAGGAAGCGGTGGAGCTGGCGCAGACCGATGGATTGAGCCTGATCCTGATGGACGTGCAGATGCCAGGAATGGACGGACTGGAGGCCATGCAGTGCATCCGATCCATGCCCGGCCTGGCCCACCTGCCGATCATCGCCCTCACGGCCCTTGCCATGGAACATGATCGCGAGCGATGCCTGGCGGCAGGGGCCGATCGCTACATGAGCAAGCCCTACAGCCTGCGGCAGCTTGTGGTCGTGATCGAGGAGCTTCTGTCAGCCGGGTCTCCCCGTTCATGAGCGCATGGCGTCGTCATGCAGGTCGAGGGGGGCGGGAGTTCCCCGCACCAGCACCGGCACCCGCTTGAAGGCCGGCGTACCGCAGCGGGGATCGATCGCGGCCTTCATGAGCACGTTCACCTCGGGATAGAACATCAGCGCCGCCCCCTCACGGATCTCGCCGGGGATGACCTCGATGTCCTGCAGCTGACCCGCCTCCCCCTGGACCGTGACCCGCTGGTGGGCCACCAGACCTGCACGCCGCAAATCGGAGCGGTTCATCAGGATCGTGTGGCGGTGGGGCATGCCCCGGTAGGCGTCGCCGGGCTTGTAGACCACCGTGTTGTGCTGGCTGTAGCTGCGGGCCGTGATCAGGGCCAGCACCAGGCCGCTCTCCCCCGGCGGCAGGCCGCCGAAATGCTCCGGCCCCGGAAGGGTGAGTTCGGGCAGGGGCGTGGCGGCCATCCGGGCCCGGCCCGTGGGGGTGGGGAAGCGGGGCGTGTCGAACAGGCGCCCTTCGACACTGAACTCCTGGTGGCTGGCATCGATCGTGGCGATCGGTCCGTAGCCGGGGACGGTGCGGCCGATCAGCTCCCGCACATAACGGGGATCCTGCAGCCGGCCCCAGTCGATCGGACCTGTGCCCATCAGGCGGCTGGCCAGCTGGGCGAGAAAGTCCACCTCGCCGATCAGGTCCGCCTGCTTCAGATGGGTGCTGCCGGGTTCGTTGAGGCGCACGTAGTTGTTGCCCGATTCGGTGGTGGTGCGATGGGGCGTCTCGAAGCGGTTGAACACCGGCAGCACCAGGGTGGTCTTCGCCGCCAGGCCATGGAAATGGCCCTGGTTGGGCTTGGTGGCCAGGTAGAGGATGGTGTCGATGCGGCCCAGGGCCCGCCGGGCCTGCTCGGAATCGGGGTTGGCGCCCCAGAGGTTGCCGCCCAGGCAGAGCAGGGTGTCGACGTTGCCGGCGTCGGCGGCCTCGATCAGGGCGCGGGTGTCGTAGCCGGGCACCCGGCTGAGGGGCCTGCCCAGCAGCTGTTCAAGGGCACGCTCCATCTCCGGGCGCAGATGGACGGAGACACCCATCGAGCCGAAGCCCTGCACGTTGGAATGGCCGCGGATCGGCATCGTGCCCGCCCCCGGCCGGCCCGCGTTGCCCGTGAGCAGGGCCGTGTTGGCGATGGCCTGCACGTTGTCGACGCCGTTGGTGTGGTGGGTGATGCCCATCGCCCAGGCGAACACCACGCCCCGGGCGCGGGCGATCACCTCGGCCGCCGCCTCCAGCTCCTCGCGGCTGAGGCCGCAGCAGCCGGTGATCGCCTCCCAGGAGGTGGCTTCCAGCGGCTCCACCACCGCCTGCCAGCCTTCGGTGTGGGCCTTGAGGAAATCCCATGCGATGGCGCCGGCCTCCAGAAGCGCCTTCTGGATCCCCAGCAGCACCGCCGTGTCGCTGCCGGGAATCGGCTGCAGGAACAGGGAAGCGATCGGCGAACCCATCAGCATCGAGCGGATCGGGAAGGCCGGCGAGCCGAACTTCAGCAGCCCCACCTCGAGCACCGGGTTGATCACGATCACGGAGCCGCCCCGCGCCCGCAGCTTGATCAGCTCGTTCATCAGGCGCGGATGGTTGGCCGGGGCATTGGAGCCCACCAGCACCACACAATCCGCCTGCTGCAGGCTCTCCAGGCTCACCATCGAGGTGCCGGAGCCGAAGACCGCGTTGAGCCCCACGGTGGAGGGGGCATGGCAGAGGTCGGAGCAGTCGGCCAGATTGTTGGAGCCCAGGGCCCGCAGCAGCAGCTGGAGCAGGTAGGCCGCTTCGTTGGAGGAGCGTCCCGAGCTGTAGGACGCCACCCGCTCGGGCGGACGGCGGAAGGCGGCCTCGGTGATCGCCAGGACGTCGTCCCAGCCGAGCCGTTCGTAGTGGCTGCGGCCCTCCCGCAGGATCAGGGGATGGCTGAGGCGACCGAGCCGGTCGGCCTCTAGGGACGTGAGGCGCTGCAGTTCGGCCAGGGTGCGCTGGGCGAACACCCCCTCGGGCACGGCCGGCTGCAGCTCGGCGACGATAGCTTCGACGCTCTTGAGGCAACGCTGCAGCGGCTCACCGAGTTCGTCGCGGAAGCCGCCGTGCTGGCCGCCGGTGCCCCAGGCACAGGAGAGGCAGGCGCTGCGATGGTTGAGGGTCTGCCAGAGCCGGGGGCCGGCGGGGGAGAGGGTGGCCCGGGCCCAGCCGTCGATCAGGGGCCAGCCGCCGCCCTGATCAGGAGAATCGCTGGCACCAGAGCCGTCCGGTTCCACGATCCCCACCGCAGACAATCGACCAAACCTTAGGCAGGCTCGGCGGCGGCCCCGGCGATCAGCGCATCCAGCCGGCCCTGGCGCTCCAGGGTGTAGAGGTCGTCGCAGCCGCCGACGTGCTGATCGTCGATGAAGACCTGGGGCACCGAGCGACGGCCATCGGAACCCCGGGCCACCATGGCCTCGCGGGCCTCCTCGTCGCCATCAATGACGTACTCCTCGTAGGCCACCCCCTTGCGGTCGAGCAGCTGCTTGGCCCTGATACAGAACGGACAGAAGCGCCAGGTGTAGATCTCGACCTTGGCCATGGACGGCACCGCAGCAACACAGGGTGGGAGTCTGGCGGTTTTACGCCGCCGCTGGCCTGGCGGACATCCGACCCGGGAACGGCGGCCGCTGTCGAAATGGACGCGGCCCGACCGTCATGAGGTTGAAGCACCGGCTTCGGTGCCCTTTCCCCACCTGCAACCCCACCATGAACTACGCCGTTCTGATCTACGAGACCGAAGCAGACATCGCCGAGCGGCCCTCGCTGATGCCGGCCTACGCCGCCTACTCCCAGGCCCTGGAGGAGGCCGGCCACCACGCCGGCGGCCAGGCCCTCCAGCCCACCCACACCGCCACCACCGTGCGGCTGCGCCAGGGCGAACGCCAGGTGCAGGACGGCCCATTCCCGGACAGCAAGGAGCAGCTGGGCGGGTTCTTCCTGATCGACGTGCCCGATCTGGACGCCGCCCTCGACTGGGCCTCCCGCTGTCCCGCCGCCGCACGCTGCGCCGTGGAGGTGCGGCCCGTGCTCGCCATGGAGCCCGGCTGAGATGGGGGGCCGGCGGGCGGCGGAGCTGGCGGCTCGCCAGTCCTACGGAAAGCTGGTGGCCTGGCTCACCGCCCGCAGCGGCGATGTGGCGGCGGCCGAGGATGCCCTCGGCGACGCCTTCCTCGCCGCCCTGACCCAGTGGCCGCTGCAGGGGGTGCCCCGGGCGCCCGAGGCCTGGCTGCTGGTGGCGGCCCGCCGGCGCCTGATCGATCAGGCCCGCCGCGGCCGCACCTGGGAGCGCCTGCTGCCGGAGCTGTCCGCCGGCGCCCTCCCCCTGGAACCGGAACCGATGGAGCCAGCCATGGCGATCCCCGATGAGCGGCTGCGGCTGCTGTTCGTCTGCGCCCACCCGGCCATCGATCCGGGGATCCAGGCGCCGTTGATGCTGCAGACCGTGCTGGGGCTCAACGCCGAGCGGATCGGCCGGGCCTTCCTGGTGGCGCCGGCCACCATGGGCCAGCGGCTGGTGCGGGCCAAGGCCAAGATCCGTGATGCCGCGATTCCCTTCGTGCTCCCAGAGCCCGGTGCCCTGCCGCAGCGGTCGGCGGCGGTGCTGCAGGCGATCTATGCGGCCTACACCACCGGCTGGGATGAAGCCGAAGCCGAGGGCCAGGACCCGCGCGGGCTGGCCGAGGAGGCGCTGGTGCTGGCGCGGCTGTGCGCCCAGCTTCTGCCAGCGGAACCCGAGGCCCGGGGGCTGCTGGCCCTGCTGCTGCACTGCCAGGCCCGCCAGCCGGCGCGCCGCAGCCAGCAAGGGGACTACGTGCCCCTGCTGGAGCAGAACCCGCGCCAGTGGGACCGCCGGCTGATCGCCGAGGCCGAGGCCCAGCTCAGCCTGGCCTTCCAGGCGGGCCGGATGGGCCGCTTTCAGCTGGAGGCCGCCATCCAGTCGGTGCATGCCCAGCGGGCCAACGGCAGGCCCGTGGACGGGCCGGCGCTGCTGAACCTCTACGGCGCCCTGCTGGCCCTGGCGCCGAGCGCGGGGGCCCGGGTGAGCCATGCGGCGGCGCTGGCGGAAGTGGCGGGTCCGCTGGCGGCCCTGACGGCGCTGGAGGGCCTGGCCGCTGAAGACGCCGCCCTGGAGGGGTACCAGCCCTACTGGGCGTTGCGGGCCCATCTGCTGGGGAACCTGGGTCGGCAGGAGGACGCCAGGGAGGCCTACGGCCGGGCGATCGCCCTGAGCAGGGACCCGGCGGTGCGGGAGTTCCTGCAACGGCGCGCCTCCAGGATCAACCCGCGGCAAGACCTCTGAAGCAGCCATACGCTTCCGGAAGAATTGATTCGTGGATCGACAGCCCGTGGGCCTGCGGTCAGCGCAAGACCTAGCCTCCGCGGCAGGCGGGTCTGGTCCACCACCGCATTCGGCCGATGCTGGTCCTCAGCGATCCCATCACCATCGGTGACACGATCACGATCGACTTTCAATCGAACGCAGGACCCCGGACGATCTTCTTTCGCTCGCTGGGTGGAGCCATCCTTCGGGACAACGCCGAAACCCAGCTGGCCGCCGGCCTGCTGCCCAGCCTGCGGGAAGGCTCGGGCCTGCTGACCACGACGCAGGCCGTGGATGCGACCTTCCGGGCGTCGCTTGCCACCATTCAGGAGATTTATCGCTGCTGGGATCAGGGCTTGCGGCCAGCGGTGATCCAGGCGCCGCTGGCATCAGCCGCCTCAACCCCCGGGGGCAACGGGGTGGCGGCCTTCTTCTCCGGCGGCGTGGATTCCTTCTACACCTTGCTGAAGCACGAGCAGGAGATCACCGACCTGGTCTTCGTCCATGGATTTGACGTGGCCCTCGCCGATTCCAGACTGCGCAGGAAAGCCTCCGCCATGGTCCGTGACGTGGCGGAGCATTTCGGCAAGAACCTGATCGAGATCGAGACCAACATCCGCGAGCTGCTCGATGCCTGTGTGGACTGGGGCGAACGGGGCCATGGGGCGGCCCTGGCGGCGGTCGGTCACCTGCTTTCCGCCAGGATCCGACGGCTCTACATTCCCGCCACCCATACCTACGCGGATCTGATTCCCTGGGGATCCCACCCGATCCTCGATCCGCTCTGGAGTTCGGGGCACCTCACCGTCGTCCATGACGGCTGTGAAGCGACCCGGCCGCAGAAAATCGCCCTGCTGGCGACGCAGGACATCGCCCTGAGAAACCTCAGGGTGTGCTGGGAGAACCCCGGCAGTGAGGTCAACTGCGGCCGTTGCGAAAAATGCCTCCGCACCATGATCAACCTCCAGATCAATGGCGCCCTGGAGCGCTGCACCACTTTTGAGCGCCCCCTGGAGATCGCCAACGTCCTGCGGCTGAGGATCGATGACGCCGGCACCCGGGCCTTCGTCCAGGAAAATCTGGACCGGCTCGAGCAGAGCGATCCCGAGGGCGATCTGACCCGGGCGCTGCGCCGGATCCTTCGTCCCCGTCAGGGGCGGATGGCCAGGCTCATGCAGGGCCTGCACCACCTGAGCCGGCGCTTCACTTGACGCTCACCAGAGCACAAGCCAGGCTGTGAAGGGGCGATTCGTCCACCTGCCAGACGGAAGCATGCGCCAAGGGCCCATCAGGACAGGCGGCGAGGATGCCCTGGGCCGCGGTTGTGCACGAGCTCTGCCGTTGCTGATGCTGGCGCTGATGCCCCTTGGTGGCTGTTCCCGACCGGTGAACAGCCTGGATGGGGTGAAACCGGCCACGGTTCGGATCACCGCCGAGGGCACGATGGCCGAGCCCCAGGAGAACGGCGAGGTGGCCGTTTCCGCCGAACAGGCCTCGGGCACCGGCTTTCTGATCTCCAGCGATGGCTTCATCCTCACCAATTACCACGTGGCGATGAACGCCCCCACCCTCAAGGTGTACCTGAACGGGGAGGACGGTCCCCGCAGCGCCAGCTTCGTGGGAGGTTCCCAGTGCAGCGATATCGCCGTGCTGAAGATCGAAGGACGGGACTTTCCCTACCTTGAGCTCGATCAGCGCCAGCCGATCAAGGAAGGAGACAGCCTGTTTCTCGCCGGCTATCCGAGGGGAACGGAAACCTACACGCTCAAACCCGGCGCGGTGAGCACGCTCAGAAGCAAGGTTGTGCTGCCTTCCGCCGTTGTCAACGACGCCTTTGAGCATTCCGCCGATTCCCAGCCGGGCAATTCCGGCAGTCCGGTGGTGCGCCCCAACGGCAAGGTGGTGGGCATCCATTTCGCCGGATCCAGGGAATACAAACAACCCTTCGCCATCTCGTCCCGGCTGGCGGGGAAACTGCTGCCGGCCCTGCGCAAGGGCAAGGATGACTCCATGGGCATCGGCATCAATGGCGCCTATGCCGGCAACATCCGCGGCCTGCTGGTGAACAGTGTCCGCGCCGGTTCCCCCGCCAGCCTTTCCGGAGTCCAGCCGGGGGATCTGATCACGGGGATGCAGGCCATCGCGATCAGGAAGGAGAACCCTGTCGGCCAGTTCTGTGACACCATCTCCTCACGAGGTTCCGACCAGCCCCTGATGCTGGAGCTCTACCGCCGCTCCGACCAGCAGATCCTGGCGGGTCCGGTCGGTACCGGTCTGGCGCTGAAGCCGAAGACCAGCTTCACCTCCTTCACCCTGTTCGGGCTGAATCTGCTCGTGCCGACCACCTGGAACCTGGGCGAACGGGAGTCCGTGCACCAGGGAGGGGCCTCCTATCTGCGACGAATCGCCACGCCGGATCTGGGTGCCTTCCTCAACTCCTACCTCGCCAGCGGGGCCGAAATGCGGCTCTCGAAGGCCTCCCAGGGCATCAACAAATCCCAGATCGCCGAAATCAACAGGATCTGCGCGACGGACGCGGCCCAGGGGAATGCCCAGGACGGGAAAGTGAGCACGGCCTTCTGGGGGGAATGCAAGGGCAAGGGGCCGATCCTGCTGGCCTATGCCGATTCCAGCGCCGAAGCCGAGGCGGTCATCGGCCTGCTGCTCCAGCTCGGTGCCGACCTGGACGGCACCGAGCGCCAGGTGATGCTGCAATCGCTGCGCTTCCCCTGATGCTCAGGGGCGCGGCCGGATGCCGTAGCGATCCCGCACTTCGTGCAGGGGCTGGTCGAAATCCTCCCAGGGATCCCAGTCGCTGATCAGGTCACGGGTGACACCGAGGCCGTGCTCCAGCCCCCGGAAGATCACCTCCGGATCCGCCTGGCCGGTTTCGGCGGCCGTCACGGGGGTGCTGCCGATGCCGAGGTGGAACTGGGCCAGGGCGAACAGGAGGGTGAAGAAGGGGTCGTTGCGGCCGAAGCCGGCCTGGAAGCCGAGCACGCCGCACTCTTCGCTCGCCGTGGTGCCGTAGCCCCCCAGCACATGGCAGCAGTCGTGGCGCACCACCGGCGGGGGCGGGCCGCCCCGTTCGCCGGGCACACTGAAGCCGTTGGCATCGATGAAGGCCAGGTAGGCCCGCCCCAGACTGCCCTCGGGGCAAGCGGCCAGCTGGCGATAGCGGCGGGCCAGGGCCGGATCCTCCTGGTTCAGGACCGACCGGGCGATCTGCAGGACACCGGCGGGACCCTCCCCGTGCAGATAGGCCAGGGCGGCCCCCCTCTGGAAGCCGCGGCGGGCGATGTCGAAGCGCACCAGATTGAGCTGGTGCTCGAGCACGTGCCGGAAGGCCCGCACCGGCGCGTCGTCGATGGCGAGGGCCCGGGCCGTGTCCCGCAAGCGCTGCAGCTGGGCCTCACTCGGTTGCCCCTCCAGAAGGGCCAGCACCGTCATGCCGCGCAGGATCCGCTGGCGCCACTCAAGCTCGGGCACCGCCCGGGCCAGCTCGAGGGGATCGATGGGCGTGAGCGTCTCGATCGCGATGGGCACATGGATCAGGTGATCCCGGACCGCAGTGATCGTGCGCAGGGCAATCGGGCTGGGGGGACCATCCAGGCTGGCGATCGCCAGCAGGCTGGCCAGGCCGGCCCTGCCGATCGCGTCGCGTCGTTCCGGCGGCGGCTGCAGGGAAAGGGGGATGGTGGGGCGCAACGGACGTGACAGCATGCTGACGTGAGGTCCATGACGGACGCAAGCCGATGCCCTTCATCGACAAGCCGCCGGGGTCGCTGTGAAACTGCGCCGGGCTGTCGGATACGCGGCGGTGATCGCCCCGGCACTCCATCTGACCTCCGATGCCATGGAGTGGCTCAACGGCGGCTTCACACCGCTGCAGCTGCTGATCAATTACGCGGCCTTCGTGCCGATGCCGCTGCTGCTGCCTGGCCTGGTGGCGCTGCAGCGGCCGCGCATCAGCCCCTTGGGCTGGATCGGCGCCTTCCTGTGGGCCCTGGCCTTCGTGTACTTCACCCACACCACGCTCACGGCCCAGGAACATGCCATTCCGGATTACGCCACCCTGCTGGCCCATCTCGGTGTGGCGTACACGGTGCACGGCCTGCTGATGATCAGCGGCGGCCTGCTGTTCGCCGTCGCCTCGCTGAAGGCGGGCGTCCTCAGGCGCCGCTGGCTGGGCCTGTTCATGGCCGGGCTGGGCCTGAATCTGCTGGTCGGCCTGCTGCCCCTGCCGGATCTGCTGCAGACCCTGGGCAGCGCCCTGAGGAACGTTGCCCTGATGGGCATCGGGGTGGGACTGCTCCGACAGGACCGTCTGCGGGACCCGCAGCTTGGATGATCCAGGGCAAAGCCTTATCAGGAGGAGGACCTGATCAGCCAACCCACCATCAGCAGACCAGCGGCGGCCATCCAGCTCCCCGCCACCCTCAGGCCGATGCGCAGCCAGGTGGGATGGGGTGGTGCCAGCCTCTGGGTCAGCACCGTCGTTACCACCGCGACGCCGACGACGCCACCGGCCAGGGCCGGCACGGCACCGGTGTGATGGGCCAGGGCTGAGCCGTTGACCAGGCCGAACCACAGACCCGCCGCCACCGCCAGCACCTGGATCAGCGCCTGAGGCATCCGCACCTGAAGGGCCACCAGCAGGCCCACCGATGTGAAGGCCAGCGTCTGGGCCCAGGGCGTGATCAGCTCCTCGGGCAACCGCAGACCCGCCAGGCCCCCCAGCAACCAGGCCAGGGGCAGGAACCAGCGCAGGCTGACGCCAGGGGCCGCCCCCTGTTGGACCGCCAGGACGGACAGCCCGCAGACCAGCAGCAGATCGGAGGGCGTGAGCACCAGCCGCGCAGCGCCATCGACGACGCTGCCCAGCCCGGTGGACACCAGATGGGCGCCGGCAGGAGGGGCCATTCCCAGGGCGGCGAGCAGCCCCAGCGCTGGCCATCGCCTGCGGCATCGACCCGGGCCTCTCATGTCAGGGCCCGCTCCAGGAAGAACAGTCCCGTCAGGGCCACGACGGCACCGGCCGCCTGCACGAAGCGGCGCCCGCCGGGCCAGCGGCGCGTCTCCCCCAGCAGGATGCCCACCAGGTGCAGCAGCCCGGTGGCGACCACGAACGCCAGGCTGTAGAGCAGGGCATCGCTGCCGGCCGGCAGCTCGCTGCCGTGGGCGTGGCCATGGAACACCGCGAAGGCAGCCACGACCAGCGCCGCCAGCCAGAGCGGGGCCTTCACCTCGAACAGCACCATCAGCCCCAGCACCAGCCCCGACACGGCGATGGCGATCTCCACCCCGGGGACCGGGATTCCCAGCAGGCCGAGCAAGCCGCCGCAGGCCATCACCAGAGGAAAGGCCACCGGCAGCACCCAGAGTGCCGGTGGCCCCAGCACCGCCCCCCACAGGCCCACGGCCACCATCGCCACCACATGGTCGGGGCCCGTGATCGGATGGAGGAATCCGGCCACGACGCCGCCGCCATGGCCGTGTTCGGCGTGGGCCAGGGCCGCCAGGGGAGAGAGGGACAGCAGCAGCAGCGCAAGGGGGAGGGGAGCGGAGGACCGCTTCATGACGTGAAGAAGGACATGCGGCAGAAACATCACCACGTAAACATCAACAACCCCATCCCATGCATGCCCCGCTGGGTCCACAAAACCTGAACAAGCGCTCGCAGGAGGGAATCAACCTCCCTGCCTCTGGCAGGATTCCGGGGACAGGCTTTTCGGAACATGGCCCCCCCCCGGCACCTCCAGCTGCTGATCGCTGCCATGGGTGCCCTGGCACCCATGGCAGCGATGGACATGGCCGCAGCCCAGTCAACGAACCATGGGGCACAGAAGGCGATGTTCGCCACCAAGGCGGAAGCCGAAGCGGCCGCCAAACACTTCAATTGCAAAGGCGCCCACAGGATGGGCAACCAGTGGATGCCCTGTGCCAGCCATGGTGAGGCCTCCGGCAGCTCCTCCAGCACTGCCCCCCATTGATGCCGATTCCGGACGCATCGGATCCACCATCGGCAGCCGCTGCACCCGCCTGTGGCGGCAAGCCGAAGATCGTGGCCATCGGCATCGCTCCCCTGGGCATCATCTCGATCGGCATCGTGCCCATGGGCGTGGTCAGCATCGGCGTTGTGCCGATGGGGGTGTTGAGCATCGGCGCCGTGGCCATGGGCGTGATCAACGCCTCCGTGGTGGGCATGGGCATCCTGATCGCCGGCGTGAACGTGATGGGCGTGTGGTGGGTGGGCATGGATGGCATGGGCCCCTTCCGGCTGGGGACTGGTGGTGGACAGGTGCATCAGCACCACCGCCAGAGCGGCGCGAACCTCTACGCGTACCCCAGCCGGGAGACGGCCCTGAGAAAAGCCAGGGAACTGGGCTGCGAGGGGGTGCACGCCATGGGCTCGCTCTGGATGCCCTGCCATGAGCACCCCAACCACTGATCGTCGAAGACCCTTTCCCATGCGCAGCTCCCTTTCCGCCGCCGTTGCCGGCCTGCTGGCCCTCAGCCTCCCGGTGACGACGGCCCTGGCACAGGGCGGCATCGAGAGCCGCCGGGTCACGTTCCGCCCCGGCAGCGCAGCCACCCAGCTGCAGGGGACCCTGAAGGGCGATCAGACCATCGACTACCGGCTGCGGGCCGGGGCCGGCCAGCGGCTGACGGTGGATCTCAAGGCAACAAATTCCCAGACCTACTTCAACGTGATGGCAGCAGGGAGCAACGGCGCCCAGTTCATCGGCAGCGTTTCGGGCAACCGCTACAGCGGGCTGCTGCCCAGCGACGGTGACGTGACGGTGCGGGTGTACCTGATGCGGCCGGCGGCGCGACGCAACGAAACGAGCAGCTACAACCTGCGCCTGGGGATCAACGGCGTTCCGCTCGCCCCGCTGCCTGCCTCCCGCGATGCCCTGATCCCCGGCACGCCCTACCACGCCTCCGCCCAGGTGCCCTGTTTTTCGGGCAGCCGTGGCAAGGCCTCCAGCTGCAAAGCGGCCGTGATCCGACGCGCCAACAGCAGCGCCACGGTGGTGGTGACGAACCCCGGTGGGCAGCAGCGTCAGTTCCTGTTCGTGCAGGGAAAGGCCGTGGGCTCGGACCAGCCCGAATCCCTGTCGGTGCAGCGCCGCGGTGATCTGTCGATCCTGACGTTAGGTGCCGCCTTCGAGCGCTACGAGATTCCCGACGCCCTGGTGGTGGGGGGCTGAGCCGTCCGGATGTCCGGATAGCCGTTGACGATTCCAGAAGACCCGTGCGGACCCTGTTGGAGGTCATCAAAATGAATGGACAAGCGCCTGGATCCGGTCCGTCAACGGGCGGAATGACCATGCTTCCCCCCTCCCTGCGAACCCGCTGCCATGACCACTCCAGCCAGCGCCGCTGCCCCAACCATCACCGGTTTTCTGGAGGAATCTCCCGGCAATCGCTCGGCCATGCGCCTGATGTGCATGACGGCCCTGATCGCGGCAATCGCCTTCGGCGCCCTCACCATGCTGCGCAGCGCGCCGATCACAGGCCGGGACGCCAACGGACAGGAGACGCTGTCCTTCCCACCCCGGGATGACACCGGGATGACCATCACCTTCGTGTTTCTGCTCTCGGCCTTCGCCCCGAAGGTGTTGCAGAAGTACGCCGAACAGCGCCTCAACAGCTACGGCAGCGGGGCCCCGGCCGCCACGACACCCACCCCCGTCGCGGCAGCGACATCGTCGCCGCCGGCGGCACCGGCCACGGAGGATCCCAGGCTGGCCCTGCTCCGCGAGGAACTCGATCGCCTGCGAGCCGAGCTGGAGCGCACGCGCACCCCCATCCAGGTCAGCCCGGCCACCCCCATCGCCGCAGCTCCAGCGGCCCTGAGCCCCCTGGAGCGCATCCGTCTCTCCGGTGGCCTCTGATGCCCTACATCACCGCCCGTGAGGATGCTGGGCTGAGCCCGAGTCCCGCCGCGGCCGATGCCGATTCCTACGTGGCGGCCGGTTCCCGGATCGCGGTGGCCTGGGTGCGGCCCGCCACCCCCGACGGGCTGGCCATCGTGCGCCTCGCCGGTCGCTACACCTGCCCGGGGGGCACCACGCCCCTCGACGACGGTGAGCAGCGCTATCTCAATCCCGAGCGCTTCATCATTCCCCAGGAGGCCTGGTTCTCACCCGCCGGCACCGGCCAGCTGCCCCCCGAGGTGGCCGCCCTCAACCACCACTACGAAGGCTGCCGGCTCCAGGCCTATCCGGACCCCGGCACGAAGGCTGAACCGATCACCATCGGCTGGGGCAGCACCTTCTACGAGGACGGGTCCCCCATCCGCCTGGGGGATGTGATCACCCAGGAGCAGGCGGACCTCCTTTACGAGGTCAATTGCAGCGAGCGCTTCTGGAAGGTCCTGGAGGCCACCATTCCCTTCTGGGCGGAGATGAACGACAGGCAGCGGGCCGCCCTCTGCAGTTTTGCCTACAACAACGGCGCCCATTTCCATGGCGATGGAGGACACGACACCCTCGATCGCCACCTGCGGGAACGCCGCTGGGAGGCGGTGCCCGGCAGCCTGATGCTGTACAGGAATCCCGGCACCAGTGTCGAGGTGGGCCTGGGTCGCCGCCGCCGGGCCGAAGGGCTGGTGTGGAGCGGCATGGAGCCCGCCGCCGCCTGTGCCCAGGCCGAACGGGAGATCGCCAGCCCGGCCGATTGCGAGGCCTGGGAACAGCGCCTCAAGCAGGCCGCAGCGGCCGGGAGCGAGACGCCTGAGGTGCCTGGGGCCGCCACCGCAACCCCGCCGGCTCGGCTCGCAGCACCAGCGAGCAGTCCCGTCGCCCTTCCCGGCATGGTCGGGCCGAGCAAGACCCCCCAGGACTTCGGCTTCACCGTCAGCGACAGTCACGTGGTGGTCAACGACGGCAGCGAAACCGCCAAGGCCTACAACAGTTCCGGCGCCCTGCTCTGGGAGATCCCCTGCCTCGCCCGCGGCCAGGGCCGGGAGAATCAGTACAAGGAAACGTCCACAGACACCCCGCCGGGGATCTACCGCATCGCCAAGAAGGTGTACCGCGATTACGAGCAGGATCCCGCCACCAGCTATTCCACCGATCGCTGCAGTTACGGCTGGTACAGCTTCGATCTCGAGGATCTGGAGATGCAGGAACGGCGATTCGGCCGGGCCGGCATCATGGTGCATGGAGGCGGAACCGCCTGCGGTTGGCCCGGAGCCTGGGCCCCGCTCCAGCCGCTCCATCCCACCCTCGGCTGCGTGCGTCTGCACAACCAGGATCTGCGCGACAAGCTGCTGCCTCTGGTGGAGAAGGGCACGGTCTACGTGTCGGTGTACCAGGAGCTGTAGGCCGCGCCCGTTACCCTGCCGTCATCCCGATCGCCATGGCATGACCCGTCGGTTCGCCCTGCTGCTCTGCTTGGTGCTTGGCGCCGCCCCGGTGTTCGCGAAAGCCCAGGCCCAGGCCCAGCAGGGGGAGCTGAGCACCCGGGAGCAGTACATGGTGATGTTCGGCGTGGGCTACGGGTACATGACGGCCCTCTGCAATCTGGAGAAGGGCGGCTACCTCTCCCCTGCCACCCGCGGGAAACTGGCCGAACAGCAGCTGGAGATCATCCGTAACGACCCTGACACCAAGGACGACGTTGACGATGTGCTCGACGGCATGAAGAGCGTGGACGCGGACAAGGACATGTGCTCCAGCGAAGTGCTTCCGGCCCGCAGGAAATGACCCCCGGCCGGCCGGCGGCGCCGCTGGCGTGGCCGAGGCGCCTGCGCACGGCGCTGCCTGGCCTGGAGTGTCTGCTGGCCTACGAGCCGGGCTGGCTGCGCCCCGATCTGCTGGCGGGGCTCACCGTGGCCGCCTACCTGGTGCCCCAGTGCCTGGCCTACGCCGAGGTGGCCGGCCTGCCGCCGATCACGGGACTGTGGGCGATCCTGCCGCCGCTGCTGATCTACGCCCTGCTGGGATCCTCCCCCCAGCTGGCGGTGGGGCCGGAATCCACCACCGCGGTGATGACGGCGGCGGCGATCGGGCCGCTGGCCGCCGGCCAGCCGGCCGCCTACGCCGGCCTCAGCAGCCTGTTGGCCCTGCTGGTGGGCCTGATCTGCATCGCGGCGGCCGGGGGCCGGCTCGGGTTCCTGGCCAACCTGCTCTCGCGCCCGATCCTGGTGGGCTACCTGGGGGGAGTGGCGCTGATCATGGTCAGCGGTCAGCTGGAGCGGATCAGCGGCCTCACCCTGGCCTCCGCTTCGATTCCCGGCCGCCTGCTCGAACTGTGCAGCCGGCTGGGGGCGATCCATCCCCCCACCCTGCTGCTGGCCCTGGGCGTGCTGGCCTTCCTGCTGCTGCTGCAGCGCCATCTGCCGGGGGCACCTGGCCCGCTGCTGGCGGTGCTGCTGGCCACGGCCGTGGTGACCCTGGGGCACCTGGACCGGCAGGGCGTGGCCGTGATCGGGGCCATACCGGCCGGCCTGCCCCGGCTCGAACTGCCGACCCTGCCGCCGACGCCGCAGCTGCGCTCGCTGCTGAGTGCCGCGGCCGGCATCGCCCTGGTGGGCTACTCCGACAACGTGCTCACGGCGCGGGCCTTCGCGGCCCGCGGCGGCTACCGCATCGATGCCAATCAGGAACTGCTGGCCCTGGGGGCCCAGAACCTGGGCAGTGGGTTGTTCCAGGGCTTTCCGGTCAGCAGCAGCGGCAGCCGCACCGCCATCGGCGATGCCCTCGGCAGCCGCTCCCAGCTGTTCTCCCTGGTGGCCTTCGGGGTGGTGCTGGCGGTGCTGCTGTTCCTGCGGCCGGTGCTGGCGCTGTTTCCCAGCGCGGCCCTGGGGGCGATCGTGATCTATGCGGCCCTGCGCCTGATCGACATCCCGGAGTTCCAACGGCTGCAGCACTTCCGGCCCAGTGAGTTCCGGCTGGCCCTGATCACCCTGGTCGGGGTTCTGTTCACCGACCTGCTCACGGGGGTGGCCCTGGCGGTGGGGCTGTCGGTGATCGATCTGTTCACCCGGCTGGCGCGCCCCCATGACGCGCTCATGGGCCTGGCGGACAGCCCGGGGGAATGGGGCGACGTCGCGGAGCGGCCCCTGGCCCGCCCCGTCCCCGGCCTGGTGCTGTACCGCTTCGATGCACCCCTCTGCTTCGCCAACGCCGACCATTTCCGCCAGCGGGTGCTGGAGACGATCGCGGCCGAGCCGCAGCCGGTGGCCTGGTTCGTGCTCAATGCCGAAGCGATCGTGGAGATCGACAGCACCGCCGCCCACGAACTGGACCTGCTGCTCGATGAACTGGGCGGGCGGGGGATCCGCTTCGGCCTGGTGCACCTCAAGGCCGAGCTGCGGGCGCTGCTGGAGCGCAGCGGGCTGGTGGCGCGGATCGGAGCGCCGATGATCTTCCCCACACTGGCCGCCGCCCTCGTCGCCTTCGAGGGCCGGGCGAAGACGGCGGAGGGCCCATGAACGCGGCTCCCCCCCGGCACCAGCTGGTCCTGGCGGGCGGCGGCCACAGCCATGTGCTGATGCTGCGGCGCTGGGTGATGCGCCCGCAGACCCGGCCGTCCCTCTCCCGCGTCTGCCTGGTGAACCGCCGCAGCACGGCGCTCTATTCGGGGCTGCTGCCGGCGGTGGTGGCGGGGCTGCTGCCCCGGGACGCCGCCGCCATCGACCTGCGCCGCCTCTGCACCCTGGCCGGCGTCACCTTCATCGAGGCGGAAATCACCGGGGTGAACAGCGGGGCCCGGGAGCTGGTGCTGGCGGATCGGCCGCCCCTGCGCTTCAGCCGGCTCAGCCTCGATGTCGGTGCCGTGACCGCCATCGAACCGGGCCAGGGCGAAGGGCTGGCGGTGAAACCCCTGGAACCCTTCCTGGCCTGGAGCGACGCCCTGCCCCCCGGCGGGGAACTGGTGATCCGGGGCGGCGGCGCCGCCGCTGTGGAACTGGCCCTGGCGCTGACGGCCCGCGGCAACCGCTGCCGGCTGCTGCTGCGGGGCAAGAGCCTGCAGCTGGGATCAGCGGCGGCGAACCGGATCGGCGAGCGCCTGCTGGCGGAGGCCGGCATCGCCGTGCAGCGGCTGGCCCCGCCCGGCCAGGGGGCCGATCTGGCCTGCACCGGCAGCGCGGCCCCCGCCTGGCTGGCGGCCAGTGGGCTGCCGGTGGCCGCCGGCAGCGGCCGGGTGCTGACCCACCCCAGCCTGGAGGTGATCGATCACCCGGGCC
Source organism: Candidatus Sulfopaludibacter sp. SbA3 (assembly GCA_943367425.1). Lineage (GTDB taxonomy): Bacteria > Cyanobacteriota > Cyanobacteriia > PCC-6307 > Cyanobiaceae > Cyanobium. The sequence continues at coordinate 76,689 of CALRJF020000002.1, forward strand.
TGTTCGCCAGCGGCGACTGCGGCCTGATCGCCGGCGACCCACGGCCGGCCTCGGGGGTGTGGGCGGTGCGGGCGGCGCCGGTGCTGGCGGAGAACCTGCGCCGCAGCCTCGCCGATCCGCCCCCGCCCCTGCGGCCCTGGCGGCCCCAGCCCCGGGCCCTGCAGCTGCTGGGCGACGGTGGCCTGCACCCCGAAGGCCCCCGGGCCCTGGCCCTGTTCGGCCCCCTGGCCCTGGGTCCGGCCGCCTGGATCTGGCACTGGAAACAGCGCATCGACCGGGCCTTCATGGACCGCTTCACCGGGCTGGCGCCGATGGCCGCCGCAGCCGCCGGCCACGCCGCAGACACGCCGGAGCCGATGGCCTGCCACGGCTGCGCCGCCAAGCTGGGGTCCGCCCCCCTGACGGCCGCCCTGGCCCGGCTCGATCCGGGCGCCGAAGCTCCGGCCCCCGAGGATGCCGCGGTGGTGAGCCGCGATGGCGACGGGGTCCTGGGGCTGCAGAGCGTCGACGGCTTCCCCGCCCTGGTGGACGACCCCTGGCTGAACGGCCGCCTCACCACCCTGCATGCCTGCAGCGACCTGTGGGCCAGCGGTGCCGCCGTGGAGAGCGCCCAGGCCCTGGTGACCGTGCCGGCCGCCGCAGCGGAGCTGCAGGAGGAGTGGCTGTTCCAGAGCCTGGCGGGGGTGCTTTCGGTGCTGGAACCCCTCGGGGCCCGGCTGATCGGCGGCCACACCCTGGAGGCCCGCGACGGCGCCGGCCTCAGCCTGGCCCTGGTGGTGAACGGCCGGGTGCCGGCGCCGCGCCACTGGGGCAAAGGCCCGCTGCAGCAGGGCGAGGCCCTGCTGCTGAGCCGGCCCATCGGCACGGGGGTGCTGTTCGCCGCCGCCATGGCCGGCCGGGCCGCCCCGGAGTGGATCGATGCGGCCCTCGCCACGATGCAGGGGAGCCAGGCGCCGCTGGTGGAGCTGCTGGCCGCCCATGGTTGCCGGGCCTGCACCGACATCACCGGTTTCGGCCTGCTGGGGCACCTCGGGGAGATGGTGGCGGCCACCGATGCGTCCGGTGCGGGGGTGGAGGTGGTCCTCGACGCCGGGGCCCTTCCGGCCCTGCCGGGGGCCATCGCACTGCTGGGGCAGGGATTCGCCAGCAGCCTGGCCCCCGCCAATGCCGCGGCCCTGGCCCTGCTCGACGGGCCGGTGCGGTTGGCCGGGGCCGGTGGGGGCCAGGCCGCGGCGACCCTGCGGGGGCTGCTGATCGATCCCCAGACCTGCGGCCCGCTGCTGGCGGCGGTGCCCCAGGAGCGGGCCGCCGCCGCCCTGGCGGCGCTGCACGGGGCGGGATTCCCGCAGGCGGCGCTGATCGGGCGGGTAAGCGCTCCAACGACGCCAACGCCGTAGGGCTTGAGGAGCGGGCAGACCGTGGAGTCAATAAACTAGATCTCTAACCAGTTCATGAGCGACCGATGGCCCAGCCGATCGGATCCTTCGAAGCCAAATCCCAGCTGTCGCGGCTACTCAGGGCCGTGGAACAGGGAGAACGCTTCACTATCACCGTGCGTGGCAGGCCGGTGGCTGACCTCGTTCCCTGCGAGGCGTCTGCCCAGGACGCCATCAAGCGGGCCGCCGAAGCCCTGCGTCACTTTCCCAGGATCAGGGGCGTTGCTGACGACGACGTGGCCCGCTTCATCGGCGAAGGTCGCGAATGACACTGGTGCTGGATGCCTCGTTCTGCCTGGCCTGGGTCTTTGCACGGCAACAGGCGGATCAGGCGGAGCTGGCCGATCGGGTGCTGCAACGACGGGGCCGGGAACTGTGGATCGTGCCCTCACTCTGGCCCCTGGAGGTGGCCAATGCTCTGCTTGTGGCGGAACGCCGCGGCGTGATTCAACCGGAGCTGAGCGACACTTTCCTGCGAAAACTGGCAGCCCTGGGCATCGCGATGGATCCCGTCGCGATCGATCTCGCCCAGCCTCGCCTGCTGGCTCTGGCACGGCAGCACCAGCTCAGTGCCTACGACGCCAGCTATCTGGAACTGGCCCTGCGCCATGGGGGTCGATTGGCCAGCTTCGACCGGCGCCTGCAGCAAGCCGCCCAAGCCTTGGGTTGCGAACTGGAAGGGGGGGCGTCTGAGCAAGCCGTTGACGGCCGGCCCGGTTAGGCCCGCTGCACCAGCCCTTCGGCGAGCAGCCGTTGAGCGGCCTCCCCGGGCCCCAGATCGCCCAGATCCACGGGGGTGGCCTCATGGCCGCCCAGCTCGTGGTCGTAGCAGCGGTCGTAGTAGTCGAGCATCTGGCGGCAGGCGGTGGCCCAGTCGCCGGCGGCGATGGCCTCGAGGGCGAGGGCGGTGCGCTGGGGCCCCAGCCGCCGGGCGATGCGCCGGGTGGCCTCGGCCAGGGCCTCAGGATCCTGCGCCCCGTAAATCGTCACCAGATGGGCCACCCGCTGCTCCAGGGGGCGCTGCACCGCCAGCACCGGCGCCGCCTTCATCCGGCGCCACAGGCCGGCCGGGATGCGGCAGCGCCCCACCATGGCGCTCTCCGCCTCCAGCCAGATCTGGGCGGCGCCGGCCAGGGGCGCCAGGGCGGCCGCCAGCCGGTTCTCGTAATGCTCGACGCTGGGCTGCTCCGGCAGCCCCAGCCCCCCGAAGCTGCTGCCGCGGTGGTGAGCCAGGCCCTCCAGATCCACCACGGCCACCCCCAGCTCCCGCAGGGCCAGCAGCAGCTCTGTCTTGCCGGTGCCGGTGCGCCCGCCCAGCAGCCGCACCGGCCAGGGGCGCTCGAACAGGTCCAGCACCCAGCGGCGGTAGCTCTTGTACCCCCCCTGCAGCAGCAGCGCCGGCAGATCCAGCTGCCCGGCCAGCCAGGCCACGCTGGCGGAACGCATGCCGCCGCGCCAGCAGGTGAGCCGCAGCGGAGCCCCTGCCGCCCCCTCGCTCCAGGCGGCCAGCTCCGCCCCCATCGCCTCCAGCCGCGGACCCACCAGGGCCAGCCCCCGCAGAACGGCGGCCTGACGGCCCTGCTGCTTGTAGAGGGTGCCCACCTCGGCCCGTTCGGCATCGCTGAACAGCGGCAGGTTGTGGGAACCGCGGATGTGCCCCTGGCGGAACTCCGCCGGCGTGCGCACGTCCAGCAGCGGGCCGGGGGCCTGAAGGAAGTCGTCGATGGGGAGCGAGGCCGCCATGGGCAGGGGCTGGATGGGGCGGACCCGGAAAGAACGGCTGGGGAGTGCCCGGCCTCCATAGTGGTCCTGAAGCCTTCCCTGTCGTCTCTTCACCGCCGCTGATGTCGCTCCGCGCCACCGCTGCCGCCGCCCTGGCGGGCCTGTCCCTGACGCTGGTGCCCCTGCTGGCCCCCCCCGCCGGGCCGATGGCCACCCCGCCGGTGGCGAAGGCCGAGCAGAGCCAGAAGGTGCTGCGCATCGGCGCCATCCCCGACCAGAAACCCGAGAAGCTCAACCGTCTCTATCCCCTGGTGGCCGAGGAGCTCAGCCGCCAGCTGGGGGTGAAGGTGGTCTACGTGCCGGTGGTCGACTACGCGGCGGCCGTGAGCGCCTTCCGCACCGGCGACCTCGACCTGGTCTGGTTCGGCGGCCTCACCGGTGTGCAGGCCCGGCTGCAGAAGCCCGGCGCGAAGGTGATCGCCCAGCGCGACATCGACGTGGCGTTTCACACGATCTTCATCGCCAACAGCCGCAGCGGTCTCAAGCCGATCAACAACGTCAAGGGGCTGAGCGAACTGAAGGGCAAGCGCTTCACCTTCGGCTCCGAGAGCTCCACCTCCGGCCGCATGATGCCCCAGTACTTCCTCGGCAAGGCCGGGGTGAAGCTCTCCGACTTCGCCGGCGGCGCGCCGGGCTTCAGCGGCAGCCATGACGCCACCATCGCCCTGGTGCAGAGCGGGGCCTACGACGCCGGGGCGGTGAACGAGCAGGTGTGGCGCACCAGCCTCCACGACGGCAAGGCCAACCGGTCCAAGGTGTTCGCCCTCTGGAAGACCCCCGGCTATCCCGACTACCACTGGATCGCCCAGCCCAACCTCGACCAGCGCTTCGGCAAGGGCTTCACCACCAAGGTGCAGAAGGCGATCCTGAGCTGGCGCCCCTCCAACCCCGCCCAGAAACAGATCCTGTCGCTGTTCGGCGCCCAGCAGTTCACCGGCGCCAGCGCCAGCGCCTACGGCACGATCGAGCAGGTGGGCCGCCAGATCGGCAAGATCCGCTGATGCCGGCCCGGCAACGGGCCCTGCGCCTGGCCCTGGTCGCCCTCCTGGGGCTGCCTGGTCTGCCGGGGCCAGCGATCGCCGCGGCCTGCGTACCGGCGGGCACCTGGGTGGAGCCCACCGCCGCCGGCCCCAGGACGCTGGCGACCGAAGCGTTGCTCGATCGGGCCGCCCGCTGGCCGGTGCTGCTGCTGGGGGAACGGCACGACAGCGCCGAGCATCACCAGTGGCAGCTGGCGACCCTCCAGGCCCTGGTGCGGCGCGACCCCCACCTGAGCCTGGGGCTGGAGATGGTGCCGCGACGGCACCAGCCGGTGCTCGACCGCTGGGTGGCCGGTGAACTCGACGAAGCGGCCTTCCTGAAGGCCCTCGACTGGACCGGCACCTGGGGCTATGCGGCGGATCTCTACCTGCCAATCCTGCGCTTCGCCCGGGAGCGGCGGCTGCGGCTGGTGGCCCTGAACGTGGATCGGGAGCTGGTGCGACGGGTGCGCGCCGAGGGCCTCGCCGCCGTGCCACCGGCCCAGCGCGAGGGGGTGCAGCCCCCGGCACCACCGAGCGAGGCCTACCGGGCCCTGCTGTACCGGCTCTGGCAGCACCATCCCTTCGTGCCCAGCCCCGGAGGCCGTCCTGCAGGGCCCGACGACCCGTCCTTCCTTCGCTTCGTGGAAAGCCAGCAGCTCTGGGACCGGGCCATGGCCCAGGCCATCGCCGCTGAACGCCAACGCCGCCCGCGGAACCGGATGGTGGCGCTGATGGGCAGCGGCCATCTGGCCGGGGGCCATGGGGTGCCCCATCAGTTGAAGGCCCTGGGCCTGGGCGAGCCGGCCTGGTTCCTGCCCTGGGATGGGGCGATGGCGTGCGACGCCCTGCGGCCGGGGCTGGCCACGGCGGTGGTCGGCGTCGACCTGAAACCCCCGCCGGGCCTGCGGCTGGGGGTGTACCTGGAGACCCACCGGGGCCGGGTGGAGATCCATCAGGTGGCCCCCGGTTCCCTGGCGGAGCGCTCCGGTCTGCGGGTGGGGGACGTGATCGAAGCCTTCGACGGGACGCCGGCCACCACCGCCCGCCAGGTGATCGACGCCGTGGCGGGCCACAGCGCGGGCCGCCCGCTCCGGCTCACCATCCGCCGCGATGGACGGAACCGGGAGATGCCGCTGGCCCTGCCGGCGGCGGCCGTGCGCTGAACGGCATCGCCGCGGGGGGCGACTGCCATCGTGGAGCGACCTTTCCTGCCACCGTCCTCCATGGCCGCCGGCCCCCCGACCGCCGTGCTCGCTCTGCAGGGCATCCAGGTGGACGGCCGGGAGCGGCCCCGGCTCGCGTCCATCGACCTGCAGATCGCCCCGGGGGAACGGGTGGCCCTGCTGGGCCCCAGCGGCGCCGGCAAGAGCACCCTGCTGGCGGTGGCCAACGGCCTGATCACCCCGGCCGCCGGCACGGTGCTGTGGGAGGGCCGCCCCCCCGCCCGCTCCCGCCGGGGCCGGCGGCTGCAGCAGGCGCGGATCGGCACCCTCTGGCAGGACCTGCGCCTGATCGAGGAGCTCAGCGTGCAGCAGAACCTCAATGCCGCCCGGCTGGCCCTGTGGGGCTGGCCGAAGGCCCTGCTCAACCTGCTGCTGCCGGTCGAGACCGACGCCTGCCGGGCGGCCCTGGCGGCCATGGAGCTGGATCCTGAGCTGCTGGGTCAGCCGGTGACGGCCCTCTCCGGCGGCCAGCGCCAGCGGGTGGCGATGGCCCGGATGCTGCGCCAGGACCCCACCCTGCTGCTGGCCGACGAACCGCTGGCCAGTCTCGATCCCCGGCTGGCGGCCGAGCTGCTGGCCCTGCTGCTGCGCCAGGCGGTGGCCCCGCGGGCCCTGCTGCTGAGCCTGCACCGCCCCGACCTGCTGGCGGGCTTCGACCGGGCCATCGGGCTGCGGGAGGGCCGCCTCGCCTTCGACCGGCCGGCCGACCGGGTGAGCGCCGACCTGCTGGACGGCCTCTACGGCAGCCAGGCGCCGTGAAACCGGCCGCACCGCTGCTGATCCTGCTGCCGGCCCTGGTGCTGGTGCCCCTCGCCCTGCTGCTGCCGCAGCTGGTGCATGGCGGCGGCTGGGAGCTGATCGGCACCTTCGCCGTCGCGGCCGTGACCCCATCGCTGGATCCGGTGGTGCTGGGCTCCCTGCTGCGGGGGCTGGCGGTGACGGCCGGGATGGCGCTGCTGGGCTGGGCCGCCAGCCTGGTGCTCGGGCTGGGGCTGGGGCTGGCCAGCTCCCGCACCGTGTGGCGCACCCTCACGGGCACCGCCCTGCCGGCCGAAGGGATCCGCCGCCTGCTGGCCATCCCCCGCTCGATCCATGAGCTGATCTGGGGCCTGCTGCTGCTGCAGCTGGTGGGCCTGCAGCCGGCGGTGGCGGTGCTGGCCATCGCCCTGCCCTTCGGGGCCCTGGTGGCCCGGGTGCTGAGCGATCTGCTCGATGCGCTCCCCACCGCCAACCTGGAGGCCCTGCGGGCGGCGGGGGCGCCCGCCCCGGCGGCTCTGCTCACGGCCCTGGGACCGGCCATCCTGCCGGGGGTGCTGAGCTACGGGGGCTACCGGCTGGAATGTGCCCTGCGCAGCGCCACCCTGCTGGGGGTGTTCGGCCTGGGGGGGCTGGGCACCGACCTCAAGCTGACGATGCAGTCGCTGGAGTTCCGCGAGCTGTGGAGCGGCCTGTGGCTGCTGCTGGGCCTGATGCTGGCTCTTGAGGCGGCGGTGGGCTGGCTGCGGCGGCGCTGGCTGATGCCGGGTCGCTTCGTTCTGGGTCGGCAGCGGGTGGGCCACCGCGGCCGCGAGATGCTGCTGGCCCTGGCGGCGCTGGTGCCGTTGTGCGCCCTGGTGGGCTGGGCCCTGGGCGTGAACCCGCAGGCCCTGCTCCAGTGGCAACCCTTGCCGGGGCTGGGCGGCGGCGACTGGCGCGCCACCCTGGCCCTGCCCTGGCCCCGGCTGGTGGGCGGCACCCTGCTGCTCACCGCCGTGGCGGCCAGCCTGGCGGTGGGCCTGGCGCCCCTGCTGCTGCTGCTCGTGGCCCCGAGGGCCTGGGCCCGGGCAGGCCTGCGGCTGCTCTGGGCCTTCGGTCGCCTCTGGCCGCCGCCCCTGGGGGCCCTGCTGCTGCTGTTCGTGCTCAAGCCGGGGGTGATCACCGCCGCCCTGGCCCTGGGGTTCCACAACCTGGGCATCCTGGGCCGGCTGCTGCTGGAGTGCGCCGAAGACGGCAGCGCCGACGGCGAAGCGGCGCTGGCCTGCGCCGGCAGCGGGCCGCGGCTGGCCCTGCTCTACGGCCGCTTCAGCCCGCTGGCCCGGCCCTATCTGGCCTACGGCGCCTACCGGGCCGACGTGATGCTGCGCGAATCGGTGGTGGTGGGGCTGGCGGGGGCGACGGGCCTGGGCACCCAGCTGCTGGAGAGCCTCAGCTCCTTCGCCTGGGACCAGCTGCTGGCCCTGGTGGCGGTCTACGCCCTGCTCACCCTGATCGGCGAGGACCTCAGCGACCGGGCGCGGCGGCACTGGCTGGGGGCGGCCTGAGGGGGCGGACGTTTCCGGCACTCCCCGGGAGGATGGCCCCAGCTGAACCACAACCTCCGCCATGGGCCCGCCCTTCCACTACCGGTTCCTGCATCGCATCGCGCCGGCGGCCCGGGCCGGCTTCCTGGAGCTGGAGGAACGGTTGCGGGCCGCGGCCCGCGGCTATCCGGGCTTCGTGGACGAAACCCTGCCCACCCCCCTGGGCCAGACCGAGAACGGAGAGCTGCTCTTCGAATCGGCGCTCACCTTCGCCACCCTGGCCGATTTCCTGGGCTGGATGGACAGCCCGGAGCGGCGCGGGATCCTCAATCCGGCGGAGCGCGGCGGTTACCGCTACGAGGGTGACGGCGACTGGGAGGGCTACGCCCGCTGGCTGGGGGAATCGGAACGCCGCCGCGTGCCCGTCTGGAAGGTGAACCTGCTGGTGCTGCTGGTGCTCTACCCCACCGTGATGGTGGTGAATCTGCTGGAGCGCCCCCTGCTCCTGGATCGCCCGGCCGCCCTGCTGCTGGGCAATGTGGCCAGTGTGGCGATCACCGGCTGGCTGCTGGTGCCGTGGGCCAGCAGGCTCTACGGCGGCTGGGCGGAAGGGAGGGGCAGCCGCCGGGACCGGGCCCTCGCCCTGGCGTCGATCCTGGTGGCCCTGGGGCTGATGCTGCAGCTGTTCCGCGCCCTGCCCGCCACCAGCGGCTGAGGGCCCCCGGCGGCCGGTAGAGCTGGACCCTCAGTAGCGAACGCGATCGGGTCTGGCCTGGTAGGCCTTCCACACCTCCACCGCCTCCTCCCTCAGCATCTGGGTGAGCCGGATGGAGCGCTGCTCCTTGGGCAGGGCCAGCTGCTCGTAGATCGGACGGTCGTCGAAATCGCCGTATTCGTAGGCATCTTCCACCGTGGCCGCATAGTAAACCTCCTCGATTCCGGCCCAGTAGCAGGTGGCCATGCACATCGGACACGGCTCGGCGGAGGTATAGAGAATGCAACCGGGCAGCTTGAAGCTCTGCAGGGTGATGCAGGCCAGCCGGATCGCCTCCATCTCGCCGTGCCAGGTGGGATCGTGGCTGGCCACCACCCGGTTCATCCCCTCGGCGATGACGATCCCGTCCCTCACGATCAGGGCACCGAAGGCACCACCGGTTCCATAGTCGAGGGCGGCTTTGGCAGAGAGCGCAATGGCACGGCGGATGAAGGTCTCATGGTCGGCGGGCGATGAAGCCATGGGCGAACCCTCGCGGCGGATGGGGAAGCAGCCGCTCGCGCGACCTCCCCTAGCCTTGCTCCCCATGGACAGCCGTCAAGCGCAGGCAAGGGGAGGTCCGGTGCTGCCGGCGCTGCTGGCCCTGACCCTGACCCTGCTGGCCACCGCCATCAGCCTGCAGCGGCCGGCGGCCGCCCAGAGCACAGCCACCGCGGCCACTCCCGCCGCCGAGATGGCACCGCGCCCCCGCTGGCTGGAACTGCTGATCGGCAGGCTGGCGGCGCAGCCGCCGGGCAACCCGCCCCAGACGGTGTGGCGCTACCGGTACCGGGGCCAGACCGTCTACTACCTGCCGCCCCAGTGCTGCGATCAGACCAGCGTGCTCTTCGATGCGAAGGGACGGGTGATCGCGGCGCCGGATGGGGGCCTCACCGGCCAGGGTGATGGCCGGGCGGCCGACTTCTTCGAGCTGCGCCAGCAGGGGATGCTGCTGTGGACCCATCCGGGGAAAGGGAGGGCTCAGGGGGCGGGAGCGAACTCGAAGCCGGCCGCCAGGGAGATCCCCTCCCGCTGACAGCGGGCCAGCAGGCGCTTCTGCAGTTCCCGGGAACAGGACCACTGCTCGCCGGCCACGGTGGTGAGCAGCAGGCTCACCGTGATGCCCATGGGGCCGGTGCCACTGACGCCCCGCAGCACCGGTGGGGACAGCAGCAGCGAACCCCAGTGGGAATCCAGCCGGAACCCCTCCAGCTCCTCCGCCACCACGGCCAGCACCCGGTCGATGTCCTGGTTCCGGTGCGACACCAGCAGGTTCACGAGGATGCCGGAGCGGATCTTGGTGTGGTTCACCACCCGGTCGAAGGCACTGTTCTGGATCACCGCCACCCGGTGATCCACACAGCGCAGCTGGGTGCTGAGCACGCCCACATCCACCACATCCCCCTCCAGATCGCCGATCTCCACCCAGTCGCCGATCGCGTAGCGGTCTTCCAGCAGCACCGTGAGGCCGGCGGCGAAATCCCGCAGCAGCCCCTGGAACACCAGGGCCAGACCGCCGAGGAGAGCGCCGCCGGCCAGCAGCAGCGACGTGGAAGCGGCCCGGATGCCGGGGATCTCGATCAGGATCCAGCCGCCCGCCACGATCACGCAGACCAGATCGATCAGACGGTGGCTCACCCGCAGCAGGCTGCGGTGCCGCTGCTCCCGGCGGGCCTGCTCCTCCTGGGGCACCCTGGCGCCATCGGCCCACTGGTGCAGCAGAAACGTGGCCAGGGAGCGCCCCAGCAGGGCGACCAGCCCCACCAGCAGCACCTTCAGGAAGGCGTGCACCGGCTGCAGCAGCAGCTCCAGACCCAGGGGAATCTGCCCGGGAACGGCCATCACCCCCAGGGCCAGCATCACCATCAGCTCCAGCAGCACCGCCAGCAGCAGCAGCAATCCGAGGCCCTGGCGCAGCTGCAGGTGCTGCTCCAGGGTCCGGTCGGGCACCTGACGTCGGCCCTGCACGAGCCGGGAGCGGCGCCGGCGGTTCCAGCGCCACAGCCAGAGGGTGCCGGCGGTGAGCCCCGCCAGCAGCAGTTCCACCGTGAAGGTGAACTGCCAGCGATGGCGCAGATCGGCCGGACGCATCACCCGGCGGGCATGGCGCAGACGGGCCTGGAGGCGCCGCTGCCACCGCTCCCCGAGGGCCATGGCGCTGGTGCCGTTGAGCGTGGCGTCGGCCCGGGTGACCGTGAGCAGCGGCAGCGGCTCCGAGCGTTCCGGCACCAGGGCTTCCAGCACCACATCGCCACCGGTCAGCTGGCGGCGATGCACCACCAGCTGCTCGGGTGCGGTCGCCAGACCCTGGAGCGGGGCATGTTCACAGGCCTGCTCGTTCCCCCCCAGCACCTGCAGCAGGATCCACTCCGCCATCTGTTCGCTGGCGCTGCAGAGATGCTCCGGGTCGTAGAGCAGCCGCAGGTTGCCTTCGATCACCTCGGCGCGGCGCTGGGCGTCGGGGCCACCGTCCTGGCCACCCACCACGGGGGAGGCCACCGTGAGGGCGGGAACGCCGAGGATCCGCACCTTGGCCAGCTCGAAACTGCCGGCGGCCACCATCCCGCCGCCGTAGGCGCCCGGAGCGGCCGGTGCCTCCTGGCCCCCAGCCCCGCTGGCGCTGGCCTTGTCCCCCGCCGCCACCACCGGCTGCAGCGACAGGGACAGCAGAGCCAGCAGCAGGACGAACACCCCGAGGATCCAGGCGCGTGCCTGCCTTCCCATCGACGGCACCCTGCGGCCTGAGGTTCCATCCTGCTCCCCGGCTTCGGTCAGGGGATCGGCTCCACGGCTAGTGCCTTCAGTCGAGCAAGGTCACCGCATCCCCCAGGGCCACCGGGCCGGGGCTGAGCACCGTGAGCCGGATGCCGGCCACCACCTTGTTGTGGCGGGCGGTGGCCCGCAGGATCTCGATGTCCTGGGGCAGGTCCCCCTGGGCCAGGGTGGTGACCACACAGCGGGGACAGCCGTCCTGCACCCGCAGCTCCAGGCTGTCGCCCAGGCGCAGGGTATGGCCGATCCAGTCCTCCTCCACGAAGCCCACCACGGCCTCGGCCGGGCGGATCAGCAGATTGGGCCGGAACCGCTCCACGGCGAAGTCGAGCTGGGGCTCCAGTTGCCGCAACCGCTCCAGGGTGGCGGTGGTCATGGCGTGGATGGGGCAGGCATCGAAGAAGGTGCCGCTGGGCAGCACCAGTTCGTTGACCACGTCCTGGAACTCCCGCTCCTTCACATCCGGCCAGTACTGGTCGAGGCTGGCGCCGCTGGGGGGCTGATCCAGCAGGCTCACGCGCCGGCCCAGCTGGGCCGAGAGGGTATCGGCCAGGCCGGGATCACCGCTGAGCAGCGGGCCATCCCCGCCGGGGGGGCTGATCGCCACCGGCGGCAGCGGGGCCCCGCTCTGGGGCGGCACGGTGAACGTGGCCCGATAGCCCAGCAGCGCCTTCCACAGCAGGGGATTCTTGGCACTGGCCACCCGGCCGCTGCGGTGATCCCAGAGGGCGTAGGCCCGGTCGCCCCAGATGCCCCGCTCGGTGACCGCCACCTGGGCGGGCCGCTCGCCCAGCATCGATTTCACCGGGTAACGCCACAGCGTCTCCACCCGACCCACGACCCGCTCCGCCATGCCACCCCGGCCTGTAGCCGCTTGCTGCAGAGCGCATCCAAACCGGCGCCAGCCCAGGGGAAGGTTCAGACCGCACGCTTTGCCGCGGCAGAAAGGACCGAGGCGGGCAGATCAGGGCGCGTGATCGGGAGACTCCCGCAGCCGGGGGAGCAGCTGCACCAGATTGCAGGGGCGGGTGGAGGCATCCAGCTGGGCGCTGATTAGCCGGTCCCAGGCGGTGGTGACCGCATCGAGGGAGCCGGGCAGCACGAAGATCACCGTGCCGTTGGCCACCCCGGCCAGGGCCCGGCTCTGCAGGGTGCTGGTACCGATGGTTTCGAAGGAGAGCAGGCGGAACAGTTCCCCGAAGCCCTCGATCGTCTTGTCGAGCAGGGGAGCCACGGCCTCGGGGGTGCCGTCCCGGCCGGTGAGACCCGTGCCGCCGGAGCTGATCACCACCTGCACGGCGGGATCGGCGATCCAGTGGCTCAGGGCGGCCCGGATGCGGTAGCGGTCGTCGCCCACCAGCTGCCGGTCCACCAGGCGATGGCCGGCGGCCTCGAGCCGCTGCTGCAGGGCATCACCGGAGGGGTCATCGGCGAGGCTGCGGCTGTCCGACACCGTGAGCAGGGCGATGGCGAGGCTCACGGCATCCGGGCAGGCGTGATGCCCCTGAGGCTAGGTGCGGGGGGTCGCCAGGGAAGCGGCGCGATCAGCTGCCGGCGTCAACAACCTGAAGGACACCCGCCTCTGAAAGACAGCAAGGATGCAGCGCACTAGGGTGGTGGAAGTCCAATGGAAGGACTGGAAGCCCCGCCCACGCCCAAGCGCGAAGGCCAGGATCCCCGTCTCTCCGAATAGATAGCAAAAGATAGAAAGCCAGATATCTGTCCCGACCAGCCGTCGTCCTCAGCACGATGCTCCCCATGGTCAGCCTCACGCAACCCGAGCCGAATCCCGCCGTTGTCAGCCAGCCGCTGGTGGTATCGCCGGAGACCACGGTGCTGGAAGCGATCACCCTGATGAGTGGCGCCTGCGTGCACGGCGTGGAAGCGGAAGCACGCTCGAGCTGTGTCGTGATTGTCGACAACCACCAGCTGGTGGGCCTGCTCACGGAGCGGGATGTGCTGCGCCTGATCTCCCAGAACACCGTGCTGGAGACGCTCCCCATCAGGGAGGTCATGAGCCGCAACGTGATCACCCTGCGGCAGTCGGCGTTCAGCGACGCCTTTGATGCCCTGGACCTGCTGCGCAGGCACAACATTCGCCACCTGCCGATTCTGGATGAAGGGGACAGCCTGGTGGGCCTGGTCACCCATGCGAGCCTGCGCCAGGACAGCCGACCCGTGGATGCCCTCCATCTGCGCACCGGCGCCGAAGTGATGGAGGCCGACGTGATCTGCGCCGATCCCGATTCCAGTCTGCTGGAGATCGCCGGCCGCATGAGCAAGCATGATGTTGGCTCAGTGGTGATCACCCAACCCAAGTTGGGCCCAGGGCCAGATGTGCGAAATATTCCCGTGGGCATCATCACGGAACGCGATGTTGTGCAGTCCCGAGCCTTGGGCCTGGACCTGGAAACCTGCCAGGCCCAGTCGATGATGAAGGGCCCGATTGTCTCGATACATCCTGAGGAATCACTGTGGTCGGTGCAGCAGATGATGGAGCACTACGGCGTTGAGCGATTGGTGGTGACAGGCGACCAGGGAGAACTGCTGGGCATCATCACCGAGAACAGGCTCCTGGAAGCCCTCAACCCACTGGAACTGCAGAATCTGGCCATGGCCCTGGAGGCCAAGGTGCTGCGGCTGGAAGCGGAAAAGATCCAGATCCTGAAGGATCAGACCTGCGACCTTGAAGAGCAGATCAAGCAACGCACGGCCACCATCAAGGCCAATGCCGAACGCGAAAATCTCATCGCCGCCGTGTCCGGCCGCATTCTCTCCACCCTGAATCTGTCCGTGATCCTGGATACGGTCATCACGGAGGTCCAAAAGCTGATGGGCTGTGAACGCGTGGCCGTCTGGCGCTTTCTTGCGAACGGCCAAGCGATCGTCGCAGCAGAAGCTATCGCAGGCTCCAGCGAAATCCAGATGGGACGCACGATCCACGCCCCATGCATTTCGGAAGGGAGCGCAGAAGAGTTTTTCAAGGATCAGGTGCGGGCCATTGATGACATAAAAACCGCGGGAGGACTGTCTCCATGCCGCCGTGGGTTGATGGAACAACTGCAATCGCGCGCCAGCGTGCTGATTCCCATCCTTCATGACCACAGCGTGTGGGGTCTTCTGGAAGCGGCCGAACAACATGCACCGCGGCAGTGGCAAGCGGACGACGTCACCCTGCTGGAACGGCTCACAACCCAGCTGGCCATCGCCATCCAGCGCGCAGAGGCTCATCAGAAGCTACAGGAGAGCGAACAGCGCTACAGCAATCTGGCCATGATGTCGCCCGTAGGCATCTTTCAGAGCGACACCCAAGGCCGCTGCATCTTCACCAACGAGCACTGGCAAATCATCTCTGGCCGCAGTAACGAAGCGTCGCAGGGAAGCGGCTGGGAACAGGCGATCCATCCGGATGATCGCGACAGAGTGAAAACCGAGTGGTACAAGGCCACCCAGAAAGGTGTTCCCTTCGGCATGGAAAGCCGCTTTCAAAGACCCGATGGCAGCGTGCGCTGGGTGTATGGGCAAGCGGTGGCCGAACGGGATGCCGACGGCGAAGTGATTGGCTACATCGGCACGGTGACGGACATCACCGAGCGCAAGGTTGCAGAGCTCAAGCTCAGTGAACTCAACCAGAACCTCGAAGTCACGATCGATCAGCGCACCCAGGATGTGCTGTCCAGGGAAGCCCAGTTGCTTGATCTGTTCGACAACGCCACGGATCTGATCCAGAGTGTTTCCCCTGAGGGACGCCTGCTCTTCGTCAACAGAGCCTGGAAGGAGACCCTCGGGTATTCCGATGCGGAGCTGATCAACCTATCCATTTTCGACATCATTCATCCTGCGGACCATGCACACTGCAAATTGCTGATGGATCGCCTGTTCGCGGGCGAAAGATGCTTGGCCGTCGAAGCCAGGTTTCTCAGCAAGAGCGGCAGGGAAATCACGGTGGAAGGGAATGTCAACTGCCAGTTCACCGATGGAAAGCCGGTCGCCACAAGGGGAATCTTTCGCGATATCACCGCACGCCATCAGGCGGAAACAGCCCTGCGGGAATCCCAGCAGTTGCTGCAAACCGTCCTGGATACCGTGCCCCTATCGGTCTTCTGGAAGGACGGACACTCGAAAATCCTCGGGTGCAATCAACGCTTTGCCAAACTCTCCGGCAAAGCATATCCCCAGGAATGCATCGGCAAATCCAAGGCGGATCTTGGCTTCACCCATGAAGAAGCCGGGCGCCACCAGGCGGAGGATCGCGCAGTCATCAACACGGGAGTGGCCAAGCTCGGGGTGGAAGAATGCAGCACCATGGCCGATGGACGAAAGCGATGGGTGGAAACCAACCGCCTCCCCCTGCGCGATCTCCAAGGGGCGATTGTGGGAGTGGTTGGCACCTACCAGGACATCACCGCTCGCCGATCAGCGGAAGCCGCGTTGGCCGCCAGTGAGGCCTTCAACCGCAATCTGATCGAAGAGTTTCCCATCGGCGTCGCCTGCTGCCGCATGACGGGCGAATTCACCTACGTCAACTCCACATTTTGCAGAATTGTCGGTCGCAGCTTCGAAGAGATCCTCGCTTGCACGTATCAAGATCTGACACCAGACGAGTATCGAGAGCTTGAAGTTGAGCAGCTACAGCTTGTGGAGTCCACGGGACAGCTCGGCCCCTACGAAAAAGAATACATTCATAGCCATGGTCACCGGGTTCCCGTGCTCCTGACGGGCATCCTGGTTCGACAGAATCATGAAAACGTCATGTGGGCTGCCGTGCAGGAGATCACGGATCGGAAGCGCTTCGAACTCGAGATCCATGCCCTTTCCGAACGCCTGAAGGTGGCCCTCAAATCCGGAGCGATCGGCTGTTGGGACTGGGACCTCAACACCAACACGATCGTCTGGGATCAACGCATGTACGAGCTCTATGACGTTGAACCATCCGACTCCGCCCTTCCGTACGACATCTGGCGGGATCACGTCCATCAAGACGACCGAAGCGCTGTGGAGAAGCTGCTTCAGCAGGCTGTCGCGGCAGAAGCTGATTATGACACCGAATTTCGCATCATTCATTCCGATGGCAGCATCCACTTCATCAAAGCTGCTGGCCTGTTAGTCCGCGATGACGATGGCAAGGCCTTGAAAGTGGTGGGGGTGAACTTCGATATCAGTGATCGAAAGTTGGCCGAAGCCCGACTGCAGCGCACCAACCTGGAGCTGGCCCGCGCCACCCGCCTCAAGGACGAGTTTCTCGCCAACATGAGCCATGAACTGCGCACCCCGTTGAACGCCATTCTGGGAATGACGGAAGGGCTGAAGGATGAGATCTTTGGCAAGGTCAACAGTCAGCAAATAAAATCCCTGCAAACCATCGAAACAAGCGGCTCACACCTGCTGTCCCTGATCAATGACATTCTTGATGTCGCCAAGATTGAGTCAGGAAAGATCCAGCCAGACTGTACATCCATATCTGTTGCACAAGTCTGCCTTTCCAGCCTCACCTTCATCAAGGAGTTGGCCCACAAGAAGGGCATTCATCTCAAAACGAAGTTCAGCACCGAAGTCAACACCTTCAGCGGCGATGAACGCCTGATTCGCCAGGCTTTGATCAACCTGCTCTCCAATGCGGTGAAGTTCACCCCTGAAGGAGGAACCGTCACACTGACGGCCCAACCCTTGCGCGAGCCCAAGGAGCCAGGCCATCTCCACCATCTCCGCATTTCTGTCGAAGACACCGGCATTGGAATTGCGAAAAAAAATATCAGCAAGCTCTTCAAGCCATTTGTTCAGATCGATAGTTCGCTCAATCGGCAATTCTCAGGTACCGGCCTGGGTCTGTCCCTGGTGAAAAAAATCGTCGAGCTTCATGGCGGTCGGGTAGCCCTCACCAGCCAGTTGGGTAAAGGCAGTTGCTTCACCATCGACCTGCCCTGTCAGCCTGCTCCGGCCCGTACCATCCGTACGCCCGCTGCCGCGATGCCGATCGCCTCAACGGCCACCGATGCTTCTCCACTCACCGCCCCCTTGATCCTGTTGGCGGAGGACAATGAAGCCAACATCTGCACGATCTCCAGCTATCTCACCGCCAAGGGCTTCCGGGTGCTGTCTGCCAAGGATGGCAAGGAAGCGATCGCCATGGCCTCTCGCGACAATCCCGACCTGATTCTGATGGACATCCAGATGCCCGGCATGGATGGCCTCACCGCCATACGAAAGCTACGCCATGACCCCCTGTTCGGAACGATTCCGATCATTGCCCTGACCGCATTGGCGATGGACCATGACCGGGAGCTTTGCCTTCAGGCCGGGGCCACGGAATACATCACCAAACCTGTCAAATTGAAGGAGCTGACCGCCACGATTCTCCATCTGATTGAGGCCTCCTCGAAACCCATGAGCAGCGGCCACGAAGCGATCGTCCACGGATAAGGTAAAGTTTTCAACATGAGGCATTCATCCATCCTGATCGTCGACGACGACGCCACCAATTACGACGTCATTGAGACCCTGCTAGACGGCCAGGATTACCTCTTGCATTATGCTGCCAGCGGCAAAGAAGCCATCGAATTTTTAAGCATCTGTAAGCCCGATGTGATCCTGCTCGATGTGATGATGCCCGAAATGGACGGGATCGAAGTCTGCAAAAAGATCAAATCCATTCCACAATGGGTGGCCGTTCCTATCATCATCGTCACAGCTTTATCCGACAAAGAAGATCTTGCCCGATGCCTGGATGCTGGGGCCGATGACTTCATCAGCAAGCCAGTGAATCGCTTGGAGCTCACGTCCAGAGTTCGCTCCATGCTACGCATTCATGAGCAATACCAACAACTGACTTCTTTCAACATCATCCTGGAAGAAACAGTCGAAGAACGCACCGCCCAGCTGCAAACCATGCTCTATGAGGATGGTCTCACCCGGCTGCCAAGTCGCACCTTCCTACGTCAGAAACTGGAAGAGTTCATACAAAGTGGGGAAACCAATTTCGCCCTTGCCTATCTGGATTGCGATCAATTCAAACTGGTGAATGGCTCCTTCGGCTACGCCATCGGCGATGAGCTTTTGTTGGCCATCACACAGCGGCTCCGTGATCAGCTCAAGCCTGGAGATGTGCTGGCGCGCATGGGAGAGGATGAATTTTGTTTTCTGTTGTACAACATCAGCGATGAAGCTTCGCTCATCCCCTACATCCAGGACATTCTGAATAGCTTTGCCAAAGCATTCACGGTGGCCGACTTTGAGATCTTCATGACGGCCACCGTCGGCATCGCTCTGGGAAACAACACCTATCAACAGGCAGAAGAGCCCCTGCAAGACGCCGATACAGCCATGTACAAGGCCAAAACTCAAAACAAAGGAAGCTATCAGATTTTCGATCGCCAGATGTCCATCACCATGCTGGGTCGTCTGAAGTTGGAGACGGACCTGCAGCGCGCTCTGCCACAGCACGAGCTTGTGACGTACTACCAACCCATCGTGGATCTGAAAACGGAAAAGATCAGTGGATTCGAGGCCCTGGTGCGCTGGAAGCATCCCGAGCGGGGCATGGTTTCACCCGACGATTTCATCTCCTGCATGGAGGAAACCGGGTTGATCATTCCCGTGGGCATGTTCGTCTTCAAGCAAGCCTGCCAGCAGCTGCAACGCTGGCATCTACAGGGTTGGACTGAGTTGACGATGAGCATCAATCTTTCCGTCAAGCAGTTTGCCTGTCCAACCCTTCTGGACGACATCGATCGCGTGCTGGCCGAAACATCGGTGCGTCCAGCTTCTCTCAAGCTTGAAGTCACGGAAACCACGATCATGGATAATGCTCAGGCCGCCATTCTTCTCTCCGAGCAGTTGCGCGCGCGGCAGATTCAGATCAGCATCGACGACTTTGGCACCGGCTATTCTTCCCTGAGCTATCTCCAGAAATTGCCTGCCGATATCATGAAAATCGATCGATCGTTCATCAGCCAGATGCAGGCAGGAAATCATGACTATCAGCTTGCCAGCACCATCATCAGCCTGGGTAATCAACTGGGCTTTGCCATTGTTGCCGAAGGAATTGAAACCCACTCCCAACTGGAATTACTGCAGGAACTTGGCTGCGAGCTTGGCCAGGGGTATCTGTTTTCCAAACCCATGGCAGCGGAAGAGATTGAATCGCGCTTCCTCAGCCGTGGAGCAGGCGACCCGGCCTGACCTCACAGGCCGCCCTTCTTGCATCGACCGCGACGGTCAGCCGCCGGCGACACCGACAGCCCTGACCCGCAGCCCTTAGGTTTCCGGCACGACCATCGGAACCTCCGCCCCTGTCCATGACGCTGCCCTCCTCTGAGCTGCTCGAAGCCCTGCAGTGGCGCTACGCCACCAAGCAGTTCGATCCGAGCCGCAAAATCCCTGCCGACACCTGGGAAGCGCTGGAGGCGGCGCTGGTGCTCACCCCCTCCTCCTACGGCCTGCAGCCCTGGAAGTTCCTGGTGCTCGAGGATCCGGCCCTGCGCGCCGAACTGCGGCCCCATTCCTGGAACCAGCCCCAGATCACCGATGCCTCCCACGTGGTGGTGTTCCTGGCACGGCGCACGATCGAACTGGCCGATCTCACGCGGCTGATCGAGGCCACGAGCTCCGCCCGCGGCGTGCCGGCGGAGCAGCTGGAGGGCTACCGGCAGATGATGCAGAAGGATGTGGTTGACGGCCCCCGCAGCGCCGCCATCTCCACCTGGGCGAGCAACCAGGTGTACATCGCCCTGGGCAGTTTCATGACCGCCGCCGCCCTGCTGCAGGTGGACACCTGCCCGATCGAGGGTTTCTCGCCACCCGACTACGACCGCCTGCTGAAGCTGGAGGCCACCCCCTACCGCAGTGCCGTGGTGTGCGCCGCCGGCTATCGCGACCCTGCAGACAAGTACGCCGACCTGGCCAAGGTGCGCTACCCGCTCGATGAGGTGATCGAGCACCGCTGATCCAACCCACCGCCGATCCATCCGTGCCACCCGCCCCCATGACGGTCTTCCGCCTGTTCCTGGTTCTGCTCTGGCTGGTGCTCGTGGGCTACACGGCCGTCGTGATTGCCCATCACGGCCTGGGGCTGCTGGGCATCTTCTTCGGCGACATGGGCCTGCTGGGCTGGCCCGGGCAGTTCAACCTGGACTTCCTGTTCATGCTGCTGTTCTCCGCCCTGTGGGTGGCCTGGCGCCACCACTTCTCCGCCGCCGGTCTGGCCCTCAGCCTCCTGGCGCTCCTCGGCGGCGCCCTGTTTCTCTCCACCTACCTGTTGGTGCTCAGCTGGCGAACCAACGGCAATGCCAGGGAGATCCTCATTGGCCCGGACCGGGCCTGAGCCCAGGTGCGGATCTCAGCCGCCACCGCCGCCGACGCCGACACCCTCTGGCTGATGCTCACCTACGCCGCCTCCATGGGTGAGGGAGGCCCCGAGCAGGTGGCGGTGGCCCAGGCGGATCCCTGCCTCCGCACCTACGTGGAGGGCTGGGGGACCCTGGCGGGGGATCTGGGCGTGATCGCCCGGGACGCCGGAGGCGGTGCCATCGGGGCGGCCTGGCTGCGGCTCAGCCATGAAGCCACCCCGGGCAGGGTGGCGCAGCCGTCGGTGCCGGAGCTGGCCACCGGTGTGCGGCCCGAGGCCCGGGGCCGGGGGGTGGGCACCCGCCTGCTGCAGTCCCTGATCGTGCTGGCGGCACCCACCCACCGCCGGATCCGGCTGTCGGTGCGCGCCGAGAACCCGGCCCGGCGCTTCTACGGACGGCTGGGCTTCGTGGAGGAGTCGCGGATGACGAACCGGGTGGGCGGGGAGTCGCTGGTGATGACCCTGGGGCTGCCCCAGCCCCACAGCGACCGGGGCTAACCCGGGCCGTCCGATGGCAGCAGGATCGGCTCCAGGGGCCCTTGGCGCCAGCGGCCCTCGGCCTTCTCGGCCACCAGGGGGATGAGGCGGAGCCGCAGCGGCGTGCCGCCGGCCACCTCCACCCGCAGGCCGGAATAGGTCCGGCGCAGGCTGGCGCCCCGACCGGAGCGGCCCAGGAACAACTGCGATCGGGCCAGGGGGCGCTCCCGGCCGTCGACGGTTTCCTGCAGGAGCGGCCCCTGGCGGCGCTGGCGGCGCAGGCTGTGGCCGCTGCCGCCGCAGATCAGCCAGGGGATGTGGGCATCGCCGTGGCCGGTGTCGGCGGTCTGGAGGACCTCCAGGCAGTGGGCATGGCCGCTGAAGGCCAGATCGATCAGGGGCCGCCCGGCCGGCAGCGACCCCAGGGCGGCGGCCACCCGATCAAGGGTCCGGCGCAGCTGGGCGCGCACGGCGAGGGTCTGGCCCTGGTCCCACTTGCTGGCCTCGGTGACCACGGGCGGGTGGTGCAGCACCAGCAGCCGCCCCCGCACCGCCGGGTTGCGCCAGGAGGCGATCAGCGCCTCGGCGAACCAGTCGAGCTGGTCCCCATCGACAGCAGGCGCCCGGCCGGCACGGGCCGCCGCGCCGCTGGCGAGCTGCTTGTCGATGTCGCGGATCTGCTCGTCGAGCTGCTCGGCCTTGGTGAACCGGTCGTCGCGGGCGTCCTCCGCGTCTTCACCGTCGGCGGCTGCGACGGCCGGGGCGACGGCGGTGGCCGTGAAAGGCCGCAACAGGGCCGAGCGTTCGGCGTCGAGCGCGGCGCGGCGGCGGCGCAGATCGGCAGCCCCAGGCTGGCCTTCGACGCCGCCCGGCAACGGCTGGTTGAAGGTGTTGGAGTCGAGGGCAAACACATCGACGCCGGCCCAGCGCAGCTGGTAGTAGCGGTTGGGCAGACGGGTGAAGGCGCCGGGGCGATAGAGCAGACAGCGGGCGCCATCGACACGGCCCGTGCGGGTCTGATCGAGATGGTCCCCGAGGCGCGCCTCGCCCACTTCGCTCAGCCCGTCGAGGAAGGCGCGGGCCCAGGCCTGGCCCACGAAGGAACCGTGCCAGCCCACATCGAGGTCGATCCAGGAGCGCAGCAGCCGCCGCGGCAGGGCCGTGAGACCGGAGAGCAGGGCGAGCGTCGGCGGCAGGTCGTAGTAGTCGTGATTGCCGGGCACGGGCAGGAACGGCACCCTGAACACGAGCCGGTCGTAGGGCAGCCGGCGCCAGTCGTCGCCGCCCACGATCCATTCGCGGTAGGGCCGGATGAAGTTGTCGCGGTACTGCTCACTGGAGCCCACCTGGTAGACGACGTCGCCGGTGTGGAGCAGGAAGCGGGCATCACCGCCGTGGGCGAGCAGCTGCTCGGCCACCCGGCGCTGGGGGCTGTCGCGGCGGTGCAGGCCGGTGCCGCTGTCGCCCAGCACCAGGAAGGCGAAGGGCTCGGGGGAACCGGGGTCCCCCTCGATCGCCAGGCGGCAGGGGTCGATCGCGCGGCGCGTGATCTCGGGATGGCCCCAGCGCACCCGCTCCGCCATACGGCGGATCTTGGTGGCGATGGGCGCCTCGGAGGCCAGGTTCACGAGGCGGGCAGCGGCACGAACACCGTGAGGGCGCCGGGCAGACAGGTGAAGGTGACGGGGTCGGCCTCGAGCATCTCGCCGTCGATCACCAGCTTCTGGGGCGGATCGGTGGTGATGGTGATGCGTTCGGCCCGCAGACACAGCAGATCGGGATGGTTGGTGGGGGACTGGACCACGGCGGAGGCCAGCAGGGAGGCCAGGGCATTGAGCCCCTGGAGCCGGGTGGAGGGGGAGGCGATCGTGACCTCCAGCAGGCCGTCGTCGGGGACCACCTGGCCGAAACCCTGGGCCAGCACGGAGGTGGCGGGAGCCACGTTGGCCACGGTGATGGCGGCGGCCTGCACCTCGGTGACGGCGCCATCGATTTCGAAGCGGGCCTGGAACGGCTGCTGGGCCGCCAGCTGCTGGGCCCCCGCCAGCACGTAGGCGAGCCGGCCGAGGCGGGTCTTGAGCTCCCGGGTGGCGCGGTCCACCATCCCCGCCTCGAAGCCCAGGCCCGCCAGCAGGGTCATCGGCACGTCGTTGCAGCGGGCGGCGTCCACCACCTGGGTGTGGCCGGCCAGGATCGTGTCGCAGGCGGCGACCAGGTCGGCGGGGATGCCCAGGGCCGCAGCGAAGGCGTTGGCGGTGCCGCGGGGGATCACCCCGAGGGGGATGCCGGTGCCGGCCACGGCCCCCGCCACGGCCGAGACGGTGCCGTCGCCGCCGCAGGCCACGATCATCGCGTTGCCGGGTTCCTCCGGCGGCCGGGCCTGCAGCAGCTCCACCAGCTCCCGGGCCTGCTCGCCCGGATCACTGCCGGGCTGGGTGAGCAGCACGGTGACCAGCAGCTGGGGCTCGAGGATCGAGCGGATCAGGGCCAGATCGGCATGGGCATCGGCCTGGCCGGCCACCGGGTTGAACAGCAGGTAGGCCGAGCGACCGTGGGCCAGGCCGCGCAGGGTGAGGTCGGCGCTGGCGGCATTGAGCGCCAGGGGCACGGCCGCCAGGTCGCAGGCGCGGATCAGCAGCCGGTCGTCGGGCGGCGTGCCGGTGGGCGCCTGGGGATCGAGGAAGGCCACCACCAGGGCCACCTCCCCAGCCAGCACCCGGGCGGCAACCCGAATGTCGCCGCCGTCGTCGAGGGCCTCGATCGGTGTCACCGGCAGCGCCGCGGTGCGCGGATCCTCCCGGAGCCGGCGGGCCAGTTCGGCGTTGGCGAGCAGGGGAAAACCGCCGAGAGCCAACCGCTGACGGTCGAGCCAGTCGAGCAGCGCCGCTTCCCGCGACGGGCTCGCCAGCAGCACCAGGGTGTGGGACATCAACGCCAGGCTAGGGGGAGTTCGCCGCCCACCCCCATGGCCCGCCCCCAGCAGCGCCTGGCCGCCAATGCCCCCGGCGCGTTCTACGTGGATGACCACTGCATCGACTGCGGCACCTGCTGGCAGTTCGATCCGGCCCACTTCGCCCCCACCGGCCGCACCTCTCACGTGTGGGCCCAGCCCCAGGGCGAGGTGGAAACACGCACGGTGCTGCTGGCGCTGCAGGCCTGTCCTGTGGCGGCGATCGGCACCAGCCGGGAGCTGCTGGCCCAGACGCCGGCCGATGGCTTCCCGGCGCTGATCACGAGCCTGCCGGCGGGGGAGGTGCACTACGCCGGCTGGGCGTCGCGCAAGAGCTTCGGGGCCAGCAGCTGGCTGATCACCCGGCGAGGGGCCGATGGACGGCCCAGCAACGTGCTGATCGATTCACCGCGCTGGAGCGGGGCCCTGGCCCGCCGGATCGAGGCCCTGGGCGGCGTGAGCCGGATCCTGCTCAGCCATCGCGACGACGTGGCCGACCACAACGCCTGGGCCCGGCACTTCGGTGCCGAGCGCTGGATCCATGCCGCCGATGCGGCGGCCGCTCCCGAGGCCGAGCACCGTTTCGAGGGGACCGAGCCCATCGCGATCGACGACGACCTGCTGGTGCTGCCGGTACCGGGCCACACCGCCGGTTCGGTGGCGGTGCTGTTTGGCGGGCAGGTGCTGTTCAGCGGCGACCACCTCTGGTGGGGCGTGGAGCCGCCGGGCGTGGTGGCCTCCCGCCGCTACTGCTGGTGGGACTGGGAGGAGCAGGTGCGCTCGGTGCAGCGGCTGCTGGATCTGCACGTGCGCTGGCTGCTGCCCGGCCACGGCCGCTGGCACGCCTTCGCTCCCGGCGAATGGCGCCGGGAGCTGGAGGCAACGCTCGCGAGGGTAGGGGAAGACCGGAGCGGGGAACCCTGAAGGCGGCTCCGCGCTTTCGCATGGTTCCCACACCACGTCCACGGCTGATGGATCGCTACCGGGAGGAGCTGCAGGTGCGGCACTACGCGCGGCGAACCATCACCACCGATTGCCAGTGGCTGAAACGCTTTCTGCGCTTTCACGGGATGCGGCATCCCAGGGAGATGGGCGAGCAGGAGATCAATGCCTTCCTGTCGCATCTGGCCACGGTGGGGCAAGTGAGTGCCTCCACGCAGAACCAGGCGCTATCCGCACTGCTCTTTCTCTACAGGCAGGTGCTTGGGGGAGATGTGGGCAACTTGGAAGGGGTAGTGCGCGCCCGGCAGCCCAAGCGGTTGCCGGTGGTGTTCACGGTGGCAGAGACGAGGGAGGTGCTGCAACGGCTTCAGGGAACAGAACGGCATGTGGCGCAGATGCTGTATGGCAGCGGACTGCGGCTGATGGAAGCCCTGCGGCTCCGGGTCCAGGATGTGGACATCGAAGCCCGGCAACTGACCGTTCGCAGCGGCAAAGGCGACAAGGACCGAGTCACCATGCTCCCAGCCAGCTTTGTGGAGCCTTTGCGGGAGCATCTGCAGGCGGTACGGCAGATTCACCGCGCAGACCTGGCGGCAGGGTGGGGGAGGGTGATGCTGCCGATGGCACTGGGAAGGAAGTACCAGAACGCCGCCTCGGAATGGGGGTGGCAGTGGGCCTTTCCACAGTCTCAACGCTGGCGGGACGAAAAGACGCGAACGCAAGGCAGGCACCACATCGACCCATCCATGATCCAGAAGGCCGTGAAGCGGGCGATCCTGCGGGCCGGAATCAGCAAGCCAGCCAGCTGCCACACGTTCCGCCACTCGTTTGCGACTCACCTACTGGAGCGTGGCCAGGACATCCGCACCATCCAGGAACTGCTTGGCCACAGCGACGTGAAGACCACGATGATCTATACCCATGTGCTAAATCGCGGCCCATGCGGGGTGATGAGCCCGGCCGACCTTCTGTAACGAAGCGAACATCTGGTTCCCGGACCCGTCCATGTCTCCGTCACCCAAGAGCAACGTCAGGGAAAAGCCATACGCTGGAGGGAGTTCCAGGGGATGGTCATGGTCTCGCAGGCTTCTTATACCGCCGAAGCATCCCGAGCAGGGCGGATACCGGACCCGCCGAAATACTGTTAGCCATTCAAGGGTACCGAAATGAAGCCTTTACCTACAAAGTACAACGGCACAACCTTCCGCTCCAGGACTGAAGCAAGGTGGGCTGTTTTCTTTACGAGCATGAACTGGGAGTGGACGTACGAGAATCAAGGCCATGAATTGGAGGCTGGAGGCCATTACCTTCCAGACTTCGAGATCCGTTTGCCGAACGCAGAAATGTATTTCGTAGAGGTGAAGCCTGATGACTTTGACAAGTTTGAACAAGAAGAGTATTTGGATAGACTCCAGCGATTCACCTCGGAGTCAGGAAAAGACTTGCTGATCTTGGATGGCAATCCATCGTGCAAGCCTTTTGACTTGGTCTGCCATTCATTTGAGGGAAGATCGCTCGGTTGTGCTTTTCTGCAAGACTATGAGCCTTATGTCAGATGGATTGATGAGTACTGGATGGGGTATATTCAGTTCGAAGCTGCTACCGGCCGCCAGTTTAGCGTTCATCGCAACGATGAGCGCCTGCAAAGAAAGTCCTTCGGGCGAAGGTATGTTGAATCACTTAAAGCTGCCAAGGCTGAGAAATTTGGGATCTAGGCGCAAGGGGATGGCTAACAAGCCCCTTGAGTGGACAGGCCACCAATAGTCACCTGCTTTCGATCTAGAGTCTCTGCCTGCCACTCAGGGGCAGCGTTATACAGATCAAGCAGGCAGCCGACTGTGGTGGGGGGGGCTGACGTCCTTGGCAGCTCTGGTGAAACTGCTGGGCCGGTCTCCTTGGCATAGCTAGAGTTCTGTAACCAATCAAAACCACAGGGAGTGCAGATGGGCTTGACGTTTGGGAGAGTCTTGATAGGTAGCTGGTATGTTTATCATATTAACTACCTTGAATTCAAGAGATCGATTGACCAATACACGACAGCCGTCAACAGTCAAGAATATCTAGAGAATCAGGACGAACATATCACTCTTGGCCTCCATGGAGGAATTGAGATTGCCAGAAGAACTCATAACTATGCGGCGGGCTGGAAATCGCTTGTGGATCACACAAGAGCAATTGTTAACAGGCTAGAGGAGCATTCATCAGATGATCTTCGAAGGTTTCCGGCTGAGTATGCCGAAAGACTCAAGGACTCCTTGAGAGACACAGTTGAAAATGATTTCATAAATGACCTAAGGCGAATGGCTCAGCATAAAAGCCTTTCGGTCCCAAGACTCTATTTCATATTTGACCAAGATGGAGCAGGTTGGCATTTCAACTTTCATCCAGATGATATCAGAGACTTTGATTGGAGAGCGTCAACACGACGCTTCATTGAGGCAAACAGTTCTATTCCAATTGGCAAACTGATTGGCAATCACTATGCAAAGATGAAGGAGTTTTACCAGTGGATTGACTTTAGAGATCGCCAGCTGGGGCCGTATGCCAATGCCAACCTCGACGGGGTATCATTCGATGAATGGAAGTCTTCTGATTCTTAGAATCGAGCTGTATAACATCAAGTTATACCGATCAGCCAAGTGACTATGGAAAAGCAGGAGTTTGAACTTCACGCAGTTCGCATGTTGCGGCAAGTGGGCGGCTTGGACCATGGATCGGAGCTGCAGCTCGGTCCTGACCCACCGGATGTCATTGCAATGATTGGGGAGATGAGAATTGGAATTGAGGTTCGTAGATTGTTCAATGATGAGAGAAGGAGCGGTAGTCCCAGTCACCAGCGTCTTAGCACTTGTCAGGCAGTAGTTGATTCTGCTGCAAAGTTCCACAACCAAGTGTCAAGTCAGCTTATTCACGTAAGCGTTCATTTATGTAAAGGGGTCGTTATCCCCAGTTCACGAGAAGATGACATTGCCAAGATGCTTGTAGATCTGGTTTCTCGGCAGAGTCTACGAGAGGGCGAGGCATTTCACCTGCGCTCAGAGGATTGTTGGGGCCCGCATTGGCCCGAAGAGATTCTTTGTGTAAGCGGTGGGTTGCTTGAAGGAGTTGGCCCAGCATTCTGGGGCTTGAGCGATAGCGCCTGGGTCGGTGAGACCACGAATGAACTCATTCAATCTGCGCTGCGCACTAAAGAGCTAGATCTTCCTCGTTGGCGGAACGAGGTATGCGAGGCATGGATCTTGATGGTCTTGGATGGAAGCGTGGAATCAAGTATGCTTCGGATTCATGAAGAGATATCAGCAGTCGAGTATGCCAGCTGTTTTGATCATGCCTTTGTGATGGAGTTCAGCGGAATGACGGTTAACAAGCTCTCGCTGACGCCCTTGGTGAAACCGGTATAACAAGCCCCTAGAGTGGACAGGCCACCACTACTTCCCTGCTAATGCCATACAGCTCCTGCCTGCCACTCAGGGGCAGCGTTGGACAGATTCCCTCTTCCACTCAATCCAACGAGCTAATTGATGGCACCCCAATTATCTTTATTCCTACCTTGCTTTGCAATTTTTGCTGCCAGCCTCTTTGGCACTTTTTTCTGGCTAGCAATCCCAATGCTTCTCCAGGTCATTGTTGATAAAGCAATAGGCCAGAACTCTCCAGATACTTTAACAATATTAGGGCTGGCATTGCTAGTATGTACACTTTTTGGAAGTGGATCCGAGGTTGGGATTGGCGTCTTTACTCAACTTCTCGCTCGTGGCGAGCTGATCAATAGGAAAAAGCTTCTGCAGTTTTCTGCTGTCCTTCCTAGGGTACTTGCTATTGGAGTCTTGTTAATAATATACAGCCCGCAGGTTGCTATTGCTACCATTGTTCTGACTGCGATAGCCTGTGGAGTAAGCGTATTCGTTGCAAGGCTCGGATCTTCCAAAACATCCTTCCCGCAACCCCTTCCTCTGTCATTCCGCTTGCCGTTGACATTAGTTGTTTTATTTGTCCTTTGGTATGGGGCTTTTCAAGTGCTAGCTGATCAATTGCTCTTGGGGCAGTGGCTAGCAGTTGGAGTCCTCAGCCTGCAATTTGCGGCTACCCTGCTGTCCTTTTCTATGACTTTACTTTGAGATGTTTGAATACTGGTTCTTGTCATGGCGTCCTGTCCAACATCCAGATGCAGAAGACGGGAGCTTAGATTGGGTTCAAAGCATGGATCTCTGCCCGCTTCTGATCTGGGGCGTTAGCCTGACCCGCAGATAGAACGCCTCTGAACCCTGCTGTCATGTCGAATCCATTCCAAGCGCTACTCACAGACAAGGTTTCGATATTGAAATTGGATGGTACCGAGCTTGGGCCATACGATTGCGCGTTGGATGGCTCAAGTTGCACAATCTTTGATGAGAGCCTTGACGCTGACGAGGGAGATGTCGTGCTTCGCAAGCTTCCGAACGGCAAAGTAGAGACGCATAAGGTCCTGGACGTCGAATATACTGCCAATTTTCATGGTATTCCAGCTTCCTATAAGCTGACTCTTGAGAAGCCTTCCTCTCTCTTGCCTCGAAGAAAGGGCGATACCGTAGTAAATATCACTCAGTCGCATGGCATTCAAGTTGGCGACCATAACTCCCTGGCTATATCCTCTGGGCTCGACTCACTAATTACAGAAATCGAAAAGAGCACAGCCGACGCGCAAGCAAAGAAGAGCGCGAAAGACGCATTGGCAAATTTGCTTCGTCATCCAATAGTAGTAGCGGTTGTCGGAAAGAGCATAGACGCACTAGTCAGAAGACTCCCGTAAGCAGCATGGTGCGTACATGCTAATTCAAGGGTTGCAAGGCGTGATGAACATGAGTCTGATTTTTCCGGAGACTCAGGCTAACAATGCCATGCACCTGGGCCACCACCAAATTCCGCCTGTTTATCCCAATGAATCACTGCGGCCAGGTGATGGCAAGCGTTAGCCCACATGAATCAGCACTCCTACGACGCCATCGCTCCCGAGTGGGACACCGTTCGTATCCGTCTCTCGCCTGCCGAATCACGACTCCTGGCGACCTTATGTGAACAGCTGCAATCTGGTTCACACGTCCTGGATCTGGGTTGCGGAACGGGCCGACCGATCGCCGAACATCTGGCGAGCCACGGGCTTACGGTGACGGGGGTGGACCAGTCAGCGAACATGCTTCAACGCGCCCTGATGCGCCTTCCAGATCACTCCTGGGTCCTGTCGTCCATGGAGAACTATGCCCCTGCACAGGAGTTCGCAGCAGCTGTGGCCTAGGACTCGCTTTTCCACATACCTCGTGCCGCACACGCGGCGATCTTCGCCAACGTTCGAAGCTGCCTTCCCATGGGGGGCCGCTTCGCGCTCACGGTAGGAGGGTCGGATCACGCACCGTTTACCGACACCATGTTCGGCAAGCCGTTTTTCTACGACTCCCATCCACCGGAAACAACCATCACCGTGCTTCAATCAGCGCGCTTTGAGATACTGCACTCGGAATTCCTGAACCTACCCACGAATGGGCGCGACAAAGGACGGTTCGCCATCGTCGCGTGCGCGACCTGACGGCCCAGCCAACATATCGCCATTCATCTAACCAAACCACAATCAGGAAGCCCATGCCTTACGTCAATGTGCAGATCACTAAGGGAGCCACTCGCGAGCAAAAGGCCCAACTGGTGAAAGATATTACCGACTCTCTTGTAACAGTCCTGGGAAAGAAGCCCGAACACACCCATGTCGTCATCCAGGAGATTGCTGAAGAAGACTGGGGATTCTCTGGACTCCTGACGGACGAATGGAAGAAAGCACAGGGCCGGGCAGGAGCTGCCTAACGACAACATCCGGCGGACGGGCGCGTTGGTTACATCGTTACATCCAATGATTCGTCCCGCCGCTGATCGTGAGCGGTAAGCTATCTCACTACCCCTCAGGCACCCATCCGGAGGCATCCCCTTGGCGCAGCCAACCATGACGCCGAATGACGGAGCCACTGTCGTCATCACCCATCGTGTCCGTAACGATCGACTGGATTCCTACGAGACCTGGATGGAAACGATCACCCCACTGTGCAAGGCAGCGCCCGGGTTCCTGGACTGGCACATCGTGCGCCCCATTCCCGGCATCACGGCGACCTACACGGTGATCATCCGCTTCGATACGCCAAAGAATCTCAAGGGCTGGATGGAATCGAAGGATCGGAAGCGGCTGATTCAGGCCGTGAAACCACTCCTTGTGGGGGCTGATGATTTCTATATCAGCAGCGGCCTTGACTTCTGGTTTGTTCCAGGTGGCGCGAGAGCCAAAGTGCCGATGCGTTGGAAGCAATACCTCATCACGTGGTCTGCCATCTATCCGCTTGTCCTTCTTGTGCCCCAGATCATCCTTCCGCTTCTGCATACGCTCAGCGTGCCATCGGTTGCACCACTCAACACGCTGGCGGTCACAGGCGCGGTCGTGTTCCTCATGGTGTACGTGGTCATGCCGCGCTACACGCGACTGGCACAAAAGTGGCTCTTCTCGTAGCAACCATTCGGCGATCGATTCCCCAGCCTCCATGACCTTCAACGCGATGATCCGAGTCGTATCGTTGTGCATCGCTCTCGCGGGCGCGGAGACGCTTCACGGCATTGCTCGAACAATTCTCATTGCGCCTCGCATCGGCAGAAGCAGAGCCATCCAACTCAGCGCCTTCACCGGATCGCTCCTGGCCCTCGCCATCTGCTGGTTCCTGGTGCCACCCATCGGGCTGACGGGGGCAAGCGATCTTCTGCTCCTTGGGGCGACACTGGCCGCCTTCATGGCGGCCTACGACCTGGCCATCGGCAGGCTTGTGATGCGCAAGCCCTGGCGAAAGCTCTGGCCTGATTTTGATCCCCGAACGGGGAACTTTCTGGTGTTTGGCCTAGCCTTCCTTGTGCTGGCACCATGGCTCATCAGCTGGCTGCGCCATCCCGGGCCATGAAGTAGCCGATGTCGTTGGTGCCCGAACCAGTCGCTCGAGGCGACGCGCAGCACCGCACCACACGAACATCGCCAGACCATTCCACTCAACTCCACAACAACAACAAATGAATAACCAACAAAACTCCATCACTGTCGAAGCCAGCATCAACGCACCCGTCGCAAAGGTATGGTCCTGTTGGGTCACTCCTGAGCACATCATGCGCTGGAACGCAGCGTCAGATGACTGGCACACACCATCAGCCACCAATGACCTGCGAGTCGGAGGTACCTTCACCAGCCGCATGGAAGCCAAAGATGGCAGCATGGGATTCGATTTCAGCGGCACCTACACCGAACTCCAGCCTCACGCCTTGATCGCCTATCGGCTCGGAGATGGCACGGAGGCCCGTGAGGTCAGAGTCGAGTTTGAGCCTGTGGCCGATACAACCATCGTGCGAGAGGTCTTCACCCCCGAAACAACCCACCCGACGGAAGCGCAGCGCGACGGCTGGCAGAGCATCCTTGACCGCTTCAAGAGCTATGTGGAGACGCAGCCATGATCATCGGCAAGCGCCGCGATCGCCAACGAAACGATGCCATCCATTCCAATCACGGTTGAAACCACCGTGCGTACCGATCTCGATCGCGCTTTCGCCCACATTGTGCCCCAAACCACTTCTGCTACACGGTTGATCCTTTCACCGGAATCCTTCGCCCCATCGTCGATTCCGCCGATGGGGAATGGTGGCTCGCCGAAACCACCAGCGGGAGCATCACCATCAGTGGACGCCTTGCCTACCATGAAAAATTAGTCTTTAGAATGCCAATCCTGTGGCTCATTGTTAGATTCTTTTGGCGTGGATACATGCGCAACGTTCTGACCCAATGTGTTGGCCAGATCGAACGTTCAGATTGCTAGCCAGCCCATAGGGCTGGCCCCTCCTGCAACGAAGAGCTGGACGACCCGAGGAGGGGACGTGGGCAGTTCTCGAAGCGATCAGTAGCTTGAAGGAAGAACCGGGAGGACACCGCATGGCCTTCATCCCTACAACAGCGATCCGCCTCGCGCTCAGTGCAACGGCGCTGTCCATGGGCTTCAGCACCGGCAACGCAGCGGCCAAGGCCGTCAAGCCACAGATCTCAACACTGCCGGATGCCTCCATTCCCAGGGGCTGCGGCTACTCGTTGGATGACTGGAGGAAAACAACCCTGGCATGGGCTCCGTACCCCAATGAGGGCAACTCACAAGCGAAGAATCTGCTCATGGTGATCGAAGGAACCCTCCGAGCGATTCCGATCAGTTCCCGCGATGAACGCCACATCTCCGCCCATGACAGCACCTATGCCGTTGACATTCAGACACCACGATGGAAGCGTGTGGATATGGAGCTCTATCAGGCGCGGGCCACTCTCCTGCTGAAAAACACAAAAGCCCACACCGCCACCAACATGATCTACAGAGCCTCTGAAGGCTGCTAGCAGCCAGTGATCAAGGCCACCCAAACCGTCCAGAATCCACCGGATCTTCCTGACCAAACAAGAGTCATGCGCTTGATCTCCAGAGACTTTGCCAACCGCTTTGCCGACCAATGGATCGAGGCCTGGAATGCCCATGACCTGGCGGCCGTGCTTTCGCACTACAGCGATGACATGGAGATGTCCTCCCCTTACATCATCCAGCTCACCGACGAATCCAGCGGAACCCTGAAGGGCAAGAGCAGGGTGGCGGACTACTGGTCTGCGGCCCTGGAGATCATGCCGACGCTGCAGTTTGAGCTCCTCCAGGTGTTGATCGGCGTCGACAGCATCACCATCAACTACCGCAGCGTCAACGGCATCGCCGCGGAAGTGTCCTTCTTCAATGACCAGGGCCTGATTCACAAAGCCTGTGCCCATTACGCATAGCGACGTTGCACCAACAGCTCCTGCCATCCCTGCTTATCCCATGATCAACCAGCAACGACTGACGGCGACCTTGGAGGGGGACTTCGTGGTCTTTCTCATCGGAATGCGCATCAATCAGCCATGGAAGATTCACCGATGGCTGCCCGTGGCCATGGCCATGCCTCGCATGCTCCGTGAGCTGCACCAGCAACCCGAACTTGGCTTCCTTAACGCCGAACTGTGGTTCTCGCGCACCATCATCCTGGTGCAATACTGGCGATCGATGGACCAGCTGCTGGCCTACGCCCAGAACCGGGAGAAGGCCCATCTGCCCGCCTGGCGCTCGTTCAATCAGGCGATCGGCACCGACGGCAGCGTGGGCATCTGGCACGAAACCTACAGGGCCTCACCCGGCAGCTACGAAACCGTCTACGTCAACATGCCGCCGTTCGGACTGGGCAAGGCCGGCGTGCTGCAGACAGCAACCGGCGGCCAACAGTCCGCCTCCGGCCGGTTGACCGCCGGGAAGCCCCTGCCCTGATCCAGCACAGAACCAAACACATCACTGAGATACAGTGAAAACACCCCATTTCGCAGAACGAGGAAACAACTTGAGGCACCCGTTTCTCACCCTGCAAACCGGAATGGCCGCCGTCGTTCTGGCCACAACGATCGCGTCGGGGGCTACGGCCCAGACCTTCAAGATGACGACGCCGAAGGCCCCCGGTGTGGCCACGCCGGATCGGGTCGACACCTCCATCGGCACCCTCAACCTCAGCGATGGCGTGCCGAAACCGGAGACCATCACAAAGATCTACGACAACCTGGATCGCTCTCGGGCCCTGCAGGCCTATCTGCTCGCCATCCCGATCGTCAACCAGGCCGGCATGCGTGACTCGCTGCGCAGGTTCGGTCCGGTGAACACCACCAATGTGATCTGGGAAAACCTGGTGGATTCCAGAACCGTGGAACTCACGGCCAACGACAACACCATCTACAGTTTCATCTGGCTCGATACCCGCAAGGGCCCCCTGGTGGTGGAAATCCCCCCCAAGGTGCTCGGTGCCATCAATGATTTCTGGTATCGCTGGGTGACGGACATCGGCATCACCGGTCCGGACAAGGGCCAGGGCGGCAAATACCTGATCCTGCCGCCGGGATATCAGGGGGCCATCCCCGCCGGTTATGTCGTTGTGCGGCCGAAAACCTACGGCAACTGGATGCCCTTCCGTTCCTTTCTCGTGGATGGTTCCCCCAGGCCAGGGGTGGAGTCGGTCAGGGAGCATCTGAAGATCTACCAGCTTTCGGATGCGGCCAATCCGCCCCCGATCACGTTGGCCAATGCCTCGGGTGTACCGGCGAACTTCGTCGCTCCCGGCGACTATTCCTTCTGGACCCTGCTGAACCAGGTGATCCAGGAGGAACCACCGGAAGGTGCCGATCCCACCACCCTGGGCCTGTTCGCGTCGATCGGCATCGTGAAGGGGAAGCCCTTCCAGCCGGACGCGCGCATGAAGAAGATCCTGACCGATGCCGCCAACATCGGTGCGGTGACAGCGCGAACCCTGGCCTTCAAGATCCGCGAACCCGAGGCCTTCTTCTTTCCCAACAGTTCCTGGCGTCTGCCGTTCTTCGGTGGCTACAGGTTTGAGGTTTCACCGGGAGTGGCCAATCTCGATGGAGCCATCTTCTATTACTACTTCGCCACCGGTGTGACGCCGGCCATGGAAGAGAAGATGGTGGGGCAGGGCTCCCAGTACCCGTGGGCGGCCCTGGATGCGAAGGGCAACCCCTTCGACGGCGGCAAGACCTACAGGCTGCGGCTGCCGCCGAACATCCCGGTGAAGGATTTCTGGTCCGTGATCGTCTACGACAATCAGACCCGCTCAATGCTGCAGACCGACCAGCCCCGTCCCAGCGTCAGCAGCCAGGACAAGGGCATCCAGACCAATGCCGACGGCTCCGTTGACGTCTGGTTCGGCCCCAAGGCCCCGGCCGGGAAGGCCAGCAACTGGGTGCAGACCATCCCCGGCAAGGGATGGTTCATGATCCTGCGCCTGTACGGTCCGCTGGAGCCCTGGTTCAACAAGACCTGGCGACCTGGAGGCATCGAACTTCAGTCCTGAGCAGCGGGCCCACGCACCGGTTGGGCGATTCAGCCCAGCGTCGTGTCGAGCCAGTCGAAGGCCGCCGTCCAGAACACACCGGGCGCCAGTGCCTCGCAATGCCCTTCGGCACCCTCGTTGCGTGTGAAGCGGCGGAAGGCCTTCTGGCAGGTCAGGGCGTCGTGGAGCCGCTGGCCCTGGCCGGTGGAGACGGCGTCGGTCTCGTTGTCGCTGACGAAGCTCGGACAGCGGATCGAGGCCGCCAGATCGGCAACGCTGTAACGACGCATGTCCTGGATCCAGGCCTGCGGATGCGCCACGCCGTTGGTCACCATGCGCGGTCCCAGCAGCGTTCGCAGGGCCGGGATCGACAGCAGGGCATCGAACCGGGCCCTGGCGGCGGGGTCGTCGACATGGGGCCACAGGTCGCCGAAGCGGGCGGCCAACGCCTCGGCCATGTCGTACTGGCCCGGATCGACGACCAACGCGGCCAGCCGGGGCGTGCCCGCGGCGCCGCGGGCGGCGAGCAGCCCGCCGAAGGAGCGGCCCACCAGCACGATCCGGCGGGCGTCCACGGTGGGCAGGGCCGCCACGCGGTCGACCATGCCGGGCACCACCTGCTCCCAGTCGGGCCGCATCGGGATGCGCCGGTCGTAGAGAACGGCCCCCTGGCCCGGGCCATCGAGGCCGGCGAAGGCCCAGCCCCGATCGAGGGCCTGGGGGACGGCGGCATACAGCTCTTCAGCGGTGCTGTCGTAGCCGCCGATGTGGAGGATCGTGGGGAACGGTCCGGCGCCCGGCGGCGTGAACAGGTAGCCGGGGGTGTCGCCCTCAATCACCCAACCCGGCCGCGGCAGGTCGGGGAGGGCGCGGCGGAACACCTCCACGCTGGCCCGGTAGGCGGTCGTCAGCTCCCGGCCGTCGAGGTCGTCGCGATGCCAGAAGAACGCCTGGCGGTAATACTCGGCCGCCCGCAGCCGCAGGCCCGCGGCGCTCGTACGGTGACCGGCCCGGTCCGCGGCATCCGCCTTGGCCACCAGGCGGTCGGCGAAGGCCGACCAGGCGCCGTACCAGCTGTCGCGGTCACCGGCCGTGATCTGCGACGCGATGAACAGGCACTCGCCGATGCTTGCCATGCCGGCCTCGGCCTTCCCCACCGTGCGCTGCAACTGACCGTCGAAGCCCTCATCGTCGAAGTACAGCTTCATGGCATGAATCCTTTGGCAGCATGTTCAGCAACGCAAGCCTAGAAAAACAGACATCAAGCCTTGAGGCGATGATGGAATTCGAAAGCGATACAGGAAGTGGTCAAGGCAGTGATGCGGGACGTGATGCGGGACGTGATGCATCAGGCGAAGCAAGAAGCAAGAAACAGCCCTTCGCGAAGATCAAGCTAGCATCAGGGATGCATCCGCGCGAGCAGAAGCGATGACCTCAGGCACTGTCCAACTGCACCGCGTTCTTCGTGCACCCGTCGAGCGGGTCTTCCGCGCCTTTCTTGATGCCGATGCCCTGCCCAAATGGCTGCCGCCCTATGGCTACACCTGCAAGGTGCACCACCTGGATCCCAGGGAGGGCGGCTCCTTCAGGATGACGTTCACCAGCTTCCAGACGGGTGAAGGCCATTCCTTTGGTGGCGACTATCTGGAAATCGTTCCCCAGGAGAAGCTGCGCTACACCGACACGTTCGACGATCCGTCCATGGCCGGCGAAATGCAGACCATTGTCGCGTTCCAGCAGGTGAGCTGCGGCACAGAATTGCAGGTGACCCAGAACGGCATACCGGCCGCCATTCCCCTGGAGATGTGTTACCTCGGATGGCAGGATTCCCTCGCCCAGCTGGCCCAACTCGTCGAGGCGGATACCGGCGGTGGAGCTTGACCATCTCGTCGTGTTCACGACGGCGGATGCCCCGGAGGTGGCCAGTCTCGAAGCCCTCGGTCTGACGCCCACCTATCGCCGCACCCACGCCGGTCAGGGCACGGCCAATGTCTGCTTCTGCTTCGAGAATGCCTATCTCGAAGTCCTCTGGGTGACCAACGAGGCCGAGACCCGCTCGGCACCGGTGGCGCGTCTGCAGCTGGCGGCCCGTGCCCAGTGGCGAACAGCGGCGACGAACCCCTTCGGAATCGCCTGGCGACCCACCACGGGCATGGAGGAGGTACCGCCCGTCTGGCCCTGCACACCCCCCTATCTGCCGGCCGGTGCCGCCATCGCTGTGGCCACCGCCAGCGACGATCTCAGCCAGCCACTGCTGTTCAGCTTCCCCGGCTCGCTGCCGCCCCGCGACTGGCCCCCGGCGCGGCAGGGCCACCTGCAGGCCGCCGGCGGCTTTGGGCGCCTCGATGTGCAGACGCTCCGGCTGCCGAACCACAGGCCCGCCAGTCCGGCGCTCCGCCAGGTCGCCGCGGCCCTGGGGGCCGACATCGAACCGGATCCATCCAGTTCGTTCGCCATCGACGTCACCCTCACGGGTTCCGGCGGCGCCAGCCTGCGAACGCTCCGTCTCCCCGCATGCGCGTTCCTACCCTGAGGCCACAGAGATCCGCCCATCCGTGATGAACAACCATCGCGATTCGATCATCGATCAGTTTTCCCGCCAAGCGGTGCCGTTTTCCCAGGTGCCAGGCCATACGAATGAGGAATCGCTTCAGTTGCTCCTGGAGATGGCTGATGCGTCCGTTCAGGACATCGTTCTTGATGTCGCCTGTGGACCCGGCATCGTCGCGTGCGCCTTTGCTCCCCATGTGAAGCAGGTGACGGGCCTGGACATCACCCCCGCGATGCTTGAAGAAGCCCAGTCACTGGCGCGGAAGCAGGGCTTGATGAATGTGTCCTGGCAGCAGGGGGAAGGGGAAAGCCTGCCATTCGCCGATCACAGCTTCTCCATCGTGCTCAGCCGCTACGCCTTTCATCACTGC
This sequence comes from Candidatus Sulfopaludibacter sp. SbA3, assembly GCA_943367425.1. Lineage (GTDB taxonomy): Bacteria > Cyanobacteriota > Cyanobacteriia > PCC-6307 > Cyanobiaceae > Cyanobium. Next base: position 115,519 of record CALRJF020000002.1, read on the forward strand.
CTAGAGCCGGAGGCTGTTCTTGCGGAAATGCTGCGCGTCTGCCGTCCCGGCGGGAGGGTTGTGATTGCCGATGTCGCCCTGCCTGCTTCCAAAGTGGACGCCTATGATCACCTTGAAAAGCTGCGCGATCCGTCCCACACCCATGCCCTGAGTGATGAGGAATTCGAGCGAATGGCCCATTCTCCCGGCCTTCAAAACATCCGTTTCACCCGTTACATGGTGAACATCGAGCTGGAACAGCAGCTGGCCGCATCGTTCCCGTACCCAGGCGACGACATCACGATCCGTCAACTGGTCAGGGAAGACATCGGCCCTGACCATCTCGGCATCCATGCCGAGCTTCGGGGCCAGGAGATCCATTACGCCGTGCCCATCACCGCGCTGTCGGCCCGTAAAGCCGGATGACACACCCTTGCCTCGCGAAACGGTGGCAGTCGGCTACATCACATCGGGTACCTTCAAGGCACCGGCCATCGGCCATCAACCCACCGGCCCGCACTGACGATGGGCTTCGATCCCCGCAGCTGGGCCCGCACGCCCCAGCGGCAGCGTCCGGTCACCAGCAACGTCGACACCCTGCTGAGCGAGAACGAGGCCCTGCGGCGGGAAGTGGCCTTCCTGCGCCGCCAGCTGGCCCAGGTGCAGGCGCGCGGCGTCACCAGCGGCACCGCCCCTGGGATCACCGCCGAGCAGGTGCGGCGCTGGGGTGAGGCCCTGGCACGCCATCCCCGCTGGGGAGAGCTGCGGATCGGCACCTCCACAGGCGCGGGCGACACCCTGACCGGCGATGGCCTGCAGGGCCTGCTCGAGCAGCTGCGGCGCCAGTGGTGGGATCCGAGGATGGGGCTGGAGGAGGAGCTCGATCGCCGCTCCCCCGGCCTCGGCACGGAACTGGGCCAGGCCCTGCGCGGCCCCCGCAGCAAGGCCCGCCTGGCGGTGCGGGCCGCCTTCGCCCTCCTCGGCGTGCGCGCCAGCGAGTGGCTCACGGACGCCCCCGATCGCGTGGTGGACACCCTGCTGGAGCGGATCGCCGCTCTCCAGCAGCCCCCCCCGTCCGCCCAGGCCCCCCCCGAGGATCCGGCGAGGGCTGCCGCCTTCGCCGTGCTGGGGCTGCACCGGGGCGCCACCCGCCAGGAAATCAAGCGGGCCCACCGCCGCCTGGTGAAGACCCACCATCCCGACCGGGGCGGCGACGGTGACGACTTCCGCCGCATCCAGGCGGCCTACCAACTGCTGATCGCCTGAACCACACCGCGCCAGCCCTGGCTAGGCCTGGCACACCACTCCCCCGCCCCCATGGCCAGCCAGAAGATCGAGGAGATTCGGCGCATCTTCAGCAGCCGCCTGGACACGCTGAAGCACATCCTCGCCAAGGGGGAGGGCCACCTGGCCGTCGGCGATGCCCTCCTGCAGGAACGGCTGGCCCCGGACATGCTGCCCCTGGGCACCCAGATCGCCTTCGTCTGCAACCAGCCGCGCGGCTTCGCCCAGTGGTGCGCCGGGCAGCCCACCCGAAACCTCGACCCATCCGTGACGTCGCTGGCGGTCGCCCACGGGCTGATCGTTGACACCCAGGCGCTGCTCGATGCCGTGCAGGCCGACGATTCCAGACTGCACGAGATCAAACGCACCGAGCTCGGCCACGGCCTGTATCTCGAGACGCCGGCCCGCCTGTACGTCAGCGACTTCCTGATGCCCAACTTCTACTTCCACATCAGCATCACCTACGCCATCCTGCGTCAGCTGGGCGTTCCCCTGGGCAAGGCCGACTTCATGGGCTTCCTGATGCCCCACGTCCGCCAGGACGGATGAACGATCCTGACTGGAAGCAGATGATCCGGGACATCTCCGGGAAGGATCTCGAGCAGCGCAAGCAGTGGTACTCCCCAGCCGCCGCGGCCTACGCCGCCGCCCGGCCCACCTACCCGGAGGCCCTGATCCGCCGCGCCATCGACAGCGCCGGCCTCTCGGCCCGCTCCCGGCTGCTGGAGGTGGGCTGCGGGCCCGGCACGGCCACCACGGCCTTCGCCCAACTGGGTTGCCCGATGGTCTGTCTGGAGCCCAATCCGGATCAAATCGCCCTGGCCCGCCACCATTGCCGGGAGTTTCCCGCCGTCGCGCTGATCCAGACCTCCTTCGAGGAAGGAGACCTGGAACCGGGGGCCTTCGACGCCGTGGTTGGAGCCTCCTCCTTCCACTGGATCCCCGGCGCGGTGGGCTATCCCAAGACCCACCGGGCCTTGAAGGAAACGGGTTGGCTGCTGCTGCTCTGGAACAAGGAACTGCAGCCCGATGCGGCCATGCAGACGCTGTTCGCCGACGTGTACGCGGCCCATGCGCCCCATCTGGGGGCGGCCGAAGACCGGGCCACCCAGGAGCGGATCCTGGCGGTCCTGGGCCAGATGCCCCTGGAGTCCGGCCTGTTCAGCTCGGCGGTGAGCGACAGCGTGGAAACCGTGGTGACCTACAGCGCCGATCGGTACCTCGCGCTGCTGAGCACCTACTCGCCGTACCTCAGCCTGCCCGAGGCCAACCGGCGCGCCCTGTTCGACGGACTGCGCGCCTGCATCGACAGCCACGCCGGGGGCGAGCTTCGGCTCACCTATCTTTCCGCCCTGCAGGGGTTCCGGAAATCGTGATGGCCAACCTGCGCCGCTTCGCCAGCCGCTTCCTGCGCCGATCCGCCCGGCTCGGGGACGCCCCGCTCAACAAGGCCAGCCTGCTGGTGATCGTGCTGGTCGATGTCTTCATCCTCACCAACCTGTTCATCGGCCTCGATGCCATCGGCCAGTGGCCCCTGGGGGCCCGGCAGGCCTATCCCTGCCAGCAGGAATGGCAGGCCTACCGCGATCCGGCAGCGGTGCCGCCGCTGCGGCAGCGCCAGCTGACGATCCTCGGCGCCGCCCTGGCGGACCCCGGCTTCCGGCAGCGGGACCTGGCGGCCGAAACCGACCATCTCGGCCGGGTCGATCCCACCTGCCTGCGCTTCGCCGCCCTGCAGGACCGGATCGCCACCCAACCCGAACCGCGCCGCCTGGGCAGGGCGATCGCGGCCACAGCACAGGAGATCGACAAGCTTGAGGAGGCCAGCGCCGCCATCCGCCGCCAGTACGACTCGACACTGCTCGAGCAGATCGCCGGCCAGTCCCGGAGCCGCTCGATCAACCCGGTCGCCGCCGACGTGGCCCGGCGCCAGCTGGAGGCCAATGAGCGCCGCGTCGCTGAGCTGCAGGCCCGGCGGCAGTCCCTCGAGGATCAGCTGCGGGCCGATCCCGCCAGCCGCGCCTTGCTCGCCTTCCTGGAGGAGGACGGGCCCTACCAGGCGGTGCAGCGGGGCCATGCCCGCGCCCTGTACTGGGAGCCCAGCCGGCGGATGCTGTTCCAGGCCCTGTTCCTGGCCCCCCTGGTGCTGCTCGCCCTGGTGGTGCACCGCTGGGCGAGCCGCCGCGGCCATGGCCTGATCGCCCTGATCAGCTGGCACCTGCTGGTGATCAGCCTGATCCCCCTGCTGCTGAAGCTGTTCGAATTCGCCCAGCTGGGGGTGCTGTTCAGCTTCATCGCCGAACGGCTCAGCGACCTGTTCGGCAACCTGCTGTTCCTGGTCAGCTACGTCTACGTCCTGGCGATCCCCCTGGTGGGATTCGGGCTGATCAAGCTGCTGCAGGGAGTGCTGTTCAACACCCGGATCCAGGCCGGCACGCGGGTGCAGAAGGGCCGCTGCCTCAACTGCGCCCGCCGGCTCCAGGCCGGCAGCCGCCACTGCCCCCACTGCGGCTACGACCAGCTCCAGGTGTGCGGCCACTGTCACCGGCCCACCCATCGCCACCTGCCCTTCTGCCGCCACTGCGGCAGCCCCCAGCCGGAGCTGGCCGCCGGCCCCACGCTCCGCCAGCCTGGAGGCTGAATCGGCATGGAGCGGGACGCCATGGTGCGGGTGCGGCTGTTCGCGGGCCTGCGGGAGCGGATGGGCTGGGGCGAGCGCCTGGTCCCCCTTGCCGGCGACGCGGCACCGCCCACCCCGGTGGAGCTCTGGCGGCAGCTGGGGCTGGGGGACGGGCCGACCGGGGCCGACGGGACCCTGCCCCCCGGCCTGCGGGTGGCGGTGAACCAGGCCTTCGCCCCGGCCGACACCCCCCTGCAGCCCGGGGACGAGGTGGCCTTCCTGCCGCCGATCAGCGGAGGCTGAGCCATGGACCTCTCCCCCGCCAACGCCCGCTGCGAGGTGCGGCTGCTGGCCACCCCCTTCGATCCCCTGGAGGAGCTCACCGCCTGGCAGACCCGGCTGGGAAGCGACGGCGCCACGGCGGCCCAGGGGCATTTCATCGGCCGGGTGCGGGACACCACCGCCGCCGGAGCCCCGCTGGAGGCCCTGGAGCTGGAGCACTACCCCGGCATGACCGAAGCCCAGTTGGAGGCGATCGCCGCCGACGGCGCTGCCCGCCATGGCGTGGCGGCCCTGCTGGTGCTGCACCGGGTGGGCCGCATCGCGCCGGGGGAGGCGATCGTGCTGGTGGCCGTGGCGGCCGACCGGCGCGGCCCCTGCCTGCGCTGCCTGCAGGATGTGCTGGAGACCCTCAAGCACGACGCCCCCTTCTGGAAGCGGGAATGGAGCGGCGGCACCGGCACCTGGGTGACCGGCAACACCCCGTTCTGAACCCACCCCCCACCGTCCTCTCCCCCCCGCATCCCCATGGGCCAGCAGGCCGAGGCGCTCTCCGAGGAGCAGATCGCCTTCATCGCCAGCCAGAAGCTGTTCTTCGTCGGCACCGCCACCGCGGACAGCCGCGTCAACGTCTCCCCCAAGGGGCGTGATGCCCTTCGGGTCCTCGATGCGCACCGGGTGATCTGGCTCAACCTCACCGGCAGTGGCAACGAAACCGCCGCCCACGTGCAGGCCGCTCCGCGCATGACGCTGATGTTCTGCGCCTTCGAAGGCAAGCCCCGGATCCTGCGCCTTTACGGCACCGCCACCATGGTTCAGGTCGGGGAGCCCGGCTGGGACGACCTCTACGCCCTCTTCGAGCCCCTGCCCGGCGCCCGCCAGATCTTCACCCTGTCGATCGAGCTGGTGCAGACCTCCTGCGGCATGGCCGTGCCGCGCTTCAGCTACGAGGCCGATCGCCTCGACCTCGACCGCTGGGCCCACGGCAAGGGGCCCGAGGGGCTGCAGCGCTACTGGCGGAGCAAGAACCGCCGCAGCCTCGACGGCCAGCCGGCGCCGATCCCCCCGCCGGCTGGCGAGGCCTAGAACACCGGCAGCCGCAGCAGCTGGGCCCACAGTTCGCAGCCCTCCTCCAGCGCCCCCAGCTCCGCCGGGATCTCCAGCAGCAGGTCGGCCTGGTGCAGCGAGCCGATGCGGGAGGAGGCCTGGCTGCCCTCCACCCGGGCCAGCAGGGAACCATCGGCGGCCACCTCCAGCCGGGCCCGGGCCAGTTCCGGCCGGCCGGCACCCCGCTTCAGGGGCGCCGCCAGCCGCACCTTCAGCCGCGGCAGCAGCTCCACTTCGCCGCCCTCCAGCCGCTGCAGTGCCGGCCAGAGCAGCTGCAGGGCCGTGACCGCCGCCGCCACCGGATTGCCCGGCAGCCCGAAGAAGGGGGTCGCCCCCAGGTGGCCGAAGGCGAAGGGGCGGCCGGGCTTGAGGAACAGCTTCCAGAAGTCCACCTGGCCCAGCTCCGCCAGCAGCGGCCGGATCCAGTCGCTGTCACCGGCCGAAACGCCGCCGGTGCTGACCACCACGTCGCAGCCGGCCGCCAGCTCCTGCAGGGCCCGGCCCAGGGCCGCCGGATCATCCGGCTCCACCCGCTGCTGGGCCACCCCGTAGCCCAGCCGCTCCAGCAGGGCCCGCAGCAGGGTGCCGTTGCTCTCCCAGATCTGCCCCGGCCCGCGGGGAGCGCCGGCGGGCACGAGCTCATCGCCGCTGATCAACAGCCCGAGGCGCGGCCGGGCCGCCAGCTCCAGTTCGGCCACGCCGCAGCTGGCCAGCCGGCCCAGCTGGGCGGGCCCCAGCCGTATCCCGGCCGTCAGCAGCTCGGCGCCTGCGGCGGCCTCCTCCTCCGGGGCCCGGATCCAGGGATTGGGGCCGGCCTCCCCCGTCAGCGCCACGACGGCCTCCCCAGCCGAAGCGGCATCCCCGGCGGTGGTCACCTGCTCCTGGGGCAGCACCCGCTGGGCCCCCTCCGGCAACGGGGCCCCGGTGAGGATCCGGATCGCCTCACCCTCGGCCAGCACCCCTGGGAAGGGGGCCCCGGGGGCCGAGCGGCCCACCAGGCGCCAGCGGCTGTCCGGGGCGGGCGCCGCCGCCGCGGCAATGGCGTAGCCGTCCATGATCGAGGCACGGAAGCCCGGCACCGCCTCCGGGGCCCGCACCACCGCCGCGCTCACCCGCCCCAGACAGGCAGCCAGGGGCAGCCGCTCGCGGCCGGGCAGAGGCGTCAGGGCCGCCAGCACCCGGCGGCGCGCCTCCTCCAGGGGCAGGCCCTCGGGGGGGAAGGGTTCAGCCATGGGCCGCGTCCTGGACAGCCGCCTGGCCGGCCGAATCCGGATGGTCCCAGGGTCCCCGGCGCCCCCCCGTCTTGGACAGCAGGCGCACCGGGCCGATGGTCATGGCGGGATCGGCCGACTTGACCATGTCGTAGAGGGTCAGCAGGCCCACCTGGACGGCGGTGAGCGCCTCCATCTCCACCCCGGTGGCCCCGGTGGTGCGGGCGCTGGCCTGCAGCCGCAGGCCGGAGCCGTCGGCCGCCGGCTCGATCAGCACCTCCAGGCCCGTGAGGGCGATCGGATGGCAGAGGGGGATCAGCTCCCAGGTGCGCTTGGCCCCCTGGATCGCCGCCACCCGCGCCACCGCCAGCACGTCGCCCTTGGCGGCCCGTCCCTCCAGCACCAGGGCCAGCACCGCCGGCGCCATGGCGATGAAGCCCTCGGCCACGGCCCGGCGATCGCTGGCGGGCCGGTCCCCCACCTCCACCATGTGCACCTGGCCGGCGGCATTGAGATGGGACAGGCCGGGCTGGGTCATGCCGCAGGGGGGGTCGGAGCAGGGTCCCAGCATGGCGTCAGAACGGGATCGGCATCTCCACTTCTGCCGGCAGCGGCGCGCAGGCCGGCACCCGCTGATCCACCACGGCCCCCACCACCACGATCGAGGGGGAACCGAACCCTTCCGCCTCCACCCTGTCGGCCAGGTGCTCCAGATCGGCCACCAGCTGGCGCTGGCCCCGCACGGTGCCCTGCTGGATCACGGCGGCCGGAGTGGACGGCGCCAGACCGCCGGCGATCAGCTCCGCGGCGATGTGACGCAGGTTGTGCAGACCCATGTAGATCACCAGCCCGTCGCTGCTGCGGGCCAGGCCCTGCCAGTCGACGCCCGGCCGGCGCTTGTCGATCTCCTCGTGGCCCGTCACGAAGGTGACGCTGGAGCCCGCCCGCCGGTGGGTGACGGGGATGCCCGCATAGGCGGGGGCAGCGATGCCGGCCGTGACGCCGGGCACCACCTCCACGGGAATGCCATGGGCCGCCAGATGGGCCGCCTCCTCACCACCCCGGCCGAACAGGAAGGGATCGCCCCCCTTGAGCCGCACGATCAGGCGGTGGCGGCCCGCCAGTTCGCGCAGCACCGCATTGGTGCTGGGCTGGGGCACGGAATGGTGGCCGCGGCGCTTGCCCACGAAGTGGCGCTCGCAGCCCTCCGGCACCAGGTCGAGCAGGGCGGAGGGCACCAGGGAGTCGTAGACGAGGGCGTCGCAGGCCTGCAGCAGGCGATGGGCCCGCAGGGTGAGCAGTTCCGGATCCCCCGGACCCGCGCCCACCAGATAGACCCTGCCGGGCGTCCCGTTCGTCATGGCAGGGCCGTCAGTTGCTCCAGCACCACATCCCGGCAGCGCTGCCGCTGCAGCAGGGGGGCTCCCAGGGACCCGGGCAGGGCATCGGTGAGCCGGTTGGCCGCCAGGGCCAGGGGCAGGGCGGGGCCAGGCAGGGACAGGAAAGGATCCTCACGATCCGTCGCACTGTATGGAGTGGCGTGGCAGCGTGCCCCGGTGACCGCCGCCAGGTGGGCCAGATAGGCCCGGGCCAGGGGGCCCTCCACGGGGTGATGCACCAGCAGCGGCGGGCCGGAGTCCCTGGCCGCCGAGGTGGCCGCAAGATCGGCCACCTCGGCGGCCAGGGCCCGCTGCCAGACGGGCCAGGCCCCCAGGAACGGCAGCCGCCGCACGGGGCCGCCCCGGCGCCAGGCCGAAGCGATCGCCGGCACATCGACCCGCGCGTGGGTGCCGGGGAGCAGGAACAGGGGCACGAGCAGGATCGGCAGCGCGGCCGTCGTCGCCGGGCCGGCGGGTGGGGCGGCAGCCGTGAGCGCCTGGAGCAGCACCGGGGTCCGCCGCAGGGATTCGAGCTGCCGGGCCAGGGACTGCAGTTCGGCGGGAATGCCACCACCGGCACGGCCGTGCACCACGAGCAGCAGGGGACTGGCCATGTTCCGCTGCGTCGGCGTCACCCTAGGCAGCCAGCTCAGGCCAGGGGGTAGGCCCCCAGCAGCAACTGGGCCCGGTCCAGCAGGTTGTTGATCAACCGGCGCCAGCGGCTTTCGCATTCCGCCCCCCAGCGCCGCTGGTCCTGCCGGACGCGCTCGGCCCCATCGGGCCCGAGGGCCAGGGCCACGTAGTCACCGTCCTCCACAAGCCAGCGCTCCAGGGCCTCGGCCGTCACCTCCGCATGGAACTGCAGGCCATGGGCAAAGTGGTCGATCCGGTACATCTGCTCCGGGCAGAGCGCCGTGGAGCCCAGCAGGGTGGCCGAGGCCGGCAGCAGGATCCGGTCGCCGTGCCAGTTGAGCATCCGTTCGCTGGGTTGGAGGCCGGCCAGCACCGGCTCCTGGTCCACCGGCACCGTCCAGTGCACCTCCTCCCAGCCCAGCTCGTAGCGCTTGACGGGGGGATCGCCGGCCTCCAGGGACACCACCTGACCACCGGCGGCGTGGGCCAGCAGCTGGGCGCCCAGACAGATGCCGATCACCGGTCGCTCACACTCCAGACAGTCCTGGAGCAGGGCGATCTCCGCCGCCAGCCAGGGGAACGCCGGCGAGCCGATGTCGGACACCCCCATCGGCCCCCCCAGCACCAGCAGGGCCTGATCCGGTCCCAGCACGGGCAGCGGCTCCCCCAGGTCCAACCGGCACACCCGCACCCCCCAGCCGCGCCGCTGGGCCTCCTCGGCGAACAGGCCCGGGCCCTCCCGCTCCAGGTGCTGCAGCACCACCAGCTCACTCATCGACGTTTCCGGCCGGATCGCTTCCGCCAGTTTCCCCGATCCCGCCCCCCGGATCCGCTCCGGTCAGGCCCACCACGTCCAGGGGCGCCCGGTCCGGGGCCACCCAGCAGCGGCGGGCGAGGGCCGAGGCCAGCAGAGGCGCGGAATAGAACCGGCCCAGCAGGTCGGGGGCCGCCAGGGGGGCGGCCAGCAGCAGGGCGGCCTGGGCCGCGAGGGGACGGGAGCCCTGGAGGTGCACGAAGGCCCCCAGCAGGGTCAGGTAGGCCCGGGTGATGGTCTCGTGGTAGCCGCTGCCGGGACCGTTGGCCACGCCGTGGCCGCGGTTGAGCCGGCGGATGCCCGTCCGCATCCTCATCAGGGCCTGGGGACCGCCGTAGCGGTGCAGATGCCACAGACCCACCAGCAGATGGGCCTGGTGGGTCCAGGCCGGCCGCGGCAGCGATCCATCACCGAAGGCCCGGGCCAGGGAACCGGGGTCCGGGACCACCACCACCGGGATTGGATCGACCATGGGGAGAACTCCTGAGCGAGGCTGGACCCCATGAGCAGCGATGCCAGCGCAAACCAGCTCACCGCCCTGGTGGTCAGCTCCATGGGCCTGGGATACACGGTCTACGGCAAGAAGCAGGGGCACGCCCTGGCCCTGGGCTGCGGCGTTCTGATGATGGTCATCCCCTACGTCGTCGGCGATACGGCGGTGCTGCTGGTGCTGGGACTGGCCCTGATGCTGCTGCCCTTCCTGCTGCGCAGCCGCGGCGGATGACCCATGGATGAGGCCGCCGCGGTGCTGCGCTTCTGGTTCGAGGAGTCCCGGCCCGCCGACTGGTTCCGCTCCAGCCCGGCAAGGGACCGGACCCTGAGCGACCGCTTCGGCGCTCTCACCGAGCGGGCCCTGCGGGGGGAGCTGGCCGCCTGGGGCACGAGCGCCGCCAGCGCTCTGGCGCTGGTGCTGCTGCTCGACCAGTTTCCGCGCCAGATCTGGCGCGATCAGGCCCGGGCCTTCGCCGGCGATCCCCAGGCCCTGGCCCTGAGCCTGCGGGCCCTGGAGCAGGGCTGGATCGCGGCGGAGACCGACCCCTACCGGCGGCGCTTCTGGCTGATGCCCCTGATGCACAGCGAGGATCTGGCCGTTCAGGACCGGGGCCTGCCCCTGTTCGAGCGCTTCTGCGATCCCCGCACCGCCGAGTTCGCCCGCCGGCACCGCGATGTGATCGCCCGTTTCGGCCGCTTTCCCCATCGCAACCGGATCCTGGGGCGCCCGGAGCGCCCCGAGGAAACCGCCTTCCTGCAGCAGCCCGGCTCCCGCTTCTGAGGCCGCATCGGCTGGAACAGGAACCTGGGGCTGCCTCCCGGCCCCGGCCCGGCTAGAGAGGAGGGGCAGGCCACCGCGATCGAGCGCCATGTCACCGTTCGAGTCCCCCCATTTCGCCCTCGAGCGCACCGAAGACGGCTGGATCCTCGAGGCCCGCGTCACCAAGGATCTGGAGGGGGACTGGCTGCTGAGCCGCCATGAGCTGGTGGAGCTCCACGGGCTGCTCGAAGCGGCGATCGCCCACTGACACCGACCCCTCCCCCCGATCCGGCCTTACCCGACCCGGACCAGCCCCAGACGCCGGGCCGGCTGCTCAGCGTCCTGGGGGTCAGCTTCGGCATCGCTGGAGCGGTGGGGGGCACCATCGGCGCCGGCATCCTGCGCACCCCCGGGCTGGTGGCGGCCCAGCTGGGCAGCGCCCCGCTGGTGGTGGGGGCCTGGCTGGCCGGCGGCCTGTACGCCCTGCTCGGTGCCGTCGCCGTGGCGGAGCTGGGGGCCACCCTGCCGCTGGCGGGCGGCTGGTACGTCTACACCCGCCGCTGCTTCGGTGATGCCGCCGGGTTCACGGTGGGCTGGATGGACTGGATCGGCCACTGCACCGGCATCGCCTGGGTGGCGATCACGGTGGGGGAGTACGCCGTCTTCCTGGCGCCGGGGCTGGAGGGCCACGGCAAGCTGGTGGGGCTGGCCACGCTGCTGCTGTTCACCCTGATCCAGCTGCTGGGGGTGCAGGCCGGCAGCGGCAGTCAGAAGCTGCTCAGCCTGGCCAAGGCGGGGGGCTTCCTGGCCCTGGTGGCGGCCTGTTTCCTGCTGGGGGGGGCCGACACCCGGGCCGCCGCGGCCGCCGCGATCCCCACCGACCCGGCCGGCCTGGCGCACCCGGTCGGCTGGATGGGCCTGGCGGTGGCGCTGGTGTTCTCCCTGCAGGCGATCGTCACCACCTTCGACGGCTGGCACAGCCCCATCTACTTCTCGGAGGAATTCAGCGAACCGGAGGACGACCTGCCCCGGTCCCTGATCGGTGGCGTGCTGGCGGTGATCAGCCTGTACGTTCTGTTCAACCTGGCCCTGCTGCAGGTGCTGCCCCTGCCGGTGATCGCCGGCTCGAGCCTGCCGGTGGCCGACGCGGCGGCCCTGCTGTTCGGTGCCTTCGGCGGCCAGGCGATCACGGTGCTGGCGCTGCTGTCCCTGGCGGGGCTGATCAATGCCTCGATCATGGGGGCCCCCCGGATCCTGTTCGGCCTCAGCCGCGACGGGCTGTTCAGTCCCCTGGTGGACCGGGTCAACCGGGGCGGCACCCCCACGGTGGCCCTGCTGCTCACCAGCCTGGCGTCGGCGCTGCTGGTGATCGGCGGCGATTTCTCGATCCTGCTGGGGCTGGCGGCCTTCCTCTACGTGAGCCTCTATGCGCAGGGCTTCGTCTGCCTGTTCGTGCTGCGCTGGCGGGAGCCGGAGCGGCGGCGGCCCTTCCGCGCCTGGGGCCATCCCTGGAGCACCGCCCTCGTGCTGGCCGGGTCGCTGGCCTTCCTGGTCGGCGCCCTGATCAACGACACCGCCAACAGCTGCTGGGCCCTGCTGCTGATCGGCCTGAGTGTGCCGGTGTTCCAGACCACCCGGGCCCTGGGAGCCCAGCCTCAGCCATGAGCGGCCCGTTCCCACCGCCCTGGTGGGATGGGGGCCTGGCCCGGGAGATCCTGCAGCGCAGCGGCGAACACCTGCTGCTGGTGGCCGTCGCCATCGGCCTGGCCCTGGCCATCGCCCTGCCCCTGGGGCTGTGGATCAACCGGCGACCCGGATGGGCCGGTCCCGTGCTCGCCCTGGCCAGCACGGTGCAGACGATCCCCAGCCTGGCGATCTTCGGCCTGCTGCTCACGGTGCCGGTGCTGGGGGGCATCGGCCCCACGCCCGCCATCGTGGCCCTCACCCTCTACGCCCTGCTGCCCCTGCTGCGGGGCCTGGGCAGCGGCCTGGCCCAGGTGCCCGAAGGGCTCAGGGAGGCGGGACGGGCCCTGGGGCTCAGCCGCCGCCAGGTGCTGCTGCGGGTGGAGCTGCCCATCGCCCTGCCCACCCTGATGGCCGGCATCCGGGTGGCCACGGTGATCGGGGTGGGGGTGGCCACGATCGCCGCCGCCATCGGCGCCGGGGGCCTGGGGGTGTTCATCTTCCGGGGCATCGCCACGGTCAACAACGGCCTGATCCTGGCGGGGGCCCTGCCGGCGGCGGCCATCGCCCTGGCGGCCGACGCCTCCCTGGGCCTGCTGGAACGGCGGCTGGCCACCCCCCGCCAGCCCCGGGCACGACGGCCCGGCAGAACGAAACTGCTCGCCGCGGGCCTGCTGGGGCTCGCCCTGGTCGCGGCCCTGGGCGGTCGCCTGCTGGTGGCCCAGGGCGGCGACACGGTGCGGATCGGCAGCAAGAGCTTCACCGAACAGCTGATCCTGGGGGAATTGCTGGCCCAGCAGATCGAAGCCGACACCAGCCTCAGGGTGAAACGGGACTTCGGCCTGGGCGGCACGGGCCTGATCCACGAAGCGGTACGCAGCGGCCGGATCGACGGCTACGTGGAATACACCGGCACCGCCTGGACAACGCTCCTGCAGCAGCCCCCGCCCGAGGAGGCCGCTGCGGCGACGGCCGAGCGGATCCTGGAGCGCACCCGGGAGCTCTACGCCGAGCGCTTCGGCCTGCGGGTGTTTCCCTCGCTGGGGTTCGAGAACAGCTTCGCCATCCTGGTGCGCCAGGCGGAGGCCCGCCGGCTGGGGATCACCACCATCAGCGAAGCCGCTCCCCACACACCGCAATGGCGGGCGGGGTTCGGCTTCGAATTCCTCAACCGGCCCGATGGCTTTCCGGGCCTGGCCCAGCGCTACGGCCTGCGCTTCGCCCAGCCCCCCCAGGCGATGGACCTCGGGCTCACCTACCGCGCCCTGGCCGAGGGCCGCGTCGATCTGATCGCCGGGGATTCCACCAACGGCCTGATCCCCACCCTGGGGCTGCAGTTGCTGCGGGATGACCGCCACTACTTCCCCCCCTACGACGCCGTGCCGGTGTTCCACGCCGCCACCCTGCGCCGCCATCCCGAACTGGTGGCCGTGATCGATCGGCTCAGCGGCAGGATTCCGGCGGCCACCATGCAGCGGCTCAACGCCCAGGTGGATCTGGAAGGCAACAGCGCGGCGGAGGTGGTGCGCCGCTGGCGGCGTCAGACCTTCTCGGCGGACTGATCGGTGCCGCGGCACACCAGCACCGGCAGGGTGCTGTGGGTGAGCACCCGCTGGGTCTCACTGCCCAGCACCAGGGCGGAAAGGCCCCGGCGGCCGTGGGAGGCCATCACGATCAGGTCGCAGCCCTGCTGAGCGGCGGTCTCGATGATCGCCTCGTGAATCACGGGGTTGGCACTCAGGACCGTGTCGCAGCGCACCCCGGCCGCTTCCGCCTGGGCCCTGGCCTGCTCCATCAGGGCGGTGGCGTTGGCCCGCTCCGCCTGGTTGAAATGCTCCACCACGGCGGGATCGAGCAGGATTGGATCGCCGTAGATGGAGGGGCGGGGCGGCGGCGCCGGGCTCTCCAGGGCATGGACGAAGGTGATGGCCGCGCCCACCTGCCGGGCAAGGCTCACCGCCTGCCGGATCGTCGCCTCGGAGAGTTCGGAGCCGTCGGTGGGCACCAGCAGATGGCGGAACATCGGCGCGGGCGGCGGGGGAGACGGTCATGATGGATCCTCCGGTGTCGGGCGGCCCGGCCCACCCAGGCGCCTCTGGAGGCGTTGGGCCACCACCGGGGCCAGCGGTCGTCCGGCCAGCTCCAGGAGCACCTGCTGGGCCTCCGGCAGTCGCGCCAGCAGATCCACCGCCACCGCGGCCAGGGCCGGATCGAGGTCTTCCGCCAGCTGGCGCAGCCCCTCCTGCAGCGGCTGCGACGGCCAGGCCCCCAGTCCAAGGGCCAGGCCCTCCAGGGCCGCCCGCCGCTGCGCAAGGGCCAGGGGTGCCAGGGCCCAGCCGAGCAGTGGTGCGAAATCCTCCGGATCCCGCTGATGGCCCAGCAGGGGCAACAGGTGAACCGTCCGCCCGGTGATTCCGGCCGGGCTCGCCGCATCGGCGGCGGCTCCGGAAACGGGCAGGGCCTGCCGCAGCAGGTCCCGGCAGCGGTGATCGCGGATCCGGCCGATCACGGTGAGCAGGCCTGGATCGGCCTCCGGTTCGGCCAGCCACCAGGCCAGCAGACGGCTTGCGGCGTCGCCGTCGAGCCGCTCGGCGAGGGCCGCGAGCAGATCGCCGCCGGGCCGGAGGGCGTGGCTCTCGATCGCCACCAGCCAGGGCTCCAGATCGAGGTGATCCTCACGGCTCAGGCGCCGCAGCCAGGGCCAGCGTTCGGGGCTGCCGACCGGCGGCAGCTGCTGGGGCAGCGGCTGGAAGGCCCCATGGGCGGCACCGGATTGCTTTGTAGCCATTGATACGTTTCAAGTGGTGGGCCTGATGCACCCGTGGCGCAGGGCTACAACGAAGGGACTCCAGAGGCAGGTACCTCTCCGATGACCTTCCAACGAGGCGGCTGGGGCCGGACCGGTACGACGGCCGGACAGGTCGAGGAGAAGGAACGCCAGCTGGTGCTGACGTTGGTGAGCCAGCTGGGCGAGGCCCAGTTCCGCCACGCCGACCCGGCCCGGGTGGCCCGGCTCTGGCAGGAGGTGGCAGCCCTGGAGATCGATCCCGAGCGGGTCATCCGACTCCTCTACGGCGGTCAGGATCTGGGCGATCGGGCGGCCCTGGCGGCGCTCGATCGAGCCTGGCAGCCGGAGCCCCCCCGGGGCGGGAGGGGCTTTCCCTGGGGCCGGCCACGCCTCAGCCGGCGGACGCCCGGCGCCGGGCGCCGAAGCGTTCCACCAGGAGCCCTTCCAGCACATCGCTGAGCTGGCTGAGGGGAACGCCCTTGTCGTGCAGTTCGGCCAACCGGGGCTCCCGGTCCATGGCCCCCCCCAGGAAGATCCTGGCCGCCTCCACCATCTGGCCGTCCTGACGGGCCTTGGCGCCCATCAGGCCGATCTGGCCCATGTAGGGCTGGCCGCAGGCATTGGGGCATCCCGTCCAGTGGGTCCGCACCGCCCGGGGGATGTCCAGACGGCGCTCCAGGTCGTCGAGCACAGCCTGGGCGGTGCTCTTGGTGGGGATCAGGGCGAAGCTGCAGTAGCGGCTGCCGGTGCAGCTCACCGCTTCGGCCTGCAGCGGCCCGGGCTCGAGCCGGAACCGCTGCAGCAGCGGCTCGGCCCGCAGGGCCTCCAGCCGGTCAGTCGGAGCATCGATGAGCAGCACGTTCTGGGCTTCGGTGAAGCGCAGCTCGCCGCTGCCGTACTCCCGGGCCAGACGCGCCAGTTCCAGCATCGCCACGGCATCGAGGCGCCCCATCGGCACGTGCAGACCGGCCCAGTGGAGCCCCGCCTGCTTCTGGGCCTGCACCCCCAGTCCGTCGCGGGGAGCCCGGCTCACCAGATGGCTCCCGTCGTGGGGCAGCACACCGGCGGCCGCGTCTCCGGCCAGCACGGCATGGCACTCGAGCACGGCGGTGCGGTACGACGCCAGCCCGAGGCTGTCGATCAGATACATCAGCCGGCTCTTGTTGCGCTGGGCCCGGTTGCCATGGATCGCGTAGTGCTGCAGCACGGCCAGGGTGAAATCGGCCAGCTGATCCCCCCGCAGCCACACCCCCAGGGGCATGGCCAGTTCGTTGCGCTGGGCCGAGAAGAATCCCCCCACCATGACGGTGAACCCCAGCGGCGCCTGGGGATCCAGCGGATGGGGCGCCGGCAGGAAAGCCAGATCGTTGTGCAGCAGAAAGCTGTCGGGGGCGCCGCCGACGGCCACGTTGAACTTGCGCGGCAGGTTGCGGGGGCCGTCGTCCGCCAGAAGGCGCGTCTGGATCGCCTGCACCAGGGGACGGGTGTCGAGGAACTCCTCCGGATCGATGCCGGCCAGGGGGTTGCCGGTGATGTTGCGGGGGTTGTCGTGACCCGACTGGCGGCTGGTGAGGCCCACCCGTTCCAGGCTCTCCATCAGGGGGGCCATGTCCTCCAGCAGCAGGCCACGCAGCTGCAGGTTCTGGCGGGTGGTGATGTCGGCACTGCCGTGGTCACCGCAGCGGTCGACGGCATCGGCCAGCACCTCCAGCTGCTCGGAACGGATCACGCCGTTCGGCAGCCGCAGCCGCAGCATGAAGCGCCCCGGGGTGACCGGCCGGAAGAAGATGCCCAGCCATTTGAGCCGGATGGTGAGGGTCGCCTCGTCGAGGGCTTCCCAGCCCTGGTCGGCCAGTTCCGCCAGCCGGGGTGCCAGCTCCAGGCCACAGAGCTCGGCCTTCGCCTGCTCGACCTTGCTGAGCGTGATGGCCGGTGTGTCGGAAGCCCTGGTGTCGGATCCGTGGGAGCTGATCATGCGGGAAAGGAACCGCACGGGAACACGTGCAGCAGAGGCCTGACGGGCAGGCGTTGGGGAAGGACATTCCTCGACCTGATCCATCCCGGGGCCGGAGCGGCGGGAGGTGGCCCGAGCGGACGCCGATGAGGGCTGCGTCGCGGGGGTGATCGGCTGTCGGGGGTGCGCCGGGAAAGCTGCGCTGTCCCCACCGAACGAGGAAGTCTTAGCTTCTGATACGAAGTTCTGAATGTGTGTCGCAACCGTTACCGATGCCTGCCGCGGCCGATTCCCCTTCCCCGGCCAGCGTTCTCCAGAGCGCGGCGGATCGGCGCGAGGCACGCCTGCTGGCCCTCGGCCGCGGCCGGGCCCGCTTCCGCGAACTGATCGGCAAGGTGGGCAGCGGCGAGCACACGAGCACGGGTCTCGACCGGGAGGAAGCCCGCGAGGCGATGGACCTGATGCTCGATGGCCTCGCCGATGACGCCCAGATGGGGGCCTTCCTGATCGCCCACCGCATCCGGCGGCCCCACCCGATCGAGCTCGCCGGCATGCTCGACAGTTACCGCCGCCTCGGGCCGGTGCTGGAAACCCCGGGGCGCCGCCCCCTCTGCTTCGGGGTGCCCTACGACGGCCGCAGCCGCACGGCGCCGCTGCTGCCGCGGGTGGCCCTGGTGCTGGCCAGCGACGGCCTGCCGGTGGTGATGCACGGCGGCGACGCCATGCCGGTGAAGTTCGGCGTCACCCTCGCCGAACTCTTCGCGGCGATCGGCATCGGCTGGACCGGCCTGCCCCTGGGCGTGGTGCAGCAGCGTCTCGACCAGCACGGCCTCGCCCTCACCCACCAACCGGACCATTTCCCCCGGGCCGACCGGCTGGTGCCCGTGCGAGACGCCATCGGCAAGCGACCGCCGGTGGCGAGCCTGGAGCTGCTGTGGTCACCCCACCGGGGCGACCATCTGCTCGTCAGCGGCTTCGTCCATCCCCCCACCGAGGCCCGGGCCTGGCAGGCCCTGGCGGCCTGCGGTGAGTCCGACGTACTCACGGTGAAGGGGCTGGAGGGCTCCACCGACCTGCCCACCTCCCGGGCCGGCATCACCGCCCGGGTGCGGCAGGGGGAGGTGGAGCGGATCCTGCTCCACCCCCGCGACCATGGCATCCAGGCGCCCGAAGTGCCCTGGCAGAACCTGGACATCTGGCGCAGCCAGGCCCTGGCGGCCCTCGCCGGCGAAGGGGAGCTGATGCCGGCCCTGCGCTGGAACGTGGCCGCCTACCTCTGGTTCTCCGGACGCCACGACAACCTGGCGGCCGCCCTGGACCAGGCCACCGCCCTGCTGATGGCCCGCAGCGGCGAGCGGCTGCGCCGGGAGCTGGCGGCCCCTGACAGGAAGCCCTGACGACCGGGGGGCAAAGCAGGAATCGGTAACCGACGCGACTTTGGCAGTGGTCGTCGCCGTGGTCTTTTGAAAAGGTTGGTCAGCCTGCGCACCAACCCAAGCAATCACCGGCACGGTGCGCTTCGTTGTGGAGCCCGTCCGGAGTGCATTCGCAGCCGCGATGCCATCACTCCGGTTCCTCTCAAGGTTCTCCACAAGGCCCCATGTCGACTTTTTCGCGTCGGAAATTTCTGATCACCGCGGCCGGCACCACGGCCGGCGCCCTCTGGCTCAGCGCCTGTGGCGGCAAGAAGGAATCCAGCACGTCCATGGCTCCAGCAGCCGGTGCCGCCGATGCGCCGGAGGTGCCGGGAGCCACCCTCGGCTTCATCGCCCTCACCGATGCCGCCCCGCTGATCATCGCCAAGGAGAAGGGTTTCTTCGCCAAGCACGGCATGCCCGAGGTGAAGGTGATGAAGCAGACCTCCTGGGCCGTGACCCGCGACAATCTGGAGCTGGGTGAGGCCGGCGGCGGCATCGACGGGGCCCACATTCTTTCGCCGATGCCGCTGCTGCTGGCCGCCGGCAAGATCACCAAGAGCAAGCAGCCGCTGCCGATGGCCACCCTGGCGCGGCTCAACCTGCAGGGCCAGGGGATCTCCGTGGCCAAGGAATTCCTCGGCGACAAGCTCACCATCGACAACAAGGCGGGCCTGGCCAGTGCTGTGGCGGCCCGCAAGGCCCAGGGCAAGAAGTTCAAGGCCGCCGTCACCTTTCCCGGGGGCACCCACGACCTGTGGATGCGCTACTGGCTCTCGGCCAACGGCATCGATCCCAACAAGGACGCCGACCTGGTGGTGATTCCACCGCCCCAGATGGTGGCCAACATGCAGACCGGCACCATGGACACCTTCTGTGTGGGTGAACCCTGGAATCAGCGGCTGGTCAACAAGAAACTCGGCTACACCGCCGCCGTCACCGGCGAACTCTGGAAGTTCCATCCGGAGAAGTCCTTCTCGATGCGCGCCGACTGGGTCGAGAAGCATCCCAAAGCCACCAAGGCCCTGCTGATGGCGGTGATGGAGGCCCAGATGTGGTGTGAAGACCCCGCCAACCTCGACGAACTGTGCGAGATCACCTCCAAGGACAAGTACTTCAAGGCGAGCGTCGCCGACATCAAGCCCCGGCTGGCCGGCAACTTCGACTTCGGCGACGGTCGTGTGGTGAAGGACAGTCCCTACCGGATGCGCTTCTGGAGCGAGAACGCCTCCTTCCCCTTCAAGAGCCACGACAAATGGTTCGTCGTCGAGGACATGCGCTGGGGCTACCTGCCGGCCGGCACCGACATCGATGCCCTGGTGAACCAGGTGAACCGGGCCGATCTCTGGAAGGAGGCCGCCAAGGCCATCGGTCAGGACAAGGCCATTCCGGCCAGTGATTCCCGCGGCAAGGAGACCTTCTTCGACGGCGTCGTGTTCGATCCGGAGAATCCCAAGGCCTACCTGGAGGCCCTCAAGATCAAGGCCATGGCCTGAGCGGTGCAGCCGGACCCAGCCGGCCCGGCTCGATCACGTCACCCATCTCCCCTCCTCCCATGGCCCTCTCCGCCGCAATCCAACCCAGCCGTTCCAAACGAATGGTCCCCCGCTGGTTTGTCCTGGCGCTGCCGTACGTCCTGTGCATCGGCGGCTTTCTGCTGGTCTGGCAGTTCCTGTCCCTCGTGCTGGGCGTCGGACGGCTGCCCGGTCCTGTCAACGTCATCCTGGACACCTGGGATCCGTACATTTCCCAGCCCTTTTTCGATGACGGCGGCACCAGCAAAGGACTGGGTTGGCAGATCCTGATCTCCCTGCAGCGTGTGGCCGTGGGGTATGGCCTCTCCGCCGTTGCGGGAATCGCCATCGGCGGAATTCTGGGAATGAATCGCTTCCTCGGAAAGGGCTTTGATCCCGTGATCCAGGTGCTGAGAACGGTGCCTCCCCTCGCCTGGTTTCCGATCACCCTCATGGTGTTTCAGGATTCCACGACTTCGGCCATCTTTGTGATCTTCATCACAGCGATCTGGCCGATCATCATCAACACCGCTGTCGGCATTCGCCAGATACCCCAGGACTACATCAACGTTTCCAGGGTTCTGAAGCTTTCAAAAACGGCTTACATCAAGGACATCGTGATACCCGCAACGGTCCCGTTCGTCTTCACAGGACTGCGCATCGCCGTTGGCCTGGCCTGGCTGGCCATCGTGGCCGCCGAAATGCTCAAGGCCGATGGCGGCATCGGCTATTTCATCTGGGATGCCTACAACGCCGGTGGTGACGCCAGTTCGAGTCAGATCATTCTGGCCATCGTTTATGTCGGCTTCGTCGGACTGCTTCTCGACCGACTGGTTGCCTTCGCAGGCCGCAGGATCAGCAAGGGAGCCGATTGATCATGTCGACGCTGTTTACGGTTGACCATGTCACCCAGACGTTTCCCCTCAAGGGTGGGGGCAGCTACGTCGCCCTCAAGGACATTTTCCTGAACATCGCCGAGGGGGAATTCATTTCACTGGTCGGGCACTCCGGCTGTGGCAAGTCGACACTCCTCAACCTTCTGGCTGGCCTGACCGTGGCCACCAAGGGCGGCATTCTGATGAACGGGCGCCAGGTCACCAGCCCCGGGCCGGACCGCATGGTCGTGTTCCAGAATTATTCCTTGTTGCCATGGCTCACCGTCCGCCAGAACATCGCCCTTGCGGTGAACAACGCGCTGAAATCCCTGGATCACTATGAACGTAATGCGATCATCGAACGCCATATCGAGCTGGTGGGCCTGAAGGCGGCAGCCGACAAATATCCACGGGAGATCTCCGGAGGGATGAAGCAACGGGTCGCCATCGCCCGTGCCCTTTCCCTGCGCCCGAAGCTTCTGCTTCTCGATGAGCCCTTCGGCGCTCTCGATGCCCTGACGCGGGGGAATCTGCAGGAGCAGCTCATGCAGATCTGTCAGGAGGCCAGGGTCACCGCCCTGATGGTGACCCACGACGTGGATGAAGCCCTGCTGCTCTCCGACCGCGTGGTGCTGATGACCAACGGCCCCGAGGCCCACATCGATCAGATCCTCGAGGTGCCGCTGCCTCGCCCCCGCTCCCAGCTGAGCGCGGTGGAGCACCCCAGCTATTACGGCCTGCGCAGCGAGATCGTCGGCTTTCTGACCGAACAGCGACGGGCGCGGCAACAGCGCCTCCAGCCGGCCAACCCCATCGCCGTCAACGGCCTGGAGAAGGTGAATCTGGATCTTGGCTTCATCCCCCTCACCGACTGCATCCCCCTGGTGGTGGCCCAGGAGAAGGGATTCTTCGCCAGACACGGCCTGACCCAGGTGACCCTGCGGCGCGAAAGCAACTGGAAGACCCTGGAGTCCCACGTCCGCCAGAACGTCCTCGATGGCGCCCTGATGGTGGCGGGGATGCCGCTGGCCATGACCCTCGGCTGCAACGGCCAGACGCCCCTGCCGATGGTGAGCGCCCTCACCGTGAGCTGCAACGGCAATGCCATCACCCTGCACCGCCGGTTTCAGGACGCCGGCGTGCACACCCTCGCCGATTTCAGGGATTGGATCATCTCCCACCCGGACAGCAGGCCGGTGCTGGCGGTGGTGCATCCGGCCTCGATGCACAACCTGATCCTGCGGGCCTGGCTGGCATCGGCGGGGATCGATCCCGACCGCGATGTGGAGCTGCTGGTGATCCCGCCCCCCCAGATGGTGGCCACCCTGAAGGCGGGCACCATCGATGGCTACTGCGTGGGGGAGCCATGGAACTCCCGGGCCGTCCACGAAGGGCTGGGCACCGTGATCGCCACGGATCTGGAGCTCTGGAACGGTCACTGCGAAAAGGTTCTGGGGGTGCAGGAGGCCTGGGCGGCCGCCTACCCCCGCACCCACCAGGCCCTCGTGCAGGCGCTCCTTGAGGCCTGCCGCTACTGCGACGACCCGGCCCACCGGCACGAGCTGGCCGGGCTGCTGTCCCGGAGTCAGTACGTCGGCACCGATGGGGCCATGATCCGGCCCGGATTCGTCGACCCCTACGACCGCGGCACCGGTGGCCAGGAGACGCTGCCGGACTTCCATCGATTCTTCGGCCCCGATGTCAACGAACCCCAGGCCTGTGATGCGGTCTGGATGCTCGCTCAACTGGCGCGCTGGGGGCTGACCCGCTTCCCCGGCAACTGGCAGGAGCTGGTGGCCCGTGTCCAGGATCGTTCGCTGTTCCGAAACGCTGCCGCCGCCCTCGGCCTGCCGGTCTCAGCACCCCGCGAGGGCCCGATCGAGGTCTTTGCCGGTGATCGGCTCGACCCGAACGATCCCCTCGCCTATCTGGCCGGTCTGGATGTCCAGCGGCGGGCGCAGGCACGATCGGCCCCTGCCGTCCGCCGCTGACCTCCTGCCCCCGCCCTCCGCTTCCACCGTCCCATCCATTCCATGCAGACCCTCCCGTCACCACCCTCCACCCACCTCCCGTCCGGTGAGCCCTTCCTGGTGATCGACCGGGTCAGCAAGGTCTACCCCACCCCGAAGGGGCCCTACACCGTCCTCGACGACATCAGCCTGGAGGTGGCGGAAGGCGAATTCGTCTGTGTCATCGGCCATTCCGGCTGCGGCAAGTCCACCCTGCTCGATCTGGTGTCGGGCTTCGGCCAACCCAGCGGTGGCGAAGTGCGGTTGGAGTCGGTGCCGATCAGCGAACCCGGGCCCGACCGGATGGTGGTGTTTCAGAACTATTCCCTGCTGCCCTGGATGACGGCTGCGGAGAACGTGGCGTTGGCCGTCAACAATGTCTTCCCCCATCTCAGGCGCAATGGCGACGCCCGCAGCATCGTGGATAGCCACCTGGCGATGGTGGGGCTGAGCGAAGCGGCCGACAGGAAGCCCGGCAGCCTCTCGGGGGGAATGAAGCAACGGGTCGCCATCGCCAGGGCCCTGGCCCTGCAGCCCAAGGTGCTGATCCTCGATGAACCCTTCGGGGCCCTGGATCCGATCACCAAGGAAGAATTGCAGGAGGAACTGCTCAAGATCTGGCAGGAGCACAAGGTGACCGTCTTGATGATCACCCACTCCATCGACGAAGCCCTCTTTCTCGCCGACCGGATCGTGATGATGACCAACGGCCCGGCCGCGAAGATCGGCGAAATCCTGGAGCTGCCCTTTCCGCGCCCCCGGGATCGGGCCCGGCTGATGGAACTCCCCGAATACTACGACTACCGCAATCATGCCCTGGACTTTCTCTATCGGCGATGCGCCCATGACGACCAGTGACAGGCCAAAGGATCGGCGGAATGACCATCGCTGAAGGCCATACCCTGCTGCTGGATCCTGAACATCCGGGAGACGTCCGCTGCTTCCTGATCGAGCAGGGGCTGCTGAAGGTCTCGCTCTCCATCACCGGCAACTCGCCCATCACCCTGGGATTTCTTCAGGCCGGCGATCAGCTGCCCCTGGAGTTTCAGCGCAGGGCAACGATGCACCTGGAAGCCATCACCTCAGTTCAGCTCCGCGCCTGCAACACTGACGCACCTCAACCGGGACAGCACAGCCTCAACGACTGTGCCGTGGATCTGCTGCTGATTCGCCATCTGACATCGGCAGAGCAACGACTGACGGCCCTGCTGCGATTGCTGGCCGAACGCATCGGTCGTCGTCAGAAGGAATGGTATGTGCTGCCCCTCCAGCTCACCCACGCCCAGATCGCCGATCTGATCGGACACACCAGGGTGACGGTGACCCAACACCTGTCGATTCTTCGCCGAGCCCGGTTGATCGAAACCTGCCGAAGCCAGGCGGGTGACCTGCGGTTGGCACCGAGACTGGTGGAGCAGGTGGACGCCGAATTCAAGATGAACCCGGGGCCGAACGGCGGAGGGGTCGCGGGGATCGCCGGCATCCCCTAGGGAGGCGCCGCGATCGGCTTCAGGGCCACGGCGGCGGCCTTGAGTTCCGGTTGCTGGGAGATTGGGCAGGCCAGCTCATGCATCAGGCGATTGGCTTCGCAGGCCTGCTCCTGGGCCGCCCCCCAGTGCATGGGCAGAAACACCGTGCCCTGGCGGATGCGATCGGTGACGAGCACCTTGGCCGTCACCGCCCCCCGACGGGAGCGCACCTCGGCCCACGCACCATCGATCAGGCCATGCTCCAGGGCATCGGCGGGGTTCACCTCCAGCAGCGGCTCCGGATGGGGCCGCATCAATCGCGCCACATGGGCCGTACGGGTCATGGTGTGCCACTGCTCCAGATAGCGGCCCACGGTGAGCACCAGGGGATAGGCCGCATCGGGGGGTTCGCCCAGGCCCATGGGCTGCTCGCTGATCAGCCTGGCGCGGCCGGAGGGGGTGGGAAAACGACCGGCCGTGTACAGCCGAGCGGCCCCCTCCCCCGGGGCGGTGCCCGCCGGGAAAGGCCATTGCTGGGGTCCATGCTCCTGCAGCAACCCGTGGCTCAGGCCGCTCAGATCACACACCCGGCCTGCGGTGATCGCCACGAACTCATCGAACACCTCGGCCGCGGAGCGATAGCTGAACTGATCGGTGAAGCCCATCCGACGACCCAGCTCGGCAAAGATCGCCCAGTCGGGACGCGCTTCGCCTGGCGGCGGACGAAAGGCCTGGCAGTAGGTGACCCGGCGCTCGGAATTGGTCATCACCCCGGCCTTTTCGCTCCACTGCGACGCGGGGAGCACCAGATGCGCGACCGCTTCGGTTTCGGTGCCGGCATAGGCCTCGCTCAGCACCACCATCGGACATCTGGCCACCGCGGCCCGCACCCGGTCGAGCCAGGGCAGGCTCACCAGCGGATTGGTGGCGGCGACCCACCAGAGCCCCAGTTCGTCCCGTTCCATCGCCTCGATCTGTTCCCATACGGTCCATCCCGTTTCCGGTGCAATGGCGCCGGGTGCCAGGCCCCAGTGATGCTCCACGTCGGCGCGGTGCCGGGCATCGGTGACGTAGCGGTAGCCCGGCAGCAGCCGGGCCAGACCACCGGCTTCCCGGCCACCCATGGCGTTGGGCTGGCCGGTGAGGGAAAAGGGCCCGGCACCGGGCCGGCCGATCTGGCCGCTGACCAGGTGGAGATTGATGATCCCCGCCACGGTGGCGGTGCCCTCCACGCTCTGGTTCACCCCCATCGACCAGAGGCTCATCACCCCCGAGCTGGCGGCCCAGCGTGCGGCCAGCCGGTGCAGCTGCTGCTCATCGATGCCGCAGAACCGGCTCACCTGCTCTGGGGTCCAGCCCGACCAGAGCGTCGCCAGGGCGTCGTAGCCCTCGGTGGAACGCTGCACGTACTCCCGGTCCACAGCCCCCAGCTGCATCAGCAGATGGCCCAGGCCATGCAGCAGCGCCAGATCGGTGCCGGGTCGGATGGCCAGGTGCAGGTCAGCCGCGT
Source organism: Candidatus Sulfopaludibacter sp. SbA3 (assembly GCA_943367425.1). Taxonomy (GTDB): domain Bacteria; phylum Cyanobacteriota; class Cyanobacteriia; order PCC-6307; family Cyanobiaceae; genus Cyanobium. Next base: position 141,294 of record CALRJF020000002.1, read on the forward strand.
CACTGGTGGCGGTGGCTCGGGGATCCACCACCACGATCTGGAAAGCGTCCTTCTGCCTGCGCTTCCGCTTCAGGAGCCGTTGGAACAGCACCGGATGGCATTCAGCCGTGTTGGTGCCGATCAGCAGCACCGTGTCGGCCTGGTCGAGATCGTCGTAGCAGCAGGGGGGACCGTCGGAACCGAAGCTGCGCACGTAGCCCGACACGGCCGAACTCATGCACAGGCGTGAGTTGGCATCGAAGTTGTTGCTGCCCAGCGCCCCCTTGATGAGCTTGTTGGCAACGTAGTAATCCTCGGTCTGGAACTGACCGGATCCATAGATGGCCACTCCCCTGGGGCCCTTCTCGGCCAGGGTGTGACGCACCTGGGCCACCAGGAGTTCGAAGGCCCGCTCCCAGGTGATCGGCGCGAACGGCTGATCGGTGCTCTGCCGGTAAAGCGGTGTGGTGAGGCGGTTGTGGTGGAGGGTTTCGCCCACCGTGGCTCCCTTGACGCACACCTGCCCCAGGGAGGACGGATGGTGACGATCGCCCCTGGCCGTCCAGAGCGCCGTAGCACCGTCCAGCGGATCCGCCGGAGGCTTCATCTCCAGCCCGCAGCCCACGCCGCAGTACGGGCACTGGGCCCTGACCTGGCCATCCATGGCAGGTGGGCGGGTCGCAGCGGGCTGGGACAAGGTCGTGGGCGCAGACGGGCTCCGATGAACTCCGCGACAGCACTCCCGGCGGCAGCAACTGCAGCCGGCCAGGTACCATCACGCCACGGCTGGGGCCGATGGGGTCAGGCTACAGGGCCTGTTCCATCCCGCGGCAGCGAAGGCCCCCGGCCGCGGCCGCCGGATCAGGAGATGCTCAATCCGGAGGTCGCCCTGAAAGAACAGAACTAGGTTCGGGCTTCCCCCCCCTTGGTCGAAAGCCCATGGTTTTCGCCTCCGCTCCATCCCTCGACACGATGGACACCACCCAGGAACTGCACCTGCTCGACGCCTGGTGGCGTGCCGCCAACTACCTGGCGGTGGGAATGATCTACCTGCGCGACAACCCGCTGCTGGCCGAGCCCCTGCGCCACGAGCACATCAAGGCCCGGCTGCTGGGTCACTGGGGATCCTCGCCGGGCCAGGCCTTTCTCTGGGCCCATGCCAACCGGGTGATCCGCCACCACGGGCTCGACATGATCTACCTGTCGGGGCCGGGCCATGGCGCCCCGGGGGTGCTGGGACCCACCTACCTCGACGGCAGCTACAGCGAGGTCTACCCGGACATGAGCCGGGACGCCGAGGGGATGCGCCGCTTCTTCAAGCAGTTCTCCTTCCCGGGCCACATCGGCAGCCACTGCACCCCGGAAACCCCCGGCTCGATCCACGAGGGCGGGGAGCTCGGCTACGTGCTCTCCCACGCCTGCGGGGCGGTGTTCGACAACCCCGGCCTGATCGCCCTGGCCTGCGTGGGCGATGGCGAGGCGGAAACCGGACCGCTGGCCACCTCCTGGCACATCAACAAGTTCCTCAACCCGATCACGGACGGGGCGGTGCTGCCGGTGCTGCACCTCAACGGGTACAAGATCGCCAACCCCACCCTGCTGGCCCGCATCCCCCGCGAAGAGCTGGCCAGCCTGATGCGCGGCTACGGCTGGGAGCCGATCTTCGTGGAAGGCAGCGAGCCGGTGGCCATGCACCAGGCCATGGCCGCCGCCATGGATCAGGCGATCGGCCGCATCCTGGAGATCCGTGCCGACCGTCGCGCCAGCGGCGAAGCGATCCGGCCAGCCTGGCCGATGATCGTGCTCCGATCCCCCAAGGGCTGGACCGGACCGGCCCAGCTGCATGGCCACAAGCTGGAAGGTTTCTGGCGCTCCCACCAGGTGCCCCTGCCGGCCCCGAACACCGATCCGGAGCAGCTGCAGTTGCTGGAGCAATGGCTGCACAGCTACCGCCCCGAGGAGCTGTTCGACGCCCACGGCACCCTGCGGCCGGAGCTGCAGGCCCTCTCCCCGACAGGGAGCCGGCGGATGGGCTCCAACCCCCACGCCAACGGCGGCCTGCTGCGCCGCAAGCTGCGGCTGCCGCCGATCGAAACCTATGCCGTGCCGGTGACGCAGCCGGGCCAGAGCGAGCACGAGAACACCGCCCCCCTCGGGGAGCTGCTGCGGGACGGCATCGGTGCCAATCCCGATTCGCTGCGGGTGTTCGGCCCGGATGAAACCGCTTCCAACCGCCTGCAGGCCATCTATGAGGTGAGCAAGAAGGTGTGGATGGAGGACCTGCTGCCGGAGGACGCCGATGGGGGCGAACTGGCCCGCAGTGGGCGGGTGGTGGAGATGCTCAGCGAGCACACCCTGGTGGGAATGATGGAGGGCTACCTGCTCACCGGCCGCTACGGCTTCTTCCACACCTACGAGGCCTTCGCCCACGTCATCGCCTCGATGTTCAACCAGCACGCCAAGTGGCTGGAATCCTGCCTGCATCACGCCACCTGGCGGGCACCGATCGGCCCCTGGAACTGTCTGATCTCCTCCACGGTGTGGCGCCAGGACCACAACGGTTTCACCCACCAGGATCCGGGCTTCATCGACCTGGCCGGCAACAAGAGCGGTGACGTGGTGAGGGTGTACCTGCCGCCCGACGCCAACAGCCTGCTGGCGGTGGCAGAGACGGCCCTGGTCGAGACCAACGTCTGCAACATCATCGTCTCCGACAAACAGAAGCACCTGCAGTACCTCAGCCTGGAGGAGGCCCGGCGCCATGTGGCCAAGGGCATCAGCATCATCCGCTGGGCCAGCAACGACCACCACGGCACCGAGCCGGAGGAACCCGACGTGGTGATGGCCTGCGCCGGTGACATCCCCACCAAGGAAACCCTGGCCGCGGTGGAGATCCTGCGCCGCGAAATCCCCCGGCTCCGCATCAGGGTGATCAACGTGGTGAAGCTGTTCGCTCTCACCCAGCCCAGCGAGCACCCCCACGGCCTCAGCGACCGGGATTTCGACACCCTGTTCACCACGGATCGACCGGTGATCTTCAACTTCCACGGTTATCCCTGGCTGATCCACCGGCTCACGTATCACCGCACCAACCATCCCAACATCCACGTGCGTGGATACAAGGAGAAGGGGAACATCAACACCCCCCTGGAGCTGGCGATGAACAACCAGATCGACCGCTTCAATCTGGTGATCGACGTCATCGACCGGGTCAGCTCGCTCCGGTCCCGCTCGGCCCACGTCAAGGAGCGGATGCAGGAGGAGATCCTCAAGCATCGGGAGTACGCCCACGCCCATGGCATGGACTCCCCGGAGGTCACCAACTGGCGCTGGACCCTGCCGGCCTCCCCGGTGGCATGAGCGAGGGGCCCCTCCTCGTCCTCAACGCCGGCAGCTCCAGTCTCAAGGCGGCGTTGTTCGCCGCCGACGGCTCCAGCCTCTGGCGGGACCAGCGCCGCTGGCAGGTGGCGGCGGGGGCAGCGGATGTGGAGGCCGCCGTCGCCCGCACCCTCGACGGCTGGCTGCCGGAGGCCCTTCTCCCCTGGAGCGGGTCGGTGGCCCTGGCGGGGCACCGGGTCGTCCATGGCGGCGAACGCTTCACCGGCCCCACCCACCTGGATGCGGAGGTGCTCGAAGCGATCGAGGCCCTCGCACCGCTGGCGCCGCTGCACCAGCGGCCGGCGCTGGCCGCCATGCGCTGGCTGGGGCGGTGGCGCCCCAGCCTCAGCCAGTGGGCCTGTTTCGACACGGCGTTCCACAGCACCCTGCCGATCGAGGCGTCCACCTATGCTGTGCCGGCCGCCTGGCGCCGGCAGGGGCTGCGGCGTTTCGGGTTCCATGGCCTCAACCATCAGCACGTGGCCGAAACGGTGGCGGCAGGCCTCGACGATCCGGAACGGCGCCCGCACCTGCGCCTGATCAGCTGCCATCTGGGGGCGGGCTGCTCGCTCTGCGCCATCCAGGGAGGACGCAGCATCGCCACCACCATGGGGTTCACGCCGATGGAGGGGCTGGTGATGGCCAGCCGCAGCGGTTCAATCGATCCAGGCCTGCTGCTGCATCAGCTGCGCCGGGGTCTGGATGTGGAGGCCCTCGACCGCGACCTCAACGGGGCCAGCGGCCTGCTGGGGCTGTCGGAGCTCAGCGGCAGCATGCAGGACCTGCGGGTCGCTGCCCGGGAGGGCCACGCCGGAGCCGCCCTGGCCATCGCCGTGTTCCGCCATAGCCTGCTTCAGGGGATCGCCGCCATGGCGGCCTGTCTGGAGGGGGTGGATGTGATCGCCCTCAGCGGCGGCATCGGCGAGAACGACGGCGCCCTGCTGCAGGAGCTGCAACAGAGCCTGGGCTGGCTGGGGGCGATCCGCTGGCAGGTGGTGCCCGCCGATGAAGAAGGGATGATCGCCCGGAGCTGCCGCCGGGCTGTGCAGGACGACCTCAGTCGCCCCGCCACCCCTCCCGGTTCATCCAGCTGATCCAGTCGGCGGAGATCTGCTTGGGGCAGACCGCCTCGCATTCCAGGTTGCTGCTGCAGCTGCCGAAACCCTCCGCGGCCATCTGGGCCTGCAGGTCCCTGGCCCGCTGGCGCCGCTCCGGCTGCCCCTGGGGCAACTGGCCGAGGTGGGCCAGCTTGGCGGCCACGAACAGGCTGGCGGAGGCATTGCGGCAACTGGCCACGCAGGCACCGCAACCGATGCAGGCGGCGGTCTCGAACGCCTGGGCGGCCCGGTCCCGGGCGATCAGCAGGGCATTGGCCTCGGGGGCGCTGCCCACGTTGATCGAGCAGTAGCCGCCGGCGGTGAGGATCCGATCCAGGGCCGAGCGGTCCACCGCCAGATCCTCCAGCACGGGGAAGGAACGGGCCCGGAAGGGCTCCAGGGTGAGCACGTCACCATCGCGGAACTGGCGCAGGTAGAGCTGGCAGACGCTGGTGGCCGGCTGGGGGCCCTGGGCCTGGCCGTTGACCAGGAAGCCGCAGGAGCCGCAGATGCCCTCGCGGCAGTCGTGCTCGAACCCCACCGGCCGCCCGCCGGCGGCAATCAGGCGCTCGTTGAGCACGTCGAGGGCCTCGAGCAGCGACAGCTCGGCGGCGAGCCCCTCCAGACGATGGCTCTCGAAACCGCCGGGAAGCCCTGGCCCGGCCTGGCGCCAGATCCTCAGGGTGAGGGAAAGGGAGGACATCGGCAAGCCGGCGGCGGGCCCCCGCAAGCGGCAGGAGGCAGGCGAGCTGATTCTGGCCCCGCCACGGGTCCGCCGCCCGGACCCCGGAACGGTGTCATTCCACGTCAACCCCGCGCAGGGGCTCCACCCCTGCGGACCAGGGAATGCGAGACTCAGATAATTTTCAGCAGGGGCACCAGCTAGCTGATCGGGTACGGGTAAACGTGTGAGCGACCAACTCAAACTGATTGAGGAGCTGCGCCGTTCCATGGGGCGGCTGGAGGCTGCCCTTGGCACCATCAGCGATGCCCTGGTGGTCACCAGCAGGGCCGGGCGGGTGCTCTGGTGCAACGCCACCTACGCCCGGATGGTGGCGCGGACCCCCACGGGCGTGCTGGGGGAATCGATCTACGACCAGCTCCCCCGTGACAGCGAGAGCGCCCCGTTGCTGAATCCGGAGCTGGTGATCGCCGCCGGCGACGACGGCGGCCAGATCACCCGGGTGCTGCAGCGGGACCAGCTGCACGCCGTGCAGATCGAATGGAAGCCCGTACTCACCGACCCGCACCGGCCGCTGATCTTCTGTTTCCGCGACGTCAGTGCCCTGCTGTCCTACGAGCAGCTGCAGATCGAGGCCGAGGGCATCGAGCGGCGGCGCCAGCAGACCGAGAATCTGAACCGCAGCCTGGAGCTCGAACGCCTGGCCCTGGCCACCCAGGTGATGGAATGCCCGGTGACCGGCCTGCCCAACCGCCGGGGGCTGCACCTCAGCATCAGCCGAGCCCTCGGGACCCTGCGGGAAACCGGCGGCACGATCACCATCCTGTTCTGCGATCTCAACGGCTTCAAGGAGATCAATGACCTCTACGGCCATCAGGTCGGCGATGACCTGCTGATCGAGATCGGCCATCGCCTGCAGCATGCGCTGCGCTCCGGCGACCTGCTGTCCCGCCTGGGCGGCGATGAATTCGTCATCCTCACCACGGGCGTCTTCGACCATGCCGATGCCCTTCAGATGGCGATGCGCCTCCAGGATGCGGTGGGCAGCCCCTGGTCGCTCGAGGAGCACGCCATCCGCCCCTCGATGAGCATCGGCATCACGTTCTCGGATGATCCAGACATCCATGTGGATGAACTGATCCGGCGCGCCGATCTGGCCATGTACGAAGCCAAGGCCAAAAGAGATCACCAGATCTCCTTCTATCATTCTTCCATCGATACGAAGGTCAAGAAAAACATCCACATCCGTCGTCAGATCGAGAACGCCATACGCCACGAGTGCATGCACCTGGCCTATCAGCCGATCGTCGATCTCCGCGACCAGACCATCCTCGGCATGGAGGCCCTGCTGCGCCTGGGCGGCTCCGGTTCTCCGGTCGTCAACCCCTCCGAGTTCATCCCGATCGCCGAACGCACGGCCCTGATCCTGCCCATGGGCCGCTGGGTGATCGGCGCTGCCCTGCAACGGCTCCAGCAACTGCGCTCGGCGGGCTCCATGGTGACCATGGCCATCAATGTGAGCCCGCTGCAGCTCAAGGAAACCGGCCTGAGCGACTTCTTCCTCACCCAGGTGGAGCGGGCCAGCGTCGATCCGGCCTGGACGGCGATCGAGGTGACGGAAAGCATCCTGATCGAGCAACCCGAACTGGCGGCCTCGGAACTGAGGCAACTGCGCAGTGCCGGGGTGAAGGTCAATCTCGATGACTTCGGATCGGGTTACTCCAGCATGTCCTGGCTATCCAAATTGCCCATCGACACGATCAAGATCGATCAGAGTTTCATCTCTGATTTTCTCGTCAATCCCCGCAAGGCGGTGGTGCTCAAGGCGATGATCCGTCTGTCCCGCGATCTCGGCCTCAGCCTGATCGCCGAAGGGATCGAAACCAATGCCCAGCACGATGGACTGCTCGCCATGGGCTGCAACCAGGGCCAGGGTTATCTGTTCGGCCGGCCTGAACCGGTCATCGATAGTTGCGCTGTGACGGGGTGACGGCACGAAAGTGCAGCGGCTCGGTGTGACGCATCGGCGGGCCGTCGGGTCGATGTTCCCAGGCGGCGATATGGGCGAAACCCTCGTCGTTCCTGCGGGCTTCCCCCTCCGGTGTCTGGTGCTCCTCGCGGAAATGGGCCCCGCAGGATTCCTCCCGCGCCAGGGCATCCCGCAGCATCAGATCGGCCAGGCCGAAGAAATCCTCCAGCCGCAGGGCCTTCTCCAGCTCGCCGTCCAGTCGGCTGCCCGTCTCCGGCAGGCGGACCTCCTGGAGAAAGCGCCGGCGGAGCGTCTCCACCTCCCCCAGGGCCGCCGCCAGGCGGTCTCCCCGCCGGCTGATGCCGCAGGCGTCGATCATCAGGGCACCGAGGGCCCGATGGAAGACATCGACGGGCAGGGTTCCCCCTGAACCGCGCAGGACCTCGATCCGGGCCTGCACCGCGTCCAGCGCCTCGCGGCAGGCGGGATGGTCGGTCGGCAGGTCTTCGGCGGGGCGGCCCGCCAGCCATGCCGTCACCGTGGCCGGCGCGATGAAATAGCCGTCGGCCAGACCCTGCATCAGGGCACTGGCGCCGAGCCGGTTGGCGCCGTGTTCGGAGAAGTTGGCCTCCCCCAGCACGAACAGCCCCGGCACCGTGCTCATCAGGTGGTAGTCCACCCAGAGCCCCCCCATCGTGTAGTGGGGGGCGGGATAGATCCGCATCGGCGTGACCCGGGGATCGTCACCGGTGATGCGGGCGTACATCTCCAGCAGGTTGCTATAGCGCGCCTCGATCGCTTCGGTGCCATCCCGGGCGATCGCCTCGGCCAGGTCGAGGTACACCGATCGCCCCCCCGGTCCCACGCCCCGGCCCTGCTGGCAGAGCTCGCGGGCCCGGCGGGAGGCCAGATCCCGGGGCACCATGTTGCCGAAGCTGGGGTACTGCCGCTCCAGGAAGTAATCGCGCTCGGCCTCGGGAATGGCGGCGGGGGGACGGTCATCGCCGGCACGGACCGGCAGCCACACGCGGCCGTCATTGCGCAGGCTTTCGCTCATCAGCGTCAGCTTGCTCTGATGCACATCACCGCTGGGGATGCAGGTGGGGTGGATCTGGGTGAAGCAGGGGTTGGCGAACCAGGCCCCGCGCCGATGGGCCCGCCAGATCGCCGTGGCATTCGACTTCAGGGCATTGGTGGAGAGATAGAAGACGTTGGAGTAACCGCCGCTGGCCAGCAGCACGGCATCGGCGACGATCACCTCCAGGGCGCCGGTGACCTGATGCCGGCAGACCACACCCCGCGCGACCCCGTCGTGGACCACCAGATCGAGCATGTCGCGCCGGCAGAGCAGCTCAACCCGCCCGGCGGCCACCTGGCGCAGCATCGACTGAATGGCGCCGTAGAGCAGTTGCTGGCCCGTCTGGCCGCGGGCATAGAAGGTGCGGCTCACCTGGGCGCCGCCGAAGCTGCGGGTGGCCAGGGTGCCGCCGTACTCCCGGGCGAAGGGCACCCCCTGGGCCACGCACTGATCGATGATCGAGCCACTGATCTCGGCCAGACGGTGGCAGCCCGCCTCCCGGGCCCGGAAATCACCTCCCTTCACCGTGTCACGGAACAGCCGCTCGACGCTGTCGCCGTCGTTGGCGTAGTTGCGGGCCGCATTGATGCCCCCCTGGGCCGCCACCGAGTGGGCCCGGCGGGGGCTGTCGTGGTAGGTGAGCACCTGCACCCGGTAGCCCTGTTCGGCCAGGCTGGCGGCGGCCGAGGCCCCCGCCAGCCCGCTGCCCACCACCAGGATCCGCAGCCGGGTCTTCCGGGCCGGGCTGATCAGGGGCAGGCTCTCACGGCAGCGCTGCCACGCCGTTTCGATCGGTCCGTCGGGTAGGCGGGGATCCAGCAGAAACGGCGGGGTGCTCATGGCGTCACCTCGCCTCCCCAGCGGGCGGCCAGCACCAGGGCGATGGGCACCAGGGCAAAGCCCCCGCCCACGCCCAGGGCCAGGGAACGGGTCGCCAGCCGGATCGCGGCCCCATTGGCGGCATCCAGCAGGCCCAGGCTGCGGTGGGCGCTTTCCCCGCCATGGAACAGGTGCAGGGCCAGGGCCAGCCCCGCCAGCACGTAAAGGCCCAGCCAGAGCGGGCTGTGCAGCAGGCCCAGCAGCACCGCCAGCTCCTGGCCGTCCAGGGGCCGGCGCCAGCGCAGCTGCAGCAGATGCACCACCAGGAACAGCAGCAGCAGGCCGCCGCTCCAGGGAATGGCCCGGGCGGCCAGGGCCGCCGGGCGCTCCGCGGTGCCGCGGCGGCTCACCAGGCGGGAGGGGGCCGGGCCGCGGGCCCGGGCATTGGCCACCCGGCGGGCCAGGGAAGCCGCGGGGTGGGCCAGGGCCACCGCCGCCAGGGCCAGCTCCAGCAGGGGCAGCCAGGGCTGACGGTGCAGGGCGGCGGCGTAGAGCTCGAAACCCTGCGGCTGCACCAGGGCGATGGCCACGCCGGCGAGATGGGCCACGACGAACAGCACCAGCGCCAGCCCCGACACGGCGACCATCAACTTGCCCATCGGCGGCAGGCCCCCATCCTGGCCTCCATGGTCAGGCATCGGCGCGCCGGGCTAGGACGCTGGGACCTCGAAGGGACGTCGCTGTGCGCCTCTCGCGCCCCTCCACCCTGCTGTGCGCGTTCTTCACCCTGCTCAATGACCGGCTCGGGGAGAGCATCGTCTTTCCCCTGCTGCCTTTCCTGCTGGCGGGCTTCACCGCCGATGGACGCACCCTGGGTCTGCTGGCGGGCAGCTATGCCATCGCCCAGTTCGCCTTCACCCCCCTGATCGGTGCCCTCAGCGACCGCTTCGGCCGCAAGCCGGTGATCACCGCCTGCGTGGCCGGATCCGTGCTGGGGCTGGGCCTGTTCGCCCTCACCGTCAGCCTGCCCTGGGCCCGGCTCTGGCCAGCGGCCGCCGCCAGCGGTCTGCCCCTGGCCCTGCTGTTCCTCGCCCGCCTCATCGATGGGGTGAGCGGCGGCACCGCCGCCACCGCGGCGGCCGTGCTGGCCGACATCTCCGCCCCGGAGCAGCGGGCCAAGGCCTTCGGCCTGATCGGCGTGGCCTTCGGCCTGGGCTTCATCCTCGGCCCGGCCCTGGGCGGGGTGCTGGGCCACATCAACGTGACCCTGCCCCTGCTGCTGGCGGTGGGCTTCGCCCTGGTGAATCTGGTGCTGGTGGTGACCCTGCTGCCGGAAACCCATCCCCCCGAAGCGCGGCTGCCCCTGCCGCGGCGCTGGGAACTGCAGCCCTTCGGCCAGCTGCAGCGGGTCTTCTCCAACCCCCGGGTGCGGCGCCTGTGTGCGGCCTTCTTCCTGTTCTTCCTGGGCTTCAGCGGCTTCACCGCCCTGCTGGTGCTCTATTTCAAGCAGGTCTTCGGCTGGGGTCCCGGCCTGTCGGCGGGGGCCTTTCTGGTGGTGGGGGTGGTGGCCACGGTGGTGCAGGGCGGCCTGATCGGGCCGCTGGTGAAGTGGCTGGGGGAATGGCGGCTGACCCAGGTGGGGCTGGGCTGCGTCATCGGCGGCTTTCTGCTGGTGCCCCTGGCGGAGCGTCAGAACGCGGTCCCGGTGGTGTTCACCGCCGTGGCGATCCTGGCCCTGGGCACCGGCCTGGTCACCCCGAGCCTGCGCAGCCTGGTCTCCCGGCGACTGGCGGACTCCGGTCAGGGGGCCGCCCTGGGTAGCCTGCAGGGATTGCAGAGCCTGGCCAGCTTTCTGGGTCCCCCGTTGGCGGGCCTGGCCTACGAGACGATCGGACGACGCAGTCCCTTCTGGCTGGGCATCCTGCTGATGGGGGTCGTCGCCCTGCTGATCTCGGGGGGCCCGAGCCGTCAAGCCAACGCGACACCCTGAGGCCTGTTGGGCCATTGCTACCTTGCCATTTCATCGCGCCCCCGGGGGGCCGAAACCATGTCGTCCCAGCCGATCGTCGCTCCAGATCTTTATATCAACCGCGAGCTCAGCTGGATCGACTTCAACCATCGGGTGCTGTCCCAGGCGCTCGACGAACACACCCCGCTGCTGGAGCAGGCGAAATTCAGCGCCATCTTCAGCAACAACCTCGATGAGTTCTTCATGGTGCGGGTGGCCTCGCTGAAATCGCAGCTGGAGGCCGGTGTCAGCACCCGCAGCGACGACGGACTCACACCGCAGGAACAACTGGAGGCGATCCAGGCGAAGCTGCGTCCGCTGCTGGAAACCCAGCAGCAGCACTACCGCCATTCCCTCAAGACGCACCTGGCCGAATACGGCGTCCAGCTGCTCGATTATCTGCGCCTCAACGAACGGCAGAAAGCCTGGGCCGACGACTACTTCCGCAAGGCGATCTTCCCGGTGCTCACCCCGCTGGCGGTGGATCCGGCCCACCCCTTCCCGTTCCTGAGCAACCTCAGCCTCAACGTGGCGGCCCTGATCCGCGATCCCGACACCGGCCGCCAGCAGTTTGCCCGGGTGAAGGTGCCCCAGAAGATCCTGCCCCGTTTCGTGCCGATCCCCACGGAACTCAGCGGCATGGTCCCCACACCGGGCTTCACGGCGGTGCCCCTGGAGCAGCTGGTGGCGTTCAACCTGCGCTGGCTGTTCCCGGGGATGACCATCGAAGGGCACTACTTCTTCCGGATCACCCGCGACGCCGACCTGGAGCTGCGGGACCTGGAGGCCGACGACCTGATGGAGGCGCTGCAGGAGGGGCTGCGCAAGCGGCGCGTCGGCGGGGAGGTGGTGCGGCTGGAGGTGGCCGATGAGATGCCCGAGGAGGTGGTGCACCTTCTGATGGACGGCACCGACGTGGAGCCGGAGGACGTGTACCGGATCAACGGGCCCCTGGGTCTCGACGACCTGATGAGCCTGATGGCGATCCCCCTCAGCCAGCTGCGGGATGCCCCCCACAAGGGCCGCACCGTGCCGGCGCTGGTGCGGGCCCAGCGCAGCCAGCTGGAGGATGGCTCGATCAAGCAGGAGGAGTTCGAGAGCATCTTCTCGGTGCTGCGCCGGGGGGACGTGCTGCTGCACCACCCCTACGACCTCTTCTCCACCTCGGTGGAGGAATTCCTCAGCCAGGCGGCCGCCGATGCCTCGGTGCTGGCCATCAAGATGACCCTCTACCGCACCTCCAAGGACTCGCCGGTGGTGGCGTCCCTGATCCGCGCCGCCGAGAACGGCAAGCAGGTGATGGCGCTGGTGGAGCTCAAGGCCCGCTTCGACGAGGACAACAACATCCAGTGGGCCCGGCAGCTGGAGCGCTCCGGCGTCCATGTGGTCTATGGGGTGCTGGGCCTCAAGACCCACACCAAGGTGCTGCTGGTGGTGCGGCGCGAGAAAGGGATCCTGCGCAGTTATGTGCACATCGGCACCGGCAACTACAACTCCAAGACCTCCTCGCTGTACACCGACATCGGACTGCTGACCGCCCGTGAGGATTTCGGCCAGGACCTGGTGGAGCTGTTCAACTACCTGACGGGATTCTCGAAGCAGCAAAGCTTCCGCAAGTTACTGGTGGCCCCGGTCACCCTGCGCAAGGGCATGGAAGAGCTGATCAGCCGTGAGATTCAGCATGCCAAGGAAGGTCGCGGCGGACACATCAAGGCCAAGATGAATGCCCTGGTGGACCCGGCCATCATCGCCCTGCTCTACGAGGCCTCCCAGGCGGGGGTGCGGATCGAACTGATCATCCGCGGCATGTGCTGCCTGCGGCCCGGCATCGAGGGCCTCAGCGAAGGGATCACCGTGGTGAGCGTGATCGGCCGCTTTCTGGAGCATTCACGCCTCTTCTGGTTCGGCAACGGCGGCCGGCCGGAGATGTTCTTCGGCAGTGCCGACTGGATGCCGCGCAACCTCGACCGACGTGTTGAAGCCGTGGCGCCGATCGAGGATCCGGCCCTCCAGAAGCAGATCGAAGCCCTGATCGAGCTCTACCTGACAGATACGGGCGCCTGGCACATGCACAGTGATGGCCACTTCACACAGCGGCAGCATGCGGGTGAGCCAAAGCTCATACAGAAAACCCTCATGGAACGGTGGCGCGGCGGTCTGCCACTGGAAGGAAAAGCGTAGTCATAACGACATATGCAAGTTTCCTCAGGATGCGCACAGAAAACCTTCCATTGCGGACTGGTTCTCTGCTTCCTGAGGTGCTACATTCCGGCCAAATTCATTCGGGAGCCTGGGGTGATGGGGACACCTCTGCATTCCGCCCTCTCGCTGCTGAAAGGCGGCGGTGAAGGATCTTCGCCAGCCAAGGCGAAATCCAGCGGCGGATCAGCCACCACCAAAACAACACAACGCCAGGGGGGCCGGCTGAGCGCCGACTCCATCGGCTGGTATCTCAGCACCATCGGCCGTGTGCCGCTGCTGACACCGGCTGAGGAAATCGAGCTCGCCCACCACGTTCAGGCCGGCAAGAAACTGCAGGCCCTCGACGAGTCCGAGCTCACCCTGCGCCAGAAACGCCAGTTGCGCATGGGTCAGCGGGCCCGCGATCGGATGATGGCCGCCAACCTCCGGCTGGTGGTCAGCGTGGCCAAGAAGTATCAGAACCAGGGCCTGGAACTGCTCGATCTGGTCCAGGAAGGCGCCATCGGTCTCGAGCGCGCCGTCGACAAATTCGATCCCGCCATGGGATACAAGTTTTCCACCTATGCCTACTGGTGGATCCGGCAGGGCATGACCCGCGCCATCGACAACAGTGCCCGCACCATCCGGCTGCCGATCCACATCAGCGAGAAGCTCTCCAAGATGCGGCGCATCACCCGGGAGCTGTCCCACCGGCTGGGGCGCCAGCCCAACCGGCTCGAGCTGGCCCACGCCATGGGCATGCGACCGGAGGAACTGGAGGAGCTGATGTCCCAGAGCGCGCCCTGCGCCTCCCTCGATGCCCATGCCCGTGGCGAAGAGGACCGCAGCACCCTCGGGGAACTGATCGCCGATCCCGCCAGCAACGAGCACTTCGACTCGATGGATCGCCATCTGCAGAAGGAGCACCTCGGCACCTGGCTCTCCCAGCTCAATGACCGGGAACAGAAGATCCTGAGGCTGCGCTTCGGCCTGGAGGGCGCCGAGCCCCTCACCCTGGCCGAGATCGGCCGCCAGATCAATGTCTCCCGCGAACGGGTGCGGCAGCTGGAGGCCAAGGCCATCATGAAGCTGCGCCTGATGAGCAACCTGCACCAGGCCGCCTGATCCCCGATCCCGTGCTGATGCAGGGCTGGGTTCGCCAGGTGATCGGCGTGGCCGCGGTGGTGACCTGGCTGGCGGTGCTCAGCCTGGCGGCCCTGCAGTTGAACCGCCGCTGGCCCGCTCAGCGGGAGTGGAGCCGCAAGCTGGTCCACATCGGCTCCGGTCCGGTGGTGTTGATCGCCTGGGCCTTCGGGATCGAGCGCCTGATCGCCGTTCCCGCCGCCGGCCTCGTCACCCTGATGGCCGCCCTCAACCACCGGATGCGGGTGCTGCCGGCGATCGAGGATGTGGAGCGCCACAGCTACGGCACCGTGGCCTACGGCACCTCGATCACGCTGTTGCTGCTGCTCTGGTGGCCGGACCATCCCGGGGCGGTGGCCGCCGGGGCCCTGGTGATGGCCTTCGGCGATGGGGCGGCGGGCCTGCTGGGGCCGATGCTGCCCTCACCGAGCTGGTCGGTGTTCGGCGAGCGCCGTTCCCTGGTGGGTACGGCGGCCATGGGCCTGGCCAGCCTGCTGGTGCTGTCGCTGCTGGCGACCCTGGGGGTGGGGCCGGCCCCGGGAGCCGCCGCCATCGTCCTGATCGCGGTGGTGGTGACCGTGCTGGAGCAGTGGGCCTTCCTCGGCGTCGATAACCTCACGGTGCCGATGGCGACAGCCGGCCTGTGGATGCTGCTCTCCCAGGGCCAACAGCCATGAGCTGCGTGTAGGTACCTTGCTCCCCGACATGGCCACCGTCTCGCACATTCTGATGGCCCTGGGGCTGGTGGCCCTGCTGCTGAGCCTGCGGTTGATCTGCCGACGCGCTCGCATTGCCCCGATTCCGATCCAACTGCCCAGCCTGGCCATCCTGCTCTGGCTGATCATCTCCAGCCTGCCGGCGGCCCTGGTCAATCCCATCAGCAGGCCTTGGCTGCAGAGCACCCTTCAGCTCAGCCAGGGCTATGCCGCGCTGCAACTGATCACCTGGACCGGACTGGAGTTACCCGGCTTTCTGCCCTGGTGGCCGCGCCCGGCGAAGATCCTCAAGGATCTGGCGATGCTGGTCATCGCCGGGGCCTTCACGATGGTGGTTCTGCAGCAGCAGGCCCGCATCAATGTGGTGGGCCTGGTCACCACGTCGGCCATCCTGACGGCGGTCATCGGCCTGGCCGCCCAGGAATCCCTCAAGGACTTCTTCGCCGGGATCGTCCTGCAGGTGGATTCACCTTTCCAGGAGGGCGACTATATCGATGTCGGCGACAACATCAACGGAAAGGTTGTCTCCCTGACCTTGATGAGCACCCGGGTGCAGCATGTGCACGGGGCACTGATCACCCTGCCTAACAGCAGGATCTGGGGCACGAACATCCGCCGCTTCAGCTCCCGGGGGCCGATCGCCCGCGAAATTCACCTCAATCTGGACACCTCCTTCCCTCCGGAGCGGGCCCTCCAGCTGCTGCTCAGCGTGGCCCGCCAGCATCCCCTGGTGCTCAGGCATCCGGAACCGGAGGCCTTCGTCTACGCCTATGCCGACCATGCCATCACCTACGAGCTGGAGGTCTGGCAGGAGGATCCCACCGACAGCGGCCTCGACGTTCTGCGCGGCCAGCTGCTCTCCCAGATCTGGTACGCCCTGGAACGGGTGGGGATGACCCTGCCCTACCCGATCAGGGAACTGCGGTCACGGGCCCTGCCCGAGGCGGTCGACGACCCGGCGGGCGTCGACCTGCCCACCCGGCTCACCCTCCTGCGCGACAACGTCCTGTTCGGTCACCTCAGTGAAGAACAGCTGGAACGGGTGGCGCCCCTGACCCGCTGCGTGCGCTTCGCCCAGGGGGAGGCCGTGGTGGTGGAGGGAGACGTGGGCGACACCATGTTCCAGGTGGTGAGCGGGGCCCTGGAGGTTCAGAAGCTGATCGACGGCAAGACCACGGTGGTGGCCAAGCTGGGCGCGGGTGCCATCTTCGGCGAGATGAGCGTGTTCAACAACGAACCGCGCAGCGCCACGGTGCGGGTGCATCAGGAATGCGTCCTGCTCGAAGTGGAGCGCGACGACCTGAGGCCGCTGCTGGAGGGCAATCCCCAGCTGGTGGAGCAGCTGGCCCAGCTGATCAGTGAACGTCGCGCCCACCTCAGCAACCTCAACCAGGAACGGAGGGAAGCCCAGGGCAATCAGCTGTTGCAGCAGATGCGCCAGATGTTCTCGATCCTCACCTCCACCTAGGCGATCGGCTCCCTGCCGCGAAGAAACCCTCAGGCCCTGAGCAGATCCTCGCAACGGCGCTCCCAGTCGCGCTGGGTGCCGAGGCCCGCCACCAGCACCCGCTCGGGCGGCTCCTCCCGCAGCCGCAGCTGCCACTGACGGATCACGTCCGCCCGCTCCATCCACACGTCGAGCACCAGGCGCTGGATCGCCTCCCCATCCCAGCAACGGCCCCGGGCGGTGTCGAGGGCCCAGCCGAGCAGGTCGTCGAGCTGGAACGGCCGCAGACCACCGAAGGCCGGGCCCGGCGCGGCGGTGTGATCCGCCGGCGCCTGGAGACCCTTCTGCTCCAGGTAGAACAACTGCAAAGGATCGGAAAGCCCGCAGAACTGAAGGAGATAAGTCATCAACGGACCCTCCAGGATTTGAGTGGGCTCAAACGTACCCAGGCCCCGAGCGATCGCTGTTCACGAAGAACAGTTCGTTGCATCAATCGCCATCAGCACTCTCCACACGAGAGTGCCAATCCTGCGGATCAGGCCAGCGCCAGGGTCCGCTCCTGGGCGTGCTTCACGGCATCGGCGAGTTCGCCCAGCAGGCCCAGGGTGGTGGTCAGGTCGATGCAGGCATCGGTGATGCTCTGGCCGTAGGTGAGCTGGGAAACATCGGCGGAGATCTTCTGATTTCCTTCCACCAGATGGCTCTCCAGCATGATCCCCATCACATGGACGGAACCGCCACGCACCTGTTCGGCGACCTGGCGCAGCACGTCGGATTGGCGGCGGTAATCCTTGTTGGAATTGCCGTGGCTGCAGTCCACCATCAGCCGGGGCGGCAGGCCGTCGGCGGCCAGCAGCGCAGCCGCCGCCTCAACGGCTTCGGCGTGGTAGTTGGTGCCGCTCTTGCCGCCGCGCAGCACCAGGTGGCCATCCGGGTTGCCGGTGGTGGACACGATGGCGGCCTGACCGTCCTTGTTGATGCCCAGGAAATGGTGGGGGCGGGCGGCGGCCTCCATGGCGTTGATGGCGGTGGCGGCGCTGCCGTCGGTGCCGTTCTTGAAGCCGATCGGCATCGACAGGCCCGAGGCCATTTCCCGGTGGGTCTGGCTTTCGGTGGTGCGCGCCCCGATGGCGGTCCAGCTGATCAGATCGGCGAGGTACTGGGGCACCACCGGATCGAGCACCTCCGTGGCGGCGGGCAGGCCCAGTTCGGCCAGATGCAGCAGCAGGGCCCGCGCCCGGCGCAGGCCGGTGTTGATGTCGTAGCTGCCGTCGAGATGGGGGTCGTTGATCATCCCCTTCCAGCCCACGGTGGTGCGGGGCTTCTCGAAGTAGACCCGCATCACGATCTCCAGCTGGTCGCGGTGGCGGCGCTGGGCCTGGGCGATCGCGTCGGCGTACTCCCGGGCGGCGTCCACGTCATGGACCGAGCAGGGACCCACGATCGCCAGGACCCTGTGGTCGCCGGCATGCAGGATCGCCTTGATCCGCTCACGGGCCAGCTGGACCGTGCGGGCCGCCTGTTCCGACAGGGGCAACTCCCGATGCAGAACCGCCGGCGGCACCAGCGGCCGGGTTTCCACCACGTGGAGATCGGAGGTGGTGATCATGCGGCGCCCGGCGAGCAACGGTCAGACCCTCCAGCCTAAGGAGTGATCATCCCGGGGAGCCAACGCCGCCACCTTCTGCAGCGGTTGTCACCAAGTCGGGACCCGGCGGGGAAGAACAATGGGGTTCCATCCCCTGCCGCCCGGGACGTCCTCCCGGCCCCTGGCTTCCATGTCCGTCTCCCCGAGTCCCTCCACCCCGATGCCCTCCGACCTGCTGACCACCTACCGCCAGGCCGCCGCGGAACGGGAGGCCCTCGGGGTGCCGCCGCTGCCGCTCACGGCGCCCCAGGCCCAGGCCCTCACCGAACTGCTGGCCCAGCCCCCGGTCGGGGAGGAGGCGTTCCTGCTGCATCTGCTGAGTGAACGGATCCCGCCCGGCGTCGACGAGGCCGCCTACGTGAAGGCCGGCTGGCTGAGTGCCGTGGCGAAGGGAACGGCAACGAGCCCCCTGGTGAGCCCGATGGAGGCCACGGGCCTGCTGGCCACCATGATCGGCGGTTACAACGTGGGTGCCCTGATCGAGCTGCTCTCCAGCGCCGACCAGGCCATCGCCGCCGAAGCCGCCCGGGGACTGAGCCGCACCCTGCTCGTCTACGACGCCTTCCACGACGTGCTGGAGCTGGCCGCCACCAACCCCTGGGCCCAGCAGGTGGTGGACAGCTGGGCCGCCGCCGAATGGTTCATCGCCAAGCCGCCCCTGCCGGAGGCGATCACCGTGACCGTCTTCAAGGTGGAGGGAGAGACCAACACCGACGACCTGTCACCGGCCACCCACGCCACCACCCGGCCCGACATTCCCCTGCACGCCCAGGCGATGCTCGAGACCCGCATGCCGGAAGGACTGGCCCTGATCGCCGAACTGAAGGGCAAGGGCCACCCCCTGGCCTACGTGGGCGACGTGGTGGGCACCGGCAGCTCACGCAAATCGGCCATCAACTCGGTGCTCTGGCACATCGGCACCGACATCCCCCATGTGCCCAACAAGCGCAGCGGCGGCGTGGTGCTGGGGGGCAAGATCGCGCCGATCTTCTTCAACACCGCCGAGGATTCCGGCGCCCTGCCGATCGAATGCGACGTCTCGGCCCTCAACAGTGGCGACGTCATCACGATCCGTCCCCATGCGGGCACGATCGAGCGGGCCGCCGGCGAACCCGGGGCCGGTGAGGTGGTGGCCCGCTTCGAACTCAAGCCCAGCACCATCGCCGACGAGGTGCGGGCCGGGGGACGCATCCCCCTGCTGATCGGCCGCTCGCTCACCGACAAGGTGCGCTCCCAGTTGGGCCTGCCCGCCTCGGAGGTGTTCATCCGGCCGGTGGCCCCCGCCGACACGGGCAAGGGCTTCACCCTGGCCCAGAAGATGGTGGGCAAGGCCTGCGGGCTGCCGGGGGTGCGTCCAGGCACGAGCTGCGAACCGCTGATGACCAGCGTGGGCAGCCAGGACACCACCGGCCCGATGACCCGGGACGAGATGAAGGAGCTGGCCTGCCTTGGCTTCTCCGCCGACCTGGTGATGCAGAGCTTCTGCCACACCGCGGCCTACCCCAAGCCGGTGGATTTGAAGACCCACGCCGAACTGCCCGACTTCATCAGCTCCCGCGGCGGGGTGGCCCTGCGCCCCGGCGACGGGATCATCCACAGCTGGCTCAACCGCATGCTGCTGCCTGACACGGTGGGCACCGGCGGCGACAGCCACACCCGCTTCCCGCTGGGCATCTCCTTCCCGGCCGGCTCGGGGCTGGTGGCCTTCGCCGCCGCCATCGGCGCCATGCCGCTGGACATGCCCGAATCGGTGCTGGTGAAGTTCAGCGGCTCCCTGCAGCCCGGCGTCACCCTGCGGGACGTGGTGAATGCCATTCCCTACGTGGCCATCCAGCAGGGACTGCTCACGGTGGAGAAGGCCGGCAAGAAGAATGTGTTCTCGGGCCGGATCATGGAGATCGAGGGGCTGCCGGATCTGAAGCTGGAGCAGGCGTTTGAGTTGACGGACGCGACCGCCGAACGCTCCTGCGCCGGCAGCACCATCAAACTCAGCGTCGAGACGGTGAGTGAATACCTGCGCAGCAACGTGGCGCTGCTGAAGAACATGATCGCCCGCGGTTACAGCGATGCCCGCACCATGGCGCGACGGATCAAGGCGATGGAGGCCTGGCTGGCGGATCCGGTGCTGATGGAGGCCGACGCCGACGCCGAGTACGCCGCCGTGATCGAGATCGACCTGGACGAGCTGAAGGAACCGATCCTGGCCTGCCCCAACGACCCCGACAACGTCAAGTTGCTGAGTGCGGTGGCGGGCGAGCGGATCGATGAGGTGTTCATCGGCTCCTGCATGACCAACATCGGCCACTACCGGGCCGCCGCCAAGGTGCTGGAGGGCCAGGGGACCAACACCGCCAAGTTGTGGGTCTGCCCGCCCACCCGGATGGACGAGGAGATGCTGCGCCAGGAGGGCTACTACGCCACCTTCGAGGCGGCCGGCAGCCGCATGGAGATGCCCGGCTGTTCGCTCTGCATGGGCAACCAGGCCCGGGTCGACGACAACACCACCGTCTTCTCCACCAGCACCCGCAACTTCAACAACCGGCTCGGCAACGGCGCCCAGGTGTTCCTGGGCAGTGCCGAACTGGCCGCCGTGTGCGCCCAGCTGGGCCGCATCCCCAGCGTGGAGGAGTACCTGGCGATCGCCGCGGCCCGCATCGACCCCCTGGCCGGTGAGCTCTACCGCTACCTCAACTTCGATCAGATCGACGGCTTCGAAGACCAGGGCCGCGTGGTGAGCGAAGCGGAGGAAGACAAGGTGCTGGCGGAGGTTTAGGGGTAGGACCAACGTTCGAGTTAAGCGGGGCCCGGCAGAAAGAGCCCGGGCCCGTGCTGCAGATGATGCCCTGCGCTGTAGCGCGGACTTGGTGGCTAGCCGTGGGGCTCGGCTTGTTCAGGGGCTTGAAGTCGCTGGGCGCGAACAACGAAACAACGTGCTGCCTAGCCAGCGAGATGAATGGCAGAAAGAAAGTGGTCACGGACCCGCGTGGCCTCAGCCACAGCATGGGCCGGGACGGGCACGATGAAGTTGTTGAAGGAGGGTGGACCCCCAGGGCCTTGAATCCGGCCGTAGAGGTATAAGCAGCAAGGGTTCTCTCCACCCAGACTTGCTTTGACAATGGTCCAGTCGCCTCCCCAGTGGACCACCTTGCCTTTCAGAAGTGCTGTTTGGTTCAGGAGTTCGACATGGTCACCACAGAGGAATGCGCGTGGACTGAAGATGACCTCTATTCCCTGCGGCTCGATCGAATCTGGCACTGTCACCTGATTTGTGCTGAAGGTCTTGTTCAAGACGACGAACTGCTGCCAAAAGGCAGAGCTGACGTGCCAACGACCAAGGACATCCTTTCCTTGCCGCAGCGACTGTTCAGCCATGTACGCAGCGGTTGACCACTGAAGCGAAAGCCCTCCGAAAATCACACCAAGCAAGCTTGCGCATCCCAGCGCGATTGGAGCAGCCACTTGCTTCGGGTTGTCTGGCCACTGAAGCGCAGTGACGCCACAGCCAATGCCGACCAGAACAGCAGAGGCCGAGAGGAAAAACTTGCTGCGAGGTTTGTGCAAGGTGTGGTCGGGAAGTGGGTGTTGCTGCGCCTAATGCTGCACCTGAGTAGCAGGCAGGGCGGTTTGGGTGGCGAAGCAGACAGGTGGAGGTGGCCTGTCCACCCAAGGGGCCTGTTAGCCATCATCATCAAAGCGGATACGGCTGACAGCATCCGCTACCTCCTGTCGTCGCTCAACTTCTTGCCTAACCGCCTCGTTAGCTCGTTTTTCTCGTTCTTTGACATGCAAGTCTTCATCCTTGTTTGCTTCGTTGACACAGAGCCTTAACGTGTCACGGTGATATTTCTCTACCTCATCAAGAGTGGTTCCATCAAGGATGATGGTATTTCCCATGACTCTGGCAATGCCTGGCCTATGCATTGAAGTAAATTGAGGTGGCATATTCCAAGCCCTTACAAAAGCATCTGCCCAGAACTGAGACGGCTTGCGTGATAGCCTGAACGGCACAAGGTAAAGAGCACTACCAGGAGTTCCGTCGTTTCTCGGGGCAGAGACCTGATCAGCAATTACACCAATAATCTTTATAAGTGAGCTAGTTGCCATCGCTGGTGGCACCTTTGCTAGTCTTTGTGGTATTTCCACTTTTCCGGCGATCCGAACCTCAGCTTTCTCCCGAACAGGCGGAGCTGTTTCTCTATTGCCAAGGAGAGTGACAAGTAAATCTTGATAGTGCTCTTCATTATAAGGGTCATCGCGAAGATCAATGAAATATTTTCCTTGCAGCCAACCCGGAGAAGATGCCTCCCATTCATCCACCCTGAGAACGGGGATGAACTTGCGATTATTTCTTGACTGCAGAACTTCCGCCGTCATAATGTCTCCTTCATAGCCAACTCCACCTTTTCGGCCTTCGGATTTCGCCTTGTAGGTGGGCGTGCAGATGATCACAACGAAATCATTATCCCGAATAGCGCTCTCCATGAACGAGGGTAGTTGATCTCCTGGCGCGACGGCCCATTGATCCAGCAAGACCTCAACCCCGTCTTGTCGAAGGCGTGTGGAGAGGCATTTGACCCAAGTTTTAAGCTCGGTGCTCTCCCACGCGTATGAGACAAATACTCTAGGCGGCTGTCTGGCATTCATTGTCTATGCTTGCTTTCGGGAAGAAGGCTAACACTTACTTAGAAGGCTCGCAAACCACCGGCGCTTGCCCAGTCCTTTCTGGAAAACACAGAGTGCAGCGCTGTAGAGGATTACCGAAGCCCTTTGTCTGCATAGGATTTGATTGACGTCCTAAAATGTGTAACCGTGGTTTGCGGGTCAGCTATCCAGCTGTTCAGCGGAATACATATAGGAGCAAGGGACCCTGGTTCTCTCCCATACCTACTCCACGTTGAAAGCTATTGGAAGTCAATGCAGATCCTGCATACGCCAAGTAAGCAGATTCTCTAAACAACCCAGCAGGCCCCATTCGTCATTTTCACAGCGGCAGAGCCTGAGCAAGACAATGCTTAGGTACTCACAACCAAGCCTTTCCTGGAGAGGCCTTTCAAGGTCTGGATTCTTCTACAGATCCCAGAACAGCCTGAACCCAGCAGCGCGGAAGGCGAACACACCCGGATTCGTCTCACCCCAGCCGCGCCACGGCCCGCTCACAGCGTTCCAACTCAGCCTCCAAGAGGGCCAGCAGCTCCGATCGCTCGGCCGGCAGCGGGAAGGGCCCCTCCTCGTAACGAGCCTCCACGGCGAACTCCTGCAGCGCAGCCAGGCGGGGATCCAGGGCCTGTCCCGCAACGGAGGCCAGGTCATTCAGTTCATGCACCCGAGGTGGTCGGCGATCGCTCAGCACGATCCACGCCTTGAGCAGCTTCTCCACCACCTGCTGGGCGGTAAAGCCCCAGTCCTCCTCGGGGTACTCGGGATCCAACCCGATGCGCAACGTGCGCAGATGGCGACGCACGATCGCCAGCAGCAGGGCCGCGTCCTCAGCCGGCGACATAGAGCACTTTCCCCTCGCGGGCCACATCGCCGAACACATGCCAGCGCGAGCCACTCAACCGTTCAGCGTCGGCGGCCCCGGCCACCACCAGGTCGACCCGCACGCCGAGGGGCCCGACGGCCTGTCGAAAGCGCTGCCAGCAGGTGGCCTTCTCCGTTGGGCTGAGCGGAGCGCGGCCCACGATCACCGCCAGGTCCAGGTCGGAATCGGGGCGTGCCTCGCCCCTGGCCCGCGAGCCGAACGCCAGCACCGCCATCACCTCGGCGTCGGCACAGAGCCGTGCCAAGGCCTGGCCACAGGCCTCCGGATCAAGACCGGGGCCGAGATCCGGCAGCGGCGACAGCCCCTGGGGTTCGCGCCAGGGAATCGCGGGCGGCACGAAGGGCTGTGCGGAGACGGAGACCATGGGAAAAGGCTACCGCCGCTGACCGCAAGGGCCCATCGACGCGACCACACCAACCCGGGCTTCCCGGTTTCTATTCGCCGCCTTGAACGGCCAGGTGTTTGCGCTGCTGCTTCCAGCGCAGCACCTGCCAGACCAGGAACACCAGCAGCAGGGGCAGCACCGCCACCAGCACCACGAACCGGAAGCTGTCGACCACATCGCCGCCGCTGGTGGCCACCAGCACCTGCTCCGCCAGGTAGAGCCCGTAGAGCCCCAGCAGCAGCCAGCCCTCCAGGCGGTTGATCACGCCGTTGGTCCAGAAGATCGGCAGGCAGGCCAGGGTGGTGGCCACCATGATCGGCAGGTCTCGGTTCACCATCACCGGATCCACCGCCAGCCCCTTGCCGCCGGAGACCACGGCGCAGAGCCCCAGTATCACGATCTGGTTGAGCAGGTTGCTGCCCACCACGTTGCCGATGGCCAGATCGGCCTTGCCCCGATAGGCGGCCACCACGGAGGTGACCAGTTCGGGCATGGAGGTGCCGGCGGCCACGATCGTCAGGCCGATCACGGTCTGGCTCACCCCCAGGGCCACGGCGGCGGTGGTGGCGCCCTTCACCAGCAGCTGGGAACCGAGCACCAGCAAGACCAGGCCCGCCGCCAGCTTGATGGCGGCCACCGGCGGGGTGGCCCTCTCCGCTTCGCTGTCGTCCTCGTCCTCCGCCGGCTCCTCCGAGGCTGTGCGCATCTCCCAGATAACGTTCGCCACCGTCGCGAACAGCAGCGCCACCCCTGCCTGCCAGGTGAGCCGGCCCCCCGAGGCCATGCCCCAGACGGCCATGGAGATGCCCAGCAGCAGGGGCACATCGCGGCGCACCAGTCGGCTCCTGACCCGCAGCGGAACGATGGCCGCGCTGGCGCCCAGCACCACCAGGATGTTGAAGATGTTGCTGCCCACCACATTGCTGACTGCCAGGTCGGCATCCCCCTGGATCGTGGAGAGCAGGCTCACGAACAGTTCCGGCGTGCTGGTGCCCAGCGAAACGACGGTCAGGCCGATCACGATCTGGGGAATCCCCAACAGCAGGGACAGGGCCACGGAGCCGGCCACGAACAGCTCGCCGCCTCCGAACAGCACCAGGATGCCGAGGATGATCTCGACGAAACTGGGCATGGTGGGCCTCCATGGAGCGCTGACTTTAAGGAGCGCGTCCGGTCCGTGCAGCGGCAATGCCTCGCCAGGGCAGCGGCGGAGGCGCGACGGGCGGCGCAGCGGATCGAGCGGCGGATCGAATCCCTCCCGTACTTAGTAGCAACAGTTACAACAAGCCAACAAAAACGCTCGCCCTGCCTGGGGTCCGTACGTTTCAGACGTAGCGATTCGAGAAAGGATCATGCGCCCCAACCGACTGATGCTGACCACCGCCATGGCCCTGGCCGTGGCCGGGTCCCTCTCCCTTTCCGCCTGCTCGAGCCAGAAGGAAGCCGCCCGACAGACCACCGAAAAGCTGGCCGACACGGCCACCGCCACCGGCCAGGCCGCCCTGGCTCCGGCCGTGACGCCCGTGATCGACCTGCTCCGCAAAGGCGAAAGCGAGGTGAAGGGCGGCAATCTCCAGGCCGCCATCGTCACCATGGGTGGCTTCAAGGCCCTGTGGGCCAAGGCGGCCCCCGTGATCCAGCCCCTGGCCGGTGACAAGTGGTCGGCGATCAACGATGCGGCCAACACCGTCCTCAGCACCTTCGACAAGGGGGCCAGACCCGATGCCGCGGCCGCCGGTTCGGCGATCACGGGCCTGATCGGTCCCCTGAGCGGCCTGATCGGCAAGTAGGGCCGGGCGGCGGCCGGCGGGCCCCAACGGAAGCACCGTGGCGGTGACACGCTGGGGTTCCCTCCCCACGTGTTCCGCCCCCCTGAACCAGGAAACGCTGCTGTTCGAGCCCGCCCAGCCGGCCGCCGATGCCCTGCGGGCGGTGCTGGCCTTCCCCAGCACCTATTCGGTGGGCATCACCAGCCTCGGCTACCAGGTGGTCTGGGCCACCCTGGCCCGCCGGGCCGATGTGGATGTGCGGCGGCTGTTCACCGATCGGGGGGATCCGCCGCACCGCTCCTGCGACCTGTTCGGCCTGTCCCTGAGCTGGGAACTGGATGGCCCCGTGCTGCTGGATCTGCTGGAGCAGCAGGCCATTCCCCTCTGGAGCCATCAGCGCGGCGACGCCGACCCGATCGTGTTCGGCGGCGGGCCGGTGCTCACCGCCAACCCCGAACCCCTGGCGCCCTTCTTCGATGTGGTGCTGCTCGGTGACGGCGAACAGCTGCTGCCCGATTTCCTCGATGCCCTGCAGGCCGGCCGGACCCTGCCGCGGCCAGCGCTGCTGCGGGCCCTGGCCCAGCAGCCGGGGGTCTATGTGCCCAGCCTCTATGCCCCCCGCTACGGGGCCGACGGGGCCCTGCTGGCGGTGGAGCCGCTCGAAGCCGGCCTGCCAGCTGCGGTGGCCAAGCAGACCTGGCGGGGCAACACCCTGAGCCATTCCACCGTCATCACCCCGGAGGCCGCCTGGCCGTCGATCCACATGGTGGAGGTGGCCCGCAGCTGCCCGGAGCTCTGCCGCTTCTGTCTGGCCAGCTACCTGACCCTGCCCTTCCGCACCGCCTCCCTCGACGACGGGCTGATCCCGGCTGTGGAGCTGGGCCTGGGGGCCACCCAGCGGCTGGGGCTGCTGGGGGCCTCGGTCACCCAGCACCCCCAGTTCGGCGATCTGCTGAGCTGGCTGGACCAGGATCGCTTCGAAGGCACCCGCGTTTCGGTCAGTTCGGTACGGGCCGCCACGGTGACCCCCCAGCTGGGGCGGATCCTGGCCAAACGGGGCAGCAAGTCACTCACGATCGCCATCGAAAGCGGCAGCGAGCGGATGCGCCGCGTGGTCAACAAGAAGCTCAGCAACGAGGAGATCTTCGCGGCGGCCCGCTACGCCCGGGAAGGGGGGCTCACGGGTCTGAAGTTCTACGGAATGGCCGGCCTGCCCACGGAGGAGGAGGCCGACATCGAAGCCACGGCCGATCTGCTGCTGGCCCTGAAGAAGGCCACCCCTGGCCTGAGGCTGTCCCTGGGAGTGAGCAGCTTCGTGCCCAAGGCCCACACCCCGTTCCAGTGGCAGGGGGTGCGGCCGGAGGCGGAGAAACGGCTCAAACGGCTGGCCCGGCGCCTCCAGCCCCAGGGGATCGAGCTGCGGCCCGAAAGCTATGGCTGGAGCGTGATCCAGGCCCTGCTCTCCCGCAGCGACCGGCGCCTGGCCCTGGTGATCGCCGCCGCCCGGGGGGATCACCACAGCCAGGGGGGCTGGAAGAAGGCCTACCGGGCCGTGCTCGCCGGCGACGTGGTCCCTCCCGCCGATCTGCCCGTGCCCCTGCCGCCACCGCCCCCCTGGGAGCAGGTGATCCATGCGGTCTGGGACGAGGGGTGTGTGCTGCCCTGGGGCCACCTGGAGGGGCCCCTGCCGGCGGCCACCCTGCTCAGGCACCGCCAGGAGGCGCTGGCTGCCGATAACTGCGAAGCCCCGCCAGCAGCACCCAGCCCGCCACGTTGACCCGGCTGTCATAGAAGGGGATGTCGGTGGCATGCAGGGCCACCAGCACCAGGGCCGCCGCCCACCAGGCCCGGTCGAACAGGGTGCCGGAGGCCATGCCCAGTCGGCCGGCCCTCAGCAGCAGCCACAGCACCAGACCCACCACCAGCACGGCGACGGGAAGGCCATGGCTGACGGCCAGATCGATGGGCAGGTTGTGGGGATGGCCGTGCCAGTGGCCGGTGCGCATTGGATAAATGATGCTGAACGCCGCGGCGCCCCAGCCGAGCCAGGGCCGTTCGCCGATCAGCTCGATGGCGGCCCGCCACTGGGCCAGACGGGTGATCGCCAGGGGGCGTTGCCCCCCGTAGTCGAGGTCGATCAGCCGGCCCCAGATCGCCTGGGGCACCAGGGATCGGGCCGGTTCCTGCAGCATGGTGGGCACCCAGGGCAGGGTGGCCAGACCGATCACGGCCAGCACCAGCAGCAGCAGCGGCAGCAGCCACACCCAGCTGGCCGGACCGGCCACCAGCGGCACCGCCAGCATCAGGGCGCCCCAGGCATTGCGGGAATCGGTCAGGAACACGGCCGCCACCAGGCCGACGGCGATCAACAGCACCACCCCGCGGCGGCCCCGGGCCAGACCGGGCTCCAGCAGGGCCGCCAGGGTGAAGGGCCAGGCCAAGGCCAGCCAGGCCCCGGCGATGTTGGCGTAATCGAACAGGCCGGCCAGGCGGTCGGGGGGATTTCCGCCGGCCTTGATGTGCCAGATGATCAGGCCCCCCAGCGCCTGGAAGGGCCCGCTCCAGCCCCACCAGAGCTGACCCAGGCCGGTCAGGACCACCGGCACCGTGCCGGCCACCAGGGCCAGGGCCACCCGGCGGCGGGCGGCGGGGGTCGCCAGATAGGGCTGGAAGCCCCAGAACCCCCAGAAGAACGGCAGCCAATTGGCCAGCCCCAGCCAGGCCAGGTTGTTGCTGGCGGCCCGGAAACAGCCCAGCACCATCAGGACGGCCGCGGCCAGCAGCACCACGTTGGCCCGATCCGCCAGGGGGGAGCGGCGCTGGCGGCTGCCCAGGATCAGGGCGAGCAGCAGCGACAGCCCGGCCAGGAGGGCACTGCTGGCCAGCAGGAACACCCCGAGCTGGAAACTGCGCCAGCCCAGGGGAGTGGCGGCCGGCGGCCGGTGCTCCTGCAGACGGGCGTCGAGGACGGAGAGACGGATCACCGGGACGGTGGCGGAGGACCGCCGATGGGTCCCAATCGATGGCTCAATCAAACACGGCGGTCCGACCGCGGTAGACCATCACCTGGCGGCGCAGGTAGAGGCGCACGGCCCGGGCCAGGGCCAGCCGTTCGGTGTCGCGCCCCTTGCGGATCAGGTCCTCCACCTCGTCCCGGTGACTGACGTGCACGGTGGCCTGCTCGATGATCGGGCCGCCGTCGAGCTCCTCGGTCACGAAGTGGGCGGTGGCGCCGATCAGCTTGACCCCCCGCTCCCAGGCCCGGTGGTAGGGCTGGGCCCCCTGGAACGCCGGCAGAAACGAGTGGTGGATGTTGATCACCTGGGAAAAGGCCCCCAGGAAGTCGGCGCTGAGCACCTGCATGTACTTGGCCAGCACCACCAGCTCGATCCCTTCCTGCGCCAGCAGGTCGAGCTGCTGCCGCTCCACCTCCCCGCGGGTCGCGGCCGTGATCGGGAGATGTTCAAAGCGGGGGCCAAAGTCCCTCACCAGCTCGCCCAGATCGACATGGTTGGAGACCACCAGGGGCACCTGCATCGGCAGTTCGCCGGAGCGGGTGCGCCAGAGCAGATCCACCAGGCAATGGTCCTGGCGGCTCACGAAGATCGCCACCCGGGGCAGGGCATCGGAGAAATGCACCTGGCCCTCACCCCCGAGCCGGCCCGCCAGGGCCGTCACGGCGGGAACGATCGCCTCCCGGGGCAGGCCGAAGCCGGCCAGCGCCCATTCGATCCGGCTCAGGAACAGACCCGCGCCGGCATCGGTGTGGTGATCGGCGTGAAGGATGTTGCCGCCGTTGGCCGCAACCCAGCCGGAGAGCTCACTCACCAGCCCCGGGCGATCGGGGCAGATCAACTGCAGAATCGCCGTGGCAGAACGCATCGATGGTCTCGGAGCAGGGTCACCGGCGCGGACCTGCCGGTGCAGTGAGCCACTCTGGTGCAGAGAGGCCGGTAAAGTCACGGCGCCGCCTTCGTACCCGCTCCGTCCCATGGCCGTCGCGTCGACTCCCGCATCCACATCGCAGGGGTGGCTGCGCCGCCTCGGCATGCTCGCGATGGCCCTGCTGCTGAGCGTCTCGCTGGTGGCCTGCTCCGGTGAGCAGTCCCGCAAAGCCCCCACGATCAGCCCCGAGGCCATGGCCCTGATCGCCCGGCAGGCCGATGGTTTTCTCGCCGCCAAGGACCGCCTGCCCGAGCTGGCGGATCTGGTCAATGACCGCAACTGGGTCTTCACCCGCAACCTGATCCACGGACCGATGCAGGAAGTGGGTCGGGAGATGCTCTACATCAACCAGCGGCTCCTGCCCGGCGATCGCGACGATGCCGAGAAGCGCGCCGAAAAGCTGAAGTCGGCCCTGGCCCAGCTCGATGAGGCCGCCCGTCTCCAGGACGGTGAAAGCCTGCGCAAGGCCTACATCAAGGTGGCCAGCGGCTTCGGTTCCTACGCCGAAGTCATTCCTGCCCAGGCCCTCGACCTGATCGCCACGGCAAAGGCAGCAGCCCCCGCCCCCGCTGCAGAGCCCGTGGCCGACGCCGACGCCTGAACCAGTCACCCCAGCTTCCCGCAGCTGGCATCACCGGCCGCTCGGTCATCGTCATCGGCGCCGGCATGGTCGGCCTGGCCTGCGCCTGGCTGCTCCAGCGCCGCGGCCACACCGTCCTGCTGATCGACCCCGGCCTGGGGGGATCCACCGAGGCCGACCCCGAAGCGGGCAGCCGGGCGGCCCTCGGCGTGCTGATGGCCGACGTGTTCCACCGGGACCGCGGCCGGGCCTGGGAGTTGCGCCAGCGCAGCCTGGGGCTCTGGCACCACTGGCACGCCGAACTCGCGGAGCGCGGCCACCGGATTCCCCGCCGCGAGGGACTGCTGCTGCTGGCGGACGATCCGGCCCAGCGGGAACGCCTGGAGGGACTGGTCGAACGGCGACGGGCGCTGGGTCTGCCCCTGGAGCTCTGGGGCCGGGAACGCCTTGCGCTGCTCTCGCCTGAGATCCCGCAACCCGCCCTGGCGGGTCTGTTTTCGGCGCGGGATGGCCAGCTCGACCCCGGCGCGGCCCAGGCGGCCCTGGCCGACGATGCCGCCCGCCGGGGGCTGACAACCCGCTCAGGCGCCGCCGTGGCCCTGGAGCCCCACCAGGGGGGCTGGCGGGTGACGCTGGCGACGGGAGCAAGCGAGGCGGCGGCCTGGGTGGTGCTGGCGGCAGGAATCGCCGGCGGCGCCCTGCTGGAAACCGTGGTGGGGAACGAAGCTCCCACGTGGGAGCTGGAACCGGTGCTCGGCCAGGCCCTGGAACTGGAGCTGGAGGAGCCGCTGGCGCTGAACTGGCCGGGGGCGGTGGTGTGGCGCGGCATCAACCTGGTGCCCCGCCCCGATCTGGCGGGAGGGCGGGGACTGTGGCTGGGGGCGACCCTGGAGCCGGGCCGGCGGGCCGATCCCGACCAGCTGGCAGGGATGCGGCACCTGGACGGGGCCGCCCCGGACTGGCTGCGCCGGGCCCGGGTGCTGCGCCACTGGCAGGGCCTGCGCCCCCGGCCCGTGGGCCGCCCTGCCCCCCTGCTCGAGGCCCCGGCCCCCGGCCTGCTCCTGGCCGGGGGCCACTACCGCAACGGCATCCTGCTGGCACCGGCCACCGCCGCCTGGGTGGCCGAGCGCATCGAGGCCCCGGACTGACGCCCGCTCGGAAGACCGCTCGGCCTCCCATCGCCATGAAAAAGCCCCCCTGACGGGGGGCGGCGGTGATGGGGGGCCGGGCTGCGGGGCCCGGCCGGTCCGGCTCACTTGCTCTCGGTGAATTCGGCGTCGATCACATCGTCGGCACCGCTGGCGGAGGCCCCGTTGCCGTTGCCCCCGGGGGCGGCACCGGCGGCAGCCCCATCGGCACCGGCCTGCTGGTACACGGCGGCACCGGCGGCGTAGAGCGCCTGCTGCAGCTGCTCAAGGGTGGCCTTGATGGCGGCAGAGTCGTCCTTCTCCATGGCCTCCTTGAGGTCCTTGGTGAAGCCCTCCACCTTCGCCTTGTCCTCAGCGCCCACCTTGTCGCCGAGTTCGCCCAGCTGCTTCTCGGCCTGGTAGATGAGGGTCTCGGCCTGGTTCTTCAGGTCGATCTTCTCGCGCTTCTCCTTGTCGGCGGCGGCGTTGGCCTCCGCATCCTTCACCATCTTGTCGACTTCGTTGTCGCTGAGGGTGGAGGCGCCGGTGATGGAGATGCTCTGCTCCTTGCCGCTGCCCTTGTCCTTGGCGGTGACGCTGAGGATGCCGTTGGCGTCGATGTCGAAGGTGACCTCGATCTGGGGCACGCCACGGGGCGCCGGCGGGATACCGTCGAGACGGAAGGTGCCCAGCGACTTGTTGTCGGAAGCCATCTCCCGCTCGCCCTGGAGCACGTGGATCTCCACGTTGGTTTGGCCGTCCACCGCCGTGGAATAGACCTCGGCCTTCTTGGTGGGGATGGTGGTGTTGCGGGTGATCATCTTGGTCATCACGCCGCCGAGGGTTTCCACGCCCAGGGAGAGCGGCGTGACGTCGAGCAGCAGGATGTCCTTCACCTCACCGGCGAGCACACCGCCCTGGATGGCGGCACCCACGGCCACCACCTCGTCGGGGTTGACCGTCTGGTTGGGGTCCTTGCCGGTGATCCGCTTCACCAGCTCAAGCACGGCCGGGATGCGGGTGGAGCCACCCACCATCACCACCTCGTCGAGTTCGCTGGTGGAGAGCTTGGCGTCCTTGAGGGCCTGCTCCACCGGCACGCGGCAGCGGTCGATCAGCTTGGAGGCGAGCTCCTCGAACTTGGCCCGGGTGAGGGTGAGATCGAGGTGCTTGGGCCCTTCGGGCGTGGCGGTGATGAAGGGCAGATTGATCTCGGCCTGGGTGGCGCTGGAGAGCTCGATCTTGGCCTTCTCGGCCGCTTCGGTGAGGCGCTGCAGGGCCTGTTTGTCCTGGCGCAGGTCGATGCCTTCGTTGGCCTTGAAGTTGTCGGCCAGGTAATCGACGATCACCTTGTCGAAGTCATCGCCGCCGAGGTGGGTGTCGCCACTGGTGGAGAGCACCTCGAAGACGCCGTCACCCACTTCCAGCACGGACACGTCGAAGGTGCCGCCGCCGAGGTCGAAGACCAGGATGCGCTCGTTGCTCTTGCGATCCAGGCCGTAGGCCAGGGCCGCCGCCGTGGGCTCGTTGATGATGCGCAGGACCTCGAGGCCGGCGATCTTGCCGGCGTCCTTGGTGGCCTGGCGCTGGGAGTCGTTGAAGTAGGCCGGCACCGTGATCACAGCCTGGGTGACGGTTTCACCCAGGTACTTGCCGGCGTCCTCCGCCAGCTTGCGCAGCACCTCGGCGGAGATTTCCTCCGGGGCGAACTGCTTGCTGAGCACCGGGCACTTCAGCTTGACGTTGGAGCCGGCCTTCTCGACGCCGTAGCTGACTTCCTTGGATTCCTCGTTGACCTCATCGACACGACGGCCGATGAAACGCTTGACGGAATAGAAGGTGTTCTCCGGGTTCATGACCGCCTGGCGCTTGGCGATCTGGCCCACCAGCTTGTCCTGGTTCTTCGTGTAGGCGACCACCGAGGGCGTCGTGCGGAAGCCCTCGGCGTTGGCGATCACCGTGGGCTTGCCGCCCTCCATCACGGCGACGCAGCTGTTCGTGGTGCCGAGGTCAATACCGACGACCTTGCCCATGGATGACCACCTCCTGGAGTGGATGAAGTTCTGACTGGAGCCATCTTCCGCATCAGGGGTTCACCCAGGCGAGGGGTGGTTCCCGAACCGGCGCCGTACCAACCATGCCCGGGATGCCAGTCGGGGCCTGCGATTCGGGGGGTCTACGGTCGGGCGGTGACAGCCAGCACGACCCCCATGCCGACCCTTCCGATCCCGCCGGAGCCCGGTGGACCAGGCGCCATCGGCGGCCACACGGCCCTGGCCGGTGTGCTGGGGGATCCGGTGCACCATTCCCTTTCACCGGTGATGCACAACGCCGCCCTGCGGGACCTCGGTCTGGACTGGGTGTATCTGGCCCTGCCGGTGCCCGCCGCGAAGCTGGCCCCCGTGCTGGCAGCGCTGGAGGCCATCGGCTGCCGGGGCCTCAACGTCACCCTGCCGCACAAGCAGGCGGCGGCCGCCCTGGCGGACACGCTCACGCCGCTGGCACGGCGGCTGGGGGCCGTGAACACCCTGGTGCCCCGCGAAGGCGGTGGCTGGCTCGGCGCCAACACGGATGTGGAGGGATTCCTGGCGCCGCTGCGGCTGGCCATCCCTGAAGCGGAAGCCGGCGGGCGCCCCTGGAGCGAACGCCAGGCCGTGGTGCTGGGCTGCGGCGGCAGTGCCCGGGCCGTGGTGGCCGGCCTGGTGGACCTGGGGGTGGGCCGCATCCGGGTGGCGGGCCGCAGCGAGGCCGGCCTGGACGCGTTCCTCGCCGGCTGCTCGGCCTGGTCCCCGGCCCTGGAACCTCTCCTCTGGCGGGAGGAGCCCCCCGAGCGACCCGGGGACCTCCGCGACGCCCTGGGAACGGCCGACCTGGTGGTCAACACCACCCCGGTGGGCATGGCCTCCGCCGCCGACCCCCTGGCCGCGACGCGCTCGCCGCTGCGGGCGGATCAGCTGGAGGCCCTGCCGGCGGGGGCCACGGTCTACGACCTCATCTACACCCCGCGCCCCACCGCCCTGCTGCGGCTGGCCCAGGAGCGGGGCTGCGGCGCCATCGACGGGCTGGAGATGCTCGTGCAGCAGGGGGCCGCCGCGCTGCGGCTGTGGAGCGGCCTGCAGCAGGTGCCGGTGGCCACCATGCGGGCGGCAGCGCTGGCACGGCTGGAGGCCCCCTAGCCTTTGCTTCACCCCCTGTTCTCCCCGGCGCCACGCGCCCCCGCACCGATGGAAGGCCCCCCGATCTGGCAGCGACTCCTGGGAGCCCTGGCCTACCTGCTGCCGCTGAGCGACGCTCTCCGCTTCGGCCAGTCCCTGTTCGCCCAGTTCCCCCTGCTGGAGTGGCTGGCCCTGCCGGCCCTGCCCCTGGTGCTGCTGGAGCGGGCGGTTCCCTTCGGCAGCCTGGTGCTGTTCCTGCTGCTGTTCCTGCTGGTGGTGCGCAACAGCCAGGTGCCCTACGGCATCCGCTTCAACGTGTTGCAGGCGATCCTGCTCGACATCGTGCTGGTGCTGCTCACCCTGGCCTTCGACACCGTGCTGGCCCCCCTCGGCGGGGGCTTCGCCCTGCGCACCCTCTCCAACACGATCTTCCTGGGAACCCTGCTGCTGGTGCTGTTCTCGGTGATCCAGACCCTGCGGGGCCAGGAGGCGGACATTCCCACGGTGTCGGAGGCCGTGCGGATGCAGCTGTACTGAGGGTCCTGCCAACGCTGCGATAAGTTGCTGAATCCGTTGCTGACGGGCTGCGAGCCCCTCAGCCCCAAACGAGCCTCCGCGGCTCGGGCGGTGACCACCAACAGGCGACCATGACGCAGTCCTATTACGAAACCATGTACATCCTCCGTCCGGATATTCCGGAGGAGGAGGTCGAAACCCACGTCGCCAAGTACCGCGACCTCGTCATCGAGGCCGGTGCCGAAGTGCTCGACACCCAGATGCGCGGCAAGCGTCGGCTGGCCTACCCGATCGCCAAGCACCGGGAAGGGATCTACGTGCAGCTCAACCACGACGGCGACGGCCAGCAGGTCGCCCTGCTGGAGCGGGCCATGCGCCTCTCCGAAGACGTGATCCGCTACCTCACCGTCATCCAGGACGGTCCGATGCCCCCGCCCCGCACCGCCCCCGGCCTGACGGTGGATGTGGCCCCGACCGAGCCGGCATCGGCCTGACGGCCACTGGCCGGGCCCTGATCACTGGGCGTAGAGTCCCCTTTACCGGTCTGTGGGATGTCTGCGGTGGAAAGCGAGGAGTCTTCCGAACCAACCGTCGCATCCTCGCGTCCGATGCCGGCCTCACCGGCGTTCACACCCTCCGTGTGGCCGTCCGACCCACCGGCACCCACCACCGGGCCGCCGGCGAGTTTCAGTTTCGGCGACGCCGAACCCCTTGAGCCCGTAGCGGTGGAACCGGCCCCCGTGACCGCTTCACCGCCACGGCCGGCCCCGGCATCCGCCGACCTCGCCCTCACCAGCGCTCCGGGGGCTGACGCGCACCAGCTGGAGCGGGAACTGGCTGCGGCCCAGGAGGAACTCCGGGCCCTGCACGAAATGCTCGAAGACCTGCCGGAGATCTTCGAACGCAAGTTCCAGCAGCGCCTGGCCACGGTGATGGAGCACCAGAAGCACCTGCTCGCCGACAACCAGGCCCTGCGGGAGCGGCTCTACAGCCTCAACCCCGCCGAGGCGGATCCTGCGTCCTCCAACCGGCCGCTGCTGCTGCCCACGGTGGCCCCGTCATCGGGCTGGGGCCAGGCCCTGCGCCGGGCCCTGCGGCTGGACAGACTCTCCGGGAACGGGGCCCGTTCCGGAAAGAATGCCCCCCGGGGCCTCAATCGCCACGACGACGGGCGGCCCATAAGCGCGTAGGCATGCCCCACACATAGATGAAACCTTCAGCGGCACGGTGATCGAACAGGTCCTCGGCGCCGTAGGTGGCCATGTCGGGGACGTAGAGGCTGTCGCTGGCACTGGAGCGGCCCACCACGACAGCACTGCCCTTGATCAGCCGGATCCGCACCACCCCATTGACGGTGGCCTGGGTGCGATCGAGGAAGCCGTCGAGGGCGTCCTTGAGGGGACCGAACCAGAGGCCCTGGTACACCAGATCCGCCCAGCTCATCTCGATCTGGCGCTTGTAGCGCAGCACGTCGGCCGCCAGGGTGAGGCTCTCGAGTTCCTGGTGGGCCCGGATCAGCAGCAGCAGCCCGGGGGTTTCGTAGATCTCCCGGCTCTTGATGCCCACCACCCGGTTCTCGATCATGTCGAGGCGCCCGAAGCCATGGGCACCGGCCAGGGCATTGGCCTGGCGAATCAGGGCCACCGGATCGAGGCGCACCCCATCGATGGCCACCGGGTTGCCCTGCTCGAAGGCGATCTCCACCACCTGGCCCTCGGCCGGGGCGTCGGCCACCGACCGGGTCATGGCGAAGACCTCCTCGGGTGGCTCCACCATCGGATCCTCCAGGGGGCCCGCCTCGATGCTGCGGCCCAGCAGGTTGAGATCGATCGAATAGGGGGACTTCTTGCTCACCGGCGCCGGGATATTGCAGCGTTCGCCGTAGGCGATCGTCTCCTCCCGGCTCATGCCCCATTCCCGCGCCGGGGCCAGCACCTTCAGATCGGGGGCCAGGGCGCCGATGGCGACATCGAAGCGCACCTGGTCGTTGCCCTTGCCGGTGCAGCCGTGGGCCACCGCATCGGCACCCACCTCGCGGGCCACCTCGACGAGGCGACGGGCGATCAGGGGGCGGGCCAGGGCGGTGGAGAGGGGGTATCGCCCCTCGTAGAGGGCATTGGCCCGGATGGCGGGGAAGGCGAAGTCGCGGATGAAGGGTTCGATCAGGTCATCCACCAGGGAGCGGCTGGCGCCGGCCGCCAGCGCCTTGAGCCGGATCGGTTCGAGCTCGTCGCCCTGGCCCAGATCGGCGGCGAAGGTGATCACCTCCTTCACCCCCCACTCCTGCAGCAGGTAGGGAATGCAGACACTGGTGTCGACGCCCCCGGAGTAGGCGAGCACGACCCGCTCGGCCCGCGGTTCGCCCGGCCCCTTGCCTGCCTGCGCCGTCTCCACCATCAGTGCCGCTCCCGAGCAATCTCGACAGATTCTGTCCCCTGGAGGGGTCCTCCCCCCTGGTCGGGCGCCGGCAGCCGCCAGCGGATCACCAGCCACAGGGCCATCAGCAGCGGCGGACCCAGCAGCAATCCGGCCACCAGCAGCGGCTGAATCGGCAGGGGCCCGGGCCAGCGGTCACCCGCCGCCACCACCAGGACGCTCATGACCAGGGCCAGCGACCAGAGCGCCCCCACCTGCTGGAGCTTGGAGGAGGTCATCGGCACGGCGCTGTAGGTTGGAGAGTCGGTCCATGACGACCTAGCCTGACGGCATGAGCATTCTCGACACGATCAATCCTTCCCTCACCCGCTACCGGCGCAGCGAGCCGGCGCCGGTGCTTCCCCTGCGGGATGAGCCCGATCTCCTGAGTCTGCTGGAGGCCAGCGGCCGGCTGGTGGCCGACGAGGAAACCGCCAGCACCGACGTGAGCACGGTAGAGGAAGAGGAGCTTTCGGCGCTGATGGGCGAGAAGGAGGACTACAACCCGGCCGACGAGCAGCCCGAGGAAGACTGGGAAGACTGAACGACTGAGGCTCCCGCGGTTCCGATGGCCTCACGCCCGATCCCGGCCCCTGCGGCCCTGCTCGCCCTGCTCCTGCTGGCTGCCTGCCTGGCAAGCGATGTCCTGGTGGCCAATTCGATGCTCACCCTGCCCCTGGTGGTGGCGGCGCTGGCCAGTGCCGCCGCGGCCGCCTGGGGGGTGCCCCGGCTGAGGGCCCTGAAGCTGGGTCAGGTGATTCGCGAGGAAGGCCCCCAGGCCCACCACAGCAAAGCCGGCACGCCCACCATGGGGGGGCTGCTGGTGGTACCGGCCGGGGTGCTGGTGGGAGGCCTGATCAGTCCGGGCGACCCCCGGCTGCTGGCGGTGGCAGCCGTCACCCTCGCCTACATGGCGATCGGCGCCATGGATGACTGGCGCAGCCTGACCCGCCAGACCAACACGGGCCTGAGCCCCAGGGGCAAACTGCTGCTGCAGGCCCTGGCGGCGGGGGCCTTCCTGGCCTGGGCCCATGCCGGCGGCTGGCTGGGGGGCGGCGTCCCCGGGGACGTGGGGCTGCCCTTCGGACAGGTGCTCACCCTCGGGCTGCTGATCTGGCCGCTGGCCCTGTTCGTGTTCCTGGCGGAGAGCAACGCCACCAATCTCACCGATGGGCTCGACGGCCTGGCCGCCGGCTGCGGGGCGGTGGTCTTCACCGGGATGGGGCTGCAGCTGATGCTGCGGGGCCATGGGGGGGATCCGGTGCTGGCGGCGTTCTGCGCCGCCATGGCGGGCTGCTGGCTGGGATTCCTCAGCCAGAACCGCCATCCCGCCAGGGTGTTCATGGGCGACACCGGCTCCCTGGCCATGGGAGCGGCCCTGTCGTCGGTGGCGCTGCTGAGCGACAGCCTCTGGCCCCTGCTGCTGATGGGAGGGGTGTTCCTGGCCGAATCCCTGTCGGTGATCCTGCAGGTGGGGTTCTACAAGGCCACCAAGGATGCCGCCGGCCAGGGTCGCCGCCTGTTCCGCATGGCGCCGCTGCACCACCATTTCGAGCTGGGAGGCCGGCCGGAGCAGGCCGTGGTGATCGGCTTCTGGGGGATCAGCCTGATACTGGTGATGGTGGGTCTGGTGCTGCTGCCCTGACCGCCGCCGATCCGTCCTTCGCACCCCCGGGCCATGGCCTATTTCACCTGGAAGGAAACGGGCCTCACCGCCGACTGCGCCAGCCTCGAAGCCATGGCCGCCCGTCTCGAAGAGGCGGCCGCCCTGATGCGCCGCATGGCCGGCGAAGGCTTCCGGGTGGAACGCCACAGCGATGGCCAGCGCATCACCCATCCCGACCCGGCGGTGTTCGAGGCCTACGGGTTCGTGAGTGAGGACTCGGCCGAAAGCCAGCTCACCCTGCTCAACGAACTGCCCAACTGAGCGACGATGCGCCGGGATCCCCCGGGGCCGTCAGCGGCGCAGGAATCCCACCAGCCACACCACCACGAAGGCCAGGGACGACACCCCCAGGTAGATGAGGGTCCACTTCTGGAAATCGGCGATGTTCCAGCCGAAGGGCAGCAGGCCGTCGGCGGCCTCGCCGACGGTGCTGAAGGCCAGGGGAAGCGGGGGAAGGGCCGGAAGCATCGCGGCAGACTAGGGGACGGCCCCGTGCCGCGGCAGGATCAGCGCTTGCGTTGATCCGTTCCATGGCAGCCGGCCCCGCCCCCTTCCCCCGGACCGTGATGCTGCTGGGCAGCGGCGAACTGGGCAAGGAAGTGGCGATCGCCGCCCAGCGACTGGGCTGCCGGGTGATCGCCGTCGACCGCTATGCCGGAGCCCCGGCCATGACGGTGGCCCAGGTCGCGGAGGTGGTCGCCATGGCCGACCCCGACGCCCTGCGGGCCGTGGTGCGGCGCCACCGCCCCGACGTGGTGATTCCGGAGATCGAGGCCCTGGCCGTCGATGCCCTGGCCGACCTGGAAGCGGAGGGCCTCACGGTGATCCCCACGGCGCGGGCCACGGCGGTGACGATGAACCGCGACCGCATCCGGGACCTGGCCGCCACGGGGCTGGGGCTGCGCACCGCCCGCTTCGCCTATGCGGAAAGCGCCGCGGAGCTGGCGGCGGCGGCGGCGCCCCTGGGCTGGCCCGTGGTGGTCAAGCCAGTGATGAGTTCCTCCGGCAAGGGTCAGAGCGTGGTGCGCGGACCGGAGGACATCGCGGCGGCCTGGACGGCGGCCATGGACGGGGCCAGGGGGGCCGGCGAACGGGTGATCGTCGAGGAATTCCTGCGCTTCTCCCTCGAGATCACCCTGCTGACGGTGCGCCAGTGGCAGGGTCCCACCCTGTTCTGCCCGCCGATCGGCCACATCCAGGAACGGGGCGACTACCAGTGCAGCTGGCAACCGGCCCGCCTGGGGGAGAAGCCGCTGGCCGCGGCCCAGGCGATGGCCCTGGCGGTCACCGACGAGCTGGGCGGCGCCGGCCTGTTCGGGGTGGAGTTCTTTCTCTGCGGCGACCCCGGCGAGGAGGAGGTGGTGTTCTCGGAGCTCTCCCCCCGCCCCCACGACACCGGGCTGGTGACGCTGATGGGCCAGAACCTGAGCGAGTTCGAGCTGCACCTCCGCGCCGTGCTGGGGCTGCCGATCCCGGCGATCCGTTCGCTGGGGCCGGCCGCTTCCCGGGTGATCCTGGCGCCGGAAACGATGGCGGAACCGGGGGGAACCGTGCAGTACCAGGGACTTGAGGCGGCCCTGGCGGTGCCGGACACCCAGGTGCTGCTGTTCGGCAAACCGGAGACCCGGCCCCACCGGCGCATGGGGGTGGCGGTGGCCCGCGGCGGGGACGAGGCCGAGGCCCGGAGCCGCGCCGATGCGGCCGCCGCCCATGTGTCGGTCGGGACCAGCCGCTGAACCGTCGCCACCACTGGTTTTTCAGGCTCCTGGGCCTTAAGGTGCGGCCCAGCAGGCAGCACCATGAGCCAGGCCCACCTCCATTCCCATCGCTCCCACACCAAGAAAGCCCGCAGCAAGGCGGAGCGCGGTGCCGTGGCGCTGGTGGAACAGGACGTGCTCCGTCCGGTGCCTGCCCTGAAGAAAGGCCGACGCCGCCCCCTGCTCCCCTTCGCCCTGGGCGTGGCGGTGGGTGTCGCCATGGCCGGGCCACTGCCGGGAATGCTGGCCACCCGCATGGCCGGCCTGATCCCCATGCCCCGCAGCATCGGGGCCGTGCTCAATCCGCTGACGCTCGAGAACCGGCGCATTCTGGTGCTCGGCCGCGACAAGGTCGGTGACAACACCGACGTGATGTTCACCGTCCAGCTGGATGGCAACACCACCAAGATCACCCAGGTTCCCCGGGACACCTTCATCGAGTCGGACCAGCTCGGGGTGGTCAAGGCCAACTCCCTCTTCGCCCTGGGCGGCATCGAGACCACCAAATCGGAGGTGGGCAAGCTGCTCGCCTCTCCGATCGATCGCTACCTGAAGGTCAACCTCAACGGGGTGGCCAAGGTGGCGGAAGCCCTCGGTGGCGTCGAAGTGGATGTGCCCAAGCGCATGTACTACGTCGATAACGCCCAGGGGCTCTACATCGATCTCTATCCCGGCAAGCAGCTGCTGACCGGCAAGGCCCTGGAAGGATTCCTGCGCTTCCGCCATGACGAGCGCGGCGACCTGGGCCGGATGGAGCGCCAGCGGCTGGTGATGGCCCAGGTGTTCCGCAAGCTGGGCGAACCCGCCACGATCACCAAACTGCCTGCCCTGCTGCAGATCGCCGGCAGTGACATGGTCACCGACCTTTCGCCCCTGGAGATGACCCAGCTGATGTCGGCCCTGGGCCACACCAAGCTGAGCACCACCCGGTTGCCTGGTCGGCTGTACTGGCACAACGACCTCAGCTTCTGGATGCCGGATTCCAACCAGGCCCATCCCACCGGCGACGGCGAAACGCCCTACCCCTGAGCCGGGCCGGCCTTCGCTTCAGGGCTTCTCGCCCGCCCAGCCGGAGGCCACCTGGGCCAGCAGTTCGGCCAGGCCGCTGCGGCGGGGCAGCTCGGCTTCGGCGGCCCATTCGATCTCCCGGATCCGGCCGTCGTTGAGGCCCAGCAGGTCCACCAGGGTGCGGTAGGCCACCCGTTCCTGGGCATTGATGGTGGTCTCGTCGGGGGAACGGCGACCCACCCGGATGATCATGTAGCTGAGCTTGAGGGCCAGCTCCCGGTCCTCCTCGCTCGACAACTGCGGCACCAGTTCCGCCAGGCCGGCCGGCTGCAGCTTCTCCGCCAGAAAGCCGTCCAGCTCCGCTTCGGAGTCGGAGGTCAGGGCTTCGCTCTGGAAGTAACGCCGGACCTGCTCCAGCAGCAGGCGGCGCTCCGCCTCCGAGCATTCCCCATCCGACCAGGCAACGGTGCAGAGGATCCGCAGCAGGCAGGCCTCCTGGGCCGACAGCGCCGAAGGGGGAGTGGCATCAACCATGGGAAGGGGCGGGTAAGGGATGCGAACGGAGAGAAGGGGGACCGCTCAGGCGGCCAGGACGGCGGGGGGGTGCTGCTCCAGCACGTGGCGGAGGTAGCGACCCGTATGGCTGTCGGGATGGTCGGCCACCGTTTCGGGGGTGCCCACCACGACGATCTCGCCCCCCTTGTCGCCCCCTTCGGGACCGAGATCGATCAGCCAGTCAGCGCAGCGGATCACATCCAGGTTGTGCTCGATCACCAGGATCGAATTGCCCTTGTCCACCAGGCGCTGCATCACGTCCATCAGCTTGTGGACGTCGTAGAAGCTGAGGCCCGTGGTGGGCTCATCGATCAGGTAGAGGGTCTTGCCGGTGGCGCGGCGGGAGAGCTCGGTGGCCAGCTTGACCCGCTGGGCCTCACCGCCGGAGAGGGTGGGGGCCGGCTGGCCCAGCTTGATGTAGCCCAGCCCCACGTCCACCAGGGTGCTGAGCCGATCGCCGGCCTGGGGGATGGAGGCGAAGACCTCGGAGGCCTGCTCCACGGTCATCTCGAGCACGTCGGCGATCGTGTGCCCCCGGAAGGTGACCTGCAGGGTCTCCCGGTTGTACCGGGCCCCCTTGCAGACATCGCACTGGACGTAGACGTCGGGCAGGAAGTTCATCTCGATCACGTTCACCCCCTGGCCACTGCAGGCCTCGCAGCGGCCGCCCTTGACGTTGAAGCTGAACTGGCCCACCTGGTAGCCGCGGGCCTTGGCCTCCACGGTGGCGGCGAACACCTGGCGGATCGGATCGAAGGCGCCGGTGTAGGTGGCCGGGTTGGAACGGGGGGTGCGGCCGATCGGCGACTGGTCGATGACGATCACCTTGTCGATCGCCTTGATGCCCAACAGCTCCTCCATGCCGCTGGGGAACGGCACCTTCATCCCCAGCCGGTTCTCCAGGGCCGGGTGCAGCAGCTCATTGACCAGGGTGCTCTTGCCGCTGCCGCTCACCCCGGTGACGCAGACCAGGCGGCCCAGGGGGATCTCCACATCGATGCCGCGCAGGTTGTTGCGGGTGCAGTTGCGCAGCAGCAGCCGGCGGCTGCCCGCATCCCGGCGCTCGGCGGGGGTGGGGATGGAGCGGCGGCCGCTCAGGTAGGCGCCGGTGAGGGACTCCTCGGCGGCCAGCAGGTTGGCCAGGGAGCCCTGGGCGACGATGTGACCGCCGTGGACGCCGGCACCGGGGCCGATGTCGACCAGGTGGTCGGCGGCACGGATCGTGTCCTCGTCGTGCTCCACCACGATCAGGGTGTTGCCCAGATCGCGCAGCTTGATCAGGGTGGCCAGCAGGCGGTCGTTGTCCCGCTGGTGCAGGCCGATGCTGGGCTCGTCGAGCACGTAGAGCACGCCGGTGAGGCCGGCGCCGATCTGGGTGGCAAGCCGGATCCGCTGGGCCTCGCCGCCCGAGAGGGTCATGGCGGGGCGGTCGAGGCTGAGGTAATCGAGCCCCACATCGAGCAGGAAGCGCAGCCGCATGCGGATCTCCCGCAG
The DNA here is from genome assembly GCA_943367425.1 of Candidatus Sulfopaludibacter sp. SbA3. Lineage (GTDB taxonomy): Bacteria > Cyanobacteriota > Cyanobacteriia > PCC-6307 > Cyanobiaceae > Cyanobium. Next base: position 185,353 of record CALRJF020000002.1, read on the forward strand.
CACCAGATCACCGATCTGGATCTGGCGGCTGCTGAGCAGGGGCTCGGCCCCTTCGCTGTCGCCCACCCCCATCAGGGCCTCGATGCGGGCCAGGGTGTCGGCCACGCTGACGGAGGTGAGCTCGTTGATGGTGAAGGGGCCCACCCGCACCGCCAGGGCCTCAGGCCGCAGCCGCAGCCCCTGGCAGCTGGCGCAGGGCACCAGCTCCAGGTACTTCTCCAGCTTCTGGCGGACCGACTCGCCGCTGGCATCGCGCAGCTGGCGTTCCAGGATCGGCAAAATCCCCTCGAAGGGCCGGACATAGCCCTCGCTCTTGCGGTAGCGGCTGTCGGCCTTGATGGCGATCGGCTCCTGGCTGCCCTGCAGCAGCACCAGGCGCTGCTCATCGGTGAGCTGGTTCCAGGGGGTCTTGAGCTCGAAGCCGAAGGCCTCGCCCACACTGAACAGCAGGGAGAAGTAGTAGCTGTTCTCCTTGTCGCTCCAGGGGGCGATGGCGGCGTACACCGGCAGGGAGGGATCGGGCACCACCCGCTCGACGGTGAACTTGCGCAGGTGACCGATGCCGTGGCAGTCGGTGCAGGCGCCGTAGGGGCTGTTGAAGGAGAACAGGCGGGGGGAGAGCTCCTCCATCACGGCGCCGTGCACCGGGCAGGCGAAGTTCTCCGAGTAGAGCCGTTCGCGCTCCACCCCGTCGGGCAGCTCCTCTCCCGCCTTCGGCACCACCTCCACCAGGGCCAGGCCCTCGCCTCGCTTGAGCGCCGTGCGCAGGGAATCGGTGAGCCGTTCGTTGATGCCCTCGCGGGCCACCAGCCGGTCGACCACGACTTCGATGTGGTGGGCGTGGTTCTTGTCGAGCTCGATGTTGTCGGCCAGTTCGCGCACCTCGCCGTTGATGCGCACGCGGGCGAAACCCTCGGCCACCAGGCCGGTGAGCAGCTTCACGTGGGTGCCCTTCTTGCCCCGCACCACCGGCGCCAGCAGCTGGTAGCGGGTGCCGTCGGGCAGGGTGAGGATCTGGTCCACCATCTCGTCGATGGTCTGGGGCCGGATCGAGCGGTCGCACTGGGGGCAGTGGGGTTCACCGGCGCGGCCGAACAGCAGGCGCAGGTAGTCCTGGATCTCCGTCACCGTGCCGACGGTGGAGCGGGGGTTGTGGCTGGTGGACTTCTGGTCGATCGAGATGGCCGGCGACAGCCCTTCGATGGCATCCACATCGGGCTTGTCGACCTGACCCAGGAACTGGCGGGCGTAGGCCGAGAGGCTCTCGACGTAGCGGCGCTGCCCCTCGGCGAAGATCGTGTCGAAGGCGAGGGAGCTCTTGCCGCTGCCGCTCACGCCGGTGAACACCACCATGCGGTTGCGCGGGATGGTGAGATCCACGTTGCGGAGGTTGTGCTGACGGGCCCCCCGCACCCGGATCACGTCCTCGAGGCTGCCGCCGTTGAGGGTGCGCAGGGCCGCTTCCGGGGTGCTCCCCGCCGTGCCGTTGCCAGGGTCCGCGCTCTTGCTGGTGGATCCTGCGCGGGCGCGGGACATAGCGGGCTGACGGCAACGGTTGAGTCTACGGGGGCCGGTCAGGACACCGTCGCCAGGGGGGCCGCCGCCGCGCACAGGGCCTCGCTCACCTCCCAGAGCCGGCGGCACTGGTCGGCATCGAGGGCCGCCGGGGCAACCCGCGCCGGGGCTGGCCAGCCCCGCAGGCCGCCCCATTGATCCGGGCCGTAGTGGCCGCCGGGGGTGGCGTCCGGGGCCGTGGCGGCATACAGCTGGGGCAGGGCCCCCATGGCGGCACTTTGGAAAAGGGGATCGGCGAGGCGGTAGGCCAGCGCTTCGGTCCAGGCGCCGCTGGCGGCGACGGAAGCGGGCTGCAGGTTGGTGCGGGCCAGACCAGGGTGGGCCGCCAGGGAGAGGGCGGGGCTGCCCTGGGCGGTGAGCCGGCGCTGCAGCTCGAGGGCGAACATCACATTGGCCAGCTTGCTCTGGCCGTAGGCCTTCCAACGGTCGTAGCGGCGCTCCCCCTGGAGATCGTCGAAGGCGATGACGCCGAAGTACTGGGCCCCGGAGGTGACGGTGACCACCCGGGCGCCGGTACGGTCGCGCAGCAGGGGCAGCAGGCCGAGGGTGAGGGCGAAGTGGCCCAGGTGATTGGTGCCGAACTGGAGTTCGAAGCCCTGGCGGGTGAGCAGCCGGGGCGTCCCCATCACGCCGGCGTTGTTGATCAGCAGATCGAGGCGCCCGTAGCGGTCGGAGACGGTGGCGGCGGCGGCGGCGACGCTGGCCAGATCGGCCAGATCGAGGGCCAGCACGTCGAGGGCACCGATGGAGGCGGCGGTGGTGAGCAGGGCCTCCCGGGCCCGCTCGGCCTTGGCCACGGAGCGGCAGGCGAGGATCACGGTGGCCCCCCGACCCACCAGGGCCCGGGCCGTTTCCAGACCGAGACCGCTGTTGGCGCCCGTGATCAGGGCGATGCGACCGGACTGGTCGGGGATGGCGTCAGCGGTCCAGCGCATGGCGGGCGGCAGATCTGGTTCAACCGTAACGGAATATGACTAGCCGGGGTCGCGCCGCAGCACGAAGAAGAACGGCGCCGTCATGCCCTTGCGATCCATCACCCCCAGCACGGTGTCGGCATCGATCCGCCGGAACACGTCAAGGATCGGCAGCTGGTCGTAGATCATCGTGGCGCTGCTCTGACCCCGGTAGGTGGTCATGCGCAGCCGTGCCCGGGAACGGGAGGTGGCCAGCAACGGCAGCAGCAGCTGAAACAGCCGGCCGAAGGCGGCCGAAGGCGGAAACCGGAGGCGTTCCGCCAGCCCCAGAAACGGGCCCACCCACTGGGGGTCCACGCAGCAGGTGCGCTCGCCGCGCCCCGTGGCGAACACCAGGGGATGGACCTCCTCGGCGCTCTCGAAACGTTTGCCCTGCCAGTGGCAGGCCTCCAGCACGCCATCGAGGGGGTGACCGCTGCTGAAACCCTCGCCGCGCCAGGAGCCGATCATGAAGGCCCCATCCACGGGCTCGAGCCCATCGAACAGCGCCAGCGCCTCCTCTGCATCCGCCATGCCGGCCCCGCCTACCAGGCCAGATCCGGCAGCTGCCGGAAGACGTTGCGGACGCCCACGCTCCATTCGTCGCTCAACTGCCGGAAGTAACCATCACCCTCGCTGAACCGGCGGCGCAGGGTGACCGCCAGGCGGTCCCGCTCGTAGACGAGCAGGTCAATCGGCATGCCGACCGAGAGGTTGCTGCGCATGGTGGAGTCGAAGGACACCAGCACGCACTTGGCCGTGTCCGCCAGCGTGGTGTCGGGATGAATCACCCGGTCGATGATGGGCTTGCCGTACTTGGCTTCGCCCGTCTGCAGAAAGGGGGTGTCGACGCTGGCCTCGATGAAGTTGCCCTCGGCATACATCCGGAACAGCCGCGGCGCTTCCCCCCTGATCTGGCCGCCCACCAGGAACGACGCATTGAAGCTGCCACCGGAGGCCTCCAGGTGGGGGGCATCCCGCTGTTCGATCGCCCGGACCGCATCCGACACCTGCACCATGACGTCGAACATGGTGCGCGCCGTCCACAGGGAGGAGCCGCCGTCGGCGGCGTCGGCCTGCTGGCGCAGCAGGTTGATCACCGCCTGGGTGCCGGCCAGGCTGCCGGAGCTGAGCAGCACCAGCACCCGGTCGCCGGCCCGTTCGAACACCGTCATCTTGCAGAAGGTGGCGAAATCATCCAGGCCGGCGTTGGTGCGGGAATCGGAGGCGAACACCATCCCGCTCTCCAGCAGCACCGCCACGCAATAGGTCATGCGGTCCAGACCTCGAACGACTCCAGCACCGAGGGGCCGAAGGTGGTGGTGAGGGCCACATCGGAGGCATCGCGGCCACGGGCGATCAGGATCCGCCCGATCCGCGGCGTGTTGTTGCGCGGGTCGAACACGTGCCAGCCATCGCCGAGCCAGGCCTCGAACCAGGCATGGAAGTCCATGGCCGTGTGGGGCGGTGGCACTTCGATGTCGCTCAGATATCCCGTGCAGTATCGGGCCGGGATGTTCATGCAGCGGCAGAAGGTGATCGCCAGGTGGGCAAAGTCGCGGCAGACCCCCTCCCGGTTCTCGAAGGTCTGCAGAGCCGATTTGGTGGGGTTGGTGCGGCCATAGTCGAAACGCACGTGATTGTGCACGAAATCGCAGATCGCCTGCACCCGGCCCCAGCCCGTGGGGGCCTGATCGAACTGGCTCCAGGCGAACGGGCTGAGCAGATCGGTCTCGCAGTAGCGGCTGCCCAGCAGGAAGAGCAGGACCTCATCGGGCAGCGCCTCCACCGGCTGCTGCTGCAGCGACGGAAGCACCGGATCGGGCAGGCCGCGATCGGCCACCAGCGTGCCGCCGCTCACCCGCAGCCGGCCGGCCGGGGCCACCAGCCGCTGGCAGTGGTTGCCGAAGGAATCCACATAGGAGCGCAGCGGCACCGGCGGATCCAGCTTCAGCGTGTCGGGCTCCAGCAGGTCGTCGGCCCGGCTGGCGTGGACGCCCAGGGTGATGATCATCGGCGTGGGGGCCGGGCAGCTCAAGGCCAGATCGAACCCCACCCGGATCTGGAGCGGTGCTGGGCTGGTCGTTTCTGTACTGGTCGGTTCTGTGTCCATGGATCACCTTATGGACGGATGGCCTCCTCCAGCACGGTGGCGAGCCGATCGGCCCACTGCCGCTGGCCCGCTTCGGTGGTCAGCAGGTCCTGACGGACCTCCAGCTCCACGTGGGGAATCCCGCGCCGTTCCCCGTGTACCACGACGGTGTGATCGGTGCTGTCGCTGACCGCATAGGGCTCGTTCTCGCCCACCCTCAGCCCCGACTCCCGCTCCAGCCCCCGGCGCACCCGGTGGGCCAGACGGCCATCGCGGCCGTGCAGCACCCCCACATGCCAGGGACGCACCACACCGGACAACACCGGCGTGAAGCTGTGCAGGGCCACCAGAACGCTGGGCTGGGCCCGCGCCGAGCGGGCCTCGAGCTCGGCACCGATGCGCCGGTGGTAGGGATCGAACAGTTCCGCGACCCGCTGCTGGCGCTCGGTGGCGGAAAGGCTGGCGTTGGCGGCGATCACGGTGGAGTCGCTGCGGCTGACGATCGAATCGAACACCCCGGGGGGGCGGTTGGCGTCGATCACCAGCCGGGAATAGTTGTGCAGGATCAGGAAGGCGTCGAGCCGCGCCGACAGGGCCCGCCCCAGGGCGGCCACCCCCAGATCCCAGGCCACGTGGCTGTCGAGCACCGGCTCATCGAGGCCCAGGCGGCCCAGCCGGCCGGGGATGGCGCGGCCGGCATGGTCGGCCGTGAGCAGCAGCGACGAGGCACCGGCGGGCCGGACGATCTCGTACACGGGCGGATCGCTGGCCCCGAGGAGCGGTTCGGGGGTCACAGGCGGCCACGTGGGTGAGCAAGCCTAGGCAGCAGGGAATCCCGAACCGCCCCTAGAGGCTGTCTGGCGCCGCGGTGATCACCACCCAGGCCCGCAGCACCTCCGCCACCGACCAGGCCTGGGCGACGCAGCCCCGCGGCGCATGGGGGGCGTCGCCTTCGAAGATCTCACTGATGCTGCCCAGGCCGGCCGTGGTGAGGTGATGGGCCATGGGTTCCAGGAAGGAGAGGGCCTGGCGGCGGTCGCCGTGGTGGCGGACGTGGGCGATGGCGAAGGGGCCCAGCCACCAGGCCCAGACCGTGCCCTGGTGGTAGGCCCCATCGCGCTCCTGGGCATCACCGCCGTAACGGCCGCGGTAGCCGGGGTCGGCCGGATCGAGCGTGCGCAGCCCGTGGCGGGTGAGCAGCCGCTGGCCGCAGAGCGCCAGCACCCCGGCGGCCTGCTCCCGGCTCAGCAGCGGCTCCGGCAGGGAGAGGGCCAGCAGCTGGTTGGGCCGCAGGCTCGGGTCGGGGAGGCCCTCGCCGCCGTCGATCACATCGAAGCAGCAGCCCCGCTGCGGATTCCAGAAGCGCTGGAAGGAGCGGGAGGCCCGGTCAGCCAGGCGGTCGTAGCCGCCGGGATCGGCCCCCACCAGCCGCGCGAACTCCGCCATGGCCCGCAGACCGTTGACCCACAGGGCGTTCACCTCCACCGGTTTGCCGTGGCGCGGCGTGATGGCCCGTTCGGCAGGCTTGGCATCCATCCAGGTGAGCTGGGTTTCCCCCTCCCCGGCCCTCAGCAGCCCATCGGCCGGATCCATCCGGATCGCAAACCAGGTGCCGGCCACGTGGTGGGCCACGATCCCCTCCAGCTGGGGATAGAGCTCCCGGATCAGCGCCGCGCTGCCCGTGGCGCGCTGGTGCTCCCGCAGCGCCTGCAGGAACCAGAGGGTGGCATCCACCGTGTTGTAGCGGCCCGGCTCCAGGGGCTGATCGCCCCGATCGGGGAAGCTGTTCGGCACCAGCCCCTGCTGCAGGAAGCGGGCATAGGTGCGCAGGATCCGCTCACCCACCGCGGCCCGGCCCGTCACCAGGGTGAGGCCGGCCAGGGCGATCATGGTGTCGCGGCCCCAGTCGTTGAACCAGGGATAACCGGCGATCACGGAGGCCCCCTGGGCCCGCTGCACCACGAAGGCGTCGGCCGCCAGCACCAGCTGGCGGATCCAGGCCGGGGCCACCGCATCGGCGTCCGGCTGGGCCAACCGCCAAGCCTCCAGCAGCCCGCGGTCGTGGGCGCGGCGCTCCGCCAGGGCCCGATCGCCCTCCAGGGGAGGATCGGCGTCGCAGCTGGCCACGAACGTGAAGCAAGGCTGGGCCTCGCTCAGAGTGATCGTCACCGTGGCCGCCAGCAGGTGGTCGGCGGTGCAGGCCAGCCCCCGCCGGGCCTCCTCCTCCAGATGCAGCCCCTCCACCCAGCGGGGCGGCACGGCGGGGCGGACCTCGCCGCGATCGCTCAGCAGCACGAACAGCGCCGCTCCCTCCGGGCACACCCGCACGCCGCGGCCCCAGGCTTCCAGGCCCAGAGCCGGATGGCGGCCGTCGCCATGGTGGGAGCGGTGCTGCACGAACACCGTCAGGGTGAGCTCCAACGGCAGCGCCCCGCGCACCAGCCGGTACTGCACATAGGTGGTGTTGGCCCCCGGGGCCATCCAGAGGCGCTTTTCCAGCAGGGCCTCGGCCAGGCCGTAGCGCCAGGACGGCACGGTGCCCTCCAGCGCGAAGGCCTCGATGTGGCGGTACCCCCGAGGCTCGACGCGGCCATCGCTCCAGCGGTTGGTGGCCAACAGAGAGGTCTGGCCGCCATAGACCACCTGCTCCTCCAGCTGGCTCACCAGCAAAGTGCGCCCCACCGGCGGCTGCAGGGCGGCGATCAGCAACCCGTGGTAGCTGCGGCTGGGGGCCCCCGAAACGGTGCCGGCCCCATAGCCGCCCAGCCCATTGGTGACCAGCCACTCCCGCTGTTCGGCGATCCGGAGATCACCCGCGATCTCACTGCCGAAGTCCACCACGTTGTCGGATCCGGCGAGAGGGGGCCGGATCAAGCCTCCCAGATCTCCGCTCAATTCAGCAGCTGGTGCCGGGAGTGAACGGCCGGGCCGGCAGATCGCGCTAGCGAGGGGGGAAGTAGCGGAACCCGGATGAGCTGGCTTGAGCCCACCAACCTGCTGCTGCTGGCCTGCGCCCTCATCTATGGCCTGATGGGGGAGTGGGTGGATGGCGGCATCCTGCTGCTGTTCGTGGTGGGCATCAGCCTGCTGGATGCGGTCCAGCAGCAGCGCAGCAACCGCGCCCTGGCGGAACTGGCCCGGCTGTCGGCGCCCCGGGCCCATGTGCGGCGCGATGGCCAGGAGCTGGAACTGCCGGCCGAACAGGTGCGGCTGGGGGATCTGCTGCGCCTGGAGGAAGGCGACCGGGTGGCGGCCGATGCCAGCCTCCGCGAGGCGGTGGGGCTGTGGCTGGATGAGTCGCTGCTGACCGGGGAATCGCTGCCGGTGGAGCGGACGCAGCCGGGGGAACGGGTGCTGGCGGGTTCCCTGGTGGCCGGCGGCCGCGGCTGGGCGGAGGTGGTGGCCGTGGCCGATGCCACCGAACTGGGCCAGCTCGGCAGGAGCCTGGCCACCGTGACGCCACCGCCGACCCGGCTGCAGCGGCAGACGCGGCGGATGACCTCCCGCCTCACCCTGATGGCCCTGGGGCTCTGCGCCGCCCTGGCCGTGATCCAGGGGGGCCTCAGCGGCGACTGGCCCCAGGCCCTGATCGCCGCCCTGGCCCTGGCCCTGGCGGTGCTGCCCAACGAGATTCCGGTGGTGCTGGCCCTGTTCCTGGCCCTCGGCGCCCTGCGGCTGGCCCGGATCGGGGTGCTGGCCCGCTGGCCGGCGGCGGTGGAGAGCCTCGGCAGCGCCACCGTGCTGGCCGTCGACAAGACCGGCACCCTCACCGAGAACCGCATGGCGGTGCAGCAGCTGCTCACCTGGCCGGACCTGGAGGGCTGGCAGGCCGGGGAAAGCCTGGAGGAACCCCTGCATCCGCTGGTGGAGATGGCGGTGCTGGCCAGCCGGGGCGATCCGGTGGATGCGATGGAACGGGCAATCCAGCGCCTGGCCAATGAGCATCTCGATGGCACCGAGCACCTTCATCCCGACTGGCCCCTGGAGCGCGAATACCCCCTGCAGAGCGATCTGCTGGTGTTCTCCCGCCTCTGGCGGGACACGGGCGGCGACCTGCAGCTGGCGGCGAAGGGGGCCCCGGAGGCGATCGCCGATCTGTGCCACCTGGGGGCGGAGCAGGGCGCCTCCCTGCTGGCCGCCGCTGAGGGCCTTGCCGCCCGGGGACTGCGGGTGCTGGCGGTGGCGCGGGGGCTGGATGGCGTGCCGGTGCACCAGGGGGAGCCCTCACCCCCCGGCGGCACCCTGCCCGACCACGTGCACGGCTACCTGTTCGAGCCGGTGGGGTTCGTGGCCCTGGCGGACCCGCTGCGGCCGGATGTGCCGGCGGCGATCGCCACGGCCCGGGAGGCGGGGGTGCGGGTGGTGATGATCACGGGCGACAGCCCGGTGACGGCCCGCTCGATCGCCGATCAGGCCGGCCTGCCCGCCGGTCCGGTGCTCTCCGGCCATGAACTGGAGGAGCTCACGCCCCAGGCCCTGGCGGCCCGCATCGGCGAGGTGTCGGTGTTCGCCCGGGTGATGCCCCAGCAGAAGCTGCAGCTGGTGCGCGCCCTGCAGACCGCCGGCGAGGTGGTGGCGATGACCGGCGACGGCGTCAACGACGCCCCGGCCCTCAAGGCCGCCGACATCGGCGTGGCGATGGGCAAGCGCGGCACCGCCGTGGCCCGGGAGTCGGCCGATCTGGTGCTGCTCAACGACACCTTCGGCGATCTGGTGCAGGCCCTGGAACTGGGCCGGCGCGTCGATGCCAACCTGCACCGGGCCCTGGGCTACACCCTGGCGATCCATCTGCCGATCGCGGCCCTCGGCCTGGTGCCGCTGCTGCTGCAGGGCCAGGCCCTGATCCTGCTGCCGGTGCACATCGCCCTGCTGCACCTGGTGATCGATCCGGCCTGCACGGTGGTCTTCGAGGCGCTGCCGGCCACGCCGGGCCTGATGCGCCAGCCGCCCCGCCCGCCGGAGGCGCCCCTGTTCGGTGCCGACACCTGGCGCCATTCCCTCACCCAGGGAGCGGTGGTGATGGTGGCCGCACTGGTGCTGGCCTTCTGGCCCGACACGGACGCCGAAGCCCGCCGCAGTCTGGTGTTCTCTTTCCTGCTGCTCAGCGGCGGCGGACTGGTGTGGCTCAACGGGGACCCCCGCAGCCGGATCACCGCCGGCGGGGCCGCCATCGGCCTGGGGCTGTGGCTGCTGCTGCTGGCCATCCCCGGCCTGCAGCAGGTGCTGAGCCTGGCGCCCCTGCCGCCGGAGCGGATCCTGCTGCTGCTGATCACCACGGCGGTGGCCCTGCTGCTGGCCGGCCTGCTCAACCGCCAGCTCAGCCGTTGCGGCCCCCACCGCGCCGGCCCAGCGGCGACCGTCGGCTCGCAGCGGTCCGCTTCCGATCCAGGCGGCTGAGGACGACGTAACTGACGAAACCGATCACCCCCATGGCGAGCATGAAGGCGGGATAGGACACCCGCCAGTTGTCGGGACCGGTGATCATCGACCACTCCGACATGCCGCCGATGCCGGCCAGCAGGGTCAGCGGCATGAAGATCGTGGTGATGAGTGTCAGGCGCCGGACGGTGATGTTGGTTTCGTTGGCCGCCTTCGCCATCTCGTTGTTCAACATCGAAAGATACATTTCCATCAGGCTCGTCACGATGTCGCGATAGGACTCGGTGAGCTCGAAGAATCTGACGAGGTGATCGTAGATATCGCGGAAGTGGTAGATCGACTTTTCGCTGATGAACGGACAATCGCGGCGGCAGATCTTGCTGAGGATCTCGCGCTCATGGAACAGGCTCTTCCTGAGCCTCAGCAGATAGCGCCGAAACCGGATCAGTTCGGCCGGCTTGAAGCTGGCCGGATCAGCCAGCAGGGCCTCTTCCACATCATCGAGTTCGTCTTCGAGCGCCTCGATGGCCACGAACTTCTGATCGACCACCTGATCCAGAATCAGGTACAGGATCTGGGATGGTCCTTGCCGCACCCCTTCCAGGCTCTTCTCCACGATCCGCTCGATCCCCTCCAGGTAGGGCCGCCCCCTGGCATCGCGATGGCTGATGCTGACCAGAAAGTTCGCACCGATGAACAGGTTGATTTCTCCGACGTCCAGGACACCATCGGCGTAGAGGAACGTATTGAAGAGAATGAAGGTGTTGCTGGAAAAATCCTCGATCTTGGGGATCTGATTGTCGTCAAAGCAATCCTCGATCGCCAGGGGATGGAGGCCGAGCAACCCCACCAGCTCCGTCAGCTCCTCCCGGCTGACCTCGCTGTAGTGCAACCAGGCGAATCCTTCCGCTTCGGCGGCAGCCACGGCGGCCGCGGCGGTGGGCAGGCGCCGGGGCGGACCACTGTCACCGATCTGATGGAAGCAGGTGCCGGGCACGTCGCGCTGCCGCCCTCAGGATCCGTTGCTCTGCAGGCTAGGGGAGGCCTCGGGCCCCTCCTCGTGGGTGGCGAGCTGGTGATCGACCCGGCGCAGCTTCTGCAGCACCATCTGCAGATCGAAGGCGGTGAGTTTGCCGTCCGGCGCCCACTTCAGGCAGGTGCGGCCCAGGCAGCCGTCGGCCGCCGGGAACTCGGCGTCGTCAGAGCGCGGATCGGTGGTGCTGAAGGCCATGGCCGCACGGGGGGGTTCTCCCCCCACCCTCACGCCGCCGGGCCTCGCCGGAACGGTCGGATGCTGCAGGATCACCGCCCGTTCGCGCCGGATTCCCCCCCTGGCAGAGGGGCTCAGGCCACCCGCTCGAGCGGGTCGGGGGCGATCGGCGCCACCGTGCCCAGCAGGCTCGCGGCATAGCTGTGGGCCTCGCCGCTGTCGCCCCCGGCCAGTTCCGCCAGTTCCGCCTGGCGGGCGGCAGTGTCCCGCAGGTGGGACACCCGCGTGTGGGTGAGGCCCGCCTCCACGCTCTTGCTGACCCGGAAGTGGTGGTGGGCCGCCGCGGCCACCAGGGGCTGGTGGGTGACGCAGAACACCTGCCGCTGCTCGGCCAGGCGCCGCAGCAGCTCCGCCATGGCGCCGCTCACCCGGCCGCTCACCCCCGCATCGATCTCGTCGAACAGCAGGGTGACGTGGGGATCCGCCACCGCCAGGCAGGTCTTCAGGGCCAGCAGGAAGCGGCTCATCTCGCCGCCGGAGGCCACCTCCGCCAGGGGGGCCAGGGGCTGGCCCGGGTTGGCGGAGAACAGGAACTGCACCGCATCGGCCCCCTCCTCGCCGGGTTCACCGGCGCCGATGGCCACGGCGAAGCGCACGTTGGCCAGGCCCATGGGCCGCAGGGCTTCCATGAGCTGCTGCTCGAGCTGCCGGGCCGCGGCCGTGCGGCCGGCCGTGACGCCGGCGTTGGCCCGGTCACGCCGGGCCCGGGCGGCCGCTTCCACCTGGCGGGCGGCGGCCAGGTCGGCCTCCACGCCCCCGGGGGCGAGCTCATGGCGCAGGCGATCGCGCCGGTCGATCAGCTCGGCCAGGTTCTGGCCGTGGCGTCGCTCCAGGGCCTTGAGCTGGGCCATGCGCTCCTGCAGCGTGGCCAGAGTCTCGGGGTCGCTCTCCAGCAGGGAGCCGTAGCGATCCAGATCCCGGGCCAGATCCTGCAGGGTGGCCAGGGCGCCGGCACAGGTGCCGTGCAGATCGGCCACGCCGCCATCGAGGTGGGCCATCAGCTGCAGTTCCTGATCGCAGGCGGCCAGGTGGTCGAGCACCGAAGGGGCCCCCTCGGCCCCTTCCACCAGGCGGCCCACCAGGGTCATCACCCCCTCCTGGAGGCGCACCGCATGGGCCAGGCGGTCTTGTTCCCCCTGGAGCCGTTGCCGCTCCTGGGGATCGTCGAGGCCGGCGGCCTCCAGGTCGTCGAGCAGATCCTGCTGCTGCTGGCGTTCCCGCTCCAGACGCTCCTGGTCGGCCAGCAGCTGCTGCAGCCGCTCCGCCTCCCCCTTCCAGAGTCGCCAGGCGGCGCGGGCCTCGCTGAGGGCCGGCTGCAGGGGGGCACCGGCGAAGCGATCCAGCCAGCGGCGCTGCTGCCCCGGGCGGCCCAGCTGCTGGGTCTGACCCTGGACGGTGAGATCGATCAGCAGCGGTCGCAGCTCCAGCACCTGGGAGCGGCTCACGGCCACGCCGTTCAGGCGGTGGCGGCTGCTGAGGCGACCCTCCTGCAGCCGCCAGTCGCGGCTGAGCACCAGCTCCTCCTCGTCCGCCTCCAGCTCCTGGCCCTCCAGCCAGCGGCGCAGGGGCGGCGTGGCATCGAAGCTGGCCTCGATCCGGCCTCTTTCGGCGCCCCGCCGCAGCAGCCGCGCCCCCTGGCTGCCCTGGGCCCCGCCCAGCAGGGCATCGAGGGCATCCAGCAGGATCGACTTGCCCGCCCCGGTTTCGCCGGTGAGCACGGTGAAGCCGGCCGAGAACGCCAGGTCGAGGCGCTCGATCAGGGCGATGTTCTCCAGGCGCAGACCCGTGAGCACCCTGCCTCCGCGGAGCGATCGGTACGTGGCCCGACCGTAGCGGCTGGGACTTTCGTTTAGAAGGGGGTTTCGCCCCCCTGGTGTCCCCGCTCTCCGAACCTCCGATGCAGCCTGCGCCGATGTCCAGCGAAGCGATGGGCGACTTCATCGAGGCGGCGGGCCTGCTCCGCTACGACCCCGACGCCATCACCCGCCTCTACGTGGGCCATCCGCAGCGGCTGTTCCGGCGGATCTGGCAGACCCTGGTGCCGATCGGGCTGTACCTGACGGGCGTCGGCTTCGACTGGTTCACCGGCCAGCTGGCCACGGCGGGCCGGGCCCGCGCCCGGGCCAAGGAGTGCGCCGACCTGCTGGTGGCCCTGGGCCCGGCCTTCATCAAGGCCGGCCAGGCCCTCTCCACCCGTCCGGACATCATTCCGCCGGTGCTGCTGGAGGAACTGGCCCAGCTGCAGGACCAGCTGCCCGGTTTCGACAGTGCCCTGGCCATGGCCTGCATCGAGGAGGACCTGGGCGCCCCGGTGGACACGATCTTCGCGGAGCTGGAGCGGGAGCCGATCTCGGCCGCCTCCCTCGGCCAGGTGCACCGGGGGGTGCTGCGCAGCGGCGAGCGGGTGGCGGTGAAGGTGCAGCGGCCCGGTCTGCGGGAGCAGATCACCCTCGACCTCTACATCGTCCGCAACATCGCCGGCTGGGTGAACCGCAACGTCGGCCTGGTCCGCAGTGATCTGGTGGGGCTGATCGACGAACTCGGCAAGCGGGTGTTCGAGGAGATGGACTACATCAACGAGGCCGCCAACGCCGAGAAGTTCGCCGCCCTGCACCGCGACAACCCCCGCATCGCCGTGCCGGTGATCCACCGGGAGGCCACCAGCCGCCGGGTGCTGACGATGGAATGGCTCGATGGCGTCAAGCTCACCAACCTGGAGGCGGTGAGGGCCCTCGGCATCGACCCCGACGACATGGTCGACGTGGGCGTCAACTGCAGCCTCAAGCAGCTGCTGGAGGACGGTTTCTTTCACGCCGATCCCCACCCCGGCAACCTGCTGGCCCTGCCCGACGGCCGGCTGGCCTACCTCGACTTCGGCATGATGAGCGAGGTGACCCGGGAAGCGCGCACCGGCCTGATCCAGGCGGTGGTGCACCTGGTCAACCGCAACTTCTCCGCCCTCTCCACCGACTTCGTCTCTCTCGGCTTCCTGGGGGAGGAGGTGGATCTGGAGCCGATCGTGCCGGCCTTCGAGACGGTGTTCGGCCAGGCCCTGGAGATGGGGGTGAGCCGCATGGATTTCAAGGCGGTCACCGACGATCTGTCGGGGGTGATGTATCGCTTCCCCTTCCGGGTGCCGCCCTATTACGCCCTGATCATCCGCTCCCTGGTGACCCTCGAGGGCATCGCCCTGAGCGTGGATCCCAGTTTCAAGATCCTGGGGGCCGCCTATCCCTACTTCGCCCGGCGGCTGATGGAAGACCCGGATCCGGAGCTGCGCCGCAGCCTGCGGGAGATGCTCTTCGACGGCGAGGAATTCCGCTGGCAGCGGCTGGAGAGCCTGGTGGCCAGTGCCTCCCTGCAGGACCAGCTGGATCTCGAGGGATTGCTCGACCAGGTGCTGGATTTCCTCTTCTCCCCCAAGGCCGGCCTGCTGCGCCAGCAGCTCGTCGACGCGATGGTGGAGCGGATGGATGCCCTGGCCTGGCGCACCACCCTGCGGCTCGGCAAGCGGCTGCCCCGCCGGCTCCAGCCCCCCGGGCTGCGGGACCGGCGGCCCGGCAACGACCCGGAGCCCCTGCTCGACCTCGAACCGATCCAGCAGCTGCTCGTGATCCTGCGCGACCTGCCGGGCTTCGAGCCCCAGATGCTGCTGCGGCGGCTGCCCCGGGTGCTGGGGGAGCCCGACCTGCGCCGCATGGGGCTGCAGGTGGCCAGGGGCCTGGCCGAGCGGGGGGTGGTGCACCTGCTGCGCGACGTGCTGGTGACCCCCGAGGTGCGGATCGCCGCGGGAATGGGCCGCGCCTGAACTCCCTAGAGTCGGCCCCGATCCCCAGGAGTCCGACGTGAGCAGAAGGCGAAGACTTCTGGCTGCTGCCCTTGGGCTGGGCCTGTCGTTGTCCACGCCCACGGTTCTGGCCGCCGAGAACCTGGTGTTCACCAGCGGAGCCTTCCGCCGCTCCATCCCGGTGGCCGACCTGGAGCACCTGGCCGCCACCGGTGAAGCCCGGGGCCTGCTGGGGGACGTGATGCGCCTGGGCCGCCAGAACCCCAAGGAGGTGAGCCGGCTGCTGAACGAATCGGTGCAGCTGCCGATCGTGCTGATGAGCCGCCTGCTCAACACCCGCATCGGCGAGGCGATCCTGGCCCGCCTGGCCCGGATCCTGTTCCCCCTCAACGTGCCGGAGGTGGGGCTGCCGGCCCTGCGCTCGGCCCTGGTGCTGGGCACGGTGGAAGGCAAGGGCTCCCTCTCGGCCCTCACCTTCCTGCGGGCCTACCCCACCCGGGAGCTGGAGGTGAGCATTCCGGCGCTGATGGCGCTGGTCTCCAAGGCGTCCTCGATCGGCGAGCTGGTGCGCTTCTTCTCGGAATCGCCCCTCGATGGGCTGAGGGGAAGCGGGGCGGAGGCGGCCCCGGCCGATCCCAAGGCCGCACCGGCCGACGCCAAACCGGCACCAGCCGTTCCGAAGCCCCTGTCACCCGCCTCCTGAGCCTGCAGATCGGCGGCGTAGACTCGCCCGAGCCTCGCCGCCATCCGCTGTGCCCCTGCTTCGAGCCCTGCGGAACCTGGGCCGGAAGCCCACCCTGCAGGACTGGCCGGGGCTGATCGAGGCCTACCGCTCCTGGCTGCCGGTCACCGACGCCACGCCGGTGATCACCCTGCGGGAGGGCGCCACGCCCCTGATTCCGGCGCCGGTGATCGCCGAACGGGTGGGCCGCGGCGTGAAGGTGTTCCTCAAGTACGACGGCCTCAACCCCACCGGCTCCTTCAAGGACCGGGGGATGACGATGGCCATCAGCAAGGCCAAGGAGGCGGGCTCGGAGGCGGTGATCTGTGCCAGCACCGGCAACACCTCCGCCGCCGCCGCCGCCTACGCCCGCCGGGGCGGCATGCGGGCCTTCGTGCTGATCCCCGACGGCTACGTGGCCCAGGGCAAGCTGGCCCAGGCCCTGCTCTACGGCGCCGAGGTGCTGGCGGTGCAGGGCAACTTCGACCGGGCCCTGGCGATCGTGCGCGACGTGGCCGACCGCTACCCGGTCACCCTGGTGAATTCCCTCAACCCCTACCGGCTGCAGGGCCAGAAGACGGCCGCCTTCGAGGTGGTGGATGCCCTCGGGGAGGCCCCCGACTGGCTGTGCATCCCCGTGGGCAACGCCGGCAACATCAGCGCCTACTGGATGGGCTTCAAGGAGTACCGCCAGGCGGGCCACAGCACGGTGCTGCCGCGGATGATGGGCTTCCAGGCCGCCGGGGCGGCACCGATGGTGCTGGGCCACACGGTGGAGCAGCCCGACACCATCGCCACGGCGATCCGCATCGGCAACCCGGTGAACAAGGAGAACGCCCTGCGGGCCCGCAGCGAGAGCAACGGCGACTTCATGGCCGTCACCGACGCCGAGATCATCGAGGCCTACAAGCTCCTGGGCCAGGGGGAAGGGGTGTTCTGCGAGCCGGCCAGCGCCGCCTCGGTGGCGGGGCTGATCAAGCGCCGCGAGGAGGTGCCCGCCGGCGCCACGGTGGTGTGCGTGCTCACGGGCAACGGCCTCAAGGACCCCTCCACGGCGATCGAGAACAACGACGCCAAGTTCCACACGGGCATCGCCCCCGAAACCGACACCGTCGCCACCGTGATGGGCTTCTGACGGCGCCGGAAGCGTCTGCGGAAATCCTGGGACATTCGTGAGCCACCGGGGGGAGAACGGCGGGGCGGGGGATCCCCCTGGAACGGCGCCGGTTTCCCCAGGCGCTGGAAACGGTGGAAAAAGGCGATCCGGCGCCCCGTCCACAGCCCCATTCCCCAGCGGATCGGCCCGACAACGCCTGTACTGACAAGGGGTGTGGAGGCTTTTCCCCGTTTTCCCCGGCCCCTACGGCTACGAATTCTCTCAAGGTTTAAGGACTGACTTGATCCTCTAGTCAGTCGGGAGACCCGCCCGTTGCGCTTTCCGGCGCCCTGTGAAACCGTGGGGCCTCCCCATCGCCGCCCGTGCGTCCCTGGCCCCGCCATGAAGCTGGTCTGCTCCCAGGCTGAACTCAGTGCCAGCCTTCAGCTGGTCAGCCGTGCGGTCGCCAGCCGACCCACCCACCCGGTGCTGGCCAACGTGCTGCTCACCGCCGATGCGGGCACGGGCCGCCTCAGCCTCACGGGCTTCGACCTCAGCCTCGGCATCCAGACCAGCCTGCCGGCGGCCGTGGAGACCAGCGGCGCCATCACCCTGCCGGCCAAGATGTTCGGCGAGATCGTGGCCCGGCTGGCCACCGATTCACCGATCAGCCTCAGCTGCCCGGAGGGGGAGGAGCAGGTGGAGCTGACCAACCTGTCGGGCAGCTACCGGATGCGGGGCATGGCCGCCGATGATTTTCCCGAGCTGCCCCTGGCCCAGAGCGGCACCCCGATCCGCTTCCATGCCGATGCGCTGGTGAAGGGGCTGCGGGCCACCCTGTTCGCCAGCAGCCCCGACGAGAACAAGCAGCTGCTCACCGGCGTGCACCTGCGGCTCGACGGCGAGGGGCTCGAGTGCGCCGCCACCGACGGCCACCGCCTGGCGGTGCAGCGGCTGCCCCACGCCATCGAGACCGCCCCGGGCAGCGATGCAGGGCCGGGCGCGCCGGCCGCGGAGGAGGGCCAGGAGGCCTTCGCCGTCACGGTGCCGGCCCGTTCCCTGCGGGAGCTGGAGCGGATCCTCTCGGGCCGGGGCGCCCAGGAGCCCCTGAGCCTGTTCTGCGACCGGGGCCAGGTGGTGGTGCTCTCCGCCGACCAGGTGCTGACCAGCCGCAGCCTCGATGGCACCTACCCCAACTACCGCCAGCTGATTCCGGCCGCCTTCAGCCGCCGCATCGTGCTGGATCGCCGCGGCTTCAGCGCCGCCCTGGAGCGGGTGGCGGTGCTGGCCGACCAGCACAACAATGTTGTGAAGGTGAGCGCCGACCCCACGGCCGGCAAGGTGACGATCCGGGCCGACGCCCAGGACGTGGGCAGCGGCTCGGAATCCCTGGCGGCCACGATCGAGGGGGAGGCGATCGAGATCGCCTTCAACGTGCGCTACCTGCTGGATGGCCTCAAGGCGATGGCCTCCGATCAGGTGGCCCTGCAGTGCAACGCCCCCACCACTCCGGCGGTGCTGGCCCCCGTGGAAGCCGACGACGCGTTCACCTACCTGGTGATGCCCGTGCAGATCCGCAGCTGAGGCGGTGAACCTTCCCGATCAGCTGCTGCTGAGCGATCTGCTGCGGCGGCAGGTGCGCTGCGACCAGGGCCTGGATCGGGGTTCCGGGGTGCTGGCCTGGATGCACCCGCCCGTGCACCGGCTGCTGGGCTGGGCCAGCCGCCCCTCCGCCTTCGCCCAGCGGCGGCTGGTGTGGCGGCTCGACCAGCTGCGGGGGCTCGGGGAGCAGGAGGCGTTCGTGAAGGGCGAGCCGGCCGACACCGATGGGGCCACCCTGGAGCGGCTGCCCACCCTGATCGATGCGGCCCTCTCCGGTGCCGGCGACCTGCCCCTGGGGGTGGTGGCCGACGCGGCGGTGGAGCTGCGCACGGGCCGGATCCTGCATTACCTGGTGTCCCGCAGCGATCCGCGCCTGCCGGGCAGCAGCCGCTGGCGGCTCAGCCCGGAGCGGATCGTGGACCAGCAGCCCGGGCGGGTGTTCACCGCCCTGCAGGGCCTCGACGACCTGCCCGTCGCCCGGGCCAGCGTGCGCCAGCAGCTGCTGAAGCGCTCGCGGCGCTGGCGGGAGCAGGTGCAGCAGGTGGGCGGTCGGGTGGAGGAACGGCTGGAGGGCTGGCTGGAGGAGCCGCCCTGGCCGGAGGCCTTCCGCGAGGAGATGCCCTGGCCCGAGCGCGCACCGGACGACCGCTATGCCGGCGACGATGAGCCCTACGGCCGCGAAGCGGAGCGGGAGTTTGATCCGCTCGAAGACTGGCCGGAGGAACCGGAGGAGGCCGACGAGCCCCAACGGCAACCGCCCCGCCAGCCGCCCCCCGACGAGGAGCCCCCCCGCCGCGAGCGCTACCGGGGGCGGGAGCCCCGCGAGGACCCCGACGACCCCTGGATCTGATACTGGAGGGCCCGTTGCCGCGCCCCCCGGTGGTTCCTGCCTCGACTCCGTCCTTCTCGGTGCCGGAGGCCCTGCGCAAGGAGGGCCTGAGCCAGAGCGATTACGAGGAGATCGTGCGCCGGCTGGGGCGCGAACCCAACCGGGCCGAACTGGGCATGTTCGGCGTGATGTGGTCGGAGCACTGCTGCTACCGCAACTCCCGGCCCCTGCTGCGCAACTTCCCCACCAGCGGGCCCCGGATCCTGGTGGGGCCGGGCGAGAACGCCGGCGTGGTGGACCTGGGCGAGGGCCAGCGGCTGGCCTTCAAGATCGAGAGCCACAACCACCCCTCGGCGGTGGAGCCCTTCCAGGGGGCGGCCACCGGGGTGGGGGGGATCCTGCGGGACATCTTCACCATGGGGGCGCGGCCGATCGCCCTGCTCAACGCCCTGCGCTTCGGGCCCCTGGAGGACGAGCGCAACGTGGGCCTGATGGAGGGGGTGGTGGCCGGCATCGCCCACTACGGCAACTGCGTGGGGGTGCCCACGGTGGGGGGCGAGGTGGCCTTCGACCCCAGCTACGCCGGCAACCCGCTGGTGAATGCCATGGCCCTGGGGCTGATGGAAACCGAGGAGATCGTCTGCTCGGGGGCCGTGGGGGTGGGCAACCCGGTGGTGTACGTGGGCAGCACCACGGGCCGCGACGGCATGGGCGGCGCCAGCTTCGCCAGCGCTGAGCTCACCGAGGCCTCCCTCGACGACCGGCCGGCGGTGCAGGTGGGCGATCCGTTCCTGGAGAAGGGGCTGATCGAGGCCTGCCTGGAGGCGTTCCAGAGCGGCGATGTGGTGGCGGCCCAGGACATGGGGGCCGCGGGCCTCACCTGCAGCTGCTCGGAGATGGCCGCCAAGGGCGGGCTGGGCATCGAGCTCGACCTTGATCTGGTGCCGGCGCGGGAAACGGGGATGAGCGCCTATGAATTCCTGCTGAGCGAATCCCAGGAGCGGATGCTGTTCGTGGTGACGGCGGGGCGGGAGGAGCCGCTGATGGAACGATTCCGCCGCTGGGGCCTGCAGGCGGCGGTGGTGGGCCGGGTGCTGGAGGAGAATGTGGTGCGGGTGCTGCAGCACGGGGAAGTGGCGGCGGAGGTGCCCGCCAATGCCCTGGCCGACGACACGCCGATCAACCACCACGAGGTGCTGGCGGAGCCGCCGGCGGAGATCCAGGCCCACTGGCGCTGGCGCGAGGATCAGCTGCCGGCGGCGACGGCCGAGGGGATCCCTGCCGGGGACACGCTGCTGGGCTGGAGCGAGGTGCTGCTGCGCCTGCTCGATGACCCCACCATCGCCAGCAAGCGCTGGGTGTACCGCCAGTACGACCACCAGGTGCAGGCCAACACGGTGGTGCTGCCCGGCGGGGCCGATGCGGCGGTGATCCGGCTGCGGCCCCAGCAGGGTCCGGGGGCGATGGCGCCCGCCACCCGTGGCGTGGCGGCGGTGGTGGACTGCCCCAACCGCTGGGTGGCCCTCGATCCCCAGCGCGGCGCGGCGGCGGCGGTGGCCGAAGCGGCCCGCAACCTCTCCTGCACCGGGGCCGAACCCCTGGCGATCACCGACAACCTCAACTTCCCCTCCCCCGACACCCCGATCGGCTTCTGGCAGCTGGCCAAGGCCTGCGCGGGCCTGTCGGAGGCCTGCAGCGCCCTGGCCACGCCCGTCACCGGCGGCAACGTCTCCCTGTACAACGAGACCCGCCTGCCCGACGGGCGCATGCAGCCGATCCACCCCACGCCGGTGGTGGGCATGGTGGGGCTGGTGCACGACCTGGCCCACGTGCGGGGGTTGGCCTGGCGCCAGGCCGGCGATGCGATCTGGCTGCTGGGGGTGCCCCTGGAGGCCGGCGCCGACGACGAGCGGCTGGGCCTGGCGGCCAGCAGCTACCTGGAGGTGATCCATGGCCAGCTCACGGGCCGCCCGCCGCTCACCGACCTGGCCCTGGAATTGCAGGTGCAGGCCTTCCTGCGCCAGGCGATCGGCGCCGGCCTGGTGGGTTCGGCCCATGACCTCTCCGATGGCGGCCTGGCGGTGGCCCTGGCAGAGGGCTGCATCGCCTCCGGGCTGGGGGCGCTGCTGACGCTGCCGGCGGGTGCCCAGAGGCTCGACCGATTGCTGTTTGCCGAAGGGGGCGCCCGGGTGCTGTTGAGCGTGGCGCCTGAGCAGGCGGCGGCCTGGCAGGAGGCCCTGGCGGCGGCGGACGCCAGCGGTGCCGGCGGCTGGGCCCGGCCCCTGGGTCAGGTGACCGACGACCCCCGGCTGGAGCTGCGCCAGGGGGAGACGACCCTGATCGACCTGCCGGTGAGCCAGCTGCGCGACACCTATGAAGAGGCGATCCCGGGGCGGTTGCGGAAGGCCGGCCCCCCACCGGACAGGTGATGCGCCAGGATGCACTCGACCCTCTGGTGACCCGGCCCGTGCCCCTCGCTGAGATCTGCGAAGAGGCCGGTGCCCCGATCCCAGAGCGTCCCGACAAGCCGGAGGAGGCCTGCGGCGTGTTCGCCGTGCTGGCCGCCGATCAGGCGGTGGCCAACCTCACCTATTTCGGGCTCTACGCCCTGCAGCACCGGGGCCAGGAGTCGGCGGGCATCGCGGTGTTCGACGACGCCAAGGTGCGGCTCCATAAAGACATGGGCCTGGTGAGCCAGGTGTTCGACCAGGACGTGCTGGAGCGGATGCCGGGCCAGCTGGCGATCGGCCACAACCGCTATTCCACCACCGGCAGCAGCAAGGTCTGCAACGCCCAGCCCGTGGTGCTGATGACGCGCCTGGGGCCCCTGGCCCTGGCCCACAACGGCAACCTGGTGAACGCGGCGGAGCTGAGGGCCTCGCTGGATCACCTGGCCGGGGAGTTCACCTCCACCACCGATTCGGAGCTGATCGCCTTCGCTCTGCAGGAGGCGGTGGATTCCGGCCTGGGCTGGAACGCGGCGATCCGCAAGGCCGCCGGCCGCTGCCGCGGTGCCTTCAGCCTGGTGATCGGCACCCCCGACGGGCTGTTCGCCCTGCGCGACGGCCACGGCATCCGGCCGCTGGTGTTCGGCCTGCTGGGGGAACCGGAGCAGGGCCAGTGGGTGGCCAGCAGTGAATCCTGCGGCCTCGACATCATCGGCGCCAGCTTCATCGACGACGTGCAGCCCGGCGAGCTGATCCACTTCCGCCAGGCCGACCCGATTCCCGAGCGGCAGCGCTGGTGCGAGGAGCCGCCCAAGCTGTGCGTGTTCGAGATGATCTACTTCGCCCGGCCCGACAGCCGTTTCTTCGGCGAGTCGCTCTACAGCTACCGGGTGCGGATCGGTGAGGTTCTGGCTCGGGAAACGCCGGTGGAGGCCGACATCGTGATCGGCGTGCCCGATTCGGGCATCCCGGCGGCGATCGGTTATTCGCACGTGAGCGGCATCCCCTTCGCCGACGGGCTGATCAAGAACCGCTACGTGGGCCGCACCTTCATCCAGCCCACCCAGGCGATGCGGGAGGCGGGGATCCGGGTGAAGCTCAACCCCCTGCCCGATGTACTGGCCGGCAAGCGGGTGGTGGTGATCGACGACTCGATCGTGCGTGGCACCACCAGCCGCAAGCTGGTGCAGGCCCTGCGGGATGCGGGCGCCACCGAGGTGCACATGCGGATCAGCTCGCCGCCGGTCACCCACCCCTGCTTCTACGGCATCGACACCGACACCCAGGACCACCTGATTGCGGCGCGGCTGACGCTGGAGGAGATCGAGCGGCACCTGGGGGTGGATTCGCTGGCCTATCTCACCAAGGGCGGGATGGTGGAGGCGGCCCAGGCCCATTCGAGCCATTTCTGCACCGCCTGCTTCGACGGCCAGTACCCGATCGAGATGGACGACGAGGTGCGCAACAGCAAGCTGATGCTGGAGCCCACCGGCCTGGCGGCGCGGGTGTAGGTCCGGCGGCCAGCGGATGCGAATCGCCTTCCTGGATTCCTGGTTGCAGGACGTGGCCGAGGGCAGCGGCACGGCGGCGGCGATCGGCGGCCTGGCCGGGGCCCTGATCGCCCGGGGCCACAGCGTGGAGCGGCTGGTGCCCCAGGGCACCTGGCCGAGGAACCTGCTGCTGCGCCGGTTGTGGTTCAACCTCACCCTGCCCAAGCGGCTGGCGGCGGCGGCGGGCTGCTACGACCTGGTGGTGGGCTTCGACATCGACGGCGTGCGGGTGGCGCACCGCTGCCCGGTGCCCTACGTGTGCTGCATCAAGGGGGTGCTGGAGGAGGAGTCGCGCTGTGAGCGGGGCTGGCCGCGGCTGATGCTGTGGGGCCTTTCAAGGTTGGAGCGGCTGCATGCCCGCCGGGCGCCGCTGGTGCTCTCCACCAGCCGCTACTGCTGCAACCGCATCGAAGTGCTCTACGGGGTGGCGCCCGGGACGCTGCGGGTGGTGCCGGAGGGGATCGATCTGGCCCTGTGGAGCGATTCAGGGGATGACGAGCGCGATCCCCACACGGTGCTGTGCGTGGCACGCCAGTACCCGCGCAAGCGGGTGGCGGATCTGATCGAGGCCTTCCGCCAGGTGGTGGACCAGTTGCCCCACCAGGCCCGGCTGGTGGTGATCGGCGATGGGCCGGAGCACGGGGCGCTGGCGGCCCAGGTGGCGCGGCTGGGGCTGGAGGGCCAGGTGAAGTTGTTGGGGGCCCTGCCCAATGACGCCGAGGTGCGGGCCTGGTACCGAAGGTGTGCGGTGTTCTGCCTGCCGTCGATCCAGGAGGGCTTCGGGATCGTGTTCCTCGAGGCGATGGCCAGCGGCCTGCCGGTGGTGAGCACCACCGCCACGGCGATCCCGGAGGTGGTGCCCCACGGCAGGGCGGGGCTGCTGGTGCCGCCGCGGGATCCGGAGGCCCTGGCCCAGGCGCTGCTGACGCTGCTGGGCGATGACGAGCTCCTGGCCCGCTGCCGGGCCTTCGGCCGGGAGCACGTGCGGCCGTTCAGCTGGGACCGGGTGGCCGAGCACTTCCTGGCGGCGGTGGATCCTGCGGCGGCTGTGAACCAGGAGCCACGGTGATCAGGCCGCGGCTGCGGCCCGAGCTGGAATCAAGGGTGCGGTTGGCGCGCCAGAGGTCGGCGACCGGCACCCACAGGGAGGGGTAGCGGTAGCGGGCCACATCGAGGATCAGCACCCGGTCGGTGGGCTCGTCGTAGGCGGCGAGGGGTGAGATGTGGCCGCCGCCGGCCTGGCCGACGGCCTTGCGGTCGTAGTTCACCAGCAGCCGGTCGCCCGGCTGGGCGAGGTTGCGGCGCAGCAGGCCGCGGAACTGCTCGAGGCTGAGCTGGTCGCCGTGGTAGCGGGCCACGCTGAGGCCATGGGATTTGAGCAGGCCGTGGAGCTGCTCGAGGGTCATGCCTTCGCGGGCCACCTGCTCAGCGCGCACGAAGGTGCGGCTGGCCGGCGGATCGAACACGTTGGTCTGGGTCCAGAAGCGGTAGGGCCCGTAGCCCGGCACCGCCGGTGCCGGCACCGCCAGGCTGTTGAGCACCATCACGGCACTGGCCACCCCGCAGTAGGCGAGGTTGGCCTGGGTGAGGAACTGTTCGGCCAGGGGGCCGTAATCCGCGCTTTCCCGGCTGCGCATCAGCAGCGCCATGCCCGCCGGCTCCATCAAGGGAACCTGGGCCGCCCCCGCTGCCGGTGCCGCCGGCTGGGCCCGGGCGGCGAACTGACCCGCCAGGGCGAAGGCCAGCAGCCCGAGGGCGGGGAACGGACGGGTGAGGCGCGCCATGGGTTGAAGGTAGGTGGGGGGATGGCTCGGTGGGAGCTAATGGGGCTGCCCATGGGCCTGGTGCCTGATCTTCAGGACCATCTGCTGAAGGTGCGCCAGCGGCATCGGAGTGATCTGGCAATGGGTGTTTCCCCAACAGAACCGCTGACGAGAACGGGTCTCAGAAACCCAGGGCTGCCATCACCTTGATCCCAGCGTGTTGCAGAAGGCCTTGAAGAGGACCATGGCCGAGGCTGGGCTCATGAAGGCGGCCAGCTGCCATACCTTTCGCCACTGTTTCGCGACCCACCTCCTGGAACGGGGGCAGGACATCCGTACGATCCAGGAACTCCTAGGACATCAGGACGTGAGCACCACCATGATCTACACCCATGTGCTGAACCGTGGACCGCTTGGTGTGTGCAGCCCAGCGGACATGATGTAGCCATGACTACATGTGGTTATCGGACCCGTGAACCACGGCCAACAGACTTGGCCTTCCAACTAAGATCGCTCTGCGGGAAAGGATTTTCGTCCGATGGTTCGCTGGCATCAGCTGTGGTTCACGGAAAGGGGCGAAGGATGTTCCGTGGTTCATGGAACCACCCAAAGAAGAGTTAGCCGTCACATCACAATTGTCACTTTACCCAACCACGCCTAAACAGTCATGGAAGAGACAAGTCGATCCGTACTAGACGTCCTCAGGTCCGATGGAAAAGTCAATTGGGTGGCAGTGGAGTTAGTTGACTCGTTCACCGAGGGGATAGCGGAAAGCGCGAAGGAGCGGAGTGCATCCTTCTTCCAAGAGCCGTTGGTAGTAGCGAACATTGGCGCAGTTTCGAGAGAGCGAACCAAGCGCGAGAAGTACGAAACATCGCGCCCATACACAGAGGAGGAAAAAATCGCTCTCATTGAGGAAGCACTGAAACAAGTGTTTGTTGTAGTTCCTGAGATGCAGATTGCGACCGCGGAGGCCTTAAAGGATCTCGGGGCGAGGACAACTGTGATTGAGTTTTTGGCCCCCGATAACGAGGAGAGAGAAGAAGGCTCCTACGAACGATCGTCGCCACCCACGCGAGAGGGAGTTGAAGGTGTCAAGCGCCGTCTCGACACGTTCTGCCGAGCCTTGAAAGCATGACGACGCTAGCAGACCTTCAGAAAGCGTATAACGCGACTTTGTCAGGCTTTGCACCAGTGGCCAGCGCCGGGCAAGCAAACGATGCCTTCGAAGTCTATGTTCTGACTCTTGCGTTGCGAGCTGGTCGCCAGGAAGGCGCCTCAATAGCGTTTGCATCTGCATCCGGGATAACAGGCCAGTCACCGCTACGGTTTCGAACGGCGCCAGGTCGAATTTACTCGCTCACCCATGACTATACGCATGGGCTGATTACCTTCGCCAACGGATTGGCATACGAGGCACATATTGGCGTGTATGTGGAAGGTCTTGCAGGCGTGGTGCACGAGTGTGATCTCGCCGTCATTACTGCAGCCGAGGCAGCTTTCTGCCGCCGCAATCTAGTGCATCCAAAGAAGTCCGCTGTCCTCATTGCTGCCGAATGCAAGTTCTACACTGGGAAGCTAGGCATCTCTTTGGGCCGTGAGTTCCTTGGAACCACTGCCGACCTTGGGACCGAGGGGCGATTCATGCTTAGCAACAGCGATGGCAGATCCGTTGACAGAGTGCTTGCACATCACAAGCGCAAACGGCACTTCGGCTTAACTCCCCTAAGCCCGGACGCGGAGAGCCAGGTCATTGCGCTGTTTCGTGAAGTGTTCAGGAACGCTCTGGCCAAGTGGCGATAGAATATGGCGAAAATCTTGTCAGATAGTGAACGGCTAACCTCGGCTTTCAGCGGACGCGCGTGAAGCGCCATCGTGCTTTTTCGGCATTGTGCCTGCGCGCCGCTGACTCCGGTCGTTCAGCCACGGGTGCCAATGACAAGTGTTCTCACTGGAATAGCTCTCGCCTCTATTCCTGTCCGCAGCTGAATTGGAGCGTTGGGCAGTCAAAATAACTTGAATTGCTTTCAATAGCAAATGTTACCTTGTGAATAAATCTTTTCCCAGACTTTGACACAGAAGAGAGTTACAAGATCAACTTGTCTTTGCCGTTTATTGCGAAATCATTGTGAAGACTAGTGAAGAATCTCTTGCAAGACCTTGCAACACCTTCGGCAAGCTTATATGTTGAAAAAAGACATCGACATAATTAAAGTGGGCAGTCCAAAAAGCCTGTTGCCGATTTCATTGCTACTGGGAGCAGGCCTGCTATTTCCGCTACATGTGGCTGCCTGTGATATGAAGACTCAAGATATAATCTTGTCCTCGAATGGTGCGGCTGGTTCGCAAGATTGGGAATACAATGCTGCAGATGGAGAAGGGTGGGTAAGGCATTCTGTTAACTGGAGTCCTGGGCGCGTTTCTAAGGTTCAGTGGCGTTGCGTGGATAACTGCAAGGATGATTACAAGTTTAACTATCGCGTAAAACTTGATGATGGCAAAATGGTCTTAATGATGAAAACCACTAACAGAGAACCTGGCTTAATTCGTCTCCAACTGGCTGCCTTAGTGAATTGCTGATTGACAGCACACAGGTTCATGCGTAATCAGTTCTTAGTAGACAGATTGTGCTGAATGCTACCTAACATCAAGATACAGCGGGCGGGCGTAAATAACGTTCTTGCAAGTTCAGTGACATGACCGGAGCGGATCTTGAGGGTTGCGCACATCCTCAACATCGCAACAACTCAGTAAGCTTGTTCAATAGCAACGTCTTTGAGGCAAGGGCGAATCACTACCCATGCCATCCTGATCATTAGTCAGTGCGGAGATTTAGTGAGTGGTTACAGCAAGTGAAAGATGTAAAGGAATAGGCCTCGCCAACATCTCCTCCCCTGCCGTAGCCGCCAGGCGGGTTGTTGCTTCTAGCTCATGTGCCAGCCAGGATGTGAAGCGTTAGCTTTACCTGCACATGGGACGAGCCAGGCCTGAGGGCAGAGGTCTGTTTGGGCTGGGGGGTGGCATCTTCGTGCTGGTGTCCTTGATCGCGGTGAGCGGGGAGGGTACTAGGCCGCCACGCGCTCAGCCCTTGCCGGCAATCTGGGCGCAGACAAGCAAACCAGCTCAATCTCCACCCTCTGCCCCCACGGCTGCCCCAACTGCCTCTGCCCTTACGACACCTGGCGCTAACTCTGCCAGCGGCGCCAGCCCTCGCACACCCTGGGAATTCCCCCCCAGTGCTCTGCATAGAAACCAGTGGTTTGTCACCGCAATGGGCGGCTTGTTGGTGGCGCTGCTGATCGGCGATCGGCTTGTGCTGTGGAAGCGGCCGCGCTGGCTGCTGCGGCTGCCCGATGAGGGGGTTCAGATCCCGTGGCCCTGGGATCCCAGCAAGAAACTGTCCCTGGGCCCTGGCTTGGTCTGCTCACTGAAGTACAGGCCCCGGGTGCTCGATGCCTGGGTGGAGGCGAACCAGGTCCGGATTGCGCAGCGCTTCTCGGGCATTGCCACGGTGGAGCAACGCCGCCACCACCTGAGCCTGCCGGTGAAGGTGGGCCAGAAACTGGAGCCCGAGCTCACGCCGGAACGCCTGCGGGAGCTGGGCAGCCTGGGCGGGCTAATACTGATCAGTGGTGAGGGCGGCGTCGGCAAGACGAGCTTGGCCTTGCGGATCGCCGGCTGGGCGCTGGAAGGCAGGCTCATGGATCACCCGGTAGTGCCCATGCTGGTAGAGGCGGATCTTCAAGGGGAGGAATCGCTGCTCAGTCGCGTGCGCAGCACCCTTGTCTCCCTCACCGAGCACCTAGGCTCGGAAAGCGGAGGGCTAGCTCCCACTCTGCCGCTGGTGCGGGCGTTGCTAGAGCGGCGACGGCTTTTGGTGATCCTCGATCACTTCTCAGAGCTCGGGGATGAGAGCCGGCAGCGGCTGTTACCCACCGCCGACGATTTCCCCTCCGCCTGGGCGATCGTTACTTCGCGGCGTGAGGAGAACTTCGGGGGGAAGGTGGTACTGCACCTGCGGCCGCAGCGGCTCACGGCGGATCGGCTCTGGCTTTTCTTCACCGACTACCTGCGGCTGGTGCAGGCGGAGGAGGCCCTTGATTTCGACCTGCACGAGCGGGCGGTGGCCAGGCTGCGGGAAATCACTGCCGGCATCGTGGATGAGCAGCAGGCGATCACTGTGCTGCTCGCCAAGCTCTACATCGATGTGGTGCTCGCAGAGCGGCGCGGGGCCGGTGGTTCTCTGTTGCCGGCCTCGGTGCCGGCGCTGATGCTCACCTACGTGCGCCAGATCAACGGCGCCATTCCGGAAGCAGATCGCCAGCCGCGGGAGCTGGTGGTGCGGGCGCTGCAGCATCTGGCCCAGGCCAGCGAGGAGAGGTTGTTCCGGCCGCGGCCGGTGCGCCGTGATGTGGCCCTGCGCGCCCTTGCCCGCGCCAGCGCTGAGCGCGAGGGGATGGAGGGCGAGGAGGGGAGCCATCTGCCCCGTGATGGGGTGGAGTTGTTGCGGTATCTGGTGGAGCGGCTGTTCCTGGTGGAGGAATCCCCCGATGGCGAAGCGCTGCGCCTGGTGCTCGATCCCTTGGTCGACTACTTGGCTGCCATGGGCTGGTTGCGCCAGCTGGACAGCGAAGGTGACGATGCCTGGGAGGGTTTCCTGGGGCAAACCCTTCCCGCTCAGGGCTGCGAGGGAGCTGCCCTGGCCCAGGGCTTCCTGCGTGCACTCTACGACAGCGCCGTGCATGCGCCGGATCCGGCGGTGCTGGGACTAGAGATTGAGCCGCAGGTGCTGGCGCGGCTGGCGGAGTTGGCGGCGATCGATCCGGCCCGCATCGCCCTGGAGCGGGAGCGGCGTCGCCTGCGGCGACTGATCGACGATCTGGCCGAACCCGATCAGCCCGTGCGAATGCAGGCGATCGAGGAACTCTGCCGCCGCCGCACCAGCGAGGAGATGGTTACGAGAGCCCTGGGGCGGGTACTGAAGAGCGAGCAGCAAGATCAAGAGGTGCGCCAGGCCGCCGCCATCGCCCTTGCGGCACAGGGAGGTCTGGCTGCCGCCCGAGCCTTGGCCGATCTGGTCGACTTACCAATGTCCGGCGGGGTGGAGCTGCGACGCACGATGCTGGAGGGGTTGGGACTGGCGCTGACGGGCCTGCGGGATAGCAGTCAAGCTTCGGCAAAGGAGGAGCTGCAGCAGTTGCTGGAGCGCGAACTGCGCGCCGATGCCCTTGATCTGCTGGTGAATGGCGAGGAGGACTGGGCGGAGCACGACCGTCGCTTACCTCTTCTGCAGGGAGCTTCCAGAGGGTTGCAACTGGCGGCCTCGGCGGACCTGCCCCTGCTCGGCAGCGGCCCGGGCCGGGTGGTTCCGATGCTCAGCCTCACCGCCCTCAAGGAAGGAGAGGCCCTCCGCATCCGCACGGAGGTGGTGACGCCAGCGGTGTGGAAGCTGCCCCTGCCCCTTGGCGAGCAGCTGGAGCTGGTGCTGGTTGAAGGTGGGGAGTACACCATCGGCTCCCCGGAAACGGAGGAGGGCCGCGACTGGTACTCCAACCGGCGCGACGGCTGCAAGGGTGTGAACGTGGAAGTGGAGCGCACGTTGCAGCTGCAGCGATTCTGCATGGCCCGCCACGAGATCACCCAGGCGCAATGGCGAGCGGTGGCGGAGCTTCCGCAGGTGGAAGAAGAGCTGAACCCCACCCCCGGCAGCTACAAGCCCGATGGGCTCTGGGAAACCCACGCTCAACCAGGGGCCTTGCCGGTGGACAGCGTTAGCTGGAACGACTGCAAGGAGTGGCTCAAGCGCCTTAACCGTTGGCTCTCCAGCGAATGGACCTCCCAGGGCGGGCAAGGCGAGCCTCCTGAGCTCACCCTCCCTGGCGAAGGGGAGTGGGAGACGGCGTGCCGGGCAGGGGCAAGTACGCCTTTCCACTTCGGAGATACGTTGGACGCTACCTGGGCCAATTATGATGGGGGATCAATATATGGGCCTGGTCGCAAGGGGGCTTATCGCCGGAGGCCCGTATCAGGGAGCTTTTTTGGCCTGGTGAACCGCTGGGGCCTGGCGGAGTTGCACGGCCAGCTGTTCGAGTGGTGCGGCGACCAATGGCATCCCGACCCGACAGGCGAGGGCTGGCCCGCCGATGGCCAACCCTGGGAGGGGGTGGATCCTGAGCTCGAGGCCCTAGGCACGGCCCAGAATGGTTGGAGGCTGCTGCGCGGCGGTTCGTGGTTCTATGAACCTCGCAACTGCCGCGCCGCCTTCCGGGTCAGCATCAACCCGGGCCCCTTCGATACCGACAACGGTTTTCGCCCCTGTTGTCTCCTTCCCTCTTCACCCTTCATCATCTGAGCCATTGGAAGGAATTCCAGCGGGAGCAGACGAAGTGTTCAGACCCGCTCAGGTGATCACCGGAACTGCTGGTGAATCTGTATAAGACCCGCCCACTCCCTCAGCCTGCATGATTTGGCTGGTTTGGTGGGCGTTTCATCTTGACTTCATCTCACCATGGGATTGCCCAACAACATCATGCACCCGACGAGGCATAGAGGAAGGGGTTTTCGCTACAGGTGCTGGCGCGCGGGTGATGATGAGCGATAGGTGGAATGCAGGATCTACCCAGATTGATGACAAGACACGACAAATCTGTAATCATGACAAAATGATAAGGCCTTTGGTGCGCATGCAGAACAAACAAAAGCCAATGCAGGCCTCGCAATCATTCAACAAGATTCGCGAAGTGCATTCTGCATCCGCTCTTTTCTGGTTCTGTAGAGTTAGCTCTATAGCTAGTTATCTCATATGAAGTCCAAGTGGCGCGATGGCAAAGTCAATGCTCAAGAGCTGATCAGGAAGACCATTGAACTCCTTGTGGTATCCGAGGGCGGTGGAATTTCATTTGCTAATCGCGACTTATTCTATGTATATCTCGATATCCTGGTAAGTCGCTATTGCTTTCATAAGGATGTACCCTCAGCGGTTAGAGAGAATTTCATGAGAGAAGGCATTCTTGACTTTATTAGGACAGGGCAGGCATCCGATTTAGGGCTTGCATCAATCATAACAAGCAAAGAATCTCAATATCTGCAAAAACCCATAGCGTCATATACGCTGCTCACTCCAATATCGGTAAACTACGGCAAGTTCATGAAGAGAATATCAATTGATGCTGCTTCATTCACATTCTATCCGCATCGTCCTAAATCTTTCCCGATCCCCGATGGAGGTAGTGTACTAGTCAGGGACACCACACCCAGTGATTATTCTTATCTGAAAGTCCATGTTAAAGCAAGAGACCCTTGGGGTGCGGGAGAGAATGCAATGTACTCAATTGATTTTCTTCGGTGCCTTTGGAATTTCTACTACAACCGAAAAACCAACTTTAGAGATACTTGTATTTCTGATGGAGGCTGGGCGCCAGTAAACTCCATCCTGCCCGGTCCAATTCATACCTTACACCTGCCGACAGGAAAGCTGGCACTGGAAGGAGTTTGGTGGAATTCATACTGTCCGAAAAAGATCCAGGCCCGTCAAGTTGAGGCGAGTTACGCAAGTCTCAGAAGATTTGAAAAGTATGTTCGACGTCAAATTCGACAAAGCAAGTTTGCCGATACGCTTGAAAACGTTCTTCTGCGATATGGACGTGCTCTGGACTCCTATGACTCAACAACCACAATGCTTAACCTATGGAGCACTCTTGAAGTTTTAACGGGTGTGCAGCGCTCTAACGATTCCGGTAAGTTGATTAGAAGGGCCACGTTTCTAGACCGTAATCCCATTCAAGGGAGGCTCTTGCTTGAATATATACGTGAACATAGAAACACGATAGCCCATGATGGTTCTTCTCCGGAGAATATCGAGCGCTTGGTGTTCATCCTTAAGATCTATGTCGAGGGATTGCTATGGTTTGCAATATGCAACTCCCGTAAATACTCAAGCTATGATAAGCTGCTGAATATCTTGGACATGCCGCTGGAGAGGCAAGAGCTTCTTGGAGACATTGCTGCACTCAAGGAAGGCTTACGACTCCGCTCAAAGTTATCCACCTAACATCAAGATTCAGCGGACGGGAAGCGGTAAGCTTGGGTCAAATCTAGATCTATCTCCCGCCGCTGATCTTGAGCGTTAAGCAGATCACAGAGGATTAACGATGAACCTCGGGCGAATCGAAACTCAGCACAAGACCTGGGCAGAGCCGTTGCATACGAATGGCACCCCTCTGGATGTCACCTTGCAGGAGTTCTGGCAATGGTCAGGCTCGGATCTCATTAGCAACTCGCGGCGCGGGATCCTTGCTCAGTTTCTGGTAGCGCATGCGCTTGGCGTAGGTACTGGCGTTCGAACCGAATGGGATGCCTATGATGTTAAAACCGATTCCGGCATCAAGGTTGAGGTCAAGGCTTCTGGCTTCGTTCAGTCCTGAGCACAGGAGCAGCTCTCGAGAGCGATTTCTTTTGATAGTCTCTGCGCAGCTGTGTCAGCGGCAGCTGGCTGCATGCCGTCTGCTCCAGGCAATGCTGCGTAACATCAAGATCAGGCCTCGTATCTGTACGCACGGTGTTCGCTGCCTTGTCTCTCCTCGCGGGTGCTGCCTTGGTGGGATTGTCTCTCTGGATAAAGCTTCGCTCGCAGCAGTGCCTGCAGTGGCCCAGCGTCATGGGCTGCGTCACGGAGTCCCGCGTGGACGACGCCCACCTGGAAACGACGAAGCCCATCCTGCGCTATCAGTATGACGTTGGCGGCCAAACCTATGTCGGCTTCCGTGCTTCCTTCTCAGGGTACGGCGTCAGCCGAGCGGCGATGGAGGCGGTCGTCAAGCCGTACCCCCAGGGAAGCAGGGTCAGGGTCTTCTACAACCCAAGGAATCCAGCATCCGCCGTCCTGGACAACACGGCACGGTCGGACTGGCTTTATTGGTTCCTGTTTGGTGTCGGCTTTTTTGTACTCGCTGCCTATCTGATTCTGCGATGAGTCACCTCCCAGCCTTGATCCGGGTCCTCGACGCCTCCGACGCCCCAGTGCTCCGAATGATGCTGGGGCTCTTCAGTGACGCCTTCGACGATCCTGAGTCATACCTCAACCAACAGCCCAGTGAGGCGTACCTCACCAGGCTTCTGGCCAGCGACACCTTCATCGCCGTCGCCGCTATTGCGGCAGGCCAGGTGGTCGGCGGCCTGGCCGGCTACGTCCTGCACAAGTTTGAGCAGGAGCGCAGCGAGTTCTACATCTACGATCTGGCGGTTGCGGAGCAATTCAGGCGCCAAGGCATCGCCACCGAACTCATCACCACCATCAGACTCATCGCCCAGCAGCGCGGCATCCATGTGATCTTCGTGCAGGCGGACTACGGCGACGACCCAGCGGTCGCGTTGTACACCAAGCTCGGCACCCGGGAAGACGTCATGCACTACGACATTCTTCCCAGCCGCCACTCGAAGTGATCGAATGTCGCCAGGAAGCCCGCCGCCGTGGGGCTGCAGGCATAGAGGCCGATCTGTGCCGGTCCCCTCTCGCCCAGCTCCTGCAGCCGTGCCATGCGCAGTTGCTGCCAGTGCTCCCCATCCAGGCTGGAGTCGGCGATCACATCCCGGCCCTCGCGGCGCAGCCGGAACCACACCGTGGTGATCTCGCTGGCCAGGGGCTGGGTCGACCAGTCGGAGGCCTGGGCGTTGGTCACCACCGCGCCGAGCCGGTTGGGGCCGTCCGGTTCATATTCCACCGAGGTCTTGATCCAGCAGGTCGGCGACAGCCGCAGCAGCAGCCCGGCCTGGTCGTAGCGGTGGCGCGGATGGGCCATCACCCGGCTGGTGAGCACCCCATCACCGTCCACCTCCCGCAGCAGGGCATGGCCGTTGTCGGCCTCGAAGCCGTAGTGGGTGCGCTGCCAGAAGTCGGTGCGGCCCGCCGGCCAGAGCCGCAGGCGGCCGGTGGCGACATCGCGCTCCCATCGCGGTGGTTCGTTCAGCCAGTGCAGGTCGGCGTCGAGGTTCATGGCGTCACCGGGGTGGAGGCCAGGCCGATCTCCTGGCCGTAGGAGAGCTCCAGGGTGTGGCCGTCGGGATCCTGCAGGAAGGCCCAGAACCCCACGGGCGGGCCATCGTCCCGGGGCTCGCTCACCAGCACCCCCTCGGCGCGGGCTCTTTCGCAGAGTTCCAGCAGCCGCTGGGGCGTGGCGCAGCCCACCCCGAGATGGCCCAGGGGCCGCAGCGGTGCGTCGACCACGGCGGTCTCGATCAGCACCACGACGAAGGGTCGGGTGCCATCGCCGATCCAGGCCACTCTCTGCCCCGTCCCGCTGTCCCGTTGGTGGACCGGTCGCAGGTCGGTGTAGGTGGCATAGAAGGCCAGGCTCCGCTCCAGATCCGTGACGGGCAAGGCCACATGGGTCAGTCCGATGTCAACCATCACGGCGGCGCAACGCCACGGCAACCAGCAGCAGCAGCACCGCCAGCCAGCGGCCTGGCCCGTTCGGCTGCTGGGGGACCCCCAGCCAGCCCCACTGATCGATCAGCAGCGAGCCGATCAGCTGGCTGCAGACCACGGTCATGGTGGTGGCGGTGAGTCCGAGCCTGGTTATCGCCAGGGTGGAGAGGGTCACGTAAAGGGCACCGAGCATGCCGCCGCACAGGGCCCAGGGCGGGATCTCTGCGAGCCGCTCGATCGGGCCGCTGCGGAAACCCCCCAGGGCCAGCAGCAGGCCAAGGGTGGCGGCACCCATCAGGAAATTGATCATGGCGGCGGCCACCGCGGAGCGCAGCGTGTCTCCCAGGCGCGCGTTGGCGGCCCCGCCCAGCGTCAGCAGGCTGCCCGCCGAGAAGGCACTGAGCACGGCAGCGATGGGGTTCATCGCCCACCTCCCGCCTGGGTGAGCAGGGCCATGGCCGCCAGGAACAGCGCCATGGCCGCGTAGCCCCGGGCGCCGAGACCCTGGCGGCGCACTCCCAGCCAGCCCTGCTGATCGATCACGAGGCTCGCGAGCGCCTGGCCGGCCACCACCAGTCCGAGCGTGAGGGTGGCGCCGAGATACGGGATCACCAGGGTGCTGGAGCTCACGTACCAGGTGCCGAGCACCCCGGCCAGCAGGGTCCAGCGCGGCGCCGTGCCGATCGCCCGCCAGTCGGGAGGCGGCAGCAGGCCACTGAGCAGCAACCCGATCAGGGTGAGCGAACCCAGCAGATAGGAGTGGAAGGCGGCGAGGGGAACGGACTGGAGCGACTGGGCCAGCCGGGCGTTCATGGCCGCCTGCACCGGCAGCATGGCGCCGGCCAGCAGGGCCAGGACGATCGCCATCGCCGAGGACACCGGGACGGCGGGCGCCGGTGAGCGGGGCAGGGGCAGGCAAGACATCTCGACATCAAGAGACTTGATTCGAAGTTAGGGGTGAGTTGTCTTGACGTCAAGCTATCCTCGGGCCATGGCCTCCGACCGCATCGACCAGATTCAGGGCCAGTGGCAGCAGGCGTCCCCGGCGCTGGATGTCTCCCCTCTGGCCGTGGTGGGGCGGATCCTGCGCATCGCCCGGCTGCTGGAGCGTCAGCGCGAAGCCGTGCTGCTCCCCCATGGGCTCAGCCTCTGGTCCTTTGACGTGCTCGCCACCCTCCGGCGCCAGCCGCCACCGCACCAGCTCACCCCCACCGAGCTCTACGGCGCGCTGATGCTGTCCTCGGGGGCGATGACCAACCGGATCGACCGCCTGGAGGCCGATGGCCTGGTGGAAAGGCACCGCGAAACCTCAGATCGACGCAGCGTCCTGGTGCGGCTCACGGACAAGGGTGTGCAGCTGGTGGAGACAGTGCTGCCCCAGATCCTTGGCCGTGAGCGGGAAAGGCTGGAGCCGTTCACGACACCGGAGGAGCGGGATCTGCTGGCAGGCCTGCTGCGCCGCCAGCTCCTGGCCCTGGAGCCCGGCGACTGATCCCTCCGTGCGCATCCCAAAGGAGCCCACCGCCATGCCGTCCGCTGTTTCGTTCAGGCCCCTGACGCAGGCCGACCACCAACGCCTCGAAACCCTGTGCATCGCGTGCACCGACTTCTTTCAGTGCATCGAAGGTCAGCCCGGTGGGAGGGAGACGGCGGCTGAGCTTCTTGGACCCCTCGCGCCGGAGGTGAGCGTTGGAGACAAAATCATCATTGGACTGGAGATCGGCCGTGATCTGATCGGGGTGGTGGAGCTGCTGGTGGGATTTCCACGGCCGACGGAGTGGTATGTCGGTCTGCTTCTGCTGCATCCCGATGGGCGAGGTGCCGGTGCCGGAACAAGCATCTGGGAGCGCCTGCGACAACGGATGAGCCAGGAGGGGGCCACCGCGGTGCGACTCATCGTTCAGCAGCAGAATCCCCGGGCACGGCGGTTCTGGGAGCGGCAGGGATTCGCTGTGGAAAGGGAGATGGTGGCCAAAACCGGACAGCTGGAAAGCCCCGTCTGGCTGATGCATCGTTCTCTGGAAACGGAGGCCGCCCATGCCGTGGCAACAGCGCAGGCATCACCTTGCCGCTGAGAGAAAGCGTCAGACACGACCATGAAGATCAAGCTCGAACCCCACAACCCTGCCTGGAAGGACGCGTACGAACGGCACAAGAGCTGCCTCCTGGAAGCCATCCCGGACCCAGGGTTATCCATCGACCATATCGGGAGCACGTCCCTGGGCGACATCAGCGCCAAGCCCATCATCGATGTTCTTGTTGGCCTGCAAAGCGCGACACAACTTGATGAGTTGATCAACCCGATGCTGGATGCAGGTTACACCTACGTGGAGGCGTTCACTTCCGGCATGCCTTACAGGCGCTTCTTCGTGAAGCTCAAGCCATTGACGCCGAAATGGCTTCCTCGTGTCATCGGTTCAACCGATGCCTTGGCCTTCGGACGGGACTATGACTCCATGGCCAACATTCATGTCATGGAGCACGGCACTTACCATTGGATGCGACACATTGCCTTTCGCGACTACCTGCGAGCGCACGCGGAGGTAAGGTATGCTTATGAAAGATTAAAGCTCAAGATTGCAGACATGGATTTTAATGACCCTCTCGATTACAACAGCTTCAAGGAGGGATTTATCCATGAACATCAGGACAAGGCGATGACATGGTTCCAGCGAAGAGGCTTCTAGATCAGGGCTCTGACCGATGCTCAGTCTTGTCGTCTGATGAGATAGGCTCTCCAACCGTTTGATCCCTACGCCAGTTGATCGATGAAGGTCATCATTCTTGGGAACGCCGGGGCCGGCAAGAGCACCCTGGCAAGGAAGCTGATCGCAAGGCAGCCGGCCGCCCGGTTATCGCTGGATGAGGTCGCCTTTCAGGGCGGAACAGAACGGCGCCCCCTTCAGGAGAGTGTCGAGGCCGTCAAGCGTTGGATCTCGGAGCAGGAGAGCTGGATCATCGAGGGCTGTTACGCGGACATTCTGGAGCCCGTTTTACCCTATGGCGATGAGCTGATCTTTCTGAATCCTGGGGTCGATGTCTGCATGGCCCATTGCCGCTCAAGACCCTGGGAGCCCGAGAAATTCAGCTCCCGCCAGGAACAGGATGCGAATCTCGACAACCTCCTGCAGTGGGTTCGCTGCTACGAAACGCGATCCGACGAATACGGTCTTTCCAGGCACCGGGCACTGTATGAATCCTTTGCAGGGAAGAAGCGGGAATTCCGTCATCCAGGCGAGTACGAATCCTTGGGTTGGATCGATCGATCGAATGTTCCAA
The DNA here is from genome assembly GCA_943367425.1 of Candidatus Sulfopaludibacter sp. SbA3. GTDB lineage: Bacteria > Cyanobacteriota > Cyanobacteriia > PCC-6307 > Cyanobiaceae > Cyanobium. The sequence goes on from CALRJF020000002.1 coordinate 224,119, forward strand.
TGTCCACCAGGTGCTCCGTCTACATCGCCACCAGTCTGGATGGTTGCATCGCCCGCAGTGACGGCTCCATCGATTGGCTCGAGCGCGCCAACGCCACCGTACCCGCGGGTGAAGACTGCGGCTATGCCGACTTCATGCAGACGGTCGATGCGATCGTCATGGGCCGGGCCACCTTTGAAAAGGTCCTCAGCTTTCCCGACTGGCCCTACGGCAGCCTGCCGGTCTATGTGCTCAGCACCACCATCAGTAGCCTTCCTCCCGGAGTGCCGAACTCGGTCCACGTGCTCCAGGCCACGCCCCACGAGGTGGTGGAACGAGCCGCTGCCGCGGGCCACCACCATCTCTACATCGATGGCGGTCGAACCATCCAGGGCTTCCTGGGGGCTGGGCTCATCACCGATCTGACGATCACCGTCATCCCGATGCTGCTGGGCTCAGGCATCAGGCTCTTCGGTGATCTCCCCGCCGACACGGATCTGCGCCTGGTGTCATCCAAAGCGTTTCCATTCGGCTTCGTTCAGAGTCACTATGCGGTGGGCCCAACGTCCTGACATCCGGAGGGAAAGGATCCCCTTACAGTTCATTCCCCAGGCGTTCGGCCACCGGAGGCGCAGCTGATGGCGATGACACCGCGGGACGTGGTCTTGGCCTGGGTGGAGGCGTTCAACGGCCGGGACGCCGACGCTGCGGCCGCGCTGTACCACGAAGACGCGGTCAACATCCAGTTGGCGGACGGGGAGCCGACGGTCGGCCGACAGGCCATCCGGGATGGGTTCGTCACTTTCTTCCGAGCCTTCCCCGACAATCACACCCGGCTGGTCAACCTGTTCGAAGACGGTGAGTGGGCCATCCTTGAGTGGACAGGCGGCGGCACCTGGCGTGGCGAATTCGCCGGGCAACCTGGCGACGGCCGGACGTTCGAGATTCAGGGGTGTGGCTTCTTCCAGGTTGTCGGCGGCAGGATCAAGTTCCAGCGCGGGTACTGGGACAAGGCGTCGTGGTTCAACCAGCTCGGCCTGCCGGTGTAGCCCCAGGCCTTTCGTGACGCACTTCTTTCGGCCCATGCAAGCTGATCTGCGCATCGCCCGCCCTGTTACTGCAATCGAACGCTCCGTTGCGATGTACAGCCAGGGGCTCGGTCTCACCGAGCTTGGAAGGTTCGAAAACCATGAAGGGTTTGATGGCGTCATACTGGGCAGCGTCGGATGTGGCTACCACTTCGAGTTCACCTACTGCCGAACCCATCCCGTCCGCCCTGCCCCCACGCCGGAAGACCTTGTCGTCTTCTATCTACCCGACCGCTCCGAATGGCAGAGAACGTGCCAGTCGATGCTGGAGGCAGGGTTCACGGAGGTCTCTCCCTTCAATCCCTACTGGCGACAACGGGGCCGCACCTTCGAAGATCACGACCACTACCGCGTTGTTCTTGAGCAGGCTGAGTGGAGCGATGGTCAGCATGCCTAGGTTGCCGGGGCGCATGGCGCGGCAACCGTTGGTGCGCCCCAGGGGCGATCTGGCCTTTCCGACGAGTAAAACGTCAAAAGCCAGATGACTCCTGCCACTGATCTTGGCGTCAGGCTTCACATCCATCGGCCATGACTCCCCTGTTCAGGAAGCTGAACCTGACCAACCAGCCCGTGATCCACGTGTGCATGCGCCGGACCCGTTCTTCCACGAGGGTTAGCCGCAGGTGCCCGTATCAGCCAGCATGATTCCGCAGTTGGGGACCGCGCGGCGCAACCCATGATCACCTCCGACTACTGCACCCTGATGGCGCAGTACAACGCCTGGATGAACGACAAGCTGTATGCCACAGCGGCCCAGCTCTCCGAGCACGACCTGCATGCCGAACGTGGCGCTTTCTTCCAATCCGTCTACCTCACCCTGAACCACATCGCCTATGCCGACCTGGCGTTTTTCTCCCGCTTCACGGGCGATCCCGCCACCGTGCCGCCCCTCGGCGTCGACCTGTTCGGTGGCTTTGCGGCGCTTCGGGCTGAGCGCCAGCACCTGGACCGCCGCCTGCTCGACTGGACAGCCACGATTGATCAGGACTGGCTCCGATCACCGCAGACCTACACCAGCAGGGTGGATGGACGAGAGCGCACCGTGGCCCGCTGGGTGCTCATGGCCCATCTGTTCAATCACCAGGCCCACCACCGCGGTCAGATCACCACCCTCCTCTCGCAGTTCGGCCTCGATGTGGGCAGCACCGACCTGCCGTTCATGCCCGGCCTGAGTGCTCTGTACGGTGAATAGCACCGCCGCACTGCTGTGCAGCCCACCAAAGGCGCCCTGGCGGTCCTGCTGCTGGCCCTGCCGCTCACCCTTCTGTCGGCCTGCGGCCTCCGTTCCGACGACCTGCGCGGCACCGCCTATCTGGCCATCAGCGTCGAAGGCGACCAGCCCCTCACCAACGCCCTGCTGCGGGAGGAGGTGCAGCAGGCCCAGAGCGTCGTGGACGCCTTTCGCCAGCTGCATCCCCACGTGGCGATCGAAACCAACCTCCTGCGCGAGAGCGCCTTCGTGGAGGAGGTGCGCCGTCGCCAGGCCGCCGGCCTCGGCCCCGATCTGATGCTGGTGGCGGGCTCCACCGCCCACAACCTTCTGGAGGCGGGCCTGGCCCGGGCCATCGACCTCCCCCTGGCCGTCCGCAACCAGGTGGATCGCGATTCCCTCCAGCGTCTGGAGACACCGTCCCATGGTCTGGCGGGCCTGCCGGTGCTGCGGCGACCCCAGCTGGCCTGCTTCAACCGCAGCCGCATGGCCACCAGCCCGGCCACCACCGGCGAGCTGATCAGCCAGGCCCGCAGCGGCCAGCGGGTGGGCCTGGCGGTGGAATCCCGCAGCCTCTACTGGAGCACCGGCCCGTTGGGGGCCGATCGGGCGATCATCGCCGCCGCGGCCGGCCGTCCCCTCACCGCCGCCCAACGCCAGGGCCTGCACCGCTGGCTGGCCTGGCTCTCGGCCGCCAACTTCAACCAGCAGGTGTTCATCGTTCCCGATCAGGAGGCGCTGGTGCAGGGCCTGCTGGAGCACCGCCTCGACTGGATCCCCTGCAACAGCGCCAACCTCAGCCGCCTGCGCCAGGGCCTGGGCAACGCCCTCGGGGTGAGCGATCTGCCCAGCGGCCCGTTCGGGCCGCCCACGCCGATCACCCGGCTGCGGGTGCTGGCCTTCGGCACCGGTTCCACCCCCCGCCAGAAGCGGGTGGCGGAAGCCCTGGCGCTGTTCTCGCTCAACCCCTGGATCCAGAGCACCCTCACCACCGACAACCAGGACATGCTCCCCACCAACCGCTTCGTGCCGCCCTGGGCCATGCACACCCCCGTGCTCCGGGCCATGCAGCGCTCCGTGCAGGAGGCCGACGCCACCGACGACATCTCCCGGCTGCTGCCCGCCGGCGACCCGCGCGACCACGTGGTCAGCGGGCTGGTGTCGGCGGTGACCTTCGGTGAGCTCACCCCCACCCAGGCCACCGAGGCGGTGATCAAGGCCCTCGCCCCGGCGCCATGAGCGACCTGTTCGGTCAGATCCTGGGCTGGTTGCCGATGCTCAGCCGGCCCCAGATTCTGCTCCAGCTGGGCCTGCTGGTGCTGGTGGTGCTGGGCGCCCACCTGGCGAGGCGCCGTTTCCGGCACGCCGCCCCGTCCTGGGCCCTCGAACTCGGCGCCACCGTGCTGCTGGGCGTCCTGGGCTGTGCGCTGCTGGCCCTCGCCCGCCAGCCGGCGGCCCTGGCCATCCTGCTGATCACCTTCCTGGCCAGCCTGCAGCTGTCGGAACTGCTGCTGCACCTGGGGGAGCGCTGGCTGCCCGACGACCAGATCCAGCCCCTGCGCCATCTGCTGATCCGCCCGTTCCTGATCGGCGTGCTGCTGTGGTCGCTGATCGATCTGCTCGACACCCGCGCCGAGCTGGCCCTGATCCCCCTGGGCCGCTGGATGGGGGCCAACGTCAACGTCGGCGACCTGACGCGGCTGGTGGTGGTGCTCTATCTGCTGATGGTGTCCTCGGGGCCGCCCTCCCTGGGGGTGGCGTGGCTGCTCAAGCGCTGCTTCGCCCTGGAGCGGGTGAGTGTGCGCGCCATCGGCCTGATGGTGCGTTACGCGGTGATCACCCTCGGCACCATCGCCGTGCTCGAAACCATCGGCTTCAACAGCACCGCCCTGTTCGCCATCGCCGGCGGCCTGTCGGTGGGCCTCGGCTTCGGCGTCAAGGAGGTGTTCGGCAACTTCGTCAGCGGCCTCTGGCTGCTGTTCGAGGGGTCCCTGCGGCCCGGCGACATCGTCGCCCTCGACGGTGATTTCTGCGAGGTGCGCCGCCTCGGTCTGCGGGCCACCCGGCTCTGGCGTGACCGCGACAACGCCGAGCTCGTCATCCCCAACCAGACCTTCTTCAACACCAGCACGGTGGAATTCGGCGTCGGCCGCACCCTCTTCCACACCCAGATCACCGTCAGCGTCGATGCCGCCCAGCCGGTGGCCACCATCAAGGCGCTGCTGGAGGAGGTGGCCGCCGCCGTGCCGGGCCTGGTGGCCGATCGCCCCCCGAAGGCCTACCTGCTGGGGGTGGGCGACTGCGGCGCCGACTACGCCCTCAAGTTCTGGATCCGCAGTCCGTTCCAGAACCGCACCGTCTGCAGCGCCGTCTTCGAGGCGGTGGTGGAACGCTTCCAGGAGCTGGGCATCGAGCTTCCCTACCCCCACCTGGTGGTGGAGCGGCCCGCCGAGCCGCTCCACGCTCAGCCTTCGTCTCAGCCCCCCGCTCAGCCCTCCTCCTGAGCCTCCAGCTCGCCGGCGGCGATGGCCGCCACCAGGCGCGCGTGGTCAGCGCGGGTCTGGTCGGCGTAGGCCATCGCCATGTCCGCCATGGCTTCATCGGCTTCCCTTTGCTCCTCCAGATGGTCCGCGATCGCCGCGCCATCGCCCGAGCGGGCATGGGCCTTGGCCAGCACCGCCGCGCACAGGGCGCCGTAGCTGCCGAGGGATTCGGCCTCCAGCTCCTCCAGCGGCACCACCGCCTTCCAGTCCCTGAACTGCCGCCAGTAGCTGGCCAGCCCGCCGGGGGCGTCCTTCACCCAGCCCAGGAAGCTGTCGCTCACCGTCTGGATCAGCCGCTGGCCCCGCACCACCCGCTCCCCCGGGGATCCCGCCGTGCTCGGGCCCAGGTGGGCCTCCAGCACCGAGGGCCCCGCCTCCTTGATCTGCAGGATCAGCAGGTCGTCGTCGTCGCGGCCCTGCAGCAGCGTGATCGCGCAGCGGGTGCCCACCGAGCCCACGCCCACGGTCTTGAGGGCATGGTCGAGCACCGTGTAACGCCCCACCAGCCACTGCATCTCCGGCCGCAGTGAGGCGCAGTAGCTGGCGATCGACTGCTGCACGAAGGCGCGCACGTGGTCGGGGTCCTCGCCCTGGGCTGCCAGCGACGCCAGGCTCCAGAGGGAGGGCGGGTCGTGGCGGAAGCGGAGCACGCCATCGGCATCCTTCACGCACAGCTTGCGCGCCGCCCGGCGGTTGTCGTTGTGCTGGGCCTGTTCGGCGATGTCCTCAAGCGCGGCACGCAGGGGCTTGTTCTTCACCCCTTCCCGGTAGGCCGCCACATCGACACGGTGATACCAGAGATCCAGATAGCCGAGCCCGTTGAGCTCACGGATCGTCTGCCGGTAGTGGCGGGCGCACTGCCGCGCCAGCGCGCGGGCCTCGTCGCCGCTGAGGCGGAGGCGGTCGGCCGCCAGCACCACGCTGGTGGCCAGCCGCTTGAGGTCCCATTCGTAGGGGCCCGGCAGGGTCTCGTCGAAGTCGGTGAGGCCGAACACCAGCTTGCGCTCCGGGGAGGCGTAGAAGCCGAAGTTCATCAGGTGGGCATCGCCGCAGAGCTGCACCATCACCCCCGAATGGGGCTGCCAGGCCAGATCGCTGGCCATCTGGGCCGCGGCGCCGCGGAAGAAGGCCAGCGGATTCTTCGCCATGCGCCCATGGCGCAGCGGCAGCAGCCAGCTCAGCCGGTTCGCCTCCTGCTGGCGCATCACGGCGATGGGGTCGGGACGCTGGCTCGGGATCGGCATGGCGGCGCCCCTCAGGGCGCGCCGATCAACGGCACCAGCTGCTGCACGGCACCGCCGTTGCCCAGGGCCAGGGACTCACCGGATCCGCTGCTGTCCTCCGCCGCCAGGGTCTCGGTGGTCAGGCGCAGGCTGCGGCCCTCGTTGCCCTCCAGCAGCACGCCGATCAGCCGGGCGTCCCCGGCCTGCAGGTCCACCAGCCGGTCGGTGCGATCCAGGAAGCGCAGGCCGATCTGGCCCATCGCCGCCCCCCGATGGCAGGGGCGCAGACTCTCCACCCGCAGCCGCTTGATCTGCCCCAGCCGGCTGGCCAGCAGCACGGTGCCGCCGGGCTCGGCGCAGGCGGCCCCCACCACGGTTTCGCCGGGCAGCAGCCGCAGCAGCAGCGGCCCCTGGGCCGTGCGGCCCATCACCGGCAGGTTGGCGTCGTTGATCTCCAGCCGCAGCAGCCGGCCCGTGCTGGTGGCCACCACCAGGTCGTCCCCTTCGCGACACACCATCGCCCGCTGCAGTTCCACGTTGTCCCGCAGCTTCAGCACCGTGGCCGGCCGTCCCGACAGCTCGAGGAAATCCTCGATCGGCAGCCGCTTGAAGCGGCCGTCGGTGCTCAGCAGCCCGATGCTGCCACCGGGCGGCTGGGGCAGCGGCAGCACCTGCACCACCCGCTCACCGCTGAGGCTGTCGGGCAGGAAACGTTCCAGTTTTCCCGGCTGCTGGCCGGCGAATTCCCAGCGCAGCATCGCCACCTTGCCGGCGGCGCTGAAGGCGAGCAGGGCCGGCTGGTCGGCCACCGGCAGGATCAGCCGCGCCGGGGACGGCTGATCGCCCAGCTCCGCCGCCTCGTCGAGATGCAGGCGCCCCAGCATCTGGGGCGTCACGATCCGCACCGCCCCGTCGGTCTGGATCAGCAGGCGGCTGTCGCCGGCCAGGGCCTCGAAGGCCTGCTGGCGCTGCAGTTCGGTGTTGGGCCGCACGGCGGCGGCCCGCTGGGCCACCAGGGCATCGCCCCCCTCCACCAGCCGGGTGCGGCGGGGCGTGGCATAGCGCTTCCGCAGCGCCTTGAGTTCGCTCACCATCGTGTCGAGGAGCACCTGGCGGTCGTCGAGCAGGTGGCGCAGGCGCAGGCGCTCCTGCTCCAGGTCCTCCGCCTCCTTGCGCAGCCCCTCCTGCTCCAGCCCCGTGAGCCGCCGCAGCGGCATCGCCAGCACCGCATCGGCCTGGCGTTCGCTCAGATCCAGGTGCACCTGCAGGCTGGCCCGGGCGGCGGCCGCATCCGTGGCCGCGGTGATCATCTCGATCACCTGCTTGAGGGCATCGAGGGCCTTGATCAGACCCAGCACCACCTCCAGCCGGTCTTCACAACGCTTCAGGGCGTGGTTGGTGCGCCGGATCAGGGTGAGCTCCCGGTACTCCAGGAACTGCTCCAGCAGCTGGCGCAGGTTGAGCTGCTGGGGCTGGCCGTTCACCAGCGCCAGCAGGATGGCGCCGAAATTGCTCTGCAGGGCGGTGCGGCGCTGCAGTTCCTCCAGCACCTTGTCGGCGTCGGCATCCCGCCGCACCTCCACCACCACCCGCATGCCCTCGCGGTCGCTCTCGTCGCGGATGTCGGCGATGCCGCCGATCTTGCCGTCGTTGACCTGCTCGGCCAGCTTCTCGATCCAGCCCGCCTTGCTCAGCTGGTACGGCAGCTCGGTGATCACCACGGCGCCGCGGCGGTGGCGGCCCTTGCCCGGCTGCACCTCCTCGATGTGGGCCACGCCCCGCATCGGGATGCTGCCCCGGCCGGTGAGGTAGGTGTCGCGCACGCCGCTGCCGAGCAGCACCTCACCGCCGGTGGGGAAGTCGGGGCCGGGCACCAGGGCCAGCAGTTTCTCCTCGGGCAGATCGGGCTTGCGGATCAGGGCGATCAGGGCATCGACCACCTCGCCCAGGTTGTGGGGCGGAATGCTGGTGGCCATGCCCACGGCGATGCCGGTGCAGCCGTTCAGCAGCAGGAAGGGGAGCTGGGCGGGCAGGACCGTCGGTTCCTGCTGGGAACCGTCGAAGTTGGAGGTGAAATCGACCGTGTCGTTGCCGATCTCATCGAGCATCCCCTCGTTGGCGATCGGCGCCAGCCGGGTTTCCGTGTACCGCATCGCGGCCGGCGGGTCGTCGTCCACCGAGCCGAAGTTGCCGTGGCCGTCGAGCAGCGGGTGGCGGCTGGCGAAGGTCTGCACCAGCCGCACCAGGGCGTCATAGACCGCCTGGTCGCCGTGGGGGTGGTACTTGCCGAGCACGTCGCCCACCACCCGGGCGCATTTGCGGTAGGGCCGGTCGGGGGTCAGCCCCAGCTCGTGCATCGCATAGAGGATGCGCCGCTGCACCGGCTTGAGCCCGTCGCGCACATCGGGCAGGGCCCGCCCCACGATCACGCTCATCGCGTACTCGAGGTAGGAGCGCTGCATCTCCTGATGCAGGGCGATCGGTTGGATGCGCTCGTCGGCCATCCGTGCCAGCGATGCTGCGGCTCAGGGCGCTCAGCCTACAGATGGCGCACCGGGGGCCCTCCTCAGGGCGAGGGCTCATCGCCCGAGGTGGCATTGGCATTGGCCCGCTCCACCGCTGGCTTGAGTTCGGGCTGGGCCAGCAGCCGGGCGGTCACCTCCCGCAGGCGCGGTCCCCAGAGCTGTTCCTTCTGGAAACTCACCTTCACGTAACTGGGCTCCTCCGCCAGGGCGGCTTCGGCCAGCTTCAGCGCCGTGGCCCGGTCGGCCGCGTTGCGCTCGAACAGGGCCGCGGCCAGGGCCAGGGAGGTTTCGGCGATGTCCGATTTGATCTTCAGCACCCGCTGCCAGCGGGCGATCGCCTCGTTGGTCTTGCCGCTCTCGAACAGCATCAGGCCCTGGTTGTTGATCGCCTCCCAGAAGTCCTTGCGCAGGCTGGAGGCCTTCTCGAAGGAGGCCAGGGCCGCGTCGCCGTTGCCCAGCAGGATCTGGGCATTGCCCAGATCGAAGTAGGCGCCGGCATTCTTGCCATCCAGCTCCAGGCCCTTGCGCAGCAGCCCGATCGCCTCCTGCGGTTTGCCGTTACGCAGCGCCAGCGACCCTTCGGCGAACCAGATGCCGGGGTTCTTCGGGTCCATCTGCTTGGCCCGGCCCAGGGAGACCAGGGCCTTCTCTGTCTGGTTGCTGCGCAGCTGGGCTTCCGCCAGCAGCACCCAGCCGCGGGGATCTTCCGGCACCAGCCGCACGGTCAGCTCGGCCAGCCGGGCCGCATCCTCCGCCTGCCCGAGCCGCAGCAGCCGCGCCGCCGCCTGGGCGATCCCCAGACCGGCGGCCTCCAGCTCCTTCTCCTGGGGCACGTAGACGAACGGCACCAGGGCCCTGGCCGGCAGGGCGTAGACCACCAGAGGGGAGGCCGCCAGGGGCACGGACAGGCAGAGGGAGGAAAGCAGACGCCACAGCTTTCGGCCCACGGACTCGTTTCGAAGTACCTCAGCCTAGGGAGTGATCTTCCCCTGTCTGGAAACGTCTTCCATGGCGGCCCGCAGGTTGCGGCGCCACATCCAGGGACGGATCCGCCGCAGGGCCGAGGCCCGCAGCCGTTCGTCCCATTCGGCATCACTCCATTGCAGGGCCTCCTCGCCGCGCAGGTTCAGCATCCAGGCCCGCGGCTGCAGGTCGGGATCGCTTGACTCCGGCAGGGGCTGGCGGTTCCAGGGGCAGACCTCCTGGCAGATGTCGCAGCCGGCCACCCAGCCTTCCAGCCGCCGGCGGATGGGCTCCGGCAGCTGCTCATCCCGGTTTTCGATCGTGTGGTACGCGATGCAGCGGCGGGCATCCACCACGAAGGGTTCGTCGATGGCGCCGGTGGGGCAGGCGTCGATGCAGGCCGTGCAGGCGCCGCAGAGGCTGTCCTCGGGCCGGTCAGGGGGCAGGGCCAGGTCGGTGAGCAGATGGCCGAGCAGCAGCCACGACCCGCGCCGGCGATGGATCAGGTTGCCGTTCTTGCCGATCCAGCCCAGGCCCGCCTCCTCGGCCCAGGCCTTGTCGAGCAGGGGGGCGCTGTCGACGCAGGCCCGCCAGCGGCTGCCGGGGGCCTCCTGCTCCAGCCAGCGCCCCAGCTGCCGCAGGCGGCCGTCGATCACCCGGTGGTAGTCGCGGCCCCAGCCGTAGCGGGCCACCCCCAGGCTGCCCGGTTGCCGCTCCGCGGACACGTTGTAGTTGAGGCCCACCGCCACGACGCTGCGCACCCCCGGCAGCAGCGCCTCGATGGCGCCGCGCCGGGGATCGTTCATCCAGCCCATCCCGGCCTGGTGGCCCGCCGCCAGCCACCGCTCCAGGGCGGCCGTGCGCAGCCGCAGCCTGGGGCTGCCGGGCACCGCGGCGATCCCCACCGGCGCGAAGCCGAGCCCTTCCGCCCGGTGGTGCAGGGCCTGGGCCAGTGAGGGCAGGGAAGGTGGCATCAAGGGGTGCCGGTAGAGTCGCCAAAATCCGTGTCTTGCTGCGTGACTGCCGCCTCCTCCACCCGATTCAGTCCTCTTCTGCGTTGGATGGGCATCACGCTGGTGGTGCTGCTGGTGCTCCAGGTGCTGGCCGTGCTCACCCTCTGGGACTGGCAGGCCGAGCCCTTCCGCCAGCTGCTGGCGGAGCGGCTGATCGCCCAGGCCCCGATGGCCCTGATCGGACTGGTGCTCATGTACCTCTCCTCCCGCCTCGAGGACACCGGTGAGTCCCGCACCCCCGTGCAGTGGACGGTCTGCATCATCAGCGGTCTGCTGGCCGTTCTGCTGACGGCCTGCCTGCCGATCGCCCTGGGTGGCGACCAGATCATGCAGACCCAGAACGAACAGCAACTCGCCACCAAACGCGGGCAGCTCGAGATGGCGCGTCAGCAGAGCAAGGATCCCGCCCTGCTGCAGCAGCTGATCAAGCAGGCCGAGGCCAGCGGCCAGATTCCCCCCGGCGCCACCGATGCCCAGAAAACCCAGTCGGCACGGGCTTTCGTCGACCGTCAGCTCGACCAGCTCGAGACCCAGTTCAAGCAGACGGAGCAGACCAGCAAGATCACCCTCAGCCAGCGCCGCTTCGGTGGATCCCTCGGCGCGGTGGTGCTGATCGTTGCCTTCACCATCCTTTGTCTCGGCAGTGTGCTGTAAGGCACCGCCGGATCGTTACCGTAAGGCCTGAGCCTTCTGGACCTCGTCCCTTGGTCCCATCCAGTACCAGTTCCGATCAGCCGCTGGGGAACCGTCTTCAGCAGGATCTCAAGAACGATCTGATCGCCGGACTTCTGGTGGTCATCCCCCTGGCCACCACCATCTGGCTGGTGACCACGGTCAGCCGTTTCGTGCTGGCGTTCCTCACGTCGATCCCCAAGCAGTTCAACCCGTTCAACACCCTCAATCCGCTCCTCCAGGACCTGATCAACCTGGGGGTCGGACTGCTGGTTCCCCTGCTGGGGATCCTGCTGATCGGCCTGATGGCCCGTAACATCGTCGGCCGCTGGCTGCTCGAGTTCGGTGAAGGCACCCTGCTGCGCATCCCCCTGGCGGGTTCGGTCTACAAGACCCTCAAGCAGCTGCTCGAGACGTTCCTGCAGGGCAATTCCTCCCGCTTCCGGCGGGTGGTGCTGGTGGAATACCCCCGCGAAGGCCTCTATGCCGTCGGCTTCGTGACCGGGGTGCTGGGCACGGCCATCCAGGCCGATTTCGACGAGACCATGCTCAGCGTGTTCATTCCCACCGCCCCCAACCCCACCACCGGCTGGTATGCGGTCGTGCCCGAGCGTCTGGTGAAAGACATCGAGCTCAGCGTCGAGGATGCCTTCCGCACCATCATCTCGGCCGGCATCGTCAGTCCGGACGAGCGTGAACCCTCCTCCAACCGCAGCTTCTCCAGCCTCATGGCCCAGCTGCGCGCCCCCCAACCCTCCTGATGCAGAGTCGCACCCTTGCCCGTGAACTGGCCCTGCTGATGCTGGGCCAGGTGAGTGACCGCGGGTCGAAGCCCCCCGAACTGGCGGCGGTTCCCTTCGATCTGCTGCTGCAGCAGGCCGCCACCAGCCTCAGCCAGCACGTGCGCGACGCCCTTGATCGCTCCGCCGAGGATCTCCAGCAGGCCCAGCAGCAGCTGCTCGACAGCGAGCTGCAGGAGCAGGGCGAGAGCCAGATTCCCCGGGTGCGGCGCCACCTGCAGGAGGGTCTGGCCCATGCGGAGCAGGCCCTGAACCGTCTCTCCGCCGGCCTGGAGCTGCCGCGGCTGCTGCTGCTGGCCGACCAGGAGGCGGTGCGCCGCGACGCCATCGAACGCTCCCGGGCGGTGCTGCGCGACCGGGAGGCCCTCGATGCCCGCATCGACGCCGTGATGGAGGGCTGGCGGCTGACGCGCCTGCCCCGGGTCGACCGCGACATCCTGCGCCTGGCCGTGGTGGATCTGGAGGATTTCGGCACCCCCCCGGCGGTGGCCTGCAACGAGGCCGTGGAACTGGCCAACCGCTACAGCGATGAACAGGGCCGGCGCATGATCAACGGCGTGCTGCGGCGGTTCACCGCCGCCCGGGTCTAGGGACGGCGGCCATGGTGTTCGACTGGTTCAAACGGGCCGCGGCGCAGCCGGCCCCCCCGCAGGAGTCGCAGGAGCCCGACGGGGTGCCTGCACCGCAGGAGTCCGCGGTGGCGGAGTCGCCCCAGGAGCCCGCGCTGGCGGCATCGCCGCCGGAGCCCGCTGCCCCGGCCGATCCGGCCCCCAGCCGTTCGGGGGTGGATGAGGAGGCCCTGGCCTGGGCCCGCCAGGCCTATGCCCGACTCAAGGCCCAGCAGGAAGCGGCCGCCGCGCCGACGCCCACCGCTCAGCCGCCCGCCACTCCGCAGGAGCCTGCGGCCCCCGAGCCCGCCGCTGTGGAGCCGCTGGCACCCGTGGCCGTCGCCCCGCCTGAGATTGCCCCGCCCGAAGCTGTCGCCCCATCCGAGGCCCCCCCGCCGACCCCCGGCCGCGGCCTGTCGCTGCTGGAGCAGGCGGCGGCCCAGCGGCAGCAGCGCCTGCAGGAGATCACCGCCGCCCCGGCCCCTGTCGCCCCTGCAACCACCGCCAGCCCCACCCCCGCTGCCCCCGCCCCAGCCCCCGGCACAGTTCCTGCCCCAGCGGCGGATCCCGAGGCCGCCGATCCCCAGCTCGGCGCCTTCGATGACACCTTCACCTGGTCGGCGGAGGTGCTGGCCGCCCAGGGGCGCCGCGTCGAGGACGTCTCCCTGGAGGAGATCGACTGGCTGGGGCGCCTGCGACGTGGTCTCGAGAAGACCCGCCGCAACTTCGTCACCCAGCTGCTCGACAACCTCGGCGACGATCCCCTCACCCCGGCGGTGCTGGATGACCTCGAATCCACTCTGTTGCGGGCCGATGTGGGGGTGAAGGCCACCGACCACGTGCTCGACGCCCTGCGCCGCCGACTCAACGAGGAAGTGGTGGACCCCGCCGAGGGCATCCGCTTCCTCAAGGAGCAGCTCTGCGGGCTGCTGGATGCCCCGGTGCTCAGCAGCGGCCAGACCCTTCTGGCCCCCCACCGGGATCGGCTCAACGTCTGGCTGCTGGTGGGGGTGAACGGCGTCGGCAAGACCACCACCCTCGGCAAGCTCGCCAACCTGGCGGTGCGCAGTGGTTACAGCTGTCTGATCGCCGCCGCCGACACCTTCCGGGCCGCGGCGGTGCAGCAGGTGAGCATCTGGGGGGAGCGCAGCGGCGTGGCCGTGGTGGCCAACCCCAGCGCCAATGCCGATCCGGCGGCGGTGGTCTACGACGCCATCGGTGCTGCCCGGTCGAAGGGCATCGAACTGGTGCTGGTGGACACGGCCGGGCGGCTGCAGACCAAGCACAACCTGATGGAGGAGCTCAGCAAGGTGCGCCGCACCATCGACAAGCTCTCCCCGGAGGCGGCGGTGGAATCGCTGCTGGTGCTGGATGCCAGCCAGGGCCAGAACGGCCTGCGGCAGGCCATGGCCTTCGCCAGTGCCGCCGGTCTCACCGGGGTGGTGCTCACCAAGCTCGACGGCAGCGCCCGCGGCGGCGTGGCCCTGGCGGTGGCCTCCGAAGCGGGCCTGCCGATCCGCTTCATCGGTGCCGGCGAGGGGATCCGCGACCTGCGGCCCTTCAACAGCTTCGAGTTCGTCGAGGCTCTGCTGGCCTCCTGAGCCCCCGCTTCCAGACGTTGCTACCTTGCGGATCCTTTGCGGCCGCTCGGTGAGCAGCAAGCCGCCTCCCAAACCGCTTCCCCCCGCCACGCCGGCCCGGCCCGGCCCGGCGCTGTCGGTCACGGCGTCCCTGCGGCAGCTGCTCGACAGCCTCAGCCGCGAGCAGCGGCGCAACCAGGAGCTGATGGCGTCCCTGGCCTTCGCCCTGCGCAGCCACACCAACCTCAAGCGCATCCTGGAGCTGGTGCCGCTGGTGGCCTCGCGGCTGGTGGAGGCCGAGGGCAGCGTGCTGGTGGTGTTCCATCCCGATGGCCAGCTCTGGCGTGAGCAGCTCCAGGCCACCCCCGGGGAGCGCAGCGGTGAGCTGCTGCGCCAGCTCGCGGCCCTGCCCGACAGCCAGCTGCAGAACCAGTCGGGCGACGAGGCCGTGGCCGCTCTGCTGGATGGGCTGATCCTGCGCCTGCTCGGCCCCAACCAGGTGTTCGCCACCTCCGTGGTGGCCCGCAGTCGCCAGCGGGGTCGCCTGTACGTCTTCAGTGGCCGCTGGGGGTACAGCTGGAGCGACGTGCGTCGCCGCTTTCTGCAGATGGTGGCCGACCTCACCGGTGTGGCCCTGGAGAACGAAGCGCTCCAGCAGGACATGCGCAACCACGAGCGGCTCGACCGCCAGCTGAGCATCGGCGCCGAGGTGCAGTCCCAGCTGCTGCCCGACCGCTGCCCCGTGATCGAGGGGGTGGATCTGGCGGCCCTCTGCCGGCCCGCCTTCCAGGTGGGCGGCGACTACTACGACTTCATCCCCACCCGTCCCCAGCTGAGCGGGGCGCGGCGGGAGCAGGCCCCCTGGGCCCTGGTGATCGGGGACGTGATGGGCAAGGGGATCCCGGCGGGGCTGCTGATGACCCTGCTGCGGGGCATGCTGCGGGCCGAGGTGCTCAGCGGCCTGCCTCCCGACCGCATCCTTCACGACCTCAACCAGCTGGCCCAGGAGGACCTGGCCCATTCGCACCGGTTCGTCACCCTCTTCTATTCCGATTACGACCCGCGCACCCGGCTGCTGCGCTACGCCAACGCGGCCCACAACCCTCCCTTGGTCTGGCGGCGCCGCAGCGGTGCCGTCGACCGGCTCGACACCCCCGGCCTGCTGATCGGCCTGCAGAGCGAAGCCGACTACGGCTGCGGCGAACTGGTGCTGGAGCCCGGCGATGCCCTCCTCTATTACACCGATGGCGTCACCGAAGCCAGCGGCTTCAGCGGTGAGCGCTTCGACGAGGAGCGGCTGGTGCGGGAGTTTCAGAGCGCCTGTCGGGCGGGCCTCGATGCCCAGGCCATGCTGGATCGCCTCTTCGCCCGGCTCGACCGCTTCGTCGGCAGCGATCGCCGCCTCGAGGATGACGCCTCGATGGTGGTCCTCAAGGTGCGGGAGGGGGTGAGGCTGCCCAGCCTGCCGCCGACCCCATCCTGAGACGGGTGGCAAGCTGAGGGGCTGCCCGTGTCCCCGTGATGGCCACCGACCCCACCGCTCCCGCCACCTGGAGCGATCGCTTCGATCAGGGCCTGCATCCGGCGATCGAGCGGTTCAATGCCTCGATCGGTTTCGACATCGCGCTGCTGCAGGAAGATCTCGATGGTTCCATCGCCCATGCCCGCATGCTGGGCCGTTGCGGGGTGATCGAGACCGGCGAGGCGGAGCGATTGATCGAGGGGCTGGAGGCCATCCGGGCCGAAGCGGCCGCCGGTGCCTTCAACCCGGGCCTGGAGGCCGAGGATGTGCACTTCGCCGTGGAGCGGCGGCTGATCGAGCGGTTGGGACCCCTCGGCAAGAAGCTGCACACGGGCCGCAGCCGCAACGATCAGGTGGGCACCGATCTGCGCCTCTGGCTGCGGCGCCGGATCGACCGGATCGATGCAGCCTTGGTGCGCTACGAGCAGGCCCTGCTGGCCCAGGCGGAAGCCCATGCCGACACCCTGATCCCCGGTTACACCCACCTGCAGCGGGCCCAGCCCGTGGCCCTGGCCCACCACCTGCTGGCCTACATCGAGATGGCCGAGCGCGATCGGCAGCGCCTCGCCGACGTGCGCCGCCGCGTCAACATCTGCCCCCTGGGGGCGGCGGCCCTGGCGGGCACCCCGGTGCCGATCGACCGCCGCCAGACGGCGACGGAGCTGGGGTTCGAGGCGATCTACGCCAACAGCCTCGATGCGGTGAGCGATCGCGATTTCACCGTGGAGACCATGGCGGCGCTGTCCTTGGTGATGGTGCATCTGAGCCGCCTGGCGGAGGAGGTGATCCTGTGGGCCAGCGAGGAATTCGGCTTCATCGGCCTCACCGACCGCTGCGCCACCGGCAGCAGCCTGATGCCCCAGAAGAAGAATCCCGACGTTCCCGAATTGGTGCGGGGCAAGAGCGGCCGGGTGTTCGGCCATCTGATGGGATTGCTGACCATGATCAAGGGCCTGCCGCTTGCCTACAACAAGGATTTTCAGGAGGACAAGGAAGCGCTTTTCGATGGTGTGCGCACCTGTCTCGATTGCCTTGAAGCGATGGCGGTGCTGTTCGAGGAAGGGCTGATCTTTCGCCCGGCCCGACTGGAGGCAGCGGTGGCCGCGGATTATTCCAATGCCACCGACGTGGCCGATTACCTGGTGGCCCGCGGGGTTCCCTTCCGGGAGGCCTATCAGCTGGTGGGAGGGCTCGTTAAGTCGTGTGTACAGGAGGGCCTGCTGCTGGCGGAGCTCCCCCTGGATCGCTGGCAGGCGCTGCATCCCTCCTTCGAGGCCGACATCCATGCCGCGATCGCGCCCCGGCAGGTGGTGGCCGCACGCCGCAGCGAGGGTGGGACAGGATTTGAGCAGGTGACGGAGCAATTGCGCCGCCACCGCGGGCGTCTCGACGCGACCGTGAACGCAGCCGCTGGCTGACCTGCCGGACAGGGGGAGAATCGGACCCAGCGGTCTAATCTTGGACGGTCGTAGGCGCCCGGGCGCCCCATCGGTCCCCCCCATCGTTCAGTGAGTATTTTCGTCGGTAATCTTCCCTTCCGCGCCGAGCAGGAAGACGTCTCTGAGCTGTTCGCGCCTTTCGGAGAAGTGGTCAACTGTTCCCTTCCCCTGGAGCGGGACACGGGACGCAAGCGTGGCTTCGCCTTCGTGGAGATGGCGGATGCCGAGATGGAATCCAAGGCCATCGACGCCCTGCAGGGTGCGGAGCTCATGGGCCGCCCCCTGCGGATCAACAAGGCCGAACCCCGCAGCGGTGGTGGCGGTGGTGGTGGCGGTCCCCGCCGGGGTGGGGGCGGCTACGGCGGCGGCGGTGGTGGTTACGGCGGGGGAGGCGGCGGCTATGGCGGCGGCGGCTATGGCCGCGGTGGTGATTCCGGCGGCCCCGGCGGCGGTTACGGCGCCGATCGGGGTTCCGGTGCCAGGGGTTGGGAGGACCGCAGCTACGGCGGTGCCACCGACAGCTTCGAGGCCGGCCGGGCCCGCCGTCGTCGCACCGGTGGCGGCGGCGGTGACTACGGCGGCGCCGAAGGCTGAACCCTGATCAGAGGCCCCGCTCCTCAAGCTGCAGGGCCGCCGCCTCGAGCACCTCGGGGCCGGCCCCGGTCCGCCCCGCGGCCTCGGTCAGCCAGCCCCGCCAGTGGCGGGCGCCGCTGACACCTTCCACCACGTGCACGAGGTGGCGGGCGATGGGCCATAGGCGTCCGCCGTCCCGGCACCAGCGCTCCGCGTGGGGCACCACGCCGCGCACCACGGTCGAGGCCCGCGCCTCCTCCCGGAGGTCGCCGAAGATCCGGGCGTCCACCCCGGTCCAGCGCAGCGGGTGGGCGTAGGCGGCCCGTCCCACCATCACGCCGTCCACCTGGTCGAGCTGCTCCCGGCAGGGCCCGAGGCTCTCCAGACCGCCGTTGAGTTCGATCCTCAGTGAGGGACGGTCCCGCTTGAGCCGGTGCACCAGGTCCCAGCGCAGCGGAGGAATCGTGCGGTTCTGCTTCGGATCCAGGCCGTTCAGCCAGGCCTTGCGGGCATGCACGGCGAACCGGCCGGCGCCGGCGGCGGCCACCCGATCCACGAAGTCGAGCAGCTCCTCGTAGGAATCGCGCGCGTCGATGCCGATGCGGTGCTTCACCGTCACGGTGAGCGGTGTCGCCGCGGCCATGGCCTCCACACAGCGGGCCACCCGGTCGGGATCCGCCATCAGGCAGGCCCCGAACCGCCCCTGCTGCACCTTGTCGCTGGGGCAGCCCACGTTGAGGTTGATTTCGTCGTACCCCCAGTCGGCGCCCATCCGGGCCGCCTCGGCCAGCAGCTCCGGATCGTCGCCGCCCAGCTGCAGGGCCAGGGGCCGCTCGATCGGATCGAAGCCCAGCAGCCGGTCCAGCCGCTGCTGCCGGTCGCCGACCCTGGTCGCGGTTTCCTCCTGGCGGATGTGATGCAGGGCCCGGGCCACCACCATCTCGGTGTAGAGCAGGCAGTGCCGGCTGATCTGCCGCATCAGCACCCGGAAGTGCCGATCGGTGCAGTCGAGCATCGGCGCCACACTGAAGCGATAGTTGTGCCCCATCCGCCCATGCTGCCCAACCATGCCTCCATCGTGGTGGTGGGTGGGGGCCCTGCCGGGTTCATGGCGGCGATCACCGCCGCCGAGGCCGCCGGCGATGCAGCCGCTGCCGGTGGCATCGTCCTGCTGGAGGCCACGCCCGAGCCGCTGCACAAGGTGCTGATCAGCGGGGGGGGCCGCTGCAACGTCACCCATGCCTGCTGGGACCCCCGGGCCCTGGCGGAGCACTACCCCCGGGGGGGCAAGGCCCTGCGGGGGCCCTTCTCCCGTTTCGCCACCGGTGATGCGGTGGCCTGGTTCGACGCCCATGGCCTCGAGCTGGTGGAGGAGTCCGACGGTCGCCTGTTCCCCCGCTCCAACCGCTCCACCTCGGTGGTGGACACCCTGCGCGGCGCCGCCCGGGCGGCCGGCGTCACGGTGCACACGGCCCAGTCGGTGCAGGGGGCGGAGGTGCTGCCCGATGGCGGGTTCCGCCTGCGGCTGCGTTCAGGCGAGCCCATGATGGCGGAGCGGCTGGTGATGGCCACGGGCAGCCATCCCAGCGGCCATCGGATCACCACCTCCCTGGGCCATGGCCTGGTGGCGCCGGTGCCCTCCCTGTTCACGCTGACCCTCAAGGACCATCCCCTGGCCTCCCTGGCCGGGGTCGCCATGGATCCGGTGCAGCTGGAACTGGTGCTTCCTGCCCCGGAGGAGGGCTCCGCCCGGGTGGCGCCGTTCCGCCAGCGCGGCCCGGTGCTGATCACCCACTGGGGCCTGAGCGGTCCGGCCACCCTGCGGCTCACGGCCTTCGCCGCCCGGGATCTGCGCCGCCACGGCTACCGGGCCGAGCTGCGGGTGGACTGGACCGGCGGCCGCCGCCTGGTGGAGGTGGAGGACTGGTTCGCCGCGGCCCGCAGTGAGCAGGCGCGCCGGCAGCTGGGCAACTGGCGCCCCTGGCCCGGGCTCAGCCGCCGCCTCTGGCTGCATCTGCTGGAGGCCCATGGAGTGGACGGGTCGGGGCGCTGGGCCGATCTCGGCCGTCAGCCCACCGGGGGCCTGATCACCTCCCTGCGGGACAGCCGCTACCGGATCGCCGGCCGGGGTCCCTTCGGGGAGGAGTTTGTGACCGCCGGTGGCGTGCCCCTGGGGGAGGTGAACCTGGCCACCATGGAAAGCCGCCGCCAGAGCGGGCTCTACCTGGTGGGGGAGCTGCTCGATGTGGATGGGGTCACCGGAGGCTTCAACTTCCAGCACTGCTGGAGTTCCGGCTGGCTCGCCGGGCGGGCCCTGGCGGCCTGATCAGCGGATGTGCTCGTAGATGGAGAACATCGGCAGGTACATGGCCAGCAGCACCGAACCCACGATCACGCCCACCAGCACGATCATGGCGGGCTCCAGCATCGAGGTCATGGCCTTCACCATCGTGGTCACTTCGTCTTCGTAGAAGTCGGCCACCTTGGAGAGCATGGCGTCCATCTCGCCGGTTTCCTCGCCGATGGCCAGCATGTTGATGGCCATATCGGGAAACACGTTCTTCATGCGCAGGGCGGCGCTGAGGGGCATGCCCTCGCTCACCTCGTTCTTGGAGGAGATGATCGCGTCGGCGATGACGGAATTGGTGGCCGTTTCCCTCACGATCTCCAACGACAGCAGGATCGGTACACCGGCCTTGGATAGGGAACTCAGGGTGCGGCAGAACTGGGCGCTGGCGGTTTTCTGCAGCAGTTCACCGAACAGGGGCAGTTTCAGCAGCAGGCCGTCGATCTGGCGGCGGCCGATCGGCGTGTTGTAGGTCGACACCACCCAGTAGGCGATGGCCACCAGGGCTCCCACCAGGATCAGGGCCTTCCAGGAGCGCAGGAATTCACTGATCCCCAGCATCATGCGGGTGAACAGGGGCAGTTCCGCCCCCAGCTGGGCGAACACGCTGGAGAAGGTGGGGATCAGAAAGATGGTCATGCCCAGGAACACCGCGATCGCGATCACCAGCACCGTGACCGGGTAGCTCATCGCCCCCTTGATCTGGTTCTGCAGCTTGGCGTTGTCCTCCAGAAGGGTGGCCAGCCGCTTGAGGGTTTCGTCGAGCACACCGCCGGCCTCGCCGGCCTCCACCAGGGCGATGCTGAGGTTGTCGAAGACCTTCGGCCAGCGCCGCATCGCATTGCCGAGGCTGTCGCCCTGGTTGACGTCCTGGGTCATCCCGGCCAGGGCATCGCGCAGCTTCTTCGAGCGCTGCTGCATCCGCATCAGGTCGAGGCTGCGCAGGATCGGCACCCCCGCATCCACCAGAGCCGAGAGCTTGTTGGCGAACAGGGCCTTGTCCCGGATGGTGACCGGACCCTCCAGCAGGTCGGAGAGGTCCATCGACAGCCAGTTCTTCGGCTCCACCTTCTTGGGCAGCACTGGGGTGTCCTTGCGCACCACGGTGTTGGCGAGGATGCCGCGCCGCCGCAGTTCCCGGCGGGCATTGGAGGGGCTGTCCGCGGACAGGGTCATCTCACGCCGTTGTCCCGACTTGGTGGTGTAGGTGACGACGAAGACGGTCATCGGAACGGCTCAGGGAAGGGAATGGAGGCCGATGGCAGGCCGGCCTGCGCCGGGATCAACGCTCAAGCAGGCGTTCGAGTTCATCCGGTTTGGTGGTTTTCAGCAGCGCCTCGGCCCGGGTGACCTTGTCTTCGATCACCAGATTGGCCAGGGCCCGCTCCAGGGTCTGCATGCCCTGGTTGGCGCCGGTTTGGATCTGGGAATAGAGCTGGGAACTCTTGCCCTCCCGGATCAGGTTGGCGATGGCGGGGGTGTTGATCATGATCTCCTGGGCCATCACCCGGCCGAAGGCGCCCCCTTCATTGGGGTGGGCGCTCTTGCAGAGGGTCTGGGAGAACACCGCCAGCAGGCTGCCGCTCAGCTGGACCCGGATCTGGGTCTGCTGGCCCGCCGGGAACACATCCACCATCCGGTCGACGGTCTGGGAGGCCGAGCTGGTGTGGAGCGTGCCGAACACCAGGTGGCCGGTCTCGGCGGCGGTGATGGCCAGCTGAATCGTTTCCAGATCCCGCAGTTCCCCCACCAGGATCACATCGGGATCCTCCCGCAGGGCGGCCCGCAGGGCATTGGAGAAGCTGCGGGTGTCCTCGTTGAGCTCACGCTGGTGGATGATCGATTTGGCGTTCTTGTAGGTGAACTCGATCGGGTCCTCGATCGTGAGAATGTGCTCGGATCGGGTGGCGTTGATGTGCTCGATCAGGGCGGCCAGGGTGGTGGTCTTGCCCGAACCCGTGGGTCCTGTCACCAGCACCAGTCCCTTGGGCTTGTTGCTGATCTCGGTCACGATCGGCGGCAGCCCCAGTTTGTCGAGGCTGGGAATCGTGTTGCCGAGTGCCCTCAGGCAGGCCGCATAGGTACCGCGCTGGCGGTAGACATTGACGCGGAAACGGGCCACGCCCTTGAGTCCGTAGGAACAGTCCAGTTCCCAGTTCTGTTCCAGGTTCTTGCGCTGGGCGTTGTTGAGCAGGGAGAAGATCAGCCGGTTGCAGGACTCTTCGGTGAGCATGGTGTCCCGGACGATGGGCCGAAGCTGGCCGCTGAAGCGTCCGTAGGGGGGGTTGCCGGCGGACAGGTGCAGATCACTCCCGCCTTCCCTCACGAGTTCCTGCATCAGGTCTTCGATGAGAAGCTCCATCCCGCTCAGTTCCGAACGCTCAGACAGTAGGGACATTCGAGCCATTCGTCTTCCAGTCCCGCGCCGCAGCTCCGGCAGGTCAGGGTGCTCAGGGCCCTGGCCCGGCGCTCCGATTCCAGGCCCGTGTCGGTGAGCAGCATGCGCTCCACCTCCTCCAGGGTGGTGAGGCCCTGGCGCACCAGGTCGAGGCCGTAACCCAGCAGTGTCTTCATGCCGGATTCCAGGGCCAGCCGCCGGAGTTCCTCGGTGGTGGCCCGTTTGGCCACCGCGGCGGAGAGGCTTTCGTTCATCCGCAGGATTTCGTAGACCCCCACCCGTCCGGAGTAGCCGCGTCCCTGGCAGGCGCTGCAGCAGCCCTCCGTGCCGGGCTGGGTCATGGTGGCCCGGTAGAAGGTGATGTCGGTCTCCTCGGTGGCCACCAGGCCGAAGCGGGCCAGGTCACCGGGGTTGGGGTGGTAGGCCACCCGGCATTCCTTGCAGAGCTTGCGCAGCAGCCGTTGGGAGACCACCCCCAGCAGCGAGGCGCTGACCAGAAACGGCTCCATGCCCATTTCATCGAGCCGGGCGAAGGCGCTGGCGGCGTCGTTGCAGTGGAGGGTGGTGAGCACGAGGTGGCCGGTGAGGGCGGCCTCGATCGCCGTGCGGGCGGTCTCGAGGTCGCGGGTCTCACCCACCAGCAGCACGTCGGGATCCTGCCGCATGAAGGCCCGCAGGGCGGAACTGAAATCGAACCCCTTCTCCCGGTTCACCTGGGTCTGGGTGATGCCGGGCAGGGCGTATTCGATCGGGTCCTCCACCGTGGAGATGTTGATGGTGGGATCGTTGCGCTCCGAGAGCAGCGCATACAAGGTGGTGGATTTACCGGAGCCGGTGGGGCCGGTGACCAGGATCATCCCGAAGGGTTTGGAGCCGATGTCCCGCAGGGTGGCCCGGGCATCCGGATCGGTGATCAGGCTGTCGAGGCCGAGCTGGGTGGCGCCGCTGTCGAGCAGCCGCAGCACCACCTTCTCGCCGTAGCGGCCGGGCAGGGTGCTGACCCGGAAGTCCATGGTGCGCCCACGGAAATTGCGCCGGATGCGGCCGTCCTGGGGCATGCGCCGTTCGGCGATGTCCAGGTCGGCCATGATCTTGAAGCGGGAGGTCACCGCCGGCACCAGGGTGCGGGGCAGCTTGTCCACGCTGCGGAGCACGCCGTCCTGGCGAAAGCGGATCAGCAGGCCGTCCTCCTGGGGTTCCACGTGGATGTCGCTGGCCCCGGTGGTGAGCGATTCGATCAGGATCCGATCCACCAGGCTCATCACCGGCGAAACGCCTTCACCGGAACTGCTGGCCTCCAGATCCTCCGTGTCCTGGCCCCTCGTGTCCGGGATGGAGGATGCCTGACCGAGATCCAGGCCCTTGAACAGGGACGTGCTGGGTTCGGCTCCGGTGGCCTGCGGACGCTGGGTGGCGCTTTCGGATTGCATCGGCGGCGTGATGGGGGCGAAGCCGGGGACGGAGGGAGGTGCGGGCTTCCGCCGCTTGTGGAGAGGGCTCCCCGACATTCAACATAACGGGATCTGACATCCCTGCCAGAACGCATGAACGGCGACACCACCCCCGCCCATGAGGAACGGATCGATCCCCAGCAGGGCGCCGTCGGCGCCGCCGAGGCCGATCAGGCTGACCACGGCCAGCCGTCAGCCGGTGGCGGCGAGGCCGCGGCGGCTTCCGACCCGGCCGGCTCCCCGGATCCGGTGACCACGGATGAGCGGGTGCAGCAACTGGAGGCGAAGCTGGCCGAACTGCAGAGCGAGAACGAGTCGCTGCGGGGTCAGTACATGCGCATCGCGGCCGACTTCGACAACTTCCGCAAGCGCCAGAGCCGCGACAGGGACGACCTGCGCCAGCACATCACCTGCACCACCCTCACGGAAATCCTGCCGGTGGTCGACAATTTCGACCGGGCCCGCCAGCAGCTCAATCCCCAGAGTGAAGAGGCCCAGGGGCTGCACCGCAGTTACCAGAATCTGTTCAAGCAACTGGTCGATGTGTTCAAGCAGCTGGGGGTGTCACCGATGCGGGTGGAGGGCGAACCCTTCGATCCCAATCTCCACGAGGCGGTCCTGCGCGAACCCAGCCATGAGCACCCCGAGGACGTGGTGATCGAGGAGCTGCAGCGGGGTTATCACCTCGATGGCCGGGTGCTGCGCCATGCCCTGGTGAAGGTGTCCATGGGACCGGGCCCCGAGGGTGGCCATCCGCCCGAAGCCTCCGCTCCCCAGGCTGAGGGGCAGGCCGGCTGATGGCCGATTTCTACGATCTGCTCGGCGTCAGCCGGGATGTCGATGCCGACAGCCTCAAGAAGGCCTACCGACGGCTGGCGCGCCAGTACCACCCGGATGTCAACAAGGATCCGGCGGCGGAGGAGCGCTTCAAGGAGATCGGCCGGGCCTACGAGGTGCTCAGCGATCCCCAGGCCCGGGCCCGCTACGACCAGTTCGGCGAGGCGGGGATCGGCGGCGGCGGCATGCCCGACATGGGCGACATGGGCGGCATCGCCGACCTGTTCGAAACCTTCTTCAGCGGCTTTGGCGGCGGCGCCGGTCCCGGTGCTGGCGGCCCCCGTCGCCGCGGCCCGCGCCAGGGCGATGATCTGCGCCTCGATCTCACCATCAGCTTCAGCGAAGCCATCTTCGGGATCGAGAAGGAGGTGCAGATCCGCCACCTCGAAACCTGCACCACCTGCAGCGGCTCCGGCGCCAAGGCGGGCAGCGGCCCCACCGGCTGCGGCACCTGCGGCGGTGCCGGCCAGGTGCGCCGTGCCACCCGCACCCCCTTCGGCAGCTTCACCCAGGTGGCCCCCTGCCCCACCTGCGACGGCACCGGTCAGGTGATCGCCGACCCCTGCCAGGCCTGCGGCGGCCAGGGGCTGCAGCAGGTGCGCAAGAAGCTGCGGATCAACATCCCCGCCGGTGTCGACACGGGCACCCGGCTGCGGGTGGGCCAGGAGGGCAATGCAGGCCAGCGGGGCGGTCCGGCCGGCGACCTGTATGTGTTCCTCACGGTGCAACCCCATCCCCAGCTGCGCCGCGACGGGGTCACGATCCACTCGGAGGTGTCCCTGAACTACCTCCAGGCGATCCTGGGCGACACCATCGAGGTGGAGACCGTCGACGGCCACGAGCCCCTGGAGATCCCGGCCGGCACCCAGCCCGGGGCGGTGATCACCCTGAACGGCAAGGGGGTGCCCCGGCTGGGCAATCCCGTCGCCCGCGGCCCCCATCAGTTCACGATGAAGGTGCAGTTGCCCACCAAGCTCAGCAGCGACGAACGGGAACTGCTGGAGCAGCTGGCGGGCCATCACACCCGCAAGGGCCAGCGACACCATCACAAGAGCGGCCTGTTCGGCGGCCTCTTCGGTTGACGGCCGTGTCCGAGACCCCGGCGCCACTGTCCGCCCCTGACCTCTGCCTGGATCTGCGGGGCACCCCCTGCCCTGTCAACTTCATCCGCTCGCGGCTGGCCCTCGAGAAGCTGCCGGTGGGGGGGATCCTCCAGATCGATCTGGATGGGGGCGAGCCCGAACGCATGGTGAGCGAGGGGCTGCGGGACGAGGGCCATGCCGTGCAGGACGTTCCCCTGGTGGCGTCCGCCCCGGGTGACGGGGTGCGACTTCTGGTGCGGCGGCTTGGTCCCTGAGGCGCTGCCGGGCCTGGTGGTGGCCCTGCAGGCCAATTTCGTTCAGGTGGCCCTCGATGGGCCCTCCGCCCCGCCGGCTGCGGCCGGACGGTTGCTCTGCACCCGCCGCAGCCGCCTCGACAAGAGCGGCCTGCAGGTGCATGTGGGTGACCGTGTGGCCGTCGCCGCCATCGACTGGGACGCCCGGCGCGGCACCGTGGTGAGTCTGGAGCCGCGCCGCACCCTGTTGGAGCGCCCGGCGGTGGCCAACGTCAGCCGGGTGGTGGTGGTGGTGGCCCTCCGGGACCCGGCCCTCGACCCTCTCCAGCTGACCCGTTTCCTGATCACCGCCGAGGCCACCGGCCAGGCGGTGCTGCTGGTGCTGGCCAAGGCTGACCTGGCGGCGCCCGAGGAGCGGCGGGCCTGGGGCCAGCGGCTGGCGGGCTGGGGTTATCCCGCCCTGGCGGTTTCCACCCACAGCGGCGAAGGCCTCGAGGAGCTCCGCTCCAGCCTCGGCGCACCCGGGATCTCCGTGCTCTGCGGCCCCTCCGGAGTGGGCAAGAGCAGCCTGCTCAATGCCCTGCTGCCCCAGCTGGAACTGCGGGTCGGGGCGGTGTCGGGGCGGCTGCGGCGCGGGCGCCACACCACCCGCCATGTGGAGCTGTTTCCCCTCGGCCCGGGGGCCCTGGTGGCCGATTCCCCCGGCTTCAACACCCCCTCCCTGCCGGCGGATCCCCTCGCCCTGGCTTCCCTGTTCCCGGAGCTGCGCCAGCGGCTCGGCGCCAGCCCCTGCCGCTTCGCCAACTGCCGCCATCGGGGGGATCCCGGCTGCGCCATGGGGGACGGCTGGGACCGCTACGCCCTCTACGGCCGCTGCCTGGAGGAGGCGGAGGCGATGGCCGGTGCCTCGGCCCGCTCCGCCCGCGCCCGCCAGGGGAGCCAGGGTCTGCGGCAGCGCGGCGACCGGCTCGAGCCCCTGCTCGATCCCCAGCTGCGACGCGCCTCGCGGCGCAGCAGCCGTCAGGACCTGGCGGACGACCTGCCGGAGGGCCGCTCCGGCCTCAACCCCCCAGACCCGGAAGATTGAGATCGAGGCCACCCGTGAGCGACTCCATGCGTTCGCGCATGGTGCTGGTGGAGACCTCATAGGCCTTGAGCAGGGCGGCCAGGACGGCGGCCTCCACGGTCTCGGCGGGTTCGGCGAGCAGCTCGGGACTCAGCTCCACCCGCAGCGGCTGCTGGTTGCCGGACAGCCACACCGAGGCCCGGCCGTCGGGGTTGCTGCCCTTGAGCTCCATGGCGTCCAGCTCCTCCTGGAGCTTCTGGGCGTCCTGCTGGATCTGCTGGGCCTTGCGGAAGGCCTCGGTGAGCTGTCCGAAGTTGGGAAGTCCGAAGCCGGCCATGCCAGGGATGCGGTCGAGAGGGTCAGGCTAGAACCCCAGCCGCATCACCTCCGGGTGCAGGTCCACCCCGTGGCCGTCGCGCACCCGCCCCTGCACATGGCGGATCAGGGCGTCGATGTCGGCGGCCCTGGCGGCACCGGTGTTGACGATGAAGTTGGCGTGGAGCGTCGAGACCTGGGCATCGCCGATGCGGTGGCCCTTCAGGCCAGTGGATTCGATCAGCCGGCCGGCCTTGAGGGGTTCGGGGTTGCGGAACACGCTGCCGCAGCTGGGCTGCTGATAGGGCTGGGTGCTGGTGCGGCTGTGGAGGTTGGTGCTGGTGCGGGCGGTGATCCGCTCCGGGTCATGGCCGGCCTCCAGCCGGAAGCGGGCCGCCAGCACCAGCAGGGGCTCCTCCTGCAGCCGGCTGTGGCGATAGGCGAAGGCCAGCTCCGCGGCCATCAGCTCGAAGGGGTGGTCGGGCCGGCGGGGATCCAGCACCCGCACCGAATGGAGCCATTCGGCCGTGCAGCCCCCCTGGGCCCCGGCGTTCATCACCACGGCACCACCGACCGTTCCGGGGATGCCGACGGCCCATTCCAGACCGTGCAGGCCCAGGCGGGCGGCCTTGCGGGCCAGGGTCGGGATCGGTTCGCCGGCCTCGGCGTCGACCCAGCCCTCGCCCGGATCCAGCCGGCTGCCCTGCAGGCGGCGGTTGCAGAGGGTGAGGCCCTCGAGGCCGGCGTCGGCCACCAGCAGATTCGACCCCGCGCCGATGCAGCGGAACGGCCGGCCCTGGGCCACGGCAGCGGCGGCATGGGCGACCAGCTCGTCCTGGCAGGCGGGCTCGGCGAACCATTCGGCCGGCCCGCCCACCTTCCAGGTGGTGTAGTCCCGCAGGGGGACCGATTGGCGGAGCTCCTGCCAGGTGGCCGGGACCATCCCCTCAGGCCACCAGGAAGGCCGGACGATCGCGATCCTCCAGGACCCGCAGCCGCTCCCAGAGACTGTTCACGTCGCCGGCCCCCATGGCCAGCACCAGATCGCCGGGGCCGCTCAGGGCGGCCACCTGCTCCGTCAGTTCCTCCATCGTGGCGGCCACGGCCAGGGGCAGATCGGGCCTGAGCCGTCGCAGCGCCTCGCCGAGGGCCGGGCTGGAGATCCCCGCCAGGGGCGCCTCTCCCGCCGCATAGAGGGGCGCCAGGATCACCGCGTCGGCGCGGGTGAGGGCGGCGGCGAAGTCGTCCAGGAACTGGGCCGTGCGGGTGAAGCGGTGGGGCTGGAACACCGCCACCAGCCGGCGGGGCCGGATCGGCAGCGGGCTGCGGCCGCTCTCCACCATCAGGCGCGCCATCGCCAGGGTAGCGGCCACTTCGCTGGGGTGGTGGGCGTAGTCATCGACGATCGCCCGCCCCTGCCAGATGCCGCGGCAGTCGAAGCGACGCCCCGGCGGCCGCAGCCCGGCCAGGCCCTGCTTCAGGGCCTCGAGGGGGACCCCCTCCAGCCGGCAGGCGGCGAGGGCGGCGAGGGTGTTGCTCAGGTTGTGCCGTCCGGGCAGGGGCACCTCGATGGTGTCGACCGGCTCCCCGTTTTCGAAGTAGGAGGCCGTGGTGCCATCGCCCCGTTCCTCCAGGGGGATGGCGGCGAAGGCCACCCCGTCCGGGCTCTGGGTCGACCACCAGCTGGCCGCCTGAAAATGCTCCCGCAGCACCGGGCAGTCCCGGTTGGCGAGCAGGGTCGTGCAGCTGGCCGCGAAGCGCTGCAGGGTGGCGATCAGCGCCGCCAGATCCGGGTAGTGATCGGTGTGATCGAGCTCGATGTTGGTCAGGACGCCCAGGTGGGGGCGGAACTTGACCAGGGAGCCGTCCGATTCATCGGCTTCGGCCACCAGCAGGCGGCCCTGGCCATGGCGGCCGTTGCTGCCGAAGGCCGGAACGATGCCGCCGATCACCGCCGTGGGGTCCTGGTCGGCCGCCGCCAGCAGCGTGGCGATCAG
Source organism: Candidatus Sulfopaludibacter sp. SbA3 (assembly GCA_943367425.1). Taxonomy (GTDB): domain Bacteria; phylum Cyanobacteriota; class Cyanobacteriia; order PCC-6307; family Cyanobiaceae; genus Cyanobium. The sequence continues at coordinate 253,604 of CALRJF020000002.1, forward strand.
GGTGCTCGTGGTGGTCTTGCCATGGCTGCCGGCCACGGCGATCGAGGGCTGGGTATTGATCAGGGCCGCCAGCACGTCGGAGCGGTGCACGACGGCCAGCTGGCGGCGGCGGGCTTCCGCCAGTTCCGCATTGGTCTCGGGCACCGCCGAACTGATCACCACCAGGGGGGCGCTGGAGGCCTGCTCCGGGGTGGCGTCGAGCCCGGCCAGAACGGCGGTGATCGTGGCGGCGCTCTGCTCGCGGAACAGCTGGACCCCACCGGCCTCCAGCTTCTCCAGCACCGCGTTGTGGCGGGGGTCGGAGCCACTCACCCGGAAGCCGCGTTCGGCCAGGATCCCTGCCAGGGCGGACATGCCAATGCCCCCGACCCCGATGAAATGGAGCGGCTGACGGCGGTCGAGCTTCGGGATCAAGGCGGACTCCAGGCCTCGCCGAAAATAACGGCAGATGGTCCCTCCCCCCTTTACGAGATACTGCGCTTTGCCGACCGTCCGGTCCAGGCCTTCGGGTTGCGGGAAAGGGTCGAACCCCATTTCTGTAGGATCGGCAGCCAAATTCCCCCTTGCTAGCGGCTTTTCCCGCTTTCTGCCATGACCTTGCGCGTCGCGATCAATGGATTTGGCCGAATCGGTCGCAACTTCATGCGTTGCTGGCTGAGCCGCGGTGAGAACACCGGCATCGAGGTGGTGGGTCTGAACGACACCTCCGATCCGAAGACCAACGCCCACCTGCTCCAGTACGACACGATGCTTGGCCACATCCGCAATGCGGAGGTGAGCCACACCGAGGACACGATCGTCGTGAACGGCAAGCACATCAAGTGCTTCTCCGACCGCAACCCCCTCAACCTGCCCTGGAAGGAATGGGGCGTGGATCTGGTGATCGAGGCCACCGGGGTGTTCATTGACCAGAAGGGGGCCGGCAAGCACATCGAGGCCGGTGCCAGGAAGGTTCTGATCACCGCCCCTGGCAAGGGCGAGGGTGTGGGCACCTTCGTGGTGGGCGTCAACGCTGATCAATACCGCCACGAAGACTTCGACATCATCAGCAATGCCAGCTGCACCACCAATTGCATGGCACCGCTGGTGAAGGTGCTCGACCAATCCCTCGGGATCGTGAAGGGCATGATGACCACCACCCACAGCTACACGGGTGACCAGCGCATTCTTGATGCCTCCCACCGCGATCTGCGCCGTGCCCGGGCCGCCGCCGTGAACATCGTGCCCACCAGCACCGGTGCCGCCACCGCGGTGGCTTTGGTCTATCCGCCGATGAAGGGCAAGCTCAACGGCATCGCTCTGCGCGTTCCCACCCCCAATGTCTCGGTGGTGGACATGGTGCTTGAGGTGAGCCGCGCCACCACCAAGGAGGAGGTGAACAGCATCTTCAAGGAGGCTGCTGGTAACGGCATGAAGGGCATCATCAAGTACTGCGATCTGCCCCTGGTCTCCACCGATCACGCCGGCACCGATGAGTCCACGATCGTGGATGCCGACCTCACCCTGGTGATGGACGGCAACATGGTGAAGGTGATCTCCTGGTACGACAACGAGTGGGGCTACAGCCAGCGCGTCGTCGACCTGGCCGAGGTGGTGGCCCGCAACTGGAAGTGATCCGCCCGGCCTTCAGCCGAAATGGCGGAAGGCCCCCTCGGTGGCCGTGATCGGCTCCTGACTGCCTGCCCAACGCAGCTCGGAGCCGGGGCGGACTTCCTCGAGCCGGCCGATCCGCCGGCACCCCGGCAGCTTCTGCAGCAGGCCCTCGGCCCAAGCCGGCTCGAGGGCCAGCACCAGTTCGAAGTCCTCGCCCCCCCACAGGCACCAGGATTCTCCCAGCGGCAGCAGCGCCATGGCCGGATCCAGGGGCAGCCGCTCCCTCTCCAGCAGGGCGGTGCAGTCGCTGGCGAGGGCCAGGGCGCTGGCCGCCGCCGCCAGCCCATCGCTGCTGTCGCAGCCGGCCACCCGCCAGGCTGAGCCTGCGGGGCGGCTGGCGGCCAGGGCCTCCAGTGCATCGAAGCGGGGGGTCGGCCGCCGGTGGGCGGCGATCCCCCGGCGCCGCAGTGCTTCCGGCAGCGGCCAGGGGGCGTCCCCTTGCAGCAGGGCCAGCCCCAGCCGGCTGAGCCCGTGGGGTCCGGTGCTCACCAGCTGGTCGCCGGGGCGCCCGTCCCCCCGCCGGATCACGCCACCCCGGCCGGTGTCGAGGCGTCCCAGGGCCGTGATCGCCAGCAGGCGCTGACGGCCGCCGCTGCAGTCGCCGCCGAGCAGCAGGCCGCCGTGACATTTCAGGGCTTCCGCCAGGCCCGTGTAGACCTGCTCCACCCAGCTCCAGGGGGTGTCGGCGGGGGCCACCAGTCCCACGGTGATCCCCAGCACCTCCTGGCAGCCCATGGCGGCCAGATCGGAGAGGTTGGCCGCGGCCGCCCGCCAGCCCACATCGGCGGCCGCGGTGGTGGCGTCACTGAAATGCACGCCTTCCACCAGCACGTCGGTGTTGACCACCAGCTGGGGCTGACCGCCGCCGCCGGGGACGAGGGTCAGCAGGGCGGCGTCATCGGCGAACTGGCCCCGGGGGGCGAAGGCGCCCAGACGCCGGATCAGCTCCGCTTCCCCCAGGTCGCCCAGGCTGGGGCCCTCAGGCATGGGGGCGCAGGTTGGCGGCCCCTTCAACGACCCGGGCTTCGATGATGCCGTCCTCGGCGGTCAGTTCCTCAAGCACGTCGATCCCATCGACCACGTAGCCGAAGGCGGCATAGCGCCCATCGATCAGGTTGAGGCCGGCGGGGGTGAGCTCGGGTTCGAACAGGAACAGGAAGAACTGGGAGGAGCCGTCATCGAGCCCTTCGTCGGAGCGGGCCCAGCCCAGGGTTCCCTTGCTGGAGAAGGGCAGCACCGGCTCCGCCTTGAACAGGCCGAGATCCTCAAAGGTGCTGTTGTAGAAGGGGGCCTCTTCCCCGGGCACCCGGATCTCCAGCGGCACCTTGCGCTCCGCTTTGGTGGCGGGATCGATGAAACCCGTTTCCGGTCCCTTCGGGTCTCCGGTCTGGAGCACGTAGAAGTCCTCGGCCCGGTTGAAGGGCAGTCCGTCATAGAAGCCGCGCTGCACCAGGTCGACGAAGGCGCCGGCGGTGAGGGGCGCGTTGTAGCCGTCCACCACCGCCGTGAGGTCGCCCTTGGTGGTGTGCAGCAGCACCGTGGCGCGGCCCAGCAGCCGGGGCAGGGCGTCGAAGGCGGTGGGGATGGTGAATGGGAAGGGGCCCACCAGCAGGGCCTCGGCACTGCCGATGGCGGCCAGGGCCTCACGGCGGGCTGCCAGGAAGGGATCCCGCTGCTGCCCCTCGGCTGCGGCCGCCAGGTCCTGCAGATGCTTCTCGGCGTCGCTCAGCAGGGCCTCGGCGGCGTCGCGGTCCTCCGGGGCAAAGCTGGCCAGGATGGCCTCGCGGCGGCTCCCCAGCAGGGACTGGGTGCGCCGGACGGATCCGGTCAGGCTGCTCCAGCGCTTGGCCCGCAGGTCGTCGCTGGTGTCCTCGAGGCGGTGCTGCACCTGCTGCAGATCGCTCTGCTGCATGGGCAGGGCATTGCGCAGCAGGGCGGTGGGATCGTTGACCGCATTGCCCTGGGGCAGGTAGGCCCAGCTGGGGGAGGCCCCCAGGAACAGGGTGAGGATCAGGGCCAGGGCGACCCCCAGCGGGGAGGTCAGAGCGGTGCTGACCCCGAAGCACGTGCGTCGACGGACCATCCTTCCCCTGTGACTGCCTGGACTTTGGCACAAGTGCCCCTCGGCGCTGGCCGGAGGCGGCAGGGGGCGGCCGGTAGCCAGCCGTACAATCCCCCGATCCGATCCGCCGGAATGATCTCCAGCAACGATTTTCGTACCGGCACCACGATTGAGCTGGATGGCCAGGTCTGGCGCGTCATCGAATTTCTCCATGTGAAGCCCGGCAAGGGTTCGGCGTTCGTGCGCACCAAGCTCAAGGGGGTGCAGAGCGGCAGCGTGGTCGAGAAGACCTTCCGGGCCGGGGAGACCATGCCCCAGGCGCTGCTGGAGAAGTCGACCCTGCAGCACACCTACATGGAGGGGGACGACTACGTGTTCATGGACATGGCCTCCTACGAGGAGACCCGGCTCACCGCCAAGCAGATCGGTGACGGCCGCAAGTACCTCAAGGAAGGCATGGAGGTGAGCGTCGTCTCCTGGAACGGCAGCCCCCTGGAGGTTGAACTGCCCAACTCCGTCGTCCTGGAGGTCACCCAGACCGATCCCGGGGTGAAGGGCGACACCGCCACCGGTGGCACCAAGCCCGCCATCGTCGAGACCGGCGCCCAGGTGATGGTGCCGCTGTTCATCACCATCGGCGAGAAGATCAAGGTCGACACGCGCACCGACAGCTATCTCGGCCGGGAGTCCTGATCGCCATGCAGCTCGACCACGACCAACTGCAGAAGTTGCTGGCTCTCCTCGGCGAGAGCGACATTCAGGAGCTCAAGCTCGAAGGCGACGATTTCCGGCTGGAGGTGCGCCGCAACCTCCCCTCCAGCGCGCCGGTCACCGTGGTGCAGGCCCCGGCGGCCGCACCGGCCGCCGTTCCCGCCCCTGCAGCGGCACCATCGGCCACCCCGTCGGCGCCACCTCCGGCGGCCCCGGCCGTGCGCAGTGATCTGGTGCCCCTGACGGCACCGATGGTGGGCACCTTCTACCGGGCCTCCGCGCCAGGGGAGCCCCCCTTCGTGCAGGTGGGCAGCCGCATCCATGCGGGGCAGCCGGTGTGCGTCCTCGAGGCGATGAAACTGATGAACGAACTCGAAGCCGAGGTGAGCGGCGAGGTGGTCGAGATCCTGGTGGAGAACGGCACCCCGGTGGAGTTCGGTCAGGTGCTGATGCGGGTCAAGCCCAGCTAGCCCAGCTCCCAGGCGGTGGCGATCGCGGCCGCCATGCTGTCGGCCCGCGCCCGTCCCTGGCCGGCGATGTCGAAGGCGGTGCCGTGGTCGGGGGAGGTGCGCAGGAACGGCAGTCCCAGGGTGGTGTTCACGGCGGCATCGAAGGCCAGCAGCTTCACCGGGATCAGGCCCTGGTCGTGGTACAGGGCCAGGTAGCCGTCCGGTCCGTCCCCCTGCCCCCGCCAGGCGGCGGCCGCCTCCAGCCAGCAGGTGTCCGGTGGCACCGGGCCCTCCAGGCGCACCTCGGGATGCAGGGCCTGCCAGCGCTGCAGGGCCGGAATCAGCCAGGCCTGCTCCTCCAGGCCCAGCTGCCCCTGCTCGCCCGCATGGGGATTGAGGCCGGCCACCACCAGCCGGGGCCGGGGCTGGAAGCGGCGGCAAAACCCGAGCAGGGCCTCCAGCCGGCGGCTCACCAGCTCGGCCCCGAGCCTCTGGCTCACCTCGGCCAGGGGAATGTGGGTCGTGGCCAGCAGGGTGTTGAGCCGCCAGTGGCCCGCCGGGGCCCGGGCGGTGAACAGCATCGCCGCATCGTCGGCGCCCGCCAGCTCCGCCAGTCGCTCGGTCTGGCCGGGATAGGCGTGGGCGGCCGCTTTCCAGCTCGCCTTGGCGATGGGGGCGGTGACCAGGGAACGGCCCTCGCCGGCCAGCACCAGCTCGCAGGCCCGCGTCAGCCAGGCGAAGCTGGCCTCGCCGGCCACCGGGCCGCTCTGGCCGGGGAGGACCGCCTCCGGCAGCGGCAGGTCCACCAGCTCGAACCCGTCAGGGTCGGCCAGGGGGCCGTCGCAGCGCTCCCGCAGGTGACGGTGACTGTCCCTCAGCCAGCGGCCGCAGCCCACCAGCACCACCTCCAGTCCCGGCGGCAGCGGCTGCGCCAGGGCCTTGAGCGTCACCTCGGCGCCGATGCCCGCCGGATCCCCCAGGGAGATGACAAGGCGCCCCGGCGTGGGCTTGCATGAGTCCTGGTGCTCTCGGGGTTGGATCATGGTCCGTCTGTTCCTGCTGGGTGCGCTGCTGCTGGGCGCCGGGGTCGCGTTCCGGAACGAATGGGTGGTGGTGAACTGGCAGAAGGTCGGCACCGACCTGAACGTTCCGTCCCTGTTCGATCATTCGATCTTCGGCGCCGAGAAGGTGCCCAGGCAGGACAGCAGCCCTTCCCGGTAGGTGGGATAGCGCAGCCGGTAGCCGAGGCCATCTCGCAGCAGGCGGCTGGAGGCGCGGCGGTTCTCACTCCAGAAGCTGCGCGCCATGGGTCCCATGGCGGCCGCCATGTCCTCGTACCGCTGCACATCGGGCAGGGGGCAGTCGAGCAGGAAGGCGGCATACCCCAGGATCTCGCTCGAAGGGCAGGGGCAGGCGTCGGCCAGGATCAGGGTGTCGGGCCGTTCGGAAGCCGGCAGGGCGATGCAGTGCAGCAGGGCCTCGACGATGTCGTCGACATGCACCCGCGAGAACACCTGGCCCCGTTTGTGGATCAGACGGGCCGTGCCGTTGCGGAGCGTCTCCAGGGGGCTGCGGCCGGGTCCGTAGATCGCCGGCAGCCGCAGCACCTGCACCGGCAGGGAACGGTGCCGCCACGCCTGCTCGCAGGCCAGGCGCGCCCGGCTGCGTTCCAGGAGCGGCTGGGTGGGGCTCGACTCGTCGACCCAGGCGCCACCCGTGTCGCCGTAGACGCCGGTGGTGGAGAGATAGCCCAGCCATTCCAGCGGCAGCCGGCGCAGCAGGGGCTCCAGATGCTGCAGCACGGGATCCTCCCCGCCGGCCGCGGGGGGGATCGTGACCAGCACATGGGTCACATCGCCCAGGTCCGTCGCGTCGGGCAGGGCTGAGGCCTCCGGATCGAACCACAGCCAGGCCCGGGGGTTGTCCGGGGGCGGCGGCTGCCGGTGGGTCACCACCACCGGCACGGCCGCCGCCTCCAGGGCCCGGGCGAAGCGCTGGCCGGTGTAGCCACCCCCCAGCACCAGCATCCGGCCGATGCGGCCGGCCGCGGCCGCGGTGTTGACAGATGACCCGGACACCAGTACATCTGTATCACTCTTCGGTGTCGCTTCCGTGGCCAGCTCCGCTCTCACCCCCATTCTCTCCCAGGCCCCTGCCGCCAGGGGTCCCAGGGCCTCCCGGCTGCAGCCCGGTGGCCGCGCGTCAGCTCCCCTGGCCCTGGCGGGGGTGCTGCTGCTGGGCGCGCTGCTGCTGGCCCCCGAGCAGCCCCGCCATCAGGAGGCCATCTGCCATCGCCACAACGGGGTCGAGGCCTGCCGCGTCTGGTGAGCCTCCCCGGCGGCCGCCGCCGTCTGTTCCTGGTCGCCTGGGGCCGCCCACTGCAGCAGCCGTAGGGCCAGGCGCAGGTCCCCATCCGTCCAGGCGCGCAGGGCCATGGCCCGGCGCGGGTCGTAGAAGGTCTGGCACCGGTACCAGGTGAACGCATCGCTGTCACCCTTGCGGCCGTTGCAGCCCAGACAGGCGGGCACACAGTTTTCGGTGACGCTCAGGCCGCCCCGGCTGAGGGGCGTCACGTGGTCGATGGACTCAGACGCCTCACCGCAGTAAAGGCACCGTTTTCCGGTCATCCGATGCAGCGACTGTCGCCATCGGCGCGCTCGCAGCTTGGGGCAGAGGTCTTCGAGAAACACCCCATCCCTGGCCTGCATAAGCGCGACTCGGTTGGCGCGAGTTTGGCCGCAGTCGAACGGGTGTCAATGTGTTCTTGATTGCTTTTTGCCGCATTGGCCGCCCCCCCGGTGCAGATGCGCCTGGGCCCCTCGGGACTCATCGAGGTGGTCAGCCCGTTTGATGCGGTGACCCAGGCCCGGCTGCGGGGCATCCGCCCCCGCGGTCAGTGGCTCTCCCGACGGGGCTGCTGGGCCTTTCCCCCGGAGGCGGCGCTGGCGCTGCAGGAGCAGTTCGCCGGTCGTTTTCCGTCGACACCGGAGCTGGCCCAGTGGTGCCGGTGGCTGCAGCAGCCGTTGCCGCCGCTGCCGCCCCACAGGGCGCTGGTGGCGGCCGCTGCCGCCGACCAGGACCTCCCCGACGGTCGCCGGCTGTTCCGTCACCAGCGCCTGGCGGTGCGCTGGCTGCTGGCCCGCCGGGGGGCGGTGCTGGCGGATGCGATGGGGCTCGGCAAGACCCTCAGCGCCCTGATCGCCGGCCGGGCCCTGGTGCGGCTGGCCGATTGCCGCCTGGTGGTGGTGGCCCCGGCGGGACTGCACCACCACTGGCGCCAGGAGGCCGCGGCGCTCGGGCTGGTGCTGGAGTTGCACAGCTGGGCCCGGCTGCCGGACGAACTGCCGGCGGCGGGCACGGTGCTGATCGCCGATGAGGCCCACTTCGCCCAGAGCATCGGCGCCAGGCGCACCCAGGCGTTTCTGCGGCTGGCGCGCCACCCGCGGCTGCGGGCGATCTGGCTGCTGACCGGCACGCCGATGAAGAACGGTCGTCCCGTGCAGCTGTTCCCGCTGCTGGCGGCGGTGGGCCATCCCCTGGGGGCCGATCAGCGCCATTTCGAGGAGCGCTACTGCCAGGGCCACTGGCGCGAACAGGGGGGGCGGCGGATCTGGCAGGCCAGAGGCGCCAGTCATCTGGAGGAACTGCAGCGCCTGGTGCGTCCCCTGGTGCTGCATCGCAGCAAGGGGCAATGCCTGGATCTGCCGCCCAAATGCAGGATCGAGCGGCCCGTGCAGCTCGATGCCGCCGCCGCCGCCGCCTTCGAGCAGCGTCTGCTCGACCGGGTGGAGGACTATCGCCGCCGGGCCCGGGCCGGAGAGGTGCGCCGGGATGCCGAGGCGCTGGCGGTCCTCACGGCCCTGCGCCAGATCGGATCCCGGCACAAACTGCCCGCCTGCGCCGATCTGGTGGACGGGTTGCTGCAGGCGGGCGAAGCAGTGGTGGTGTTCACGGCCTTCGTGGCCACCGCCCTGGCCCTGCATCGGCGGCTGGGCCAGGAAGGGGATGGTGGCCCCCTGGTCGGTGCGGTGCCCCCAGCCCGGCGCCAGCGCCTGGTGGATGCCTTTCAGGCGGGTCGCCATCCCCTGCTGATCGCCACCTACGGCACCGGAGGCCTGGGTTTCACCCTCCACCGGGCCCGGCACGTGGTGTTGATCGAGCGACCCTGGACCCCCGGGGATGCGGAGCAGGCGGAGGATCGCTGCCATCGCATCGGCATGGGGTCCAGCCTCACCAGCCACTGGCTCCAGCTGGGCGCCGCCGATCGGCTGGTGGATGATCTGATCGCCTCCAAGGCGGAGCGGATCTCCCTGTTGCTGCACAGCAGGGAAGCGCTGCAGCGACAGCGTGCCCTGCCGGAGCTGGTGCGCCAATGGCTGGAGCGGTGGTGAACCGACGGACGCTCAGCCGCCCTTCGTCGCCGCTTTCGGTGCGTCGCTGCAGCTGGCCTGGCGCACGTTGAGGTCCTCCATCAGCAGGGGGTCCAGCTTGGCTTTCGGCAGTCGGGCCGCCAGGGCCGTGGCCTGGGCGATGTCACGGCAGGCGGCCGCCGTGTTGCCCGCCAGGGTGTGCAGCAGGAAACGTTCGTTCAGCGGCCCCGGATCCTTCGGGAACGCCGCCACCACCCGGTTGCAGCGGTCGAGGGCCGCAGGTATCTCCTCCAGCTTCACCGCCTCCAGGCAATCCTCCCGGGTGATGGGCCGCTGGGGCAGGGGCTCCTCGGCACAGCCACCGACCATGGCCACGAGGATCAGCAGGGTCGCCGCCCAGCGGGCCCGCAGAGCGGGGGGAAGGGTTCGCCTGGCGCCTGGATCAGTTGTACCGCTCACTCCGGGTCATGCCACTGTCACCAGCACTACCACTACCGATGACGGTGACCTGGGACGGCGCCGGCGTGCTGGCCGTGCTGCCACCGGTGCGAGGGGCGTAGAGATCCCCCAGGAACCGTCCGCAATCGGGGAAGGTGCTCGGGTTCTGGACCACGGCCTCCGTGATCATGACGGCGGCGTGCTCAGGGGAGGTCTTGAAGAGACCGGCACTCTGACGCTTCACCAGGGCGTAGGACGCGGCCCAGCTCACGGCATGGCTGTTGCCGTTGTTGCGCATGAAGCAGTACACCTGGGCACCTTTGCCGCCGGGGCCATCGGTGCCGCTGCCGGCCCGGGCCCCCTGGAGGGATCCGAAGTTGCCCAGAAGGGCGGCGGCGGAAGCCGTCAGGGCGACGACTCCGAGCCGGAACGCAGCCGGTAAGTGTTGGGCCATCGGACCAGCGCAGCGATGCAAGATGGCCCAAAGTATCGAGCCCAGCGCCCCTGTCCAGGCCGGGTTCACCGGCCGACGGGGCCTCTTCAGCCCGGCGGGGAGCCTGGCGCCGGCAGCACCAGCCTCACCACCAGGGGCAGCACCACCAGCACGGTGATCAACCGCACCGCGTGCAGGGTCGCCACCGCGGCACCCACGCCGAATTCCGCCCCCACCAGGCTCATGCCGCTGATCCCCCCCGGGGCGGCCCCCAGCAGGGCCACCACGGGATCGATCCCCAGCAGACGGCTGCACCACAGGCCCACCACCAGACCGGCGGCCACCAGCGTGAGGGTGATCAGCAGGGCCGGTCGCCAGAGCTGGCGCAGTTCGATCAGGGCGGTGCTCGTCAGTCCGGTGCCGATCACGGTGCCGATGGCGATCTCCAGCAGGGTGCGGGTTCCCAGGGGCCACTGGGCCACCTCCAGTCGCCCGCTCAGGCCGACCAGGGCGGCCCCCAGCAGGGCTCCGGCCAGGGGAGCCGCCGGGATTCCGGTCCTCAGGGCGAGGAGACCACCGGTCAGGCCCGCCATCGCATACAGCCCCAGATGCCAGGGATGGTCCATCCGCCGTGGTGCCCCGAGGAGTGGGAACAGTCTGCGAGATCCCCGGCCCCGACGCTTGAGGCGGCCGCTCCGGTGTGTTGTCATGCCGTGCAGCCGCATCTCCTTCCATGGCTCCTGCCTCGGTGTCGTTCCGGATCAGCCGCAATGCCGAAGATCTCGCTGAAACCATCCATGCCCTGTCCCACCGTCTGGTGACCCTCGAACAGCGGCTGGCCGCCATCGAACTGCAGGCGTCGCGGCAGAACAGCCCGGATGCCGCGGAGCTGGCCAGCCTCGACAACGTGGAGCGTCTTCTGCAGGACTGCCGTCATCTGCTGGAGATCGAGGAAGGGACCACCCCTGCCGTGGAGCCGGTGGCGGCGACCGGTGAGGCCTATCCCTCGGCCGCCTGAGGACGCACCCACTGGTCAAGGGTGTCAAAATAAAAAGAAAGCTGGTCATGGCCTTCCCCACTTCCCCTTACCAGTCCTCCTCCTCCCTCCATTCCCCGAGCAGCGTCGGTCGCCCCTCCGGTTCGGCTCCCCACTGCCAGCTGCGCAGTTCGGTTCAGGAAGAGGGAGATCATCAACTCGAAAAGCTCGAATTCGCCCTTGCCGTCGCCCTGACCCGGGGCGACCAGCAGCGTTCCGAGCAGCTGCGTTCCCAGATCGCGGCCCTCGGCGGCAATCAGGAGGAACCGGGCACCTGAGGCACAGGCCCCTGGGTGGCCCCCCGGCGGCCGCAGCTGGGGGGAGATGGGGTTGGGATGGGGTCAGAAAGCAGGTTTTTGTTCCATAATCGAAGCGATCAGTGGCTATTGATGTGTCATGCCTTAAGATCAACAATATAAATCAGGTGAATCGGGTCAAAAGGCTGTCTTGCCCGGCTGATCCTTGTTTTGCCTGACTGATCCTCAGTGGATGGTGCGAACCGTACGCAAGCCATGATTGCTTCTGGGCCTTCTACCGCGCTTCTCATTGCATCGGAGCGCACCGATACCTCACGTACCGATACCGCCAGGGCTGCCCGTCCCACCCCTTCCGGTCCCGAACCTCGCCAGAGATTGATGCTTCAGGCGGCAGCCCTGGAGACCCAGGCACGCAGTGCCGCAGAACGGGGTGACCTGGAGGCGGCGGCCCGCACGATTCTTGAAGCCCTCGACTGTGAACGCAAGGCCGGTGGGCTCGGGCCCCAGGTGCTGCAGTTGATCAAGCCTCGCTCCTGAGGCGGCTTTCCGTTCCCCCTCAGGGAGCAGACATCGGCCTGCCCACCAGCGATTTCCCGATGCCCTCACGAGGTAAGGCCATCATCCCCGGCGCTGGCGTTGCGTTGGCCCTCTGGATGGCGAAGCGGGTGACCGGACTCGAACCGGCGACGTTCAGCTTGGGAAGCTGACATTCTACCACTGAATTACACCCGCATCGCTCCACCTTAGCAAACGACGGTGATGCTCCCGGACCTCACTTGGCCGGAGTCGTTGAGCCGGTCGGTGCCGCGCACTTGACCTGTTCGGACATGCGGCGCCTGGCAGCGATCACCGGCTGGGCCTTGGTTTTGAGCTCCGCCGCCGCTTCTTTCAAGGTGAGTTCCTTTTGGCGTGTCACCCGGTCGGCTTCACGGTTGAAATCACGCACCTGGTCGCGGAACTGGCGCAGCCTGAATTTTTCCAGCATCGCTTCCGATTGGTTGAGGGCTTCCACGGACGTGGAGAGGGCCCTGTTCGCATTGGTGGCTTCCCCCACGGTGGAGGTGGGCTTGAGGCCGGCCACCTGGTCGAGGGCGGTGCCCACCGACGCGAGGTTGTCACAGACCTGGGCCTCGAGCCTGGCCTCCTTGGATTCGGGCGACGTCTGGCAGCCGACCAGCCCGACGGCGAGCAGGGCGGCGGCCAGACAGAGGGAACGGCGCATGGCCAGGGGGCAATGTTCAAAATGAACATTAATTCCGGTCCAGGCGGCCGTCCACAGAGGCTGGGGGCCGGCGCTCAGGCGGCCAGTTCCGCCGCCGCCGCCGCCACACCGGCGCCGATGGGGGCCTTGGCCAGGCCCAGGTCCTGGAGGGTGGCCTCGATGGCCGCCACGGCCGTGAGCACGTCGCGGTCGCAGACGAAGCCCAGGTGGCCGATGCGGAACACCTTGCCCTTGAGGTGGTCCTGGCCGCCGGCCAGCAGGATGTCGAACCGCTCCTTCACCTGCTTGCGCAGGGCCTCGGCATCGATGCCCTCCGGCGCCACCGCCGTGATCGCCGGGCTGCCGTGTCCCTCGGCCGCGTACAGGGGCAGGCCGATGGCCTTCATCGCCGCCTGGGTGGCCCGGCGATGGCGGTCGTGGCGGGCGAAGATCGCCTCCAGTCCCTCCTTCTGCATCATCCCCAGGGCCGCCTCGAGGGCGAAGTAGAGGTTGATCGCCGGGGTGAAGGGGTTGCTGTCGTCGTCGGCCGCTTTGCGGTACTTGCCCAGATCCAGATAGAACTTGGGCAGGTCGGAGCGCTCGTAGGCCGTCCAGGCCCGCTCGCTCATGGCCACGAAGCTCAGGCCCGGCGGCATCATGTAGCCCTTCTGGGAGCCGGAACCCACCACGTCCACGCCCCAGTCATCCATGGGCACGTCGCAGGCCCCCAGGCTGGTGACGCAGTCGGCGATGGTGAGGGCCGTGCCGTGGGCCTTCACATGGCCGGCGATGGCCTGCAGGTCGTTGATCACCCCGGTGGAGGTTTCCGAGTGGGTGAGGATCACGGCCCGGATCTCCTTGCCGGTGTCCGCCTCCAGGGCGGCCCGGAAGGCGTCGGGATCGAGGGGCTGGCCCCAGTCCGCCTTGATCACGTCCACGGTCAGCCCGTAGGCCTTGGCCACCTTCACCCAGCGTTCGCCGAACTTGCCGTTGTCGCCGCAGAGCACCCGGTCGCCGCGGCTGAGGGTGTTGACGATCGCGGCTTCCATCGCCGCGGTGCCGCTGCCGGTGATCACCAGCACGTGGCCCTTGGTCTGGTGGAGCCACTGCAGCTGCTCGGTGGTGCGGCGCACGATCTTCTGGAAATCGCCGCTGCGGTGACCGATCGGATGGCGGCCCATGGCCTGCAGGACGGTCTCCGGAACCGGGGTGGGGCCGGGGATCATCAGGGTGAGCTTGTCCTGCATGGGCTGTGGGGAGGGAAGGGGGCGCGGGCCTGGCGGAGGCAAGGCGATCGACCACCATAAAAAACAGCGTTGCCAAGGCCGATCGACACCCCCCCGACCCTGGCCCCTTCCACGCGGGGTTACACCCTGCCGGTGTGGCTCGCCGCCGCCGCCCGCGCCGCCGTGATGGCGCTGCGGGGAGACGGTTTCACCGGCGCCCAGCCCCTGGACCTGCTGCAGCCTGCGGGGGTGAGGCCCGTCCCGGTGCGGGCGGCGGCCCGCCTGGGGGACACCTGGGCCCTGGGCGAGGCCTGCTGCGATCCCGGCGATGGCCTCGACCTCACCCGGGGCCTGGTGGTGTGGGTGCTGGCCCGCTGGCTGCCGGGGGATGGGCCCTGGCTGCAGCTGGAGCCCGGCGAGGGGGTGGGGGTGCAGGAGGCCAGCGGCGAGGCCTGTCTGTCGGCCTATGCCCGAAGCCTGCTGGAGGTCAACCTGCAGCCCCTGGTCCCGGACGGCGGCCGCCTGGGGCTGCGGGTGGTGCTGCCGGCCGGCCGCCGGCTGGCGGAGCGCACCAGCAACGCGGCCTTCGGGGTGGTGGACGGCCTGGCCCTGATCGGCACCCAGGCCGAGGTGCAGGCCGGGGCCGATCCCGATCAGCTCGGCCGCACCCTGGCCGCCCTGGCTGAGCGGATCGCCTCCCCGGGGTTCGGGGGCGATCTGGTGCTGGTGATCGGCGAGAACGGCCTCGACCTGGCCCCCCGCCTCGGCCTTCCCCCGACGCTGCTGCTGAAGGCGGGCAACTGGCTGGGCCCGCTGCTGGTGGCTGCCGCCGAACAGGGCGTGCAGCGTCTGCTGCTGTTCGGCTACCAGGGCAAGCTGATCAAGCTGGCCGGGGGCATCTTCCACACCCACCACCACCTGGCCGATGGCCGCGCTGAGGTGCTCACGGCCCTGGCCGCCCTGGAGGGGGCCAGCGGCGCCACCCTCGCCGCCCTGCATGGGGCCGCCACGGTGGAGGCGGCCCTGGCGGATCTGGAGCAGGTCGATCCGCCGCTGGCCGATCGGTTGCGGGCCCGGATCGCCGCCGCCATCGAAAGCCGCTGCCAGGCCTACCTGGCCAGCCATGGTGCCCCGCCGATCCCCATCGGGGCGGTGCTGTTCGACCGCGGGCGCCGGGTGCGGGTCCGGGGGCCGCTGGGGGGCGAGCTGATGGAGCGGTTCGTGGGCGCGACCTAGGGTGCTGGAACCGATAACGGGCTTCGGCCCTGGCCGCCTTCGAGCTGATGCCTCACACGCCGCAGACCGCAACACCGGGGCCGGAGCGGGACCATGCCAGCGGTTCCAGCCGCCATCCGGCCATCGTCATTCTCGATTTCGGCTCCCAGTACTCCGAGCTGATCGCCCGGCGTGTGCGGGAAACCGAAGTGTTCTCGCTGGTGATGGGCTACGCCACCACGGCCGATGAGCTGAGGGCCCTGGCCCCGAAGGGAATCATCCTCAGCGGCGGGCCGAATTCGGTCTACGAAGAAGGTGCTCCGGTCTGCGATCCCGGCCTCTGGGAGCTGGGCATTCCGGTGCTGGGGGTCTGCTACGGCATGCAGCTGATGGTGCAGCAGCTGGGCGGATCGGTGGTGGCGGCCGGCCGGGCCGAGTACGGCAAGGCCCCGTTGTACGTCGATGACCCGGTCGATCTGCTCACCAATGTCGAGAACGGCTCGACGATGTGGATGAGCCATGGGGATTCGGTGGAGGCCCTGCCCAGCGGTTTCGTGCGGCTGGCCCACACCGACAACACCCCCGAAGCGGCGGTGGCCGATCACGAGCGCCGCCTTTATGGGGTGCAGTTCCATCCCGAGGTGGTGCACTCCACCTGCGGCATGGTGCTGATCCGCAATTTCGTCTATCACATCTGCTCCTGTGTTCCGGACTGGACCACGGCGGCCTTCATTGATGAGGCGGTGGCCGAGGTGCGGGCCCGGGTGGGGGAAAAACGGGTGCTGCTGGCGCTTTCCGGCGGGGTCGATTCCTCCACCTTGGCGTTCCTTCTGCATCAGGCGATCGGTGATCGCCTCACCTGCATGTTCATCGATCAGGGCTTCATGCGCAAAGGGGAGCCCGAGTTCCTGATGGATTTCTTTGATCATCAGTTCCACATCAATGTGGAATACATCAATGCCCGGGAGCGCTTCATCTCCAAGCTCGCCGGCATCACCGACCCGGAGGAGAAACGCAAGATCATCGGCACCGAATTCATCCGGGTGTTCGAGGAGGAGAGCCGCCGCCTTGGCCCCTTCGACTACCTGGCCCAGGGCACGCTCTATCCCGACGTGATCGAATCGGCCGGCACCAACGTGGACCCCAAGACCGGTGAGCGGGTGGCGGTGAAGATCAAGAGCCACCACAACGTGGGCGGCCTGCCCAAGGACCTGCAGTTCAAGCTGGTGGAGCCGTTGCGGCGCCTGTTCAAGGACGAGGTGCGCAAGGTGGGCCGCAGCCTCGGCCTGCCCGAGGAGATCGTGGGCCGTCACCCCTTCCCCGGTCCCGGCCTGGCCATCCGCATCCTCGGTGAGGTGACCGATGACAAGCTCGACATCCTGCGGGATGCCGATCTGATCGTGCGGGAGGAGGTGCGGGACGCCGGCCTCTACAACGAGATCTGGCAGGCCTTCGCTGTGCTGCTGCCGGTGCGCAGCGTGGGGGTGATGGGGGACAAGCGCACCTACGCCTATCCGATCGTGCTGCGCTGCGTGTCGTCGGAGGACGGCATGACCGCCGACTGGTCGCGGCTGCCCTACGACCTGCTGGAGCTGATCTCCAACCGCATCGTCAACGAGGTGCGGGGCGTCAACCGGGTGGTGCTGGACATCACCAGCAAGCCGCCCGGCACGATCGAGTGGGAGTGATCGCGTGGCTGCAGCGGTGGGGTCCTGACGCCGGGCTGGCCGCCTCGCGCGGCCTTCGATAACGTCGGCTCCCGGCTGCTTGCCCCTTGTCATCCGTCACCCCGGTCGTCGCTGGTAGCCCTGCCGGAGCGGAGCAGGACCCCCAGCTGCATCGCCGCCTTCAGCAGGACAGCATCGTGCTGGCCGGCAAGACCATCTTTCTGAATCCGTTTCTCTACTGGCGTCGTTTCGATGCCAACACCGATCGCTGGCTGCGGGAGCCCGGCCAGCTCCCCGAGGAACAGATCCGCTCCAACCGCCTGCGCTTCTACCCCGAACTCGACTGGGACGGCCTCGAGCCGGCCGATCAGGCCATCAAGGAGGGTGCGGTGGAGATGTTCCTCAAAAGCCTCGAGCTGATCAGCACCTTCAACCCCGATCTCAGCGCCGGCCACCTGCTGGAGGTGGAGCGCAAGATGGCGGTGACGAAGAAGAAAGCCTTCGAGCGCTGGGTGGCCCGGGCGCTGCAGCGCCGTGAGCAGGAGAGCCTGCGGGAGCGGCGTCGCTTCGATCGCGATCGCCAGCTCAGGGGCTGGATGGAATGGCTGGCCCTCGATGGCACCCGTCAGGCCCTGCTGCCGTTCACGGTGCTGCTGGCGCTTGCCGTCACCGGCGGCTGGTGGCTGGGCAGCAGCCAGTTCTGTCGCCAGATCATCGTCGATCCCGGCGTCCAGCGACCGGCCCCCTGAACGGCTGAACCAGCACCGACCCTCCGGGCCGACCCGCACGCCAGAGTGGGAAGACGGTCCTGTTCCATCGTCATGGCTGCCGATCCACTCGATTCCCTTCGCCTGGCGCTGATGCAGGAGGTGCTGCCGGTGGGCCTGGCCATGGCGGAGCGGGTCCGCAAGGGAGGCCCGGCTGAGGTTCTGGCCGCCTTCGACGGCACCGCCACCGATCCCCTCGCCCAGCTGCGGCAGGAGGGAGAGACGGCCGCCAGCCAGGTGAGGGAGAGCCTCGACCGCCTGCAGCCCGGTCTGGGTAACCCGGTGATGAAGGTGGAGGTCCGGGATGTGGCTTCGGAGGAGGCCCCCTTGGATGTGGCCGCCACCTGGACCCGGACGCCACCGGATCCGGCGGATCCGACGGAACTCCTGGCGGCCCTCGGTCGCATCGAATCCCGTCTGGCCCTGCTCGAGGCCCGGCTCTCCTGATGGTGCGCGCTTCAGGTCTGGGGATCGCGTCCTCCCCCACCCGCCACACGGGGGTGGGGCACCAGGCGGCGGTGCTGCTGGCCGTGGTGCTGGTGCTGCTCGGGGCGATCGTTGCCCGTCTGGCCTGGCTGCAGTTGCTGCATGGGGCGGAGAACCGGGCCCTGGCCGACGAGAACCGCATCCGGCTGCTGCCCCGCAATCCCGTGCGGGGGCGTCTGCTGGATCGGCACGGCAGGGTGCTGGCCACCAACCGCCTCACCTACAACCTCTACCTCCAGCCCCGGCTGGTTGATAACAAGGACTGGCCGGCGCTGCGCGACCGGCTGGCCTCGATCCTGGCGATTCCGGCCGACCGGCTGGAGGCCCAGCGCCGGCGCGGGGACAACTCCGAGGGCTTCCGCATCCCCCTGGCCGGGCCGCTCACCCCGGTGCAGGTGCTGCGCTTCCGGGAGCGGGCCGAATCTCTGCAGGGCGCGGAGGTGGCCGAGGACGTGCTGCGCTCCTATCCCAACGGCAGCCTTGCGGCCCACGTGATGGGGTACACCAGCAGCATCACCGAGGAGGAGTACAAGGAGCTCCAGGCCCATGGCTACCGCATCAGCGACCGCATCGGCCGCAGCGGTCTGGAGAAGGTCTACGAATCCCACCTGCGTGGGGAATGGGGTGGGCAGCAGCTGGAGGTCAACGCGGCCGGTCAGGTGCAGCGGGTGCTGGGCGACAAGCCCGCCAGGGCCGGCAAGGACCTGCGACTCACCCTCGACCTGGACCTGCAGCGCACGGCGGAGAAGGCCCTCGACGGTGTGCGCAAGGGGGCGATCGTGGCGCTGGATCCCCAGACCGGCGCTGTCCTGGCCATGGCCAGCCGGCCCAACTTCGATCCCAACATCTTTTCGGAAGGTCCCACCACCTCCCAGTGGAATGCCCTGAACCGGCCGGAGGCGCCGATGCTGAACCGGGTCTTCCAGGGCTTCCCGCCGGCCAGCACCTTCAAGATCGTCACCACGATCGCCGGCATCGAGTCCGGCAAGCTCGGCGAAACCTCCACCCTGCCCACGATGGGCTCGTTCTGTTACTACGGCCAGTGCTATGCCGACCACGGGTCGTTCGGCAGCATCGGTTTCCCGTTCGCCCTGGCGGTGAGCAGCAACAGCTTCTACTACCAGGTGGGTCTGAAGGTCGGTCCCGAGGAGATGTTCAAGGCCGCCCGTCGGCTGGGCTACGGCAGCCGCTCCGGCAGCGAACTGTCAGCGGAGGAGTCCACCGGCCTGCTGGGGGATCCGGCCTGGAAGAAGAAGGCGCTGGGCGAGCCGTGGACGCCGGTGGACACGATCACCTCCTCGATCGGCCAGGGGGCCGTCACCGTCACGCCGATCCAGATGGCAAGGCTCTATGCGGCGGTGGCCAATGGCGGCTGGCTGGTGACCCCCCACCTGGTGGAGGGTCACTATCCGCGCCGCTGGCTGGGTCTCAAGCCCCAGACCCTGCGGGTCCTGCATGCCGGGTTGCGGCAGGCGGTGACCAATGGCACCGCCAGGATCCTCAACGACCCGGCCCTGCCCCCGGTGGCCGGCAAGACCGGCACCGGCGAAGATCCGCCCCGCCCCGACCATGCCTGGTTCGGCGGCTATGCCCCCGCCGGCAAGCCGACCCTGGTGATCGTGGCCTTCGGGGAGAATTCCGGAGGCTACGGAGGGACGGTGGCGGCGCCGATGGTCAAGGCCCTCATGACCACCTGGTTCCGGGGCACCAAGTCGCTGCCGGCCCCGTCGCGCCAGGGCTGACGGCCGAGGAGCGCGTGCCCGGGCCCGGAGCGATCAGGCGGCCTGGGGGAGCCGGTTCTGGGCCAGCACCCGGCGGTAGTAGCCCTGCAGCTGGGCGGTGGCGCTGGGCCAGCCCCAGCGTTCGGCCTCCTCCCGGGCGGCCTGGCGCAACAGAAGCCGGGCCTCCCGGTCGCCCAGCAGCCGGGCCACGGCCTCGCTGAGGCTGTCCGGCTGGTCGGGGTCGTAGAGGCAGCCGTTGACGCCATCGTTGACGATGTCGGGAATGCCGCCCCGGTTCGCCCCCACCACCGGACAGCCTGCCGCCATGGCCTCCAGCAGCACCAGGCCCAGCGTCTCGGTGCTGGAGGGGAAGAGGAAGGCGTCACCGCTGGCGTAGGCCGAGGCCAGTTCCTCACCAGCCAGGTAACCCACGAAGGTGGTGGCAGTGCCTTCGAAGTGCCGTTCCAGCTGCTGGCGGTGCGGGCCGTCGCCCACCAGGGCCAGCCGGGCGTGCGGCATCGCCTCCAGCACGGGCCGGATCCTGTCGATCTGCTTCTCGGCTGAGAGCCGTCCGATGTAGAGCAGCAGATGGCCCGTGTCGCTGTGGCCGCCATGGAGCCGGGCCCGCATCGCCGCCGAGGCCAGTTCCGGCCGGAACAGTTCGGTGTCCACGCCCCGCTGCCACAGGGCGGTGTGGTGGATGCCCTTGGCGGCCAGTTCCTCCACCATGGCGGTGGAGGTGCAGAGGTTGAGCTGGGCCTGGTTGTGGGCGGCCTTGAGCAGCTCCCAGAGCAGGGGCTCCAGCATGCCCATGCCGTAGTGCTCGAGGTACTTGGGCAGGTGGGTGTGGTAGCTGGCCACCAGGGGCAGGCCGCGGCTGCGGGCCAGCCAGATGCCCCCCAGGCCGAGCACCGCCGGGTTCACCACGTGCACCAGATCGGGGGCGAAGCGGTCGAGGGCTTCGGAAACCGCCGGCCGGGGCAGGGCCAGCTTCAGTTCGGGGTAGAGGGGCAGCGGCATCGCCGGCACCCCTACCACCCGGGCCCCCATGTAGCCGTCGGGGGCGCCCTCGGGACAGAAGATCAGCACCTCGTCACCGGCCGCCACCAGGTGCTGCACCGTCTTGGTCAGCCGCGTCACGATGCCGTCCACCTTCGGCAGGAAGGTTTCGGTGAAAAAGGCGATTTTCACGGGGGGGCGATCCTCAGGGGGGGCGAACCTCAGGCCAGGGCCTTGATCGCTTCCGCCTGGCGCTGGGTCCAGGCCGACAGACAGGGAATCCTGGAACGGTCGCAGCGGTCGGCCCAGCGGCGGGCCACGTCGACCACTTCGGCCAGGAGGCCGTCATCGAGGGTGGTGGGCTTGAGGCCCAGTTCGATGAAGCAGCGGTTGTCGACGATCAGATCGTTTTCGATCGCCTCCTTGCGGGGATTGGGGAGGTAGTTGATGTCGGCACCGGTGAGGGCGGCCACCTTGCGGGCCAGTTCGCCCACCTGGTGACTTTCGGTCATCTGGTTGAAGATCTTCACCTTCTCGCCGGTGACCGGGGGGTTCTCGAGCGCCAGCTGGACGCAGCGCACCGAGTCGCGGATGTGGATGAAGGCCCGCGTCTGGCCGCCCGTGCCGTGCACGGTGAGGGGGTAGCCGATCGCGGCCTGCATCAGGAAGCGGTTGAGCACGGTGCCGTAGTCACCGTCGTAGTCGAACCGGTTGGTGAGCCTGGGGTCCTTCTGGGTGAGGTCGGTGTTGGTGCCCCAGACGATGCCCTGGTGAAGGTCGGTGACCCGGATCGCGTCGTTCTTGTTGTAGTAGAAGAACAGCAGCTGATCCAGCGTCTTGGTCATGTGATAGACGCTGCCCGGATCCGTGGGGTGCAGGATCTTCTCGGTGAAGCAGGTGCCATCGGGCTGGGGCACCTCCACGGTGAGATAGCCCTCGGGGATGGTGGCGCCGCGATGGGATCCATAGCCGTAGACGCCCATGGTGCCGAGGTGCACGATGTGTGCGTCAACGCCGCTTTCGACGATGGCGGCCAGCAGGTTGTGGGTGCCGTTGACGTTGTTGTCGACGGTGTAGCGCTTCGTGGCGCTGCTCTTCATCGAGTAGGGGGCGGCCCGCTGCTCGGCGAAGTGGACGATGGCCGACGGCCTCTCGCTGCGGAGCAGATCCAGCAGCCGGTCGTACTCCCGGGCGATGTCGAGATGCACGAAGGTCATCGTGCGGCCACCCACCTGATCCCAGGCCCTCAGCCGGTCCTGGATCGTGGCGATCGGCGTCAGTGACTCGACCCCGAGGTCGATGTCGATCTTGCGCCGACTGAGGTTGTCGACGATCACCACCTCATGGCCGGCATCGGCCAGGTTCACGGCACAGGGCCAACCACAGAAGCCGTCGCCGCCGAGAACGAGAACCTTCACCCCAGACTCCTGAACGAGCAGTTGCTCAGACGGGCAAGCTACTACAGGCCTCCGATGCCAACGCCTCCGGGGGGGTCAGCTGATGCCCGCCGCGACCGCCACCAGCACCGCGACCAGGACGAGGCCCCCGATCAGCAGCACCCGGTTGGCCCCACTGGTCTCGCTTTTCTCCTGGAGCACCATGCGGGGTTCCTTGGCGAAGGCGTTGAGCCTGCCGCCGTCTTCTTCGGTGACCTGCATGGGGGAGGACGCGTGTGGGCCAAACCCTATGGACGGGACTACGGAACGGTCCGTTCGTCCATGGTTCGTCACACTGCGCCGCCCACCCGCCCTTCCAGTGGGGAGCTGGCGCTGGCCTCGGGCCGGATCGGCAGCCGGCCCGCCAGCCGGGCCAGGCGTCCGGCTTCGGTGGCCAGGGCCATGGCCCGCGCCATGGCCGCCGGATCCCCCGCCAGGGCGATGGCACTGTTGATCAGCAGGGCGGAGGCGCCCATCTCCATGGCCTGGGCGGCTTCGCTCGGCACACCGATCCCGGCGTCCACCACCACGGGGATGGTGGCGTTTTCGATGATCAGGGCGATGTTGGCGGCGTTGCGGATGCCCTGGCCGGACCCGATCGGCGAACCCAGGGGCATCACGGTGGCGCAGCCGACCTGCTCCAGGCGCAGCGCCAGCAGGGGGTCGGCATTGATGTAGGGCAGCACCGTGAAGCCCTCCTTCACCAGCTGCTCGGCCGCCTCGAGTGTGCCGAAGGGATCGGGCAGCAGATGGCGGGGATCGGGGATCACCTCCAGCTTCACGAAGTTGTTGTCCTCCTGGCCGGCCAGCCGGGCGAGCTCCCGGCCCAGCCGGGCCACCCGGACGGCTTCCTCGGCGGTGGCGCATCCCGCCGTGTTGGGCAGCATCCAGTACCGGCTCCAGTCGATGGCCTCCATCAGGCCTCCATGGCCGGGGGCCTGGCTCTGGACGCGCCGCACGGCAACGGTGACGATCTCGCAGCCGCTCGCCTCCAGGCTCGTCTGCATGGCCTCGAGGGAGGGGTACTTGCCGGTGCCGGTCATCAGGCGGCTGCGGAAGCGCCGCCCGGCGATCACCAGGTCGTCGCAGGGGGTCGGGGTGGTGATGGCGTTCACGGTCTCGGGCAGGGGCATGCGGGTGAGCGCATCCCGATTAGTCTGCCCTCTGCCCCTGGAAACCACCCCATGCCGGTGTCGCTGGTCGCCATCCCCCTGCTGCTCGCCGCCAGTCCGGTGCGCATGGGTGAGATGGTCCCCTTCACCAGACCCACCGCGGAGGCGACGTTCCAGGAGGGCGGAGCCAACGGTGAGGTGGAGACCTTCGATCCGGTGGCCCGGGCCCGACTGATCGCCGAACAGGTGCCCCGCAGCTGGAGCGGTCGCTACCAGTCCTTCGGAGGCGGTGAGCCCGTTCCGGTGTCCCTGCGGATCGATTCAGCCACGGCCATCGGGCAGATGGTCGACCTGCGCGGCTCGATGGTCATCGGTGGCGTGGCCACGCCGGTGCAGGGCAACCTCAACGCCAAGTCCGACCAGCTCGATCTGCTGCTGCTGGGGGATCCCCTCGGCGGTTCCCTCGAGCCCGGCGGGGAGTTTCAGGGGCTGCAGGGTCTGTCCCTGAGCGGCTGGCATGCCCCCCGGCTCACCACCTCGGGTGGAGCGTTGCAGATGATTCCGGACCGGACCGCCGCCGTCCCGGCGGTGCCGTCCCAGACGCCGATCCGCGGCCTCTGGTGAGGCCAGGGGATCAGGCCCTCTTCCCCTTCGCGTCGATGCCGCTGCGGCGGTCGAGGGTGGCGAGCCGCTTGCGGGCGGTCTTGTTGGCGTCCTCCAGCTGGAGCACCTGCTGGTAGATCTCCCGGGCCTCTTCCTCCTTGCCCTGCTTTTCGAGGGCAAAGGCCAGGTTGTTGAGGGCCACGGGGTACTCCGCCTTGGCGCGCAGGGCCGCTTTGTAATGGCGGACGGCGGAGCTGTAGTTGTTCTGGGCGGCCAGGGTGAAGCCGAGGGCGTTTTCCATCAGGGCCCGGGCTTCGGCAGGGGCGTTTTCGGCCTCCGCCAGCTTCAGGGCCTGCTTGAGGTTGCCCTGGGCCTGGCCGTAGAGGCGCTTGCGCAGCTGCACGGATGCGAGTTCGTACAGGGAGGAGGCGTCCCTGGGGGCCTTCCCGTCGCTGCCGTTTCCGCCCAGCCGGGCCAGCTCGAGCTCGTCACGGCGAACGCGCAGGATCTGTCGGCCGACCAGGACGGCCGCCACGCCAAGCAGCACGATCAGGCCGATCAGGTAGGCCTGGGGGAGCAACTCGTTCATCGGGGCCGGCCGGACGGTCGGAACTGGGATGGAGAAATCAGCGGGTTGCCGCGGTGACGACGGCGGTGAAGCTGGTGGGGTCGGAGACGGCCAGCTGGGCCAGCATCTTGCGGTTCAGACGCACGTCGGCCTGCTTGAGACCGCCGATCAGGCGGCTGTAGCTGAGGCCGTTGATCCTGGCGGCCGCGTTGATGCGGGCGATCCACAGACGGCGGAAATCGCGCTTGCGACGGCGGCGGTCCCGGTAGGCGTTGCAGAGGGCCTTCATCACCCGCTGGTTGGCGGTGCGGAACAGGCTGCCGTTGCCGCCGCGGAAGCCACGGGCGAGACGGAGGATCTTGTTGCGGCGTTTGCGGGCGACGTTGCCCCTTTTGACGCGAGCCATGGGAGAGGGTGTTCGTGGAAGTTAAGGAAAGGAAGGGGCGGGGCAGTCCCGGAGGGCTCAGCCGCTGTAGGGGAGCATCCGCGCCACGTTGTCGTGATCGCGCTCATCGACCACCGCCATGGTGCCGAGGTAACGCTTGCGTTTGGGGCTCTTGTGATCCAGCAGGTGGTTCAGGAAGGCACGCCGGCGCATGAACTTGCCGGTGCCGGTGGCCTTGAACCGCTTCGCGGCCGCTTTGCGGGTCTTGAGCTTCGGCATCTCGGTAGGCGCAGGCACAAACAAGCACACTACGACGCGGGTGCACCCTTCTCCTAGCCCTGCCGCTCCGATGTCGCTCCTTTCCCCTGGATGGCACCGCTCCCTGCTCCTGGTGACGCTGCTGCTGCCAACGGGTTGCCGGGCCGCCGAAGCGCCGCCGCCGCCGCCTCCGCTGCCCCTGGTGCACTGGCCGGTGCCGCCGCCGGAGCCGCTGACGGCGGCGAACCCGGTGCTGTGGGTGGCCCTTTCGGCCCGGCTGGGCCCGCCGCCCGCGGCGGCTGCCTCGGCCCCACCCCTGCGGCTGCGCAGCTCCGGGGGCTCCCTGGTGCTGATCGATGCCGCCGGCCGGCGCTTCACCGCTCCGGAGCTGGTGCTGCACTGGCGCCGGGAGTTGCTGACGCCGCCGGTGACGTTGCGGCGGCAGGTGCTGGGCCCCTTCGCCAGCTTCGAGAGCGCCGAACAGGCTGCCCTGGAGTGGCGCTCCCGGGGCGTGGCGGCCGAGATCGCCAAACCGCAGGACTGGGAGGTGTGGGCCCCTGCCGGCGCCGCCGAGCCCTCCCCCCTGCCGGAGGGGCTCCGGGTGCGGCCGGTGAACCGGCTGGAATCCGAACGGGTGGGCCTGGAGCTGCGCCGGGCCCAGGGGGTGGTGTCGCTGAAGGGACCGATCCGGATCGAAGCGCCGGGGGGCCTGCTCTGGAAGCAGGGGGTCTACGCAGGGCCGTTCCGCCTCCAGGCGGATGCCCACGGCGGCTGGACCCTGGTGGAGCAGGTGCCGCTCGAGCGGTATCTGCAGGGGGTGGTCCCCCATGAGATCGGCGCCGGTGTGCCCCCGTCGGCCCTGCAGGCCCAGGCCGTCCTGGCCCGCACCTGGGCGGTCAGAAATCAGCACCGTTTCGCCGTCGACGGTTATCACCTCTGCGCCGACACCCAGTGCCAGGTGTACAGCGATCCCCGCCAGGCCGGTCCGGCGGTCCGCCAGGCCATCGCCGCCACCCGGCTCGCCGTGCTCATGGCGGCCGACCGGCCGATCCATGCGGTGTACCACGCCAGCAACGGGGGCATCAGCGCCGGCTACGAGGAAGCCTGGAGCGGTCCGGCCGTGGCCTATCTGCGGTCGTTCGCCGATGGACCCACCCCCTTCCCCTCCCGGTTCCCCCTGCCCCTGAAGCCCTCCGCCCTTGCCACGTTGCTGCAGGACGGCCGCAGCGCCTGGGGTGCCGACCATCCGACCTTCCGCTGGCGGCGGATGCTCACCGCGTCCCAGGTCTCCGCTGCCCTGGGCAAGGACCGGGGCGTCGGGATGCCGACGGCCCTGAAGGTGCTCGAGCGCGGCCCCAGCGGTCGGGTGCTGGCCTTGGAGGTGCAGGGAAGCGAAGGCCGCCGGATCCTGCGCCTGGATGCCATCCGCCGCACCCTGCGCAGCCTGCCCAGCACCCTGTTCGTCCTGAAGTCAGCCGGTCCCGGGGTCTGGGAACTGGAGGGCGGCGGCTTCGGCCATGGGGCAGGACTCTCCCAGGCCGGCGCCATCGATCAGGCTCGCCGCGGCTGGAGTGCCCGCCGGATCCTGGAGCACTACTACCCGGGGACGGAGCTGATGCCCCTCGGCGCTCCAGGCCATTCCCCTTAGAGTCGGCGGCAGCGACTGTGTGCCCATGGCTGCCGGCGGCAGTGACAGCGATCACCGCCGTGCCAGGACGGCCCTGTTCCTCGCCTGCTGCGGCCTGGTCGGGTTCGCCCCCCACTGGCTCCCGCCTGGCCGAACGCTCCTGCCGGCGCTCACCCTGGCGACCCTGCTGGGGGGCTACAGCCTGCGCACGGTGCTGTGGCACGCCTTACGGCGCGAGCGATCCCAGGGGGAGGCCGCCGCTGCCGAGGCCGCCCCGCCGGCGGAGCACCCCGCCATCGACGTGGTGGTGGCGGCCCGGGACGAACAGGCCGTGATCGCCAGGCTGGTGGAGCGGATCACCGCCCTCCGCTGGCCTGAAGGACGGCTCCATCTCTGGGTGGTCGATGACGGCAGCGAGGACCGCACGCCGGAGCTGTTGAAGGAACTGGCCCAGCGCCATCCCCTGCTCCGGGTGCTGCGCCGGCCCAGGGATGCCGGTGGCGGCAAGTCGGGAGCCCTCAACCTGGTGCTGGAACAGCTGCAGGGGCGCTGGATGCTGGTGCTCGATGCCGATGCCGATCTGCAGCCCGACGTGCTCGAGCGCCTGATTCCCTTTGCGGAGGCCGGTGGCTGGGCTGCCGTCCAGCTGCGCAAGGCGGTGGTGAATGCCGAGGTGAACCTGCTCACCACCGCCCAGGCCATGGAGATGGCCTTCGATGCGGTGATTCAGGAAGGGCGTCTGGCCAGCGGTGGCGTGGCCGAGCTGCGGGGCAATGGCCAGCTGCTGCGGCGGGAGGCGCTGCAGTCGGCCGGAGGCTTCAACGAGAACACCGTCACCGACGACCTGGATCTCAGCTTTCGCTTTCTGCTTGAGGGTCTTCCGATCGGCGTTCTGTGGGACCCGCCGGTGCAGGAGGAGGCCGTGCTCACGCTCCCGGCCCTCTGGAAGCAGCGTCAGCGCTGGGCCGAAGGGGGCCTGCAGCGCTTCCTCGATTACACCCCGGGCCTGCTCTCCCACCGGCTCAGCTTTGTCCAGAAGCTCGACCTGGGCTGCTTCTTCCTGCTGCAGTACGTGCTGCCGGTGGTGGCCAGCGCCGATCTGATCGGCTCGGTGGTCACCCGCACCGCCCCCACGATGTGGCCGTTCTCGATCGTGGCCCTGGCCCTCTCCGGCGTGGCGATCGCCAGCGGCTGCCGCCGCCCCGCCGAAGGCCCGCCCCTGCCGGCCATGAATCCCTTCACGGTGGCGCTGGGGATTCTTTATCTGGTGCACTGGTTCGTGGTGATCCCCTGGGTCACCCTCAAGATGGCCCTGCTGCCGAAGAAGCTCGTCTGGGTGAAGACGCTGCATCTGGGTGAGGAAACCCATCCCAGGCCCACGGTTGTCGATGACCATGACCTCGACGTGGATGGTGATCCCGAGCTGGCCTCCGAAGCCAGCCACGGGTGAACGTTTCGGCGATTTCTGAAGGCCGCGGGGATGGCCAGGGTCATCACCGGGACATCCATCAGCGGAGTCAGATGACGGGTCAGATGATGGGTGAGATGACGAGCCAGACGACGGCAACGATTCTGGTGTCCGTTCTGATTCCAAGTTATAACAATGCCTCCTATATCGAGGAGACCATTGCTTCGGCCTATGCGCAGACAGTTGAGGCGCTGAAGGCCGATGACGCGTTGGAAGTCATCGTTGTGGACGATGGATCCACCGATGGCTCCTGGGACCATCTGCGACGGCTGCAGCGTGAGCGCTATCCGGCCTTGAAGGTGCTGTGCCATCCGGGCCACGCCAACCGTGGCGAGTCCCTGTCGAGGGCGCTGGCTCTGGCCAACGCCACCGGAACGTACATCGCCGTGCTGGATTCGGATGATCTGTTTCTTCCCGGCAAGCTGGAATGGCAGCTCCGGGTGTTGCGGGAGCATCCCGATGTGGTGCTCTGCCATACGGCGGTCGAGGTGGTCGGCGATGTCTCCCAGGCCAGCTTCTATCGAACCCATTTCAACCAGAACCCTGACGGCCCGTATCGGTTTCGACGGCAGCGCGAGTATCTGATCAGAAACCGGATCTGCAATTCCTCGGTGCTCGTGAGGGCAGAGGCGCTGCGATCGATCTCCTTTGCCACCAAAACCGTGCTCGGTTATGGGGATTGGTTGTGCTGGTCCTTGCTGGCCCAGAGGGGATCGTTCTGCTTTCTGGATCAGCGCCTCACGGGGTATCGGGCCCACGAGAAGTCGAAGTCATCGGCCTTCTCCAGGAATGATCTCCGCCGGTTGTACGCCTTGCTGGAGTTCAAGCTGGCCCTGTTGGCCCGATCGGAATCCCTGCCCCATTCCTTCAGGGTTCTGTTCTCCACGCTGGAGACCCTGCGGCTGATTCTTGTGGAATACCTCTGGGATCCCGCGGGTCACGCCTACGGCAACCCGGCGATCCGCCCCAGCCCCCTCGTACGCGTTCTGCTGCTCATCGGCAAGGCAGGCCGCCTGGGGGGAGCGTGCTTCAGGCGGAATCCTGAATCGCGTCGGTGATCACCTCACCGTTGAAGAAGTCGGCCAGCCGTTTGGCCTGCACATCCAGGGCGCTGGTGGGCCGGGGCGCTGGAGGCTCGGCTTCGCCGCTGGGGAGCGCGTTGGTCGGGGCAGGCGCGGCCGGGGGGCCGGGCGGTACCGGGGCCGCAGGCGCCGGTGCCTGCGGCCGGACCACGGGTTCGGATCGGGCAGGCAGCGGCGGTGTCGCCACGGCCATGGGCGGGGGAGGGCTCGCGACCGGAGCCGGCGGGGGCTGGGGTACGGGCTGACGGCTGGCCGCCTGTCCCGGTCCGGTGCCTTCGCCGCTGGCCTCCAGCGTCACCTGACGGGGGCTGCCCAGGGCGCTTGCCACGGCCTTCTCGAGCAGAGGCAGCCGGCTCTGCACCATGGCCATCCAGGTGCCCGCCACCCGCACCACCGCCCTGCGGTCGTCGAGTCGCGCCAGCTGGGCCTGCTGGGAGAGCAGCATCCGGGTGGAGGGCAGCTCCAGCCCGGCGAGGATCTGTTGCCACAGTTCCGCCAGCTGGTCGGTACCGGGTGGCGCCGGTGTTGCAGGCTCCACAGGCGCTGCAGACGCCACAGGCGCACGGGCTTCCGCCGGCGCTGGCACCCCCACAGGGGCAGCGGCCGCCACCGTCGCTGGGGAGATCGGTGCCGATGCAGGAGCGGCGACGGGAGCCGCCACCGGCGCGGCCGGCCGTGGGGCTGCCGCCGCCGGCTCCGGCCGCCGCTGGCCCTGGGGTGCCGGTGCCTGGGCGGCAGTCGGGGCTTCGGCCAGGAGTCCCAGCAGCAGCACCTCCAGCCAGAGCCTGGGCTGGACGCTGTGACGCAGCTGCTGTTCACTGCCCCTGAGCTGGCTCTGCCACTGGAGCAGCCGGGCCTTGCCGATGCGGCGGGCCACCTCCGGGAGCCGCGGCTGCAGGTCGGCCGACACCATGGTGAGTTCCAGCCGATCGGGCGCCACGCCAGCCAGCAGCAGATCCCGCAGCAGGCTGGCCAGTCCCTGGAGGACGGCGGAGGGTTCCCGACCCAGCTCCAGCAGCTCCCGGCACCCTTCCACCACCTGCAGGGGCTCGGATGCGGCCATGGCCTCGGCCAGTCGCAGCAGCTCCTGGTCCGGCACCACCCCCAGCAGGTCCCACACCGCGTCGGCGGCGATCGGTGCCGGCAGCAAGCTCAGTTGATCCAGCAGGCTTTCGGCATCCCGCAGGCCGCCCTGGGCCCGCTGGGCCACCAGGTGCAGGGCGTCGTCGGTGATGCCGATGGACTCTTCGGTGGCGATCCAGCGGAGATGGGCCTCGAGCGCCTCCATGGGGATGCGCCGGAAATCGAAGCGCTGGCAGCGGCTGAGGATTGTGGGCAGCACCCGTTGGGGATCGGTGGTGGCCAGCACGAACACCACCCTCGGCGGGGGCTCCTCCAGGGTTTTCAGCAGTGCGTTGAAGGCGGCGGTGGAGAGCATGTGGCACTCGTCGATCACGTAGACCTTCCAGCGGGCCTGAACGGGAGCGAAGCGTGATCGCTCGATCAGTTCGCGGATGTTGTCGACCCCGGTGTTGGAGGCGGCGTCGATCTCGATCACGTCGAGGGCGTTGCCCGCCGCGATCGCGGTGCACAGCTCACAGATCCCGCAGGGCTCGGGGGTGGGGACCGTGCTGGCGATGCAATTGAGGGACCGGGCCAGGATCCGGGCACTGGAGGTCTTGCCGGTGCCGCGCGGCCCGGTGAACAGGTAGGCCGGTGCGATGCGGTTCTGACGCAGGGCCTGGCTGAGGGTGGTGGCGACGGCCTGCTGTCCCACCAGCTGGTCGAATCGCTGGGGCCTGTACTTGTGATGCAGCGGCTGGTAAGCCTGACCCATGGGTGCGTTGCGGCTGGGCGTTGCGGCCGGAGCTGGCTGCGAACGGGGCCGACTTCTCAGGTTACCGGCCCTCTCCGGGCTCCAGCAGCCGTTGCAGCCGGGTTTCCATCTCCTCCACGGCCGTGAGCTGGTCGGCCAGGTTCTGGGCGGCCAGGCGCAGTTGTTCGAACTGGCCGTTGACCTCGGAGAGGGGGCGGTCCGCACCCCCCCAGCGGGCTTCGGCCCTGGCCAGTTCCTCCTCCAGCCGCTGCTGCAGCCGCTGACGCAGGCCATCGAGCTGCTCGATGCTGAGCAGGGCCAGCTCCCGCCCCCGCTCCAGTTGCTCGGCATCCAGTCCGCTGGCGAGGGTCTCCCCCAGGGCATGGCCCTGGCGCAGCAGCACCCGTGCCCCGGTGAGCAGCGCCGCCGGCACGAACTGGCCCAGGGCCAGCGCCCCGAGGCTGCCCGTGTGCAGCCAGTCCTCCACCTGGGCGCTGCGGTGCCGACCGGTCTTGCACCAGTGGGCGAAGTGCTCGCAGTTGTTGAACAGCAGGTTGTAGCGCTGCTCGCCGATCCGCCCCATGGCCCGCCGGAGGGTCACCCCCACGGGCGAACAGCCATCCTCCGGATAGGGCACGCTGCTGATGGGTTCACCGCGGCTGAAGTCCTCCAGAGGGCTGCGCAGGATTTCCCGGCCCTCCAGGTAGTGGGCCACGGTGCCGTCCCCGAGGTCGATGCCGTGATGCAGAAACAGGCCGTGCTGACGGGGGGCCTGCAGGTGATCGGCGGCGGCCAAGGCTCGAAGCGCAGCGAAGGGTTGTGATCAGCATCGCGTCACCGGCGCCGCCGGGGATTCACCGGGGGAGTGGGGATTGCCGTTCGCCGCGGCCAGGGGCCAGCGTGCGGCCGGTGTTCGGCCAGGGCCTGGTCAACCGATCGCCCGTCGGATCTGCGCCGTCAGACGCCCGGCAGTCGATGGTCAGCTTCAACGACAGGATCGAGACCAGCGCCATGTCGGCGTCGATCTCCCCCCCCTTTGCGCATCGCGAGCCCATCAACCGCCTGATCAAACACGGCTCGCAGTCATGCGGTTGTCATCCGCCCCGGGCGGCGGAGCCTTTTCAGGCCGTGGCCTGTTCGCCCCGGAGGCCGTCGATGTCGGCGGCCGCGTTGATCGGCAGCACCTTGGCCTTGCTGCGTTGTTCCACCAGCTCCCGGGTGATCGTGAAGCTCTGGACGTCGCAGCGGGAGGGCAGGTCGTACATCACATCCAGCATCAGTTCCTCGACGATGCCCCGCAGGGCCCGGGCGCCGGTCTTGCGGCGGTGGGCTTCGGCGGCGATGGCCTCAACGGCGCCGGGCTCGAAGTCGAGGCGCACGTTGTCCATGCTGAGCAGGGTCTGGAACTGCTTGACCAGGGCATCGCGGGGCTCGGTGAGGATCGCCTCGAGGGCATTGGTGTCGAGGGGCTCGAGCACCGCGCTCACCGGCAGCCGCCCGATGAACTCGGGAATCAGGCCGTAGCGCACCAGATCCTCCGGTTCGAGATGGCGCAGCACCTCACTGGAATGCCGGTCCTTGCCCGGGCGGACCCGGCTGCGGCCCTCCGTGGGCAGGAAGCCGATCGCGTTGCGGCCCATGCGTTTCTGCACCAGATCCTCCAGGCCCACGAAGGCGCCGCCGCAGATGAACAGCACCTGGCTGGTGTCGATCTGGATGCAGTCCTGGTACGGGTGCTTGCGACCCCCCTGGGGCGGCACGTTGGCCACCGTGCCCTCGAGCATCTTGAGCAGGGCCTGCTGCACCCCTTCACCGGAGACGTCACGGGTGATCGAGGGGTTCTCGCTCTTCCGGGCGATCTTGTCGATCTCGTCGATGTAGATGATGCCCCGCTGGGCCTGTTCCACATCGAGATCGGCCTTCTGCAGCAGCCGCAGCAGGATGTTCTCCACGTCTTCACCGACGTAGCCCGCTTCGGTGAGGGTGGTGGCGTCGGCCACCGCGAAGGGCACGTCGAGCATTTCCGCCAGCGACTGGGCCAGCAGGGTCTTGCCGCAGCCGGTGGGGCCGATCAGCAGGATGTTGGACTTGTGCAGGCGTGTGGCGGTCTGGTCGGTCTCGCCCTTGCCGTCGCCCTGCCAGGCCAGGCGCTTGTAGTGGTTGTAGACGGCCACCGCCAGCACCTTCTTGGCCTCCTCCTGCCCCACCACCTGCTGATCGAGGAAGGACTTGATCTCCTGGGGCCGGGGAATGGTGGCCAGGGTGGGGGCCGGTTTGGAGGTTTTCTTGGCCGGTGCCTTGCGGCTGCCCTCCGCCATCGGCCGGCCCTGGGGCCCCTGGCCGTGGTGTTCGACCAGCTCCTCATCCAGGATCTCGTTGCAGAGATCGATGCATTCGTCGCAGATGTAGACACCAGGCCCGGCGATCAGCTTGCGCACCTGTTCCTGGGACTTGCCGCAGAAGGAGCACTTCAGATGAGCGTCGAACTTGGCCATCGGAACAGGCGGCGGGAGCGGCGAAGGGCGTCCTGGATCAGGAGACGGAGCAGAGCCCGGTTCCCAGGATCGTCCCCAGCCGCCGATTTGTCAGTCGTCCTTAAGGATCAAACCGGTCGGGGGATGGAGGCGTCCCTGGGGACGGCCGGGTCCGTGGCGTCATCGACCACCCGGTCGATCAGGCCGTATTCAACCGCTTCCGCTGGGGAAAGGAAGTAGTCGCGGTCGGTATCTTCCGTGATCTTTTCCAGTGGCTGACCGGTGTGCTCCGCCATCAGGCCGTTGAGCGTGTCCTTGAGGAAAAGGATCTCCCGGGCCTGGATTTCGATGTCCACCGCCTGGCCCTGGGC
This sequence comes from Candidatus Sulfopaludibacter sp. SbA3, assembly GCA_943367425.1. Lineage (GTDB taxonomy): Bacteria > Cyanobacteriota > Cyanobacteriia > PCC-6307 > Cyanobiaceae > Cyanobium. The sequence goes on from CALRJF020000002.1 coordinate 287,495, forward strand.
GCCACCCAGGGGCTGGTGGATCATGATCCGGGCATTGGGCAGGGCCAGGCGTTTGCCCGGGGCGCCCCCGGTGAGCAGGAAGGCCCCCATGCTGGCGGCCAGGCCGTAGCAGATGGTGACCACATCGGGAGCCACCTGCTGCATGGTGTCGTAGATGGCCAGGCCGGAGGTCACCGAGCCCCCGGGAGAATTGATGTAGATCTGGATGTCCTTCTCGGGATCCTCCGCTTCGAGGAACAGGAGCTGGGCCACCAGGGAATCGGCCACCTGATCGTCGATGCCCGTTCCCAGGAAGATGATCCGCTCCCGCAGCAGGCGCGAGTAGATGTCGAAGGCCCGGTCGCCGCGGCCGGACTGCTCCACCACCGTGGGCAGCACCCCGGGAGCGGCCACGGGACCCGTGCCGTCTGCCCCGTTCCAGGGGAAGGGACCCTGCCAGAGGCTGTGGACGGGGTGGGGGCGCAGTCCCCCCGCACCGGCCATGGCCGCCAGGGCCCGTTCGGGGTTCAGGGTCGTTCGGGCGTCGATCACGCGGTCTCGGTCTCGGACAGGAGAAGCCGCCTCAATCTATTGGCTCGGAGCCTTCGCCCCCGGCCTTGGCGGTCTTGGCGCTCCCCGCTGGCTTCGTGGCTTTGGCCTTGGCCTTGGGGGCGTCGGCCGTTGCCCCTGCCTCCGCCTCTGCTTCCGGCTCCGCCGGCAGCTTGTCGGTGACCGTGGAGTTGGCCTCGAGCCATGCCAGGAGCTGCTCCCTCAGCAGGTCCTCGGCCACGGCCTGGCGCAGCCGGTCGGGATCGATGGCGGCATCGTCGCTCAGCCCAGCCTTGATCTCCCGGACCTTGGCTTCCAGGTCGGAGGCACTCACTTCGATCTTCTCGGCGGTGGCCAGGGCCTTGAGGGCGAGCTGGCGACGCAGGCGCTGCTCGGCCTCGGGCCGGGACGTGTCCATCAGGCTGCGCACCAGATCGGGGGTGAACAGCTTCTTGACGTCCATCCCTTGCTGGGAGATCTGACCGGCCGTCTGTTCGATCAGGGTGCGCACCTCCTGCTGAATCAGGCTTTCGGGCAGCTCCACCTCCAGGTGCTCCACCAGGGCCGCCAGCAGGGCCTCGTGACGGTTGCTGCGGTGACGCCGCTCACTGTCGGCGCGCAGACGCTCCTCCAGGTCGGCGCGCAGCTCGGCCAAGGTCGGCTTGTCGCTGGCCTGCTGGGCGAAGGCGTCATCGAGGGCGGGCAGTTCCCGGGCCTTGAGCTCCAGGAGCGTGATCGAGAAGAGGGCGTCCCGGCCCGCGGCGGCTTCCTGGGGATAGGAATCCGGGAAGCGGCAGGAGACCTCCCGGGTCTCGCCCACGGCCATGCCGAGGATCCCGGCCACGAAACCGGGGATCATCCGGTCCTCCTCCAGTTCCACCTCCATGCCGTCGCTGCTGCCGCCCTCGATGGCCTCACCGGTGTCGACGAAGGTGCCGAGGAAGGCGATCTGGGCGACGTCACCGGCGGCGGCACTGCGGTCCTCGACGGGGACCAGGGTGGCCAGCTGGCGGCGCGACTGCTCGATCAGCTCATCGACCCGCTCGGGGTCGAAGGCGACGGGTTCGGCCTCGGCCGTCAGCCCCTTGGTCATCCGCAGGCTGGGCGTGGGCTCCACGTCCATCTCCACGGTGAAGGTGAGCTCGTCACCGGGGTTGAACCGCTCCAGCACCCGCTCGAAACCCTCGTTGAGTTCGGGGCGGCTGATGGGCTCGACCCCTTCCTGCTGCATGGCCTCCCGCATGACGGCGTCGACCAGGTCCTCGAGAGCGGTGGCACGGATCCGCAGCGGGCCGATCTGTTGCAGGAGCACGGGCCGGGGCACCCTGCCCTTGCGGAAACCCGGCAGCTTCACGCTGCGGCTGAGTTTCTCCAGCGCGGCGTCGTAGCTCTTCTGGCTCCGCCCTCCCGGCACGGCCACCTCAAGGGCGAGGCGGCTGCCGGGCCGCGTCGAGGTGGTGACCCTGAGCCCGGCATCGGCGCTGGCGGCGGGGGTGGAATCGGGTTTCGCGGTGCTGGCGGCTGGACTCATGAACAGGGGCTCGGGCGGGGCAGCAGCCGATCCTAGAAACTGGCCGTTTCGGTCTTTGGCCGCGTATTGTGCAACCGACGCACCGGCGCGCCCATATTCCCAATTGAATCCATCCCGACGGCCTTCGCGTCGTTGGTTTTGCCCTAGCTGTTTCTTTCAGGCAGCTGGGCAACGTTTCTCCCCAGCCACCCGTCCTCGCTCTCCCCGTTGACCGTCACAGCGACCCTTTCCTCTCCTCCACGCCAACTGCCCCGGCGTCCCCTGCGGATCGCCATCCTCGGCGCCACCGGGGCCGTGGGTCAGGAGCTGCTGGCCCTCCTTGAGGAGCGGAATTTTCCCGTGGCGGAACTGCTGCCCCTGGCTTCCCCCCGTTCGGCCGGCCAGGACCTGCGTTGGAAGGACGAGCTGCTGCGGGTGCAACCGGTGGAGGCGTCCGCCTTCACCGGCGTCGATCTGGTGCTGGCTTCCGCCGGCGGCTCGGTGTCCCGGCAGTGGGCCCCCGTGGCCGTGGCGGCCGGGGCCGTGGTGATCGACAACTCCAGCGCCTTCCGCCTCGATCCCACCGTGCCGCTGGTGGTGCCGGAAGTGAACCCCCGGGCGGCCTTCGACCATGCGGGGATCATCGCCAATCCCAACTGCACCACGATCCTGCTGACCGTGGCGCTGGCGCCGCTGGCGGCCAGGCGAGCGATCCGTCGGGTGGTGATCAGCACCTACCAGTCGGCCAGCGGTGCCGGCGCCCGCGCGATGGAGGAGCTCCGCAGCCTCAGCCGCACCGTTCTCGATGGCGGGGTGCCGGTGAGCGAGGTGCTGCCCCATTCGCTCGCCTTCAATCTCTTCCTGCACAACTCGCCCCTCCAGCCCAGCGGCTATTGCGAGGAGGAGCTGAAGATGCTCCACGAAACCCGCAAGATCATGGGCCTTCCCGATCTGCGTCTCTCGGCCACCTGCGTGCGGGTTCCGGTGCTGCGCGCCCATTCCGAGGCGGTCAACATCGAGTTCGAGGAGCCCTTCCCCGTGGACGAGGCCCGCTCCCTGCTGGCGCAGGCGCCCGGGGTCGAGTTGATCGAGGACTTCGACACCAACCGCTTCCCCATGCCCACCGACGTCACCGGCAGGGATCCGGTGGCCGTGGGGCGGATTCGCCAGGACCTCAGTGACCCCAACGCCCTGGAGCTGTGGCTCTGCGGTGATCAGATCCGCAAGGGGGCGGCCCTCAACGCCATTCAGATCGCCGAACTCCTGCTGGACCCGCTGGCCGGCGATCCCCACCAGGGAGGTGCTGCTTGAGCGCGGCCACCCTTCCGTCTCCCGGCACGGCCCCTTCCCCCGAGGCGCCCTTCGGCCGCCTGCTCACCGCCATGGTCACCCCCTTCCGGGAGGATGGGGCGATCGACCTCGACCTGGCGGCCCGGCTGGCCGACCATCTGGTCAGCACCGGTTCCGATGGTCTGGTGCTCTGCGGAACCACGGGAGAATCCCCCACTCTTTCCTGGCAGGAGCAGCATGAGCTGTTCGCGGCCGTCAAGGGCTCGGTGGGGCAGCGGGCGACGCTGGTGGCGGGCAGTGGCAGCAACTGCACCGCCGAAGCGGTGGAGGCCACCCGGGAGGCGGCCGCCCTGGGGGCCGACGGTGCCCTGGTGGTGGTCCCCTACTACAACAAGCCTCCCCAGGCGGGACTGGAAGCCCATTTCCGGGCCGTGGCCAGCGCGGCCCCCGACCTGCCCCTGATGCTCTACAACATTCCCGGCCGCACCGGCTGCAGCCTGGAGCCGCCCACCACGGCCCGGCTGATGGATCTGCCCAACGTGGTCAGCTTCAAGGCCGCCAGTGGCACCACCGACGAAGTGAGCCAGCTCCGGGAGCTCTGCGGCGATCGGCTGGCGATCTACAGCGGCGACGATGCCCTCACCCTGCCGATGCTGGCCGTGGGAGCCGTGGGTGTGGTGAGCGTGGCCAGTCACCTGGTGGGCCCCAGGATCCGGGCCATGGTGCAGGCCTTCCTGCTCGGCGAGACCGCCCGGGCCCTCGATGAACACCAGCAGCTGCTGCCGCTCTGCAAGGCCCTGTTCTGCACCACCAACCCCATACCCGTCAAAGCGGCGCTGGAGATCAGCGGCTGGCCGGTGGGTGCCCCCCGTCTTCCCCTTCTTTCCGCCGACAGCTCCGTGCGTCAACGCCTCTCCTCAATCCTGGCTGCCCTGCGTCCCACCTGACGCCAAGGCTTCATCCCGGATTCACGTCCATCGAAATCGCTCAATTACATCTCACCTTCCTTCATGGCAAGTCAGAACTCGAACAGCATCATTCGCACAGGCAACGGCTCCTCCCCCAAGCATGAGGGCCTGCGGGTCATTCCCCTTGGTGGCCTTCACGAGATCGGCAAGAACACCTGCGTTTTTGAATACGGCGATGAGCTGATGCTCGTGGATGCCGGCCTGGCCTTCCCCAGTGACGGCATGCACGGGGTGAACGTGGTGATGCCCGACACCAGCTATCTGCGCGAGAATCAGAAGCGCATCCGCGGCATGGTGGTCACCCATGGCCATGAAGATCATATCGGCGGCATTCCTCACCACCTGAAGAACTTCAATATCCCCATCATCTATGGCCCGCGGCTGGCCATGTCGATGCTGCAGGGCAAGATGGAGGAGGCCGGCGTCACCGACCGCACCACCATCCAGACCGTGGGTCCCCGGGATGTGGTGCATGTGGGCCAGCATTTCAAGGTGGAGTTCATCCGTAACACCCACTCGATGGCCGACAGCTTCACGCTGGCCATCACCACTCCGGTGGGGGTGATCATTTTCACCGGTGACTTCAAGTTCGACCACACCCCCGTGGATGGCGAGGTGTTCGACATCCAGCGCCTGGCCCATTACGGCGAGCAGGGTGTGCTCTGCCTGTTCAGCGATTCCACCAACGCCGAGCTGCCCGGCTTCACCCCTCCCGAACGGGCCGTCTTCCCCAACCTGGATCGTCACATCAACCAGGCGGAAGGCCGGGTGATCATCACCACCTTCGCCAGCTCCATTCATCGCGTGTCGATGATTCTCGAACTGGCGATGAAGAATGGCCGCAAGGTGGGGCTGCTGGGCCGTTCCATGCTCAACGTGATCGCCAAGGCCCGCGAGCTCGGCTACATGCGTGCCCCGGACGATCTGTTCGTGCCGATCAAGCAGATCCGTGACCTGCCCGACCGTGAAACCCTGCTGCTGATGACCGGCAGTCAGGGTGAGCCCCTGGCGGCCCTCAGCCGCATCTCCCGCGGCGAGCATCCCCAGGTTCAGGTGAAACCTTCCGACACCATCATCTTTTCCGCCAGCCCGATCCCCGGCAACACCATCTCGGTGGTGAACACGATCGACCGCCTGATGATGATGGGCGCCAAGGTGGTGTACGGCAAGGGCGAGGGCATCCACGTGTCCGGCCACGGCTGCCAGGAAGATCACAAGCTGATGCTGGCGCTGGCCAAGCCCAAGTACTTCGTGCCCGTGCACGGCGAGCACCGCATGCTCGTCTGCCATTCCAAGACGGCCCAGTCGATGGGGATTCCGGCCGATCACATCCTGATCATCGACAACGGTGATGTGGTGGAACTCACCCCCGACAGCATCCGCAAGGGAGATCCGGTGAAGGCCGGCATCGAACTGCTCGATGCGTCCCGCAACGGCATCGTCGATGCCCGGGTGCTCAAGGAGCGTCAGCAGCTGGCCGAGGACGGCGTCATCACCCTGCTGGCGGTGATCACCACCGATGGGGTGATGGCGGCGCCGCCGCGGGTGAACCTGCGCGGTGTGGTCACGGCGGCCGATGCCCGCAAGCTGTCCGTCTGGGCGGAGCGGGAGATCACCTGGGTGCTGGAGAACCGCTGGAACCAGCTGGCCCGCAACACCGGCGGCAAGGCCCCCGATGTCGACTGGGTCGGTGTGCAGCGCGAAGTGGAGGTGGGCCTGCAGCGCCGCCTGCGCCGTGAGCTCCAGGTCGATCCGCTGATCATCTGTCTGGTGCAGCCGGCTCCCGCCGGCACCCCGGCCTACAAGGGCCGGGCCGATGCCGAGCCCGATTCCCGCCCGGCGCCCCGTGGCGGTCGCCGTGATGGCGCCGGTGCCGGTGGTGGTGGTGCCCGCCCCACCCAGGCGGCCGTGCCCCAGCGGCAACTGGTCACCGCCGCCGCCACCCCGGCCGCGGCTCCGGTGGCGGTTGCCGCCAAGACGGCCCCGGAAGAGCCGGAACCCACCGGCCGCACCCGTCGTCGCCGCAGCGCCGCCGCGGCCGGTTGAAGCCGATCAGCTGAGGCTCCGTCGGGGCCTCAGCTGATCTTCACCAGCAGCAGGCCGCTCAGCAGGTCCTCATCGCCGGCATCGACGGCGTTGCCGGGCCTGTCCTTCCACGCCACCACCACCTCGTCGGCCAGGGAGGGGTCGGCCTGGTGCAGCTCGATCAGCTCCGGTTCCTCCACGATGTCCGGGATCAGGGATTCCTCGGCCCAGGGGGCAGCGGAGCCGACGCCTTCAGTTTCCGCAGGCTCGCCGGAGACCTCCGGCTGACCCGGTGTCGGAGCTGCCGGCGCGCTGCCGATGGTGCCGGTGAAGGGCATCGCCTGCAGGGTCGATGCGCCCGGGGCGCTGGAGGCCGCCACGGATTTGGCGGCCGCCGTGGCTTCCAGCCATGGCGCCGCGGCCGTTTTGCTGGACGCCACGAAGGGGCTGCCACCGGTCACCGGAGCATCCAGGGGTGATGTCGCCACCACTTCGGGTTCCGGTGCCTCCGGGACGACGCACTGTTTGAGGCCCTGTTCCGCGATGCGGGCCAGGGCCGGCTCGCTGCTTTCACTGGCGACGGTGCCGTAAAGGCCGGCGGCTTTCTCCTTGGCGTCGTAGCCGTAGAGGTGGGTGTGGCCGAGCAGCAGCTGCAGGCGCATCCGCAGCGGCTGGAACGACTCGAGACCTTCGGCGTCGAGTTCCTGAAGCAGGACGTCGCCCTCCTTCAGCACGGTGGCCCAGTCCTCCTTGGAATAGGAATTCTCGATGGCCGCATAGCGCTGCGCTGCATCGTTGGCGGCGGAGGGCTCAGCCATGGAGATCAACGTGGGGAAAGGACCCACAGTGTGCTGTGATCCCACTGGAGTTGCCATCCTTCGCTCAGCTGCAGGCGGCCGGGGTCGCCGCCGCCGGCGAGGCGGGCCACCAGCAACTCCAGCTCGCGCGCCGGCAGGCCCCTGCCGAGCCGCCGACGCAGCCAGTGCTCCAGCAGCCGGCGCTGGTTGGCCGGCGCCAGACGGCAAAGCTGCCGCCGCTGCAGTCCGGCCTGGCCTGGGTCCCCCCCGGCGTCGAGCGTTTCCAGCACCAGATCCAGCAGTTCCGTTTCCGCGTCCAGCTGCTGCTCCAGCCGCTCCGCCTGGGCGCTGATGCGGCGGCTGGCCCCCGGATGGAGGGCCTCCAGCACCGGTATCACGTCGGCGCGCAATCTGTTGCGGGCAAGGCGGCGATCGTCGTTGCTGGCATCCACCCAGACCGGCAGCTGCCGCTCGCGGCAGAGGCGCGCCGTGTCCTGCCGGTCGAAGAGGAGCAGGGGGCGGACCAGCAGTGCCGGCGCCGACGCGATGTCCTCCATCCCCCCGCCTTCGCCGTCGAGGGGCAGGCGGCGCCGCAGGCTGGCGAGCCCGCGCCGGTGGCTGCCGCGGGCGAGATTGAGCAGCACGGTCTCGGCCCGGTCGCTGGCGGTGTGGCCGGTGAGGATATGGCGGCAGCCCAGCAGCCTCGCCGTTCGGGCCAGGCACTGGTAGCGCCAGCGCCGGGCCCCGGCTTCCCCCACCGGGGGCGGTGAGGCCCGCTCGAGCACCACCGGGAGCTGCTGCCGGCGGGCCCAGTCGGCCAGTTCCCCGGCCTGGCGGCCCGCCTCGGGTCGCCAGCCGTGATCGCCGTGCCAGAGGTGCAGCTGCCAGTGGTGCAACGGCTGGAGATCCAGCAGCAGGGTGGTGAGGGCCATCGAATCCTGGCCTCCGGACACCGCCAGCAGCAGGTCGCCGCCCCGGGGCAGCAGGTCCGGATGGCGCAGCAGGTGGCGGTGCAGACGCAGCTGGTCACGTCCCCACCGGCGTTCCAGCAGGCCGTCATCGGATGGGAGAATCACGGCACGCTTCTTTTCATCGCCGATGTCGCGCCTCTCCAGCCTGCCCGTGGCCCTTCAGCAGGCGATCAGCCAGCGACGGCTCCTCAAGGTGATTGCCGGTCTCGCCAACTTCGATGGCACCTCGGTGGAGCGGGTGGCCAGGGCCGCGGCGGCCGGCGGTGGTGATCTGATCGATGTGGCCTGTGATCCGGCGCTGGTGTCCCGGGTGGCCGCCCTGACGCCGGATCTGCCGATCTGCGTGTCGGCCGTGGACCCCGAACTGTTCCCTGCCGCCGTTGCCGCCGGAGCGGCGATGGTGGAGATCGGCAATTACGACAGCTTCTATCCCCAGGGACGGGTCTTCGGCGCGGCGGAGGTGCTGGAGCTGACCCGCCGCACACGGGAGTTGCTGCCCGAGACGGTGCTGTCGGTGACCGTGCCCCACACCCTGCCCCTGGATCAGCAGGAACAGCTGGCGGTGGATCTCGTGGCGGCCGGCGCCGACCTGATCCAGACCGAAGGCGGCACCAGTGCCAGGCCCCTCAGTGCCGGTGCCCTGGGCCTGATCGAAAAGGCGGCCCCCACCCTGGCGGCCGCCCACGCCATCAGCCGCGCGGTGAGCGTGCCCGTGCTGTGCGCCTCCGGCCTCAGCTGCGTCACCGTTCCCATGGCCCTGGCCGCCGGTGCCGCCGGTGTGGGGGTGGGTTCCGCGGTCAACCGCCTCAGTGACGAACTGGCGATGGTGGCGGTGGTGCGAGGACTGCGGGAGGCGATTCCTGTGACGATGGCGGTTCAGAACGAATGGCCAAACTAGGGTGGGCATGATTCCGCTTTGATCCCCATGGGTTCCCTCCTCTGGTTGTTGCAGTGGCCCATCCGCGCCCTCATTCTGCTCCTGGTCTCCTGGTTGCCCCTGGGCGTGGAGATGGAGAGCTTCCCCGTCGCGCTGGTGTCGGCCATTGTGATCGGCCTGCTCGGAACCCTGCTGATCATTCCGCTGAAGGTGGTGCTGGCGCCGATCTGGGCCATCACCTCCCTGGGGGGGCTGATCAGTCCGATCTCCCTTCTGTTCAACTGGCTGATCACGATCATCCTCTTCGGCCTGTCCGCCTGGCTGATCCCGGGATTCCGGCTCAAGAACGGTCTGGTCAGCGCCATTCTCGGGGCCCTCGTCTACAGCGTGCTCAGTGCCGTCGTGCTCCGCATGCTCGGGCTGGAGGTGCCCCTCACCCGGGCCATGGCGCTGGTCACGGGCGGCGCTGCCTGAGGGCTGATGGGGGCGGCATCCCGGCCTGAGCGGTCGGGACCCGGGACGGCCAGAATGGGTCGATGCCTTTCCAGCTGCAAGCCCCCTACGAGCCCAAGGGTGATCAACCCACCGCCATCGAGGCCCTGGTCAAGGGTGTCGATGGCGGTGAGCGGTTTCAGACCCTGCTGGGGGCCACCGGCACCGGCAAGACCTTTTCCATCGCCAATGTGATCGCCCGCACGGGGCGTCCCACGCTGGTGCTGGCCCACAACAAGACCCTGGCGGCCCAGCTCTGCAACGAGCTGCGGGAATTCTTTCCCAACAATGCCGTCGAATACTTCATCTCCTACTACGACTACTACCAGCCGGAGGCCTACGTCCCGGTCTCCGACACCTACATCGCCAAGACCGCCTCGATCAACGAGGAGATCGACATGCTGCGGCACTCGGCCACCCGCTCCCGGTTCGAACGCAGGGATGTGATCGTGGTGGCCTCGATCAGCTGCATCTACGGCCTGGGCATCCCTTCGGAGTATCTCAAGGCGGCGGTCAGGTTTCAGGTGGGGGAGACGCTGAATCTGCGCCATTCGTTGCGCGAACTGGTCAACAACCAGTATTCCCGCAACGACATCGAGATCAGCCGCGGACGCTTCCGGGTGCGGGGCGATGTGCTCGAGATCGGGCCGGCCTATGAGGATCGCCTGGTGCGGATCGAGCTGTTCGGCGACGAGGTGGAGGCGATCCGCTACGTCGATCCCACCACCGGGGAGATCCTCCAGAGCCTCGACACGATCAACATCTACCCCGCCAAGCACTTCGTCACCCCGAAGGAGCGGCTGCAGGGGGCGATTCAGGCGATCCGGGCGGAACTGCGGGAACGGCTCGAGCTGCTCAACGGTCAGGGCCGGCTGCTGGAGGCCCAGCGCCTCGAGCAGCGCACCACCTACGACCTGGAGATGCTGGAGCAGGTGGGCTACTGCAACGGGGTCGAGAACTATGCCCGCCATCTGGCGGGTCGGGAGGCCGGCACGCCGCCGGAATGCCTGATCGATTACTTCCCCGACGACTGGCTGCTGGTGGTGGACGAGAGCCATGTCACCTGCTCCCAGCTCCAGGCGATGTACAACGGCGACCAGAGCCGCAAGCAGGTGCTGATCGAGCACGGCTTCCGGCTGCCCAGCGCCGCCGACAACCGGCCCCTCAAGGGGGAGGAGTTCTGGGAGAAGGCGCGGCAGACCATCTTCGTTTCGGCCACCCCCGGCAACTGGGAGCTGGCCCAGAGCAAGTCTCAGGTGGTGGAGCAGGTGATCCGCCCCACCGGCGTGCTCGATCCGATCGTGGAGGTGCGCCCCTCCGAGGGTCAGGTGGACGATCTGCTCGGCGAGATCCGCATCCGGGCCGACAAGCAGGAGCGGGTGCTGGTGACCACCCTCACCAAGCGCATGGCGGAGGACCTCACCGATTACCTGGCCGAGAACGGCGTGCGGGTGCGCTATCTGCACTCGGAGATCCATTCGATCGAGCGGATCGAGATCCTTCAGGATCTGCGCAACGGTGCCTACGACGTGCTGGTGGGGGTGAACCTGCTGCGGGAGGGGCTGGACCTGCCGGAGGTGTCCCTGGTGGCGATCCTCGATGCCGACAAGGAGGGATTCCTGCGGGCCGAACGGTCCCTGATCCAGACGATCGGCCGGGCCGCCCGCCACATCGATGGCATGGCCCTTCTCTATGCCGACAACCTCACCGATTCGATGGCGAAGGCGATCTCCGAGACCGAACGGCGCCGGGTGATCCAGCACGCCTACAACGAACGCCACGGCATCACCCCCATGCCCGCCGGCAAGCGGGCCGGCAATTCGATCCTGTCCTTCCTGGAGGTGTCACGCCGGCTCAGTGACGACCAGCTCGAGGAGGCGGCCGATCAGGCCGAGCACAACGAGGTGCCGCTCGATGCTCTGCCCGAGCTGATCACCCAGCTGGAGGAGAAGATGAAGGCGGCGGCCAAGAGCCTGGAGTTTGAGGAGGCGGCCAATCTCCGGGATCGCATCAAGAACCTGCGCCACAAGCTGGTGGGCAGGCCCTAGAGACCCCGCCGCTCGAGGGCTTCGGCCAGTCGGTTGGCTGCCGCCGCCAGCTCGGCCTGGGGATCGGGTCCGGCATCGATCGCCGCAGCCTCGTCTTTCCGCTTCATCGCTTCGATCGCCCGCACGATCAGGAAGACCACGAAGGCGATCACCAGGAAGTTGATCAGGGCCACGATCACCGCTCCGGCGGGCCAGGCGTTGATCGCCTCCACCCGGGCGGCCTTCAGGGCCGGTTCCAGGGCCGCCGTCATCACCAGGCTGACGACTGCATCGACCACCTTGCCGAAGGCGCCGCCGATCACGACGGCAACGGCCAGATCGACGACATTGCCCTTGTTGATGAAGTCCCTGAAGTCGCTCAGAAAGGTCGCGGTACCCCGTCGGGTCATGACGATCGCCAATGCATTCCGTTCCTTCCTACTCAGACCTGCGGAATTTGGCCGCCGCCGCCATGGCCGTTGGCCTGGCCATGAAAGGCGATCAGCCCGCTGGCGGAGAGGGGTGGCGAGAAGTGGAAACCCTGGACCGCCTGGATCCCCACGTCGAGCAGCACCTGCACCTGGTGGGCGGTCTCGACCCCTTCGGCGATGACCATGAGCTCGGAGGTGCGGATCAGGGCGGCGATGCCCGCCAGCCAGGTCGGTGGGGGCCCCTCCGGGGTGATCTGGGCCGTCATGTGGCGATCCACTTTGATGATGTCGAACGGGAATCGGCTGAGCACGGCGAGATTGGCCCCTCCCAGGAGGGTGATGTCGTCGAGGGCGATCCTGATGCCCAGTGTCCTGGCCTGGACCATGCCCTCGAGGGCCAGGGCATCGGGGAGTCCCCGCTCGGTGAGCTCAAGGATCAGCTGATGGAGCATGTCCTGCAGCCCGGATTTCATGATGGTGTGATAGATACCGCCACGACCGGTGATTTCCGGGGGGATGTTGAGGCTGAGGTGAACGTCGGGATGGGCTCGTAACCACTCCCGGAGTTCCGCGGCCGCGGTTTCGATCACCCAGTAGGTGAGCACGCCGGAGGCCGGTGTGTTCTCCACCAACGGGATGAAGTCCCCGGGCATCAGCACCTCCCCACCGGCCCGTCGCCAGCGGATCAGCGCTTCGGCTCCGATGCAGCGGCCCTGCGGGATCGAAAGGATCGGCAGGTATTCCAGATAGAACTCACCGGCGGCGAGGCCTTCGGCCATCTCCTGGGGTCGGATCATGGCAACCGCCGTCCCATGGGAAAGGAAGCGTTCGGTGAGGTCCCGCAGAATAGGCTGAAGATTCCGGCGCTCAGACCGGGGCTTCGCTGCCCTCGGCCTGGTGCACCAGAGTCCCGCCGAGGCCGAAGGCCCGGTGCACCGCCTGCAGGGCCCGGATGCCGTCGGCCTCCGCCACCACACAGCTGGTGCGGATCTCGCTGGTGGCGATCAGGGCGATGTTGATCCCCTCATCCGCCAGGGAGCGGAACATGCAGGCGGCCGTACCGGCCGTGCAGGCCATCCCTGCCCCCACCGCACTCACCCGGGCGATGGCCGGACCTTCCTCGAAGCTGGCGCCGCTCCAGGGCTGCAGCACGCTGAGCAGGGCCCGTTCGGCGCCGGGGCGGTCGTCGCGCTTGAGGGTGAAGCTCATGTCACGGCGGCGGTCGTCGGGGCCGCCGTGGGTGCGTTCCGATTGCACGATCGCATCGACGCAGATGCCGGCATCGGCCAGGGCCCGGCAGATGGAGGCGGCCGCCCCGGGCCGGTCCGGCACCCGGCGCACCACCACCTGCACCTGGTCGCGGTCGAGGGCCACCCCCCGGACGGCGGGTTCGCCGACGTGGCAGGGGGGCGGGTTGTGCAGGAGCTGCTGCTCGCCGAGTTCGAAGGCCTCGGCGGCGGCCCGGAGCGCCCTGGCCCCCAGGCTGCCGTCCACCACGCAGCTCACCTTGACTTCGCTGGTGGCGATCAGGCGCAGGTTGATCCCCAGCCGGGCCAGGGTGTCGAACAGGCGGGCGGCCACCCCCGGTCGGCCCAGGATGCCGACGCCGGCGATGCTCAGCTTGGCCATGCCGGCTTCGGCGGTGAGCTGGGCCTCGTCGGCCCCCATGGCCGCCATCACCTCCTCACACACGGTCCGGGCCCGCTCCATGTCCGCCGACGGCAGGGTGAAGGCGATGTCGTTGCTGGTGCCTTCGTGGGTGGCCTGCACGATCAGATCCACGTTGAGGCCGGCCAGGCCGAGCGCCTCGAACAGCTGGGCGGCCACCCCGGGGCGGTCGGGGACGTGGGACAGGGCCAGCACCGCCTGGTCGAGCTCCAGTTCCGCTCCGTCCACGGGGCGGCCCAGTTCCAGGCCCTCGCTGCGGATCGGCCGGGGGGCGCCGCTGGTCAGCCGCGTGCCGGGGGCCTCGCTCCAGCTGGAGCGCACCGTCAGCGGCACGCCGTAGTTGCGGGCGATCTCCACCGCCCGGGGGTGGAGCACGGCGGCGCCCAGGCTGGCCAGCTCGAGCATCTCGTCGCAGCTGACCGTGTCCATCAGCTGGGCATCCTTCACCTTGCGGGGATCGGTGGTGAGCACCCCTGGCACGTCGGTGTAGATCTCACAGCCATCGGCCCCCAGGGCCGCCGCCAGGGCCACGGCGGAGGTGTCGGAGCCGCCGCGGCCGAGGGTGGTGATCTCCGGGGTGCCGGCATGGCCGCTGCTGGTGCCCTGGAACCCCGCCACCACCACCACATGGCCGTCCTCGAGCAGGCGTCGCAGCCGTTCGGTGCGCACCTCCAGGATCCGGGCCCGGCCGTGGGCCGATTCGGTGATGATCCCGGCCTGGGTGCCGGTCATCGAGACGGCGGGCACCCCTTCGCTGTGCAGGGCCATGGCCAGCAGGGCGATGGACACCTGCTCTCCGGTCGCCAGCAGCATGTCCATCTCGCGGCGGGGCGGATCGCTGCACAGCTCCCGCGCCAGGCCGGTGAGCTGGTCGGTGGTGTGGCCCATGGCCGACACCACGATGACCAGCTCGTGGCCCTCTTCCCGACAGGTGGCGATGCGGTGGGCGATCGCCTTGATCCGCTCGGTGTCGGCCACGGAGGTGCCCCCGAACTTCTGAATCAGCAGGGCCATTCCCTTCGATGCCGGCGCCAAGGCCCGATTATCGACGGGTGGGGGTACCGGCTCAGAGCAGGGAGGCCATCAGGAAGCCGTCGCGGAAGGCGCTGCCCGGATCGGTGCCCCGTTTGAGGGCCGCCTCCACCTCAAGCAGGCGCCGCAGCAGGGCGAGCAGCTGCCCGGGGGTCCGGCCCCGGATCTGCTTGCGCATCACGTAGATGCGCTTGGGGTTGCCGATGCCCGCCGCCTTGGCGATCACGGCCACGTCCTGCTCACCGCTCTTCTCCAGCAGGCACACCCAGAGCCAGCCCCGGATCTGGCTGCCGAGGGAGGCCACCAGGCGCAGGGCCGGTTCGTTGGCTGCCAGCAGGGCGTCCACCAGGGCGATGGCCTCGGCGGGCCGCTGGGCCAGCAGGGCCTCCCCCACCGCCAGGCTGCTCGTCACCTGGCCGCCGATCAGGGCGGCCACCGCCTCGGCGGTGATCGGACCACCGGCCGGTCCCGCATGCAGCGCCAGCTTCTCCAGTTCGCTGGCCAGCCGGAGCCCGTCGCTGCCGATGGCCTCCGCCAGCGCTTCGGCCGCCGCCGGCGCCAGCTGCAGTCCCCGGTCGCGGGCGGCCTGCTGCACCCGTTCGATCTGACCGGCGCCGTCCCAGATGGCCGGCAGCGAGAACCCCTGCTCCTCGGCCACGGCGCGCAGCCGTTTGGTGGTCTTCAGGCGCGCATCGGGTTTGCCATCACTGATCAGGAACAGATGGCAGTCGGCGGGGATGAGCTCGAGCGCGGCCTCCAGCTGGGCCGCCAGTTCCGGCGGGCAGGACTGGCAGAAGGGGCTGCGCGCCAGCACCACCACCCGCGCGCCGGCGCCGAAGGGGGCCGTGCGGGCCTCCTCCAGGGCCTGGAGGGCCTGGGCGGCATCACCGCCGTCGAGCCGGCTGAGGTTGATCGCGGCCCAGGCCGGGTCCACCAGCGTCTGCAGCTGGCGGTCGAGCGCCTGGTTGCGGGCGGCCTCGTCGTCGCCCCAGTAGAGGTGGATCGGCATCAGCGGCAGCGCCCGGCTGACTGTAGGCAGGGCGGCCGGGCGGCTCCATAGGGTGCAGCTCCCTCTGGCCTCCGACCGTGGCCCCTGATCCCGGTTTCGATCACCCGATCTTCGTGGAGAGCGTCCGGCGCATCCGGCAGTGGCTGGGGCCCACGGGGCTGACGGGGGTGGAGCAGGAGCTGCTTGAGCGTCTGGTGCACAGCAGCGGCGACCTGACCATCGCCCCCGACCTCCGCCTGGGCCCCGGCGCCTGCCAGGCCGGCCTGGCGGCCCTGGCGTCCGGGGCGGCGATCCTCACCGACACCGCCATGGCCGCGGCGGCCGTGGCGCCCATGGCCCGCCGCACCTTCGCCAATCCGGTGCACGCGGTACTGGAGTGGGCCCCCGCCGTGGCCCCCGCCGCCGGCACCCGCACCGCCGAAGGCATGGCCCTCGCCCTGGCGGCCCATCCGGGGGCGGTGGTGCTGATCGGCAGCGCCCCCACGGCCCTGGAGCGGCTGCTGGAGCTGGTGGACCCGGTGTCGGGGCGGGGCCTGCCGCCACCGGCGCTGGTGATCGGCATGCCGGTGGGGTTCGTGGGGGTGGCGGAGAGCAAGCGCCACCTGGCCCGGAGCCCCCTGGCGCAGATCCGGCTGGAGGGCAGCAAGGGGGGGGCCGGCCTGGTGGCCGCGGCGGCGAATGCCCTGCTGCGCCGGGCCTGGCTGGATCAGGCGGCCCGCACCCCCTCCTGAAGGCCCACCGCCACGTGGCTGTTGGCTTCGATGCGGCCCAGCACCTGGCGGGCCCGCAGCACCACCGAAGCGGGGACCCCGGCCAGCCGGGCCGCCTCGATGCCGTAGCTGCGGCTGGCGCCCCCCCGGCAGACCCGGTGCAGGAACACCAGGTCGTTGCCGGTCTCCTCCACCAGCACCTGGGCGTTGCCCACGTTGGGCAGCAGCTCCGCCAGCTCGTTGAGCTCGTGGTAATGGGTCGCGAAGATGGTGCGGGCACCGATGCCGCCGGCCAGGTGCTCCGCCACGGCCCAGGCGATCGAGAGGCCATCGAAGGTGGCGGTGCCCCGGCCGATCTCATCGAGCAGCACCAGGGATTTCGCCGTGGCGTGGTGAAGGATGTTGGCCGTTTCGGCCATCTCCACCATGAAGGTGGACTGGCCGCTGGCCAGATCGTCCACGGCCCCCACCCGGGTGAAGATGCGATCGGTGAGGCCGAGTCGGGCCGAGCGGGCCGGGATCCAGCTGCCGATCTGGGCCATCAGCTGCAGCAGGCCGCTCTGGCGCAGGTAGCAGCTCTTGCCGCTGGCGTTGGGCCCCGTCAGCACGATCAGGTCGGGGGCACGGGTGCCGTCGGCTGCCGGGGCCGCCAGGGCCAGGTCGTTGGCGGTGAAGGCTTCATCGGCCAGCAGCTGCTCCACCACGGGGTGACGCCCCGCTTCGATCAGCAGCTCACGGCCTTCGCTGAGTTCCGGCCGGCAGTAGTGGCCGGTGGCGGCCACCTCCGCCAGGGAGGCCAGGGCATCGAGTTCGGCCACCCGCCGGGCGGCGGCCCGGATCGGCCCGGCCGCGTCGCCCACCTGCCGGCGCAGGTCGCAGAACAGCTCGTACTCCCGCTGGCAGACGCGCGCCCGCAACTGCAGGATCCGCCCTTCCCGGCCCTTGAGCTCCGGGGTCACGAAGCGTTCCTCGTTGGCGAGGGTCTGGCGGCGAATCCAGTGCTCCGGCACGGCCTGGGCCCTGGCCCGGCTCACCGCCAGGAAATACCCGAAGCTGCGGTGATACTGCAGCCGCAGGTTGGGGTTGCCGCTGGCCCGACGCTCGATCGCCTCCTGCTGGGCCAGCCAGCGCTCCTGATCGTCCAGCTGGTTGCGCAGGCCGTCGAGCACCGGGTCGACCCCGTCGTGGAGCAGGCCCCCGTCGCTGAGGGAGAGGGGTGGCGTTTCCACCAGGTGGTGGCGCAGCACGTCCGCCAGGGCGGTGAGGTCGGGCCAGGGGCCCTGGAGGGCCGTCAGCGGTGCACTGCGGCCCGCGGCCACCAGGGCCGCCAGCCGGGGCAGGCGCTCGAGCCCATCGGCCAGGGCCACCAGATCGCGGGCGGAGGCGCTGCCGGCGCCGGCTCGGCCCGCCAGCCGTTCCAGGTCGCCCATGGGCCGCAGCAGACGGCGCAGGGCCAGCCGCAGCTGCCGCTGCTCCACCAGCTCGCTCACGGCCCCCTGCCGCTCGAGGATCGCCGCCAGATCCACCAGAGGGGCCTCGATCCAGCGCCGCAGGCAGCGGCCGCCCATGGCGGTGGCGGTGCGGTCGAGGGCCCAGAGCAGGGACCCGTGCAGGGCGCCCCCCAGCTGGGTGCGGGTCAGCTCCAGGTTGCGGCGGGTCTGGGCATCGAGCACCAGCTGGTCACCGGCGTGCCAGAGCCGGGGCCGCTCCAGGGGAATCGTGGTGCCGGCGGTTTCGCCGTCGCTGGCTTCGCCCGTGCCGGTGGCGGGCTGGGTGGTGTCGAGGTAGGCGAGCAGCCCACCGGCGGCCCGCAGGGCCAGGGGCGCCTCACCCAGCCCCAGGCCGTCGAGGCTGGCCAGCCGGAAGCGGCGCCGGAGCAGGGCGCCGGCCTCGGGGGCTTCGAAGGGGGTGCGCGGCAGTGAGGTGAGGCGCAGGCCTTCCGGACACCAGGCCGGTGCTTCCGCCCGGCCGGGCCAGACCACCTCCGCCGCCTCCAGCTGCAGCAGCTCCTGGTGCAGGGCGCCGCTGCCGCTGCGCTCGGTGACGCGGAAGTCGCCGGTGCTGACATCGGCCACCGCCAGGCCCCAGCGGCCCGCCGCGCTGCCATCACCCTCCAGCACCACAGCACAGAGCCAGTTGTTGCGACGGGCCGCCAGCAGGCCCTCCTCCAGCACGGTGCCGGGGGTCAGCACCCGGGTGATGCCCCGCCGCAGCAGGGCACCCTTGGCGGGGGTGGCCTCCAGCTGGTCGCACAGGGCCACGCACAGGCCGCGGCGCACCAGATCGGCGCAGTAGCGCTCCGCCGCATGGTGGGGAATGCCCGCCATCGGCACCCGTCCGATGCCCTTGCCCGCGTCCTTGCCGGTGAGGGTGAGCTCCAGCAGGCGCGAGAGCAGGATCGCGTCCTCGAAGAAGAATTCGTAGAAGTCGCCCAGCCGGTAGAGCAGCACCCGGTCGGGGTGGGCCGCCTTCAGCTCCACGTAGTGGCGCAGCACCGGGGTGAGCGCCGCCGGATCCACCAGGGAATGGTGGTGCCAGCGCGGCAGATCGGAGTCGCTGTCCTCCGCAGTGGCGTGGTCCTCCGTGGTGGCCGTCGCGGTGGAGGGGACGGAGGGGGCCGCCGCGGCACGGCGCCGCCGCGGCCGCGCTGTGGCATCGGCCAGCAGGGCCTGATCGTCCAGTTCCCCGTCGGCAGGGGCCGGCGCGGGCGCCGGGGCCACCAGCTCGGCAGGGGCACCGAACAGCTCCCCCTGCAGGGCCGGATCGTCCGCAAGCGACAGCTGCTGTTGGACGTCCATGGCCAGGGATGCGACGCCGGAAGTCGACCCGATCGTAAGGGGGATGGCACGGCCCGCCCCTGCGGCGGCAGCTCCCGTGGGAGAATCCGCCGAGCTCCGCAGCGACCGGCGCCCCGTCCCCATGCAGATCATCAACACCCTGACGGTGCTGGCCCTGGTGGTGCTCTCCTTCGCCCTGATCGTGGCGGTGCCTGTGCTCTACGCCAGCACCGAGGACAGCGGCCGCTCCAACCGCCTGATCCTGCTCGGGGGGCTGGCCTGGGTGGCCCTGGTGCTGCTCAACTGGGGCATCAGCTTCTTCGTGGTCTGACCCCTTGACGGTTTTCGAAGGTCGCTTCACCGATGTCGCCGGTCTGCGCATCGCCCTGGTGGTGGCCCGCTTCAACGATCTGGTGACCGGCAAGCTGCTGAGCGGTTGCCTGGATTCCCTCTCCCGCCACGGCATCGACACCGCCCCCGACAGCGACCAGCTGGATGTGGCCTGGGTGCCGGGCAGCTTCGAGATCCCCCTGGTGGCCCAGCGGCTGGCGGCCAGCGGCCGTTACCAGGTGGTGGTCACCCTGGGGGCGGTGATCCGGGGCGACACCCCCCATTTCGATGTGGTGGTGGCGGAGGTCAGCAAGGGGGTGGCCGCCGTGGCCCGCGACACGGGCATTCCGGTGATCTTCGGGGTGCTCACCACCGACACCCTGCAGCAGGCCCTGGAGCGGGCCGGCATCAAGAGCAACCTGGGCTGGAGCTACGGGCTGCAGGCCCTGGAGATGGGCAGCCTGATGGCGGCGCTGCCGCCCCAGCGGCCATGAACCGCAGGGGGATCATCCTGGCCGGTGGCAGCGGCACCCGTCTGGCGCCCCTCACCACGGCGGTCAGCAAGCAGCTGATGCCGGTGTACGACAAGCCGATGATCTATTACCCGCTCAGCACCCTGATGCTGGCGGGCATCCGCGAGGTGCTGGTGATCACCACCCCCGGCGACCGGGCCGCCTTCGAGCGGCTGCTGGGGGATGGTTCCGGCTGGGGCATGGCGATCCGCTACGCGGTGCAGCCCAGCCCGGATGGGCTGGCCCAGGCCTTCCTGATCGGTGCCGATTTCCTGGCGGGGGCCCCGGCGGCCCTGGTGCTGGGGGACAACCTCTTCCATGGCCACGACCTGATCCCCCAGCTCCAGGACGCCAACGGCGAGCAGCCCGGCGCCACGGTCTTCGCCTATCCGGTGCGGGACCCCGAGCGCTATGGGGTGGTGGAGTTCAGCGGCGACGGCCGGGTGCTCAGCATCCAGGAGAAGCCGGAGCGGCCCCGCAGCCGCTATGCCGTCACCGGCCTGTACTTCTACGACGAGGCGGTGGTGGAGCGGGCCCGCCAGGTGCGCCCGTCGCCCCGGGGCGAACTGGAGATCACCGATCTCAACCAGCTCTATCTCGACGACGGCCTGCTGCGGGTGGAGCTGATGGGCCGGGGCATGGCCTGGCTCGACACCGGCACCCCCGATTCGCTGCACGAGGCCGCCAGCTACATCCTCACCCTCGAGAAGCGGCAGGGGCTCAAG
This sequence comes from Candidatus Sulfopaludibacter sp. SbA3, assembly GCA_943367425.1. Lineage (GTDB taxonomy): Bacteria > Cyanobacteriota > Cyanobacteriia > PCC-6307 > Cyanobiaceae > Cyanobium. Next base: position 308,174 of record CALRJF020000002.1, read on the forward strand.
GTGGGCTGCCCCGAGGAGGTGGCCTGGCGCCTCGGCTGGATCGATGACGGCCAGCTGGAGCGGCTGGCCCAGCCGCTGAAGAAATCCGGCTACGGCGACTACCTGCTCCGGCTGCTCCAGGAAGCCGCCAGTGACCACAAGGCCCTCGAACCCCAGCGATGAAGATCGACCGCTACGCCATCGATGGCCCCCTGTTGCTCACCCCGGCCCTGTTCGGTGACGACCGGGGCTGGTTCTGCGAGAGCTGGAACCGACGCCGCTTCGCCGAGGCCCTGGGCCTGAGCGAGGCCGACGCTCCTGATTTCGTGCAGGACAACCATTCCCGCTCGGTGCGAGGCGTGCTGCGCGGGCTCCACTTCCAGCGGGAGCCCCACCCCCAGGGCAAGCTCGTGCGCTGCACCGTGGGGGAGATCTTCGACGTGGCGGTGGATCTGCGCCTCGGCTCCCCCAGCCTGGGCCAATGGGTGGGGGCTCGGCTCTCGGCCGAGAACCAGCAGCAGCTCTGGGTGCCGGTGGGCTTTGCCCATGGGTTCCTCACCCTCAGTGCCGTGGCCGAAGTGCAGTACAAGACGGTCGGCTACTGGAACCGCGACTGCGAACGCTCCCTGGCCTGGAACGACCCGGCGATCGGCATCGACTGGCCCCTCGAGGAACTGGAAGGCGCCCAGCAGCCGATCCTGGCCCCCAAGGATGCCGAGGCCCCCGGCTTCGAAGCCCTGGCGGCCGCCGGTGATCTGTTCAGCCCCCACAACGTGTGAAGGATGGGGCCAGCGGTGGATCGGCGTCCAGCCTCCGTGGCAGGATCCCCCACGCTGCCTGATCCGGCCACGAGCCGCCCCGCCCATGCAGATCCTCAATACCCTCACCGTCCTGGCCCTGGTGGTCCTCTCGTTCGCCCTGATCGTGGCGGTGCCCGTGCTCTACGCCAGCACCGAGGACAGTGGCCGCTCCAACCGGCTGATCCTGCTGGGCGGTGCCGCCTGGGTGGCCCTGGTGCTGGTCAACTGGGGGATGAGTTTCTTCGTTGTCTGAGGCCTTCAGGTTGTCGGCGCGGAGCGTCGGGACCGGTGCTTGCTGTGGTCCCTCTCAACTGGCCTGGTCGTTTTTCCCATGAGTGTCACGCGCATCCAGCCCAGGCGTCGGTTGTCTTTTTTTGAGTGGAAAGAGATCTTCGAATATCGTGATCTCCTTTATTATCTTTCACTTCGCGACATTCAGGTCCGCTACAAGCAAACCAGCCTGGGTGTCGTCTGGGTGATTCTCCAGCCGCTGGTGCCGGCCATCATCTTTGCCGTGCTGTTCGGCAATTTCGCCCGCCTGCCCAGCAATGGTCATCCCTATCTGCTGATGGTGTTCACGGGCCTGATTCCGTGGGGTCTGTTCAGCAACACCATTGGCCGTGCGGGGGGGAGCCTGGTGGGCAATGCCAATCTCCTCTCGAAGATCTACTTTCCGCGCCTGATCATTCCCCTGGCCTCGATGGGTTCGGTGGTGGTGGATGGTCTGGTGGGACTGGCGGTTCTGGTGGTGCTTCTGGCCCTCTTCGGTGTGGGTCTGGGCTGGCACATGCTGGCGGCGCCCTTCTTCCTTCTGGCGGCGTTCCTGATGGGCCTCGGGCTCACCCTGATCGTGGCCTCCCTGAATGTTTACCACCGCGACTTCGGCTATGCCGTGCCATTCGCTCTGCAGGCCTGGAATTATCTGACGCCGATTGTCTATTCATCATCATTGATCCCGGAGAAGTGGCTGTTTCTCTATTCCCTGAACCCCACCGTGGGACTCATTGAGGGATTCCGCTGGTCGGTGCTCGGCGGCGTGCCGATCACCTCCACCATGTTCCTGAGCATGATCACTGGTCTGGTGGGCTCCCTGGTGATCGGCATGGCCGTGTTCCAGCGCATCGAGAGGGGCTTCGCCGACATCGTATGAGTGATTCCTCCGATATCGCCATCACGGTTCGCTCCCTCGGCAAGTCCTACAGAATCGGTCACCTGGAGACGGTTGCTGCCGAGGATGCCTCGGCGGAAGGGGCGCCTCGCCGGGGGATCTGGCCCTGGCGGGGGGCGGGCGGCCGGCAGCGTCTGAGCAGCGAGACCTTCTGGGCGTTGCGGGACGTGGATTTCGATGTTCCCCGCGGCGGGGTGTTCGGTGTGATCGGCCGCAACGGCGCAGGCAAGAGCACGTTGCTGAAGATTCTGTCGAGAATCACCGAGCCCTCCACCGGCATGGCCGAGATCCGCGGCCGGGTGGGCTCCCTGCTGGAGGTGGGCACCGGCTTCCACCCGGAGTTCAGCGGGCGGGAGAACATCTACCTCAACGGCACCCTGCTGGGCATGCGCCGTCGCCAGATCGATCGGGTCTTCGATGCGATCGTCGATTTCGCCGAAGTCCATCGCTTCATCGACACGCCCGTGAAGCGCTATTCCAGCGGCATGTATGTGCGCCTGGCCTTTGCGGTGGCTGCCCATCTGGAACCCGATATTCTCATCATCGATGAGGTGCTGGCGGTCGGTGACCTCCAGTTTCAGAAGAAGTGCCTCGGCAAGATGAAGGATGTCACCGGCCAGGGCCGCACGGTGCTGTTCGTCAGCCACAGCCTCAGTACGGTCAACAGCCTGTGCGATACGTGCATGTTGCTGGAGAATGGCAGGGTCACGCAGATCGGCCCCACGGAATCCGTCACGGCTTCCTATTTCGCCAGCAGCGAGGAAACGTCGGGTTCATCGCTCGACCTCAGTGGCGATCCACCCGGCGACAAGTTCTGCCGCATGGTGGGGGCACGGATGGTGGACCGGTCCGGCGACAGTCTGAGCTATGCCCATATCGATCGGGAGTTCGGCCTCGAGATGACCTATGAGCTGCTTGAGCCGTCCACAGGACCGGTGATCCCGAATTTCCATTTCTTCACGGCGGGTCAGTGTGCCTTCATCACCAGTCCCCGCCACCAGCCGCCGCTGACATCGGGGCGCCATCGGGCGACGGTCTGGTTGCCGGCAAGATTTCTCAACGAAGGAACCTATTCCGTCAACTTTGCAGCCACCACGCCGATGCCCCAGTGTTGTCATTTCCATGTGCAGGATCAGTTCTGTTTTCAGGTGATCGAGGATCTCCATGATGAGGCGCGTCATGGTGCTGTACATAAGGTGCCCGGTGTGGTTCGCCCGCAGTTGAACTGGAGCTTGCATTGATGGCTCCTGCCTGGCACCCGGGCAGCCCCCATGGGAGAATGAGTACCTGAAGTGAGTTGGCCTTCGATGCGCTCTCTGGTGGCCAGGATCCGCAGGAAGTTGGCCAGGATCGCTGCGTCGTCGGCCAGTCGTCCACCCTCCTCCAGGAAGCAGGCCATTGAGCGGATCCAGAGGAGTCCCGGTCAGTTGGTGCCCTGGCTCGATCTCATAGGACTTGTGAAGGCCGACTTTCCTGACAGCCTTCGTGAACAGGTCCTTTCCCATGACCTGACACGCAGCGGCGTGATTCTTTGCTTCCAGGAGGAGCTTCAGAATCGTATGGCGGCCGATCTTCAACAGGCCTCCAGGCGGCTGGATCAGGAAGATGTGGTGTCGATCTGCGGCGATGTGGCGGCCGAGATGATTCGCCTCAAAACCATCGCCCAGTGCCGTGATGCCCATGCGGAAGGCAATTATTACCGGGATGCGGAGCCCTACATCCAGAAGCAATGGGATGGGGTGATCTGGCCCATCATCAAGGATCTCGATTTCAGCGAGGTGCTTGAACTTGCACCCGGCCATGGACGCAACACGGAGCTCCTGCGTCGGGGTGCTGGTTCGATCACGCTGGTGGATGTGAATCCCAATTGCATTGAGGCCTGCAGGGAGCGTTTCGGGGAGGAACGTGATGGTTGCCGCTTCCGCTACTTCGTCACCGATGGTGATTCTCTGAACATGATCGATTCCGGCACCCAGACCCTGGTCTATTCCTTTGATTCCATGGTGCACTTCGATTCGTCGGTGGTGCGGGCCTATGTCCATGAGATTGCTCGGGTCCTCAGGCCCGGTGGCAGTGCCTTCCTGCACCATTCCAACTACGGCACCGTGGCACCCAACAGCGACTGGGCGCACAATCCCGGCAACCGCAGCGACATGACCGCCGACCGGATGCGAGGGTTTGCGGCGGAGGCCGGGCTTGAGGTGGCGTTCCAGCGCCTCAGCGGCATCGCCGATGGCTGGGGTCTGGAGGATCTCGATGCCTTCACCGTGCTGCGCCGGCCAGCCCTCGCCTGAGATGGTCGAGCCCAGCCACCGCACCACGGCCCTCGAGGGCGTGCTGGAGATCCGGCGCCAGCTCCACGGCGATCAGCGTGGCCGTTTTGTGAATGTGTTCCGGCGCGGCGAATGGGATCAGCTTTGGGAGGAGGGCCGGCCGATCGAGCAGGTGAACCTCAGCCACAATCCACGGCCCGGCACGGTCCGGGGACTTCACTTGCAGCAGGGAATGCCTGCCGAAGTTCGGTTGGTCAGCTGCGTGGTGGGCAGGGTGTGGGACGTGGCCGTCGATCTGCGGCCTGATTCCGCCACGCGAGGCCGCTGGGTGGCGGTGGAGCTCAGTGCCGAAGCCGGCAACTCCCTGCTGATCCCCACGGGCTGTGCCCATGGGTTTCAGGTGCTCGAGCCCGACAGCGCCCTGCTCTACCTCCACGGGGCGCCCTATTGCCCCAAGGAGGAGACGGGTGTGCGCTGGGATGACCCCCAGCTCGGCATCGACTGGCCGATGGAGCCCCGGGACCTGAGCGAGCGTGACCGGTCGCTGCCCCTGCTGGAGGTTCTGCCATGACCCACCATTGCCGCCACTGCGGGACCCCCCTGGAGCACGAGGTGATCGACCTGGGCCATCAGCCGCCCAGCAATGCCTACCTGTGCGAAGCGAAGCTGAGTCAGCCGGAGGTCACCTTTCCCCTGCGCGTCTACGTGTGCTCGACCTGCTGGCTCGTGCAGCTGCCCATGCACGCCCCGGCGGATGCGTTGTTCACGGCGGATTACGCCTACTTCTCCAGCACCTCCATCACCTGGTGTCAGCATGCGGAGCGGTTCGTCAAGGCGGCCGTGGAGCGCCTGTCGCTGGGACCCGGCAGCCTGGTGGTGGAGGTGGCCAGCAACGATGGCTACCTGCTCCAGTACGTGAAGGCCCAGGGGATTCCCTGCCTCGGCATCGAGCCCACCCATGCCACGGCGGAGGCGGCGAGGAGCAAGGGCATCGAAACCCACGAACGCTTCTTCGGCGGTGAACTGGCCGGCCAGCTCGTCTCCCAGGGTTTCAGGGCCGACCTGCTGGTGGCCAACAACGTGCTGGCCCATGTTCCCGACATCAATGACTTCCTGGCGGCCATTGCCCGGGTGCTCAAGCCCTCAGGCGTGGCGTCGGTGGAGTTTCCCCATCTCCTGCGGCTCCTCGATGGCAACCAGTTCGACACGATTTACCACGAGCACTACAGCTACCTGAGCCTCACCACATTGCAGCGGATGGCGGAGGATGCCGGTCTGATGGTGCTCGACGCCGAGGAGATCACCACCCATGGTGGCAGTCTGAGGGTGTGGCTCGCCAGCAGGGGTGAGATGGCCGCCGATGCCCAGTCACCATCGGAACAGCGCGCGGTGGAGGCTGTGCTGGCCCAGGAGGCTGCCGCTGGTCTCACCACTCTGGAGGCCTACGTTCGCTGCCAGGAACGCGCCCTGGAGGCAAAGTTTGCCCTCATGGAGTACCTCCTGGGGGCCCGTCGGGCCGGCCGACGGGTGCTTGCCTATGGAGCTGCTGCCAAGGGAAATACCCTGCTGAACTTCGCCGGCATTCGGAGTGATCTGCTCGGGGCTGTCGCCGATCTTGCCCCAAGCAAGATCGGTAAATGGCTCCCAGGGAGTCACATCCCCATCATCAGTGTTGATGACCTTCTGCTGAGACAGCCCGATGAGCTGCTCGTGCTTCCCTGGAATCTTGCGGCCGAAGTGAAGGCCCAGCTCAGCGGCAGGATCGATATCCCTGTGAAGATTGCCATCCCTACCCTCAAGGCCATCTGATTAATGGACGAAGCCCTATTCCCCAGAATTCCATACACACGACCGTCGATTACAGAGCTGGAGGTGGCCTATGCCACCGATGCGGCCCGGAATGGTTGGGGGGAGCATTGCTACGACTACATCATCCGGTTCGAGGAGGCTTTTCGACAGCACCTTGGGGTTCGCCATGCCCTCGCCACGAGCAGCTGCACCGGCGCGTTGCACATGGGCTTTCATGCCCTTGGGATCGGCCCGGAAGACGAAGTGATCATGGCGGACACCAACTGGGTGGCCACGGCGGCTCCCATCGTCCACCTCGGTGCTGTGCCGGTGTTTGTTGACATTCTGTCGGATAGCTGGTGTCTGGACCCTGAGCAGGTGGAGGCCGCGATCACACCGAAGACCAGGGCCATCGTGGCGGTGCATCTTTATGGCAATCTCTGCGCCATGGATCGGCTACTGGACATTGGTGAGCGCCATGGCATCCCCGTGATCGAGGATGCCGCTGAAGCCATCGGTTCCCAGTGGCATGGCAGGCGGGCAGGCAGCCTCGGCCGCTTCGGTGTGTTTTCCTTTCATGGCACCAAGACGTTGACCACCGGAGAGGGTGGAATGTTTGTCACCAATGACAGCAACTTGTATGAGCAGGTGCTCACCTTGTCCAACCACGGTCGTGCCAGGGGTGAACCCAGACAGTTCTGGCCTGAACGGGTTGGTTTCAAGTACAAGATGAGCAACATCCAGGCGGCGATCGGATGTGCACAGCTGGAAAGAATTGATGATCTCATCAGGGAGAAGCGTGAGACATTCATGCGTTATTGGGAGCTGTTCTCTTCCCTGCCTGTTCGAATGAATCCAGAGCCTCCCTATGTGGTGAATGGGTACTGGATGCCCACGATGGTGGTAGATGAGTCGGTGAGGTTCGATCGTGATCAGCTCCTGCAAGCGTTGCAGGATCATGGAATTGATGGCCGGGTTTTTTTCTGGCCACTGAGTTCCACAGCCATTCCTGGAAGAAAGGCTTCCTTGCAGCCATTTCTTTCGGAGACGATTTACCAGAGAAGCATCAACCTGCCGAGTTACTCGGGTTTTTCTCAACATGATGCTGTGCGTGTTCATCGGCTCGTGCTGCAGCACCTGACGGGATAGACCCAGGCACCTATGACCCTGTGCCGCGTTACTGAATTCCTTACCACCCACCCCTGATTCCATGACCACTGATGATCGACAACAATTCGAGAAGGCCAGAGAGGAGAACTGTCTGGCCCTGGGACAGGATCAGGAAGCCTTCGCCCATTCCCTGGCTCTGATCACCGAGCTTGATCAGTACGACTACTCCTACCTCTGGACCTGGATGGGAGTTCCGATCATTCAGATGCCTGCGGATGTTCTTGCCACCCAGGAAGTCATCTGGAACACCAAGCCTGATGTCATCATCGAGACCGGGGTCGCAAGGGGAGGATCGGTTCTCTTCATGGCTTCGATCCTTGAGATCCTGGGCAAGGGGCGAGTCATCGGAGTGGATATTGACATTCGCCCCCACAATCTTGATGCCATCCAGAGTCATCAAATGGCCCACAGGATTGATCTGATCGAGGGTGGATCAGTCGATGAATCCACCCTGGAGAAGGTGCGGGGTCTGATTCCTGATGGGGCGAGGGTGATGGTGGTCCTGGACAGTGATCACAGCCGTCAGCATGTGCTGGAAGAATGCCGCGCCTATGGTCCGTTGGTGACCCCGGGATGTTACCTGGTGGTTGCTGACACATTGGTGGGCCATGTGGAGGAGGATCAGGCTCCGAAGAAACGCTCCAAACTCTGGTTCAAGGGTGATGAACCTTTGTCGGCTCTGCGTGATTACCTGCAGGAGCAGGACCGTTTTGAAACGGATCCGGTTCTCAACGGGAAACTGGTGCTGTCGTCTTCCCCCGGCGGCTATCTTCGCTGCAGGTCATGAGCCTGCGCCTGCGACGGTTTCGCCCCCTTGTCGATGAACCCATCCTCCGGGAGTTGAGGTCGGATATTCCGCTGCAGCATCGCCTGCTGGCCCATCCTGATCCCGCTGCACCTGTCGATGTTCTGGCATGGGTCAGTCGGAGGGAAGCCCAGGGATGGTTCCGGGTGATCGAGTTGAAGGACAGCATCACCGCAGGCTTCGTCCAACTGACCGACCGCCATGGATTGGACCGGTATGCCTGGGTCGGCATCGCTCTGCATCCCCGTTGGCAAGGATCTGGCTGGGGAAGGAGGGCGATGCAGGCGTTGGCTGAAGAGGCGAAAAGCGGACTGGATCTGCGCAAGTTGATGCTGCAGGTGAGGTCGGACAATCAGACGGCACGCCATCTTTATGGAACGCTTGGTTATCGCGAGGTCGGCCAGCTCAGGCACCATTACTTTGACGGAAGTGAGTATCACGACGTCACAATGATGGAATTGCTGTTGGAGGAGGCATGACGACGGTTGTCATCTCTCAGCCGATGTACTTCCCCTGGGTTGGCTTTATGGCTCAGATGGCATTGGCCGATGTGCTGATCTGGCTGGACGATGCCCAGTTTTCCAAGGGCTCGTTTACAAATCGCGTTCAAGTCAGGTATGGCGAGGCCACGAAATGGATGACAATACCATTGGTCCGCAGTGCTTCATTCCCAAGGATCATGGATCTGGGATGTCCAGGAGAAGATATCTTTCAGGCCCACCGATCCTTGTTGGCCCAGAGTCTGCGGGCGCGACCCTTCCGGCAGCAGGCGTTGAGTGTGTTTGATGAAGCAATGGCCTCCGATGGCCTTCTGGATCGTTTGATTGCCAGCGCGGAAGTCCCTGCCGATCGCTGGGGAATTCTGCCAGCAAGACGACTGCGATCGTCCACAATGGGCATCGATGGCACGTCCTGGAATCGCGTTCTCCACCTGGTCCAGGCGGTTGGAGGAACCCGTTACATCACGGGACATGGGGCAGCTGCCTATCTTTGCCATGAAGCCTTTGATGCTGCTTCCATTCGGGTGGAGTACATGGTTTATGATCCAGTACCTTGGGATCAGTTGGATGATTTCTTTACCCCTTACGTCGCCAATCTTGATCTCTACGCTTCCGTTGATCCCCCAAGGGCTCAGGTGCATCTTCGTCCAGGTGCGCTCGGGTGGCGAGAGCACTTAAGGAGCCTGAAATGACAATACTCACGGATTCTGATAAGCATCACTTCGAGGAGCGGGGCCTTCTTCTTCAGAAGGGATTTTATGACGTGCCCAATCAGATTGAGCCCATCCTCGAGGGGATCAGACGTATCGTCGAGATTTTATGTCGCAAGTATCACGTGGAAGCCCCTACACATACTGCCCACCATGCCATGACAGAGGCCTTCATGGCATTGATTCAACGGGATCGTGCCCATGGAGGTGAGGTCTATGACGCCGTTAAGCAGATACCCGAGTTCATGCAGCTTGTCAGTGATGTCCGCAATTCCAGTCTGTTTCGCGAGCTCCGCGAGGGATCCTTTCCTGGATTGGCCGCCGGCGGTTACGGCATACGGATTGATTGTCCTGGTGAGGCCACCTTCAAGGCTCCCTGGCATCAGGAGTTTCCTGCCCAGTTGCGCAGCCTTGATGGCATTGTCTACTGGACACCTCTCGTGAGGATTCGTCCCTCCTTGGGCCCGGTCGAAGTCTGCGTCGGATCCCATCGTGAGGGTATCGTTCCTGTCCACAGTCCATCGGAGTCTGCTCAGAAGGGCGCCTACGCGCTTCGTCTGGTTGGGGAAGCGGAGCGGCTGGCAAGGTATCAGCATCAATCTCCGCTCACGGAGCCCGGTGACCTTCTGATGATGGACTTTCTGACCCTCCATCAGTCTGGAGAGAACGTCGATGTCTTTCCTCGTTGGTCCATCCAATTCCGCTATTTCAATTTTGCTGATCCACTGGGAGTGAAGATCGGCTGGAAGGGCTCTTTCGCTGGTGGTCAGGACTTTCGTGCTATTCTTGCTGAAGCAGGAGTTGCGATATGATCGCAACACGATGAGCAATACCATGAACGAATGTCGAGTTTGTGGCGCTTTGCTTCCGAAGGCTGATTATTCGGGGTCTGAGCCAGCGCTCACATCCATAGCCACCCATCTTGCGATTCCAACCCAGACTTATGTCTGTCGGAATTGCGGCCATGGACAATCTCCCGACTTGCCAAAGATTCAGGAATTTTACGATACGCAGTATCGGATTTCATTGCAGTCAGACCAGCATGATCAGCTCTATGAGGTTCGAGAAGGCAAGCCGATCTATCGCACCCAGCGCCAAGCCGAAATGCTGGCGGAAATTGATCTTCCGTTGCAAGCACGGGTCCTTGATTTCGGTGCGGCCAAGGGAGCCACGCTGCGGACGTTGCTTCAGGCGAGGCCAGATCTACGTCCATCAATCTTTGATGTCAGTAGTGATTATGTAGCATTCTGGCAGGGCTGGGTCCCTGAGTCCGAACAGGCCATCCATCACATTCCGGCCGAGTGGCAAGGACGTTTTGATCTGGTCACGGCCCATTTCGTTCTGGAGCATGTCGTTGACCCCATCGGAACATTGCAGCGACTTGCTGGATTGTTGGCGCCCGACGGCAAGTTGTTCTTCACCGTTCCGGATCCTCTCGGCAACACGGGCGATTTTCTGGTGGTTGATCATGTCAACCATTTCACGACCTCAAGCTTGATCAGAACATGTGAGGCCTCAGGACTTGTGCCCCTCACGCTTGCCGGTGATCTGTTCCGTGGTGCTTATGTCGTCATTGCGGAGAAAGCGTCGGTTTTTCGTACGCGCAGTAGTTCCATTCAGTGTGATGTTGCTTCCGACATCCATCAGGCACTTGAAGCCTTGGCTTTCTGGACCAAGGCGCTGGATTTTCTTGATGATGATCAAGGGAGAGACAGCCAGGCCCCTACTGCCATTTATGGTGCAGGATTTTACGGTGCGTTGATCGCAGCCCGGCTTCAACAATCTCCAATCTGTTTCCTTGATAGAAACACTTATCTCCAAGGCAGAGATTATCTGGGTGTCACTGTGGTAGCTCCTGAAGAATGTCCTGATTCTGTCCGTAGGATCTATCCTGGCCTTAATCCATCCCATGCAAGATCAATTCTGGCAAATGCTGAAGGCTGGCTGCCTCCCCATGCACGGATCCATTTTCTTGCCGATGCATGATCTCGGCCCGCATCCATCAGCGGATGTGGCTTGCAACCGATGTACCCTGCCTCACATGCGGGTATCCATCTACGACCATTGATGAATCAGTTCCCTTTGGTGACTGTTGGAATACCGACGTACAACAGGCCTGACTTATTGCAACGTTCACTCCGGCTGATCCGTGCTCAGTCTTATCAGAATCTGGACATCGTTGTCTCCGACAATGCCTCCCCTGATTCCCGTGTGATGGAACTGGTATTGGCTGAAGCCCAGGCTGACGTGCGCATACGATATTTTAGGCAGGATGCCAACATTGGCCCCAGCGCGAATTTCATTTACGTCCTTCGTAAGGCGAAGGGTCCTTTTTTCATGTGGGCGGCAGACGATGACGAGTGGCATCCAACCTTCATCGAGAAACTGCTTACCCCGCTCCTGAGTAACCCAAAGAGTGGTCTGTCATTTTGTGATTTTGAAGTGAGCTATCCGGATGGCTCACTTTGCAGGGACTATGGATCGTTTTCCCAAGCCTATAGAGAATTCCTCCATGTCGATGGTGTCAGCCGTGTGACCCACTACGCCCTTCAGGCGCCGGAGCGCGGTAAGGCCAATCTGATTTATGGGCTTTTCCGCAGAGAGTCTTTGATTGATGCTTCAGTGACCAAGTTCTTCAACTCCAAGGCCTGGGGTGCTGACATGCTGTTTGTCTGCGATGTTCTGTCCCGTTGGTCCTTCAATCTTGTCGAGGAAAGGCTGTACACCGTTGGAATTCCTTACGCGGCTCCTGAGCCTGCTGTTCCAATTGGGGCTGGCATTGAGCCCTCGCGCCGGCTGAGCCAACGATGGAGGCTGATGGCCAGTCATCTGAATTACTTTTTCGTTTATGTCCGCATCATGGCAAGAACGCCTGATTCGAACCCCGTTTCTTTCATGGCGTTCCTCTTCCGTCTTCTGCCATTGGTGATTCGTTGGATGAGGCTGGATCTGGTGTAGTCCCCGTTGTCTTTGGATTGTCTGCCCAGGATGATTCATCGGCCATTGCAGAGCATCTCATTTGTGGAGCATTGCTAAGACCTTGCTCGATGGCGGGTGCGAGGGGGGTAGTAACATCAACCGAAGCAAGCCCCCCAGCGGAATGCATGGCGACACTTGAGCAGCACGCCAGCAATATTGTTTCTCAGAATGGCGAGGATGGCATCCTTGCTGAAATCTTCCGGCGCATCCAGCCTCGCTCCAGGTTTTGCGTTGAATTCGGCGCCTGGGACGGTAAGCACCTGAGCAACACGTGGGCGCTTTGGCACGAATCGGGTTGGTCCGCCATGCTGATCGAAGGCGACCGTGAGAGATTCCTGCAGCTCCAGCAGTCGATCAGCAGCTTTCCTGCCGTGAAGGCTGTTCATGCTTACGTTGCGGCCACAGGGCCCAGTCGTCTGGACAGTCTGCTGGCGGCGGAGGGTGTCGCGCCTGATGGCATCGATCTTCTGTCCATCGACATCGACGGCGATGACTACCATGTCTGGGCCTCATTGGCCTCATTCCGGCCCAGAGTCGTTGTCATTGAATACAATCCAACCATCCCACCGGAGCTGGATCTGGTGCAGCGCCAAGGCGAGTATTTCGGTGCCTCTGCCGCTGCTCTGACCCGCCTGGCCAGGGAGAAAGGCTATGGACTGGCTGCCTGCACGGCCACCAATTGCATCTATGTCAGAGAGGATGACTTTTCTGCTCTCGATTGTCCTGAATTTGATCTGATCAGCCATTTCGACAGGAGTCAGTTGTGTCATGTGATCAATGCCTATGACGGCCGCACGTACCTGACCACGAAGCCTGTCTACTCGCGCCCCCTGCCCCTGGCGTCCTATGCCTATTGGTCGGAGCGGCTGAAGCAGAACCTCTTCGAACGAGCGGCTGAAACGATCCTTCCTGCCGAGGGTCTGCAGCCGGTCAGTCTGGTTCTGGAGTCGCTGCTGCCCCGGCGGAGTCTCAAGGATCGTCTGTTGACGCAGCTGGGCCGCACGGTCGCCGGTCTCTGGAATCAGGTGATCGCCTTCTTCACCGCCCTCCCCCCCTATCGCTTTGTCGAGCGGCTCGTTCAGCACTTGCAGCGGCGGGCGGAGGAGCGCTCGCTGATCAAGGCCTGGCGGCGATCCGGCAGCCCTGTTCCCCCACCTCACCTCTACAAGCAGAAGCTGCTGACGCGTTACGCCTCCCGCTACCGGCTTGCAACGCTGGTGGAAACCGGCACGTACCTCGGCGACATGATCTTTGCCTTGCGCCATCGGTTCAGGACCATCATCTCCATCGAACTGAGCACCGAACTCTGTGAGCGGGCCCAGCAGCGTCTTGGTGAGTTTCGCCATGTCTCCATCGTCCAGGGAGACAGCTCCCGGGTACTCCCGGAGATTCTTGATGGCCTGAAGGTTTCGACTCTCTTCTGGCTTGATGGCCACTATTCAGCTGGCAATACGGCCCTGGGCGACCGCGAAACGCCCGTATCCGCCGAGGTGGACGCCATTCTCAGGCATCCCGTGCCAGGCCATGTCGTGCTGATTGACGATGCACGTAATTTTGATGGCACCCACGATTATCCCACTCTCACGGCCCTCAGGGATTACGTCCACAGGGTTTTCCCGAAGGCTGACTTCTCGGTGAAAGATGACATCATCCGCATCGTTCTCTGAGGTGGACGCTTGACTGATCCGCTCGTCTCCGTTGTGCTTCCTGTTTACAATTGTGAGGACTACCTTGGCGAGGCCATCGAAAGCATTCTTAGGCAAACGTTCTCCTCTTTCGAGTTCATCATCATCAACGATGGATCGAAAGATCGCTCCGCTGAAGTGATAGCGGGGTTCCAGGACGAGCGCCTTCGTGTCTACGACCAGGCCAATCAGGGCCTGGCGGCCACCTTGAACCGGGGGATTTCCCTGGCCAGGGGCGCTTATATAGCCAGGCAGGATCAGGATGATCTGTCCTATCCCGAGCGACTGGCCCACCAGGTGGCGCACATGGAAGCCCACCCCGATTGCGTTCTACTTGGCACCTGGGCTCAGATCCTGGAAGTCGATCGACCCGTGGATCGCTTTCATCGTCATCCCGTGGATGAGGCCGAACTTCGCTATCTGATGCTGTTCAACAATCCTTTCGTGCATAGTTCGGTGATGCTGCGCAAAGAAGCTGTGCAGCGGATTGGTGGCTACACCACCGACCCCGAGCGCCAGCCCCCGGAGGATTTCGAGCTCTGGTCCCGTCTGTCCCGGGTGGGTCAGGTGGCCAATATTGGTGAGGTCCTGTTGGCGTACCGCGAGATCCCCGGGAGCATGTCGCGGGTCGGCCCATCGCCGTTCCGTCGCCGTCTGATCACGATCTGCGCGGAGAACCTGGCCGCGGCTGCGCAGGCCTCCCCCGATGACCCCGATGTCGTCGCCATCGCCGCCCTCACCCACGGCGAAGCGGATGCCCTGCCAGCCCGGCCCGATTTCTCACAGATGCAGTCCCTGCTCCTCGCGGCCATCGAGAGTTTCGCCTCCGAGCCGCAGGCCCAGCCGCTCCGGCAGGATGCCATGGGCCGCGTCCAGGCGATGCAGGCCGCCTGGATGGTGCGTGATTCACCCGCCTATGGCCTGCTCCACACCGTCGGGCCTGTCCGCAACGTGGCCAAGCGGATCTGGCGACTGGTCCAGCGTCTCAGGAGGGCCGGGTGAAGACACTCGTGATCGGCGGCGCGGGGTTCATCGGTGCCGTCGTCAGTCAGCTCCTTCTGGCCACCGGACGTGACGTGACCATCATCGGCCGTCGCCAGCCTGACGAGCATCGGCTTGTTCCCGGCTGCACCTACTGCTGTGCCGACCTGGGCAACCGGGCGCAGATGGCAGAGATTCTCGAGGCCGACTGCGAGGTCATCGACCTTGCCTATGCCACCGTTCCCAAGACCAGCTTCGGCGATCCGCTCTTCGATCTGCAGGCCAATCTTCCTGCCAGTGTGGCGTTGCTGGAGGAGTCCATGGCGGCGAAGGTGCGCCGTCTGCTGATCGTCTCCTCCGGCGGCACGGTGTACGGGCGCTCCCGGTCCCTGCCCATGGCGGAGACCCATCCGACCGCACCCGTGAGTCCCTACGGCATCACCAAACTCACCATCGATCACTATGCGCTGATGTTTCACCACACGCGCGGATTGCCGGTGGTCGTGGTAAGGCCGGCCAATGCCTATGGGGTGATGCAGCGCGCCAGGACCGGCCAGGGATTCCTGGCTGCCGCCATCGATGCGATTGTTTCAGGTCGCGCCATCGAGATCTACGGGCCTGAGGGCACGATCCGCGATTACATCCATGTGGATGATGTGGCCCGTGGCATCATCGCGGCCCTGGAGTGCGGTCAGGATGGTGAGATCTACAACCTCGGCACCGGTATCGGCACCAGCAATCTCGAGGCCCTGGCCCTGCTGCGTCCCCTGGCCCGTGAGGCGGGCCGGGTCATCAGCGTGAACCATCTCCCCCAGCGCCGCTTCGACGTCGACGCCAACGTGCTCGACAGCGCCAAGCTCATCGCCACGGCAGGCTGGCGGCCCCAGGTGCCTCTGCAGCTTGGGCTGGCTCAGATGTGGGAGCATGCCCTGACGGCGTCCAGCTCCGCCTGACGACCCCCCACGCTCGATCAATCCTGACCCATGGGAATTCTTTCGCGGCTGCTGGATCTTCGCGCGCCGGCCTCGGTCCGTTCCTGCTCCCTGGAGCCCTTTCAGAGTTCCGACAACCCGTCCCGCAATCCGGCATCCACGGAGTTTGAGGTGGATGGCTGGGTCACCTCGGCCTTCGTCGCCCAGACCCTGGTGCCCCTGGTCGGTGTTCATCCGTTTCCGCTGCAGGAATTGATGCTGATGACGGCGACGGTCTGCCGATTTCAGCCATCCCTGATCTTTGAATGGGGCACCAACATCGGCAAGTCGGCGCGCATCTTTCACGAGATTGCGAGCCATTTCCATATCTCCACCACCATCCACTCCAGCGATCTGCCGGATGATGTGGACCATGTGGAGCACCCCCACGCCGAGCGGGGAGCCCTGGTGCGCGGCATCGCGGGCGTGCAGCTGCATCAGGGGGATGGACTCGCCACCTCTCTCGCCCTCTGGGAGCAGGCGGGCCGCCCTCCCGGTCCCCTGTTCTTCCTCGATGGCGACCACAGCCACGCCAGCGTCAGCCGCGAACTCGCCGGAATCCTGGCGGAGGTTCCCGATCCCGTGCTGCTCCTGCACGACACCTTCTTCCAGTCCGCCGATTCCGGCTACAACATCGGTCCGCGCCAGGCCATCGAGGAGTGCCTGCGGAATCAGCCCGGGCGCTTCCGGACGGTGCACACGGGCTTCAGTCTGCCTGGCATGACCCTGATGTATTCCGGCACGCCTGCTGCGGCGTAGGGTCGCCCCAGCGCCGTTGATCCATGAAGATCCTGCATACGGTCGAGTCGTACCTGCCGGCCCGCCATGGGATGTCGGAGGTGGTGCGGCAGGTTTCGGAGCGGCTGGTGGCCAGGGGTCATGAGGTCACGGTGGCCACCCGCAGCGACCCGGCGCGGATGAGCGATCGCATTGAAGGAGTGCGGGTTCAGGAGTTCGACGTCCAGGGCAAGAGTGCCGTGGGCGTCTGGGGTGATGTGTCCGGCTATCAGCGTTACCTGCTGGCAACCGATGCCGACGTCATCGTCAATTTCGCCGCCCAGCAGTGGGCCACCGATCTGATGCTGCCGTTGCTGCCCCGATTGAAGGCCAGCAAGGTGTTCGTACCCACAGGCTTTTCCGCCCTCGGCGATCCCTCCTTCGCCGGCTACTTCGCCTCGATGGGGGAGTGGATGCGCAGCTACGACGCCTGTGTCTTCCTCTCGGATTCCTACCGCGACATCGACTTCGCCCGGCGGGAGGGGGTGGAGCACATCGCCATCATTCCCAACGGCGCCGCCGCCGAGGAGTTCGACCGCCCGCGGGACCCCGGTCTGCGGGCCCGGCTCGGCATCCCGGAGGATCACTTCCTGGTCCTGCATGTGTCGGGGTATCTGTCGGTGGCCAAGGGGCAGGCCGAGGCGCTGGAGATCTTCTCCGGCTCCCAGCTGCAGGACGCCACCCTGTTGCTGGTGAGTCCCGATTTCGCCCACTCCCTGGCCCGTTCCCTGACCCCGCGCCAGCTCGCCCGGGGCCTGTACCACCTGCTGCGGGGCAAGGGGCTGCGGGCCCTGGCCTTTCCCACCCAGTTGCAGGTCATGAAGCGACTGCGCCGCCGCCGCAACCGCTCGG
Organism: Candidatus Sulfopaludibacter sp. SbA3; assembly: GCA_943367425.1. Taxonomy (GTDB): domain Bacteria; phylum Cyanobacteriota; class Cyanobacteriia; order PCC-6307; family Cyanobiaceae; genus Cyanobium. The sequence continues at coordinate 325,612 of CALRJF020000002.1, forward strand.
CCCGTCGCCAGGTGCTGGGCCATGCCCTTTCGCGGGAGGACACGGTGAGCGCGTTCCTCGAGGCCGATCTGCTGCTGTTCCCGTCCTGGATCGAGTGCTCCCCCCTGGTGCTGTTCGAGGCCGCCGCCTCCCGCACGCCCTATCTGGTCACCGACGTCGGCAATGCCGCCGAGATCATCCGCTGGACAGGTGGGGGAAGGCTTCTGAGCGGCCATCCCAGCCACGACCGCGAAGGCAGCGTGCTGGCCGATGTGGCTGCCGGCAGCGCCGCCCTGGACGCCCTGCGGGCGGATGAAAGGACCAGGCAGCAGATGGCGGCCTCGGCCCATGAGGCCTGGCGCCGCCACTTCACCTGGGAGCGCATCACCGACCAGTACGAAACGCTCTATCGCCTGCTGCTGGACGGTGGTGCGATCGCCGGTCGCTTTCCTGCGCCGCCCCTGTGCCCATGAGCGTGCTCACCGTCATCTTTTCCAAGGACCGGCCGCTGCAGCTGCAGGCCACCCTGGCCTCCTTTGCGCTGCACTGTCAGGAGGCGGCGAGCACACCGATCGCGGTGTTGTACTGCGCCTCCTCCGACGCCTTCGCTGCGGGCTACGCCCAGCTCCGCGATGCGTTTCTGGGCCGCCTGGTGATCACCTGGGTGGAGGAGCGCGCCTTCAAGCAGGATCTGGTGGGGCAGCTCCGGGGGGGCAGCAGCCCGTCGCGACGCCAGCGGCTGCTTCGGAGGCTGCTGTGGCCCCTGCGCCGCGGATCCAGCCCGCTGAGTCACGAGCACCTGTTGTTCCTCGTGGACGACAACATTTTCGTGCGCCCGTTTTCGCTGACGGCGGTCTGCCGGGCGTTGCAGGAGGAAACCGGAACCATCGGCTTTTCCCTGCGGGTGGGACGCAACACCACCTGGTGCTATTCGATGGATTGTGCCCAGCCCCTGCCGGAGTTTCGGCCTGCAAGTCATGGCCTCCGGTTCCGTTGGGTGGGCCAGGTGGGCGACTTCGGCTATCCGCTGGAGGTCTCCAGTTCGGTCTATCGAACGGCCGATCTGATGGGCTTGCTGCAGAACCTCCCGTACACCAATCCCAATCGCCTCGAGCAGGTGCTCTCCGCCTCCAGTCGCCTGTTCACGGTGAGCAGGCCCGATCTGCTCTGCTTTGATCAGTCGGTGGCATTCTGCGTGCCGATCAACAAAGTGCAGACGATTCTCAACAACCGTGCCGGCGACCAGGCGGCCCATTCGAGTGAGGCGCTCCATCGGCTGTTCCTGGCCGGAGAACGGATCGATGTGGCCGCCCTGAAGGATCACGTGCCCAGGGCCGCCCATGAGGAAATCGACCTGCCCCTGGAGAGTGGATCGATCCTTTGATGCAGCGCATCGCGATGCTGATCTGCATGAAGTGGGACACCTCCAGGGCCCAGGCCCTGCGGGCGATGGAGAGCACCGCCGCCAGCCTCGGGCCCGGCGATGTGATCTACCTGCGCATCGATGGCGGAGACCTTGGCGATGCCGAGGCCTTCAGGCGCGCCGCCGCTCCGGCGGCCCTGGTGATCAGGCCCGCACCGCAGTGCCGGGGGCTGGCCCATGGCCTCAATCAACTGCTGGAGGAAGTGCTCCGGGATCCCAGCATCGCCCTGATCGGCCGGATGGACGCCGATGACCAGTCCCTGCCCGGTCGCATGGAGCGTCAGAGGGCCTTTCTGGCCGAGCACGCCACGGTGGACATCCTCGGCACCGCCTGTCACGAGCGCGATCAGAACGGACGCTACCTGCAGCTGAAATCCATGCCGCTCGACCACCGCACCATCGTGGCCACGCTGCCCCGCAGCAATCCGATCAACCATCCCACGGTCCTGCTGCGACGACGCGTGTTCGATGCCGGCCTGCGGTACCGAGAGGATGTCCGACGAACGGAGGATTATCACCTCTGGATCACAGCCGTTCGCCAGGGATTCGTCCTGGCCAACCTGGCGGAACCCCTGCTCGACTTTCAACGGGATGACACCTTCTTCCGGCGCCGTGGCGGCCTGAGGCAGGCCTGGGCGGATGCGAGGGTGCGCTGGCGGGCGATCGTTCAATTGCGCCAGTTCACACCCTTGAATCTGCTGTGGGTGATGGCGGCGTTCGGTCTGCGGATCCTGCCGGCTCGCCTGCAGGAATGGCTCTATCGGCGTCTGCGCTGATCAGGCCGTGGTCACCTGGTTGCAGGGGAGACCGAGCCTGTTGCGTTGCTGCCAGGCCCAGCCATCCCTGCAGATGTCGGCGAGGGTGCGTTGCGCCTGCCAGCCCAGCCTGCGGCTGGCTTCGGAGGGATCGGCGATGCTTCTGGCCACATCTCCGGGGCGTTTGTCGACAAACTCGAAGGGGACCTTGCAGCCGTTGATGGATTCAAAGGCGTTGATCATCTCCAGCACGGAATAGCCCTGGCCGCTGCCGAGGTTGAGCGTCAGGATCTGGTCGCCTTCGGCCATCAGGGTGTCCAGGGCTTCCTTATGCCCCTCGGCAAGATCCATCACATGGATGTAATCGCGAATTCCCGTGCCATCCGGTGTCGGCCAGTCGGATCCAAACACCTTGACCCTGGAAAGCACACCAGCGGCGGCCTGGGAAATCAAGGGAAAGAGATTGGAGGGGACACCGTTGGGATCTTCCCCGATCATGCCGCTGGGATGGGCACCCACCGGGTTGAAGTAGCGCAGCCTGGCGATCCGCCAGCCGGATTCACTCGCTGCCATGTCGGCGAGCATCTGCTCGACGGCAGCTTTGGTGTGGCCGTAGGGGTTGATCGGGCGGATCTCTGCGGTTTCGCTGATGGGCAACCTGTCGGGGGTGCCATAGAGCGCAGCGGTGCTGCTGAACACGAGGGTCCGACAGTGGTGCCTCCGCATGCATTCGAGGAGCGTTCTGCTGCCGGCCACATTCACGTCCCAGTAATCGAGGGGCTCGCGAATGGATTCCCCCACCGCCTTGAGTCCGGCGAAGTGAATCACGGCATCCACGCCGGGGCCGCCCTTGCCGTTGCAGCCAGCGGAAGCCACGCCAAAGGCCCGGTCAAGGTCGTCGGCTGAGCGGATGTCACCTTCGACAAGGATCAGTTCACGGTTGTCTGCCCATGCTCTCCATGGCTGGCCGGGGATAGGTGGAAGGATCTGCAGATGATTGATTTCGGCAACACGAGCAATTGCATCTGAACGGCTGTTGTTGAAGTTGTCGATCACGATGACGCGATGCCCAGCCTGGAGGAGCACGTGGCAGGCATGGCTGCCGATGAATCCGGCCCCACCGGTGATGAGGATCGTTGCCAACGCGTCAAGCCGTCTCCAAACAATTTTAGATGACGCCTGCGCTCCATGTCGATGCATCGCTACCGCACGCTCGACTGCGTTTTGTGAAGTTAATGCCGCATGAGGGTTGGTGGTACTCAGCCATTGCCGGAGTGAAGGATGCGATGCTCGGTTGCTCCCAGGGCCTTCGGAGCGGCATTCCTTGCATGGACAACAAGCCTGATCGTCTTGATCAGGATGAGAATATCGAGGATCAGGTTGGCGTTCCTGAGATAGTAGAGGTCATAGGACAGCTTCATTCTGCTGTCGTCAATACTGGCTCCGTAGGGATAGCAGACCTGGGCCCAGCCACTCAGTCCGGGGCGTACCCAGTGGCGGATCCGATAGTGGCGGATCTGCTCCTCCATGGCGCCTTCGAGTTCCGGTCGCTCCGGTCGGGGGCCGATCAGGCTCATCTCCCCCTTCAGCACGGAAATCAGCTGCGGCAGTTCGTCCAGCCGCAGCTTGCGCAGCCAGGCACCGCTCAGGGTGATGCGCGGATCGTTGCGGCTGGCCCAGCGGACGCCGCTGGATTCCGCTTCCTGGCACATCGTCCGCAGTTTCCAGACCTTGATCTCCGCGCCGTAGAGCCCCGTCCTGGTCTGGCTGTAGAAGATCGATCCCCCATCCTCGAGGCGGATCAGTACGGCTGCCAGCAGCAGGATCGGCGCCGTCGCGATCAGCAGGGCGCTGGCCACGACCACGTCCCCCAGCCGTTTCAGGCGCCAGGCCCAGCGGCTGGGCAGCAGGTTGAAGCCCTCCGCCTGCAGCAGCCAGCGGCTGGAGAAGAGCTCCGGCGGCACCCGCTGCAGGTGCTGTTCCGCCCAGAGCACAAGACTGCAGACACCGGTGCCCCGGCCCCGTTTGGCCAGGAGCTCCTGCAGGACCCCATCGTCCAGCTCGGCCGTCTCGCTGACGGCGATCCCGTCCACCCGATCCAGCAGGTCGGCGAAGTCGGCAGGAAGACGGCGGCAGTCGCACCAGTGGAGTTCCAGCTGTCCCTGGCCGCCGTCACGCTCGAACTCGCGATGCAGCACCGCGATCTCCTCGGCCTCACCCAGCAGCAGCCAGATCTGGCGGCGCTGCAGCAGCCGGGCCACCAGCAGCTGGGCACCGCCGGAGACGACGGTGATGCCGAACAGCAACGGCAGGACGAAGGGGCGGAAGGTGCGTGGATCGTTGATCCCCAGGCCCCAGTTGAAGACCACGACGACCACGGCCAGGATCAGCAGGGCCACCTGGACCGTGGCCACCAGCCGTTGCCGCGGCGAATCCCGCTGGCCGTGTTCCGTCTTGGAATAGCGTCCAAGCAGGTAGGACAGGCCCACCCACAGCAGGATCAGCCCCGTGATCGAGCCGGTCAGCCCGGCCCAGCGCTCGAAGGCCGACCAGAACAGCAGGTTGTAGGCCGCGAACAGCAGCAGGGCATCGAACAGCGCCAGTCCCATCAGCAGCCTTCGCTGCCTGAGCCAGGGGGTCCGCCACCACATGTCTCGCCACCACCACCGTTCTGGACTTTATGGGTGTCCGTACCCCGCGCCTGGAAACCCCGGGCCGGGGGAGGGCTCATTTGACCGAGGGGCCTCCCATGGGGCATGCTCGTCGAGCCGGCGGATGCCGGTCAGGTCCCGGTCGCTGTCGATCCTGCGGGCCATGTGCGGATGTAGCTCAGTGGTAGAGCATCTCCTTGCCAAGGAGAGGGTCGAGAGTTCGAATCTCTTCATCCGCTTTTCTGTTTCAGCATCAGGCTCTGGCTGTCCACCCGGCTGAAGCCCAGCCGCTCGTCGAAGCCCTGCCCCGTCGGGGTCCTCAGGTAGATGCGCTCGGCGCCGGCCACCTCCGGGCAGGCCAGCAGCGATTCCACGATCCGCCGCCCGAGCCCCTGGCCCTGGTGAGCCTCGGCCACCACCACGTCCCAGAGCACGGCCCGGAAGACCCCGTCGCTGGTGGCCCTGCCGAAGCCCACCAGCTCCCGGCCGTGCCAGGCGCTCACCAGGGCGGTGCTGCCGGCCAGCATCTGCCCCAGCTGGCGCCGGCTGCGGCCCCCGGCCCAGAAGCTGTGGCGATCCAGAAGGGCCGCCAGCGCCCCGATGCGCCAGCGCAGCCGCAGGGCCAGGGGGCCGTGGCGGATCAGGCGGATCGCCGGGGGGGCGACCACGGGGCGGGGGGCGGCGGAGCTCAACGGGCTGGGGGCACATCCGTGTCGGGGAATCCTCCCCCCTGGAATGCTCCCGGCGTTGCGATGGGCCTGCACATAGCCCGAAACCCCTTGCCGTGGCTTGATTCTTCGCCCTCGATCATCGATCTGCGGTGATAGGGTGACCGGATACGGACAGGCTTACCCCATGCTCAAGCTGTTGCTGGGTGATCCCAACGCCCGCAAGCTGAAGCGCTACCAACCGCTGGTCTCCGACATCAATCTCCTCGAGGAGGAGATCGAGCCCCTGAGCGACGAGGAGCTGCGGGGGCTGACCGCCGAGTTCCGTCAGCGGCTGGAGAAGCCCGAAACGGCGGCCCGGCGCAAGGCCCTGCTCGACGACCTGCTCCCCCAGGCCTTCGCCGTGGTCCGGGAGGCGGGCAAGCGGGTGCTGGGCATGCGCCACTTCGATGTGCAGCTCATCGGCGGCATGGTGCTCCACAACGGCCAGATCGCCGAGATGAAGACCGGCGAAGGCAAGACCCTGGTGGCCACCCTGCCGGCCTATCTCAACGCCCTCACCGGCGCCGGGGTGCACGTGGTCACGGTCAACGACTATCTGGCCCGGCGTGACGCCGAATGGATGGGGCAGATCCATCGCTTCCTGGGCCTCTCCGTGGGCCTGATCCAGCAGGACATGGCCCCGGCCGACCGGCGGCGCAACTACGCCTGCGACATCACCTATGCCACCAACTCCGAGCTGGGTTTCGATTATCTGCGCGACAACATGGCGAACGACATCGCCGAAGTCGTGCAGCGGGATTTCCATTACTGCATCATCGACGAGGTGGATTCGATCCTGGTCGATGAGGCGCGTACGCCCCTGATCATCTCCGGCCAGATCGAGCGCCCCCAGGAGAAGTACGTGCAGGCGGCCCGCATCGCCGCCCAGCTGGAACGCGCGGCCGAAATGGGCAAGGACGGCATCGATCCCGAGGGCGACTACGAGGTCGACGAGAAGCAGCGCAACGTCACCCTCACCGACGAGGGCTACCAGAAGGCCGAGCAGCTGCTGGGCGTTCAGGATCTCTTCAATCCCCAGGATCCCTGGGCCCACTTCATCAACAACGCCCTCAAGGCCAAGGAGCTGTTCACCAAGGACGTCAACTACATCGTCCGGGATGCCGATGCGGTGATCGTCGATGAGTTCACCGGCCGGGTGATGCCGGGCCGCCGCTGGAGCGACGGGCTGCACCAGGCCATCGAGGCCAAGGAGGACCTGCCGATCCAGCCCGAAACCCAGACGCTGGCCAGCATCACCTATCAGAACTTCTTCCTCCTCTACCCGCGCCTGGCCGGCATGACCGGCACCGCCAAGACCGAGGAGGTGGAGTTCGAGAAGACCTACAAGCTCGAGGTGGCTGTGGTGCCCACCAACCGGGTCCGCTCCCGCTCCGACTGGACCGATCAGGTCTACAAGACCGAAACGGCCAAATGGCAGGCCGTGGCGACCGAAACCGCCCAGGTGCACCAGGCCGGTCGCCCCGTGCTGGTGGGCACCACCAGCGTCGAGAAATCCGAGCTGCTCTCCACCCTGCTCCAGGAGCAGTCGATTCCCCACAACCTGCTCAACGCCAAGCCGGAGAACGTGGAACGGGAGGCGGAGATCGTTGCCCAGGCGGGCCGGGCCGGCGCCGTCACCATCGCCACCAACATGGCCGGTCGCGGCACCGACATCATCCTCGGCGGCAACAGCGACTACATGGCCCGCCTCAAGCTGCGCGAAGTGCTGCTGCCCCGGCTGGTGCGGCCCGAGGAGGGCCATCGTCCGCCGATCCCCCTGCAGCGCTCCAACGAGGCCCCGGCGGGATTCGGCGGCGCCGTGGTGGCGAGCGCCAAGCCCCCCAGTGAGGCCAGGGCCATCGGCAATCTCTATCCCTGCGCCCTCTCCGAGGACACCGAGCAGGCGCTGGTGGAGTTCTGCCGTGAGCTGGTGGGGGTGTGGGGGGATCGCGCCCTCACGGTGCTCGAACTGGAGGACCGCATTGCCCAGGCCGCCGAGAAGGCCCCCACCGACGATCCCCAGATCCAGCGGATGCGGGAGCTGATCGGCTGGGTGAAGGCCGAGTACGACGTGGTGGTGAAGCAGGAGGAGGCCCAGGTGCGCGCCGCCGGCGGGCTTCACGTGATCGGCACCGAGCGCCACGAGTCACGCCGCGTCGACAACCAGCTGCGGGGACGGGCCGGCCGTCAGGGCGACCCCGGCAGCACCCGCTTCTTCCTGTCCCTCGAGGACAACCTGCTGCGCATCTTCGGCGGCGACCGGGTGGCGGGTCTGATGAACGCCTTCCGGGTGGAGGAGGACATGCCGATCGAGTCGGGCATGCTCACCCGCTCCCTCGAGGGGGCCCAGAAGAAGGTTGAAACCTACTACTACGACATGCGCAAGCAGGTCTTCGAGTACGACGAGGTGATGAACAACCAGCGCAAGGCGGTGTATGCCGAACGGCGCCGGGTGCTGGAGGGGCGTGAGCTGAAGCAGCAGGTGATCGGCTACGGCGAACGCACCATTGATGACATCGTGGAGGCCTATGTGAATCCGGAGCTTCCCCCCGAGGAGTGGGATCTGACCCGCCTGGTGGACAAGGTCAAGGAGTTCATCTACCTGCTGGAGGATCTCTCTCCGGAGCAGGTCGGTGGACTGACGATGGAGGAGCTCAAGGTGTTTCTGCAGGAGCAGATGCGCAATGCCTACGACATCAAGGAGAGCCAGATCGATCAGATGCGTCCCGGTCTGATGCGGGAGGCCGAGCGCTATTTCATCCTCCAGCAGATCGATACCCTCTGGCGGGAGCATCTCCAGGCGATGGAGGCGCTGCGGGAGTCGGTGGGCCTGCGGGGCTACGGCCAGAAGGATCCCCTGATCGAATACAAGAACGAGGGCTACGACATGTTCCTCGAGATGATGACCCAGATGCGGCGCAACGTGATCTACTCGATGTTCATGTTCCAGCCCCAGGTCCCCCAGACCGTCACGGTCTGAGGGGGGCCTGCTCCTCCGACGCCGTCTCGCCCAGGAACTCGAGGATCTCCCGGTCGCGCAGGTTCTGGGCCTTGCCCCCGCAGGGTTCGCTGATCGGCCGGCCGGCGGCCACCTCCTTCAGGCAGGCCTGCAGCCGGTTGACGTCGTTCTCCAGGCTGTCGATCCGTTCCATCAGGTTGCGGATCACGGCGGCTTCCGCGTCGGGAAGGGCCGAGTGGGCCAGGGGATCGATGCGGGCCCCTGACTGGTGCACCACGCGGCCGGGGATGCCCACCACCGTGCTGTCGGCCCCCACGTTGCGCAGCAGCACCGAGCCGGCGCCGATCCGGGTGTTGGCCCCCACGGTGATGGCCCCCAGCACCTTGGCGCCGGCCCCCACCACCACGTTGTCCATCAGGGTGGGATGGCGCTTGCCGTGCTCCTTGCCGGTGCCCCCCAGGGTCACCCCCTGGTAGAGCAGGCAGTTGTCGCCGATGACGCTGGTTTCACCGATCACCACCCCCATACCGTGGTCGATGAACACGCCGCGGCCGATGCGGGCCCCCGGGTGGATCTCCACCCCGGTGAACAGCCGTCCCACCTGGCTGAGCAGGCGCGGCACCAGGGGGACGCCCATGCGCCAGAGCTTGTGGCTGACACGGTGCAGTTCCAGGGCATGGAAGCCCGGGTAGCAGAGCAGGATCTCCAGCGTGCTGCGGGCCGCGGGATCCCTCTGCTTGATGATGGCCAGGTCGGCCCTGATGGCCTCGAGCATGGGTTCCCGTCGTCAGGCCGCCATCAAGCCGATCTCCTTGCGCAGTTGATCGATGGTGGCGCTGCCAAGGTAGCTCTGGGCACAGTGCACCATGGGCAGCCGCATCAGCTGGGAGCGGTTCTGACGCAGGGTCTGCTCCACCAGGGGCAGGCTGGGCTTGTCGCAGATGACGTGGCTGGAGGCGCGCAGCAGGGCCAGCAGCCGGCTGCTGGTGTCGGGGTTGGCCGTCATCACCAGCAGCTCGTTGCCCCGCATGCTGTGCAGGATCACCTCGGCCGCCCGCAGGATCCCCGGGCTGATGCTCACCAGGCCCACGCAGCTGCCGGGCCGCAGTTCCTTCAGCATGCCGAGCTCATGGCCGAAGTCGTTGAGATCGACCGGGACGGCGCGCACGCCGTGCTGCTTGGCGATCTGCTCCACCTCCTGCAGGAAGTAGCGGCTGGTGACCACGGTGCCCTTGCTGGAGGTTTCCAGCACCGACTCCAGCTCCTCGATCGGCACCACTTCCACGGGCACCTCCAGGTTGGGCTTGAGCTCCTCGGCGATCAGGATTGAGGCGCCGATGTCCTCCCGGGAGGTGCTCACCAGCACCCGGGCGCCGCAGCGCAGCCGCCAGTCGATCTCCCGGGTGAGCAGTTCCCGGGCCTGCTGCAGGGTGCAGCCGGCATTGAGCAGCCCGTCGACGCTCTGGCGCACCTCCCGGTCAATGTCGGGCAGGGCCTTGCTGCGCAGTCCCGGCGGCGGCTTGATCTCCCGGGGGTTCTGCTGGTCGCGGACGTAGATGCCGGAACCGGCCATGGCCTCCACCACGCCGTCGGTCTCCAGCTGGCGGTAGACCTTGCTGATGGTGTTGCGGTGCAGACCCGTCTGCATGGCCAGCTGGCGGGTGCTCGGCAGGCGATGGCCCGGTGGATAGTGCCGGGCGGCGATGGCGAAGCAGATCTGGTTGTACAGCTGGGTCGACGCCGGGATGTCGCTTTCCTGCTGGATATGAAATCGCACGCCGGAGGGGCCAGGTGGTCTGGCGGCCACCCTAAGGAGCTTTGGGCCCCGTGACAATTCCCCCGTTGTCATACGACCATGTGCCGGTTGCCCCTGTGCCGGTTTGGCCTTTCCCGATCACAGCGCACCGTCCGGCCCTCCGGAGCCCCGTGCCGATGGCGCCGTGACGGCCGGCTGGGTGCAGCTGGAGCCTGAGCTCCCGGAGCAGGTGGCGCTGCGCTGCTGGTGGGCCCGGCCCGGCGATCGGCCACCCCGCGGCGGGGTGCTGGTGCTGCCGGAGGTGTTCGGTCTCAACGGCTGGGTGCGTGGCGTCGCCGAGCGGCTGGCGGCGGCGGGGTACGCCGCGCTGGCGTTGCCCCTGTTCGCGCGCACCGCGCCCGATCTGGAGCTGGGCTACGGCCCGGACGACCTGGTTCTGGGCCGCTCCCACAAGGACCGGACCCGGACCGAGCTGCTGCTCGCCGATGGGGCCCTGGCCGCCGGCTGGCTGCAGCGGCAGCTGGCGGAGGCGGCCCCCCCCGACCGGCAGCTGCCGCTCCGGCGGCTGGGTTGTGTGGGTTTCTGCTTCGGCGGCCATGTGGCGCTGCTGGCCGCCACGCTGCCCCAGGTGGCCGCCAGCTGCGATTTCTACGGCGCCGGCGTGGCCAGCACCCGACCGGGGGGCGGGCCCCCGAGCCTGGAGCTGGTGCCCGCCATCCCGGGAACCCTGCTGTGCCTCTGCGGCCGCCAGGATCCCCTGATCCCCCCGGCCGACGTGGATGCCATCGCCCTGGCCCTGACCACGGCGAACGCGGCACGCCTGGCCGCCGGGTCGGAGCAGCCCCCCCATCGGCTGATGCTGCTGGAGGGGGGGCACGGTTTCATGTGCGCGGCCCGGGCCGACCACAACCCGGCCTCGGCCGGCGCCGGCTGGCGGGCGATGCTGGAGCTGTTCGAGCAGCTGGTGGCGGCGGACTGACCCTGCGGCGAGGGGAACGCCCCCGGCTCAGCCGACCGGAGCGGCGGCAGGGGTCTTGCCGGCGGCCTGCTTGCGGGGGCTCAGGAACATGATCATGTTGCGGCCTTCCCGCTTGGGGGGCTGCTGGATCTCGGCGTTCTCCTCGAGATCCTTGGCCATCCGATAGAGCAGCTGCTCGGCCAGGGCCGTGTGCTGGATCTCCCGGCCCCGGAAGATCACGGTGCATTTCACCTTGTCGCCCGACTTGAGGAAGCGCACCGCCTGACCGATCCGCACCTGGTAGTCGTGCGAATCGATCTTGTAGCGCATCTTCACTTCCTTCACCTCGGTCTGGTGGGATTTCTTCTTGGCCTCCTTGGCCTTCTTCTCCTGCTCGAACTTGTATTTGCCGTAATCCATGATCCGGCAGACCGGGGGGTCGGCCTTCTCACTCACCAGCACCAGATCCAGCTCCCGGTCGCGGGCAACCTCCAGGGCCGCCTCACGGGTGATGACTCCGAGTTGACTGCCGTCTGCATCCACCACACGAAGGTTGGGGTAGCTGATGCGGTCGTTGATATTGGGCAGCTCCCGCACGGGAGCACGGCGATCAAAACGGGGACGGGGAGGCATTCACAGGGGCGGATTGGCCCTTACCCTAAACCGCACCCGGCCGCCTGCAGTGTGTGCCGGAGCAGATCCGCATCGTCGGGCCCCTCCTCCAGCCAGTGGAGCCGGTGCTGGCGCCGGAACCAGGTGCGCTGGCGCTTGGCGTACTGACGGGTGCGGCGCTCGGTCAGAGCAATGGCCTGGGCCTCGTTGAGCTCGCCGCCCAGCAGCCGTACCGCCTCGCCGTAGCCGATCGTCTGCAACAGGGGGCAGTCGGGGCCGAAACGCTCGATCAGCCGCGCCGTCTCCTCCACCAGCCCCTCGGCGTAGATCGCCTGGGTGCGCCGGCGGATCCGGGACGGCAGATCGGCCGGATCCAGCCCCAGTTCCACCACCCTCCAGGGGGGAGGCTGGCGCCCCTGCAGGCTGTGCTGCGGCTGGCCGGTGGCGTAGAGGACCTCCAGGGCCCGGGTGGTGCGCACCGCATCGGCCGCTGCGATCCGACCGGCGGCGACCGGATCGGCCTGCCGCAGCATCTGGTGGCAGGTGGCCTGGCCCAGGGCGGCGAACTGCTCCCGCAGGGCGGGCTGGGGCGGCACGGCGGGGGGCTGCATCCCCTCGAGCAGGGCCTTCAGGTACAGACCGCTGCCCCCCACGAGCAGCGCCACCCCCCGGCGCCGGTGCTCGGCGTCGATGGCGGCGTTGGCGAGCTGGCAGAACTCCTGCAGGTTGATCGGCTGGTCGGGGTCGCGCAGGTCCAGCAGTTCATGGCGCACCCTGGAGCGCTGGGCTGGCGTCGGTTTGGCCGTGCCCACGTCCATGTGGCGGTAGAGCTGGCGGGAATCCACCGAGAGGACCGCCAGGTCGAGGGCCTCCGCCAGGGCGATCGCCAGGGCCGTCTTGCCGCCGGCCGTGGGCCCCATCAGGGCGATCACCAGCGGCTGATCGGCCCCGGAGGCCACCCCCGGATCCGCTGCTGGCTCTGCTCCGGGAAGGGTGGGCACGCGGGTCGCAGGCGGCTGCCGCAGCAGGCCGGGGCACGGGATCGGAACCATCCTGGGGGACGGGTGATCAGGGAGGTGATTCCACCCCCGGCGCAAATCGCGGCGGAGAGGCGCCTCTGTGGCTCTACGGGGCGGCGGTGGTAGATTGGCCCTTGCGTGGCGTCCTTTCGGAGCGGTTTCGCCCGCATCGCCCCGGGATACGCCGTCCTTGCCATCCCCGAGGGGAGCCCTGACCTGAATGAGCGACGCCATCAAAGTCGAAGCGGCCTACGGCGCTGAGCAGATTCAGGTACTGGAGGGCCTGGAGCCGGTGCGCAAACGCCCCGGCATGTACATCGGCACCACCGGGCCGCGGGGTCTGCACCATCTCGTCTACGAGGTGGTCGACAACTCCGTCGACGAGGCCCTGGCCGGCCACTGCGACCAGATCGAGGTGGTCCTCCATGAGGACGGCTCCGCCAGCGTCCAGGACAACGGCCGCGGCATCCCCACCGACATCCATCCCCGCACCGGTCGCAGCGCCCTGGAGACGGTGCTCACCGTGCTGCATGCGGGCGGCAAGTTCGGCAGTGGCGGTTACAAGGTGTCCGGCGGCCTCCACGGCGTGGGCATCTCCGTGGTGAATGCCCTGAGCGAGTGGGTCGAGGTGACCGTGCACCGCCAGGGTCAGGTGCACCGGCAGCGTTTCGAGCGGGGCCTGCCCATCGGCACCCTCGTCTCCGAGGACGCCCCCGGCGCCGGCACCGGCACGGCGGTGCGCTTCCGGCCCGATCTCGAGATCTTCAGCGGCGGGATCGAGTTCGATTACCACACCCTCTCAAGCCGCCTGCGGGAGCTGGCCTACCTCAACGGTGGCGTGCGGATCGTCTTCCGCGATGAGCGGCCGGCGGCCCGCTCGGCGGAGGGTGAGGCCCACGAGGAGATCTACCACTACGAAGGTGGCATCAAGGAGTACGTCGCCTACATGAATGCGGAGAAGGATCCGCTGCATGCCGAGATCATCTACGTCAATGCCTCCAAGGACGGGGTGCAGGTGGAAGCGGCCCTGCAGTGGTGCGTGGATGCCTATTCCGACAGCATCCTCGGCTTCGCCAACAACATCCGCACCGTGGATGGCGGCACCCACATCGAGGGCCTCAAGACGGTGCTCACCCGCACCCTCAACACCTTCGCCAAGAAGCGAGGTAAGCGGAAGGATGCCGATACCAACCTGGCCGGGGAGAACATCCGCGAGGGCCTCACCGCCGTGCTGTCGGTGAAGGTGCCTGATCCGGAGTTCGAAGGCCAGACCAAGACCAAGCTGGGCAACACCGAGGTGCGCGGCATCGTCGACACCACGGTGGGCGAGGCGCTCGGCGAATACCTGGAGTTCAACCCCCAGGTGATCGATCTGATCCTGGAGAAGGCCATCCAGGCCTTCAATGCCGCCGAAGCGGCCCGCCGGGCCCGGGAACTGGTGCGCCGTAAATCGGTGCTGGAGAGCTCCACCCTGCCCGGGAAGCTGGCCGATTGCAGCTCCCGCGATCCCAGCGAGTCGGAGATCTACATCGTGGAGGGGGATTCGGCCGGAGGCTCGGCCAAGCAGGGCCGCGACCGCCGCTTTCAGGCGATCCTGCCGTTGCGGGGCAAGATTCTCAACATCGAGAAAACCGACGACGCCAAGATCTACAAGAACACCGAGATCCAGGCCCTGATCACGGCCCTGGGGCTGGGCATCAAGGGGGATGATTTCGATGAAAAGAATCTGCGCTATCACCGCATCGTCATCATGACCGACGCCGATGTGGACGGCGCCCACATCCGCACCCTGCTGCTCACCTTCTTCTACCGCTACCAGAAGGCTCTTGTGGAGGGCGGTTACATCTATATCGCCTGCCCGCCTCTCTACAAAGTGGAACGGGGCAAGAATCACAACTATTGCTACAACGAGAATGAGCTCAAGAAGGTGCTTGAGGGCTTTGGCGAGAAAGCCAACTACAACATTCAGCGCTTCAAGGGTCTGGGCGAAATGATGCCCAAGCAACTCTGGGAAACCACCATGGATCCCGAGACCCGGACGATGAAGCGGGTGGAGATCGAGGATGCCCTCGAAGCCGACCGCATCTTCACGATCCTGATGGGCGACAAGGTGGCGCCCCGGCGGGAATTCATCGAGACCCACAGCGCCGAACTGGATTTCGCCCAGCTCGACATCTGATGCGTCCCCGTCCTCCCGTGTCTGTGCCGGCCTGGCGCTGGGCCGCCCTGCTGGGCTTTGCCCTGCTGGCGCCGGCGGCGTTGCCGGCCGGGGGCGCCGAGCGGCGCCTCCCGGAGGTGCGGCGGCGCGAGCGGCAGGGGGAGCCCCTGCTCAGCGGTGCCGCCACCAGCCTCCACTGCGCCCCCCGCTGTCAGGCTCCGGTGCTGGTGCAGCTCGAACCCGGTGCCCCCCTGAGGGTGCTGCGCCAGTGGCTGGAGCCCGGCGGCCGCCGCTGGCTGCAGGTGGAGGCCTCCACCGGCGCCGGGCGGGCCAGCCGCGGCTGGCTGCCCGGCTGACACCCCGGCGGCTTCAGGCCGCCAGGGCCGCCTCGATCGCCGCGGTCAGTTCGGCCCCCTCCGGCTCGACGCCGCTCTTGAAGCGGGCCAGCACGGTGCCGTCCTTGCCGATCAGGAACTTCTCGAAGTTCCAGGCCACATCCCCGGCCGGTTCGGCCTGGGTGAGGGTGTCGTAGGGGGTCGTCTTGGTGCCGGTGGCGTGCACCTTGTCGAACAGCTCGAAGCCGACGCCATAGGTGGTGGAGCAGAACTGCTGAATCTCCTCGAGGCTGCCGGGTTCCTGGGCGCCGAAGTCGTTGCAGGGGAAGCCGAGCACGGCGAAGCCCCGGGATCCGTAGCTGTCCTGCAGCGCCTGCAGACCGGAGTACTGGCGGGTGAAGCCGCAGCGGCTGGCGACGTTCACGATCAGCAGCACCTGACCGGCCCAGTCACCGAGCCGGCGCTCGTCGCCGGCGGCGGTGCGCACCACGACATCCGTCACGTTCACGGCCATGGGTGGCTTCCTTGGGTAGGGATCGCTGCGGACCCTAGCGGTCGCCCCATACACTCGATACCACCGGCATCCGAGGACCCGATGGGTGAGGCCTCCGCCGTTGCCGAGGTGGTGGCCCGCCAGCTGGAGGGACTGCTGCAGGCCGGCAATTACGACGGCGCCAAACTGTTGCTGCAGCCCGTGCAGCCGGTGGATTCCGCCGAAGCCATCGGCACCCTGCCGCGCACCCTGCAGGCCCTGGCCTTCCGGCTGCTGCCCAAGAACGAGGCGATCGAGGTCTACGAGTATCTCGATGCCACGGTGCAGCAGACGCTGCTGGAGCGACTGCGCTCCGGGGAGGTGCTGGAGCTGGTGGAGGAGATGTCCCCCGACGATCGGGTGCGCCTCTTCGACGAGCTGCCGGCCAAGGTGGTGCGACGGCTGCTGGCGGAGCTCAGCCCGGCGGAGCGGCGCGTCACCGCCCAGATGCTCGGCTACGAGACCGGAACGGCCGGCCGTCTGATGACGACGGAGTTCATCGATCTCAAGGAGTTCCACAGCGCCCAGCAGGCCCTGGACATCGTGCGTCGCCGCGCCCGCGACACCGAGACCATCTACAGCCTCTATGTGACCGATGCCTCCCGCCATCTCAGCGGCATGCTGTCGCTGCGGGATCTGGTGACGGCGGATCCGGAGGACCGGCTCGGGGACGTGATGACCCGGGAGGTGATGAGCGTCGCCACCGACACCGACCAGGAGGAGGTGGCCCGGGTGATCCAGCGCTACGACTTTCTGGCCGTGCCGGTGGTGGATCGGGAGGAGCGGCTGGTGGGGATCGTCACCGTGGACGACGTCATCGACGTGATCCAGCAGGAGGCCACCCGCGACCTCTACGCGGCGGGGGCCGTGCAGGGCGCCGATGAGGACGACTACTTCCGCAGCAACCTGTTCACCGTGGCGCGGCGTCGGGTGGTGTGGCTGCTGGTGCTGCTGGTGGCGAACACCGGCACCTCGGCGGTGATCGCCTCCGAACAGCATGTGCTCAAGGAGGTGGTGCTGCTGGCGGCCTTCATCCCGCTGCTGATCGGCACCGGCGGCAACGTGGGCGCCCAGAGCTCCACGGTGGTGATCCGGGGCCTCAGCACCCAGCGGCTCCAGTCGCTTGGCCCATGGCGCACGATCGGCCGGGAGCTGATCGCCGGCGCCCTGCTGGGCGGCCTGCTGGCGGTGGTGGTGGTGCCCTGGGCCTGGACGATGGGGGGCAGCCCGCTGGTGGCCACCGCGGCCGGAATCAGCCTGGTGGCGATCACCACCCTGGCCGCCACGGCGGGGGCGGCGCTGCCCCTGCTGTTCGACCGCCTCGGCCTGGACCCGGCCCTGATGTCGGCCCCCTTCATCACCACGGCCACGGACGTGGCGGGGGTGTTCATCTACCTGAAGACCGCCCAGCTGCTGCTGGATAGGCTGGGTCCAGGATGAGAGAGGGAAGAAAAATCCGTTTGTGAGAGGCGTTCACACTTCTTCAGGTTAGGCTTTACACATCGTTAGGTGTTCCGCCATGGTCTTCGCCGTCGCTCTCGCCGAGCCCGCCCCTGACGAGGCGATCCATCCGGTGGTCTCCGCCCCGGTCGGGCGCCAGATGCCCCCCGTCGACGGCGACCTGGTGCGTTCCTACCTGCGCGACATCGGCCGGGTGCCGCTGCTGAGCCACGAGCAGGAGATCACCCTCGGCCGTCAGGTGCAGGAGCTGATGGCCCTGGAAGAGCTGCGCGAGGAGCTGACCATGCGCGCCGGGGGCAGCGAGCCCAGCCAGCCCGAGCTGGCCGCGGCGGCGGGTCTGGCTCCCGAACTGCTGCGCAAGCGGCTGCACGCCGGCCGCCGGGCGAAGGAGCGGATGGTGGCGGCGAACCTGCGGCTGGTGGTGAGCGTGGCGAAGAAGTACACCAAGCGGAACATGGAGCTGCTGGACCTGATCCAGGAGGGCACGATCGGCCTGGTGCGGGGCGTGGAGAAGTTCGACCCGACCCGGGGCTACAAGTTCTCCACCTACGCGTACTGGTGGATCCGCCAGGGGATCACCCGGGCGATCGCGGAGAAGAGCCGCACGATCCGGCTGCCGATCCACATCACCGAGACGCTGAACAAGCTGAAGAAGGGTCAGCGGGAACTGAGCCAGGAGCTGGGCCGGACCCCGACGCTGAGCGAGCTGGCGGTGGCGGTGGAGCTGCCGGAGGAGGAGGTGAAGGACCTGCTGTGCCGGGCGCGGCAGCCGGTGAGCCTGGAGACGAAGGTGGGGGACGGGGAGGAGACGGAGCTTCTGGACCTGCTGGCGGGGGACGACGTGCTGCCCGGTGAGCTGGTGGACGGGGAGTGCCTGAAGGGCGACCTGCGGGCGCTGCTGGAGCAGCTGCCGGAACTGCAGGGTCGGGTGCTGAAGATGCGCTACGGCATCGACGGGGAGGAGCCGATGAGCCTCACCGGCATCGGCCGCATCCTGGGCATCAGCCGCGACCGGGTGCGCAATCTGGAGCGGGACGGTCTGGCCGGCCTGCGCCGACTCAGCGATGCGGTGGAGGACTACGTGGCCAGCTGACCCTTGCTGGCCAGCTGACGGCTCCCGGCCTCACCGTTTGCGAGGCTTGGGCTTCCCCCTTGCCCTGCCATGGCCGGAATGCCCCCCGCTGCCTCGGAGGAACCGGTGATGGAGGTGCTCAGCCTCTTCCCGCGCTATCTGCTCCATGGCACCTTGCCCCCCCAGCAGCTGGCCGACCTACAGGCCATGGCCCGCATGGTGCTCGGGAATCCGGAGCGCAGTCCGGATGCCTCCGTCAAGCTGGCCGGTCAGCTGACCCAGCAGCGGGAACTGGGGCCCGACCACCCCGCCGCCGCCGAGCTCTGCCGGTCGGTGATCCTGCCCGCCTGCGAGCGCTGGATCCGCCATGTGATCGACCAGCAGCCGCCCCAGGGCCGCGGGCCCTGGACCCCTGGCCGCTACGGCCTGCAGATGATCGACCTGTGGCTCAACGCCCAGCGGGCCGGCGACTACAACCCCACCCACACCCACGGGGGCAGCTTCTCCGGGGTGCTGTTCCTGCAGGTGCCCCCCCAGATCCGCGCCGACAGCTTCGACGGCCAGCTCTGCTTCCACGGTCCGGAGGAATGGCACATCCAGAGCTTCCGCACCGGCATGGCCCACTACGTGCTGCCCGTGCCGGGGGACTTTTACGTGTTTCCCGCCTGGCAGCCCCATTCGGTGCCGCCGTTCCGCGGCGAGGGGGAGCGCTGGTCGATCGCCTTCAACGTGGTGGCGGTGCCCCAGCCGCCCCAGCCCCGGACGCCTCCCTCCCCCACGCCTCCCCCGGTGGCGGCACCGCTGGGAAACGTGTCGCTCTCCAGGGACAGGCCCCGCCCCGGGGGGTTTCTCTAGGTCGCCGGGCTCGCCATGAGGGCACGCACGGCAGGGCTCCCCGTCACCAACCCAGAGCCATCTGGGCGTCTCGGTGATCGGGAGCAACTGGAGTTGCTGCGCCGTAACCTGCTCGACTGGTGGGAGGCCCATGGCCGCCACGAGATCCCCTGGAAGCGCGGCGCCGACGGGTCCCGCCCCGGGCCCGGCGAACCCCTCGACCCCTTCGGCGTGTGGGTCGCCGAGGTGATGCTGCAGCAGACCCAGCTGGCCGTGGTGCTGCCCTACTGGCAGCGCTGGATGGTCTCCTTCCCCGACCTGGGGGCGCTGGCGGCGGCCACGGAGCACGAGGTGCTGATGCGTTGGCAGGGCCTCGGCTACTACGCCAGGGCCCGCCGGCTGCACCAGGGGGCCCGGCAGCTGAGCGGCCCCTGGCCCCGGACCCTGGCGGGCTGGATGGCCCTGCCGGGCATCGGCCGCAGCACCGCCGGCAGCATCCTCTCTTCGGCCTTCGATCAACCGTTCGCGATCCTCGATGGCAACGTGCAGCGGGTGCTGGCCCGCCTGATCGCCCATCCGGGGCCCCCGAAGCGGGAGCCGGCCCACTTCTGGGCGCTCAGCGAATCCCTGCTCGATCGGGCCAGCCCCCGCTCCTTCAACCAGGCCCTGATGGATCTCGGTGCCGGCGTCTGCACGCCCCGCAACCCCGACTGCGGCCGTTGTCCCTGGCGGGGCAGCTGTGCTGCCTACGCTGCCGGCGCCCCCCACCACTACCCCGTGAAGGACGCCAGCAAGCCCGTCCCCTTCCAGGTGATCGGCGT
Organism: Candidatus Sulfopaludibacter sp. SbA3; assembly: GCA_943367425.1. Lineage (GTDB taxonomy): Bacteria > Cyanobacteriota > Cyanobacteriia > PCC-6307 > Cyanobiaceae > Cyanobium. Next base: position 345,647 of record CALRJF020000002.1, read on the forward strand.
GGGGGTGGTCCGCGACGGCGAGGGGCGGGTGCTGATCGATCAGCGCCTCAACGAGGGGCTGCTGGGGGGGCTGTGGGAGTTCCCCGGCGGCAAGCAGGAACCCGGCGAAGCGATCGAGGCCACCATCCGCCGTGAACTGATGGAGGAACTGGCGATCGAGGTGGCCGTGGAGGAGGAACTCATCACCCTCGAGCACGCCTACAGCCACAAGCGGCTGCGGTTCGTGGTGCACCTCTGCCGCTGGCTGGCGGGGGAGCCCCGGCCCCTGGCCTCCCAGCAGGTGCGCTGGGTGGATCCCGGCGAGCTGGAGGCCTATCCCTTTCCTGCGGCCAATGCCCGCATCATTGCGGCCCTGCAGCGCCGGCTGGCCGAACCCGCCGCGTGAACCAGGCGCCTGGCTACCACGACCGGGTCAATCCCGATCTGCTGGCCCGGATTCCGCTCCAGGCCCGGGCGGTGCTGGAGGTGGGCTGCGGCACCGGCGTCCTGGGGGCGGCCTTCAAGGCCCGCAACCCCGACACGTTCTACGTGGGGGTGGAGCAGCAGGCCGGACCGGCCGAGCAGGCCGCCGGGCGCCTCGACCGGGTGATTCGGGCCGATGCGGAGGATCCGGGGCTGCAGCTGCCGGCCCTGCCGCCGATCGACTGCCTGATCTACGGCGATGTGATCGAGCATTTCCGCGATCCCTGGGCCACGCTCGAGCGCCATCTGGCCTGGCTCGACCGCGAGGGGGTGCTGCTGGCCTGCATCCCCAACGTGCAGCACTGGTCTGTGCTGGCCCACCTGCTGCGGGGGCGCTGGCCGGTGGCGGAGGAGGGCCTGTTCGACCGCACCCACCTGCGCTGGTTCACCCGCCACAGCATCGAGGCCCTGGTGGCCTCCTGCGGACTGCACCTCCATGAACTGACGCCGCGGATCTTCCGCCCCGAGGAGGCCGAGACCTTCGTGCAGCAACTCGAGCCGGCCCTGGCGGGCCTGGGCCTCGACCGCAAGGAACTGCTGGCCGGCGTGGCCCCCCTGCAGTACCTGGTTCGGGCCAGCCGCCGGCCCCGGCCCCCCCTGCACCTCGATGGCCTCACTCTGCGGCCCCAGGCCGGCATGGTGGAGGTGCGCATGGCCCAGCCGCTGCAGGCCCTGGCCAGCCTGCCGGCCATCAGCATCCGCTGCGGCGCCGGCTCCCTCAGCCTGCTGCCCGCCGCCTCCACCCTGCCCCGGCTGTTGATCTGGCAGCGGCCGGCCCTCACCCTCACCGACGCCGCCGAGCGGTTGCGGCTGCTGCTGCGCAACGGCTACGTGGTGGTGAGTGAGTACGACGACGATCCCGACCACTGGCCGTCGATTGCCGAAAACCGGCACCTCTGCTTCACCGCCATGCATGGGGTGCAGGTGTCCACCGAGCCCCTGGCCGAGAAGATCCGCCCCCACAACCCGGAGCTGGCCGTGTTCGCCAACGCCATCGCGGCGCTGCCGGCGCCGCGGCCCGAGGAAACGGCGACCGAGCTGCAGGGGCGGCCCCTGCGCCTCTTCTTCGGTGCCCTCAACCGCCAGGCCGACTGGAGCCCCTGGATCGGCCCCCTCAACGCGGTGCTTGCGGCCGAACCGGAGCGCTGGCAGGTGGAGGTGGTGCACGACCGGGCCTTCTTCGAGGCGCTGGCCATCCCCGGCCGCCGCTTCACACCCACCTGCGACTACCCCACCTACCACCGGCTGATGGGCGGCTGCGACATCGCCTGGCTGCCCCTGGCCGACACGCCCTTCAACCGCTGTAAATCCGACCTCAAGGCCCTCGAGGCGGCGGCCCATGGCCTGGCGATCCTGGCCAGCCCCACCGTCTATGGCGCCACGATCGCGGCGGGTCTGGAGGGCTGCCTGTTCCACACGGGGGACGAGCTCCGGGACGCCCTCACCGCCTGGCGGGCCGACCCCGTGGCGATGCGGGAGCAGGGCCAGCGGGCCCGGGGCTGGGTGGCGGCGAACCGGATGCAGCACCACCAGCTGGCTGCCCGGGAAGCCTGGTACAGGAGTCTGTGGGAGCGGCGCGAGCCGCTCACCCGCCGGCTGCTGGAACGGGTGCCTGAGCTTCAGGACTGAGGGCCGCTCAGCACGGCCCGGCGTCCATCACCGGCGTGGCTCAGTTGCAGCCACCAGGCCTCCCGGGGCCGGAAACTCAGCCGCTCGGGCCACTCCACCGCCAGGACGGCCCCCAGCTGGCGGGCCTCCTCCTCCTCCTGGGCGAACAGCTCATCGGCCGCGGCGCTCGCCTCCAGGCGGTAGAGATCGAGATGCACCAGGGCGGTGGCCGCGGCGGTGCCGCCAGGGCCGGAGGCGGGCGTGTAGTGCTGGGCCAGGGCGAAGGTGGGGCTGGTGATCGGCTCGGTGATGCCCAGGCCTTCCCCGAGGCCCTGCACCAGACAGGTCTTGCCGGCCCCCAGATCGCCCTGGAGCAGCAGCACCGGGGCATGGGCGGCCGCGACGGTGTCCGCCGGGGCCCTCAGCCGGTCCGCCAGCCAGCGCCCCAGGGCGGCGGTGGCCGCCGCATCGGCAAGCTGCCACTCCTGGATCGCGTCGCCCTGGCCCATCGCGGTAGATTCCCTTTCAAGCGAGCCCGAAGCCTCGGCGTCTCCGCAGATATTTTCCATTTCTCGTCCTCCCGCACGGGAGCTTTTCTTCATGGTGGCAACACCCTCCAGCCCTGAGGCTGCGTTCGCCGGCCTGCAGGCCACCGGTACCTACGTGATCGCCGACCTGGGTCTGGCCGACTGGGGCCGCAAGGAACTGGCGATCGCCGAAACCGAGATGCCCGGCCTGATGGCCCTGCGTCGCAAATTCGGTGCCGAGCAGCCGCTCAAGGGTGCCCGCATCGCCGGCAGCCTCCACATGACCATCCAGACCGGGGTGCTGATCGAGACCCTGGTGGCCCTCGGTGCCGAGGTGCGCTGGGCGTCCTGCAACATCTTCTCCACCCAGGACCACGCCGCCGCCGCCATCGCCGCCGCCGGCATACCGGTGTTCGCCTACAAGGGCGAAAGCCTCGATGAGTACTGGGCCTTCACCCACCGCATCCTGGAGTGGGGCGATGGCGGCACCCCCAACATGATCCTCGACGATGGTGGCGACGCCACCGGACTCGTGGTGCTCGGCACCAAGGCCGAGAAGGATCTGTCGGTGCTCGACAACCCCTCCAGCGAGGAGGAGGTGGCCCTGTTCAACTCCATCCGCCAGCGGCTGGCGGTGCAGCCCGGCTTCTATTCCCGGATCTACGCCAACATCCAGGGCGTCACCGAGGAGACCACCACCGGTGTGGCCCGTCTGTACCAGATGCAGAAGAACGGTGAACTGCCGTTCCCGGCCATCAACGTCAACGACTCGGTCACCAAGAGCAAGTTCGACAACCTCTACGGCTGCCGCGAATCCCTCGTCGACAGCGTCAAGCGGGCCACCGATGTGATGGTGGCCGGCAAGGTGGCCCTGGTGCTGGGCTACGGCGACGTGGGCAAGGGTTCCGCCCAGTCACTGCGCGGCCTGGGCGCCACCGTGATGATCGCCGAGATCGATCCGATCTGCGCCCTGCAGGCGGCCATGGAGGGCTACCGGGTCGTGCGTCTCGAAGACGTGGTGGCCGATGTGGACATCTTCGTGACGGCCACCGGCAACTACCACGTGATCCGTCACGAGCACCTGCTGGCGATGAAGGATCAGGCGATCGTCTGCAACATCGGCCACTTCGACAATGAGATCGATGTGGCGTCGCTGAAGCAGTACACCTGGGACAACATCAAGCCCCAGGTGGATCACGTGATCCTGCCCAGCGGCAACCGGATCATCCTGCTGGCCGAAGGCCGGCTGGTGAACCTGGGCTGCGGCACCGGCCACCCCAGCTTCGTGATGAGCAACTCCTTCACCAACCAGGTGCTGGCCCAGATCGAGCTGTTCAGCAAGGGCGACCAGTACGAGAAGCAGGTCTACGTGCTGCCCAAGCACCTCGATGAGATGGTGGCCCGCCTTCACCTCGAGAAGATCGGAGCCAAGCTCACCGAGCTCACCGCCGAGCAGGCGGCCTACATCGCCGTCCCGGTGGAAGGTCCCTACAAGCTCGATCACTACCGCTACTGATCAGCCGCTGCTGATGCGGTCACGGCCCGTCGCTGGCAGCGCACGGGCCGTCGTGGAAGACTGACCCGTCTCATTCGGCGGTTCGATGGCGTTGGAACTGGTGCAGAAACTGCCCGAGATGATCGGGTCGGCCGTGGAGGCCAATCCGGCAACGGGTTATGGCGCGATCTTCGCGGCCATGTTTCTGGAAAACCTGTTCCCCCCCATCCCTTCCGAGCTGATCATGCCCCTCGGGGGCTTCTATGTGCATCAGGGCAAGCTCGCCCTGGTGCCGGTGGTGCTGGCCGGTCTGCTGGGCACTGTCCTCGGTGCCCTGCCCTGGTACGGCGTCGGCCGGCTGGTGAACGAGGAGCGCATCGAGCACTGGCTCGATCGCCATGGCCGCTGGATCGGCATCCGGCCCCAGGAACTGCACCGCAGCCGCCGCTGGTTCAACCGCCACGGCACGGCGCTGGTGTTCTGGGGTCGGCTGGTGCCCGGCATCCGCACCCTCATCTCGGTGCCTGCCGGCATCGAGATGATGCCGATCACGCCGTTTCTGATCTGGACCACCGCCGGCAGCCTGATCTGGACCCTGCTGCTCACGCTGGCGGGTCTGATGCTGGGCGAGGGCTACACCAAGGTTGAGGGTTGGATCGCACCCGCCGCCCAGCTGGTGAAGGTGCTGCTGGTGCTGGCGGTGCTGGCCGGGGGCGTCTGGCTCGGCCTGCGGATCTGGAAGCAGAGCCGCAACAGCGGTTGACCCTGCTCCCTTCCCGGAACCCCTGAGGGTGCCTGGACAGTAAAAAAGGCGCCCGGTGGGGCGCCTCCTTTGGCTTCAGACGCTTGATAACCCGGCTGCGTCACTGGCACAAGCCCCCGGGAGCCAAACGTGAGGCCGAAGGCCTCAGAACGGCACTTCCTCGTCGCTGGGTTCGCCGCCGCCGAAGCCGCCGCCACCGCTGAAGCCGCCGCCGCCTTCGGCATCGCGCTTGCTGCCGAGCAGCTCCAGCCGGTCCACGCGGATCACGGGCTTGCTGCGCTCCTCCCCGCTGGCGCGGTCGGTCCAGCGGTCGAGCTTGAAGGAGCCGATGATGCCGATCAGGGCGCCCTTGCGGACGTAGTCGGCGGCCACCTGGGCCTGCTTGCCCCAGATCTCGAGGTTGAACCAGTCGGGCTCGTCGTCCCGGCTGCGCCGGTTCACCGCCAGCGTGAGGTTGGCGACCATGCTGCCGGATTCGAAGTAGCGGACCTCCGGGTCGCGGCCGGCCCGGCCGACGAGGGTGATGGAATTGACGCCCATGGCGTGCTCCTGGAACAAGTGGATCAATGATGCGGCACCCGGTTCGGGGGCCCCGTCCCATCAGTTCCACCCTTCGTCCCGGTTGTCACACCCCCCCAGACCGACGGGTGGGTCGCCGGGATTGGCCCCTCTATGATTGACCGCTGCCAGAGGCCCGCCTGTGTTTTTCCGCCGTTTCCAGTTCTCCCGCGATATCGGCATCGATCTGGGGACGGCCAACACCCTGATGTACGTGTCCGGCAAGGGCATCGTGCTGCAGGAGCCCTCGGTGGTGGCGATTGATCTGGAACGGGGCACGCCGCTGGCGGTGGGTGAGGAGGCCAAGCTGATGCTGGGCCGCACCCCCGGCAACATCCGGGCGATCCGCCCGCTGCGGGACGGCGTCATCGCCGATTTCGATGCCGCCGAGCAGATGATCAAGAGCTTCATCCAGAAGGGCAACGAAGGCCGCGGCGTGATCGCCCCACGGCTGGTGATCGGCATCCCCAGCGGTGTCACCGGGGTGGAGCGCCGGGCCGTGCATCAGGCCGGTCTGGCCGGAGCCCGCCAGGTGCACCTGATCGACGAACCGGTGGCCGCCGCCATCGGCGCTGGCCTGCCCGTCACCGAACCGGTGGGCACCATGATCGTCGACATCGGCGGCGGCACCACCGAAGTGGCCGTGCTCAGCCTCGGCGGCACCGTGCTGAGCGAGTCGGTGCGGGTGGCCGGCGATGAGCTCAGCGACGCCATCAGCATCTACCTGAAGAAGGTGCACAACCTGGTGGTTGGCGAGCGCACCGCCGAGGACATCAAGATCCGGATCGGCTCGGCCTTCCCCGACGACGAGCACGACGAGACCTCCATGGATGTGCGGGGTCTGCACCTCCTCTCCGGCCTGCCCCGCACCATCAACGTGCGCGCTGGAGACATCCGCGAGGCGATGGCCGAGCCGCTCAACGTGATCGTGGAGGCGGTGAAGCGCACCCTGGAGCGCACCCCGCCCGAGCTGGCGGCCGACATCGTCGATCGGGGCATCATGCTGGCCGGCGGCGGCGCCCTGGTGCGCGGCATCTGCGACCTGATCAGCCACGAGACCGGCATCCTCACCCACGTGGCCGAAGACCCCCTGCTCTGCGTGGTCAACGGCTGCGGCATGGTGCTGGAGGACTACAGCCGGCTGGAGCGCGTCCTCGACACCCCTGACTTCGCCCGTCAGGCGTCCTGAATCCCATGCCGGCTTGGCGCTGGCTTCGCTTTGCCGATGGCGCCTCCCTGCGACGCCTCGGCCCGTGGCTGCTGGTGCTGCTCGCCCTGCTGGCCGTGCGTTTCAGCAAGGGGGCGCTGTTCGCCGATGCCTACGCCTTTCTCAGCCGTCCCTTCTGGCCGGGGACGGCCCAGGCGGAATGGCTGCGCTCGGCCCGCCGCGTCGAAGACAGCGCCCGACTGGCCCAGCTGGAGCATGACAACCAGCGGCTGCGCACCCTGCTGGAACTGCAGAAAGACAGCCCCCAGCGGGTCACGGCCCCGGTGATCTCCCGCGACCCCGCCGGCTGGTGGCAGCAGCTGCTGCTCGGCCAGGGATCCCTCAGCGGCCTGCGGGCCGGCCAGGCGGTGATCGGCCCGGGCGGCCTGATCGGCCTGGTGTCGAGCGTCACCCCCAGCACCGCCACCGTCACCCTGCTCACCGACCCCCGCAGCCGGGTGGGCGTCTGGGTGGGCCGCACCCAGCACCACGGTCTGCTCACGGGCACCGGCACCGGCCGGCCCGTGCTCCGCTTCCTGGAGAAGGATCCCCAGGCGCGTCCCGGGGACGTGGTGGTGACCTCGCCGGCGAGCACCCTGGTGCCCCCGAACCTGCCCGTGGGTGTGATCCAGACCCTCGATGCCACCGCCGATCCGGCCCCCGAAGCGGTGGTGCAGCTGATCGCGCCGCTGTCGGCGGTGGACTGGGTTCAGGTGCAGGTGCGCTGATGGACCTGCTGTCCCGGCAGCCCTGGTTTGCCGCCTCGGCCCTGCTGGTCCCGCTGCTCAGCCTGATGTCCCCGGGCTGGCTCACGCTCTCGGGCCTGGGCCCGTCCTGGGCGGTGCTGTGGCTGCTGCCCTGGGCCCTGGCGGACGGTCGCTTCTCCGGCGCCTGCGCCGGCCTGGCCCTGGGGCTGATGCTCGATGGGCTCCACTCCGGCAGCGTCACCCAGATCCCCGCCCTGGTGCTGCTGGGCTGGTGGTGGGGACGCATGGGCCGGCGGGCGCCGCCGATCCAGCGCAGTTTCAGCCTGGGGCTGCTGGCCCTGATCGGCGCCTTCCTGCTCGATCTCAGCCTGATGCTGCAGTGGGCGCTGCTGGCCTGGTCGGGCAGCCGGGCCGCCACGCCCCTGGTGGGCTCGGTGTCGGGCCCCACCCTCGAGGCGATGGGGGTGAACCCGGCCCTGCTCGCCCTGCCGGGCTGGCTCTGGGATGATCTGGCCGTGGCCGGAGTGCATTCCCTGCTTGCCCAGACGCTGATCACGGCCCTGCTCGCTCCGATGCTCTGCTCCCTGCAGCTGCTGCTCTGGCGGCAGCTGGGGGCGGGCTGGCGCCGCTGAGCCATGGCCGTTCCTCCCCCCGGCCTGCCCCTGTCACGCCGCAGCGCCCTGCGCCTGCTGGGGGCCCCCTTCGCCCTGGGTCTGGCCGCCGCCGCCTGCGGACGGTCGCCCCAGCCCAAGGGCAGCCGCCAGCTCAACGTCTGGACCCTCGACCTGGCGCCCCGGTTCAACCCCTTCATGGGGCAGGTGATCGCCGCCTGGGAGCGGCTGCACCCCGGCGTGCAGGTGCGCTGGACCGACGTGCCCTGGGGATCGGTGGAGCGCAAGCTGCTGGCGGCCGTCTTCGCGCGCACCGCGCCGGATCTGGTCAACCTCAACCCGCCCTTCGCCGCCAACCTGGCCAGCAAGGGGGGGCTGAGCGACCTGGGGCCCCTGCTGCCCCCCGGCGCGGCCGACACCTACCTGGAGCGCATCTGGGCGTCGGGCCGCCAGGAGGGGCAGCAGTTCGCCATCCCCTGGTACCTCACCGCCCGGGTGACGATCGCCAACCGCCAGTTGCTGCAGCGCTCCGGTGTGGCGGCGCCGCCGCGGCGCTGGGAGGAGGTGCCGGCCTACGCGGAGGCGGTGCGCCGGCGCACCGGCAAGTACGCCCTGTTCGTCACGGTGGTTCCCGACGATTCCGCCGAGCTGATGGAGTCGATGGTGCAGATGGGGGTGCGGCTGCTCGACGGGCGCCGGCGGGCGGCGTTCAACAGTCCGGCCGGCCGCCGGGCCTTCGCCTTCTGGAGCGACCTCTACCGCCGGGGCCTGCTGCCGCGGGAAGTGGTGAGCCAGGGCTACCGCCGCGCCATCGAGCTGTTCCAGGCCGGTGACCTGGCCCAGGTGGCCAGCGGGCCCGACTTCCTGCGCAACCTCCAGACCAACGCCCCCGGCATCGCCGCCGCCGCCGCCCCCTACCCGCCGCTGACCGGGCCCGGCGGTGAGGCCAACGTGGCGGTGATGAACCTGGTGGTGCCCCGCCAGAGCGCCATGGCGCCGGAGGCGGTGAGTTTCGCCCTGTTCCTCAGCGATGCGGCCAACCAGCTGGCCTTCGCCGAGGAGGCCCGGGTGCTGCCCTCCTCCAGGGGCGCCCTGCAGCAGCTGGAGCAGCGGCTGCGCCGGGCCGCCCCCGGGCAGGGTCCGGAGGCGCTGGTCCACAGCGCCCGGCTGCTCTCCGTGGAGACCCTGGAGCAGGCCCGGGTGCTGGTGCCGGCCACCCCCGGTGTGAAGCGTCTGCAGGCGATTCTCTACACCCAGCTGCAGCGATCCATGCTGGGCCAGCTGGAGAGCGATGCGGCCCTGGCGGAGGCCGAGCAGCAGTGGAACCGTTACGCGGCGGCGCGCTGGCCGTGAGCCGTGTGGGACCGGAAACTTCTTTAGAAATGATTAATTCTGGCCAGAAGGCCGCTGCCGGAGGCGATCACGGTCTCGCTTGGGGATTGGGCTTCGCGTTAAGGTTGCGATTCTTCATCCTGCGGTAAAGGAGTGATGCACACGCCCGGGCACGCATCCTTCACCACCGATCAACCGGAATTGCAGGTCTCCGGCACCGGCTCCTGTCCCGAAGACCAGCCCGCCGAGCCGATCGCCACCCTGCTGGTGGTCGACGACGAGGCGGCGGTGCGCCGGGTGCTGACCATGCGCCTGAAGCTGGCCGGCTACCGGGTGCTCTGCGCCGAGGACGGCGAGGAGGCCCTCAGCCTCTTCCACCGCGAGCAGCCCGATCTGGTGGTGCTCGACGTGATGCTGCCCAAGCTCGACGGCTTCGCCGTCTGCCGGCGTCTGCGGGCCGAATCCTGCGTGCCGATCATCTTCCTCTCGGCCCTTGATGCCATCGCCGAGCGGGTGGCGGGCCTGGATCTCGGCGCCGACGATTATTTGCCCAAGCCCTTCAGCCCCAAGGAACTCGAGGCCCGCATCGCCACCATCCTGCGCCGCATGGGCCGGGGCGCCGCCACCAGCGAACCGCGGGAGCTGCCCACCGGTTCCGGTGTGCTGCGGGTGGGCGACCTGGTGGTCGACACCAACCGCCGCCAGGTCACCCGTGAAGGCCAGCGCATCGCCCTCACCTACACCGAATTCAGCCTGCTGGAGCTGCTGTTCCGGGAGCCGGGCCGGGTGGTGCCCCGGGCCGAGATCCTCGAGCAGCTCTGGGGCTACCCGCCGCGGCGCGCCGCCGACCTGCGGGTGGTGGATGTGTATGTGGCGCGGCTGCGGGGCAAGCTCGAGCCCGATCCCCGCAATCCGGAGCTGATCCTCACGGTGCGGGGCACCGGCTACTCCTCCCAGCGGATCGGCGAAGCCACCCTGGTGGCCGCCGGCTGAAGCTCCCCGGGTCTCCCCGGCCGGGGCTGCGGACCGTCCTGCAGGATGGGCAGCGATCCGCTCCACCGCCCTTCCTGCCTTGTCGGACCTGCGTGAGACCCGTCTGGAGAAAGCCCGGACCCTCCAGTCCCTCGGCCGGGCGCCCTACGCCCTGGGATTCGCCCCCAGCCACCGCAGCGCCGACCTGCAGCAGGCCCATGCCGACCTGCCCAACGGGGAGGAGCGCGACGTGGCCGTGGCCCTGGCGGGCCGGGTGATGACGCGCCGGGTGATGGGCAAGCTGGCCTTCTTCACCATCGCCGACGAATCGGGCCCGATCCAGCTGTTCATCGAGAAGGCCACCCTCGAAAAGGCCCACCCGGACGAACCCGAGGGCTTCGCCCAGATCACCTCCCTGGTGGACAGCGGCGACTGGATCGGCGTGCACGGCACCCTGCGCCGCACCGACCGGGGCGAGCTGTCGGTGAAGGTGACGGACTGGCGGATGCTCAGCAAGAGCCTCCAGCCCCTGCCCGACAAGTGGCATGGCCTGGCCGACGTGGAGAAGCGCTACCGCCAGCGCTACCTGGATCTGATCGTCTCGCCCCACACCCGCGAAACCTTCCGGCGCCGGGCCCGGCTGGTGAGCGCCATGCGGCGCTGGCTGGATGAGCGCGGTTTTCTCGAGATCGAGACGCCGGTGCTGCAGACCGAGGCCGGTGGCGCCGACGCCCGGCCCTTCGCCACCCACCACAACACCCTGGATCTGCCGCTGACCCTGCGGATCGCCACCGAGCTGCATCTCAAGCGGCTGGTGGTGGGCGGCTTCGAGCGGGTGTACGAGCTGGGCCGCATCTTCCGCAACGAGGGGGTGAGCACGCGGCACAACCCTGAGTTCACCTCGGTGGAGATCTACCAGGCCTTCGCCGACTACCACGACATGATGGCCCTCACCGAGCAGCTGCTGGCGGCAGCGTGCACGGAGGTGTGCGGCAGCACCCGGATCACCTACCAGGGCACCGCCATCGACCTGACGCCCCCCTGGCGGCGGGCGACGATGCACGAGCTGGTGGAGCAGGCCACCGGCCTGGATTTCAACGCCTTCAGCAGCCGGCCCGAGGCCGTGGCGGCGATGGAGGCCGTCGGCCTGGCGGCCCCCGAAACGGCCGACAGCGTGGGCCGGCTGCTGGTGGAGGCCTTCGAGCAGCGCGTGGAGGCCACCCTGGAGCAACCCACCTTCGTGCTGGATTACCCGGTGGAGAATTCGCCCCTGGCCCGGGCCCATCGCAGCAAGCCCGGCCTGGTGGAGCGCTTCGAGCTGTTCATCGTGGGCCGGGAGACGGCCAATGCCTTCAGTGAGCTGATCGATCCGGTGGACCAGCGGGCCCGGCTGGAGCTCCAGCAGGAGCGGCGCCAGGCGGGCGATCCGGAGGCCCAGACCGTCGACGAGGATTTCCTCACGGCGCTGGAGGTGGGCATGCCCCCCACCGGCGGCCTCGGGATTGGCATCGACCGGCTGGCCATGCTGCTCACCGACAGCCCCTCGATCCGCGATGTGATCGCCTTCCCCCTGTTGCGTCCGGAGGGCCGGGAGAGGGCCGGAACCGATGCAGTGGGATAATGGATCTCACTAGGCATTCTCCCCAGTCAGGGAGCTCTCGTTGACATGAGTGGTGAGCGCGTCGGTTTTCGCTTTCAACACGCCGATGCGGTGGTGAAGCGCAATCCCCAGGGGCGATCACGCCGTGGCTGGGTCATGGAGCCGGTGGAGCAGACCACCAGCCGGGGCACCAAGATGCCGGCCTACCGGATCCGCTGGCGCGACAGCGAACGCCCCGAGATCGTGCTCCAGCACATGCTGATCGCCGATCCCGACCCCACCCCGCCGCCCGAGGGGGTGAGCCTGGTGCCCCCGGCCCCCAAGAAGTAACCCTCAGATCCAGCCCCTCAGGCGGTACACCAGCAGGCCCAGGTGCTCCCGCAGGGCCGTGGTGGTGAGCACCAGGGCCTCGGCGTTGGGCAGCACGCTCAACAGCACGCCGGCCGGGGTGGGGGTGCCGAAGGAGGCCCGGTCCGAGAGCTGAAAGTCGCAGGCCACCGGGATGATCCGCAGGCTGGTGGCCCGGCGCAGGGTCGCCAGGGAACGGGGCAGGTGGGTGGCGCTGGTGACCAGCAGCAGGGAGCGCCAGCCGCGCCCTTCGGCCAGCTTCACCAGGGCCCGGGTCTCCTCCGCCGTGTTGCGGCCCTCCTCGCTCACCACGATCCGGTCGGCCGGCACCCCCAGGCTGGTGGCCAGGGCCGCGGCCAGCCGGGCCTCCGGCGCCGCCGGGTCGTTGGCCATGAAACTCACCCGGCCGCCGCTCACCAGCAGCCAGGGGGCCTTGCCCTCCCGCATCAGGGCCACGGCGCGCAGCAGCCGGTCGCCGGCCTCGTTCACCTCGACGCCGCGGCGGGGCGGCAGGGCCGGCCGCAGGCCGCCCCCCAGCACCAGCACCGCATCGGCCCGGGGGATCGGATCGGGGGTGAGCCGGGCCGCCCGCTCCTCCAGCCCCCACACCAGCTGCCGGCTCACCAGGGGGGTGGCCGCCAGCCAGAGCAGGGCCAGGCCGGAGCAGGAAAGCACCGGTCCGAGGCGCCGCTGGCGCAGCAGCAGGCCGGCGATCTGCAGCAGCAACGCCAGGCCGAGGGGGTAGAGGCCCAGGGGCAGCAGTTTTGAGAGCAGGAAGCCCATGGGAGCCCCCTCAGCGCTGCATCCTGCGGCGCAGCTCCTGCAGCTCCTGCTGGGCTTCGAATTGGGCCCAGTCGGCCTCCAGGTCGGGGCCGCTGGCCTGGCTGGTGGTGCGGGCGGGCACCAGATCGGCCAGCTCCTGCTCCACGCTGGCGAAACGCTGACCCAGATCCCCCAGGGCGCGCCAGCGGTGGCGCCCCTGGTCCATCAGCCCGGCGATGTGCTGCTCGGCCCGGGCGGCCAGGTCCTGGGCGCCGGCGGAGCGGGCCCGCTCCACCCGCCCCTGCCACTGGCGGATCTCCTCGGCCAGCCGCAGCAGCAGCCGGCGCTGCTCCTCCGCCTGCTGGCGCAGCTGCAGCCGTTCCGCCAGCAGGTTGCGCTGGCGGTCGCGGGCCTGCTGCTCGTTGAGCAGGGCCTCCTGCTGGGGGTTGGAGCGCAGGAAGCCCTCCAGCTGCTGTTCCAGCCGGGCTTCGAGTTCCTCCAGCCAGTTGGCGCTCATGGCTGGGGGTCGCCGGGGGCCCGGGTGATCAGCGGGGCTTCGATCTCCTCCTGCAGCGGGGTGATGGCCGCTTCGCGGGAGCGGAGCAGCAGCTGGGTGAGACGGGCGATGGCGCCCTCGCCCAGGTCCTGCTCACCGATGCGGTCGAAGGCGCGGCGGTACAGCTGCTCCAGTTCCTCGATCAGCCCTTCCCGCACGCCCCGCATGGCCTGGCGCTGTTCTTCCCGGCTCATGACCTGCTCCGTTCCTGCTGGGAGTCTGCCTGCACCAGCAGATGCAGGGAAAGGTCCTCGCCGGGGTCGCTCCAGCGGCCCGCCCCCTGCCAGCCGGCGTCGGCGGCCAGGGCCAGGAAGCCGTCGGGGCTGTACTTGTAGCTGTACTCGGTGATCAGCGGCTCCTCGGCGGCGAAGCTCCAGCGGCGCCCCGCCAGCTGCCGCTGCTGCTCGCGGCAGCTCACCAGGGCCATGGCGATGCGGCTGGGCCCCGGCTCCCACCAGGCCTGGTAGCGGAAGTCATCGGCGCCGAAATCGCCGTCGAGATCGCGGTTGAGCCGGGTGAGCAGGTTGCGGGCGAAGGCGGCCGACCAGCCGGCCCGGTCGTTGTAGGCCGCCTCCAGCCGCTCCACCGCCTTGGGCTGGTCGATGCCCACCAGCAGGCGGCTGCCGGCCCCCAGCAGCTGGCGGAACTGGCGCAGCAGGGCCACGGCGCCGGGGGGATCGAAGTTGCCCAGGGAGCTGCCCGGGTAGAAGCCCAGCCGCCGCTGGCCCTCCAGCACCTCAACGGGGGGCAGGTGTTCCAGCAGGCTGTAGTCGCAGCAGATGCCGAGCACCGGCAGCCCGGGATGGCGCTGTTGCAGGGCTTCGCAGGCGGGGGCAAGGTGATCGGCGCTGATGTCGAGGGCCACGTAGGCGGCCGGCTGGAGGGCGCTCAGCAGCGGCCCCACCTTGCGGGCGTTGCCGGCGCCGAACTCCACCACCACCCCGGGGCCCAGGGCGGCGGCGAGTTCGCCGGCCCGGGCCTCCAGCAGGGCCGTCTCGGTGCGGGTGAGGCCGTATTCCGGCTGCTCGCAGATGGCTTCGAACAGCCGCGATCCTTCGGCGTCGTAGAGCAGCCAGGCCGGCAGCTGGCGCGGACGGCGCTCCATGCCGTCGATCACCAGCCGGCGGATGTCGGCGGGCTCGGGATGGAGATCGATCAGCATGCGGTGCCGGCGTGATCGCCGTCGCCGTCGCGGGCCAGCCGCAGGCCGGAGGCCATCCAGCGGCTGTGGGGCGTGAAGAAATTGCGGTAGGTGAGGCGCTGGTGGCCCGCCGGCGTGAGGAAGCTGCTGCCCCGCAGCACGAACTGGGACGACATGAACTTGCCGTTGTATTCCCCCACGGCCCCGGGGGCGGGCCGGAAGCCGGGGTAGGGCCGGTAGGGGGTGCCCGTCCATTGCCACAGGGCTCCGAAGGCCTGGGGGAGCGCTTCGCCGCCCGCTTCCCCTGCCGCCACCACGGCCTCCCATTCGGCTTCGCTGGGCAGCCGGGCCCCGCACCAGCGGGCGTAGGCGTCGGCCTCGAACCAGCTGAGGTGGCGCACCGGCGCCTGGGGATGGCGGGGCCGACGGCCCTCCAGGGTGAATTCCCAGTCGCCGCGCCAGTAGCGGGGGGCGAGCCAGCCGCGTTCCTGCACCACCGCCCAGCCCTCGCTCATCCACAGCTCCGGCCGCCGGTAGCCGTCATCGGCGATGAAGCGGGCGTAGTCGGCGTTGGTGGTGAGGCCTGCGGCGAGGGCGAAGGGCTCCAGCCACTGGCGGTGGCGGGGGGCCTCGTTGTCGAAGTGGAAGCCGTCCGGTTCCCCTGGCGCGGTGGCGCCCGGGTCGTGGCCGATCGCCACCAGACCGCCGGGGTGGGCCCGCCAGAGGCCGCTGTCTCCGCTGGCATCGCCGGGGCCGGCACCGGCCGGTTCGGGGCCCCAGGCGGGCTCCAGGGGGTTGCGGCCGAAGCCGTCGAGCAGGTCCATCAGCAGCAGCTCCTGGTGCTGCTGCTCGTGCTGCAGGCCCAGCTCCACCAGCGCCAGCAGCGGGGCGGCCTCCGGGGCCGGCCGCCGTTCCAGGTCGTCGAGCAGGGCCTCCAGACCGGCGTCCACCCGCTGGCGCCAGGCCAGCACCTCACCGATCACCGGCCGGGTGAGCAGGCCGCGCTGGGGCCGGGGGTGGCGGCTGCCGATGGCGTCGTAATAGGAGTTGAACAGGTAGCCCCAGCGGCGGTCGGCGGGCTCATGGCCGCCCAGGTGGGGTTCGAGCAGGAAGGTCTCGAAGAACCAGGTGGTGTGGCCCAGGTGCCACTTGGCCGGGCTGGCGTCCGCCATGCCCTGCAGGCACAGGTCTTCGGGTTCGAGGCCCTCGATCAGGGCGGTGCTGTGGCGGCGCACCGCCTGCAGCCGCCGCCGCAGGCTGGCGATGTCCGCCGGGGAAGACGCCCTGGAGCCCATCGGCCTGCCGATCTCTGGGGCCGACCTTAGGGATGTTCCCTACGATCCGCCCACGCAGCCACGGAGAAGGCCAGCCGCATGGGCGCCCACAGCGAAGCCAGCACCAGGGGAATCACCGCAGGATTCCGCGGGGCGGTCGGCCAGACGCCGCTGATCCGGCTGGAGGCCCTCAGCGCCCTGACGGGCTGCGAGATCCTCGGCAAGGCGGAGTTCATGAACCCCGGGGGCTCGGTCAAGGACCGGGCCGCCCTCGGCATCCTGCAGGAGGCGGAGGCCAGCGGCGCCCTGCAGCCCGGCGGCACCGTGGTGGAGGGCACCGCCGGCAACACGGGCATCGGCCTGGCCCATCTCTGCAATGCCCTGGGCTACCGCTGCCTGATCGTCATCCCCGACACCCAGTCGGCCGAGAAGATCGGCCTGCTGCGCAGCCTCGGGGCCGAGGTGCGCCCGGTGCCGGCGGTGCCCTACAGCGACCCCGCCAACTACGTGCGGCTTTCCGGGACGATCGCCGAGCAGACCCCCGGAGCCTTCTGGGCCAACCAGTTCGACAACCTGGCCAACCGCCGGGCCCACTACGCCACCACGGGGCCGGAGATCTGGGAGCAGTGCGGCGGCAGGGTGGATGCCTGGGTGGCCGCCACCGGCACCGGCGGCACCTACGCCGGGGTGGCCCTTTACCTCAAGGAGCGCGACCCGCGGGTCCGCTGCGTGCTGGCCGATCCCCACGGCAGCGCCCTCTACAGCTGGGCCACCGACGGCAGCCTCCAGAGCGAGGGCCGCTCGATCACCGAAGGCATCGGCAACAGCCGTGTCACCGCCAATCTCGAGGGGGCCCCGGTCGACGATGCGGTGCGCATCGACGACCCCACGGCCCTGGCCACGATCTATGGCCTGCTGTGGCAGGAAGGCCTGTTCATGGGCGGCTCGGTGGGCATCAACGTGGCCGCGGCGGTGGAGACCGCCCGGCGGCTCGGCCCCGGTCACCGCATCGTCACCGTGCTGTGCGACAGCGGCGATCGCTACCGCTCCCGGCTCTACGACCATGATTGGCTCGCTGGACGCGGCCTGAGCCAACCCCAGCGCACCGGAGCGGCCCCGATTCGATGACCTCCACTGCCGCTGTCCAGGGCCAGGTGATCGGCGGGCGCTACCGGCTGGAGCGGCGGCTCGGTTCCGACGAGGCGGCGATCCAGGGGGAGCTGTGGCTGGCCAGCGACCAGCTGGCGGCCGATGCCCCGATGGCCCTGCGGCGCCTCGGGCCGGAGCAGGACCAGGGGCGGGCCCGGGACCTGTGGTCGCGGCTGCAGGGGGTGCTGCACCCCCAGGTACCACGCATCGGCGCGGCGATCGGCGAGGGCGACCAGCTCTGGCTGGTGCGGGAATGGCAGGCGGGTCGCACCTACCAGCAGCTGCTGGAGCTGCGCCAGGAGCGCCAGCTGGTGTTCGGGGCCGGGGAGGTGCTGCTGCTGCTGCGCCAGCTGCTGCCGGTGCTGGCGGCGCTGCACAGCCAGGACCTGCTGCACGGGGATCTCAGCCCGGCCAACCTGCTGCGCCGCGACAGCGACGGCCTGCCGGTGCCGCTCGACTTCGGCCTGGTGCGGGGCACGGCCTCCGGCACGGCCGGCACGCGGGTGCTGGGCACCACGCCCGGCTATGCCCCGCCCGAGCTGGCCCGGGGCGAGCCGGCCCAGCCCTGGATGGACCTGCACGCCCTCGGCGTGGTGTGCCTGGTGCTGCTGAGCGGCGATCCGCCGGAGCGGCTGCTGGATCCGGCCACCATGGAATGGCGCTGGCCGGCGGCCCTGGAGGCGGAGCCGGCCCTGAGCCAGGCGCTGCAGCGGTTGCTGAGCCGCCAGTCCGACCAGCGCTTCGCCTCCGCCGGCCAGGCCCTGGTGGCCTTCCAGGGGCTGGCGATGCCGGAGAGCACGGGCCCGGTGCCCCGGGCCGACCGCACCGTGATCCTGGTGCCCCAGGCCGCGCCCGCCATCGCCCCACCGGCCCCTGCTCCCCCCGTGCCCCCGCCGCTGCCGGCGGACGAGGCCCTGGCCGTGGCCGCCGACGTGGCCCCACAGGAGCCGGCCCTGCCGCGTGCCGCTGCTGTGGAACCCCAGCTGCCCTCCACCGCCGCGCCGGTGGCGCCCCCTTCCCCGCCCCCCGAGGTGCTGCGCCGCCGCTACGAGGAGCGGGAAGAGGCCGCGGAAGGGGGCTTCTGGCGGGTGCTGATCGCCCTGGTGCTCTCGGCCATCGTGGGCACGGCCCTGGGCTGGTGGTGGCTGAGCCGGGGCAAGGTGGCGCCGTCGTCGCCCACTGGCCTGCCGGAACTGCCCAGCAGCCTGCCGCCGGCGGAGGTGGATCAGCGCCAGCAGCTGCTCAACCGGCTGCGGGCGATGCAGGTGGACCGCGGCTGGTTCCTGAGCCTGGTGGATGCGGCCCTGCTGGCCCAGTACCCGGAGCGCAACGGCCGGCTGCCCAGCGATTCCCTTGAGGATGCCCCGCTGCGGCGGGTATGGAACGAGCTGGCGGAGGAGTGGCTGGCCCGGGTGGAGCAGCTGCCCCTGCCCCTGCGCCGCCGGCTCGGCAGTTTCGGCGGGGCCGACTGGGAGCAGCGCCAGGCGGGTCTGGTGAGCCAGGGGCTGAGCCCGTCGGTGCTGCGCCAGCTGGTGTCCGGCAGTGTCCAGAACCTGCTGCCGGGGCGGGCGTCCCAGTCGATCCCGGAGGAGCCGTTCCGCCAGATCTGGTACGCCGCCGCCGAGATGACCCTGGAGAACCTGCGGATCGAACCGATCGAGGCGGCCAGTTCCTCCACCCAGGTGCTCTCGGCGGATGTGCCCGCCAACGGGGCGCGGCTGTTCGCCGTCCGATTGCCGGCGGGCCATGGCCTGGCCCTGGGGGTGAGCGGTTCACCGCTGCTGCAGATGAGCGTGTTCTCGTCGCAGGGCAGCCTGCTGGAGCCGAAGGGGCCGCTGCGGGTGCTGACCCTGCCGTACCAGAAGACCTCGCCGGTGCAGCTGCTGGTCACCAACGACGGGGTGGCGCCGGCCATGATCCGGCTGTCGCTGCGGGCCGATCCGCCGCCGGCCACCCCCGAACCGCCGCCCGCCCCCACGCCGCTGCCGGGGGCGCCGGAGCAGACGCCCGAACCCCAGGCCCCGGCGGCCCCGGGCGGCGAGACGACACCGCCGGCGCCGGCCCCCGCAACGCCCCCGGCGCCGCCCGCCCCGCCCAATCCCTGAGGGGGGAGCTCAGAGGCGGGCGACCGCGGCCCGGGTCTCCTTGGCGATCTGCTTGTTCTTCTCCTCCTGGCGCTTGTCGTGCAGCTTGCGGCCCTTGCCCAGGCCGATGGTGAGCTTGATCCAGGAGCCCTTGAGGTGCAGGTTGAGGGGGATCAGGGTGAGGCCCTTCTGATCGAGGGCGCCGCGGAGCTTGTCGATCTCGCGGCGGTGGGCCAGCAGCTTGCGCACCCGCAGCGGCTCGTGGTTGAAGAAGCGGCCGGCATGGCTGTGGGGGGAGATGTGCACGTTGTGCAGCTGCATCTCGCCGTTGCGGATCAGGCAGAAGCCATCGCGGAGGTTCACCTGGCCGGCCCGGATAGATTTCACCTCGGTGCCGACCAGTTCGATGCCGGTCTCGAGGGTTTCGAGGATCTCGTACTGGTGCCGGGCCAGGCGGTTGTCGGCCAGCAGCCGGTTGGCGGGATCGGCGTTCTTCGCGCCACCGCCCTTCCTGCCGGGCCCCTTCGCCATCTCCTTTCCCTTTCTTCTTGCGACTCCCCGACCCTAGGCAGCAGCCGGTACCCTCCAGCCATGGCGATCATCTCTTCTTCGGGGGGAACCGCCCCGTCCGGGGCCGGTGCCAGCCGTGGCGGGGCAAGCCGTGGCGAGCCGCGGCTGGTGGACCCCACGGCCCGGGTCGAGGAGGAGCCGGTGGTGCGGGAGGACGGGCTGCGGCCCCGCCGGCTGGCGGACTACATCGGCCAGAGCGAACTGAAGCAGGTGCTGGGCATCGCCGTGGAGGCCACCCGCAGCCGCGAGGAGGCCCTCGATCACGTGTTGCTTTACGGCCCCCCCGGCCTGGGCAAGACCACCATGGCCCTGGTGCTGGCCGAGGAGCTGGGGGTGCGCTGCCGCATCACCAGTGCGCCGGCCCTGGAGCGCCCCCGCGACATCGTGGGCCTGCTGGTGAACCTGCAGCCCCGGGAGGTGCTGTTCATCGATGAGATCCACCGGCTCAACCGGGTGGCCGAGGAGATCCTCTATCCGGCCATGGAGGACTTCCGGCTCGATCTCACCGTGGGCAAGGGCACCACGGCCCGCACCCGCAGCCTGCCCCTGGCCCCGTTCACCCTGGTGGGGGCCACCACCCGCGCCGGGTCCCTGAGTTCGCCGCTGCGGGATCGCTTCGGCCTGATCCAGCGGCTGGAGTTCTACGGCCTCGACGACCTGGAGGCGATCGTGCAGCGGGCCGCCGGCCTGCTGCAGCTGGCCCTGCAGCCCTGTGCGGCCCAGGAGGTGGCCCGCCGCTGCCGGGGCACGCCCCGCATCGCCAACCGGCTGCTGCGGCGGGTGCGGGATGTGGCCGCCGTGGGGGGGCACGCCCGCATCGACGCGGCCCTGGTGGGCCAGGCCCTGGCCCTGCACCGGGTGGACGACCGGGGCCTGGATGCCAGCGACCGCCGCCTGCTGCGGCTGATGCTCGACACCCACGCCGGCGGGCCGGTGGGGCTCGACACCCTGGCGGCAGCCCTGGGGGAGGACCCCGCCACCCTGGAGGCGGTGGTGGAGCCGTTCCTGCTGCAGCTGGGCTTCCTGCAGCGCACCCCCCGGGGCCGGGTCGTCACCGAGGCCGGCCGGGCCCACCTGGAGCGCACCGCCGGCGTGGCGGCATGAGGCGGTTGGCCCCGCTGCTGCTGGTGCTCTGGCTGCTGGCCTGGCCGGCGTCGCTGCGGGCCGACGACGGCCGGCCCGCGGCGGCCCTGCCGCAGCTGTTCGACGCCGCCCTGAGCGCCAGCCGCGACGGACGCTTCGGCGACGCCCTGCCCCTGTGGGATCAGGTGGTGGACGCGGCGCCGAACGATGCCTCCGCCTGGAGCAACCGGGGCAACGTGCAGCTGGCCCTGGGGGATCCGCGGGCTGCGATCGCCGACCAGAACCGGGCGATCGAGCTGGAGCCGGCCAGCGCCGATCCCCATCTCAACCGCGGCACCGCCGAGGAGGCCCTGGGCCGGTGGAGCGAGGCCGCCGCCGATTACCGCTGGATCCTGGAGCGGAATCCGGAGGATGCCTCCGCCCTCTACAACCTGGGCAACGTGGAGGGCTCCCTCGATGACTGGCCGGCGGCCCGGCAGTGCTTCGAGGCCGCCGCCGCCGCCCGCCCCGGCTTCGCCATGGCCCGCTCCAGCGCGGCCCTGGCCGCCTTCCAGCTGGGGGACACCACGACGGCGGAGAAGCAGCTGCGCGACCTGATCCGCCGCTACCCCCTGTTCGCCGATGCCCGGGCCGGCCTCACGGCCCTGCTGTGGCAGCGGGGCGCCCGGGGCGAGGCCGAGAGCCACTGGGCCTCGGCGTCGGGGCTCGATTCCCGCTACCGCCAGGAAGAATGGCTGTTGCGGATACGGCGCTGGCCCCCGGGCCCCGTGCAGGCTCTGCGCCAGTTCCTGGCCCTGGCACCTCCCCCATGATCCCCCTCTCCTTTTCCCCCATGGCCGCGGCTGATGCCATCTGGGAGGAGCTGGGGCTGGAGGCCACCCTGCGGGCGGCGCTGCCGGACCTGATCCTGCTGCGGCGCCACATCCACCAGCATCCCGAACTGAGCGGCCACGAGCAGCAGACCGCCGCCCTGGTGGCCGGGGAGCTGCGCCGCATGGGCTGGCAGGTGCGCGAGGGGGTGGGCCGCACCGGCGTGGTGGCGGAGCTGGGTCCGCTGGAGGGTCCGCTGGTGGCCCTGCGGGCCGACATGGACGCCCTGCCGATCGAGGAGCGCACCCAGCTGCCCTACGCCTCCAGCCGCCAGGGGCTGATGCACGCCTGCGGCCACGACATCCACACCGCCGTGGGCCTGGGGGTGGCCCAGCTTCTGGCCGGCGTGGCCGATCGGCTCACGGCCCGGGTGCGGCTGCTGTTCCAGCCGGCGGAGGAAACCGCCGAAGGGGCGGCCTGGATGCGGGCCGACGGGGCCATGGCCGGGGTGCAGGCCCTGTTCGGGGTGCATGTGTTCCCGAGCCTGGCGGTGGGCACGGTGGGGGTGCGCAGCGGCAGCCTCACCGCCGCCGCCGGCGAGCTGGAGGTGGAGGTGCTGGGGGAGGGGGGCCACGGGGCCCGGCCGCACCAGAGCACCGATGCGATCTGGATCGCGGCGCGGGTGGTGAGCGGCCTGCAGGAGGCGATCAGCCGGCGGCTGGATCCGCTGCATCCGGTGGTGGTGAGCTTCGGGCGGATCGAGGGGGGCAAGGCCTTCAACGTGATCGCCGACCATGTGCGGCTGCTGGGCACGGTGCGCTGCCTCGACCAGCAGGTGCATGCCCAGCTGCCGGGCTGGATCGAAGACACGGTGCATGCCCTGTGCCGTGGCCATGGCGGTGAGGCCCGGGTGCACTACCGCTGCATCTCGCCGCCGGTGCACAACGATGCGGCCCTCACCGAGCTGGTGGCCGATTCGGCGGTGGCCCTGCTGGGCCGCCCCAACGTGCAGTGGCTGGAGCAGCCGTCGCTGGGGGCGGAGGATTTCGCCGAGCTGCTGGCCGACACCCGCGGCACGATGTTCCGGCTGGGGGTGGCGGGGTCCCAGGGCTGCACGCCCCTGCACAGCAATGCCTTCGCCCCCGATGAGGGCTGCCTGGAGGTGGGCATCAAGGTGCTGACCCTGAGCCTGCTGCGCTGGATGGAGCGGCCGGTTTGAGCGCCCTGCGCACCTCCCGCCACCGGTCGGCCCTGCTGGCGCTGTCGTCGCCGCTGCTGATCCTGCTGGGGCTGGTGGTGATGCTGCAGCGTCAGGGGGCCGACCGGCTGCCGGCGGTGCCGGCCCTGGTGATCGGCAGCGGCCTGCTCACCACCAGCTGGGTGCGTCGGCGGCGCCGCCGGGCCGAACTGCTGCGGGCGCTGCGCCATCGTGAGAGTCTCCCTGCGCCGCCCCCGCCATGAGTGACTCCACTCCCGATCTCGACGCGGTGCGGGAGGCGATCGCCTCCGGCGACCCCAGCCGGGCGATGCCGGCCCTGGCCGGGCTGCGCCATGTGGGCGAGCAGCAGGCGATCCCGCTGCTGCTGCTGGGCCTGGAGCAGACCACCTTCGTGATCCGTTCGCTGGCCTGCGCCGGGCTAGGGGTGAAGCGCAGCGAGGTGGGCTGGGCGGCCCTGGAGCAGGCCGTGCGCCACGACGAGGACGCCAACGTGCGGGCCGAGGCCGCCAATGCCCTGGCCAGCTACGGGGTGGAGCGGGCCTGGCCAGCGCTGCGCGATGCCTTCGAGGCCGACAACCAGTGGCTGGTGCGCTGCAGCATCCTCTCGGCGCTGGCGGAGCAGCCGGAGATGCCGCCGGCCTGGCTGCTGGAGCTGGCCCGGCTGGCCATCAGCGATGGCGACGGCACGGTGCGGGCCGGCGGGGCCGAGATCCTGGGCCGGCTGGTGCGCGATGGGAAGGGGCCGGAGGCGGCGGAGGCCCGGGAGGCCCTGGCGGCCCTGCAGGCCGACGGCGACCACCGGGTGACGGCCGCGGCCCTCGACGGCCTGCAGCCCTGAGATGTTGCTAGCGTCGGCGGGTCACTAGGGGTGCCCGGCCGCCTGCGGTCCTGGGCTGAGATCACACCCTCCGAACCTGATCCGGGTCATGCCGGCGCAGGGAAGTGGAATCAGGAATGTGAAACCAGTCTCTGGCAGCGCCCCCGCCCTTTGCCTTAGTCCGTCATGCGCAGCGCCTGGATCCAGAAGCGTCGTGGTCAAGCCAACGTCACCCAGCTGCATTACGCCCGCCAGGGTGTGGTCACCGAGGAGATGGCCTTCGTGGCCCAGCGGGAAAACCTGCCCGAGAGCCTGGTGATGGAGGAGGTGGCCCGGGGCCGCATGATCATCCCGGCCAACATCGAGCACCCTGGCCTGGAGCCGATGGCGATCGGCATTGCGTCCCGCTGCAAGGTGAACGCCAACATCGGCGCGTCGCCCAATGCCTCCGATCTCAACGAGGAGGTGGAGAAGCTGAAGCTGGCGGTGAAGTACGGCGCCGACACGGTGATGGACCTCTCCACCGGCGGGGTGAATCTGGATGAGGTGCGCACGGCGATCATCAACGCCTCCACGGTGCCGATCGGCACCGTGCCCGTGTACCAGGCGCTGGAGAGCGTGCACGGCTCGATCGAGAAGCTGGGTGAAGACGACTTCCTGCACATCATCGAGAAGCACTGCCAGCAGGGGGTCGACTACCAGACGATCCACGCGGGCCTGCTGATCGAGCACCTGCCCCTGGTGAAGGGCCGGCTCACCGGGATCGTGAGCCGCGGCGGCGGCATCCTGGCCCAGTGGATGCTGTACCACCACAGGCAGAACCCACTGTTCACCCGCTTCGACGACATCTGCGAGATCTTCAAGCGCTACGACTGCAGCTTCTCCCTGGGGGATTCGCTGCGGCCGGGCTGCCAGCACGATGCCTCCGATGCGGCCCAGCTGGCGGAACTGAAGACGCTGGGTGAACTTACCCGCCGCGCCTGGAAGCACGACGTGCAGGTGATGGTGGAGGGTCCGGGCCATGTGCCGATGGACCAGATCGAGTTCAACGTCAAGAAGCAGATGGAGGAGTGCAGCGAAGCGCCCTTCTATGTGCTCGGCCCCCTGGTCACCGATATCGCCCCCGGCTACGACCACATCACCAGCGCCATCGGCGCCGCCCTGGCCGGCTGGCACGGCACGGCGATGCTCTGCTACGTGACGCCGAAGGAACACCTGGGCCTGCCCAATGCGGAGGATGTGCGCGAGGGCCTGATCGCCTACAAGATCGCCGCCCACGCCGCCGACATCGCCCGCCACCGCCCGGGGGCACGCGACCGCGACGACGAGCTGAGCCGGGCCCGCTACGCCTTCGACTGGAACAAGCAGTTCGACCTGAGCCTGGATCCGGAGCGGGCGCGCGAGTACCACGACGAAACCCTGCCGGCCGACATCTACAAGCAGGCCGAGTTCTGCTCAATGTGCGGCCCCAAGCACTGCCCGATGCAGACCAAGATCACCGACGAGGACATCGAGGGCCTGGAGAAGGTGCTGGCGGAGCAGAAGAAGGCTGGGGAGCCGCTGGGGGTTTGATCACGGCCCAGGAGGTGGTCACCGCCCTGGGCCTGGAGCCACACCGCACCTGCGGCCTGGTGGCCCAGAGCTACGTTGCCGAGGCGATCCCAGGTGGAGTCCTCTACTTCCTGGCCAGCCCGGATCGCGGGATCCAGCTGCATCGGATCGCCCAGGATCAGGTGTATCACCACTACCTGGGGGATCCGCTGGAGGTGCTGCCGGTGTCAGCTAATGGCGTGGCCTCGCGGCATCGGGTGGGAAGTGATTTTGCGGCGGGAGAGCTGCCCCAGCTGGCGAATGCTGGGAGCACCTTCCATACGGGGAGGGTGGTTCCGGCTGGCGACTTTAGGTATGCGGTGCTGGGCACCAGTGTGTGGGGGCGGGTGAAGCCTGAGGGGTGGAGAGGATGGAGATGGTGGTGTTGGGTGAGATGTTTCCAGCTGCGCTGTCCCTGATCACGGAATTTGGTCCTGAAAGATTATGAAGCGAAGTTAGTGCTTATACTCAGCTGCAACACCTGCGACAGTCTCGTCGCGGATGGCCCGACCATGACGCACACAGGATAAGATGCCAATCAATGCCCGATTGACAACTCAAGAGTGAAAACCATGTTGCAGAAGGCTGAGCAGGCCGAAGCGGAGGAAACCTTCGAGCAAGAGGATTCCCAGCAGCCAATCCCGCCGTCAGACATTGTCGCCTACAACGAATTGCGTTCATGCGCTGATCTCTTTCGTATGTATGCTAGCGGTAAGTTGGATATTCAGCCGGACTTTCAGCGAGACGTAGTCTGGAAGCAAGATGATCAGTCGAGATTCATCGACTCTCTCGTTAAGCAATTGCCAATTCCAAGTATGTGCTTCAGCTTGGACTACAAAACCCAGCGCTGGAAGGTGATCGACGGGCTGCAACGCATGAATTCAATAATTCGATTCTTGGCAACGCCTGAATGGAAATTGAGTGATCTATCGGACATACATCCAAAGCTCCGCAACACCAAGAACTCTGACCTCCGTTTGGGATCTGAGGAGCAGAAGAGGCTTTTCGCGTTAGTCGAAGATGTTTCGATCCCCGTGACAGTGATTCGGTGTGACTACACACAGCGAACGCATATGCTCTATTTGTTTACAATCTTTCATAGGCTCAATTCTGGAGGCGTTCGCCTTACCAATCAAGAAATTCGAAACTGCATATATTCAGGACCATTCAATGATCTTTTAAAGACATTTGATTGCAGTAATCCTGATTGGAAGGCTGTCAAGAGGCGAATTTGGGGGTCAATGGATCGCTTCCGATCCGTTGAGGTTTTGCTTCGCGTACTGGCATTTGTTGATGAGCGCCAGAAATACGACGGAAACCTTGCGCGCTTCCTTAATGACTACATGCATCGCCACTCCAACGACTCCCCTGAAGCATTGAATGCAGTTGAAGCCCGTTTTAAGGAAGTGGCAAACCGCGCACGCGAAGCGCTATCGGTCGAACCGCAAAAGAAATTGCCTTTGCTGCTGGTGGAAGCACTATTAGTCGCGATGTACGCTCAAGGCGAGAAGTTGGCAAAGATGAACTCGGAGAGTATAGCTAAATCATACGAAGCAATGCGCGCTCATCCGACATTTGTTGAGAGCGCTCGCTACGCGGTTACGAGTTCAGACAACGTTCGAAATCGTCTAAATGCGGCCGTTGAAGCCTTCACAGGCTGAACCACCTGTGGTTGAGACAACGCTCAAACAGTTGAACGCTTGGTTCAACGAACCAAGCCAAGGGGGAGATCGACCGAAACTCCTCTCAAAGTTGGCAACGCTTGAACTTTGTGGGTGGCTTGAAGGCGAATTCGACCGCTTGGTACTCCTCGCTGAGGAAGGTAGACTAGCCGACCCTGACTGGGTTAAGGCTAATGTGATCCATCGCACCTCCGGATTCTTATATGATTCACATTGGCGGAAGATGCTTTCTCAACTCGTTGGTGAGGTATTCGTGCGTCGTGTTGAGCAACATATGGAGGCAAGCTATCCTGGCGATTTGGAACGTCTGAAGACCATGCTTGGGTCTCTTTGGAAGATTCGGTGCGATTTTGCGCATGCAGACATGGCGGCTCATATCGCAGCCCAGCAGACTTTTCAGGCACCCAGCTGGATGCTCAATCAACACAGGCTTCTCAAGAAACTCCTTGTCCAGTATGAACGGTCTATGCTAGCAATACTTGAGACCATCTAGCATTGGGGGCTAACCTTAGTATGAATTGGATCTCCGCCCATCGCTGATAACTGATTTTACCCGAAGTTAGGCATCAAACTGAGTCTACAGTATGTCAAATTGGTTTGAGGATCATCCTGCGCCATCAATCGTCTCCTATACGCTCGTCGTTATTGGTGCGACTTGGGCTACGTCTACCTTCGTCTTGCAGGACAATCGTCTCAATTTGGCTAGGTCTGAACTTGAGGCGCAGAAAACACTTGCAGAGCAATACAAGGCTAAGAGTGAGCTCCTTCAAAAGGACTTAGAGGCATTGCGCTCGGAAAATCAAGAGTATAAGAACTGGCTTGCCCAATCGAAGGATGCGATTCCTATCATGGTCCCCCAACTTGTCGAACTCAAGAGGCAGGTTGCTCGAATGAACACGCAGACCATTGCAGAAAATGATATAAAGGGACATCAATCGCAATCTCACCAGCGTCAAGAGCTGAGCAATCTTCGCAGCCTCCAGCCCAATACAAAGGGAAGCCTAAACCACTTCTGCAATCATTCAGTCAGCCTCGCACAGCCAAGCTCGGTGCGGCCTCAATTGACCAGGTCACTGGGGTTATAGTTACCGTCAAGCAAACATATCCCGACCAAACGGCTACTTTGTTTCTGAAATTTCCAGATCGTGCTCGAGTCCTCGAAGAAAAGGTATATGCCGGAAAGCAGTTCAAATTCTCGTGGGGTGGACGGAGTATCGCGCTGACAGTTCTGGAGATTCATTTCTTGGGAGATACAGTAACCTTTCGCATGCAGCCCATTGATTCCTAGCTAGCTATTCCAGCAAAACACCAACATCCCCTTTGCCTCAGCAAGCGTCAGCTTCTTGCTTCGGGCGGCCACAGATTAGTGGTGGATAGGGGTTGTTTGCTGGTCAGTTCTCTTCGGTATTTCCTGGGCGCTTAGGAAACTGTTTTGTTGCCTTGGCCCCCTCGCTGCCAGGGATCCAGGCTTGTGGTAGGTAGCGTCTCCGCAGCGTTCGCCTGGGCGCAACCGGCATGGCACACCTAGGGAATGTCTACAGATCCCGGCCTCATCACCGTCTACCACATTCCTGTCTGCCCCTTCTCGCAGCGGCTGGAGATCCTGCTGGCGCTCAAGGGTCGCCGCAGCGACGTCCACTTTCATGTGGTGGACATCACCCAGCCCCGCCCCTAGTGTTTGAAGGCCAAGTCCCCCGGCAGCACGGCGTTGCCGATTCTGGAAACCGCGGGAGGGCAGATCCTCAGGGAAAGTCTGATCATCCTGCAGTATCTCGAGGGTGTCTTTCCTGAGCCGCCAGTTGCCCAGCGCGATCCCTGCCGCCGCGCCGTGGAGGGCCTGATGACGCGGATGGAGGCCGGGTTCGGCCAGCAGGGCTACCGCTATGTGATGAACCAGGACCCTTAGGGGCGCGAGGCCTTGCGCGATGGCCTGCTGATGCTGTATGCGCACCTGAACGACTTCCTGCTCTAACATTCCCCCTCCGGCACCACTCTTTTCGAGCAATTCGGCTGGGCAGAAACCGTGTTCATTCCCTTGTTCATGCGCTTCTGGTTTCTTGAGTATTTCGAGGATTTCGATCTGCCGCCGGATCCGCGATACGCGCGGGTGCGCATCTGGCGCGAGGCCTGCCTGGCCCATCCCGCCACCCAGCAGGTGAGTCGGGAGCAGATCATCAAGCTCTACCTCTACGTCGATTACGCCCATGGCGCCTGCAATGGAGCCTTACTGCCCGGCCGGAAGCGTTCCTCCTTTGTGTTGGAGCCCGATTGGCGCACTCGCCCCTGGCCCTCGAAGCAGCAATACGGATCCATCCCCAGCGATGCGGAACTGGGGTTGTGAGTGAACCTCCAGGGCCCGGGGCCACCGGCACGCCTGGCCTGTCGGCGCCTGGAGCCGCAGAGCGCCTTTGCTAGGTTGCCGCCGCAACCTTGACCCAGCGGCCCGGTGCGGCGGGTGGGTCAGGCTCCCAACCCGTCTTCCTTCTTGATGAAAGCCGTCATCCTGGCCGGTGGACTGGGCACCCGACTGGCGGAGGAAACCCACCTGCGGCCCAAGCCGATGGTGGAGATCGGCGGTAAGCCGATCCTGTGGCACATCCTCAAGATCTACAGCCACCACGGCATCAACGATTTCATCATCTGTTGCGGCTACAAGGGTTATGTGATCAAGGAATACTTCGCCAACTATTTCCTGCACACCAGTGATGTCACCTTCCATATGGATCTCAACCACATGGAAGTGCACCGTCAGAAGGCCGAACCCTGGAAGATCACCCTGGTCGACACCGGTGACGCCACCCTCACCGGTGGCCGTCTGGCCCGGGTGCGCAGCTACCTTCCGGCGGGGGAATCCTTCTGCTTCACCTACGGCGACGGCGTCGCCGACGTGGACATCACCGCCCTGATCGCCCACCACCAGCGCCAGGGCCTGCAGGCCACCCTCACCGCCGTGCAGCCCCCCGGCCGCTATGGCGCCCTTCACCTCGACGGCGACGTGGTCACCGATTTCGAGGAGAAGCCCGACGGTGACAACGCCTGGATCAACGGCGGCTTCTTCGTGCTCGAGCCCTCCGTGATCGACCTGGTCGACGGCGACCAGTGCGTCTGGGAGCAGGCCCCCCTCAAGGCCCTCGCCACCCAGGGCCAGCTCAATTCCTTCAAGCACCGCGGCTTCTGGCAGCCCATGGACACCCTGCGCGACCGCCAGCGGCTCGAAGATCTATGGCAGAGCGGCAAGGCCCCCTGGAAGCTCTGGAGCTGACCATGGCCAGCACCTCCCTTCGGCGGGCCTGGCAGCAGCCCGATCCCGCCTTCTGGCAGGGCAAGCGGGTGCTGCTCACCGGCCACACCGGCTTCAAGGGCAGCTGGCTGGCCCTCTGGCTCTGCGAGCTCGGCGCCCAGGTCACTGGTTTTGCCTTGGCGCCCGACACCGAGCCTTCCCTGTTCGAGCAGCTGGGTCTGGCCGGCCGCCTCGATCACCACGTGGGCGATCTGCGCGATCCGGCTGCCCTCAGCGAGCTGGTGGCCGCTGTGCAGCCGGAGGTGGTGCTGCACCTGGCGGCCCAGCCCCTGGTGCGGCGCAGCTACGCCGAGCCGGTGCTCACCTGGGACACCAATGTGATGGGCACCATCCACCTGATCGAGGCCCTGCGGCCCCTGGCCCATCCCTGCGCCGCGGTGCTGATCACCACCGACAAGGTGTACCGCAACAACGAATGGCTCTACGGCTACCGGGAGAACGATCCCCTCGGCGGCCACGACCCCTACAGCAGCAGCAAGGCCGCCGCCGAGCTGGCCATCAGTTCCTGGCGTGCCAGCTACTGCGGCAGCCTGCCCCACCAGTCGCCCCACCTGCGCCTGGCCAGTGCCCGGGCCGGCAACGTCATCGGCGGGGGCGACTGGGCCGCCGACCGCATCATTCCCGACACCGTCCGCTCCCTGCGCGCCGGTGAGCCCATCACCCTGCGCAACCCCGGCGCCACCCGCCCCTGGCAGCACGTGCTCGAACCCCTCGGCGGCTACCTGGCCCTGGCCGAGGCCCTCGCCGAGCCGTTCGATGGCCTGGCGATGGCCGAAGCCTTCAACTTCGGGCCCCAGCTGGAGGCCAACCGGCCCGTGCGGGAGCTGGTGGAGCAGGCCCTGGCCCACTGGCCCGGCACCTGGATCGATGCCTCCGATCCCAGCGCCCCCCACGAGGCCGGTCTGTTGAATCTTGTGGTCGACAAGGCCCACCACCGCCTCGGCTGGTCGCCCCGCTGGGATTTCGCCACCACCACCGCCCGCACGCTTCAGTGGTATCGCCGCGTGATCGAAGTCGGCGACGACCCCGTGGCCTGCTGCCTCGACGACCTCACCGCCTATCTCGCCTGCTGCCCGCCGGGCCGATCCACCCCATGACCGCCGACCTCGACCAGCTCAAGCAGGAGATCCTCCGGCTCACCCGCGACTACGCCCGTCGGGCCCATGCCGCCTACCGCCCCGGCGATGACCCCGACCGCACCCCCCACGTCGACGGCCAGACGATCCCCTACGCCGGCCGGGTCTTCACCGAAGACGAAGTCGAAGCCGCCGTGGGCACCACCCTCGACTTCTGGCTCACCCTCGGCACCGAAGGCGCCGCGATGGAGAGCGAGCTGGCGGCCTTCCTGGGGGTGCGCCACAGCCTGCTGGTGAACTCCGGCTCCTCCGCCAACCTCGTCGCCATCTCGGCCCTCACCTCCCATCGCCTGCCCGCCGAGCGGCGCCTGCGCCCCGGCGATGAGGTGATCACCGTGGCCGCCGGCTTCCCCACCACCGTGGCGCCGATCCTGCAGGTGGGCGCCGTGCCGGTGTTCATCGACGCCGACCCGATCACCGGCAACGCCCGCTGCGACCAGCTCGAGGCCGCCTACACACCCGGCGTCACCAAGGCCGTGATGATGGCCCACGCCCTGGGCAATCCCTTCGACCTGGCGGCGGTGCTGCGCTTCTGCCGCGCCCACGACCTCTATCTCGTCGAAGACAACTGCGACGCCCTCGGCTGCTCCTATTCGATGCCCCGGGAGCTGGCCGAATCCCTCGGCTTCACCACCAACAGCCCCGGCCTCGATGAGGGCCCCGACCGCGTCATCCGCTGGACCGGCACCTGGGGCGACATCAGCACCCAGAGCTTCTACCCGCCCCACCACCTCACCATGGGCGAGGGCGGCGCCGTCAACATCGTCCGCGACCAGAAGCTCAAGGTGGTGGCCGAGAGCTTCCGCGACTGGGGCCGCGACTGCTGGTGCCCCTCCGGCAAGGACGACACCTGCGGCAAGCGCTTCGACTGGCAGCTGGGCGAACTGCCCGCCGGCTACGACCACAAGTACATCTACAGCCACCTCGGCTTCAACCTCAAACCCCTCGATCCCCAGGCCGCCATCGGCCGGGTGCAGCTGCGCCGCCTGCCGGAGTTCATCGAGGCCCGCAAGCGCAACTGGCAGACCCTGCGCGAAGGCCTGGTGGCCACCGAGAACGTGCTCGAGTTCTCCCTGCCCACCCACGCCACCGGCTGGGATCCGGCGGCCGGCTTCTCCTGGGACGCCAGCGGCTGCCGCACCGACTGCTCCTGGTTCGGCTTCAAGATCTCCGTGAAGCCCGGCGCCCCCTTCCGCCGCACCGACCTGGCCCGGGAGCTTGATGCCCACCGCATCGGCAACCGCATGCTGTTCGGCGGCAATCTGGTGCGCCAGCCGGCCTTCGTGCAGCTGCGGGCCGATCGCCCCGACGCCCTGCGGGTGGTGGGCGATCTGGCCGGCGCCGACGCGATCATGGTCGACACCCTGTTCCTGGGCACCTATCCGGGCCTCACGGCGCCGATGCTGGCCAGGGAAATCCAGGTGATCCTCGATTTCTGCCGCAGCCGATGAGGCTGTTCCTCACCGGCGGCACCGGCTTCATCGGCTCCCATGTACTGGCGGCGGCCCTGGAGGCGGGCCACGAGGTGCTGGCCCTGCGCCGCAGCCCCGCCTCCGTCCCGGTGATTCCCCTGCCGCGTCAGCCCGAGTGGTGCGAGGGTGATCTCGCCAGCCTGGAGACCGCCCGGCTGGAGGGGGTGGAGGCGGTGCTGCACCTGGCCTCCGCCGGGGTGAGCCCCAAGCCGGCCAGCTGGGAGGAGCTGGTGCACGCCAACGTGGCCGGCAGCCTGCGGCTGCTGGAGCGGGCGGCCGAGGCGGGGGTGCGCCGCTGCGTCGTGGCCGGCACCAGTCACGAGTACGGCAACGCCGCCCGCCGCTACAACGCCATCCCGCCCGACGCCCCCCTGGAGCCCCTGAGCCCCTACGGCGCCAGCAAGGCGGCGGCCTTCCAGCTGCTGCGGGCCTTCGCCATCGCCCAGGGGCTGGAGCTTGTCTACGGCCGCATCTTCTCGGCCTACGGGGAGGGTCAGTTCGAAGGCAACTTCTGGCCCTCCCTGCGCCGCTCGGCCCGCTCCGGCGACGATTTCCCCATGACCTCGGGCCGCCAGATCAGCGATTTCATCCCGGTGGATGAGGTGGCCAGCCATCTGCTGGCGGCCTGCGCGCGGCCCGATGTGGCCGCCGGGGTGCCCCTGGTGGTGAACATCGGCTCGGGGGTGGCCACCAGCCTGCTGGCCTTCGCCGAGCGCGAATGGAGCGGCTTCGGGGCGACCGGTAGATTGCGCCCCGGTGTGCTTCCCGACCGCCCTGATCAGATCGAGCGATACGTTCCGGACCTGGCTGGTTTGAGGCTCCCCGCGTCCCCTCTGCCCTGATGTCGATGAAGGTTCTGATCACCGGTGGTTGCGGCTTTCTGGGATCGAACCTCGCGGCCTCCTACCTCGAAGAAGGGGCCGAGGTGGTGGTGGTGGATGCCCTGATCCGCAAGGGATCGGCGGCCAATCTCTCCTGGCTGGAGCAGCAGGCAGCCCCGGGCCGCTTCCACTTCATCCAGGCCGACCTGGCCGACGCGGCGGCCGTGCTGGCCGTGTTCCGCCGCCACGCCCCCTTCGACTACATCTGCCACGTGGGCGGCCAGGTGGCCATGACCACCTCCCTGACCGATCCCGCCCGCGACCTGCAGACCAACGTGCTCGGCACCTTCGGTGTGCTCGAGGCGGCCCGGGCCCTCTCCCCGGAGGCCCTGATCGCCTACAGCAGCACCAACAAGGTGTACGGCGATCTGGAAGGGCTGCGCTACGAGGAGACCCCCACCCGCTACCGCCTCCCGGATCACCCCGACGGCCTCGACGAATCCCTCGGCCTCGATTTCTCCACCCCCTACGGCTGCTCCAAGGGCGCCGCCGACCAGTACGTGCGCGACTGGGCCCGGGTGTATGGCCTCAGAACGGTGGTGTTCCGTCACTCCTCGATCTTCGGCGGCCGCCAGTTCGCCTCCTTCGACCAGGGCTGGGTGGGCTGGTTCTGCCAGAAGGCGATCGAGCAGAAGCGCGCCCACCAGGCGGGCGTGGCCCCCGAGCCCTTCACCATCGCCGGCACCGGCAAGCAGGTGCGCGATGTCCTTCATGCCGAAGACCTGATCCGCCTCTACCGGGCCGCCTATGCCCACCGGGAGCGGATGAACGGCGAGATCTTCAACATCGGCGGCGGTGCCGCCAACTCCCTCAGCCTGCTGGAGCTGTTCGCCCTGCTGGCCGAGCTGCTGGCCATTCCACCACTGGTGTTCACCCCCACCCCCCGCCGCGCCAGCGACCAGGACTGCTTCATCGCCGCCATCGGCAAGGCCGAGCGGCTGCTGGGCTGGACCCCCGAGGTGTCCTGCCGCGCCGGCATCACCCGGATGCTGGAGTGGACCGAAAACCAGCTGATGGCCTGAGGCGGGAGGTGAACCGAACCATGCCCGCTGCCCTGGCCAAGCTGCGCCCCCTGCTCGTCTCCGCCGGCTTCATCGGCCTCTGCGCCCTGTTCTATTTCCTCAGGCGGCCCTCCATCTCCCTGGAGCCGGTGCTGTATGCGGAAGACGGATCGATCTTTCTGCAGACGGCGATCAATGGCGGCGTGGCCTCTCTCTTCAAGACCTACGCCGGCTACAGCCACCTCCTGCAGCGCCTGATGGCCCTGTTCGCCGTCAACCATGTCTCGCCGCTCGACTATCCCCGCTTCTTCCTGGGCGTGGCCTGGGCCAGCTACCTGCTGCCCCTGTGCTGCATGGAGGGACTGATCCGGTTGGGGTTCTTCGGCCGGATCCTGCGCGTCTCCTACATCCCCTATGTCTTCTATCCCTACGGCCAGGAAACCTATCTCAATCTCCCCAACGCCTACATCTTCTTCCCGCTCGGCTTCATCCTGATCGCCTACGCGGTCTATGGCCGCCTGCTGCAGGGCAGCCAGGCGCCGCCCCTGCGGGTCTGGCCGGGCTTCCAGCTGCTGCTGTTCCTCTATGGCGTGGTGGCCGTGCTCACGGGCCCCTTCGCCGCCCTCTACACCCTGCCCCTGCTGGTCTTCGTCACGATCCGGCGGCGCCGCTTCCCCCTGGCCCCGGCCTGGCTCACCCTGCCGGTGCTGCTGTCGGCCCTGCAGATCTATCTCTCCCAGATGCAGTACCGCTACGCGCTCTCCACCGCCCAGGCGGTTGGAAAGCTGCTGGCACGGCCGGATGTGCTGCTCGACTGGTTCACGATCCACCTGGTCAGTCCCCTGTTCGGCGGCTACAAACCGGGCTGGTACCTGCGGGTGCTGCCGGAGCCGCTGCAGCTGCTGCTGGTGGCGCTCCTGGTGGCCGTGGTGGTGCTGGCGGTGCGGGTGGTGAGCCGGCGCATGCGGCAGCCGGTGCTTCTCTACCTGGCCATGTTCTCCACCATGGTGCTCTCCCTCTCCAGCCTGCTGGTGGCGGTGCGCCGGGGTGGGCCGATCGCCGGTCTGGTGGTGGAGGATGCCGGCGGGCGCTTCTTCTTCTGGAACACGGTGCTGTTCCTTTCGATCCTGCTCACCGCCTTCGTTCTTCTGGTGCGCGATCGCGCCACCCGCCAGGGGACGCCCTCCCGGATCCTGGCCAGCTGGTTGATCCTGGCGATCGTCTTCTACCACAACAATGTGGCCCCCAGGTCTGCCGATATCAGTTACGCCGGCCAGCTCGAGCAGCAGTGTCAGGTGCCCGGCAAGATGCCGATGGAGCTGCAGATCTTTGCCGGCCCCGTGTGGAGTTTCCATCTGGGCAAACCCCAGATCGACAGACTCTGCGCCGGAGCGATGCGCCTCACGCCCCTGAATGCGACGGCCTCCGACATTCCGTCGATGCATCTCCAGCCCCTGCCCCTGAAAACCGGCCAGACGCTGCGCTTCTCCGTCGTTCCTCGGGAGGATCTCAGGATGGAGGCCATCGGCCTGATGATCGGCACCAACCGAAGGGTGAACCATGGCGTTCTGCGCCTTTGCGTTCAGTCCCCTTCAGCTGCGGCTCCTGTCTGCTCAGTGGATGTGGACAAGGCACGATTGGAGGACAATCGCGTCGCCCTGTTCCCCTTCGATGGCGGTCTGGCGGTGCGCTCCGGCGAACAGCTGGCGTTTTCCCTGAGCGATCTTGACCGACCCGGACAGGCATCGAAGGGTGACACGGCCCTCTATGTGTCCAAACCCCCTGGCAGCCCGGTGGCCTTTGCCGGCATGCACTAGCGGCCCGCCATTCCCATGGCCACGATCCCATAGCCCAGGGTGATGGCCACAACGTTGGCCGGAGCCACCGGCGCTGCATCTTTCAGCGAGAAAAACACATACAGCAGGGGATATTGCAGGCTCAGCACCAGCACCGCCAGCTTGCGATCCACCCCGGGCAGCACCAGGGCCGTGATGCCGAAGGAGGCGCCATAGCAGACAAGCGAGGCGGCGATGAACAGCAACGAACTGCGCATCCCTTCAGCTGGTGGCCGGATCCGCAAGATGAATTGGCCCATGCATGCGGCGAGAACAGCAGCGAAAAGATACACTGCCTGCAGCATGCTTTTTGTCAACATTAGCCCATGACAGCGGAGTCCCATCATATCGCCATCTGCATTCCCTGTTACAACGAGTCGTCGAATATCGAAGCGCTTTATGTGAGGCTCGCCAAGGTGCTCGAGCAGTTTCCAGACGATGTTTTCTCAATCGTTTTTGCCGATAATTGCTCCACCGACAACACGGTGGAACTGATCAAGGCCCTGGCGGTCAGGGATTCGCGGGTGGGGCTGATCCGCAACGTCTCCAACTTCGGTTTCGTGCGCTCCTCCGCCAACGCCCTGCTGGCACCGGATGCCGATGCCAATGTTTTTCTCATGTCGGACCTTCAGGATCCCCCCGAACTGGTGGCCGATCTGATCGAGGCCTGGAAGCAGGGCGACAGCCAGGTGGTGTTTGCCGTTCGGCGCTCCAGCCACGAGAGCCCGATCCTGTTTCTCTGCAAGAAGATCTACTACGCCACCCTCTCCTGGCTCTCCGACTATCCGATGGTGCGCGACACCACCGGTTTCGGCATCTACGACCGCAGCGTGATCCTGGCCCTGAGGCAATCGATCGATTCCTATCCCTTCATCAAGGGCCTGGTGTGCGCCATCGGCTTCAAGTGGTCCACGATTCCCTACGTGAGTGCCGACCGTAAGGGGGGCAGCAGCTCGGCCTCCCTGTCCTTCCTGGTCGATTTCGGGGTGCTGGGTATCGTCACCTCCTCCCGCAAGCCCATGCGGCTGATCACCACCGCCGGCCTCAGCCTCGGCATGCTGTCGATCCTGCTCTCGATCGTGGTGATGCTCACCAAGCTGATCTACTGGGAAAGCTTTCAGTTCGGCCTGGCGATGCTCTCGATCTCGGCCCTGTTCTTTGCCGGCGCCGTGATGTTCGCCCTCGGCATCCTCGGCGAGTACATCGGCTTCATCAACCAGCGCACCCTCAAGCTGCCCCTGGTGGTGGAGCGCAGCCGCGACAACGTGCCGAACCGTTAGGCCATGAAAAAGCCGGGCCCTGGAGGCCCGGCGTTGTGATGGATTCAGGCGGGGCCGGGGCCGGCTCAGCCCAGGTCCAGGATCAGCCCAGCGCCTTGGCCTTGGCCACCACGTTCTCCACGGTGAAGCCGAACTTCTCCAGGCACACGCCGCCGGGGGCGGAGGCACCGAAGCTGTCGATCGAGACGCTGTCGCCGTCGAAGCCGGTGTACTTGTGCCAGCCGAAGGAGCTGGAGGCCTCCACCACCAGCCGCTTGCGCACGGCCGCGGGCAGCACCGATTCGCGGTAGGCGGCGTCCTGCTCCTCGAACAGCTCCACACAGGGCATCGACACCACCCGCACCGCCTTGCCTTCGGCGGTGAGCTGCTCGGCGGCCTTGACGCAGAGATCGAGCTCGGTGCCGGTGCCGATCAGGATCAGATCGGGGGTGCCGCTGCAGTCATTGAGGATGTAACCGCCCTTGGCCACATGGGCCGCGGCGGAGTTGGCCTGGTTGGCCATGGCCTGGCGGCTGAGGGCCAGCACGGTGGGGCGCTTGCGGTTGGTGACGGCCACCTGGTAGGCACCCACCGTCTCGTTGCCGTCGCCGGGGCGGATCACC
Organism: Candidatus Sulfopaludibacter sp. SbA3; assembly: GCA_943367425.1. Taxonomy (GTDB): domain Bacteria; phylum Cyanobacteriota; class Cyanobacteriia; order PCC-6307; family Cyanobiaceae; genus Cyanobium. The sequence goes on from CALRJF020000002.1 coordinate 384,082, forward strand.
AGCAGGTTGGGGATGGCGCGCAGGTTGGCGAGGGTCTCCACCGGCTGGTGGGTGGGGCCGTCTTCGCCCAGACCGATCGAATCGTGGGTGAGCACGTAGATCACGCCCAGGCCCGACAGGGCGGACAGGCGCATGGCGCCGATCATGTAGCCCGCGAACACCAGGAAGGTGCCGCCATAGGGGATCAGGCCGCTGTTGTGATACGCGATGCCGTTGAGGACCGCCGCCATGGCGTGCTCCCGCACACCGAAGTGCAGGTAGCGGTTGGCCTCATGGCCTTTCTGGAAGCTGGCCTCCCCCTTGATGTCGGTGAGGTTGGAGTGGGTGAGGTCGGCGGAGCCGCCGATCAGCTCGGGCAGGCCGGGGCCGAAGGCGTTGAGGGCGTTGTAGGAGTGCTGGCGGGTGGCCAGTCCCTTGTCGGCGGGGGTGAACACCGGCAGCGAGGCGTCCCAGCCCTGGGGCAGCTCGCCCCGCAGCAGCCGCTCGAATTCGGCCGCTTCGGCCGGGTAGCGGCTGCGGTAGGTCTCGAGGGTGGTGTTCCAGTCGGATTCGGCTGCAGCGCCCCGCTGGATGGCCTGGCGCCAGTGCTCGTAGGCGGGCTCGGGCACCTCGAAGGCGCCATAGCTCCACTCCAGCTGCTGGCGGGTGAGTTCGGCCTCCTCGGCACCGAGGGCGGCGCCGTGCACGCCGGCGGTGTTGGCCTTGTTGGGGGAGCCGTAGCCGATGGTGGTGGTCACCTTGATCAGGCTGGGCTTGTCGGTGACGGCCTTGGCCGCTTCGATCGCCCGGGTGATGGCGCCCACATCGGTGTTGCCGTCGGCCACGTGCTGCACATGCCAGCCGTAGGCCTCGTAGCGCTTGAGCACGTCCTCGGTGAAGGACACGCCCGTGTTGCCGTCGATGGTGATGTGGTTGTCGTCGTAGAGGGCGATCAGCTTGCCCAGACCCAGGTGGCCGGCCAGGGAGGCCGCTTCGCTGGCGACACCCTCCTGGTTGCAGCCGTCACCCATCAGCACATAGGTGTAGTGGTCGACGAGGGTGGCGTCGGGCTTGTTGAACTTCGCCGCCAGGTGCGCTTCGGCGATCGCCAGGCCCACCGCGTTGGAGATGCCCTGCCCCAGGGGGCCGGTGGTGACCTCCACGCCGGGGGTCTCGAAGGTTTCCGGGTGCCCCGGGGTGCGCGAGCCCCACTGGCGGAACTGCTTGATGTCCTCCATGGTCACGCTGTCGTACCCGGTCAGGTGCAGCAGCGCGTAGAGCAGCATGCAGCCGTGGCCCGCCGAGAGCACGAAGCGGTCGCGGTTGAACCACTGCGGATTCTTGGGGTTGTGGCGCAGCACCTTGTCCCACAGGGAGAAAGCCATCGGCGCGCAGCCCATCGGCAGGCCGGGGTGGCCCGAGTTGGACTTGTTGATGGCATCGACAGCCAGGAAGCGGATGCTGTTGATGCAGAGCGTTTCGAGCTGGCTATCGACCGAGGTGGTGGGGGCGGCGACCATGACGTGAAGGGGAATACGGGGAAAGGGAAGGTGTTCCTGGGGATGGGGTGACCCGGTGCGGCAGGGGCGCGGGGTGTCAGGTCATCCGGCGGAAGGCGAGGCAGACGTTGTGGCCGCCGAATCCGAAGGAGTTGGAGAGCACGACGTTGATGGCATGCTCCCGGGTCTGATTGGGCACCACATCCAGATCGCAGGCAGGATCAGGCGTGCTGTAGTTGATCGTAGGCGGTGCCAGGTTGTGGGTGATCGCCAGCACACAGGCGACGGCCTCGATGCCACCACTGCCGCCCAGCAGGTGGCCGGTCATCGATTTGGTGGAGCTGACCGGGATGGTCATGGCATGGGCCCCGAGGGCCGACTTGATGGCGGCGGTCTCGTTGCTGTCGTTGGCCTGGGTGCTGGTGCCGTGGGCGTTGACGTAGTCCACGGCCTCGGGATCGAGCCTGGCATCGATGAGCGCCAGCCGGATCGCTTCGGCCGCCCCCACGCCGCCCGGTGAGGGCAGGGTGTAGTGGTAGGCATCGCAGGTCATGCCGTAGCCCACGATCTCGCCGAGGATCTCGGCGCCCCGGGCCTCGGCGTGCTCCAGGCTCTCGAGCACGAGCACTCCGGCCCCCTCGCCGATCACGAAGCCGTTGCGCTCGGCGTCAAACGGACGGCTGGCGGTGGCCGGATCGTCGTTGCGGAAGGAAAGCGCCCGGGCACTGGCGAATCCCGCCACGCCCAGGGGCGTGATCGCCGATTCGGCGCCGCCGCACACCATCACGTCGGCCTGGCCCAGCTGGATCAGCCGGAAGGCATCGCCGATGGCATTGGAGCCGGCGGCGCAGGCGGTGGCCACGGCGCAGCTGGGCCCCTTGGCGCCGATCGCGATCGCCGCCAGGCCGGTGGCCATGTTGGGGATCATCATCGGCACGCAGAACGGGCTGACCCGGTCGGGGCCCCGGTCGGCCAGCACGTGCGCCTGGGTTTCCATCATCAGCAGGCCGCCCACGCCGGAGCCGATGGCCACCCCCACCCGTGGCGCATTGGTGTCGTCGATCGTCAGGCCGGCATCGGCCACCGCCTGTTTGGCGGCCACCACACCGAACTGGCAGAAGCGGTCCCAGCGCTTCGACTCCTTCACCTCCAGCCAGCCGGCCGGGTTGAAATCCTTGACTTCGGCCGCGAAACGGCAGGCGTGCCTGGACGCATCAAAGAGCGTGATGGGCGCCACCCCGTTGCGACCGGTGGTCAGCCCCTCCCAGTACTGCGCGACGTTGTTGCCGATCGGTGTGACCGCGCCCAGGCCGGTGACGACGACGCGGCGGAGACCCTCCACCATGGACGCCTCAGGCCTGCTTCTCTTGGATGTATTTGACGGCGTCGCCCACCGTGATGATCCCCTCGGCGGATTCGTCGGGAATCTCGATGTCGAAGGCTTCTTCCAGGGCCATCACCAGCTCGACGGTGTCGAGGGAATCCGCGCCCAGGTCGTTCTGGAAGTTGGATTCCGGCTTGACCTCGCCAGCATCCACGCTGAGCTGTTCGGCAACGATCGACCGGACTTTCTCGAAGATCGCTTCCTGGGACATGGCTGCTTTGAGAGAGGTCGCATCCTACGGGTCGCCCGGACGCCCCCTCACCGTATGAACAAGGGTGACGGCCCGCCGGCGGTGCGGCCCGGCCCCGGAGCGCCTTCGGTACTTTGGGCACCACGCCGTTCGTTTCCGGCCCTGGCATGTCCCACGCCGTCAAGATCTACGACACCTGCATCGGTTGCACCCAGTGCGTCCGTGCCTGCCCTCTCGACGTTCTCGAGATGGTTCCCTGGGACGGCTGCAAGGCCGCCCAGATCGCCTCTTCCCCCCGCACCGAGGACTGCGTCGGCTGCAAGCGCTGCGAAACCGCCTGCCCCACCGACTTCCTCAGCATCCGCGTCTATCTCGGCGACGAGACCAGCCGCTCCATGGGTCTGGCTTACTGAAGCCCGACCGTCCGGCTTCCCTCCCATAAGCTCATGCCCGGCGCTTGCGCCGGGTTTTTTTTGGCCCTTCCACCCCCCTTCCCCGCCGGATCTCTCTGCCTATGTGCGGCATCGTTGCCCTGATCGGCTCGCGGGAAGCGGCACCCCAGCTGCTGGAGGGACTGCGCCAGCTGGAGTACCGCGGCTACGACTCGGCCGGCATCGCCACCGTTGATGCCGCCGGCCTGCACTGCCTCAAGGCCGAGGGCAAGCTCGTCAATCTCACCGCCCGCTACGAGGCGAGCGGGGCCCCCGGCCAGTGCGGCATCGGCCACACCCGCTGGGCCACCCACGGCAAGCCGGAGGAGCGCAACGCCCATCCCCACCTCGACGGCAGCGGCCAGCTGGCGGTGGTGCAGAACGGCATCATCGAAAACCACCGCACCCTCCGGGAGCAGCTGCAGGCCCATGGGGTCCAGTTCCGCTCCGACACCGACACCGAGGTGATCCCGCACCTGATCGCCCAGCGGCTGGACGCGCTGCGGGATGAGGGACACAACCCCTCTCCGGCCCTGCTGCTTCGGGCCCTGCAGGAGGTGCTGCCCCTGCTGCACGGGGCCTACGCCCTGGCGGTGGTCTGGGCGGCGGTGCCCGGCGCCGTGGTGGTGGCCCGCCGCCAGGCGCCCCTGCTGATCGGCCTCGGGGAGGGGGAGTTCCTCTGCGCCAGCGACACCCCGGCACTGGCCGGCTTCACCCGCACGATCCTGCCCCTCCAGGACGGCGAGGTGGCCCTGCTCACCCCCCTGGGCATCGAGCTCTACGACGCCGCCGGCGAGCGGGTGCAGCGCAGTCCCCAGCTGCTGGTGGGCACGGAGCACGTGGCCGACAAGCGCAGCTTCCGCCATTTCATGCACAAGGAGATCCACGAGCAGCCCGAAACGGCGGCCCTGTGGGTCGCCCGCCATCTGCCCGCCGATGCCCTGGTGGCCCTGCCCCTCGACGAGTCGGTGTTCGACGGGGTGGAGCGGATCCAGATCCTGGCATGCGGCACCAGCCGCCATGCCGCCATGGTGGGAGCCCACCTGCTGGAGCAGCTGGCCCAGATCCCCACCACGGTCTTCTACGCCAGCGAATTCCGCTACGCCCCGCCGCCGCTGGCCCCCCACACCCTCACCATCGGCGTCACCCAGTCGGGCGAAACCGCCGACACGCTCGCGGCCCTGGTGATGGAACAGGAACGGCGTGAGCTGGTGGCCGATCCCGCCTACGCGGCCCGGATGCTCGGCATCACCAACCGCCCCGAGAGCTCCCTGGGCCGGCTCGTGCCCCACCTGCTCGACATCGGCGCCGGCATCGAGGTGGGGGTCGCCGCCACCAAGACCTTCCTGGGCCAGCTGCTGGCCTTCTACGGCCTGGCCCTGGCCTTCGCCGAACGGCGCGGCGGCACCGGCATGGGCGGCGGCCGCACCCCCCAGCAGCTGCGGGAGCTCGCCGAGCAGCTCCGGGGTCTGCCGGCGGTGCTGCAGCAGCTCGTCGACGACCACGACCGCCGCTGCGCTGAACTGGCCCACCTGTTCGCTGACACCCAGGACGTGATCTTCCTGGGACGGGGCATCAACTACCCGATCGCCATGGAAGGGGCCCTCAAGCTCAAGGAGATCAGCTACATCCATGCCGAGGGCTACCCGGCCGGGGAGATGAAGCACGGCCCGATCGCCCTGCTCGATGCCCGGGTGCCGGTGGTCTCGATCGCGGTGCCGGGCAGCGTGTTCGAGAAGGTGCTCTCCAATGCCCAGGAGGCCAAAGCCCGCGATGCCCAGCTGATCGGGGTGGCGCCCGCCTGCCCGGACACCGACCTGTTCGATGTGCTGCTGCCCCTGCCCGTGGTGGACGAGTTGCTCAGCCCCCTGCTCACGGTGATCCCGATGCAGCTGCTCAGTTATCACATCGCCGCCCATCGGGGCCTGGATGTGGATCAGCCCCGCAACCTCGCCAAGTCCGTCACCGTCGAGTGAGTTGGTGGTGCCGCGCCCTCCCCGGGGCGGCCACGCCCGCTGGCGCGGGCAACGCCGCCTCGGGGAGGGCGCGGCCTGCCGGGGGGGGCAGGTCCTTCAGGTCGGCAGTATCCCGGGTGCGGGGCCTTCCGTGCCCCTGATCACCGCCCCTTTCCTCGGCGTGCGCTGCTGAATACCACCCCCTTGGCCAGGCCTGGCACTGATCCCCTGCTCAGCACCGGCGCTGATCCCGGAACCCTGGCTCTTCGGTTTCCTCAGGCGCCACTTTCCCCCTCCCCTGCTCAGCCCTAGCCCCCAAGCTCGCTGCGCCCTTCCCCCCAACCCCCCAAGCCGCCCTCACCCCCTCCTGCCCCCTGGCGGGCGCCGGACCGAAGGCGGCGTCGCCCGCGCAGCGGGCGTGGCCGCCGCAGGCCGGCGCCCGCCAGGGGGGCTTCAGGAGGGAGCGAGAGCCGGCGCATCACTGCGTCCGTACTGGTCGTCGAAGCGCACGATGTCGTCCTCCCCGAGGTAAGGACCGCTCTGCACCTCGATCAACTCCATCGGGATCTTGCCGGGGTTGGTGAGGCGGTGCCGGGAGCCCAGGGGGATGTAGGTGCTCTGGTTCTCCCCCACCAGTTCCTCCACGCCGTCCTTCTCCACCACGGCGGTGCCCCGCACCACCACCCAGTGCTCGGCGCGATGGTGGTGCATCTGCAGGGAGAGGCTGGCGCCGGGCTTCACCGAGATCTTCTTCACCTGCCAGCGCTCCCCTTCCACCACGCCGTCGTAATGGCCCCAGGGCCGGTAGATGCGGCGATGGGCCCGGCTCTCGGGGGCCCCGTCCCGCTCCAGCCGGCCCACGATGCCCTTCACCTCCTGGGCCCGGTCGCGGTGGGCCACCAGCACCACGTCGTCGGTTTCGACCACCACCAGGTCCTCCACCCCGAGGCCCACCACCAGCCGGTGCTCGCTGCGCAGGTAGCAGTTGCGGCTGCCCTCGCTGATCACCCGGCCCCGCAGCACGTTGCCTTCCGGGTCCTGGTCGGAGGTTTCCCACAGGGCCGCCCAGCTGCCCACATCACTCCAGTCGGCATCGAGGGGCAGCACCACGCCCCGGTCGGTCTTCTCCATCACGGCCACGTCGATCGCCACGCTGGGGCCGTTGGCGAAGGCTTCCCGCTCCAGCCGCTGGAACTCCAGATCGACGCTGTCGTGCTCCAGGGACCGGCGGCAGGCGCTCACCACCTCCGGGGCGAAGCGCTCCAGCTCCGCCAGGATGGCGCTGGCCCGGAACAGGAACATGCCGCTGTTCCAGGTGAAACGGCCGGTGGCGAGAAACTGCTCGGCGGTGGCGCGATCGGGCTTCTCCACGAACCGGGCGATCGGCACCGGTGTGGCGGCCAGGGGCTCGGCGGCCTCGATGTAGCCGTAGCCGGTTTCCGGGCTGGTGGGAACGATGCCGAAACTGACCAGCTGGCCGGCGGCGGCGGCGGCCATGCCGGCCGCGACGGTGGCGCGGAAATCGGCGGCGCGGCGGATCACATGGTCGGCGGCCAGGATCAGCAGCAGGGGGTCATCGCCGCGGGCGGTGGCCTGCAGTGCCGCCACGGCCACGGCGGGGGCGGTGTTGCGCCCCACCGGCTCCAGCAGGATCGCGGCGGGCTCCACGCCGATCTGGCGCAACTGCTCGGCCACGATGAAGCGGTGGTCCTCGTTGCAGATCAGCAGCGGCGGCGCCAGGTCCGGCAGGCCCTGGAGGCGCTGGTGGGTCTGCTGGAGCAGGGTTTCCTCGGCCGCCCCCGCCAGGGGCCAGTACTGCTTGGGGTAACTCGCCCGTGACAGGGGCCAGAGGCGGGTGCCGGTGCCCCCGCAGAGGATCACCGGGACCAGGGAAGGGGGGGCCATGGCTGCCGCAGCTGTCCCGGAGGACCATCAGTCAGGCCCATTCAACCGGAATCCCCAGGAGCCTGCCTGCCCCGGTGGGCGATTCAGAGATCCAGCAGGCCCGGGGGCGGGGTGAGGCCGATCCAGCCTTCGCCCAGGTTGACCACCGGCACGATCGCTTCCACGAAGGGGATCAGCAGGCGGCGGGCCTCCGGGTCGGCGGGGTCGCCGAGCGCCACTTCGAGCAGGTCGTTGCCGGCGTGGATCAGGTCGGTCACGGTGCCCAGGGGGGTCTCCGGATCCGCCAGCAGCCGCACCTGCAGGCCCACCAGATCGAGCAGGTGGAATTCACCGGGCTCGAGGGAGGGGCGGTCGCTGGCCGACACCAGCAGCTCGTGACCCACCAGCGCCTCCGCCGCCGAACGGTCGTCGATGCCCTCCAGCTTCAGCACGAACAGGTTCTTGCCCGGCAGCGGCCGTCCCCGGCACAGGCGCACCCGCCGCGGTTCCGCCCGGGGCGCCTGCAGCCAGCGCTCGCCGGGGCGGGTGAAGCGCTCGGGAAAGTCGCTCAGGGGCAGCACCCGCACCTCCCCGCCCATGCCCTGGGCCGCCACGCACCGCCCCACCGCCATCAGCTCGGCCGCTGCGGCCGGTTCCTGATCGCTGCCCAGCTCCGCCACGGCCCCTTCGCACCCATCGGGGCGCATCATCGCGCTGCAGGGTGGTGGCGGGGGCCCCGCCGGGCGGCCGGGGGCCCGATAATGCCGCCACTGCACAGCCCCTCTGCCGGGCATCCCTGATGGCGAGCCTTCCGATCCTGCCCGGTTCCACGGTGGTGGTCCGGGATCCCCGTTCGATCTACAACGGCTACCAGGGCTTCGTGCAGCGCATCAGCGGCGCCATGGCCGCCGTGCTGTTCGAGGGCGGCAACTGGGACAAGCTGGTGACCGTGCCCCTCAGCACCCTGGAACAGGCTTGATTCACGCCTGGGCCGCCATCACCCCTCAGGCTGAAATGGCGCGGGCCGATGGGCGAGGGCGTCCCGGGCGGCCTGCTGTTCGGCCTCCCGCCGGGAGCCTCCCCGTCCGGCTCCGCTGAGATCCGCCACCCTCACCGTGCATTCGAAGCGCTCGGGATCGCCGTGCACCCGGCTGCGCTCCCGGCACCTGTAGTCGGGCAGCCCCAGGCCCTGGGCCTGGCTCCATTCCTGCAGGGCCGATTTCCAGTTGTGGCGCAGGGGATCGGCCAGCAGTTCGGCCGTGCTGGCCTGCCAGTGGGGGGCCAGCCAGTGCTGGACGGCCTCCAGGCCGCCCCGCTGCCCGCCCCCCACCGTGTAGACGGCCCCCACCAGAGCCTCACAGCATTCCGCCAGCACGGTGCTGCGGCCGGCCCGGTCGTGGGCGGCCATGGGGCCGAGGCGCAGCACCGCCTCCAGTCCGATGGCGGTGGCCAGCTCGCTCAGCCAGCGGTCGCTCACCAGCTGGGCCCGCAGGGTCGAGGTGTCGCCGACGCCCAGGCCCGGGTGGTGGCGCAGCAGATACTCGGCCGCCGCCAGCCGCAGCACCGCATCCCCCAGGAATTCCAGCCGGTCGTGGTGGCGGGGCAGGCCGGTGGAACTGTGTGTGAGGGCCTCCTCGATGGTGGCCAGGGCCGCGGCATCGCCGGCGGCCTGGCTGGCAACGGCCTCCAGCCCCAGGGTCTCCAGGAAGGCCAGGAGTGTCCGGCGGCGCTGGGCAGTCATCGCTGGGCAAGGGTGGAAAGCAGGACGTAAGCCGGGTTCTGTTCCTCCCTGCCGCCAGGGGCAGGGGGGGTGATCATCTGTCTGGGACCGCCGTTACCGGCGGCCTCGAGCGGCGCATGGGAATCGGGACGGGGAAGATGGCCAACCGCTGTCCCTGGGCCTTGCTCCCGGCCGGGGTTTACCGAGCCGGCATCTCTCGATGCCGCTGGTGCGCTCTTACCGCACCCTTGCACCCTTGCCTGTGCACCGGGCGAGGCGAACCTCCCCCGGGAGCCATCGGCGGTGTGTTTCTGTGGCACTGTCCTCACGGTCACCCGCACTGGGCGTTACCCAGCAAGCCTGGCCATTGGGGAGCCCGGACTTTCCTCAACCGGTCCCGGCGACGGCCCGCGGGCCGGCTCCGTCCCGGTTGCGATCACCTCGCCTGCTTTCCTCGCCAAGCCTACCGAGCCCCCTGAACGGCCCCTGAGGCTCTGGCGGTGCGGGGCCTCAGCCCCGGAGGCGCCTGCCGGGCTGGCCGCGGGTGCGGGACCCCAGACCCACCCGCCCCAGGGCCTTCGCCAGCAGGGTCGCTTCCCCGGGCTGGCCCTGGGCGAGGGCGGCGAAGCCGATCGCCAGCAGCAGCGACTGGAGGCAGTTGCGGAACGCCTCGAGCAGAAAATCCTGCCAGCGGCTGGAGCGGGCGCCGTCGGTGCGGAAGCTGGCGGCATTGAAGCGGGACTCCACCTCGGCGATCAGCCGCTGCTTGAGGGTGGCCAGCGGCATGTCCAGCCGGGCCGGCAGCTGCACCGGCTGGGGCAGGCCGCCGAGGATGGCGCGCAGCTCCTGTTCGCTGCGGCTGGCCTGCAGCCGGGCCTTGAAGCTCTGCCATTGCGCCTGGTTCTGGGCTTCCCTGGCCGCCTGCTGCTGCATCAGCCGCACCCCGGCCTGAAGCTGCACAGGAATCAGCAGCAGGCAGGCGATCGCCACCCAGGAGCAGCAGCGGCGGCAGAGCACGACCCGGCTCGCCAGCCGCGGATCGGAGGGGTGGAAGGCCCGGGAGGCACACAGCAGCAGGGCGCCGCCCAGGGCCAGGGAGCCGGTGGTGAGGAACGTGCCCGAGAACTGCAGCTGCCATTCGGCCCTGAACAGCGCGAAGGGCAGCGACGACAGGATCAGCGTATTGAAGGCGCCGGCGACCAGGATCAGGCCGCCCACGAACAGGAAGCCGGCGGTTTCCTTCTGGACCCTGCGGGCCTGGTCCTCGGCGGAAAGACTCTCGTCCCTGGAGGATCTGGGCATCCGGTTGCGGCCTGCACATCGGGCTCAGTCAAGCGGCGGTTGGCGGTCGTCGCGAGCGCGCTTCCCACAGAAAAACCCCCACCGTGGTGGGGGCGGAGGGCCCGGCGGCCAGGGTTCAGGACCCCTTGGCCTGGCGGAGGCGGCGGCGCAGCCTGCGGGAGAAGCCGAAGGCGGCGCCGGCACCCAGGACCGGCAGGGGGCCGGGCACGGAATCGGTCGGCGGTGCCTGCGGATTCATCTGGGTGATGGTGTCGTTGAAGTTGAAGACGCCGTTGTCCTTGATGCCATTCACCTTCAGGGTGGAGGTGAAAGTCACCGAGGTGGGGGGTGCCAGGAAGGCCACGGGACCGCCGACGGTGATCGTGCCGTTGGGTGGTGGCGTCTGGCTGGCCGTCAGACCCACCGGGCCGAGGGTTTCGGTGGAGCTGGTGGCGACCAGGGTCTTGGTCCACATCGGCACGTCCTTGCCGATGACCGAGGAGGTGGCAGAGGTGCTCACGTCCTTGATGGCCCGCGGACCGACCACGGAGATCGTGTAGCCCAGGCTGTAGATGGCATCGCTGTAGGTCGTCTGGAGGCGGGGCCGCCGGACCGTGCCGACGTTGGTGGTGGTGCTGACCGGCCGGAAGCCGAAGCCGGGGGTCACCGAAAGGCTGTAGATCTCCGCTGCGTTGGAGAACCCGAAACCGCTGGTCTTGAGCGTGTCCTGCACGTCGGCCAGGATCGAGAAGTTGCTGTAGATCTTGTCGCCGATCTGGCAGGCGAAGCTGGGGGTGCCGAAGATCGTGGCGCCGCTGACCTGATTGGTGCTGTTGGCGAACGAGGCGCAGGCGGCGGGAGGTGTGACGGCTTGGGCGGGCAGGGCCGAGAGAAGCGAGGCGGCGAGGCCGGTGCCGAGGATGGCACCGAGCCCAGCGGCAGGCCTGAGAGGAGCCATAGTGAAAGCTGGGTGAAAAAATTCTTCCCACGCAATCTAGTGACTTTCAGAAAAATTTCACCCTCCACCCATGGGCGGTCTGCGGATTGGCACAGCGACCGTCCTGTAAGTCTGTGCTGGGAAGGCTTCTGAGGATTCCGGCCCGGTCTGGCGTCCTTCCCCGGTCCTTAAGGTGCGGCAGCGTCGGCCGGATCCCATAATCACCGCCGTGGGGCTGTAGCTCAGCCGGATAGAGCGACGGTTTCCTAAACCGTAGGTCGTGGGTTCGAGTCCCGCCAGCCCCGTTCCGAGTGCAGGAGGAGGCCCCGGACCTGGCCCCGGGGACGCCCTTAGATTGCCCCGAAAGCGCCGACGGACCCATGACGAAGCGCCACCTGCTCTGCCTCTCCCTGGTCGCCACCGGCGCCTTCCTCGCCGGTCTGGCGGTGGCCTCCGGCACAGCCCTTGCCCAGCAGCCCTACATGCGCAGCGCCCTGGATTCGCTGCTCAGTGCCCAGGCCTCGCTGCAGCAGGCCGCACCCAACAAGGGCGGCCATCGGGATCGGGCGCTCTCGCTCGTGAACGACGCGATCGTTCAGGTCCGGGCCGGCATCGCCTTCGCCGCCAACTGAGCGGTTTCGCCCCCCGTAACGTGCGCTACCGCTGGTGGCCTTTCCAAACCAGGCGCTCCCGCTAGCGTGGCCCCAGTCGTCAGCAGCGGATGACCCAGCTTCACGACCTGCGCCTGAGGTTGCTGGTGCAGCAGGAGAGTGAGCGCATCGCTCACACCCAGCCCGATGAGCTCGACCTGTCGGTGGTGCAGGCCCGCTGCCTCTGCTGGCTGGCCCTGCTGGCCGAGGCCCATGAGGAGCAGGCCAGCGATGCCGAGCGTCGCGGCGACGTGGAGCAGGCCATGGGCTGGTTCGCCGATTCGATGCGCCTGCGCGATGTGATTCAGGTGGTGAGTTCGATCGAAATTCCCCTGCCGGCGCTCAACGACGCCTGGGATCAGAGCGATCAGGATCCCCTGGCGGCCTGATCGGTGTCATGATGGACATTGAATGAAAGAAGGGACGCGGTGCCAGAAGAGCCCTGCCAATGTCCTGATTGCCAGCGGTTCTATCGGGAACACGACCGGCTGATCCGAGAAAATCCCAGCCTGCGCCAGCAGCAGGAGCTCAACTGGGCCGCTCTGCAGTCGTTCCGCACCCTGGCGGGCCGGGTGCTGGAAGAACTGCAGAAGCAGCACGGCGACGGGGAGACCCCAGCCTCACCCGCCCCCCAGGACGCGTCCAGCGGTGCCGCCGTCACCGAATCCGATGCCATCCAGCAGGCCATGGCCGACCTGGAGAACATCAACGCCCACCTGTTCTCCATCGAGGCGCTGATGGAGCGCATCTTTGATGTGCGGGTGCCCGAGCCGGTGGAACAGGCCTTCCGCGAGGTGGCCGGGGAGCTGGCCCCGGATCCCCTCAACGCCGATCGCCTGCGGCTCAACCGCCTGCTGCACCAGACCCCCGACCTGCCCGATCACCGCGGCGGCTGAAGTTCCCTCCCCTTGGCGGGGGACCCCTCCATTTCACAGGTGATCGTCACCGGGAAGGGCTCCGCCTTCCAGATCCGCTCGGCATAGTCCCGGATCGAGCGGTCGGAGGAGAACATGCCGCTGCGGGCCGTGTTGAGCAGCGACATCCGGTTCCAGCGGTGGCGGTCGCCCCAGGCGGTGTTGACCGCATCCTGGGCCTGCAGGTAGGCCTCGAAATCGGCCAGCACGAAGAAGGGATCGTGGCCGGTCAGGTTCTCCAGCAGGGGGCGGAACAGTTCCGTGTCGCCGTTGCTGAAGTGGCCGTGCTCGATCAGTCGCAGGACCTCCGGCAGCTCGGGGGTGGCATCGACCTGCTCCCAGGGGCAGTAGCCCGCGTCCCGGAGGGCGGCGATGCCTTCGGTGGTGTGGCCGAACAGGAAGAAGTTGTCGGCGCCCACCTGTTCGCGGATCTCCACGTTGGCCCCATCGAGGGTGCCGATGGTGAGGGCCCCGTTCATGGCGAACTTCATGTTGCCGGTGCCGGAAGCCTCCAGACCGGCGGTGGAGATCTGCTCGGAAAGGTCGGTGGCCGGGTACACCCGCTCCCCCAGCTTGACGTTGAAGTCGGCCAGGAACACCACCCGCAGGCGGCCGTCCATGTCGGGATCGGCGTTGACCACGTCGGCGATGCCGTTGATGAAGCGGATGATCAGCTTCGCCATGGCATAGCCGGGGGCGGCCTTGCCGCCGAAGATCACCGTGCGCGGGGCCATGCCGTCGGCCAGACCGTTCTTGATGCGCAGGTACTGGGCGATCACCTGCAGGGCGTTGAGGTGCTGGCGCTTGTACTCGTGGATCCGTTTCACCTGCACGTCGAACATCGAGGCGGGATCCACCAGCACCCCGGTGTGGCGATGGATGTAGTGGGTGAGGTGGCGCTTCACCGAGAGCCGGGTGGCCCCCCAGTGCTCCAGGAAGCCCCGGTCGTCGGCGTAGCGCTCCAGCTGGCGCAGTTCGTCCAGATTGCGCACCCAGCCGTCGCCGATCGTTTCGTTCAGCAGGGCCGACAGCTGCGGGTTGGCCAGGGCCACCCAGCGGCGTGGCGTGACGCCGTTGGTGACATTGGTGAACTTCTCGGGCCAGAGGGCGGCGAATTCGGGAAACAGGTCCTTCTTCACCAGTTCGCTGTGCAGGGCCGCCACCCCGTTCACGTGGTGGGAAGCCACCGTGGCCAGGTGGGCCATGCGGACGGCCTTGCTGCCGTCCTCATCAATGATCGAGAGACGCCGCAGCACCGCGTCGTTGCCGGGGTACTTGAGGCGCACCTGCTGGAGGAAGCGGCGGTTGATCTCGAAGATCAGCTCCAGGTGGCGGGGCAGCAGGGCACCGAACAGCTCCAGCCCCCACTTCTCCAGGGCTTCCGGCAGCAGGGTGTGGTTGGTGTAGGCGAGGCAGGCGGTGGTGATCTGCCAGGCCTGCTCCCATTCCAGGTGCTTGTCGTCGAGCAGCAGCCGCATCAGCTCGGCCACGGCAATCGAGGGATGGGTGTCGTTGAGCTGGATCGTCCAGTGCTCCGGGAACTCCTGGATCGGGATGCCGCGGGCATCCAGGGTGCGGATCATGTCCTGGAGGGAGCAGCTCACGAAGAAGTGCTGCTGCTTGAGGCGCAGCTGGCGGCCCTTGGCGGTGCCGTCGTTGGGATAGAGCACCTTGCAGAGGGTTTCCGACCCCACCTTCGCTTCCACGGCGCCGTAGTAATCGCCCCGGTTGAAGGCATAGAAATCGAAGGACTCGGTGGCATCGGCCCGCCAGAGCCTCAGCCGGTCGCAGGTGTTCACCCGGTAGCCGAGCACCGGCACGTCGTGGGGGACGCCGATGGCATGTTCGGAGGGGATCCAGCGCACCCGGTAGGTGTCGTTCTGGTCGCGGTAGCTCTCGGTGTGGCCGCCGAAGCCCACGAAGCAGGCCTGGTCGGGGTGGGGGATCTCCCAGGGCCAGCCCGCCTTGAGCCACTTGTCGGTGATCTCCACCTGCCAGCCGTCGCGGATCAGCTGATCGAAGATGCCGAATTCGTAGCGGATTCCGTAGCCGGTGGCGGGGATCTCCAGGGAGGCCAGGGATTCGAGGAAACAGGCGGCCAGGCGGCCGAGGCCGCCGTTGCCCAGGCCCGGTTCCTCCTCCACGTCGAGGATCTCCTCGATGTCGTTGATGCCGAACCGCCGCAGCGCGTCGGCGGCCTCCTCCTGGATCCCCAGCATCAGCAGGTTGTTGCCCAGCTGGGGGCCGATCAGGAACTCGGCCGAGAGGTAGGCCACGATCCGCTTGGGGCTGGCCCGGATCGCTTCGATGCCCGCCAGATAACGGGTCATCAGCCGGTCCCGCACGGCGTAGCTCAGCGCCATGTAGAGGTCGTGGCGGCTGGCGAAGGGGGCGAGCTTGCCGAGGGTATAGAAGAGGTGCTGGGTCATGCCGTCGAACACGTCCGAGGCCGTGAGCCCGCTGCGATCGGGATCCGCGAAGCAACCCGGGGTGGGCAGGCTCAGGTTGCGGGGCTGAGGGTCGGTCATGGCACGTGTCGGGCGAGCGTGCTGGGGCATCAGCCCTGCAGCACGTTCTCAGACCGTAGCGGTGGTAGCCATGACGACCGCCCGTCCTGTAGGGAGATCAGCAAGGGCACACCTCGGAACCCCTTCTCTCCCTAACGTCCTAGCCACTTCATCCACGTTCATGCTCGCGCCCAGCCTGTTGCTCGAGGTCGGCACCAACGAGATCGAGACGTTGGAAACCCTGCTCGAGATCGGCCGTTATCTCGTCATCTTTCTGGCGGCCCGCACGCTGGCCGAAGTGCTGGTCCGGTTCAAGCTCCCCACCATCCTGGGCGAACTGGTGGCCGGGGTGCTGATCGGTGTGAGCGGCCTGCATCTGATCCTCCCCCCCGACCTCCATGCCCAGCTCAACGACGGCATGCTCGATCTGTTCGGATCCGTGACCGGCGTCAGCCGGGAGACGGTGGTCGCCATCTACAACGAGAGCTTCCCCAGTCTCCAGTCGGTCTCCAAGCTCGGCCTCTATGCCCTGCTGTTTCTCACCGGGCTCGAAAGCGAACTCGAGGAACTGATCGCCGTGGGGGCCCAGGCCACCACGGTGGCCATCACGGGGGTGATCCTGCCCTTCGCCTTCGGCACGGCGGGCCTGTATTACCTCTTTCATGTGCCGCTGTTTCCGGCCGTGTTCGCCGGTGCCGCCATGACGGCCACCAGCATCGGCATCACCGCCAGCGTGTTCGGTGAGCTGAAGTTCCTCAAGACGCGCGAGGGCCAGACCGTGATCGGCGCGGCCGTGCTCGACGACATCTTCGGCATTGTCATCCTGGCGGTGGTGGTGGCCCTGGCCGGCGGCGGCAGCCTCGCCCCCGGCCCGATCCTCCAGCTGGTGCTGGCGGCCGTGGTGTTCGTGGCGGTGGCCCTGTTCCTCAGCCGCACCGGAGCCCCGGTGTTCGACTGGATCCTCGACCGGCTCAAGGCCCCGGGGGAGGTGGTGGTGGCCGGTTTCGTGGTGCTGGCCTTCTGCTGCTTCACCGCCGAGGCCATCGGTCTGGAGGCCGCCCTCGGGGCCTTCGCCGCCGGCCTGATCCTCAGCGCCTCCCGCCACACCGAGGCGATCCAGCAGACGGTGAAACCCCTGGTGGCCCTGTTCGCCACCGTGTTCTTCGTGCTGATCGGCAGCTCCCTCGATCTGTCGGTGATGAACCCGTTCAACCCCGACAACCGGGAGGGTCTGATCGTGGCCCTGTTCCTGCTGCTGGTGGCCATCGCCGGCAAGGTGGCGGCCGGCTGGAGCTATCTCAGCAAGGAGAAGACCAACCGGCTCGTGGTGGGTCTGGGGATGATGCCCCGCGGGGAGGTGGGCCTGATCTTCCTCGGCCTCGGCAGCCAGGCCGGCATTCTTTCGGCTCCCCTGGAGGCCGCCATCCTGCTGATGGTGATCGGCACCACCTTCCTGGCGCCGATCCTGCTGCGGCTGGCCCTGGCCGGCACCAAGCCGCCCCAGGACGAGCCCCAGCAGCAGGCGGCCTGATCAGTCCCGCCGCGACGCCAGGCCGATCAGCAGGCCCCCCAGCACGGCGATCAGGCCCATGCTGCCGGCCCAGCCCGGCCCAAGGGCCCAGCTGAGCAGCAGTTCGGCCAGCAGCCCCGCCACCAGGGCCACCATCAGGCTGCCGGCCACCAGCACCAGCTGCTGAAACCCCTCCGTGAGCGGACCGGCCGCCAGCGCCTCCTCCCGCCGGGCCAGGGGCACGCTCAGGGGCAGATACAGCGCCAGGGCCCAGAGGGCGATCCCCGGCAGCAGCGGCGACCAGTCGGCTGGGGTGAAGGTGAGGGGCATGGCGGCGGCGGGGTGGGAGGGCCGCTCGGCGGCCGCTCTCCCTAGCATCGTGCCCCCTGCCGTGCCCGTCCGTTGGTGGTTTCCACGCCCGAGATCCCCTGGCAGTTCCTGGGCCACCCGGTGCACAGTCTGCGGATGGCGCCGGCGCGGCCCCAGGGGCCGGCCGTGCTGCTCGTGCATGGTTTCGGCGCCTCCACCGACCACTGGCGCTTCAACATCCCGGTGCTGGCCGAGCGCCATGAGGTGCATGCCATCGACCTGCTCGGTTTCGGCCGCAGCGCCAAACCCGCCGGTCTCACCTACGGGGGTGCCCTCTGGCGTGACCAGCTCTGCGCCTACGTGGCCGAACGGATCGGCCGCCCCACCGTGCTGGTGGGCAACTCCCTCGGTGGCTTCGCCGCCCTGGCGGCCGGGGTGGCCCTCGGGGATCAGGCGGCCGGCGTGGCCCTGCTGAATGCGGCCGGTCCCTTCAGCGATGAACAGGAGCCGCCCCGCGGCTGGGGCGCCATCGCCCGCCGCACCATCGGCGCCGCCCTGCTGCGCAGCCCCGTGCTGCAGCGGCTGCTGTTCGAGAACCTGCGCCGTCCGGCCACGATCCGCCGCACCCTCAACCAGGTGTACATCGACCGCACCAACGTGGACGAGGCCCTGGTGGAGGCGATCCGCCGACCCTCCCTGGATCCCGGGGCCTTCGGTGTGTTCCGCACCGTGTTCGACATCCCCCGCGGCCAGCCCCTCGACGAGCTGTTCGCCGATCTCCATGCCCCCCTGCTGCTGCTCTGGGGCATCCGCGACCCCTGGATCAACGCCGCCGGCCGTCGGGCCAGCTTCCAGCGCCACGCCCCCGCCCGCACCACCGAGGTGGTGCTCGATGCCGGCCACTGTCCCCACGACGAGGTGCCCGATCAGGTGAACCAGGCCCTTCTGGCCTGGCTGGAGGATCTGGTGCCCAGCCCGGTTGCGGCGCTGACCGTCAGCTGAAGGGGTGCGAGGCCTTCAGTCGGTACATTGCCCCGATCGGGGGGGAGGGGGTTGATCGCTGCAGCCGCCAGCACCGGAAGCACCGCGGCATCGGTGGGCAAGGCGCCGGAGCGATTCGGCTACCGGCCGGACATCGATGCGCTGCGGGGTGTGGCGATGCTGGCGGTGCTGGTGTTCCACCTGAACAAGGGCTGGCTGCCGGGTGGCTTCACCGGTGTGGACATTTTCTTTGTGATCTCGGGCTACGTGGTGACGGGATCACTGCTGAGCCACGGGAGCCAGGCGCTGCTGCCACGGCTGGGGACGTTCTACCTGCGGCGGGTGCGGCGCCTGCTGCCGAACCTGCTGGTGTGCATCGGGGTGACGAGCCTGGGGGTGGCGATGCTGATCCCGCCGCTGGAGAGCGGGCCCTATTTCATCGTGGCCCTGAAGGCGCTGTTCGGGTGGTCGAACAACTACCTGATGGGGCAGACGGACTACTTCACCCGTGATGCGGATCTGAACCCGTTCCTGCACACCTGGTCGCTGGGTGTGGAGCAGCAGTTCTATCTGGTGTTTCCGCTGCTGATGGTGGGGATCGGCTATGGGGTGCGGCGGAGCCTGCCGCTGCTGGCGGCGCTGACGGTGCTTTCGCTTGTGGCGAGCTGGTGGTGGACGCAGAGCGCGCCGATGGCGGCGTTTTTCCTGATGCCGAGCCGTCTGTGGGAACTGACGAGCGGAGCGCTGCTGCTGGTGGCGCAGCGTCGGGGGCTGCTGGGGGCGGCGTGGCTGAAGGGCCGCGGGCCGCGGCTGCTGGGAGCGGTGCTGCTGGTGTGGGCGGTGGTGATGACGTCGGAGCGGGAGGGCTTCCCGCTGCCTGGGGTGCTGCCGGCGGTGGTGGGAACGCTGCTGGTGCTGCAGGCGGGCCCGGGGGAGGGGGGCCGGTTCCTGCCGGGTCGCTGGCTGGAGCGGGTGATGCTGACCTGCGGGTTGCTGTCGTACTCGCTGTACCTGTGGCACTGGCCGGTGATCGTGCTGCTGCGGTGGACGTGGGGGATGGAGTTGTGGTGGCAGTACGGGCTGGCGGTGGCGGGGAGTGTGGTGCTGGGGGTGGCGGCGTACGGGCTGGTGGAGCAGCCGGTGCGGCGGCATCCGCTGAAGTGGTGGTGGGAGGTGGCGCTGACGGTGCTGGCCCTGGGGGGCCTCTGG
>CALRJF020000003.1:0-342597 GCA_943367425.1 Candidatus Sulfopaludibacter sp. SbA3
GTGAGCCAGGAGATCCGCGCGGCGGAGGATCCTGAATTCGAGACGTTCTACACCAAGAACATCCTGCTCAATGAAGGTCTGCGTGCCTGGATGGCACCGGCTGATCAGCCGCACGAAAACTTCGTCTTCCCTGAAGAGGTTCTGCCCCGTGGAAACGCCCTTTAATTCCGGTCTCATTTCCGTCGGGGGCAAGGACCTCGACTCCACCGGCTATGCCTGGTGGGCGGGCAATGCCCGCCTGATCAACCTCTCCGGACGACTGCTGGGGGCCCATGTGGCCCATGCGGGCCTGATGGTGTTCTGGGCCGGCGCCATGATGCTATTCGAGGTGAGCCATTTCACCTTCGACAAGCCCATGTATGAGCAGGGCCTGATCCTGTTCCCCCACGTAGCCACCCTCGGCTACGGCGTTGGACCGGGTGGTGAGGTCACCGACCTCTATCCCTTCTTCGTCGTCGGCGTCCTGCACCTGATCAGCTCCGCCGTGCTCGGCCTTGGTGGCCTGTATCACGCCCTGCGTGGTCCGGAAATCCTGGAGAACTATTCCTCGTTCTTCTCCCAGGACTGGCGCGACAAGAATCAGATGACCAACATCATCGGCTACCACCTCATCCTTCTGGGTGTGGGTGCCCTGCTGCTGGTGTTCAAGGCCATGTTCTTCGGTGGCGTCTACGACACCTGGGCTCCCGGTGGTGGTGATGTCCGCCTGATCACCAACCCCACCCTCAGCCCCGGCGTCATCTTCGGCTACCTCACCCGTGCCCCCTTCGGTGGCGAAGGCTGGATCATCAGCGTCGATTCGATGGAGGACATCATCGGTGGCCACATCTGGATCGGTCTGATCTGCATCTTCGGTGGCATCTGGCACGTGATCACCAAGCCCTTCGGCTGGGTGCGCCGGGCCTTCATCTGGAACGGTGAGGCCTACCTGAGCTACAGCCTCGGTGCGCTGAGCTTCATGAGCTTCATCGCCTCGTCGTACATCTGGTTCAACAACACCGCCTATCCCTCCGAGTTCTACGGCCCCACCAACGCCGAAGCCTCCCAGGCCCAGAGCTTCACCTTCCTGGTGCGTGACCAGCGCATGGGTGCCAACATCGGTTCCGCCATGGGTCCCACCGGCCTCGGCAAGTACCTGATGCGCTCCCCCACCGGTGAAATCATCTTCGGTGGTGAAACCATGCGCTTCTGGGATTTCCGCGGTCCCTGGCTGGAGCCCCTGCGCGGCCCCAACGGTCTGAGCCTCGACAAGCTCCAGAACGACATCCAGCCCTGGCAGGTGCGTCGGGCCGCCGAGTACATGACCCACGCTCCCAACGCCTCCCTCAACTCCGTGGGCGGCATCATCACCGAACCCAACTCGGTGAACTTCGTCAACATCCGGCAGTGGCTGGCCTCCACCCAGTTCGTGCTGGCCTTCTTCTTCCTGGTGGGCCACCTCTGGCACGCCGGTCGGGCCCGCGCCGCCGCCGCTGGCTTCGAGAAAGGCATCGACCGTCAGGCCGAGCCCACCCTGGCCATGCCGGACCTCGACTGATTTCTCAGAGCCCTGCTCACCCAGAGCCCTCGCCCATGGCGGGGGCTTTTTTTTGGCCTCGACTCTTGCGGAGCAGCAGCGGATATCCTGAAGCGTCGACAGGGGCAGGGGTCCGGAGGTTGTTCACCGGTCCTGCCTGAGTAAGCTGGCCCCATAGAAAGCACAAGACAACCACTTCATGCTGGTCTACATCCACATCGGAACCCACAAGACCGGCACAACTTCAATCCAGAGTTTTCTGCGAAAGAATTCCCAGCGCCTGCAAGCTGCCGACATCTATGTTCCTGTTGCGGCAACATTCGAAGAAACGTCCGGCCACCATAATCTGGCTTTTGAGCTGCTGGGAGATTCACGCTACGACCCCACAAGGGGTGGACTCCAGGAGCTCATCGAAGAACTGGCTCAGCAACACACCTCCAAGGCGGTTGTATCCGCGGAAGATCTCGAATACCTGGTGAATCAGCCAGGCCTTCTGGCTCGCCTTGAAGACGCCCTGCTCGCTTCAGGCCACACCATCAGCTATCTGATGTTCGTGCGCAGAGCAGATCAATACGCCGAATCGCTCTTTGCCACACTGCGGGGCTGCGGTGTCAGACCATGGCTGGGATTCTTCGGCTACACACTGCAGATTCTTCTGAAAGGCCGATACCAATTCAGCAAGCCTGGACGTCATTTGACCTACATCTTCGATTATCCCCATTTCGCTCGGCAGTGGCGAAAAATTGCCAGGGCACCCCTGCACATCTACAACTTCGAGCAGGCCGTGGAAACCCAGGGTGTGATTGCCAGTTTTCTCTCCTTGATTCAGGCGCCGACCGATCTCATCGAACAAGCCCAGGAGCACCCCATCCTGAATTCCCGGCCAGCACGAAAAAAGCAGATCATCGCTGTTTCCAGGCATCGACGCCTGATCGGACGGCTGCTGCGCTGGCGCTTCCTGGCCAATGAGCGTCGGTTCAGCGCCTACGGCAGCGAACCTGGGTGTCTCCCCTCGCCCACCGAACCGCCAGTCATCACGGTTCGACGATGATCGCTGCCACCACCCTGCTTCCATGACCATGGGCCCCGGCGCTCCGCCACCACGCGCCGCTCCCTGGCAAAAGGTGCTGGGCAAGATCCGCCGCTCTCCCACCACGATCCGCGTCAAGCTGGGTCAGGGGCTTGAGATCCACGGCCGTCGCCTTCGGCAACGCCTCAGCCACCGTCTGTTCATCTGGGAAAGCTGGAGGCGTCGGCGCTGCAATCCCAGCGCCCGTGGCGTTGTGCTGAACACCCGGATGGTCAATGCCACCATCCCCTCCATCAGCCACTGGACAGACTGGCGGCTGACGAAATTCGGCTTTTCCGGCGATCTGAAGCGGCAGCCTCGCACGGTCTATGTGAAGGCCGGTGCCACCTATCTGGGGACATTCATCTCCACCTACCTCCCCCTGATCCATGAACAGACGCGGTTCGTGCTGATCACGGGTGATGCCGACGCCACCCTGCCAAGGCAGGTGGATCAGCGCTACCCCAGCTATGCCCGCAATGGCTTTCAGCAGATCCTCGAGACGCTGATGGAAGACCCGCGCCTCCAGCATTGGTATGCGGAGAACCTCGACACGCCCCACAGAAACGTCACGCCGATCCCCCTCGGCCATCTCGACTTTGACGGCAACCCCACCTATCAACGGATCGTGGCCAGAGGAGGGGCCGTCGCCATCACGGCCCGGCCCCTGAAGGTCTTCTGCGCCCATCGGGTCCGCCAGGGTCCCCAGTGGGAGAAGCGCAACACCGTGTCCCATCTGGCCCGGCGGGATTGGTCAGCCTTCGTTGATTATGCGGAGGAGGTCCCCTACGCCGAATTCTTTCGGACCCTGGAGAACTATCCGTTCGTTCTCTGCGTCGGCGGGGGCGGTCTCGACCCATCCCCCAAGGCCTGGAATGCCCTGATGGCCGGCGCCATTCCGATCATCGAGCGCAACACCACCACCGCCGCCTATGCCGAACTGCCGGTCGCCTTCATCGACCGCTGGGAAGCCCCGTGCCTGAGTCCCGATCAGCTGCGCCGATGGCTCGACGCGCTGCATCCCCAGTTCGAGGATCCCGAGCTGCGGCGACGGGTCCTGGAGCGGATGTCGATGGCCCACTGGTTGCGGCGCATCCACGCCCATGGGCCAGCCAGCGCCGCAGCAAGGGCAGGCTGAGGCCGATCACATTGCTGTAGCAGCCGTCGATCCGCTCCACCAACGTCCCGCCCCGACCTTCGAGCGCAAAGCCGCCGGCACAGGCCAGCGGTTCGCCCGTGGCCACGTAGGCATCGATCTCCTGCGGGGTGAGGGCGGCGAAGTGCACCCGCGTCGTCACCACGGCCATCCGCGGACCTTCGCCATCCCCTCCCCCTGACTGCGCGCCTCCCACCAGGCAGTGGCCGGTGTGCAGCTCACCGAAGCCGCCGGCCATGCGCTGCCAGCGTTCCCGCGCCTCCTGGCCATCCCTGGGTTTGCCGCACACCTCCCCCTGGAGCACCAGCACCGAATCGCAGCCGAGGATGGCGTCCGGGCCGGGACCCTCCTCCGCCAGCAGCGCCTGTCGCACCGCCTCCGCCTTGGCGACGGCCAGCCGTTGCACGAGGCGGCGGGGATCGGGATCGGCGAACGCCTCCTCATCGACCCCGCTGACCCGCACCCGGTGGGGAATGCCGGCCTGAAGCAGCAGTTGACGGCGGGCAGGCGAAGCGGAGGCCAGCACCAGCATGGGGGGAGAGCAGCGGCCTCCAGCCTGCCCGGCGATTGGGGACAATGGCCCCATGGATGCACCCGGCACCGATCCCCGCTCCCTGGCCCGGGCTGCCCTGTCGCTCCGGTGCCTTCCCTTCCGGCAGCGGTTCTACGAACTGGTGGATGGACAGGCCTTCAGCAGCAAGGAGCTGCTCGCCGCCAACGCCTGGGACGCCGTCAGCTTCCGCCCGCTGAGTGCCGAGCAGGCCGAGGATCACTTCCTGTGGCTGATCCGGCTGGGGGTGCTGCGCCGTGAAGTCGACGGCCAGGGCCTCACGGAGCGGGTGCGCCTCACCCCGATGGGGCGCCAGCTGCGCCAGGCCTGGAGCGGCGAAATCCCCCGGGCCGCCCTGCAGGAGCGGATCCTGGAAGTGCTCCGCCGCCACAGGCCCCGCCCTTGAGTGCCGCGAGCCTGCCCAAGCCCCCACGGCCGCTGATGGTGCTGGGCACCAGCAGCGGCGCCGGTAAATCCCTGATGACGGCGGCCCTCTGCCGGGTGCTGCGCCGGCGGGGGGAGCAGCCCCTGCCCTTCAAGGGGCAGAACATGAGCCTCAATGCCTGGGTGGACCAGGCCGGGGGCGAGATGGCTTACTCCCAGGCCCTCCAGGCCTGGGCCGCCGGCCTGGAGCCCCGTGTGGCGATGAATCCGGTGCTGCTGAAGCCCCAGGGGGACAGCACCAGTGAGGTGATCCATCTCGGCCGGTCCGTCGGCACCACCCAGGCCGAAACCTATTACCGCGACTGGTTCCGCCCCGGCTGGGCCGCCATCCGTGGCGGCCTTGCGGACCTGCGGGCCTCCCACCCGACGGGCCGCTTCGTGCTGGAGGGGGCCGGCAGCCCGGTGGAGGTGAATCTGCAGGCCAGAGATCTCACCAACCTGAGGCTGGCCCAGTACCTTCGCGCCCGCTGCCTGCTGGTGGCCGACATCGAAAGGGGCGGGGTGTTCGCCCAGATCGTGGGAACCCTGGCCCTGTTGCGGCCGGTGGAACGCCCCCTGATCGGGGGGCTGCTGATCAACCGCTTCCGGGGCCGGCGTTCCCTGTTCGACGAGGGGCGCCGCTGGCTGGAGCAGCAGACGGGTGTACCGGTGCTCGGCGTGATGCCCTGGCTCGATGAACTGTTTCCACCAGAGGACTCCCTCGATCTGCTGGAACGGCGCGGGCGCAAGCAGGCCAGCGACCTCACCATCGTGGTGCTGCGGCTGCCCTCGCTGAGCAATTTCTCCGATCTCGACCCCCTGGAAGCCGAACCCAGCGTGCAGGTGCTCTGGCGAAGCCCCGGCGAACCCCTGGGCGAACCCGATGCGGTGATCCTGCCGGGCAGCAAGCAGACCATGGCCGATCTGTCCGCACTCCACGCCAGCGGCATGGCCGGGGCGCTGGCGCGGTTCGTGGCCAACGGCGGGCAGGTGTTCGGCCTCTGCGGGGGCCTGCAGATGCTCGGGGCCGAGCTTCAGGATCCCGAGGGGCTGGAAGGCCATCAGGGCTCCGGCCACGCCCCGGGTCTGGGTCTGCTGCCGCTGCGGACCACCTTCCGCGGTGCCAAGACCCTGAGGCAACGGCGCAGCCGGGCCCTGTGGCCGCCCGCGCCCGGGGCGCCCGTGCTGGTGGAGGGGTTCGAACTGCACCACGGCCACAGCGAACGGCTCGAGGACGGCAGCTCCGGCTGCGAACCACTGGCCGACACGGACGGCCTGGGCTGGTGGGCGGCCCGGGGCACCCAGGGAGGTCTGGTGGCCGGCAGCTATCTGCACGGCATCTTCGAGAACGGCCCCTGGCGACGGCGCTGGCTCAACCAGTTGCGCCGCCGCCGGGGCTTGCCGCCGCTGCCCGAGCAGCTTCCCCACCACAGCCGCCACCGGGAGGCCCTCCTGGATCGGCTGGCCGATGCCTTCGAGACCCACGTGGATCTGAAACCGCTGCTCTCGGCCACCGGATCCCCTTGATCCGGCGGGCCAGCCGACGGCGATCCCCCTAGATTTCCCCCATCGCGATCGCCGCCATCACCGCTCCCCGGCACGCCATCCGCATCACCTGGCCCAACGGTCGCACCAGTGCGGCCTGCCCCGGCCAGGAGTGGCTCGAGGCCGCCCGTCAGGCCGCGGTGCTGATCCCCACCGGTTGCCTGGGGGGCAGCTGCGGCGCCTGTGAGATCGAGGTCAACGGGCGCCTGGTGCGCGCCTGCGTGGCCACCGTGCCGCCCAGCCGAAGCGGCGCCCTGACGGTGACCCTGGCCACCGATCCCTACTGGTAGATCGGCGTGCCTGTCTTTCCAACCTCAACGGCAACCCCTGGAGCGATGCGCCGGCGCTCCTGCAACATCGTGTCCATTGACTTCCGGGATCTGGATGTCATCTGGAACGTGCGCCTGTTCTACGCGTGCGCTGGCTATGTCGTCAGCGAAAAAGAGCCAAGCTCCAGCGAGGATCTGCTGGTGATCCTGCGGGGTGATCCCGGCCGGCGCTTCATCGAGCATCGCGGTGTTGTCCACGTTTATGACTATGTCAAGGAGCTGGACGTGGATTGGAAGCGGTGCTTCCCCGTCGCCCAGAAGATCCTGCTGGTCTCCCTGTTCAAACCCAAGGCCTCCGACCCTGACATCACCTGGGTCCCGGGCTATCTGCCGGTGATCCCGGAATTCTGGCAGCGGGAACCGTTCCGAAAAAAGGAGGATCGTCCGCTGCATATCGCCAATCTCAAGCCCGTCGGCATCGATCCCTACCAGCAGGATCTGATCCGCCTCGCCCGGCGTGGCCTGATCCGGGTGCATGGATCGAACTGGGACAGGCTGGAGATCCGCACCACCGGCCTCAGTTATCTGGAGGCCAACCAACTGCTGGCCGGGGCCTTCTGCTGCTACGGGCTGATGTACCCCTACCAGCGGGGTTCCACCCTCTCCGGCCGCATGTGGCAGGCCCCCCTGCACGGCTGTCTGGTGATCAGCGAAAAAGGCACCAACCCCCTCCAGCTGCCGGGCATCCTCGAAGTGGAACGGTTCGCTCCCGACACCCTCCTGAGTGTCGGGTCGATCCAGGAATGCCTGCGGATCCGAACCCTGGCCACCCGCTACTGGAAGGACGCCACCGACCAGCTCGCCCAGCGGCTGGGGATTCCTGCCCTGCCCCGCCCCCGGCCCGCCCAGCTGGCGGATTGCCGGCGACGCATGCGGGACCAGCATCTCCGGGTGGTGGCCTCGCGGCTGCTGGCGGAGGCGGGCCGGCGCCTGGCGCCACCGCCGGTGAGCTGCTGGATCCAGCGCCGGCGCAGGAGCCTTCGGCAATTGGCACGATTCCTGTGCCGCCCCGGGGCCTGAACGTGGCCCGACTCGGGAGAATTCCGCCGCAGGAACCGATCACGAAGCGGCCGCGCGAAGCCCACGTCCGCAAACCAAACCCGCGTGACTTCAATGTCAGCAGCAAGGAGCTAAGGTGGATCCACAGTAGACCTAGCTAAGGATTCACGATGGCTTTACCAACAGTGCTGAAACGCGCCGTTCCGGATACTGTTCAAGCTGCCGTCAAGAATTTCCTGTGGCCAGGCTATTCAGCGGAGCCACCGGGAAAACGGGTCGTTGAATTCTGGGTCGATGTGGTCAGTGGCTGCAACCTGCGTTGCACGGCCTGTCCCGTGGGGATGCCTGAATACAGCAACAGCATCGGTCAGAAAATGACGGAGATGTCGCTTGAGCTGTTCGAAAAAATCTGCATCAAAGCCAAGGCCGATACGGACGGGAACTGCCGATTCGGCCTCTACAACTGGACAGAACCGACGCTGCATTCCCGCCTGCATGAACTGATCGCCTGCGCCGAAAGCCATGGCGTCCCCTGCGGCATCTCCTCCAACCTCAACTACGACTACGACTGGTCCCTGCTGAAGCCCCTCCATCTCTGGAACTTCACGATCACCGTCTCAGGCTTCACGCAGCGCACCTACCAGATCAACCACAAGGGCGGGCGCATCGAGCCGGTTCTCGCCAATCTGGTGCGTATCTCGGAAACCCTCGGCGACTGGGAAAGCTTCAAGAACATCGATGTTCGCTACCTCGTGCACAAGGAGAATCTCCACGAGGTGAAGCTGTTCAAACACTTCTGCGACAAGCTGGGCATGAAGTTCTCCCCCTACCACGCCTACTACATGCCCATCGACAAGATGTTCGATGGACTCGATCACGTGCCCCCCGAACTTGAATACATCTACTACAGTCCCCAACTGGTCAAGCAGGCCATCGGCGATCACCGCTCCCAGAACTGTTTCATGCGGGAATCCCAGGTCTGCCTGAATCATGAAGGCAACTTCTCTGTCTGCTGCGTGCAGTCACCGTCAGCACCTGCGATCGCCAATTACCTGGATACACCGTTCGCCACCATGCAGAAGCAACGCTACGCAAGCGACCTCTGTCGCCAGTGCACCAGCAGCGGCATCAACATCTTTGCCACCTATGGCATGCAGGAACCACCGGAAATTCAGAAATCGATCGAAGATCTGCTCCCCGTCGACCTCAAGACGTTCAAGTGAGCGCGATCCATGGCTCCCGCTCCCCTGGAAGTTCGCAGGTATCATGGCCTCCAACTGGCCGCCTCCTGCGATTGAGCCGTGACTGAATCCCAGGACGGCTTCCCCAGCGAGGCAACATCTGCAGCGCAGAAATCCTTTGCCTACGACTATCTGATCGTTGGTTGTGGACTGTATGGAGCCACCTTCGCCCGGCTGGCCACCGATGCGGGAAAGCGCTGCCTTGTGATTGACCGGCGCCAGCACATCGGCGGGAATTGCTACACGGAAAAGCTGGAGGGCATCAACGTCCATCGTTACGGCGCCCATATCTTCCATACGAGCAACAAAGCCGTCTGGAACTTCGTGCATCGCTTTGCCGAATTCAATAACTACATCAACTCCCCGAAGGCGCTCTCAGGCGGGAAGCTCTACTCCTTGCCTTTCAACATGAACACCTTCTACGAGCTCTGGCAGACCAGAACTCCGGAGGAAGCCAGGCAGAAGATCGATTCCCAGCGCTTTCGGGGCGAACCCGCCAACCTCGAGGAGCAGGCCCTGTCCCTGGTCGGCACGGACATCTACAACACCTTGATCAAGGACTACACCCGCAAGCAGTGGGGCAAGGATCCCCGCGATCTGCCCGCCTTCATCATCCGGCGGCTGCCCCTGCGCTTCACCTACAACAACAATTACTTTTCCGACCGCTACCAGGGTATCCCCATCGGCGGCTACACCGCTCTGTTCGAGAAGATGCTGGAAGGGATCGAGGTGCGCCTGGGCATCGATTTCCTCGCCGACCGCTCCTCCCTGAGCAAGTTGGCGCGAAAGGTTGTCTACACCGGCTGCATCGATCAATTCTTCGATTACTGCCATGGGCGGCTGGAGTACCGCTCCCTGGAATTCCGTGACGACGTGGTGGAGACCGACAACTTTCAGGGCAATGCGGTGGTCAATTACTGCGATACCAGGGAAGCCTTCACCCGCATCATTGAACACAAGCATTTCGAAGGAACCGGCAGCGATGTCACGGTGATCACCAGGGAATACCCTCAGGCCTGCACGGGAGAAGCCATCCCCTACTACCCCATCAACGATGAGCAGAATCAGAATCTCTATCGTCAATACAGTGAATCAGCTCGCAGCCTCACGAATGTGATCTTCGGCGGCCGACTTTCCGAATACAAATACATGGACATGCATGTGGTGATCGAATCAGCCATGAACCGCTTTCGAGGCGAGGAGCGTCAGGGTTCGCCCTGAATCAGTCCGCCCCCGAGCACAAGGTCGTCGCGATAGAACACCGCCGCCTGTCCCGGGGCCACCGAGAACTGGGGTTCGGCGAAGTCGAGGCGGGCGCGGTGGGGGCGGCCCGCGGCATGGTCGGCCGCGGTGGCCGGCAGCGGCGTGAGCATGGCCCGTTCCGGCTGGCTGCGGTAACGCACCTGCACCTCCACCTCAATCGGCCCCTCCGGGGGCGCCACCGAGACCCAGTTGATCGCTCCCACCAGGCCGTCCGGGCGGGTGGCCTCGCTGCGGGGGGCCACCACCACCCGGTTCATGGCGCCATCCAGACGCACCACGTGCAGGGGCTCACGCCAGGCGACCCCCAGCCCCTTGCGCTGACCGATCGTGAAATGCTCGATGCCGTCGTGCTGTCCCAGCACGGTGCCGTCGTTCAGCACGATCTCCCCCTGCCGCGGCGGCAGGAAGGCGTCCAGAAAAGCCCGCATCGAACCATGGTGGTCGGCCAGGCAGAGGTCCTGGCTCTCCGGCTTCTGGGCGGTGCGCAGCGAAAGCCGGGAGGCTTCCGCCCTGGTGGTTCCCTTGTCCAGTTCTCCCAGGGGGAACACCAACCGTCCCAGCACCTCCTGGGGCAGGTCGTAGAGGAAATAGCTCTGGTCCTTGAGGGGGTCAAGCCCCCGCAGCAGCTGATGGCGTGCCCCTTCCGATCCCGTCACGGCCACGGCATCCCCTTCCCCGGCAAGACGGACCCGGGCGTAATGGCCGGTGGCCAGACGGCCGATGCCCCGTTCCGCCTCGGCCCAGGCCAGCATCGGAGCGAACTTCACCGCCCGGTTGCAGCGGGAGCAGGGCAAGGGGGTGAGGCCATCCCCGTACCCCTGCACCAGGAAATCGACGATCTGCTCCTGAAAGGTCGCCCGGGAATCCACGACGTGATGGGGGATGCCCAGCTGCTCACAGAGGCCGGCCGCGTCCACCAGGCCCTCGGCACAGCAGGAGCCCTTGCCACTCATCAGCCAGAGGGTGAGGCCTTCCACCTGCCATCCCGCCTCCAGCAGCAGGGCGGCCGTCAACGAGCTGTCCACCCCCCCGGACAGACCCACCGCCACGCGCCGCTCACCGGGCCAGGTGCGCAAGCGATCGAGCACCGTCCCCACCGCCTCGGTGGCCGGTAGCGCCAGGGGGGAAGGGCTCAAGGGTCGTGGTGGGGGGGAAAGGCCGTCGATCCCATCATGGGTGGGCGCTGCACCGGGCCGCCTTGCCAACCCAGCCGATCCCGTCCCCCTGGCCTGGAGCGGATGCCGACCACCTGCTGGTGACCAGCGCCGAGATGGTGGCCATCGAGGAGGAGCTGTTCGCCAGTGGCCTGCCGGTGGAGGCCCTGATGGAGAAGGCTGCCCTGGCCGTCAGCCGACGGCTGCTGCCGGCCGCCGGCATCAGACCCGACGGCGAACTGCTCGTGCTGGTGGGGCCCGGCCACAACGGCGGCGACGGGCTGGTGGTGGCCAGGGAATGGCACCTGGCCGGCGGGGTTGTCCGGATCTGGAGTCCGTTCGAACGCCGCCGCCCCCTCACCGAGGCCCATCTGAACCATGCCCGCTGGCTGGGCCTGCCGGTGCTGAGCGATCCCCCGGATCCGGGCGATCCTGCCCTCTGGGTCGATGCCCTGTTCGGCATCGGTCAGCGGCGTGCCCCAGGGACGGCGATCGAAACCCTGCTGCTGGAACGGCAGCGACAACGGCCTGGAGCCCTGGTGGCCATCGACGTGCCGACGGGACTCTGCAGCGACAGCGGCAGGCTTCTTGGCGCCAGTGCCGCCACGGCCGCCGTCACCTATGCCATTGGACTGCTCAAACGGGGGCTGGTGCAGGACCCGGCACTCCGCTGGGTGGGCCGGCTCGAGCGGATCGACCTGGGCCTGCCGGCCTCCCTGCTGCGCAGCCTGCCGGCTGGCCTGCCCCTGGCCCTGGCGCCGGAGGACAGGCCCGGTGCCCCCTGGCCTGTCCTCGATCCGGCCGCGGGCAAGTATCAGCGGGGCCGCCTGCTGGTGGTGGCGGGAAGCTGCCGCTACCGGGGCGCCGCCCACCTGGCCCTGGCCGGCGCCAGCGCCTCCGGCTGCGGCAGCCTGCGGGCCGCCCTGGCCCACGAGATCGCCGGCGATCTCTGGCTGATCCATCCCCATGTGGTGCTGGAGTCCAGCCTGGGATCCACCGCCGCCGGCGGGCTGTCCCTGGCGGATCTGCCCGAAGGCTGGCTGGAACGGCTGGATGCGGTGCTGGTGGGGCCGGGTCTCGGTAGGCTCA
Source organism: Candidatus Sulfopaludibacter sp. SbA3 (assembly GCA_943367425.1). Lineage (GTDB taxonomy): Bacteria > Cyanobacteriota > Cyanobacteriia > PCC-6307 > Cyanobiaceae > Cyanobium. The sequence goes on from CALRJF020000003.1 coordinate 12,335, forward strand.
GCGGCGCCGGTGATCCTGGCCCCGCCACGATCGACGCCGGCGAACGGCGGCGCTGGGATCAGCTGCAGCGGTTCCCGGGGCTGGTGGTGCTCGATGCCGATGGGCTGAACCGACTGGCCAGCCCGGGATTCCTGGGCGGAGATGCCAGCGGGAACCAGGCGAGCGACTGGCTGCAGGAGCGCCAGGGGCCCACCTGGATCACCCCCCATGGGGGGGAATTCCGGCGCCTGTTTGGCGATCTTGGGGAGTTGCCGCCCCTGGAGGCCGCCGCCTCCGCCGCCCGGCGCAGTGGAGCCACGGTGCTGCTGAAGGGGGCCAGGAGCGTGGTGGCGTCCCCGGACGGTCGCCGCTGGCAGTTGCTGAGCGCCTGTCCCGAGGCGGCGAGGGCGGGTCTGGGGGATGTGCTGGCGGGCTATGCGGCAGGCCGGGGGGCGATGGCGCTGGCGGCGGCAGCGGCGGGCGAGGTCAGGCCGGCCCTCGACAGCGCCCTGCTGGCCGCCGCCGCTCTCGACCATGCCCAGGCCGGGGAACGGGCCCAGCGCCAGGGGGCCGGTGGAACCACACCGCTAGCGGTGGCTGAAACCTTGAGCACCATGGGTAGTAGCTTCTGGCAACGACGGCAATGATCACGAAATCAGGACAACCCAGGGCCGCACATCTCGCCGGAGCAAGGAAAGTGCCAACCCACAAACTGGTGCTCTTCGTTTGCATTCATTCAATAGAAGTCATCCGCTAAACAAAACAAAGCGTAGTTGTATTGCTAGCGATTGCTTAATGGTTGCTGCCGACACTTCCCCACTTGCCAATGCATGGATAATTGAATCCTGTTTCACTTGCGTACAACACGTTCCCACCCCCATGACCGTCTCTGCCGTCGCGATGAGGGAGGGCTCCAGCCGAAGAGGCAATGATTCCATGACCTGGTATCTCACCTCCATCGGCAGGGAGCCACTGCTCACCCCAGCCGAGGAAATTGAGCTGGGGAACCAGGTTCAGGCCATGATGCACCTCGTCGAGGAGGCTCGCAGCGAGTACACGCCTCAGGAACGAAAGATCATCAAGGTCGGTAGACGCTCCAAGGAGCGGATGATGCGCGCCAACCTCCGCCTGGTGGTCAGTGTCGCCAAGAAGTACCAGGCCAAAGGGCTCGAGCTGCTCGATCTGATCCAGGAAGGGTCGCTCGGGCTTGAGCGGGCCGTGGAAAAGTTCGACCCCACCCGCGGCTACAAGTTTTCCACCTACGCCTTCTGGTGGATTCGGCAGAGCATGACCAGGGCCATCGCCTGCCAGTCGCGGGCCATTCGCCTGCCGGTCCATCTCAGTGAGCGGCTCACCACCATCCGCAAGGTGAGCCTTGAGCTGTCCCACAAGCTCGGGGCCATGCCCAGCCGTCAGGAGATCTCCGAAGCGCTGGCCATGCCCGTGGAGGAACTGGATTCCCTGCTCCGTCAGGCCCTGACGATCTCCAGCCTGGATGCTCCGATCCACGCCGAGGAGGGGCGCAGTTTCCTCGGCGATCTGATCGCCGACAACTCCTCCGAAGAACCCCTCGACCGTGTGGAACGGGTGATGCACCAGGAACAACTGACCCAGCTGCTCGGCCACCTGACCAGCCAGGAGCGGGAGGTGCTGGCCCTGCGCTTCGGGCTGGACGGCACCGACAAGCACACCCTCGCCGAGATCGGTCGTCAGCTGGAGGTTTCCCGTGAACGGGTCCGGCAGATCGAGCTCAAGGCTCTCCGCAAGCTGCGCAATCTGACCACCCGCAGCGTGGCGATGGCCTGAGTCGGCAAAGGAACGGCAAGCAGCGGTGGCGGTTGGGCCTCAGCCTGCCCGCAGGCTCTGCAGAGCCTGCTTGAGCCTGCCCTTGGCTCGCAGGATGGCGATCTTCCACTGGCTTTCCCCTTTCAGGCCCCGATCCCGTCGGATCTGGATCGGCGAATCCCCGACCATCTCCCAATCAGGCAACCAGCAGTTATCTGCCCGGGGAAACCAGAACTCAAAGACGGAGATCGTCGAAATCGGCAGCAGTTTGCCCAGGATCGAATAGATCGACTGGTCGTGTCGATGCTCAACAAAACCGGGTAGGTTCGGTGATCGGGACGGCCGGTCGTCGATCATCGAAAAATCCTGGGAGAAGACAGCGACCCAGTGGCGCATGAAGTCCATCGACGCTGGACACTTGCGGACAAAGAAGGTGGTGGCACCCAGCTGCTGCGTCTCCGTGATCTCGGGACGATCCCGGACCTGGAGCCGATCCAGCAGATCCCCTTTGGTCCACATGGATTCCATCTGGTTGGGGAATTGCCGATCGCGAAAGATCAGCGAACCATTGGGGGGCAGACACTCAAAACCCTGCACACCGGAAGGGGCCTCGTTCACCATCGCGAAGAAGTCGAGCAAACGCCCCCTGCCAGCCGGATTGAGATGACAGCCCGAGTCGATCCAATGGACCACATCGCCGTCGTTCAGGTGCTCGAGGGTCTGCAGAACGATCTGGGGCTTCCAGGCGTAGTAGCCGAAACCACGATGCTGCGGCGTCAGATACTCCTTGAAGCGATGCCGAAAGTCTCGATCAAGATCCCGCTCGGAAGCGCTGAGGATATCGGTATAGACATCCATTTCCTTCGCCTGACGACAAAGTCTGCGGCGTGCAGATTTCATGCGCTGGTCGGTAAAAGTGACGAGCACGCGTTTCGTCATTGAAAGATTTTGATGACCTTTTTCTTGATGATAACATGAAACAAAGTCATCGCCAAAGGGCAATGACTTTGCACGAAGCAATGTCGCAGTGAATGATTCTGCACAAGATCGTGGCGCGCAAGATAGCCGTGCGGCGCAGGCAGAGCGGGATCAATCCTTCAGTCTTCTGCCCAGATGTAGCGGGTGAGCTCACTGCCATCCGGCTCGGGGGCCGCCAGGGCGAACTCCACGCAGTCGGCCACCACCGCATCAATCTCTTTCTCGATCTCCTTGAGATCCTCGGCACTGGCCAGGTTCAGTTCGATGAGGCGTGCCGCCAGCTGCTTGATCGGATCGCGCTTGGCCCAGAACTCCTTCTCGGCCGCGTCCCGCAGTTCATCGGGGTCGGCCAGGGAATGGCCACGGAAGCGGTAGGTCAGACATTCCAGCAGGGTGGGGCCATCCCCGGCCCTGGCCCGCTCGATGGCGCGCTGGGCCGCTGCCCTGACCGCCAGCACATCCATTCCGTCCACTTCCTCACCGGCCATGCCGAAGGCCGCCGCCTTGCGCCAGATCTCCGGATCGCTGGTGGCGCGGTTGTGGTCCATGCCGATGGCCCAGCGGTTGTTTTCCACCACGAACAGAATCGGCAGCTTCCACAGGGAAGCCATGTTGAGGCATTCGTAGAACTGGCCGATGTTGCAGGTGCCGTCACCGAAGAAGGCGGCCGTGACGGCGTCACTGTCCGCCTGACCGAGGGCATCACGCTTGTAGCGGCTGGTGAAGGCGGATCCCAGGGCCACCGGGATCCCTTCGCCGATGAAGGCATAACCACCCAGCAGATGATGCTCCCTGGAGAACAGGTGCATGGAGCCACCCCGGCCCTTGCTGCAGCCGGTGGCCTTGCCGAACAGCTCACTCATCACCTCACGCGCCGGAACGCCGCAGCTGAGGGCATGGACGTGGTCGCGGTAGGTGCTGCAGAACCAGTCGTGCTGCAGGCGCATCGCCCGGATCACACCGGTGGAGACCGCTTCCTGGCCGTTGTAGAGATGCACGAAGCCGAACATCTTGCCCCGGTAGTACATCTCGGCGCACTTGTCCTCGAAACGCCGGCCCAGGGTCATGTCCCGGTAGAGCATGAGGCCCTCGTCCCGGCTCACCCCCGCCGGCTCCGCCGGATACAGACCCTCCAGCCGCACCGCATGGCTGCCCGCCTCAGCGGATGGCGAGGCGGACCGGGCGGCAGCCTCGGCAGCCCTCGCCGCGGCGAGTTCCTGGGTCATGGCAGGAAAGCGATGCGATTCATGGATCCGACTGTACGGGGTCCGTCCCCTGGAGACAGTCAAAAGCGCTGCCTCTGACTACAGTCACGCCCCAGCGACGGATTCGGGTTGGACCTGCCGATCGATCATTTCCGGTTGCTGGGCGTCCCTCCGTCCATGGACGCCCAGGGGGTTCTGCGCACCCTGCAGTTGCGCCTCGACCGGGTGCCCCATGCCGGGTTCACACCGGAAACCCTGCAGGAACGCGCCGATCTGCTGCGCGCCAGCGCCGACCTGCTCAGCGATGAAGCGCGCCGCGCCGCCTACGAGACGGACCTTACCCGCCTGAGCGGGGGGGCCGGAAGCCTGCAGCCGGCGCTTGAGATCACCAGCAGCAGACAGCTGGGGGGTCTGCTGCTGCTGCTGGAGGGCGGCCAGCCGCTGGACTGCTTCGAGATGGTCACCCGCTGCCTCCAGCCCCCCCAGGCCCCCACCCTGGGCAGTGGCCGCGAAGCCGACCTGACCCTGTTGGCCGGCCTGTCCTGTCAGGAAGCCGCCAGGGAGCTCACCGAACAGCGCCGCTTCGAGGCCGCCGCCCGCGCCCTCCAGCAGGGGCTGCAGTTGCTGCAGCGGCTCGGCAAGCGGCCCGAACTGCGGGAAGCCATGCACCTGCAGCTGGAACAGCTCACGCCCTACAGGGTCCTCGACCTGCTCAGCCGCGATCTGGTGGCGGCCCAGGAACGCAGCGAGGGACTGGCCCTGCTGCAGGACCTCGTCCAGCGCCGGGGGGGGCTCGAGGGCGACGGAGACCCCCTCTTCCCCCAGGAGGATTTCCAGCCCTTCTTCCATCAGATCCGCGGCTTCCTGACCGTGCAGGAACAGGTGGATCTGTTCAGCAGCTGGGGCGACGCCGGCTCGGAAGCGGCGGATTTCCTGGCCACCATCGCTCTCACGGCGTCCGGCTTCGCCCAGCGGAAACCCGAGCGCATCGCCGCCGCCCGCGACCGGCTGCAACGCAGCGGCCGCGCCGGCATCGAACCGCTGCTCGCCAACCTCCACCTGCTGCTCGGGGAGGCGGACGCGGCCAAGGTCAGCTTCGAGCAGGAGGCCAGCCAGGAGCTGCGGGAGTGGGCCGCCAGCCGCAGCCCCGATCCGCTGGGTCAGCTCTGCGCCTACTGCAGCGACTGGCTGGCGCGGGATGTCCTGCCCGGTTACAGGGACCTGGAGGCCGAGCCCGACCTGGTCGCTTACTTCAGCGACCGGGATGTGGTGGCCTACGTGGAGCGGGAGGACCGGCGTCGAGGCCGTGCCTATGCCGCCGTCCCCCCGTCCGCAGAGGCCATCGGCGCGGGCAGCTTCGGCGGCTTCCAGGATTTCTCCGGGCTGGGGCTGACCCCGGCCGCAGGCCTGCCGGTCCAGGAGTCGGACGACCTCCTCCCCGGCCCCGGCACCTACAGCCTGGGCGACGGCGGCGTCGGGGCCGATGACGACGGGGACGGGGAGGACGACGAGGACGTGGAACTGGGCTGGCATCTGCCCAGCCGGCCCTGGCTGGTGGCGGGGGGCACCGCCCTGGTGCTGCTGCTCATGGCGGGCTTGTTCCTGCGCCACCGCTCAGCACCGCCGTCGCCGCCGACCCCCTCGGTCCAGAAACCGGCACCACCGGCACCGGTGCCCCCCCCGGCCACCCCCGTGGTGCCGCCCAGCCCCTCGCCGCCAGCCGGGCAGGGAATCCAGGCCCTCACGGCGGCCAAACCCAGCGAGGTCCAGGTGCGCGAGCTGCTGACCTCCTGGCTGACCGTGAAGGGCGCCGTGCTCGGGGGCGAAGCGATCCCCCCCGACCTGAACCGGATCGCCCGGGAGGGACCGATCGCCCTGCTCACCAACGAGCGTGGTCGCGACGCGGCCCGCGGCGAAACCCAGCGGATCGACGTACGGATCACCGACCTGAGCATCAGCGAGCAGGACGCCGGCCGCCTGGTGGCCGTGGCACGGCTGCGCTACAGCGACCGCCGACTGGATGCCGCCGGCAAGGTGCTGGAGCGCACGCCCCCCACCGACCTGCGCAATGGTTATGTATTCGGACGCGACGGCGACAGCTGGCGTCTGGTGGCCACCCGATCTCTCAACTGATGTTCGACGAACTTTCCCAGCGTTTCGAAGATGCTGTCAAGGGACTGAGGGGCCAGGCGGCCATCTCCGAAACGAATGTGGACGGCGCGCTCAAGCAGGTGCGCCGTGCCCTGCTGGAGGCCGATGTCAGCCTGCCGGTGGTGAACGACTTCGTCGAGGAAGTGCGGCGCCGGGCGGTGGGCGCCGAGGTCGTGCGCGGCGTCAGTCCCGATCAGAAATTCATCCAGCTGGTCCACGAGCAGCTGGTGGAGACCATGGGCGGAGCCAATGCCCCCCTGGCCAGGGCAGACGAGGCTCCCACCGTCATTCTGATGGCAGGCCTGCAGGGCGCTGGCAAGACGACGGCCACCGCCAAGCTGGGCCTTCACCTCAAGGAACAGGGCCGTCGCCCCCTGCTGGTGGCCGCCGACGTCTACCGCCCGGCCGCCATCGACCAGCTTCAGACGCTGGGTCGTCAGATCGGGGTCGAGGTGTTCAGTCTCGGCAGTGAAACCAGGCCCGAGGACATCGCCGCCGCCGGGATCGAAAGGGCCCGGGAGGGCGGCTTCGACACCGTGCTCGTGGACACCGCCGGGCGCCTGCAGATCGACACCTCGATGATGGAGGAGATGGTGCGGATCAAGCAGGCCGCCGCTCCGGATGAAGTGCTGCTGGTGGTCGATTCCATGATCGGCCAGGAGGCCGCTGAGCTGACCAGGGCCTTTCATCAGCAGGTGGGCATCACCGGTGCGGTGCTCACCAAGCTGGATGGCGATTCCCGCGGGGGGGCGGCCCTTTCGATCCGCAAGGTGAGCGGGGCACCGATCAAATTCATCGGCACCGGCGAGAAGGTGGAGGCCCTGCAGCCGTTCCATCCGGAGCGGATGGCCAGCCGCATCCTGGGCATGGGGGATGTGCTCACCCTGGTGGAAAAGGCCACCAAGGAGGTGGAGCTGGCGGATGTGGAAAAAATGCAGCGCAAGCTGCAGGAAGCCAGTTTCGACTTTTCGGACTTCGTGCAGCAGATGCGGTTGATCAAGCGCATGGGATCCCTGGGGGGCCTGATGAAACTGATCCCCGGCATGAACAAGATCGATGACGGCATGCTCAAGCAGGGTGAGACCCAGCTCAAACGCATCGAAGCGATGATTGGCTCGATGACCGAGGCGGAGCGCCGACAACCCGAATTGCTGGCCGCCCAGCCCTCCCGCCGTCGGCGGATCGCGGCCGGCAGCGGCCACACGCCGGCCGACGTGGACAAGGTGCTGAACGATTTTCAGAAGATGCGCGGCTTCATGAAGCAGATGACCCGGGGGGGGATGCCCGGCATGGGGGGTGGCATGCCCGGGATGCCGGGACTGCCTGGCATGGGTGGCATGCCAGGAATGATGGGAGGCATGCCGGGTGCGGGAGGGCCTGGGGGTCAGGGAGGAACTCCGCGCCGGGCCCCCAAGCCCGCCAAGAAGCGCAAGGGATTCGGTCAGCTCTGAGCCTGCAGGCGCAATCGCGCTCCTGCCTGGCCCGATCAGCCCATCAGGCCCTGCTCACTGCGGCAACGGATAGCCGAACAGACGATAATCGTGCCGATAGCAATCAACGAATTGCGGCCGCTTCTCAAGATCGGTCACTGCGACGTTCAGTCGGGGGAGGGATGACCTGGTGGTGTTCACTTTTGGCAACGCAGCGGCGGGTTTCCCCAACAGCCCGGTCAGGCGCTTCCAATCCTCCTCGAGGGTCTCGAAGTGACCGAGGAACATCAGGCGATTGACGGCGGCTTCAGCGTCGGATTCCGTTGCGCCAAGGAATGTCCACATCGGCCGGAAATGGGGACACTGGGCGACGAAGGAATCGGCCTGAAACCTGTCGACGAAATCTTCGACGCCTTGATAGTTGGCCTTGATATGGTCGGCAATGATCCTGTCGCCACCATGGTTGCCCCCGGCCAGGATATAACGATAAGCGGATACAAAACGTGCTCCAGGATTCCTGACAAAGGTGAACACTTTGAGATTCCGCATGAAGGAATCTCCCAGAACATCCCCAACCTCGTGAAGGGGCAGGTGGCCGGAAGGGGGGCGACCGCTGACCCGGCGGGACTCAGCGAAAAGACTGGAAGACCCGATGGACGTACCTGCAACCTTCGGGATATGAACGAACAGGGCCTTGGATTCGGGAATCAGATAAAGGCCAGGGACCTTTCGGAATGCGCGACAACATTCACGACCATAAATCAACTTGAAGCGAAGGCGTTCAGCCGCGGGCCCCAGGCGCCCCTTGACCCTGGACAACGTCATCAATCCAATGAATTGATTCATCCATCAAATGTTATCACATCAGAAATTGCCTCAATAATCCTGCCGAATGAGTGCTCAATCTGAACCTCAGGCTCTGACAAAGCTCACCCGCAGACGAAGCTCACCGGCAGTCATTCCTGTCACAGGGTCCCGGGAGGGGCTGCCGGCGGCCCCGCCGGGAACCTGCGGCCACAGGCCCTCCTGCCACGGGCCCTCCAGGGCAAGGGAAGGGCGGCCTGTAGGATGTTGGGCTGTGTTCTCAAGCTGTTTTTTCCCGATGATCAAGCTCCGGCTGAAGCGGTTCGGCAAGAAGCGGGAAGCGAGTTTCCGCCTGGTGGCCACCAACAGCACCTCCCGCCGCGACGGCCGTCCGCTCGAGGAGCTCGGTTTCTACAACCCGCGCACCAAGGAAACCCGCCTCGACACCGAAGCCATCCGGGTTCGCCTCGGCCAGGGTGCCCAGCCCACCGACACGGTGCGGACCCTGCTTGAGAAGGGTGGCCTGATCGAGAAAACCACCCGTCCGGCCGAGACCGTCGGCAAGGCGAAACAGGCCGCCGCCCGTGACGCCGCTGCCGCCGAAGCCGTCAAGGCCGCCGCGGCCGCCAAGCAGGCCGCCCAGGCAGAAGCGGAAGCCGCCGCTGCAGCCGCGGCCGCGGAACCCACCGAATCCGAGGCCAGCGAGGCCTGAGCGAGCTCCCCACGATCTTTGCCCTGCCCAACCCGTCGGCCGCCCTTGCGCTCGCCGGACAGGCGGAGCAGACGCTGCGGCGGCTGGAGGCCCTCACCGGCACCCAGCTCGTTCTCCATGGCCTCGACCTACAGATCCGGGGCCGCAAGTCGGCGACCGAACGCCTGGTCTCCCTGATCCAGCTGCTCGAACCCCTCTGGCAGAACGGTGAGCCGGTCGGCGCGGTCGACATACAGACCGCCCTCACCGCCCTCGACACCGGTCGCTCCGAGGAGCACGGATCCATGGGGAGGCAGGTCCTCGCCACCAGCCTCAACGGGCGACTGCTCAGGCCCCGCACCCTCAGGCAGAAGGCCTACGTCGAGGCGATCGAACGCCACGACCTCACCCTGGCCATCGGGCCTGCGGGCACCGGCAAGACGTTCCTGGCGACGATCCAGGCCGTGCGCATGCTCCAGGAACGCAAGGTGGAGCGGCTGATTCTGACCAGGCCGGCGGTGGAAGCCGGCGAAAGGCTGGGGTTTCTGCCCGGGGATCTCCAGCAGAAGGTGGACCCCTATCTGCGGCCGCTCTACGACGCCCTGCACAGCCTGATGGGCAGTGAGCGCACCAGCCAGCTGCTCGAGAAAGGCGTCATTGAGGTGGCACCGCTGGCCTTCATGCGTGGCCGCACCCTGGCGGATGCCTTCGTGATCCTCGATGAAGCCCAGAACACCACCTGCGCCCAGATGCGGATGGTGCTCACCCGTCTGGGGGAGAACGCCCGCATGGTCGTCACCGGGGACACCACCCAGATCGACCTGCCCCCGGGCCAGCTGAGCGGCCTGGTGGAAGCCGCCAGGGTTCTGCAGGGGGTGGAAGGGGTGGCCATCTGCCAGTTCTCCGATGGGGACGTGGTGCGCCATCCCCTGGTGCAGCGGCTGGTGCAGGCCTACGCACGCCTCGATGCCAGCCGCCCGCCTCGATAGGGAGATCCGCACCGGCCCTGCCGTCGCCCCCGGGCGCCCACTGGCAAGATGAATGGAGTTTGATCCACTCTGAGCCATGCCGGCCAGCAGCAATTTCCAGGAAGCGATCCGCGAGGCCCAGTCAGGCGCGCTCATCGGCCCCAATGTGGTCAACAAGGCTCTGCCCTATGTGGGCGGCGGCATGGTGCTCACGGCCGCCGGCGTGGTCGGTGGCCTGTCGATGATCGGCAGCCCGATCTTCATGCCCCTGTTCTGGGTCGCCCTGATCGGCAACTTCATCCTGTTCTTCGTCGCCCAGAACGCGGCCCTGAAGGGCAACACCGGCACCGCCCTGCCGATCCTGGCCACCTACAGCCTGATCACCGGCTTCACCCTCAGCGGCATCGTGGCGTTGGCGATCGGCACCGCCGGAATCGGTGCCATCGGCACCGCCGCCCTGGCTACCGGCATCACCTTCGTGATCGCCTCCTTCATGGGTCGCCGCATGAGCGACAGCGTCGGTCAGGCCCTCAGCGGGGTGGTGGGCCTCGGCATCATCGGCCTGCTGATCGCCATGGTGGTGCAGCTGGTGGGGGGGATCTTCATCCCCGGCTTCGGCGGCAACGGTTTCGAGCTGATGATCGCCGGCCTGGGCACCGTTCTGTTCGTGGGAGCCGCTTTCCTCGACTTCTACACCATGCCCCGCACCTACAGCGACGACCAGTACCTAGCCGGCGCCTTGGGCATGTATCTCACCTACATCAACCTGTTCATCTTCATCCTCAGGCTGATCATTGCCCTTCAAGGGGGTGGCCGGCGCGATTGATGGCTGCCGATGGATGACTGCCGATGGATTCACTTTTTCCAAGGATCTTCCTTCCTTGAGAGTGAACTTCTTTCTCGGCCATCCCATCGAGCCTCTGATCACATCAGGTTGGCCACCACAACCACTCACAGCTTTCACTTCTCCCGTCAGCGCAACCGCTGGCGGGATTTTTTTGTTGTCGGCCCTTCTGGAAGCTATCGTGTGGCAAGTCCCGCCCGGAGGCCTGGTGTGTTGCAGCAGGGTCGCCGCAGGATGAGGCCGTGATTCCCTTGAACACCCCATGACCAAGACCGCTCTGATCACCGGCATCACGGGCCAGGATGGCTCCTACCTGGCGGAGCTTCTGCTGGAGAAGGGATACGTGGTGCACGGAATCAAGCGGCGGGCCAGCAGCTTCAACACCGACAGAATCGACCATCTCTATCAGGATCCCCATGAGAAGGATCCCCATCTCGTTCTGCACTACGGCGATCTCACCGACTCCACCAATCTGATCCGGATCATCCAGCAGGTGCAACCTGATGAGATCTACAACCTCGGAGCCCAGAGCCATGTGGCGGTGAGCTTCGAGAGCCCTGAATACACCGCCAATTCCGATGCGCTGGGCACCCTGCGTGTGCTGGAAGCCGTACGGATTCTGGGACTGATCGAGAAGACACGGATCTACCAGGCCAGCACCAGTGAACTCTATGGGCTGGTACAGGAAATCCCCCAGAAGGAAACCACGCCTTTCTATCCTCGCAGTCCCTACGGAGTCGCCAAGCTCTACGCCTACTGGATCACTGTCAATTACAGGGAATCCTATGGCATGTATGCCTGCAATGGAATTCTTTTTAACCATGAAAGCCCCCGGCGCGGTGAAACCTTCGTGACCCGGAAGATCACCCGCGGGCTGGCACGCATCGATGCCGGACTCGATCAGAACCTGTTCATGGGCAATCTCGATTCCCTGCGCGACTGGGGCCATGCCCGTGACTACGTGGAGATGCAATGGCGGATGTTGCAGCAGGAGCAACCGGAAGACTTCGTGATCGCCACCGGACGGCAGGAGACCGTGCGCCGCTTCATCGAACTCACCGCCGAACAGCTGGGCTGGGGAGGCATCGACTGGAGCGGCACCGGCATCGGCGAAACAGGCGCCCGGCGTGACACCGGCGCCATCGTGGTGCGCATCGACCAGCGCTATTTCCGGCCCGCGGAGGTGGAAACCCTGCTCGGCGATCCCACCCGGGCCAGGGAACGGCTGGGATGGACGCCCACCACCACCCTCGAGGAGCTGGTCACCGAGATGGTGGCGGCGGACAAGGAGGAGGCGGCCAAGGAAGCGATCCTGCGTCGCGAGGGTTTTGCCGTTGTCGGCTCCATGGAGAATCCGCCCCAGGTGGGGGCCACACCGGTGCCGTGAGCGAGGCCCCATGGCCCTCGCTACCTTGGGCTGGCGTCCTGCCCCAACCCGTGAGCATGCGGTCCGGCAGGACCATCCAGAAAAAGGTTGCCGATGCTCACCCCTGAAGGCCTGAATCCGTCCTCCTCCCCAACATGCTGATCTCTCCGTCTGATCGCGTCTTCGTGGCCGGCCACAGGGGGATGGCGGGTTCGGCCATCGCCCGCAGGCTGAAAGCGGCGGGGTACGACCATCTGCTCACGGTCGGTCGCCACGAACTCGATCTGCTGGATGGTCCGGCGGTGGACCAGTGGTTTGCGGCCCAGCAGCCGGAGGTGGTAGTGCTGGCGGCGGCCAAGGTCGGCGGAATTCTGGCCAATGACACCTACCCCGCCGATTTCCTGCTCGACAATCTCAAGATTCAGCAGCATGTGATCGAGAGTGCCTGGCGCCATGGCACCCGGCGGCTGCTGTTCCTGGGCAGCAGCTGCATCTATCCCCGGCTGGCACCGCAGCCGATCCAGGAATCCTCCCTGCTCACCGGTCCCCTGGAGCCCACCAACGAGTGGTACGCCATCGCCAAGATCACAGGCATTCAGCTGTGTCGGGCCCTGAAGAAGCAGCATGGTTTCGACGCCATCAGCCTCATGCCCACCAATCTCTATGGGCCGGGCGACAACTACCACCCCACCAACAGCCACGTGCTGCCCGGCCTGATCCGACGCTTCCACGAGGCCCGCGCCAGTGGGGCCGCCGAGGTGACCTGCTGGGGCACCGGCAGCCCCCTCAGGGAGTTCCTGCACGTGGACGATCTGGCCGACGCCGCCCTGTTCTGCCTGCAGCACTGGCAACCCGACGTCGATGCCATCCAGCACGTCAATGTGGGGACGGGAACGGACGTGAGCATCAGGGAACTGGCCGAGAGGGTGGCGAGCGCCGTGGGGTACACCGGCACGATCGTGTGGGACACCACCAAACCCGATGGCACCCCCCGCAAGCTCCTCGATGTGAGCCTGCTGGACTCCCTCGGATGGCGGGCGTCGATTCCCCTGGACCAAGGACTCCAACGCACCGTGGCGGAGTACGTTGCCGATCGGACGAGCGGGGCTGAGGTACGTCTGTGAGAGTTCTGGTCACCGGAGGGGCGGGTTACATCGGCAGCCATGCGGTGCGGGCCCTAAGCCGCGCCGGTCACCAGCCGGTGGTGCTCGACAACCTCGTCTACGGCCACGCCGACATCGTCGAGGATGTCCTCAACGTCCCCCTGGTGCTGGGACAGGTGGGGGACCGGGAAGTGCTCGAACCCCTGCTGCGGGGCCGCCATCCCGCCCTGGAGGGCACCGCCCTCGAAGGCAAGCCGATCGAGGCGGTCCTGCACTTCGCCGCCTACGCCTATGTGGGCGAATCGGTGACCGATCCGGCCAAGTACTACCGCAACAACCTCGGCGACACACTCACCCTGCTGGAGGCCCTGGTGGCCAGCGAGCGGCCGCTGCCAATCGTCTTCTCCTCCACCTGCGCCACCTACGGGATTCCCCAGCAGGTTCCGATCACCGAAGACCATCCCCAGGCGCCGATCAACCCCTACGGCCGCAGCAAGTGGATGGTGGAACAGCTGCTGACCGATTTCGCCGCCGCCTATGGGCTGCCGAGCGTGATCTTCCGCTATTTCAATGCGGCCGGTGCCGACCCGGACGGCGACCTCGGGGAGGACCACAACCCCGAAACCCACCTGATCCCCCGGGTGCTCGACACCATGAGCGGCCGCGAGCCCTACCTGCAGATCTTCGGGGATGACTACCCCACCCCCGACGGCACCTGCATCCGCGACTACATCCATGTGGCTGATCTCGCCGATGCCCACGTGCTCGGCCTGGAACGGCTGCTCCGGCTGCGGGAACGGGACGCGATGGAGCGCAGGCCGTTGATCTACAACCTCGGCAATGGCACCGGCTATTCCGTGCAGCAGGTGATCGAAACCGCCAAGGCCGTCACCGGTCGTGGTCTGCTGGCCCATGTGGCCCGGAGACGTGAGGGAGATCCGCCCCAGCTGGTGGCCGGAGCCAGCCGGGCCCACAAGGAACTGGGATGGCGGCCCCGGTTTCCCGAGCTGAACACGATCATCGAGCACGCCTGGGCCTGGCATCAGAGACGCCACCACTCCTGAGGGGCCTGCCCTGGGAAGGCCATGGCCGGGCGAGCGGCTCACCGATGAAGACCCCCTGGCCCGGCATGGCCACGCTGCGCCAGTAGCTCTCGATCAGGGTGTCGCCCCGGAGGTAGTAGGCCAGCAGCAGCCCGGGATCAGGGAATTTCGCCGTGAAGTTGCAGGGCTCCACCACCGTTCCGTAGCTGGCGGTGGCCCCGGCTTCGAGCCAGCGCAGCGCACTCATCTGGGTGCTGTCCGTGAGCCTTCCCCCCAGGGAGGTGAGGTGGTCAGCGACGGCTCCCGGCCTGTAGCGGTTGGTGCGGATACCGGGGGGGAAGGCGAGCCCGGTGAAGTAGGCCATGACATCGTCGGCGCCCACAAGGGCATTCGTGCGCAGCAGCCGCACCTCGAACCGACGGCCCACCGTTCGCTCCACGGACCCGTACCCCACCGAACGGGTGTTGCGGGCCGGGTCACTGGTGCTGAGCAGATAGGCGGTACCGGGCGGCGCCGTGCCATCGGAGGCCACCCCACGGTCGATCAGGCGGCGGGCCTCGTGTTCGGTGGTGGCCGCCAGCAGCATGGTGGGCCGCAGGCGCAGCTGATCCCATGGCCGGCGCACATCCCCGCGGGCGAAATAGGGACTCAGGGCCGTGGTGCGGCAGCCATCGGCGCAGTGCTTTCGGTCCAGTCCGAAGGTGAAGGCGCTGGTGATCGACTGGCAGCCGACCCGGTAAGGGGCTGCCCAGGCCAGGGCATACACCTGCACGTGGGGGGGCGTGAGCCGGTCCACCCGCCGCTTGATGGCGAGAAAGTCCCGGGGACGGAGGTCCGGGAGGCCCGGCCGAAAATGCACCCGGATCACCTGACGGTCCGGCAGCAGGCGGGCCCTCTGATAGGCCAGGCCGATGGCCTCACTGAGGGGGTCGGAGGCATTGATCACCAGCCCCAGGTGGCGCCGGTCGAGGGGCCCCTGGTCGGGATCTGCACCGAACCCTGGCCGCAGCGGAGGCCGGGGGACCTCGCCCAGCCGCAGGGACGAGAGCACCAGCAGGGTGGCCGCCGGAAGGATCCAGGCCCCGAAGGGCCCACGGCGACCCTGCCTATCGCCGGCCATGGCCATCCCTGGACGGGATCCGGCGGTGGTGGCCCTTGAGGCCACCGGTCCGGAAGCGGGCAGGCTTGCGGCCTTCCAGACAGAAGACGGCCGCCATCCAGATCCGTCCTAGAAATGAGTGCCGAACCGGCGGAAGCTGAGCCACTGCACTGCCCTTCCTTCCACGGAATCCAATCGTATGCCCAGCCAAGCCTTACAGACAGAACCCGATGGGGAACTAAAGTCGGAACACTCAGGCATGGCAAGGCCTTGATGCAGCACGCCTCAGCCCACCACCTGCAACTCTCTGGCTCCTGCGAAACGTTATCTGACCACGTTGTTCTTTGCCGTTGATGCCCTTCCTACGTCGTGTCGCGAAGAGGCTGCCGAGCCCGCTGCTGACTCCCTTCACTGATCAGAAACCAGCGGCGAAGCTGATTCGTCAGTCAGTACGTAAATACTGGAAGTTACTGGTTCTCAACTTCGGTACCAACCTGGTCTCCAGCCTCAGCGAAGGTGCGACCCTCGGCATCATCTTCCTGTCGGTCAGCCTGATCAGCGCACCCGACAGCAGCAACTGGACCAACCTGCCCATCCTCAATTTCCTGGACCGAATCCCAGCCATCAATGACTGGATCAACGCCACCCTCAGCACGCGCTCAGGACGGGATGCCCTCTTTGTGGTTCTGCTCGTTCTGGCCGTTGGACTCCAGGCCCTCGTGGCCCTGTCGGGCTATGTGAACAGCATCAGCTCCGCCACCATGGGCGCGCTGCTGGGCACGGAAATCACGGAAAAGCTCAACGGGCGCATCCTCTCCCTCAGCTTTGCCTGTGCCAGCCGCTATCGGGTCGGTGACCTGATGAACTATGTGTCCTCCGGCGGGAACACGGTTCAGAAGGAGATCTCACTGGCCAATGGCCTGTTGATGAACTCCCTGCAGCTGCTGATCTATCTGGGCATCCTGGTCGCCCTCTCCCCCTGGCTGCTGCTGGTGGCCATCGGGATGGCGGCGGTGATGCAGGTGGTGCAGAAAATCCTGATTCCCCGCATCCGGGCCAACGCCCAGCAACAGCAACGGGTGGGCGTGGAACTCTCCAGTCACCAGAACGAACAGATCCAAGGGCTTCGGCTGCTGCACAGCACCGGCCAGCTGCAGCGCTCAAGACAGCAACTCAAGAGCCTGCTTGAGCGCAGCAAACGGCTCTCGATCCGCCAGAGCAAGCTCACCAACATCGTGCAGCCGATCTCCAACATGCTGCCGATCATCTCGATCGCCTTGATCGCCGCCCTCAGCCTGGTGGTGTTCAAGGATCGCAACAGCGGCGTGTTGCCCAGCCTGGTGACCTTCATCATCGCGCTGCAGCGTCTGAATGTTCGTGTGGGGAGTCTCACCGGACTGGCCACGGGCTTCGCCTCCAACGCCGCCCAGGTGGATCGCCTCAATGAGATCCTGCGTTCAGATGACAAGGAATTCATCCGGACGGGAGGCACACCCTTCCACTCCATCAAGGAATCGGTCGTCCTCGATCACGTCATGCTGCGCTATGCGCCGGAGTTGCCCCCCGCCCTCGACGGCATCGATCTCACCATTGCCAAAGGGGAGACGGTGGCCCTCGTGGGGCCGAGCGGCGCGGGCAAGAGTTCGATCGCCGATCTGCTCGTCGGCCTGTACGACCCCACCGATGGACGGATCCTCGTGGACGGGGTCGACGTTCAGTCCATCGACCTGGCCAGCTGGCAACAGCGACTCGGTGTCGTGAGCCAGGACACCTTCCTGTTCAACGCCACCATCGCCCGCAACATCGCCTTCGGCCTTCCGGATGCCACCCCCGAGGAGATCAGGAGCGCCGCCACCAAGGCCCAGGCGGCCGGATTCATCGAGGACCTGCCCGAGGGCTATGAAACCAAGATCGGCGAGCGGGGCTATCGCCTCAGCGGCGGCCAGAGGCAAAGAATCTCGCTGGCACGGGCGATCCTGAGGAACCCCGAATTGCTGATCCTCGATGAAGCCACCAGCGCCCTCGACAGCCAGAGCGAACGCCTCGTGCAGCAGGCCATCGAACAATTCGAACGGCAGCACACCGTGCTGGTGATCGCGCACCGCCTCAGCACGATCGTGAATGCCGACCTGATCTGCGTACTGGCCAACGGCAGAATCGTGGAGCGGGGCCGCCATCACGATCTGCTGGCCCTCGATGGCATCTACGCCAAACTCTGGACGGATCAGTCACGACACGCCCAGACCAAATCGGTGGCCGTCTCCTCACCCTGATGGCATCCACCCCGGAAGGCATGAATCCATCGAACCGCCGCGAAGGAATCGCATGATCATCGCCTGCACGATCGACAACAACTACATCCGGCACTGCGCCGTGATGCTGAAGTCATTACATCTCGCCAATCCCAACGAAAGCTTCAGCGTCTACATTCTCCATGGCATCATCGACTCCGATGAGCGCGCCAAGCTGGCGGCCTATCTGGGAGGCTTTCTTCCTTCCGTATCCTTCATCCAGATTGATCAGGAAATGCTTTCGGGCTTTCCTGTGTTTGGTCATATCACCGTTGCCGCCTACTTCCGGCTTCTGCTACCAGCGGCCCTCCCCTATGCCATCGACAAAGTTCTCTATCTCGACTCGGATCTGATTGTTGTCGATTCCCTCAGGGAGTTGTGGGAGATGCCCCTGGGCGACAACAGCATCGCCGCCGTTGCCGAACACAACCAGGACTTCGACCGCAACCGCCTCGGGCTTGCCGAGGGATCCCTGGTGTTCAATTCCGGCGCCATGGTGATCGACCTCGACCACTGGCGCCGCACCAACATCCTTTCCACCGGACTGGAGTTCGCCAGAACCCATCCCGAGCGCATCAAGCACTGGGACCAGGACGTGCTGAATTCCCTGCTGGAAGGCCACTGGCTGCCCCTGGACTGGCGCTGGAACGCCCTTCCCCATCTCTGGCTGAACCCCGACTACGCCGACCCCGACCAACCCCATGCGGATCAGGCCCAGGCCACCCGGGAGCGGCCGGCCGTGATCCATTTCGCCGGGTCCGGCGTGGCCAAACCCTGGAACCATCGCTGCTCCCATCCCTGGCGCCAGCGCTACCTGGCGTTGAAGCAGCAGACCCCCTGGGCCGACGTTCCCCTGGACGAGGCACCGGAGGGCACGGCCAACGCGGGACAGCAGGGTCTGCGCACCCGGATCAAACGCGTGGCCAAGTCCGTGCTGCAGAAGCTGAAGGCCTGAGCACCCCATGAGCATCACCCTCGGCGACCATCGGCTCACCTGCATCGGCTACTGCGACGCCAGCGAGGCCGAACTGCTCGGCTGCTTCCTGCGGGAAGGCAGCCGCTCCCTCAGTGATCGGGACGGTGAGTACACCCTCGTGATCGAAACATCGGGCGGTGAGGTCACGGTGGTGACCTCACCGGTGGGGGCCACCCACTATTTCTATTCCCTGCACGAGGGACAGTTCTTTCACGGGGATCAGGTGGCGGCGATCCTGCGGGCCAGCGGCCAGAGCTGGAGCTGGGACTGGCCGGCCCTGGGTGATCTCTGCCAACTGGAGAATCTCACCGGCAACCACACGCTCCATCCGTCGATCCACCGCGTACCGCCCGGCAGCGTCCTGCACTTCGCCGACGGCAAGGTGACACTGCGATCTGTGGCCGCCGTGGACACCCTGCGCCGGGGACCGGCGGATCCTGATGCCGCCGTGGCGGCGCTCAACGCCTCGGTGGCCCGGCTGGCCGGCGACAACCCCTACCTGTCGCTCTCGGGGGGATTCGATTCCCGGGTGATCCTCAGCGCCATGCTGCGGCTGGGGCTGCGCCCCCGGCTGATCACCATGGGACGGGATGACGCCACCGATGTGCAGGTGGCCCGCCGGATGGCGGAACGCTTCGATCTCCCCCATCAGCTGATTGCCCTCGATCTGGAGGATTTCTTCGAACACGCCCCCACGATCTCAAGCATCACCAACGGCACCAAGACGGCCTGGCACTGGCATACCTATCTCTATCCGCTCAAGGCGGCCATCCCCGCAGACTCCACCTTCTTCGTGGGGACCCTCGGGGAATTCGCCCGCTCCTATTACTTCGACCGGGGGCAGCTGGGCCGACTGGCCTCCCTGGCGCCCGTCAGCGCCCTGCGCCGCTTCTGGGGGATGAAGCTCGACCGCCACCCCAGTTTCGAAGCCGAGGAACTGAACGGCCTCGCCCCCCAGCTGGCCGCCGAACTCAGCCCCGACGGTCGCGCCCGGCGGGCCGAAAAACTCACCGGCTTCTGCCACGGGGTCTTCCTCGACGGCCTCACGCGTTACTACTTCGAGCAGCGGGTGCCCAACTTCTATGCCAACGGCATCCGCATGTACCGCGCCTCCAGCCAGTGGCGTTCCCCGTTCCACTGCCGGGAGTGGATCGAAGCGATCTGGAGTCTTCCCGACCACTGGAAGCTCGGATCCAACTGGCACCGGCACGCCATTGCGCGCAACTGTCCCGAACTGCTGGCCTTCCCCGAGGAGAACGGCTTCGACCGGCGGCGCATGCTCACCAAGGCCCCGCCGCTCTACTGGACACCACCGATGCGGCGGGCCCGCTATGTGAGCTACGACCTCAGCGCCGACTGGTACCGCCAGCCCCGGATGCACGGGTTCCTGCTCGACCACATCGACCTGGTCGACGATCTGATCGACCCTGCCCTGCTGCGCCGCATCATCGAAAGCCACCGGCAGGGAAACGATCGCACCCGGACCCTGGCGTTCGTGCTGACGATGATCTTCTGGAAGCAGGTGATCAGCCCATGAAGGTGCTGTTCGTCTCCCACATGGCCAGCCGCAGCGGTGCCCCCCTGCTGCTGCTGTGGTTGCTGCGCTGGCTGAAGGAGCACGAGCCCGGCATCGACCCGGCCGTGGTGCTGCTGGGCGATGGCCCCCTGCGCTCCGATTTCGAGGCGCTGGCGCCCACCGTGGCCTGGAGCCAGCCCCTGTTCCGGCCGCTGATGGAGCGCCTGGGAGACCGGCTGCGCGGCGGCGGCCCCGCCAGCCCCGCCGCCCTGCTGGAAGCCGCGGTGGAACGCCACAAGCCCGACCTCCTCTACATCAACACCCTGGTGGTGGGCCGCCATCTCCAGGGACTGAGCCGCGACCCGCAGCGGCCGGCCTGCCTGTCCCACGTCCATGAACTGGAGACCACCCTGGCCACGATGAGCACGCCCGCCGACGTGGCCCGCCAGCTGGACCTGTCCTCCCATGTGATCGCCTGTGCCGACGGCGTCCGCCGTTCTCTCGAGGAGAACTGGGGGCTGGAGCCCGATCGCTGCACCCAGATTCCGGAGTTCATCCCCCTGTCACGGCCCGATCCCGGCGACAGCGGCCCGGGCCCCGCGGCCAGGCCCGGACCGGAGGATCCCTTGCTGGAACCGCTGACCGCCGCCCTGGCGGCGGGAACCTTTGTGTTCGGCTTCGCCGGCCAGGCGATCGGCCGCAAGGGATTCGATCTGTTCCCGCTGCTGGTGCAGGAATGCGATCGCGTCTTCGCCGATCGCCCGGTCCTGGCCGTGTGGCTGGGGGCCGCCCCCCAGCAGCCGGAGGTGATCGTGGTGCGCCGCGATCTGCGCTTGATGGGTCTGGAACATCGGGTGCTGCTGCTGCCACCGATGCCCTCCGGCATCGACGTGATCCGGCGGTATCAGGTGCACGGGCTGCTCTCACGCGAAGATCCCTACCCCGTGGTGGCCCTGGAGGCCGCCGCTTCGGCCGTGCCCACCCTCTGCTTCCGCGATTCCGGCGGGATCGTGGACTTCGTGACAGGCGGCTGCGGCCTGACGGTGCCCTATCTCGACCTGGCGGCCTTCGCCGCGGCCCTGCGTCGGCTCAGCGACGAGCCCCAGACCCGCCGGCAGCTGGGGGAACGCAGCCGCGCCAAGGTCTTCCGGGAATCGAGCATCGATCAGGTGGCGCCCCGGGTGCTCGCCTGCATGGAGCAGGCGGTCGCGGCGGGGGCCCGCCATGGTTGAGGTGACCATGCCCAGCACCGGGCGGCTCTACGGCTGGGGGCCCGAACCCGCCCCGACGATGGTCGACGGCTTCAGCGCCGACCCGAGCCGGCCCCTGTTCTCGATCGTCATCCCCACCCTCAACCAGGGGCCCTACATCGAGGACACCCTGCTCTCGATCCTCTGGCAGGGCTACAACAACGTGGAGATCATCGTCGTCGATGGCGGCAGCACCGACGACACGGCCACGGTGCTGGAACGCTACCGGCCCTGGATCGCCGTGCTGATCAGCGAACCCGACCGGGGCCAGTCGGACGCGATCAACAAGGGCTTCCGCCACGCCAGCGGTTCGATCCTGGCCTGGATCAACTCCGACGATTTTTTCCTGCCCGGCGCCTTCCGCACGGTGCTCGACTGTTTCGCCCGCCATCCCGAGCGGAGCTGGGTGATCGGCAGCGGCGACATCATCAGCGCCGAGGGGACGTTCCTGCGCCACATCCCGGCCCGGGAAGGGAGTGCCGAGACCCTGCTCGCCATCGAAGATGACTGCTTCCTGCTGCAGCAGTCCTGTTTCTGGCGCGCTTCCCTCTGGGAGAAGGCCGGCGGCGTGGATGAATCCCTGAGCCTGCTGATGGACTACGACCTCTGGTGGCGCTTTTCCCACCACTGCAGCGGCATCGTCACCCAGGAGAAACTGGGGGCCATGCGGTACTACGCCACCGTGAAGACGCGACGCCAGGGGGAACGGTTTCCCCTGGAACTCGCCCAGATCTACGCCCGCTACGGCGCCCACGAGCAGCTGCGGCGCCTGGTGAGTCGCCTGCTGCAGGACAAGGCCAGCCTCGGCGAACGGCTCGGCGCCCTGGAGCGCCAGCTCCCGGTGCGATTGCTGCGTCGCCTCCGGCTCCTCTCCTTCCCATGACCCCTCCCGAACTCTTCGTCGGCATCACGAGCTGGAACAGCGAGCTGTTCCTGCCCCACTGTCTCGATGCCCTGCTCGCCACCACCTCCGGCCTGGCCACCCGGGTCTGTGTGCTCGACAACGACTCCAGCGACGGCTCCGCCGCCATCGCCCGGGAGCGGGGGGCCGAGGTGGTGGTGCGCCGCTGCAGCCAGCCGGAGGCCCTCAACCGCCTGGCGGCCCGCTCCAACGCCCCCTTCACCCTGCTGATCCATGCGGATGTGATCCTGCTGGCCGACGGCTGGTTCGATCTCTGCCGGGCCCGCTTCAGCCCCCAGGTGGCCCTGGTCTCCCCCCAGGACATCGGCTGCGGGCCCCTCACCCGCCCCTTCGGGGCCGGCAAGCCGGAGAGCTCCTTTCTGCTGTTCCACACCGAACGCGTCCGCCGCTGCCGCCAGGTGCACTGGCACCGCAAGGGGCGGCTGCCGGTGCCCCGTTACGAGCTCGACTTCCACGGTCCCCACATCACCCACAACCTGCCGGCCGCCCTGGAGCGGCGGGGGCTGGGCTGGGTGCCGATGGATGTCTACGTGTCCAACCGGGCCAGCGAACCCCTCTACGTCCCCCCAACACCGCCGGCGGTCTGGAGTGACGAGCTCTGCTATCTGCGCTACGGGCTCGGCAACTTCTACGGGCTCGATGGCACCATCACCCACTACCACAACTGGTACGACCGGATCGCCGCGCGGGAGAAGACCGAGACAACCCCCTCGCCCCAGCGCAAGGACTTCCCCACCGACTTCATCCGTTCGTACACCAATCGTCTGCTGGAGGACTACCGCGCCGGCCGGCTCGAGCTCCCCACCGACCTCAGCACCACCCGCACCCCCCGGGCCCTCTGACCGCCTCCCCCGCCATGCCCAGTCCCTCGCCCTCCAGGCCCACGGCGGCCCACTTCCTGCTGGTGCCGGAACTGCTGCATTCACCCCCCAACGAGGCGATCATCTCCGCCCTGCTGGAGAACGGCTACGACGTGCACGTCTTCGCCCCAGGACCCTGCGGACCCACCGGCCCCTACGGCGATCGGGTCACCACCCATCCGGTGGCCTATTCGATGCGCTGGCTGCTCAGCCAGGCCTGGCGGCCCCGCTGGCGCCGCTACGCCTGCTTCTCCGGCACCACCGAGGATCCGATCGCCCTGGTGGGGGTGCTGGCCGCCCTCCATCGGCGACCCTCCTTCATCCTGGGGGACGAGATCCGGGCCGGCAGTTACCGCGGCCCCCGCTCGGAGCGCTGGAAGGGGCTCTGCCTCGACGCCTACCGCCGCGCCGGGTTCACCATCGTCAACGACACCAGCCGGGTGCCCCTGGTGCGGGAGTACGCCGGCCTGCCGGAGCGGCAGCCGGTGATGGTCTACCCGGGCTGCTTCCGCCAGCCGCCGCCGCGGGATCCGGCCCTGCGCCAGGAGCTCAGGGAGCGCTGGGGCATCGCGCCGGAGGCGCTCACCCTGGCCATCTCCGGCGGCTTCAATCTCACCGCCGGCGCCGACTGGCTGCTCGATGCCCTCCACGACGACCCCTCCCTCTGCGCCGTGATCCAGCCCCTGGGGGTGGATCCCCTGGCGATGTACCTGCTGCGTCGCCTCGGGCTGGGCGGCCGGCTCCACATCGAGGAGCGTCGCCTGTCCTGGGATGAGGCCTGGCGGTCGGCCGTGGGCTACGACATCGGCCTGGCGGTTTACACCAACCCCGCCCCCCAGTTCCAGAGCATGGGGATCAGTTCCAACCGGCTCTGCATGTACCTGGCCATGGGCGTGCCCGTGATCTGCAGCCGCCAGGAGAGCTTCCGCTTCGTGGAGGATTACGGCTGTGGCGTGATGGTGGACGATGCCGCCGGCTTTCTGGCCGCGGCCCGTCACCTGGGCGCCGATCTGGAGGCCGCCCGCGAGAACTGCCGCCGCTGCTTCCAGGAGTACATCCGTCCCCAGGAGCGCTACCGCGACCTGGTGCAGGCGATCGCCGACCTCCGCCGCCCCTGAGGCGCGAGCCGCCACCCCCCATGAGCCGCCCCTCCCTCAACCTCCGTCTCTTCCTCGCCGCCCGGGGCGCCCTGCGGGGCAGCCGGCGGCGGATCCCGGCCGCCCTGCTGCCGCCCCGCCAATCTCTGGCCGGCCGGTTCACGATCGCGATCACCACCTTCGAGGCCCGCTACGAGAGCTACTTCCGGCCCCTGTACCGCTCGCTCTGCCGCAGCTTTCCGGAGGTGCCGATCCTGGTGGCCGTCAACGGCCACTCCGATGGGGCCGCCCACGGCCGCTACCTGGAGCGGATCCGCCGCGAACTGGCCAGCGGCCAGCCGCCCCATCGCCAGTTCCTGCTGCACGAGCGGGTGGTGGGACTCTGCCAGCTCTGGAATGAGCTGCTCCAGGCCAGTCCCACCCCCACCACCCTGGTGCTGAACGACGATCTGCGCCTCGACCCCTGGCTGCGGCGCTGGGCGGAGGGCATGGCCTGGGAGGGAGTGAACCTCACCCTGCTCAACAACACCTGGTCCCATTTCGCCATCGGCCGCCGCTGCTGGGAGAGGGTCGGCGCCTTCGACCAGAGCTTCTCGGGCATCGGTTTCGAAGACATGGACTACACCGCCCGCGCCGCCCTGGCCGGGATCCGGATCGCAAACGTGCCCTGCCCCTATCTGCACCACGCCAACGACCAGCCCGCCAGCACCTCCTTCGACGACCAGTCGGAGCGGGTCTGGGGCAAGTACACCTCCGCCAACCAGGAGAGCTTCCAGCGCAAGTGGCAGACCTGCCCAGCGGAAGAGGGGATCTACATCCGCCAGATCGATGCCCATGTGAAACCCACCAGCCCCCTGCCCCACCTGCCGATCCCGCCGCTGCGGCCGGCCGGCGCCGTTGTCAGCTACCCGGACCGGACGCCATGAAGGTGCTCGTGCTCGCGCCTTCGGCCTACCGGCTCGGCGGGGTGCAGGACTGGCTCGCGGCCCTGGTGCCGGGTCTGCGCCGCCGGGGGGTCGACGTGACGGTGGTGGTGCCGGATGGCGACCACCACCGTCACGCCCCCTACGACCGGGCCTATCCGGAGCTGGGCGTCCAGGCCATCGCCAACCCCAGCGGCAGCGCCGAGGGAAGGATCCGGGCCATCACCGCCCTGCTGCACCGGCAGGCCCCTGATCTGGTGCTGGGCGTGAATCTCGTCGACCTCTACCCGGCCGTGAACCGGGCACGGCGCCGCGGGCGCTTCCGGGGCCGGGTGGCGATGACGCTCCATGCCCTGGAGGCGGCGTACTACGCGGATCTGCGCCGCCATGGCGCCGGCATCGATGCGGTGATCGCCACCAACCGGCTGGCCTGCCGACTGGCCGCGGAACTGGGGGGCATCGATCCGGCCCGGGTGCTCTACGCCCCCTACGGCGTGCCGGTGCCGCCCTGGCGGAGGCCGGAGCCGGCCGGGGAGCCGGAACCCCTGCGCCTGGCCTGGGTGGGCCGGCTGGAGCAGCCGCAGAAGCGGGTGCGCGATCTGCCCCCCCTGCTGGAGGCCCTGGAGCAGCGCGGCATCGACTGCCGGCTCACCATCGCCGGTGACGGGGAGGAGCGCGGCGCCCTGGAGACGGCCCTGGCCAGGCGGATCGCCAGCGGCCAGGTGCGGCTGCTCGGGCACGTGGACCAGGGGGAACTGGCGAAGCAGGTGTACGGGCACCACCATGCCCTGGTGATCACCTCCGCCTGGGAAACCGGTCCGATCGTGGCCTGGCAGGCCATGGCCAGCGGCATGGCCGTGGTGAGCAGCCGCTACGTGGGCTCGGGCCTGGAGGAGGCCCTGCGCCACGAGGGCACGGCCCTGGTGTTCGCCGCCGGCGACGTCGGCGCTGCCGCCGACCAGATCGCCCGCCTGCGGCAGGAGTCCCTGCGGGAACGGCTGTCCCAGGAGGGTCATGCCCTGGTGGCCCGCCGCTACAGCACCGAGGCCTCGCTGCAGGCCTGGTGCGGGGCCCTCGAGGCCGTCCTGGCCCTGCCGCCGCTGCCCCCGGCGCCGCCCGCTGCTCCGGGGGCTCCCGCCGGACGGCTGGATCGCTGGCTGGGCAGCGGCGGCGGCGAACGGGTGCGCCGCGTGCTCGGGCTGCGGTTCCGCCACGGCAGCGCCGGCAGCGAGTGGCCCCACACCGGCAGTGCCGGCGCCGATGATGGGGCCCTGCTCGCCGCCGCCGGCCGCCTCGACCACCATGGCTGAAGCTTCGGGACCCTCCCGGCGGGAGCGGCTGGGGGTGTGGCTGAAGGATCGGCTGCGCTACGAGCGGCTGCTGCGCCTGCCCCCGCCCGCCCAGCTGCGGATCGCCAATCGCCGCGAACGGCTCGAGGCGGCCCCCGATGGCCTCGGCCAGGCCTGCCGCTGGGCTTACACCTCCCGGCTCCATGCCCCCGCTCTGCAGCCCGAGCTGGGGCGGCGTCTGCTGCGCCGCTGCCTGGCCGAGGCGCCGATCCGCCGCTGCCCCTCCCCGCCGGCCTTCAGCGGTCCGCCGGAGCTGAGCGTGCTGATCGGCCACCGGGGCACCGAGCGGCTGCCCCTGCTGCTGGCCACCCTGGAATCCCTGGCGGCCCAGGAGGACGTGAAGCTGGAATGCCTGGTGATCGAGCAGGATCCGGTCCCCCGCATCGCCGCCCATCTGCCCGGCTGGGTGCGCCACGTGCACGGGCCCCTGAAGGATCCCGCGGCCCCCTACAACCGCTCCCACACCTTCAACCTCGGTGCCCACCACGCCAGGGCGCCGGTGCTGCTCCTGCACGACAACGACATGCTGGTGCCCGCCGGCTATGGCCGCCGGATCCTGGAACGCATCGCCCGGGGCTACGCCGTGGTGAACCCCAAGCGGTTCATCTTCTACCTCAGCGAACACCACAGCGGCCGGGTGCTGGCCGGCAGCGCCGGCTACGACGCGGCGCCGGCGGAGGCGATCGTGCAGAACCTCGAGGCCGGCGGTTCGATGGCGATCACCGCCGAGGCCTACCGGGCGATCGGGGGCATGGACGAGGGATTCGTGGGCTGGGGCGGCGAGGACAACGAATTCTGGGATCGCTGCCTCACCCGGCCCACCTGGATCTGGGGCTATGAACCGATCGTGCACCTCTGGCACCGGGCCCAGCCGCTGAAGCACCGGCAGGACAACCCCAACCTGAGCCGGGCCCGCAGCGTGATGCAACGCTCCCCCCTGGAGCGGATCGCCGCCCTGCGGCCCGCGCCCGAGCCCGGCCTGGTCAGCACGATCATCCCGGTGCACAACCGGGCACGCCTGCTGCAGGAGGCGGTGGCCAGCACCCTGGCCCAGGAGCACCGGCCGATCGAGATCGTGATCATCGACGACGGCTCCAGCGATGACACCCCGGCGGTGGCCGACGCCCTGGCCATGACCCACCCCGGGATCATCCGGGTGATCCACCAGGCCAACGGCGGCCCCGGCGCCGCCCGCCAGCGGGGCCTCGACCACTGCCGCGGCGAGTTCGTGCAGTTCCTCGACAGCGACGACCTGCTCCTGCCCGGCAAGTTCAGCGCCCAGGTGGAGGCCCTGCGGCAGCGGCCCGACGGCCAGATCGCCTACGGCCCCAGCCTCGAGGAAGACCATTCCCGCTCGCCTGTCGAGCGGCGCGGGCCGATGCGCGCCACCGGCAGCCTCCAGGAGCGGCTGTTTCCCCTGCTGCTGCTGGAGCGCTGGTGGACCACCAGCTGCCCCCTCTATCGCCGCTCCCTGCTCGACCGCATCGGCCCCTGGAAGCCCTGGATCAACGAGGAGGACTGGGAATACGACGGCCGGGCCGGCGCCACCGGCGCCCCCCTGGTGTGGGTGCCGATCGACGTGTCGGTGCGGCGCATCCACATGGGGGAAGGGCACCTCAGCGACCGGGGCAGCCTCGATCCCCGCAAGCTGGCCGACCGGGCCCGGGCCCAGGAATCGCTGCTGCAGAGCGCCCTGCTGGCCGGGGTCGGCGGCGACAGCCCGGAGATGGCCCGGTTCGCCCGCTCCGCCTTCCTGCTCTGCCGCCAGTGCGGCGCGGCCGGGGAGACGGACGCCTCCCGCCGCCTGTTCCGCCTGGCCCGGCAGGTGAGCGCCGCCCAGCGGCGCCCGTCCCCCGACCATCTCCTCTACGGGCTGCTGGCCCGCACCCTGGGCTGGCGGCGGGCGGCCCGGTTGAGCATGGGGGTCCGGGCACGACTGCGGCCAACACCCCGGGAAAGGGGGAACATGGCCTGACGTGCAGCACGACGCGGTGGACCTCGATCCGATCACGGACCCCCTGGTGTCAGTGGTGATGGGCGTGCGCAACGGCGCCGACAGCCTCACCGCCACCCTCGACTCCCTCAGCGGCCAGACGGGGGTCGACCTGGAGATCGTGGTGGTGAACGACGGCTCCAGCGACGGGACCGGGTCGCTGCTGGAGGCCCGCGCCACCGCCGATCCGCGCCTGCGGGTGCTGCAGCGGGAAGGCCGGGGCCTCACCCGGGCCCTGATCGACGGCTGCGCCGCGGCCCGGGGTGCCTTCATCGCCCGTCAGGATGCCGGCGACCTGTCCCTGCCGGACCGGCTGCAGCGCCAGGTCCGCTGCCTGCAGGAACATCCCGAGGCGAGCCTCTGCTCCACCCATGTCCGGCTGGTGGTGCCGGAGGGGGCCACGGCCCAGGTGAATGCCCCCCAGGCCCAGGCCCTGGCCGACGGCCTCACCGGCCCCGCCATCCACGGCTCGGTGATGATGCGGCGCAGTGCCTACGCGCAGGCGGGCGGCTACCGGAGCATGTTCTATTTCGCCCAGGACATCGATCTGTGGAGCCGCATGGTGGAGCTGGGCAGCCACCTGGTGGTGCCGGAGGTGCTCTACGAGGCCACCCTCTCGCCGGGATCGATCAGTGGCTCGCGCCGCCGGGAGCAGGAGGCCTTCCACACCCTGATCGTGGCGGCGACCCAGGCCCGGCGCAGCGGCCAGAGCGAAGACCCCTGGCTTGCCCAGGCGGAGGAGCTGGCGGAACGCTGCCGCAGCTCCCGGCCCGATCCCCGCCGCCAGGCCGACGGGGCCTATTTCATCGGGGCCTGCCTGGCCCGGGAGAACCCCGATCTGGCGAAGACCTACTTCCGCCAGGCCCTGGACCTCAATCCCTGGCACCTCAAGGCCCGGCTGAAGCTGGCGAAGCTGCCATGACCCTCACCGTCGCCATTCCCACCTACGGCCGCGATCAGGTGCTGGTCGACAGCGTGGGGGCCCTGCTGGCCCTGGAGTCCCCCCCCTGGGAACTGCTGGTGGTGGATCAGACCCCACGCCACGACGACGCCACGGAAGCCCGACTGGCGGCCTGGCAGGCCGAAGGGCGGCTGCGCTGGCTGCGGCTGCCGAAGCCGTCCATCACCGGGGCGATGAACCGGGCCCTGCTGGAGGCCCGCGGCGATCGGGTGCTGTTCCTCGACGACGACATCCTTCCCGATCCATCCCTGCTGGCCGCCCACGAGCGGGCCGGCGCCCAGCATCCCGATGCCATGCTGGCGGGCCGGGTGCTCCAGCCCTGGCACGAGGGCCGCAGCGATGACGAGAACGGCCCCTTCCTGTTCAACAGCCTCCGGCCCCGGCTGATCGAGGAGTTCATGGGAGGCAACGTGGCCATCCCCCGCCGCCAGGCCCTGGCCCTGGGGGGCTTCGACGAGAACTTCGTGCGGGTGGCCTACCGCTTCGAAGCCGAATTCGCCCATCGCTGGCGCCGGGCCGGCCACCCGATCCAGTACGTGCCGGAGGCGCTGATCCACCACCTGCGGGCCGAGCGGGGCGGCACCCGCAGCTACGGCAAGCACCTCACCACCGTGCGTCCCGACCATGCGGTGGGCCGCTACTACTTCCAGATGCGCACCCGCCGCCTGCCGGCGGCCCTGGCGGGAAGCCTCAAGGGCTGGGTGTCCTCGGTGCGCAGCCGTCACCATCTCCGCCATCCCTGGTGGATTCCCCCCACCCTGCTCGCGGAGGGCCGGGGCCTGCTGTGGGCCCTGCGGCTCCAGCTGCGGGGTCCGGCCCTGCTGCCCACCCGTGCCCCCCGCCTGCTGATCGCCGGCAGCCATCCGATCCAGTACCACACGCCCCTGTTCCAGGCCCTGGCGGCCGATCCGGGCCTGCGCAGCGAGGTGCTCTACCTCACCCTGCCCGACGCCGACACCCAGGGGCTCGGCTTCGGCGTCGCCTTCCGCTGGGACGTGCCGCTGCTGAACGGCTACGACTGGCACGAGGCCGGCAGTGGCCGGGGCCGGGGCATCACCGCCGGTTACCGAGGCGTCTGGCTGCGCCATCCACTGCGGGAGCTGGGCTTCGGCCCCGGCCGGGAACGGCCCGACGCCCTGCTGCTGACCGGTTGGCATTTCCTTGGCCTGGTGCAGCTGTTCCTGGCTGCACGCCTGCGGCGCATCCCCGTGCTGCTGCGGATGGATTCAAATGGCTTCCGGCCCCGTTCCTGGCCCCTGGCCCTCACCTACTGGTTCCTGTTCCGCGGGGTGGCGGTGGGCCTGCCGGTGGGGCAAGCCAATGCCCGCTGGTACCGCCTCTACGGGGTGAAGGACGACCGGCTGGTGCCCTCCCCCCACTTCGTGGACAACGCCTATTTCGGCGAGGGGGCCGACCGGCTGCGGCCGTCGCGGGCTGAGCTCCGCTCCCGCTGGGCCATCCCGACGGATGCGTTCTGCTTTCTGTTCGCCGGCAAGCTGCAGCCCAAGAAGCACCCGCTGGTGCTCCTGGAGGCGCTGCAGTGCCTGCTCAGCCAGCCCGCCGCCCCGCCGGTGCATCTGCTGCTGGTGGGCACCGGCCCCCTCGAGGACGACTGCCGCGCCTTCGTGGAGCGGCACCGGCTGCCGGTGAGCTTCACCGGTTTCCTCAACCAGTCGGAGATGCCGGCGGCCTACGCGGTGAGCGACTGCCTGGTGCTCCCCTCCGACCACGGCGAAACCTGGGGGCTGGTGGTCAACGAGGCGATGGCCTGCGGGCTGCCCGCCATCGTCAGCGACCTGGTGGGCTGTGCCGAGGACCTGGTGCTGGAAGGGACGACCGGCCTGGTCACCCCCTTCGGCCAGCCCCAGCCCCTGGCGGAGGCCCTGCGACGCATGGCCGCGGATCCCGCCGCCGCCGCACGGATGGGGGCCACGGCCCGCCAGCGGGTCAACGACCACTTCAGCGTGGCCAACGCCGCCGCCGGCATTCGCGACGGTCTGGCACGGCTGGGGTACCGCTGACATGCGCACGGCCCTGATCCTTACCCTGCAGCCCCCCGGCGGCAGCGGCGTGCAGGCCCGGCGCTACGCCAAGCTCCTGCCCCATCTGGCGGCGGCGGGCTGGGACTTCCACTTCGTCGGACCCGATCCCGCCCTGGATGCGCTGCTGCCGGAACCGGTCCCCGGCCAGGGGCACCTCTGCCACTACAGCCGCCGGGTCTCGCTCTCCCAGGTGTGCGCCATCCGCAAGAACCGCCGCCGGCGGGGGTCGCTGCTGCATGGCTGGTACGGCCTGCGGCAACTGCTGCACCGGCTGCTGGAACGGCTGGTCCGCCACGACTCCCTCGCCCATGCCATCGGCGGCCTCACCGACACCGCCCTGAAGGCGGCGGCGACCCTGGACGTCGATGTGGTGGCGGGCATCTGTCCGGACTTCCGGGTGCTCGAAGCCGCCAGGCGGGTGGCGGAGCGCCTCCAGCGGCCGTTCATCGCCCTCTACGACGATCCCTTCGGCCATCGCGAGGTGGGCAGCTTCCAGCCGGCCGAACCGGAGCGGCAACGGGCCCTGCTCGCCGCCGCCCGGGGGGCGGTCTTCGCCTCACCGCTCACCCTGCAGCGCTACCACGACCAGGGGCTGCTGGGCCGCACGCCGGCGACCTTCCTGCCGGACTGCTTCGAGGCGGCCGGGAGCCAATACGGCAGCCCGGCCGGCGCCGACGCCTCCAAGGCGGGCGGTTCCCCAGAAGCGCCCCTGACCCTGTTCCACCCCGGCAGCCTGGGGCCCTGGCGTCCGATCGAGACGCTGCTGGAGGCCGTGCGCCGCTACCGCCAGGAGCAGGGGCCGATCCGTCTCGGTCTTTACGGGTACCTCTACGAACGGGCCCGGCAGGCCGTCGGCAGCGATGAGCTGCTGCGGTCCTGCGTGGAGCTGCGCTCTGCCGTGAGCAATGCCCAATCCCATCAGCTGGCCCAGGCGGCCGATGGGCTGCTGGTGCTGATCGGCCCGCGCCACACGGACAATCTGCCCTCGAAGTTCTTCGAATACCTGGACCATCCCACCCCGGTGCTGGTGGCGGGGCCAGCGGGGAGCCCCCTCGAGGCAATCCTGAACAGCTTGCAGATCGGCCTTTTTTGTGATATCAACAGCAGCGATTCCATCTACCATGGCTTGATGGAAATCAAGGCAAAATCCGCCTGGTACCGACAACAACATCACCACAACCACGAAGCGATCGCGACCTATTCAGCGCCGGCCGTGGCGCGCCGATGGGGAGAAGCATTCGATCGTTTTTTGGTGGAGGAAACCGCCGGTCGCAGCACCCCGGTCGCCTGAAACGGTGAAGATCCTGCACGTGATTCCCTCGATCAGCCCCCTGCGGGGCGGCCCGAGCCGCGCCGTGATCGAGATGGTGGCCGCCCTGCGTCAGGAGGGCGTCGATGCCGCGATCCTCACCACCGACGACCACGGACCGGGCCGCCATCCCGATCTGGTTCTGGGGCGCTGGCAACGCCACCAGGGGGTGCCGGTGCTGGCCTTTCGCCGCTGGAGCCCGCCCGTGGCGGCCCTGCGGGAGTTCGCCATCAGTCCCGGCCTGAGCCTCTGGCTGGCCCGCCATCTGCACCGCTACCAGCTGCTGCACATCCACGCCCTGTTCTCCTACCCCTCCACCAGCGCCATGGCCCAGGCCCGCTGGGCCGGGGTGCCCTACATCCTGCGGAGCATCGGCCAGCTCAGCCCCTGGAGCCTGGCCCAGAGCCGGGGCCGCAAACGCTGGCTGCTGCGGCTGATCGAGCGACGCAACCTGGAGGGAGCGGCCGCCCTGCATTTCACCACCACCGCCGAACGGGACGAAGCCGCCGGCCTGGGCCTCTCCCCCCCCGCCCTGGTGCTCCCCCTGGGGGTGCGGCGGCCGGGACCACCCCCTGGCCCCCCCCAGCCCCCGGGGTCCGGAGGTGTGAGGTTCCTGTTTCTGTCCAGGCTGCACCCGAAGAAACAGCTCGAGCATCTGCTGGAGGCCTGCGCCCTGCTGCAGCGGAGCCGCCCCGCCGCCCGGTGGGAGCTGTGGATCGCCGGCGACGGGGAGCCCCGCTATGTCGCCGCGCTGCACCGGCAGGCCGAAGCGCTGGGCATCGGCGAGCGCTGCCGCTGGCTCGGCTTCGTGCAGGGAGCGGCGAAGTGGCAGGCGCTGGAGGAGGCCGACTGGTACGTGCTGCCCTCGGCGGCCGAGAACTTCGGCATCGCCGCCGTGGAGGCCCTCGCCGCCGGCACGCCGGT
Source organism: Candidatus Sulfopaludibacter sp. SbA3 (assembly GCA_943367425.1). GTDB lineage: Bacteria > Cyanobacteriota > Cyanobacteriia > PCC-6307 > Cyanobiaceae > Cyanobium. The sequence goes on from CALRJF020000003.1 coordinate 46,194, forward strand.
GATCCTCTCCCCCGAGGTGGCCGTGGCAGCCAGCGTCCTCCGGGCCGGAGCAGGACTGGTGTGCGCCAGCGAACCGGAGCCGCTGGCCGCCACGCTGGAGCGGGCCCTGGAGACCCCGTCGCTGTCGATGCGCGCCGCCGCCCTTAACCTGGCCGGGAGCGACTTCTCCTGGAGCACCATCGCCCTTCGGCTGCGTGCCGCCTACGGCCAGTTGCTTTCCCCTTCCGCCGGCCGATGACCACCCTGCTGCTGGTAGTGCTTTTCGGGGCTCTCGCCGCCGTGCTTCTCGATGGCGACTGGCGCACCGGCCTGCTGGTGACGTTGCTGATCGGTTTTCTGCAGGATCCCCTGCGCAAGATCACACCGGGGCAGCCGGGCTACATGGTGGGCCTGGTGCTGATCGGCTTCGCCCTCTGTGGCGTGGTGCTGATGGAGCGCATGGGGCGTTTCAACCTGCGGGCGATGTTCTGGACCGTGCCCCGTTTCAACGAATGGGTCACGATCTATTTCGCCCTGATCGCACTCCAGGCCCTCAACAGCTTCGCCCGTTTCTCCGACATCCGCCTCACTGCCATCGGCGCAGCGTTCTATCTGGCACCGGCCTTCGGCATGTGGGTGGGCTTCCAGGTGGGCTGCAACCTGCCGTTGCTGCAGCGTCTGCTGAAGTTCTACCTGGTGGGGTCGGTGATCATGGGCATCACCGTGTTCCTCAGTTTCCAGGGCTACGACCATCCCCTGTTCAAGGAAGTGGGCCAGGGCCTGCTGATCACCTTCCGCTACGGCTTCTCCTCCCAGGGCGCGTCGGGGTTCTGGCGCACCAGTGAGATCGCCTCCTGGCAGTTGTCCGCCGCCGCCTGCATCGCGGCCTCCATGGGCATTGCCAGCCAGAAACCCACCACCCAGTTCGGCCTGCTGCTGCTGGGGGTCGGCTTCGCCTTCCTGACGATCCTCACCGGCCGGCGCAAGGCCCAGGTGCTGATCATGGCCTTCGTGGCGATCTATCTGCTGCTGTTCAGCCGCAGGGCCAATCCGGCCTCCAAGGAGCGGGTGATCACCAGCGTGCTGGGTGTGGCCGGCATCGCCTATCCCCTCTACGCCTTCTTCCTCTCCGAGAATCTCGGCGAGAATTTCGGTGAATACACCAATCGCTCCCTGACCATCCAGCAGGATCTGGTGGAGCGATTCGACTCCCAGGGGATCGGGGCCACCCTGCGGGCCATCCAGGTCTCCGACGGCATCGGCATGGGGGTGGGCGCCGGTGCGAGCACCGGAGGACTGATCAACAACGCCGCCCGGAATGCCATCCAGAGTGTGGGCTACGTGTCGGAAGGGGGAGGGGGCCGGTTGATCCTCGAGCTGGGCATTCCCGGGATCATCATCCTGGGGATTGTGCTGCTGCTGCTCGGCCTGGTGCTGCTGCGCAACTTCCGCATGCTCCGCTACATGCCCCAGTCCACCGCCGCCCTGCTGATGGGGCTGATGTCCTTCGCCCTGGCCAATGTCCCGGCCTTCTTCTCGGCGGCCCAGCTCTACGGCGACCCGTTCGTGCTGATCCTGATGAGCCTCTGCCTGGGGTCCTTCCTGGCGATCCCCACCCTGCTGGCCCAGCAACAGCAGCAGCTCAGCCAATGGCGACACCAGCAGATGGCGGCGCTCCAGCAGCCGTCCCATCCCCTGGCATGACACCCGTCTCCAAGCGCCCCCTGCCGCTCACGGCCCTGATCCTCACCCACAACGAGGAGGCCAACATCGAACGCACCCTGCGCCATCTCGACTGGGTGCCCTCGATTCTGGTGGTCGACAGCGGCAGCAGCGATGCCACCCTCAGCATCCTGGAGCGCCATCCCAGCGTCCGCGTCGTCCACCGGCCGTTCGACAGCTTCGCCGACCAGTGCAACTTCGGACTGCGTCAGATCATCACGCCCTGGGTGTTGAGCCTGGATGCCGATTACCGGATCTCCGCCGATCTGGCGCAGGAAATCCAGACGGTTCTCTGCCAACCGAACGATGGAGAAACGGAGGGTTTCGCCATACCGTTCCGCTACTGCATCGCCGGCCGGCCGGTGCGCTGCGGTCTGATGCCGCCACGGATCTGCCTCTACCGCAATGGCCGTGGGCGTTACCGCAACGATGGCCATGGCCACCGCATCTGCCTGACAGGAACCATCCGGAACCTGCACCATCCCATCTTCCACGACGACCGCAAACCCCTGCAGCGTTGGCTGGCCTCCCAGCAGCGCTACCAGGCGATCGAGGCCGCCAAGCTGAACGCCACCCCCTTCCGTCAGCTCTCCCTGGCCGACCGGCTGCGCAAGCACACCCCCCTGGCCCCCTTCGCCGCCCTGGTTGTCTCGCTCCTCTGGAAGGGTGGCTGGCTCGATGGCTGGCGCGGCTGGGCCTACGCCCAGCAACGCATGACGGCCGAACTTCTCCTCAATCTCTTTCTGCTGGAGAGCAGGGATCAGGGGGCCTCCTCTCCCTGAATCGGCCAGGTTTTCGGAGGTTTCTTGCCCTTTTCCAAGCCAACGTCTCCCCCCGCTTAAGACCCGATCCCGTTCCCATTCCCAAGATGATTTCTGAACTCCGGTCGGCTCGCTTAAGGTCCGGCGACACCAGCAGCGCACCCTGACGGTCGCGGTGCACCGCGGCCGTTCCCTCGCGGGTCCTCTGTTTCCTCCACCACGCTCCTTTCGATGCCCTCGATCCTGATCACCGGCGGCGCCGGCTTCATCGGTGTCAATGCCGCCCAGCACTTCGCATCTCTGGGATGGGACGTGGCGATCCTCGACAACCTGTCGCGACGGGGAACAGAAGACAATCTCAAGTGGCTGCTGGGCCAGCATCCGGAGATCGTCTTTCACCGGGTCGATATCCGCCAGGCCGATGACCTCTCCCGGGTGGTGGGGACCCTGCAGCCGTCGATGCTCCTGCACCTGGCCGCCCAGGTGGCGGTGACCACCTCCTACACCAATCCCCGCGAGGATTTCGAGATCAATGCCCTCGGCAGCTTCAACGTGATGGAGGCCGTGCGGCTCCATTCGCCCGAGAGCTTCGTGCTCTACACCTCCACCAACAAGGTGTACGGCGGCATGGAAACCGTTCCCGTGGAGCTGACGCCCCACGGCTACCGCTTCCGTGACCTGCCCGAAGGGGTGCCGGAGAGCCAGCCCCTCGACTTCCACTCCCCCTACGGCTGCTCCAAGGGGGTGGCCGACCAGTACACGATCGACTACGCCCGCATCTACGACCTGCACACCTGCGCCTTCCGCCAGTCCTGCATCTACGGAACCCGCCAGTTCGGCATCGAGGACCAGGGCTGGGTGGCCTGGTTCAGCATCGCCGCCCTGCTGGATCGGCCGATCACCCTCTACGGGGATGGCTGGCAGACCCGCGACGTGCTCGACGTGCGCGACCTGGCCCGCGCCTACGCGGCCGCCTGGGAGCACCGCGACCGGATCAGCGGTCAGGCCTTCAACATCGGCGGCGGACCGGTCAACACCCTCTGCCTGCGGGATCTGCTGACCTTCCTGGAGGAGGAACTGGACCTCACGATCACCCCCCGCAGCGGCCAGTCCCGGCCCGGAGATCAGCCGGTGTTCGTCTGCGACATCCGCAAGGCCGGCGACAGGCTCGGCTGGACGCCCCAGATCAACGTCAATGACGGCGTCCGCCATCTGATCCGCTGGGTCCGTGACAACCGGGATCTGTTCACCTGGTTGAAGGAATGACGCGCCAGCGGGCCCTGATCAGCACCATCGAGCCGGTGGATGGGGGCGTTCCCGCCATGACCCGTTGCATCACGGGGATGCTGGAGGAACTGGACATCGAACCGGTGTTCGCCTGGTATGCCCCCTGGAGCAGCCATCGGCGGCTCTCGGTTCCCCTGTTCGCCCTGGCGAGCGGCCGTCGACCGGGCCGGATGGAGCGCTCGGTCTACGACGGCCACACCGGCCACGGGGTGGGCGCCTGGCTGCCGGAACTGGAGTTCACCCACTACCTGCCCCGGCGGACCTGGCGGGAGCTCGTGGCCGGCTGCCGCTTCCACCTGGCGGTCACCGGCAATCCCCTCTGTGCCGCGCCCTACGCCCGTCTCGGCCTGCCGTTCGTCGCCTGGGTGGCCACCCCCTGGCAGGCGGATCGCGCCGATCGCGTCAAGCGGTTCTCCCGCCCCCGGCGGCTGCTCGACCAGAGCCTCAACGGGCCGGTGCTGCGGCGGCTGGAACGGCAGATCCTCCGGGCCCCCGGCGGCCGGATCCTCGCCCTCAGCTCCTACACCGCCGGCGCCCTCGAGCAGATCGCCGGGCGCCCCATGGACGCCGTCCTGCGGATGCCCGTGAATGCGGCGGTGTTCTCCCCCGACCCGGCGCGCCTGGTGCCCTGGCGCATCGGCTTCACCGGCCGCTACGGCGATCCCCGCAAGCACATTGACCTGCTGCTGGAGGCGGTGCGCCACCTGGTGGCGGCGCAGCAGCCGGTCCAGCTCGAGCTGGCCGGTGAGCAGAACACCGATCTGCTGCGGGAGCGCCTCGAGGCGATGGGCATCGCCGATCGGGTCCACTGCCACCCCTGCCTCGCGCCCGGGGAGCTGGCCGACCTGCTGCGGTCGCTGGACCTGTTCGTGATCCCCTCCCACCAGGAGGGCCTGTGCATCGCCGCCCTCGAAGCGATGGCCTGCGGCGTGCCCGTGGTCAGCACCCGCTGCGGGGGGCCGGAGGATTTCGTGATCGAGGGCCGCACCGGCCAGCTGGTGGCCCGGGAGGCCGGGGCGATGGCGGAGGCGATCACCGCCATCTGCGCCAACCGCCCCTGGCGCACCACCCTCGCCGCCGGGGCGCTGGCCTGGGTGCAGGAGCACGCCAGTCCGGCGGCCGCCCGGAGCACCTTCCGGGCCCAGTTGCGGGCGGCCTACCCGGCTGGACCATGGCCGGCACCGGGGAGGGACTGAGCAGGATGTGCGGCATCGCTGGCCTGCTGGGCCGACCACCTGGAGATTTCGCCGAGCGGGTCGGGCCGCGGCTGGCCCACCGGGGTCCCGATGATGCCGGCCACTGGCAGGACGACGACGCCTGCCTGGTCCACCGGCGCCTGGCCATCCTCGACCTCTCGCCCCTGGGGCACCAGCCCATGGCCACCGGCTGCGGCCGCTGGCAACTGGTCTTCAACGGCGAGATCTACAACCACGCCGCCCTCCGCCACCAGCTGGAGGCGGAGGGACAACGGTTCGTGGGCACCGGCGACACCGAGGTGCTGCTCGCCTGGCTGATCCGCAAGGGCAGCGAGGGGCTGCGCCAGCTGCGCGGCATGTTCGCCTTCTGCCTGTTCGACACCCAGGAGCGCAGCGCCCTGCTGGCCCGGGATCCCCACGGCATCAAACCGCTTTATCTCTGCTCCGGCCCTGGCGGTGAGCTGGCCTTTTCCTCCGAACTGCGCGCCCTGCTGGCCGCCGCCCCCAGCCCTCCCCAGCTCGACCGGGACGCCCTGAGGGATTACCTGGCCACGGGCTCGGTGGCCGAGCCCGCCACCCTGGTGGCCGGGGTGCGGCGGCTGCCCTGCGGGCACATGGCCACCTGGCGCCAGGGGAACCTCACGATCAGGCCCTGGGGTCCCCTGCCCGAAGACCTCGTCCCCGCCAGCTCCGACACGATGGCCCCGGCCGAGGCCATGGCCCTCACCCGCCGGGCGCTCCAGGACTCGGTGGCCGCCCACATGGTCAGTGACGTGCCGGTGGGGCTGTTCCTCAGCGCCGGGCTGGATTCGGCCTCCCTGCTGGCCCTGGCCCCGCGGGGCCTGCACACCTTCACGATCGGCTTCGACGAGGCGGGCGCCAGCGGCTTCGACGAATCGGAACCGGCAGCCCGCATCGCCGCCCACTTCGGCGCCCATCACACGCGCCTCAGCCTCTCAGCCGACCAGGCCCGCCAGTGGCTGCCGAGCTTCCTGGCCAGCATGGACCAGCCTTCCATCGATGGTTACAACACCTGGTGCGTGTCGCGCCTGGCCCGGGAGCAGGGGCTCAAGGTGGCCCTCTCCGGGCTGGGGGGGGACGAACTGTTCGGGGGCTATCCCAGTTTTCGCATGGTGCCGAAGCTGCAGCGCTGGCGGCGGCGCGCCGGACCGGCCGGACCGTGGCTCGCCCGGAGCGTGCGGCGGACGCCGCCGGGGCGCCGGGCCCGCTGGCAACGCATCGCCTCCCTGCTGGAGCAACCGGCCTCCCTCGGCCGTGCCTACGGATGCTTTCGCGGCCTGTTCTCCCCCCTGGAGGCCAACCGGCTGATGGACCACTGGGGGCTGGCGTCCGGGCCGGGGAACCGCCGGTCGCCGGCCGGCGCCGACCCGCCCGCCGACCTGGAGGACCGCGACGGGGTGGCCTGGCTGGAGGGCACCCGCTACCTGCGCAACCAGTTGCTGCCGGACAGCGACGTGATGGCCATGGCCGCCGGCCTGGAACTGCGGCTGCCCCTGGTGGATGCCCAGCTGCAGCGCCAGCTGGCGCCGATCCCGGCCCGGCTGCGGCTGGCCAGCGGCAAGCAGCTGCTGGCCCAGAGTGTGCCGGAACTGCCCGCATGGTTCCTCAACCGCCCCAAGCAGGGTTTCCGCTTCCCCTTCCAGCTCTGGCTCGACGCTGCCGGCTCGCCCCTCAGCCTGCAGCTGCCGTCGACGCCGCCGGGCCTTGACCTCCAGCCCTGGTACCGGCGCTGGAGCCTGATGGTGCTCCAGGCGTGGCTCCAGACCCACCTGGGGATCCAACTGGGGGAGCCGGGGCAGTGAAGCACAACAGCAGCAGGGCAACATCTGCCGCTGGGCGTCAAGAATTCGCGGCCAGATCCATCATCTTCATCAACATCCAGCGCCCCCAGGACCCAGCGCCATTCTTCCACCATCGAACCCCTGAATCAGCCCATCGACAAAGGGGCGCAGACCCGCGGCAACCCACCGTGGCGACCGACACTTTCAGGCCGCCCGAAGCCCATGGCCAAAGCGCGAAAGCGTGCGTGATTCACCTCATGCGCTGATGGGTTTGACATCCTCCACTAAGATTCGGTCCGCAAACTTCTCCTGTTCAGCAACCTGTTCAACCGGCCGATCCGCTGGCCGATCCGCCAGGGCCGCCTCGCCCCCTGAAGGGCTTTCCCTCCTCACGCTTGGCCGTTCCCACGCCGGCGAGCGCGGCCCCACTTCCATCCCGCCATCCGGTTCCCCCGCTTCATGACGCTCATCCTGGGCATCAACGCCTTCCACGCCGATGCCGCCGCCGCCCTGATCCGGGATGGGGTGATCGTGGCCGCCGCCGAGGAGGAACGGTTCCGCCGGATCAAGCACTGGGCCGGGTTCCCCTCCGAGGCCATCGCCTGGTGCCTCGCCGATGCCGGAGTCGGTCCGGCGGATCTCGATCACATCGCCATCAACTCCCAGCCGGGCGCCCACCGCTGGCGCAAGGTGGCCTACACCCTGGCCCAGCGCCCCGATCCCCGCTTCCTGCTGCAGCGCTGGCGCAACAAGCGGGAACGGGCCGACCTGGCCCAGCAGCTCGCCGCCGCCTTCCCCGGCGCCCCGATCCGGGCCCAGCTGCATTTCGTGGAGCACCACCGCGCCCACCTGGCCTCGGCCTTCTTCGCCTCCCCCTTCGAGGAGGCGGCCGTGATCTCCGTGGATGGCTTCGGCGATTTCGCCAGCGGCGCCTGGGGCCACGGCCAGGGCACCCAGCTGGCCATCGACGGCCAGATCTACTTTCCCCATTCCCTCGGGGCCTTCTACACGGCCATCACCCAGTACCTGGGCTTTCCCAACTACGGGGATGAATACAAGGTGATGGGCCTGGCCCCCTACGGTCAGCCCAGCCGGCTGGAGGCCATGCGGCAGATCGTCCGCCTCGAGGACGACGGCACCTACCGGCTCGACCTCCGCTACTTCCGCCACGCCACCGAACGGCTGCCCCATCAGTGGAGCAACGGAGCCCCGGTGGTTGGCAGCCACTGGAGCCCCGCCCTGGAAACCCTGCTCGGTCCCGCCCGTCGCTCCGATCAGCCCCTGGAGCAGCAGCACATGGACATCGCCCGGTCAGCCCAGGCGATGTACGAGGAGGCCTTCTTCCACCTGCTGCGGGCCCTGCACCGCCTCCACCCCAGCGACCGCCTCTGCATCGCCGGCGGCTGCGGAGCCAATTCGGTGGCCAACGGCAAGGTGACCCTGGCCACGCCCTTCCGCCAGGTCTACGTCCAGGCGGCGGCCGGCGATGCCGGCGGTGCCCTCGGCGCGGCCCTTGAGGTGTGGCACGGCCTTGGGCAGCCGCGGTCCCAGCCCATGCGCCATGCCTACCTGGGCAGCCAGCCCGCCTCCGGGGAGATCGACGCCCTGCTGGAGGCCGAAACCACCCGCCAGGCGCTGAGCCAGGCCGGATGCGCCGTCACCCGGCCGGCGGAGGAGGAGCTCTGCGGCCTGGTGGCCGAGGCCATCGCCGAGGGCCTGGTGATCGGCTGGTTCGACGGCCGGATGGAGTGGGGACCGCGGGCCCTGGGGCACCGCTCGATCCTGGGGGATCCGCGCCGCGCCGACATGAAGGACATCCTCAACCTCAAGATCAAGCGGCGGGAATCCTTCCGTCCCTTCGCCCCCTCGGTGCTCCAGGAGGCCGTGGGCGACTGGTTCAGCCTCGACGGCGACGTGCCCTTCATGATGCAGGTGTACCCGATCCGGGAGGAGCAGCGCCCCCGCATCCCGGCGGTGACCCACGTGGACGGCAGCGGCCGTCTCCAGACCGTCAACGAAGCCGACAACGGTCGCTACTACCGCCTGATCAAGGCCTTCGCCGAGCGAACAGGGGTGCCGATGGTGCTCAACACCTCCTTCAACGAGAACGAGCCGATCGTGTCCAACCCGTCCCAGGCTCTCGACTGCTTCCTGCGCACCCGGATGGATCTGCTGGTGCTCGGCGACGTGCTCATCCGCCGGCAGGGGTGATGGCGGAGGCCCCCCGCGTCGATCCACCGCAGCACGCCGCACCGGGTACCGCGCTCACCCTGATCGTTCCCACCCTCAACTCCCACCGGCTGCTGCCCCGGCTGGTGGACTCCCTCCAGGCCCAGACCTGGACCCACTGGCAGGTGATCTTCATCGACGGTCCCAGCGGAGCCGAGCACCGCACCTGGCTGGAGCAGCTGTGCCGAAGCGACGGCCGCTTCTGCTGGCAGCCCCAGGATCCGGCCTCACCGGGCATCTTCGGCGCCATGAACCAGGGCTTCGGCGCGGCCCCGTCCCACCATTGGCTGCTGTTCTGGGGCAGCGACGACTGGGCCCCCGCTCCAGACGTCCTGGCGACGGCCATGGCGGCCACCGCCCCCGGCGGGCCGAGGGCCCCTGCCCCCGATCTGGTGGTCTGCACGGGACGCTATGCCCGGGTGGCCCCTGGGGATCGGATTCAGCTGGGGCGCCGCACGGCATGCGACGCCGGCGCCCCCTACCGGCGCGCCCTGTTCCTGGGCTCCACCCCGCCCCACCAGGCCACCCTGATCGGCCCGGGGGCCCGCCGGCGGCTGGATCGCTACGCCCAGCCCTTCCGGCTCTCCGCCGACCTGGATTACTTCCTGCGGCTGGCGGCCAGCCCGGATCTGCAGGTGCGTCACCTGGGGCTCGAACTGGTCCACATGGGCGTGGAGGGCGCCAGCGGCCAGCAGGCCGGCCGCCGCCTGCAGGAGGTGCGCCTGGCCTACCGGCGAGCCTACGGCTGGCGCTGGTGGATCCCCTTCGCCCTGCGCTACGGCCGCCGCCTCTGGAGCCGGCTCCAGCCGGACGCCGGTGGCAGCGCCATCCGGGCCCGATAAACTCCTGCCAGGCGTCAGCGACCCTTTCCTTGCCCCACCAGGACAGGCCGCCACGCCAGAGGGTCAGGATCCGAAAACGCCCCGATGCCACCCCTGTCCGGCAGCACGGCCCCTGGTGGCGATGGCTGTGGGCCGATCCGAAAGTCCGCCTAGGGGGGGCGGGCCTGGCGGTCCTTCTGCTCCTGGCCTGGTTCTTCGCCCCCCTCCACCAGGGAACGGCCCACCGCTCGGCATCGCCCGGCCCTGGCAGCGCCGGATCGCTGGCCGTCCCTGGCCCCTGGGTGATCACCGCCCTGATCGACGACCCCTGGCGCAGCCAGTCGGCCCTGCTGCTGTGGCGGCAGCAGCCCGGAGCCTTTCTGGTGCTGCAGGGAAACGCGGAATACCAGGCCATCACCTACACCCACCTCCGCAACCGGGGGCTGTGGCCCCAGGACACCTCCAAGGTCATCCGGCTGCTGCCCGGCTGCGACACGGTGGGGCAGGTGACCGAGCTCGCCGACCTGCTGAAGCGCTGGCCCCAGCCCGGCAGGCTCACCATCGTCACGGCCGAGACCCACATGGCACGGACCATGGCCATCGCCGACATCGTCTACAAAGGCTCCGGCTGGCAGCTGGATGGCGCCGACGCCGTGACCGGCGACCTCCGTCCCGAATCCCAGCTGCGGCTCTGGCGCGACCAGGTGCGCGCCGTCCTCTGGCGGCTGACCGGCTGGGACGGCCGTCCCGATGGCAACGACTGCCGCTGAGCCCCACCCCGACGTGACCCCACCCTCCCCCCTTCCCCTCACCGTCTTCGGGGCCTCGAGCTCCACCGGCCAGGCCCTGATCGAGCTCGCGGTCGACAGGCCGCTGGTGGTGGCCGGAAGGCGGCCCCTGCCGGGACCGGCGGCGGCCCTGGCGCCCCCGGCCTTCCTGGCCTGCGACCTGGAGGCTCCCGAGCCGACCGGACCGGCACCCGAAGGGGTGCTGGTGAGCTTCGCCCCGATCTGGACGTTCGCTCCCTACCTGGCGCGGCTGGCCGCGATCGATCCCGATGCCGTCACCCGCCTCAGGGGGGTGGTCGCCTGCTCCTCCTCTTCGGTGATCACCAAGCGCTTCGCCACCAACGCCTACGACAAGGATCTGGTGCAACGCCTGCGGCAGGCCGAGGAAACGCTGACAGGCACCTGCGCCAGCCACGGCGTGCCCCTGCGGGTCCTGGCGCCGACGCTGATCTATGGCCAGGCCGGTCTGGTGGGTGATCGCAACCTGAGCCAGCTGCGCACCCTGCTGCGCCGCCTGCCCCTGCTCGTCCTGCCGGCCGCCAGTGGCCTGCGCCAGCCGATCCACTGCCGCCAGCTGGCCGCCGTGGCGCTGCACCTGGCCGAGCGGCTGCCCCACGAAGCGGTCACCCCCGCCCAGCCCGTGCGGCTGGCCCTCGGCGGGGACGACACCCTCCCCTACGACGCCATGCTGCGCCGGCTGCAGGCCGCCTCCCCACCGGGGGATCCGGCCCGCCGCTGCCGGCTGGTGCTGCTGCCGCCCCGTCTGTTCCAGACCCTGGCCGCGCCCCTGCTGCTCCTCTCCCCGAAGACCTTCGAGGCCGTACTGCGCATCGGCGCCGATCTGGCCGGCTTCACCCCCGTGCACCGGATTCTCGGCCGGCCCCCCGAGCCGTTCCCTGTGGCGCCGCTGGTGCCCTGACCATGCCCCATCCCCTCCTCGATCTGCTGCTGGGTGGCGCTGCCAGCTGGCTGCTGCTGCGGCTGCTGATTCCCTGGTTGCGCCAGCGCCTGCTGGATCAGCCCAATGAGCGCAGCTCCCACCGGACACCCACCCCCAGGGGCGGCGGCGTGGCGTTCGTGCTGGTGGGCAGCCTGCTGGCGCCCCTGGCCGGCGGCGGCTGGCCCGCCTGGATTCCGCTGATCTGCCTGCCGCTGGCGCTGGTGGGCATGGTGGACGACCGCCTCGATCTGCCGGCCCTGGCGCGCTACGGCGCCCAGATCGTCTCGGCCCTGGCCCTCCTGGCCGTCGCGGCGCTGCCGATTCCCTGGTGGCTGCTGCCCCTGGCGGTGATCGCCATCACGGCGGTGATCAATTTCGTCAACTTCAGCGATGGCCTCGATGGACTCGTGGCCGGCTGCGCCGCGGTGCTGCTCACGGCGGCCGTGCTGACGCTGCCGCCCCAGGGCGCCGCGCTCTGGCCCCTGATCGGGGCACTGCTCGGGTTCCTGGTGTGGAACTGGAGCCCGGCCCGGGTGTTCATGGGGGATGTGGGCAGCACCTTCCTGGGGGCGACGATCGCCGGGGTGGTGCTGCAGCAGAGTTCACCGACTGCGGCCCTGGGGCTGCTGCTGGTGGGCTTTCCCCTGATGGGCGATGCCCTGCTCTGTGTGCTGCGCCGCCTGGCGGCCGGCCAGAGGATTTTCCAGGCCCACCGGCTGCACCTCTACCAACGCCTGCATCAGGCCGGCTGGACCCACGCCAGGGTTGCCCTTCTGTACATCGGCGCCACCGCACTGCTGGCCCTGGGGCTGCTGACCCATGGCCTGCCTCTGGTGGTGAGTCTGGTGGCCATGGAACTGGCCGTGGGCCTGTGGCTCGATCGGCACAGGGCGGCACCCTTCAGGGGCTGAAGGACAGCGCGGCAACGGCGGTCACTGGTATTATTCGACACATGAAACCCACTTTCGTCAGGATCCCGCCGCCTTAACTTGCTGGCATTTGTTATCGTTGTTTTCCAGAGAATGCTGCCTATTCATCACACCACAAGCCTTCACTGCATTTCACCCTTTTCCTAAAAAAGCATTCAGAATCATCCTCTCCGACCAGTCAATCTCGCCAGAGGAACGGTTGTTCTCCAAGATTTCGCTGATCCGATATGTGCAGAAGCAGCTGCTGGCGCGGCGGCTTCTGCTTGTCGTGTTCGATGGATTTCTGATCGTCGCGTCCTACCTCGGGGCCTTCTTCCTGCGGCTGCCCGACAGCGTCTCGCTGCTGAGCATCCTGCCGGTCACCATCCGGCTGCTGCCCCTGGCGCTGATCACCGGCCTGCCGGTGCTGGTCGTCTCGGGCTGGTACCGGGGCCTGACGCGCTACGCCGGCAGCCACTCCCTCTATGGCCTGGTGCCACGGGCCGGGGTGATGGTGCTGATTCTGCTGCTGATCAGCACCCTGCTGGGCGGTCCCCAGCCCCCCCGCTCCTTCTGGATTCTCTACTGGCTGCTGTTCACAGGCGGAGCCATCGCCAGCCGCATCGTCCTGCGCGATGTCCTGGTGCACCACCTGGATCTGCGCAGCAGCCAGAGCGCCCCCAGCTCCTCGGGGGATGCCACCTTGATCTACGGCGCGGGGGCCTCGGGGATGGGGCTGCTGCTGGCCCTGCGCAATGACCCAAGTTTCCGCATCATCGGTTTTCTCGATGACGACGAGAACCTCCAGGGACGCACGCTCCAGAACCTGCGCATCGACACCCCCGTGCGCCTGCCCCGCCTGATCGAAAAGTACGGGGTGTCCAGGGTTCTGCTGGCGATGCCCTCGATCTCCCGGAGGCGCAAGCGGCTGCTGGTGGACCAGCTCACCCACAGCGGCCTCAAGGTTCTCTCGATCCCCTCGCTGGCCCAGATGGCCAGTGGCCAGCGCATCGTGTCCGATCTCCAGCCGGTGTCGATCGAGGACCTGCTCGGGCGGGAACCGTCCAATCCCGATACGGCCCTGCTCAAGGCGGGCGTGGAGGGGAAGGTGGTGATGGTCACCGGGGCCGGTGGCTCGATCGGCAGTGAGCTCTGCCGTCAGATCGTGGCCCTGAAGGCCAGGGCCCTCCTGCTGGTGGAGCGCAATGAATTCGCGCTCTACACGATCGAAAAGGAATTGCGCACCAATGGCGAAGCCACCCAGCTGCTGGCGGTGCTCGGTGATGCTTGCAATGCATCCCGGCTCACGCTTCTGTGCCGTCAGCATCAGGTGCAGACCATCTTCCATGCCGCCGCCTACAAGCACGTCCCCCTGGTGGAAGCGAATCTCTGCGCAGGTATCGCCAACAACATCCTGGCCACCGAAGCGGTGCTCTCGGCCTCACGACAACCCAGCGTCGAGCGGCTCACCCTGATCTCCACCGACAAGGCTGTCCGTCCCACCAACATCATGGGAACCAGCAAGCGGGTGTGCGAATTGCTGATCCAGGCCGCCGCCGCCGAGAACGGCCCAGGGGAAGCGATTCTCTCGATGGTGAGGTTCGGCAATGTGCTGGGTTCCTCCGGTTCGGTCATTCCGCTCTTCCACCAGCAGATCGCCCGCGGTGGTCCGGTGACCGTGACCCACCCGGCCATCACCCGCTATTTCATGACGATCCCGGAAGCCGTTCAGCTGGTCCTGCAGGCCACGGGCATGGCCAAGGGTGGTGATCTTTTCCTGCTTGACATGGGCGAACCGGTCCGGATCGCCGATCTGGCCCGCCAGATGATCGAGCTTTCAGGCCTGCGGGTTCGTGATGAGAACAATGTCGATGGTGATATCGCCATCCATTACACGGGTCTGCGTCCTGGAGAGAAACTGTACGAGGAACTTCTGATCAGTTCCGAAGACCAACCCACCCAGCATCCCCTGATCCGAAGAGCCACCGAACCAAGGCGCGAAACGGCTCAGTTGTTCCCCCTGATCGAGGAACTTCACCAGGCCCTCGCCAACTGGGACGAGGACGCAGCGATCCGGGTGCTGCGCAGACTTGTGCCTGAATACGACCCCATGGAGCTGTCATCGGCCCCGCCCCTGGTGGATGCGGCCCCAAGATGAATCGGATGCTTGAACGACTCTCCAGCGGGCTCTGTGAGCGCATCCCGAAGCCATGGCGGGAGGCCCTGCCAGCCATCCCTCCGGCGACTCCCCGCAATCTCTGGCTGACCCTCGCCGCAGCGGTGTGCATCCAGAACCTGGCCGTGTTCCAGAACAGCCAGTCGGAGCACATCACCGTGTTCGCCCTGCTCGTGTGGGGGGGGGCCATCATCTGCATGGAGGATCAGTTCGAGGATCTCCAGCCCAATCCCACCACCCTGGGACTGATCGCAGGGACCCTGCTTCTGGCCTGGGTTCTGGCCCGATCGTGGGTGATCCTGCACTGGGATGGTCTGCTGTTCGCCCTTGCCCCGATCGGGGGGCTCGCCCTGGGGCTGATGGTCGAACGGCCGGCCGGTCTGGGTCGTTTCCGCGACCCGATGCTCTGCCTGATGCTGCTGCCGGGCTTCGCCCTGCTGATGCGCACCCTGCCCGAGGCCCCCATCAGCCTCGTGACGGCCTGGGTGTCGGGACTGTGGCTGGGGATCCTGGGGCTGGATGTGGTGGTGGACCATCGCACCGTTCTGCTGCCGGGCGGCGGCGTCAAGGTGCTGGGCCCCTGCAACGGGCTCGACATGATGGCCCAGATCCTCTGCGTGGCGGTGATCTTCCTGCTGGCCTTCCCGATCCGTTCCTGGACCAGTCGCTTCGTGCTGCTGCTGATGGCGCCCCTGATCGGCCTGGTGTCCAACACGATCCGGATCGCCCTGCTGGCGGTGTTCGCCGGATCCGGGAACGGCAAAGGAAGCTGGCTGTTCGACTTCTTCCACGAGAGCACCGGATCGCTGGTCTTTTCCGGCGTCGCCGTCGCCGCCTTCGGCATGCTCTACATGCGCCTCCTGGAACGGGAGTTGCCGCCCCTGCCCTCGCCCCCTCCCAAGGGTGATGCCCCATGACCAGCCGTTCCTTTCTGGTGCGTTGGTACGGCACGGCTGCCGCCGTGGCCAGCCTGCTGGCGGTTCAGGCGATCGTGCTGCCCCGCTGGCCTTCAGCCAGGAGCCTGCCGGCCGCGGCCATCCGGGACGCCCTGGATCGGGCAGGCCTCGCCTCGCCCACCGCCCCGTCCCCAGCTCCCTGGGCCGCGACGCGCAGCTACGAGCTGGCCACCTCGGCTCCCGTGATCGTCCCCCTGCGGGATGGGCTCGTCGTGACGGTGATGGCGGCCAACGTGCGGCAGCGCTTCAACCTGCAGACCACCTTCATCGGCCTCGATCAACCCGGCCTTCACCAGAAGAAGCGTCAACGGGTGGCCATGCCGGCCCCAACGGCGATCGGACTGACCCAGGGTCGAGCCAGCCTTCAGACCTGCCATGTGGCCGGGCTCCCCGCCGCTGAAAGCTTCGGTGTGACCAGGGATCAGCTCACCGCCCTCATCGATCGCCAGTTCACGGGCTGGCCAACGGGGCTCCAGCGCTTCCTTGGTCTGCGTCCTAACCGTGATTACAGCTGCACCCTGATCAGCCTGAGAAGCTCGGATGGTCAACGACCCTCCGCCACCACCTGGCAGGACGTGCTGCGAGCCATCGGGCCGGCCCTCCCTTCACCCCGTTCCTAGACGAACGACCCTGGCTCCATCCGCATCCCCACCCAGCGCCCCCCTGCCACCATGACGGTGTCGGCCCCCATGCGATTCCTCCCTGAGGCATCGATCGCCCCCTCCCGAGGGGCGCCGCGAGGAGGTGCGGCGTGATCGGGGCGATCCAACGGCTGCTGAAGCGGCGTTTTCGCGTCGGTTCCATTCGCGTCCCCCTTGAGGATCGGCCGCTTCCCTACAGCTGGATTCTCACCAACCAGCTGGCGATCGGCCCCATGCCCCTGAGCGAATCCCACTGGAATCAGCTGGAGCGGGCAGGCTTCAAAAGCCGGTTCAACTGCTGCTATCCCCAGGAGGATGCCGGCCTGGCCAAACCGACGGGTCTGATCAGTGAACGCGTCTCCCTGCCGGACCACCGCAACCAGGAATCCCTCCGACTGGAAGCCCTGCTGACGGCCCTCGACAGGGCTGAGCAGCTGGTGGACGAGCATGGCCCCGTCTACCTGCACTGCCTGGCTGGCCGGGAACGCTCAGCCCTGCTGGCGGTGGGGCTGACAGCACGCCTGCGTCACATCGACATGTTCGGTGCCCTCAACTGGGTGCGTCGCTGCCACCCGATGGCCAATCCCGTGTATTCGCACCTCGACCTTCTCGACACCATCCTGAGAAGCGAGATCCCCAGGAGTTCCGGCAGACGCGAGGGGGACGGCCTTGTGCCCCCCCCCGGCAGGTCAGCGTGACCTGCCCTTGCCGAAGCGACGCTTCAACCAGCCGATCGGACCACCGCCACTGCGATGCCTGGAGCGGGAATGGGCCGAAGCCTTGCCTTCATTCGCTTCCACATCGATGACTGCTGGTGAGGGAGACGCCTGATCTTCATCATTGGGCAGATAGGATTTGACGTCAGTCTGGCTATCGCCATAGCGAGCGTTGATGTAGGAATTAGGGCCAGCACCCTTCATGTAACTATCGCGATAACGCTGGACGTAACTGCCGAATCCTCCGGTGGAACCGCCCTGGGAAGCGGCCTTGGCATAGTTGGAGGCTGAGGCGTAAGCGTAGTGATAGTAATAGCCATACTCGTAGCCGTAGTCATTGAGCCGACTCGGGAAGTTCACCTGGTTGCAGATGATGCCCAGCACGTCCACGCCGGTGGCCTTGATCCTGCGGGCGGCCTGGGGAGCAAGCTCCCTGCTGACCTTGCCCAGGCCCACCAGGAAGAGAATGCCATCGAGTTTCTCGCCCAGCAGGATCGGATCGGCCAGCATCAGACAGGGGGGCGCGTCCACGATGATGATGTCGTAGCCAGGCAGGGCACGCAGTTCGTCGATGACTTCCTGACAACGACTTGAATTGAGCAGTTTTGCCGGATCGGGTGGCTTCGGGCCCGCCGGGAGCACATCCATGTTCTCGGCGATGGTCTGGATCAGGTCCGTGGTCTTGTAGGAGGAGTCGGACAGCAGGGAAGACAGGCCATCTCCGGGTTCAACGCCGAGATAGCGGGTCTGCATGGGCAGACGCATGTCCGAATCGACGATCAGCACCTTGAGTCCCAGATCGGCCAGGGTGCGGGCGAACACCGTGACGGCCGTGGACTTGCCCTCCCCCTGGGTGGAGGAGGTGATGCCGACCATCCGGATGTTGCTGTCGGCCCGAAGCAGGCGGAAGGTGGTGAACAGGCTGCGCAGCGATTCCTTGATGGCGAAACGCTCGCTCGACGACATCTTGGAGATGCTGGTGGCGATGTCGGAACCTGGCTCCAGCGGCAGATAGGGAATCAGACCCAGCACGGGCAGCTGCAGTTCCTTTTCCACCTCCATGGGGGTGTGGAACACGTTGTCAGTGCGCTCCCTCAGGATGGCGGCCCCGAGACCGGCCAGCAGGCCGATCATCACGGCCCTCAGCAGGTTGCGGGGGATGTTGGGCTCCACCGGGGTGGTGTCGAAATCGGGAGGTCCGATCACCTCCCATGGGGTGATGGAGCGGGCCATCTCCAGCCTGTAACGCTCGCGGGCCTGGATGTAGGAGGAATACTGCTCGCGGGCGATGGAAAGCCGCTGGTTGATGTTCTCGAACTCATTCATCTTCCGCGGGTTGTTGCGGAAGTTCTCGCTCAGCAGCAGGATCTGACGGTTGATTTCGTCCTGCTGAGCCACGTTCGCGAGCAGCCTGGCCCGCACCGCATCAGCCGCCTGGCGCTGGACCACGGGCAGGAGCTGGTTGCGACGGGCCAGCAAGGACTGGACGATGGGAGAATTCTCCTTGTAGGTGCCCTTGGCGGTGGCCAGTTCCTGTTCGAACTGGTTGAGAAGGTCAAGAGGCGTCGGGGTTCCGGCGGCGGCCTCGGCACCGGCCCCACCCCGACCGGGAACGAGCACGCTGTTGCGGCCGATCTGCTCGAGAGCCGTGGGCGCTCCGCTCGGAGTGAACTGAAGTTTGCCTGTCTGGATCGACTTCAGCTGGCTGTCCAGCTGGACCTGATCGTTCTGGAGGGAGCGCAACTGGTTGATGAGGGATTCCCTGGCGCCGATGATCTGGGTGGCAGCGGCGGCGGGATCAACGAAGTTGTTGCGTTCCCGGAAACGCAGCATCTCCTGGGACAGCTTCTGCACCCGGTCCTCGATCGCCGGAGCCTGCTGGTCCAGGAAGCGGACGCCCGAGTTCACGGCAGCCTGACGCTGGGTGAGGGAGAAAGCGGTGTAATCCTTGGCCAGCTGCTTGAGAATCGCCTTGCCCTTGACGGGGTCATCCCACCGCAGGGAGACATTCAGAACGTTGTCGACAGCCGCCGACTGTTTGTTGATGGAGAGACTGCTGCCCAGCAGGGCCAAGGGCACCCCCTGGCGCTGGGCCACCGGGCCCAGCAGCAGCGGGCTCCGCATCAGCACGATCAGACCGGGGACATCATTCTTGATTTCACTGCGGGCGATGCGCTCGACGGAACCGCCGCCGCCGCCATCCGTCCCCTTGCCACTCTCGAAGGGGTTGCTGATCTGCATCTGGAAGCCCCCTTCATAAACGGGGGAAAAGATTCTCTGGCGCAGCGTGTTGATCGCCAGGGCGCCTGTGACGACGGCAAAGGTGATCAGGAACAGGGATTGGCGCCGCTTGACGGTGCGCACGATCCCCCCGAGGCCACCCGAACCCCCCTGGCCTTCCGTGGACGGGCTCAGGGGACCCTGGAGCGACGGGTCGTAGGCCTGCTGGTAGCGGCCCGGACCACCAGCCGGAGGCAGGCCCGCCGCCGGCAATGAGCCACCCGGAAAGGCTTCTGGAGGAGCGCCCGTCGTAGTCACGCTATGAGGTGGTGGGGAAAGTTAAATGGATGATAATGGCAACTCAGCAAGAAAGCCCCTTGACGTCAGTAGCTATGCTGTTATCCCGATTGATGTCCTTTGGTGGCTGCTCAACCCAGAAGATTTTCGGTCTTCCTGCATGGACACCCTCGACCTCGACGGTGCACATCGGCAGCATCCGCCCTCGGACTTAGCGTTCTGATCCTCAGCCCGGAGGTCCTCAGAGCCTCTGTGGCCCAGTCGTTTTCGCCACAAACGCCGGCCCCGGTCCCGGCGTTCACCCGCGTCGCCCAGGCGGCGGCCCCCAGCCCATCGGCGCCGCTGCCGCTCTCGATCACCGAGGTCTACAACGACCTCTACGTCCTCGGCCCCGGCGACGGCCTTCAGCTCACCTTCTCGGACCCGTCCGCATCCTCGGTCGGTGGGCAGATCGTCATCCTTCCCGACGGCACCTCCACCCTCTCCCTGCTGGGCTCGGTGCAGCTCACCGGCCTGACGATCGGCCAGGCCACCCGCTGGCTGACCTCCCTCTATGCCAAGCAGCTGGTGCGGCCCCAGCTGATCCTCAGTCTCACCAACCCCCGTCCGGTCAAGGTGAGCATCATCGGTGAGGTGGGCCGGCCGGGCCTCTACCCGCTTCCCTCCTATTCCACCCCTGTCTCGGCGATCCAGACCGCCGGGGGCGTCACCCTCAACGCCGACATCCGCAAGGTGCTGCTGCGGCGCCTGGCCGGACCTGATGGCAGTCAGAAGCAGACCGTGCTGGATCTGGCCCAGGTGTTCATGGTCGGCAACCAGCGCCAGAACCCGATCCTCTTTGACGGGGACACGCTGGTGGTGGCCAGGACCGAAGAACTGATCCCCGAGGAAGTTCTCCAGATCGGCGCCACCAACCTGGCTCCAGCCAGCATCACCATCTCCGTGATCGGTGAGGTGAAGAAACCGGGCACTCTCAGCCTGCCGGCCAACACACCGCTGGCGGAAGCGATCTTCCGAGCCGGTGGCGCCGAGAACTGGCGAGCCAACAAGAACGATATTGAACTGGTGCGGCTGAATCGCAACGGCACCACCACCCGGGAAGTGTTCAGCTACAGAGACGGGATCGGCATTTCCAAGGGTCTCAATCCCCCTCTGAGGGACAGGGACACGGTGATCGTGAATCGCACCTTCTACGCCGAGGCTCTCGACGTGATCAATCAAGTCATCGTTCCCCTCAGTCAGGCCGCCAGCTCCTACTATTTCTTCCGAGACACGTTCAACAACAACAACAACAGAAACCGTTAAGCCCTTACCACCATGTACCGCGAACCCTCCATCTCCCCGAAGGCCATCGCCTGGGCGCTCCTGAGCCAGACCATCTGGCTGCCCCTCCTGGCCATCGATGCCCACGATCGCTGGCAGGCCAGGGTGAAGGAGCTCACACCGCCGCCGCCGGCGGATCCGAAGGGCAGCGACGTGGCCGAGGCCACCCCGGATCCCGAGGCACCGGGCGCCAAGTCAGCACTGGACGACCTGCGGACCACCACCGGCTACGTGCTCAGCTCGGCCTCCGGCAAGATCGGCTCCCTTCTCGACGGCCCCCTCTCCCGCAGCCTCGACCTGGCGGCCCCGCAACCCTCCAGCCAGGCCGGCAGGGTTGCCCGTCCGGTCCCCTCGGCCTCCCTCAGGCCGATCGCCCCGTCGACCCCGCCCTTCAGCATCGGCACCGGCATCGGCGCCGTCCAGGGCCAGGATCTGCTGCGGAACCCCTTCACCCGTTCCGAGATGCTGGGCGGTGTGCTCACCATCCACGACAACGATGTTCAGGCCATGCCCCCCCTGGCCCGGGCAGAGCGGGCCCGCTGGCAGAGCACCGGGGATCCGATGGCCCCCATTCCCCAGACGCTGCGGGAGCCCATGCGCCAGGCGATCCATTCCCTCAGCGCCCCCACCCCCACCAAGACCGCCAAGCTGCAGCAGGCCCGTGTCATCTACGTGCCCTCCTCCCGGGTCAGCAAGCCGACCCAGGTCCCCCTGGCCCTGCAGCCGGATGGCACCGTCGACGTGCTCAGCCGCCCGGATGATCCGGGGGTGATCGAGGACATCAAGGAATGGTCGAGCCGCCAGACGGCACCGGCCAGCGGCACGGTGACGCCGGCCGTGGTCAACCTGCAGCCGATCCCACCGGAGCCGGCCGCCAAGGCCATCCCTGCCCCCGTCAGGGTCGCCCCGGTGCCCGTCGCCGCAGCTCCCACGCCGCCTCCTGAGGTGGCTCCCGCCGCCAGCGTGGCCCCCGCGCCCGCTCCGGAAACCGCCGCTCCCGCCAGCCCAGCGGTGGCGCCCCAATGACAATGACCGGAGTCCTCCAGCGCTTCGCCCTGCTGGCCGGCCTCACCGGGCTGGCCCTTCAGGCTGGCGGGGCGTGGGCGCAGGCGCTGCCGGTGCCACTGGCGCCCTGGACTCCCGTTCCTGCCGAACCCGCCGCAGCCGGATGGCAGCCGGTCGTTGATGCCGCCACCCTGCCGCCGGATTACCTGCCGCCGCCGGCCAACCGCAATCCCGCCGAACTGGCCATCCTGCCCCGCCAGGGCAAGCCGATCGAGAACGTCGGCATCTATGGCATCGGCGGTGGGGTGAACGTCGGCAGCGATCTGCCAAGGAGTGGGGTCTTCACCGGCCGGGTGGGCTACAAGATCAACGAATCGATGGCCGTGTCGCTCCGCCCGAGCGTCATCTTCGGCAACCGCGACGTGTTCGGCCGCTACAACGGCCAGACCTCCTTCCAGTTACCGCTGACGCTGGATCTGTTCCGGCGCTCGGTGATTTCGCCCTACGTCGGTGGCGGCATCGCCACCAACACCTATTCCACCGGTCAGACCAACGCCATGCTCACCGGAGGCATCGATGTCAACTTCACTCAGAACGTGACCCTGGGATTCACCGTCAACTACGTCTACCTGCCCGACAGCGTCACCTACGACGCCCTGCAGGCGATGACCCTCCTGTATCTCAAGTTCTGAGCCCAACTCACTGGGCCACCGCTTCGATGGCCTCAGCGATCGCCCGGCGCTGTTCTGCGTCGTACCCCCATTTGTCGAGGAAGGCCCGGTCGTCGGCCGCCTCCCCACAGAGGTCCGCCCCATCGCCGGCAGCGCGCAGCAGCGGTTCCAGACGGCGCTTGACGGCCAGGGGTTCGAGCTGGCGCAGCAATTCCGTGCTGCGGGCCTGCACCCGCTCCGAACCGGCCTGATGCTCCCGATCACCCGAGCGCTGGTGATGCAGCAGCATCGCCGTGCTCATGGCCAGGTTGCGGGCCGTGAGATCCACCACCCCATCGCCGGCCTGGCGCAGGGCGGCCACCAGCGGCTCGGGCAACCGGTCCATCAGCGGCGCCCCGGCGGTCAGGCTGACGACGAAGAATCCACGGGCACCGTCGCGGCTCGCCACCAGTTCGGCCACCCGGTCGGCCAGCACCTCGTCGCTGAGTTCCCCGTCGTCCCACAGGCCCAGCCACTGGGCCGTGATCTCCATGGCCTGGGGGAAGCTGGGCTCCGGTGGCGCCCCGGGGGCATCCATGGCTTCGGTCATCGCGGCGCGGGCACGGCAGGGCCCATGAACTGGCACTGTTGAGGCTATGGACCCGAGTGACCCTCCCGCCAGCCCCGCCATCCCTCCTTCCGAGGGCGCGCCGGCCAGCGACCCTGCCTTCCGCTCCGGGTTCGTGGCCCTGATCGGCCGACCCAACGTCGGCAAATCCACCCTGCTCAACCAGCTGGTGGGGCAGAAGGTGGCGATCACCTCGCCGGTGGCCCAGACCACCCGTAACCGGCTGCGGGCCATCCTCACCACCCCGGCGGCCCAGCTGGTGCTGCTGGACACCCCGGGCATCCACAAGCCCCATCACCTGCTGGGGCAGCGGCTGGTTCAGAGCGCCCGGGGGGCGATCGGTGAGGTGGACGTGGTGCTGCTGCTGGTGGATGCCAGCCAGCCCGCCGGCCGGGGTGACGGCTTCATCGTCGACCTGCTGCGCCACAGCCGCGTCCCCGTGCATGTGGCCCTCAACAAGAGCGACCGGGTCGGTGCCGATGCCGAGGATCTGGCGGCCACCTACCGGGAGCTGATCGAAAGCGCTCCCCACCAGCCCGGCGCCTGGCCCCTCCATCCCTGCAGCGCCCTCACCGGCCAGGGCTGCGCCGATCTGGTGGCTGCCCTGGCCGCCGACCTGCCGCCGGGACCGATGCTCTACCCCGCCGACGCCGTCAGCGACCAGCCGGAGCAGCTGCTGCTGGCGGAACTGATCCGCGAGCAGGTGCTCAGCCTCACCCGCGAGGAGGTGCCCCATTCGGTGGCGGTGCGGATCGAGCGGATCGTCGAGGACGACGGCCCCGATCCGGCCAAGGGCAGGACCGCGGTGCTGGCGACGGTGCTGGTGGAGCGCAGCAGTCAGAAGGGCATCCTGATCGGCAAGGGGGGCCAGATGCTCAAGGCCATCGGCCAGGGCGCCCGGATGCAGATGCAGAAAGTCTTCGATGGGCCGGTCTACCTGGAACTGTTCGTCAAGGTGGTGCCGAACTGGCGTCGCCATCCCGGACGGCTGGAGGAGCTGGGTTACCGAGGGGACTAGGGCGGGGTTTGCGAGGATCCCCCCAGGGCCCGTTTCCCCCACTCCCTGCCGACCCCACTCCCTGCCGCCCCAACCGTGACCACCCCCACCGATCCCTCCGGTGTCCCGTTTCCGCCCCGCAGCATCGAGGCGTTCCTCACCTGCTGTGCCGGTGACTGGCTCAGCCTGCGCAGCCGCTTCCACCTCCAGGGGGCAGCCGAGGCGGCCACCGATCCCGAGGCGGCCTCCGACGACGACGGCTGGCACTGCTCGGAACGGGGGGAGCTCCGGGTGACCTACCTGGCCGCGGAGCAGCAGGGGGATCCGGGGGGACTGGAGATCCTGCCGCCGGCCGGCGGAGATGGCGCCGCGGGGGCCCCGGGCCAGGGGCAACGGCTGCAGTTCACGGCTGACGGACACTTCCACAGCCACGGCAGCAGCGGCAGCCAGGGCCAGTGGCGGCTCTGGCCGGATGGCAGCCTCGAGCTGAGCAGCAGTGACGGGCAGACCACGGTGAAGGAGCGGATCTGGTTCACCAAGCCCAATCTCCGGCTGCGCAGCTGCGTGGAGCAGCGGCTGGATGGCCGCCCCGGCCGGGCCAGCTTCAGCTCGGAGATCCGGCGCCTCTCCCCGCCCTCCACCTGAGCCCCATGCGCTTCGATGTGGTGAGCCTGGTGCCGGAAGCCTTCACCCCCCTGCTGGAGCTGGGGGTGGTCGGCCGGGCCTTCCAGGCCGGGATCGCCGAGATCCACACCCACAACCCCCGGGACCACGCTCTCGACCGCTACCGCAAGGTGGACGATGAGCCCTACGGGGGCGGCGCCGGGATGGTGCTCAAGCCCGAACCGGTCTATGCCGCTTTCGCGGCGATTCCCGCGCTGGCGCGGCGCCGGGTGCTGCTGATGAGTCCCCAGGGCCAGCCGCTGCACCAGCAGGACCTGCGCCGCTGGAGCACCGACCACGACCAGCTGGTCCTGCTCTGCGGCCATTACGAGGGGTTCGATGAGCGCATCCGCGCCCTGGCCGACGAGGAGGTGTCCCTGGGGGATTTCGTGCTCACGGGGGGGGAGCTGCCCGCGCTGGTGGTGATCAGCGGGGTGGTGCGCCTGCTGCCCGGCACCGTGGGCTCCCCGGAGTCGCTGGTGGAGGAAAGCCACAGCGGGCTGCTGCTGGAGCATCCCCACTACACACGCCCGGCCGAGTTCCGCGGCATGACGGTGCCGGAGGTGCTGCGCAGCGGCGACCACGGCGCCATCGCCCGCTGGCGACGGGAGCAGCAGGTGGAGCGGACCCGGCAGCGTCGTCCCGATCTGCACCGCCGCTGGCTGGAGGAAGGGTCGCCCTGACGGGCACAGGCTTTCGGTCGCAGGCTGACGGACGGACGGCGAGACTGGCCAGGACTTTCCGACCACCCCCATGCAGCTGCGCATCGGCAACGGTTACGACATTCACCGCCTCGTGCCGGGCCGGCCGCTGATCCTGGGGGGGGTGACCCTGGAGCATCCGCAGGGTCTGGGCCTCGATGGCCACAGTGATGCCGATGTGCTGGTGCACGCCTTGATGGATGCCCTGCTCGGTGCCCTCAGCCTCGGTGACATCGGCACCCACTTCCCCCCCGAGGATCCCCGCTGGCGCGGTGCCGACAGCCTGGAGCTGCTGGGCCGGGTGATGGGCCTGGTGGGCGAACGGGACTGGCAGGTGCTGAACGTGGACACGGTGGTGGTGGCCGAGCGTCCCAGACTCAAGCCGCACATCGCCGCCATGCGCAGCGCGATCGCAGCGCGCATGGGCCTGGATCCGGAACAGGTGGGTGTCAAGGCCACCACCAACGAACGGCTCGGCCCCACCGGCAGGGAGGAAGGCATCGCCTGCCACGCGGTGGCCCTGCTGATGCGGCCATGAGGGGTGCGCTGCGGCGGCGGATGGCAGGCTGGGGCCTGGGATTCACGCTGGCCTTGCTGCTGATGCTGGGCCTCCCCTGGGACGCCGCCGCCGGCGGGCCCAGGGGCGCCGCCGACCCCGCCACCGACCCTGCTTCTGGCGGGGAAACAGCCGTGGTGGTGGAGCACCTGCGGGTGCAGGTTCCTGCCGCGGCCCGGGCTGCCTGGCTGCAGGCCGAACGGGAGACCTGGGAGCCGTGGCTGCAGCGCCAGGACGGTTTCCTGCGGCGGGAGCTGCTCTGGGACGGCGGCGCTGAAGAAGGCATCCTGCTGATCCACTGGAGCAGCCGCCGCCAGTGGTACGCCATTCCCCAGGCGGAGATCGAGGCGGTGCAGCAACAGTTCGAGGCCGCGGCCCG
Organism: Candidatus Sulfopaludibacter sp. SbA3; assembly: GCA_943367425.1. Taxonomy (GTDB): domain Bacteria; phylum Cyanobacteriota; class Cyanobacteriia; order PCC-6307; family Cyanobiaceae; genus Cyanobium. Next base: position 72,535 of record CALRJF020000003.1, read on the forward strand.
CCGGCTCCTGGGGAGGCCCGCCGGCAGCGGCGGGGACAACCCCTTCCCCATGGTGTTCAGCGGGGAGCTGCTGTCGGTGACCCCCAGCCCCCAGCCCCAGGCCCAGCTCCAGCTCCAGGAGCGCCCATGAGCGAGGAAGCCCGGCTCGACCTGGGCCGCCGCCAGCGGCTGGGCATGGTGGAAGCGGTGTGGGGCGAGCACAAGAGCGCCGACCAGATCGCCCTGGTGATGCGGCAGATGCGGGAGGCCGGCGAGCTGGCCCTGGTCACCCGGGTGACCCCGGAGAAGGCGGCGGCCGTGCTGGAACGGCTGGCCCTTGATCCGGACCGGGATCCGCCCCTGCTGCACCATCCGCAGGCCCGCTGTCTCACCTGGCCGGCCCCGCCGCCGGTGGAGGCGGCCCTGGGTGCCGTGGCGGTGCTGGGGGGCGGCAGCAGCGACCGGGGCGTGGCCGCCGAAGCGTGCCTGGCCCTGGCCTGCCACGGCGTCGCCAGCGATCTGGTGCTGGATGTGGGGGTCGCCGGGCTCCACCGCCTCCTGGGCCAGCTCGATCGACTGCGCAGCGCCCGGGTGCTGATCGCCTGCGCGGGCATGGAGGGCGCCCTGCCCACGGTGCTGGCCGGCCTGATGCCCCAGCCGGTGATCGCTGTGCCCGTGGCCGTGGGCTACGGGGTGAGCGCCGGCGGCCAGGCGGCCCTGATGGGCATGCTGGCCAGCTGCGCCCCCGGGCTCACCGTGGTGAACATCGACAACGGCTATGGGGCCGCCATGGCGGCCCTGCGCATCCTGCGCATGGCCTGAGGGTCATCAACGGAAAAGGCAACCTCAGCAGCCGGGACGCAGCGGCGTGGTGGCGGGTGCCTCGAGTTCAAGGACGGTCTGGAGCCAGAGCGCCAGGGGACGGGACAGGCGGCCCTGCTCGTAGCGCTCCATCGCTTCCAGCAGCACGGGGGTGTTGATCCAGCTGACCGTGCGCAACACCATCGGGGCCATCGGAGGCAGAGGCCGATTGTGCGGCTCCTGGCCCGTTCGGACAAGCCGGAGCAACGGACCGGTTGAGGCCGTCGCTCAGAGGTGCTGCAGTTCGGGGTAGGCGGTGATCACCTGCTCGGTGCTCAGCACCTCGCCGGCCCCTTCCGGCTGCCAGATCACCTCAAGGGCCAGGAGATCCTCCGCCCCCACGGCCCCCAGCTTCTGAAGCGAATCCCGCAGATCCTCCGCCGTGCCGGCCCCCTTGATCGCCAGTCGGCTGCGGCTGGCGACCAGCAGGGTGACGACGATGAAATCGCTGGTGGCATCGCTGGCTCCCGCCGCGATGGCCGCCGGTTCGCTGAAGCGACGGCCCGCCACGTTGGCCGTGAGCTCCCGCTCGAGCTTGCTGCGCTCCTGCATCGACAGGCGGTTGAACGTGGATTCGGCACTGGCGAAGGGGATCTGACCCACCTCACCGTTGGCGTAGACCCACAGATCGGGATGACGCAGCAGCGAAAGGCTGGTTTCCTGCAGCACCCGCTGCAGCCCCCCGCTGTTGGAGGTGTCGGCCGATCCGGCCAGGCGACGCAGGTCGTCCTGGAGGTCGCGGGCGGTGGCCAGCAGCCCCACCTGGATCTGGGCAATCGAGACGGGGCCATCGGTGCGGGGCCGATAGGCCAGATCGGAACCGCCGCCACCCAGGGCCGGGGCACCGCCTCCCCCGCGCACCGCATTGACCAGCAGACCGGCCACGGCCATCAGGATCAGGAAGCCGAACAGGCCTCCGCCTCCGAAACCGAAGATCGGCACCAGGAAGGGGAAGCCGATGCCACCGCCCCCATACCCGCCGCTGCGGTAGCCGCCGCCATAGCCGCCTCCGTAGCTGCCGCCGCCATAACTGCGGGGCATCGACGGGGCCGAGCGGAAGCTGCCCCCGCCGATGCGGCCCCCGCTGGCGGCCTGGGCCGGGGCGGGGGCACTGAACACCAGTCCGGCCACCAGCATCGGCACCACCATCAGGCTGGCCAGACGCCGGAAGAATCGGGGACCCATGAAGGAAAAGCGCGATGGAAGGAATCTAGGAACCCCCTCCCACGATGGTGACCACTTCGATCACGTCGGATTCCACCACCGCCTGGGTGCTCCAGTGCTGCCTGCCGAGAATCTCACCGTTGAACTCCACCACCACCAGCCGGGGCTCGTAGCCCAGGGCCCGCAGAACAGCCTCCAGGTTCAGGCCGGCCCCGCAGCGCCGCGGTTCCCCGTTCACCTGCAGCCCGATGCTGCCGCCCTCCCCCTCGGTCTCCCCCGGCGGCAGCCCGCTCATGACGGCTGCTCCAGGAGGCCGAGCAGGGCGGCGGCGGCGGCCCCGGGGTCGTCAGCCGCGGTGATCGCCCGCACCACGGCCACCCGCTCAGCACCGGCCTGACGCACGGCGGCGAGGTTGGAGGCGTCGATGCCGCCGATGGCGAAGAAGGGCAGCGGGGATTCCGCCGCCGCCTGGCTCACGTAGGCCAGCCCCACCGGCTCCCGCCCCGGCTTGGTGGGGGTGGCCGTGACCGGCCCCACCCCGACGTAGTCGCAGCCTTCGGCCACGGCCTGACGGAGCTCCTCGATCCGATGCGTGCTGCGTCCGATCAGGCGGTCGGGGCCGATCAGGCGCCGGGCCACGGACGGGGGCAGGTCCCCCTGACCCAGGTGGACCCCGTCGGCCTCCACCGCCAGGGCCAGATCGATCCGGTCGTTGACGATGAACAGGGCCCCATGGTGATGGCAGAGCTGGCGCAGGGCCTGGGCCTGGCTCAGCCGGATCCGGTCGTCGACCGGGGAGGCGTCTGCCGTCCCCTGGCCCGCCGGTTCCTGCTTGGCCCGGTACTGCACCAGCCGCACCCCGGCGGCCAGGGCCGCCGCCACCACCGTCTCCAGGTGGGACACCGGGCTGGTGACCAGATAGAGATGGCAGCGGCGCAGCAGGGCCCGGCGGTCATCGGGGCCGCGGCCGGCGTTCAGCAGGTCCACCTCAAGGTCGTAGAGGGCGTAGCGGATGGCGGCCGCTTCCTGGGCAAGAGCGGGGTCCTCGAGCCGTCCGAACTCCTCCAGCACCCGCAGGGCCTCCTGCACCCGGCCGGCGTTGGCGGCCAGCACCCGGGAGGCCTCCCCCCGTTCCGCCTGGGCGGGATGGCCCAGGCCGGCCGCCGGATCGGTGGCGGTGTGGCGGGCCAGCTTGTAGCGGTCGAGGTGGCGTTGCCCGAGCCGCTGGCGCAGATCCTTGGTGCGGGCCACCAGATCAGGGCGATCCAGGGCGAAGCGGGCCCAGTCCTCCAGCACCCGGAGCCCTTCCCGCGCCCGGTCGAGATTGGCATCAAGCAGGCGCTCGACGGCGGCGCGCTCGGCGCCGGCCCAGGCATCGGGCGGAGCAGTTGACGGGGAGGACACCGGTCCAGCAGGGAGCAGGGCCTCCAGGGTATGGGAGCCCGTGGAGGATCCGGCCGCCAGGCGCCTCAGGGCACGGGAGCCGCCGGTTCAGGACCCGCCAGCCAGGCCAGCAGGGCCAGCACCACCTCGACGAGCAGATAGATCACCCGATGGACGGCGACGACGACCAGGGAGGTCTGGGGATCGAGCACGGGATCGAGCACCAGGGCCAGCACGGCCTCCCGCACCCCCAGGCCCGCGGGGGCGAACGGCACCAGGAACCCCGCCACCCAGGCCAGGCAGTAGACACCGATCACCACCGACCAGGTCGGTCCCTGGCTCAGGAAGGGCCGCAGGCACACCCAGAAGGAGGCCCCCAGCGCCAGCCAGGCCCCCAGCAGCAGGACCACCGCCCACAGCGGTGGACGCAGCCGGATCAGCCAGGGCCGCAGCCGCGGCCAGCGCCGCCGCCCCCACCAGGCGCCCATGGCCAGGACCACCACCAGCCCACTGGCCAGCAGGGTGCGGATGGCCGTAGGAGCGCCGGCCAGCGCCATGCCCAGGCGCAGGAAGAAGCCGGGCTGGCCCAGCCAGACCAGCACCCCGCCCAGCAGCACGGCCGAACCGATCACCCAGCCGTTCTCGGCGATCATCGAGTCGCGGATGGCGACAGCAGGGGCCTGGCGGGCCCGCAGCATGGCGATGCGGCTCACGAACTGCCAGACCGAACCCGGCACGTACTTGGCCAGCTGGGCAACGTTATAGATGTAGAAGCCGTCGCGCCGGCCCAGCGGAATCCGGCACTGGCGGGCGGACACCAGCATCGCCTCATTGAGCGCCAGCTTGCCGAGCAGGAGCAGGGTGGTGCTGAGCAGCAGCTCCGCGGGCGAGAAGCGGGCGACGTCCTCGGCGATCACCTCCCGCTTGCTGACCATGTAGGCCACCACCCAGCCGAGCACCAGGACCAGCCAGGCCCACTTGGCCAGCACCACCAGATGGCGGCGATGCAGTTTCAAGAACCGATCAGGGTGCTCACCCCGTCGAACTGGACCCGCGCCAGCGCCCGCACCGCCGGCAGCGCGGCGACGATGCGGGCGTGGCGGCCGTGCCGTTCGGCCACCAGACGGTCAATCTGGGCGAGGGTGCGGGGCAGGTCGAGATCGCTGCCGTCGAAGACCATCTCCGACTGCTGGAACCGCTCCATCACCTCCAGGTACTTGTGGCTCCAGCCCAGCACCAGCACCGGCACCCCCGCCACCAGGGATCCCACCATGGCGTGGAAGCGGGAGACGGCATGGACGTCGCAGGCCGCCAGGATCCGGTGGATCTGGGCCGCGTTCCAGCTGCCCTCGAAGCCCACCACAGCGGCAGCGGCGGCGGGATCGAGGCGACTCAGGATCTCCCGCAGCAGCGGCAGATCGTTGTTGTGCAGACGGGTTTCCTCCAGGTCCCTGGTGGCGTTGGGGTAGAGGGCCACCCCATGGCCCCGGGCCACCAGCTCGGCGATCAGACGGGCGATCCAGCCGGGGTAATCACGGCCCTCGGCAACGGCGCGCCGGGCGATGACGACGCTGGGGCAGACGCCGATGATCAGCCGCCCCTGGGCGCGCAGCTCCTGAAGACGCTCCAGCAGCGGCTCCAGCCCCACCGCCGGACGGCTGATGCAGAACCGCTCCTCGAACAGGAAGGCCACATCGTCGCTGCGGCCGTAGGCCCCCGAGCCTCCAAGCAGGCCCTCGAGATGGCCCTGGGTCACGTCGCCCCGGGTGTTGACGAAGCGGCAGGCGCCCAGGAACAGGCGCGCCAGGGGCCGGTTGGGCCAGGTGCGGAACGGCCCCATCGCCTGGGACAGCTTCACGACGGGGACCCCCAGGACCATGGCGGGCCAGATGGTGGCGATGTTGAAGGGAAGGAACTTGGCGCGGCCATCGATGAACGAAACCCCCGCCAGACAGAGGTGCACCCGCGACCGGGCCAGGGCCCGCACCGAGGCCGGCAGCCACCGCTGCAGCCCCCGCAACCGCAGCAGGCCGAGCAGCCGGTGCAGCACGGCACCGGGGAACAGCACCAGCACCAGATGGGCAGGGGTGGAGGAGTGGATGCGCACCCGGGGATCGTCCACCAGCTGGCGATCGGCCGCGGGGTAGTAACTGAAGACCTCGTAGCGAAGCTCGCTGCCGTGGCGCTCGGCCAGCACGCCGATGGTGGTGCTCAGCATCGCCTCGGCGCCGCGGTTGCCGTGAAAGGTGGCGGCGATGATCGAGACCGCCGTCACTTGATCGACTCCAGACCTTTCTTCATGTAGAGCAGGGCGCGGATCAGGGAACGGGGCACGGCGAAGATCAGCCAGCGGCCCCAGGACGTTTCACTCAGACGCACATTGGCCAGGGTCCAGAGGGCGTTGAGTTCGTCGTGCCAGGTGACGGGGGCGTGCACCCGATCGGGCAGCTTGATCCCGAGCCAGCGGCCTGCCCTGGCCCTGGCCGTGACGTTGTAATGGGCCGGTCCGATGCGGGCCTGTCCGTCCATGATGTCGCGGATGTCGATCCCGGAGGCCACCACGGCCCCGCAGCGGCTGGCGGCCTCGAAGAGCGCTTCACCGACATCGGTGCGGGTGATCACCGCCGTGTGCTTGATGGGATCGGCCTTGAGACGGAACAACCAGATGTCTCCCATGGTGAGGTCGGCCGCATAGCCGTAATGATCGTGGCAGGCCAGACATTTCCGCTCGCAGAAGAAGAACATGTTCTGGTAGTCGTTGAAGACCTTCGTCGGCCTGCGAAGGATGGAACCATCGTCGAATTCGGCCTCGAGATGACCGCGCCAGTGGCCGATCCTGAACCGGTAGTCCTTCAGGGCCCGACCGCTCTGCTTCTCCAGCCGCGCCGTGGTGGCATCGATCAGGGCCGTGCGGGAATTGTGCCCGCAGACAAGGGCGATCGTCACCGCCACCTTGGCGGCCAGGGCAGGATCAGCGTTGCAGCGCTGCTTCAGGGCGGCGATGTCGCAGGGCAGGCCCACCACCGCCACCCGACCCTGGAAGTCGCGCAGCAGGGGAAGCACGGAGGGCAGGAAGCGGGATTCGACATACTTGCTGCCCCGGGCGGCCAGGATCTGATCCGCCGTGGTAGCGACCCGGAAGGAGGGACGCACCTTGCCGTCCTGAACCTGGGCGCTGCACACCACGGCCCCTTCGAACAGCCCCTGGCGCAGCCCCTCAATCAGAACCGCACTGGTGGTGCCCCCCGAGGCGGCCCGGCTGCGGATCCCGGGATCGGCGGCATGGGTCAGCCAGGCCTGCCGGTAGGTGCCCACGTAGCGATCGATGTCGGCCTGGGTCCAGGTCTTCTTCAGAAACCGGTCGAGCGCTGTGCCGAACTTCCCGTGTCTTGCCATGGTCAGAGCCTGCGGCGACGGGATTCAAAACGCAACTCTTCCAGCAACTTGCGATTGGCCGCGATCACATCGGTGACGAAGGCGATCAGCACGGTCTGGAAGCCTGCCACCAGAAGGACGGCGGCAAGAATCAGCGATTGGGTATGGCCGGCTCCCCGGCCGATCGAGGCCATGTAGAGATAGCGGAAACCGATGAGCGTGCCGGCTCCGAGCAACACGGAACCCAGAACGGCGAAAAATCGGAAGGGCCGGTAGATGACAAAGATTCTGAGAATCGTGACGATGCTGCGCTGGATGTAGGAAGGGATGCTCTTCACCAGCCGCGATGGCCGCTGAAAACCATTCACCCGCACCGGCACCGAGGTGATGGCGATGTTTTTCTGGCCCGCCTGGATGATGGTTTCCAGGGTGTATGTGTAGTCGCTGAAAACCACGAGCTGCTGGGCGGCCCTGCGGCTGATGGCACGGAAGCCGCTGGGGGCATCGGGGATGTCGGTGCCGCTGAAGCTGCGAACCACGGAACTGCCGAGCTTCTGGAGCAGCTTCTTGACCGGCGAAAAATGGCGGATTTCGGTGATCGGCCTGGCCCCCACGACAATCTCGGCCCGCTGCTCCAGGATGGGTGTCACCAGGGCGGCGATGTCGCGAGCGTCGTACTGATTGTCGGCATCGGTGTTGACGATCACATCGGCACCGCGCTCCAGACAGGCATCCAGCCCCGTCATGAAACCGCGGGCAAGCCCCTTGTTCTGAAAGTGGCGGACCACGTGATCCACCCCGTGCAACGTGGCGACTGCCGCCGTATCGTCGCTGCTGCCATCATCGATGATCAGCCACTCCACCAGATCAAACCCCACCACCTGCCGCGGCAGGGCCGCCAGGGCGATCGGCAGGGTGGCCGCTTCGTTGAAGCAGGGGATCTGGATGATGAGCTTCATGGAGCGATCATCTACGGAACAGAAGGGTGCGACTGGATGGCGTCATCATAGGCGCACATTCCTGGATCGATTCTGGGTTGATCGCTCGAGAAGCACCACCATCGAAAGGATCATCAGCGGTATGGCCGGTGCGGAGTAGCGAGGCAGGTTGTGGGTGAGAAAGCCATAGGCGAGAAGCATACAGACAGGCAACACTGTGATCGCCAGAAAGCGGGGATTTCTGAGCCTCGCCCCAAGGAAGAAGAGAATAAAAAGTGAAAGATAAGTGATCAGAGACAGGACATCCTTGACAAGGATGTAGGGACGACTTCCTTTGAAGAGAACCCCTTCGTGGGACCAGGACCAGATCCCTCGCCACAGGAAAAGGGGAGTCATCGCAATATGGCGCAAGGGATGGGAGAGGATCATCCGCTTGGCTTTCTCCCCTCCCTTTTTCTCGGCATAGCGAACGGGGTCGGGCACTCCCAGTGCCACCGCCTCATACGTGAGCCTGTTGATATCGGCAACCATCTTGTAGCGATAACTGATCACGTCCTCAGGGCGTCCTGCCAGGGCGGCCTTGAGATCGGACTTCTGGAAGTCGGAACGCTCGCGATTGATTCTCTGGTAGTGCCCCCCGGCATTGAAATCTTCCGGCACCTTCACGAAGCCCAGCATGCGCACCGGGACCTGATAAAACGAGGGGCCCCAGAAGTAGATCGCCCCCGGAATTTCCTCGATCTTCATCATGTTCTTGATCGCCCTCGCATACATCACCCTGCCACCCCTCTGGGTGAGCTGAAGCGTATCCAGCTGCAGCTTGTTGCGAACCATCCAGGGCATCACAGCCAGGGCGAAACCAGACAGCATCGCCAGGGCTCGCATCGGGGCTTGACCCTTGCCGACGGAGCGGGTGATCCAGAACGAACGCAGCAGGAAAAACGCTGTGATCGCCAGGCAGACATAGAAAAAGATGGCCTTAGTGAGGCTCAGCAAGCCGAAGGAAAGACCCACCAGCAGATAATGCACCTTCTTGCCGCTGGTGACAGCCAACAGCAGAAACCAGCTCGCCCACAGCATGACGACGCCAGCCTGCAGCTCCGTATACAACGTGTCGACAAATTTCACCGCAAAGAAGAAGTACCCCACCAATGCCGTTGTCAGGAGCACCAACAAGAAACTGTCTGTGAACGAATCGATCAGCAGGCAGGTGGCCACAAGGCCAAGCACGACCCAGACGAGGTTGACGAGTTTCACGGCTCGGGCCCCATCCCCTTTCACCAACTCGCTGAAGGAAAGATCAGGTTGCAGATGCGACAGGATCCGAAGCTGAAGGCTTGTGACGATGTTGGGGATCGGTTCCCTTGCATTGGACGGGAGATAGGGGGCGCTCTCAGCGGTGGAAAGCACCCCATGATGAACAAGATTGTGGGCAAACCGCAGATTCACCACGGCGTCCTTCTCGATACCGCCTCCGGTGATCTGGGTGGCACTCATCACCACCAGGCCGATGATCACCAGGCCAGCGACGATCAGTTTGAGTCTGCCGATGCCGACATGAAGAGATCGCGCCAGAGATATCAGCCAGGCATCGAAATGGGTGGAACAAGCCCTCAGCGGACCAACCATGTTGCTACCCATTCTTTTTCTGGCTGGCCGCAGTCATGGTATCAGTCGAATTTGTTATCAGCAACGAGGCACTGCTGCCGCTACTGACTTGTTCCGCTCAGGGCATCGCGGCCGGCCAGGCAATCCTGCCGGGCCATCTGTGCATCGCGGTGAATCTGCAGGCTGAGCGCCTCAAGGCTGGGGAAGGCCTGCTGACGCCGCAACAACCGCAGGGGCTGCACCGTGAGGCGCGCCCCATCCAGCGTGAGGTCCCGATCCAGCAGATGCACCTCCACCGCCGACGGGGCCTGGGGATCCACGGTGGGCTGGGGTCCCAGATTCATCACCGCCGCCATCGCCTCCCCAGCGGCACCGTGGCCGTCGTCGCACCAGGCCAGGGCGGCATACACCCCTTCCTGGGGCAGGAACTTGCGCCCATCCACCTGCAGGTTGGCGGTGGGCCAGCCCAGCTGGCGGCCGAGGCCACGGCCCGACACCACCTGGCCGCTGAACCGGTAGGGGCGCTCCAGCAGCCGCTCCGCCTCCTGGATGTCGCCGGCGGCCAGGGCCCGACGGATCCGGCTGCTGCTCACCCGCTCCTCCCCATCCCAGAGCATGGGCACCACCCGCACATCAATGCCCAGGTCGGCACCGATCCGGGCCAGATCATCCGCGTCGCCGCTGCGATCGACCCCGAAGCGGAAATTGGTGCCCACCGCGATGCGCCGGGCCTGGAGCAGCCCGGCCAGCACCTGGTGCACGAACGGCTCGGGCCTCAGGGCCGCCAGCGCCCGGGTGAAGGGCACCAGCACCAGCTGGCGGATGCCGAGGGGCTCCAGCAGGGTGAGCTTCTCCTCGGGCAGATCCAGCCGCAGGCGGGTCTCGCCGTGCAGGACCTCGCGGGGATGGGGCCAGAAGCTCACGACGGTGGGCACCAGGGGGGGGACCACCGGCGGCTCGCCGGGACCAGCCGGATCGGTCACGGCGGCGATCACGCGCCGGTGGCCCTGGTGGAGACCGTCGAAGCTGCCCAGGGCGATGGCGGTGGGACGCTCGGCGCTGGTGGGATCGTGAAGCGGGATCAACGGCGTGCGCCCTCGCCGCCTGGATCCTCCCATGGCAAGTTTGGAGCCTTTGATGCCAACCCCATGGTCGACCAGCTGGACCTGCAGCGCATGGCCGCGGCCCTTCGGCGCATGGGCTGGGTGCGGTTCTGGGTCCAGCTGGCGCTCGGCGTGGTGGTGGTGGGGGTGCTGATCTTCAACAACATCGGCGGCCAGATGGCCGCCAATTCCTCCCGCGCCCTGGGGCTGGGCCCCGGCCTCTCGCTCACCACCCTGTCATTCCTGCTGCTGCTCTGGAGTCTGTGGCAATCCTGGCTGGTGGTGCGCTGCGGCCGCGCCCTGGCCAGCCCGGCCCGCCCCAGCAAGGGGGAAACCACCCGCCTGGTGAAGCGGGGACTGCTGGCCGACCTGATCGGTCTCACCCTGGCGGCAGTGGGCTACCAGGCCCTGGCCGGCAGCCTGTTCGTGCAGGCCTCCCAGCAGGTGCCGGGGTTCTTCGGGGCCCAGATGCAGGGGACACCAGGCAGCGGCGGACGGGTGGTGGGACTGCCGATCACCTCGATCGAGATGCTCTCGGTGCTCAGCAACACCCAGGTGCTGTTCGCCCATCTCATCGCCCTGATCGTGAGCCTCTGGATCCTGCAGCGGATTCACCGCAGGAACTGATCGCTCAGCCGCAGGCTGCCCGCCTCCGGCAGGGACCCCACGTCCCCGCGCCAGAACAGTTCCGGCTGCAGCGGCGTCAGGGACACCCCCCCCTCCTGAACCCAGGCCACATCGGTGGGCCAGTCGGCCGGTCCGGCGATGGCCCCCTCCAGGTCATCGACCACCTCGCCCGCCAGCCAGTAGTAGGTGCGCCCCCGGGGGTCGACGCGCTTCTCGAACTGGTCGATGTAGCGCCGCACCGCCGTGCGGCACCAGCGCACGGGACCCATCGCCTCGGCCGCCCGGGGCGGCACGTTGAGGTTGAGCAGCAGCCCCTCGGGCCAGCCGGTGGCCTGCATGCGTTCGGCCACGTCGAGGGCCAGGACCGCCGCCGGCGCGAACTGGCGCCAGTGGAAATCGGCACTGCTCACCGCCAGGGCCGGCAGCCCCTCGATCGTGCCCTCCATGGCCGCCGAGACGGTGCCGGAATAGAGGACATCGGTGCCGAGGTTGGGGCCGTGGTTGATGCCCGACAGCACCAGATCCGGGGCCTGCTCCAGCAACCGGAACAGGGCCAGCTTGACGCAGTCGGAGGGGGTGCCGCTGCAGGCCCAGGCCGTGACCCCGGGGGCGAACAGCTCATCAGCCCGCTCGGCCCGCAGGGGAGTCTGCAGGGTGAGGCCATGGCCGGTGGCGGACCGTTCCCGGTCGGGGCAGACCACGGTGACGGCATGGCCACGGGCGATGGCCTCGGCAGCCAGGGCCTGGATGCCGTCGGCGAAGACCCCGTCATCGTTGCTGATCAGGATCCGAAGCGGTGCCATCGGCCCATGGCGGAAAGGACTGCCGGCAAGCTAGACGCCGCTGCCTACAGTCGCTCTTCCGCCGGATCCGTGCCGTGAGCACCACCGTCAGCCTGCAGCAGCTCACTGACCAGCTGGAGAGCCTGGAAGCCGAAGCCGCCAGCGCCATCGCCTCAGCGGCCGATGCCGCGGCCCTCGAGGACCTGCGGGTGGGCCTGCTGGGCAAGAAGGGGCGCCTCTCGGGCGTGCTCGGGGCCATGGGCCGGCTGCCCGGCGAGGAGCGCCCCCTGGTGGGTCAGCGGGCCAATCGGCTCAAGGACCAGGTGCAGCAGCTGCTGAACGAGCGGCTCAGCAGCCTACGCAGCGCCGCCCTGGTGGAACGGCTGGAGCGGGAACGGCTCGACGTGACCGCCGCCTGCAGCTACGTGCCGCCGGGCCACCGCCATCCCCTGCAGAGCACGGTGGAGGAGATCGTCGACATCTTCGCGGGCCTGGGGTACCGGGTGTCGGAGGGGCCGGAGATCGAGACCGACCACTACAACTTCACCGCCCTGAACATCCCCGAGCATCACCCCGCCCGGGACATGCAAGACACCTTCTACCTGGGGGGGGAACGGCTGCTGCGCACCCACACCTCGCCTGTCCAGATCCGCCATCTCGAGGCCAACCCGCCCCCAGTGCGGATCATCGCCCCCGGGCGGGTGTACCGGCGCGACGCGGTGGATGCCACCCACTCGCCGGTGTTCCACCAGGTGGAAGTGCTCGCCCTCGACGAGGGGCTCGACTTCAGCCACCTGCGCGGCACGGTCACCACCTTCCTGCAGCAGTTCTTCGGCGATCTGCCGGTGCGCTTCCGGGCCAGTTACTTCCCCTTCACCGAACCCTCCGCCGAGGTGGACGTGCAGTGGCGCGGCCGCTGGCTGGAGGTGATGGGCTGCGGCATGGTCGATCCGGCCGTGCTCGAAGGCCTGGGGATCGATTCCGAGCGCTGGAGCGGCTTCGCCGCGGGGCTGGGGGTGGAGCGGTTCTGCATGGTGCGCCACGGCATCGACGACATCCGCCGGCTGTTCACCAGCGACCTGCGCTTCCTGGAGCAGTTCTGACCTCCCCCCATAAACTCAAGGGGCTCCCACGCCTGCGATCGGTGCCCCGGGTCGGACTGATCGTCAACGACGGCAAGGATCTGGCGATCAACACCGCCGACCAGATCGAGGGGCGGCTCAAGGCCGCCGGACTGGAGGTGGCCCGGGTCAGCAGCTCCGGCGGGGTGGTGGGGTTCGCCAACCCCGACCAGCACCTGCGCTCGAAGGGCTACAGCGCCTGCGTGCCCCCGAGCTTTGATGCCGAGATGGCCCTGGCGGTGGTGCTGGGGGGCGATGGCACCGTGCTCTCCGCCGCCCGGCAGACCGCACCGATCGGGGTGCCGATCCTGACGATCAACACCGGCCACCTGGGGTTCCTGGCCGAGGCCTACCTGAAGGATCTCGACAAGGCCCTGGCCCAGGTGGTGGCCGGTGAATGGACCGTGGAGGAGCGCTCGATGCTGGTGGTGAGCGTGATGCGGGGCGAACAGCGGCGCTGGGAGGTGCTCTGCCTCAACGAGATGGCCCTGCACCGGGAGCCCCTCACCAGCATGTGCCATTTCGAGATCGCCATCGGGCGCCATGCCCCGGTCGACATCGCCGCCGACGGCGTGATCCTCTCCTCCCCCACCGGCTCCACCGCCTATGCCCTCAGCGCCGGCGGACCGGTGATCACGCCCGATTGCCCGGTGCTGCAGCTCACACCGATCGCCGCCCACTCCCTGGCGTCACGGGCGCTGGTGTTCAGCGACCGGGAACCGGTGACGATCTTCCCCGCCACGCCGGAACGGCTGATGATGGTGGTGGACGGCAGTGCCGGCTGCTACGTCTGGCCCGAGGACCGGGTGCTCGTGCGTCGCAGCGAGCATCCGGTGCGCTTCGTGCGCCTGGCCGACCACGAATTCTTCCAGGTGCTGCGCAACAAGCTGGGCTGGGGCCTGCCCCATGTGGCCAAACCCGGCGGCAACCACGCCGACGCTCCCCTGTGACCGACGCCGCCGATCCCGCCCTGCTGCTGCTGGGCCCCGAGGCCCTGGCCCTGGGGCCGCGGCTGGATGCCTCGGGTTACCGGCCCCTGACGGAGCCGGACCCCGGTGAGCCGCCAGCGGTGATGGCGCCGGTGGCCGTGGTGCTCTCCCCCGGCTGCGAGGAGCGCATCTCCGGCCTGCGGCAGCGGCTGGGGCCGGTGCCCCTGCTGCTCGGCCTGCGCAGCGATTCGGTGGAAGGCCGCAGCCACTGCCTGGAGTGGGGCGCCGACGACTTCTGGCTGCCCACCCTGGGGCCCAGCGACCTGCTCACCCGGCTGCGCCTCCACCTCGGCCTGCGGCGCGACGCCGTGACCCGTTCCCCCCGGCCGTTGCAGGTGGCGGATCTGCGGCTGGATCCGGGCGCGCGACAGGCGTGGCGGGGCCAGCGCCGGCTGCTGCTCACGGCCCGGGAATACGAACTGCTGCTGCTGCTGCTGCGCCACCGGGGGATGGTGGTGAGCCGGGAGCGGATCCTGGAGGAGATCTGGTCCGACCAGGGTGGGGGCGCCAGCAACGTGATCGAGGTCTACGTGCGCTACCTGCGCCAGAAGCTGGAGCTGGGGGGGGAACGGCGGCTGATCCACACCCTGCGGGGGCGTGGCTACTGCCTCAGTGAGGTGCGGCCGGCCCTGGGGGCGGAACCATGAAGCGGCACCTCCTGGCCCTTCTCGCTGTTGCCGCCTGCAGCGGAGCTCCCCTGGCCCTGGCGGCCCCGACACCGCCCCCATCGGGACCGCCCCAGTACCTGCCGATCACGGCGACCTGGTGCCTGGAGCGGCCCTTTCCCGCGGCGGGCAGCACCCCGAGCCGCTGCCTCCAGCTGGAGGTGGCCCGGACCCTCCGGGAGCAGACCATGGGCCTGCAGCTGCGGCCGCCCCTGCCGCCGGGACGGGGCATGTGGTTTCCCTATGCCCCCCCCGCCCTGGCCCGCTTCTGGATGCACCGAACGCCGGAACCCCTCGACATGGTCTTCGTGCAGGACCACCGGGTGATCGCCGTGGAGAGCTCGGCGGCCCCCTGCATGCACCTGCCGTGCCCCAGTTACGGCCCTGACCAGCCGGTGGATGGGGTGCTGGAGCTGGCGGCTGGCCAGGCCAGGGCCCTGGGCATCAGCGTCGGCACTCCCGTGACCATCAGGCCGTTGCCGGCCACCACCCCTTCAGCACCAGCACCGGATTGAGGGGCGCCAGGCGGGTGCCCCCGGCCAGGGGTGCGCCCCGCCAGGCCTGGTGCTGGCTCACCGCCACCGCCAGGCCGGCCGTCTCCAGCAGGGGGCGCAGCTGGCCCAGGGCCTCCACGGTCGCCAGGGGCAGCACCACCACCCCGCCGGGGCGCAGGCGGTCCAGCACCGCCGCCAGCACCGCGACACGCTCCTTCCCGCCCCCCCCGATCAGCACCCGGTCGGGATCGGGCAGCCCCGCCAGCGCGGCCGGGGCCTCCCCCTCCAGCACCGCCATGGGCCGGACCCCGAGCCGGGCCGCATTGGCGGCGATCAGGGCGGCGGCCCCGGCGCGGCGCTCCACCGCCCAGAGGGCCAGGGAAGGGCGCAGGCGCAGGGCCTCCAGCCCCACCGAGCCCACCCCGGCGCCGATGTCCCACAGCACGCCCTGCTCGGGCAGGTCGAGATCGGCCAGCAGCTGGATCCGCACCTCCCGCTTGGTCATCAGCCCCGGCTGATCCGGATGCTGCAGCCAGAGGCCGTCGGCAAGGCCGAACAGGGGCAGGCCGGCGGGATCAGGGGCGGGCGGCTCGATGGCCAGCAGCAGCACCAGGTGGAGCGGATCGAGATCCACCGGCAGCGCATCGCCGGGCGCCAGCGGCAGCAGGCGCTCCCCGGGATGGCCCAGCCGTTCGGCCAGCCACACCCGGTAGGCCGCCTCCAGCCCGGAGGCCCGCAGAATCCGGCGCACCTCCTCGGCCCCCCCCCGGGCCGGATCGGTGAGCACCGCCAGGGCGGGGGGGCGCTGCTGCAGCCGGGCCGCCAGCGGCTCCGGATCGCGGCCGTGCAGGCTCACCCAGCCGGCGTCCTGCCAGGGGCGGCCGAGCCGGGCGAAGGCCAGCTGCAGGGAGGTGGGGGCGGGGTGAAAGCGGATCCGCTCGGGGGGCAGGTGCTGGAGCAGCAGCCGACCGATGCCGAACCAGAGCGGATCGCCACTGGCCAGCCACAGCACCCGCCGCCCGGCCTCCAGGGCCTCCAGCACCTGCGGCAGCACCTCCAGGGGCCGGTCGCTGGCGAGCCGCGCGCCGGGCGCGTCCGGCGGGTCGGATGCCTCCAGATCGGCCAGCAGGCGCCGCGGGGCCAGCACCAGATCGGCCCGCAGGATCGCCTCCTGCCAATGGCGGGACAGCCCCGCCACCCCGGCGGCATCGGTGCCAAGCACCTCCAGCAGCGAACCCTCCAGCCCGGCCCCATCACCTCTGCTGGCCATGATGCTCCCGGAAGACCGCCCGCCAACGCCCCCTTCCCCATGACCGATCGTCGCCAGCGGATTCATGCCCTGGTGCTGGCCCTGCTGGCCCGCCAGGAGGAACTCGAGTTGCTGGACAGCGACCCTGCCGTCCCGGGGGGAGGCCCCCTGGGGGCCGGGGGCGATCCGGGCAGCTGGCTGGAACGCAACCGCCGGGTGGTGCGCCGCTACCAGGGCCTGGTGCGGACCGCGGTGACCCTCGATGCCCTGATCGAACAGGAGCTGGGCGCCGATCAGCTGGCGGGCGACGGCGAGGCGAGGAAGGAGCGGAACCGCGGATAGAGCAGCCAGGCGCCCGCATTGGTGAGGTGGTTGTCGTCGCTGAACAGCAGGTTGCTGCCCCGGTGGGAGGAGCAGCGGTCGCCGGTGGGGGGACAGACGCTGTCGAAGGGATCGAACAGGGCCGTGGCGGGCACCTCAGCGACCAGCCGCTGAAGAAAGCCCCGCACCTGTTCGGTGGCGGCGATCTGGCCCGCCCGGGGCTGCTGCACCGGACGGCACTGGGGGGCCTGGGACCAGGCGGGACGGAACCATTCCGGCTGGCAGAGGGTGAGCGGTCCGCTCAGCTTCTCCTGGGGCACGGTGGGCAGCGGCGCGAAGATCACCGTGCCCGCACCCCGGCGGGCCACGGCGGTGCCGAGGCGGCGGACGGCGGCGGCATAGGAGGCCTCGGCCCGCTGCCGCTCAGGCCCCTGCAGCTTGGAGAGGTAACCGGCCAGGTTCGACACCAGCACGAGCCGGTCGCCGGGGCGGAGACGCTCGAGGAGCTGCTGCTCCAGACGCTCGGCGTAGGGCCGGCAGCGGCGGTAGCGCGGCGGGATCGCCTCCCCCTGCTCCCAGCGGTCGAAGGCGGGAATCGGACATCCCCCCCGGGCCAGGAAGGCCACGTTGTATCGGCCGCTGGCCAGCAGCTTGCCGCCGAGGGGAATGAGCATGTGGGTGTGACTGTCGCCGGCGAAATAGAGGGTGGGCCGGTCGGGGGAGGCCGTCGCCCGGCAGACCCGGAACACATCAGCCTGTTCGACCGGGTCGGTGGGCTCCTGGAAGCAGTGCACCGTGTCGACGCTGGTGCCGTCGATGCGTTTCATGTTCACCGAACCGCCCACCGCATGGCTCCGCTGGCCGGCGTAGAGCCGTCCCATCAGGGGGCCCTGCAGAGCGAGACTCAGCCCCGTGGCCGCCAGGGTCATGGCCGGATAGAGCAGCCAGGGTCGATCGCGGCCGCCCCCCGGAAGCCCGTAGCGGAACAGGGACTCCAGCCGGTAGGACAGGGCGGTGCACAGGGCGATCAGCAGCAGCACCGGCAGCAGGGTGAGGGCCGTGAGGCCGGTGGTCCAGTGGGCCAGCACGATGACGGGCCAGTGCCACAGGTAGAGCGAATACGACACCATCCCCAGCGTCAGGCTGAGGGGGTGGCAGAGCAGCCGCCCCACGGCGCTGGTGGGCTGCAGCAGGATCAGCAGCAGGGCCGTGAGGGATGACACCGCCAGGGTGGTGGCCAGCCGCCACGACTCCGGCAGCAGCAGGATCGCCACCATGGCCACCAGCAGGGCCAGGCTCAGGGGACCGCGCAGGCCCGGGAAGGCCAGCCGGCGGCC
This sequence comes from Candidatus Sulfopaludibacter sp. SbA3, assembly GCA_943367425.1. GTDB lineage: Bacteria > Cyanobacteriota > Cyanobacteriia > PCC-6307 > Cyanobiaceae > Cyanobium. The sequence continues at coordinate 90,531 of CALRJF020000003.1, forward strand.
CAGGTCCCTGGCGCTGCCACCGCCACGGTGGAGCAGATAGGCCCCGCACCCCGCCGTCAGCTCCCAGAACCGGGCTGGGGTGAGAAAGAAGGCCCGCTCGGGCTGGCCCCGGAGGCTCAGGCCCACGAACAGCACCAGCGACCCCGCCAACAGCAGCAGGCTGACGATCTTCAGGCGGCGCAGCCCGCCACGGGCCCCGGCCACCCCCAGCCCGCAGAGCAGCAGGATGGCCGGCCAGACGAGATAGAACTGTTCTTCCACACCCAGGGACCAGGTGTGCATGAAGACGTTGAAGTGATTGTCACCAGCGAAGTAGCTTGTTCCCTGCTTCAACAGATAGAGGTTGGAGACACCGAACAGGGCCGCTGTGCCGGTGCGCATGATCGGCGCATAGAAATCATCGAGCGGCGACGCAAACAGTGAAAAAAGAATCGAAACGACGGCGATATTGATCACCAGGGCCGGCAGCAGACGGCGCACCCTGCGCCCATAGAAGCGGGCCAGGAACTGCCAGCGGCTGCCATCCTCCCGGGCCAGCAGCGAGGAGGTCACCACATAGCCGGAGATCACGAAAAAGATGTCCACCCCGAGAAATCCACCGGGCAGCCAGCGATCATTCAGATGGTTGACCAGCACTGCCAGCACCGCCACAGCCCGCAGACCATCGATCTCGGGCCGGTAGGCGGGAGATCGCTTCGGAACCTCTGTGAAAGGATTGAAAACGCGAAAAAAAGAATTCACGCCGGCCGAACTTTTGCGCTGAGATTAACAGCGTTCCTGCCATCAGCCCGCTTCCAGTGGTTTTCCAGACCATCCCTCCCGCGACCGCTGGCCGGCCTCTGACAAGCTGGGGCGAACGTTCTGATCACGATGCCGCGGTTCGGCCTCTCCGCCCTCCGGAATCTGGGCCGAAGCGGCCCTGAAGCCTGGTCCGCCCCAGCCGCCAGCTGGCAGCGGCCCTTCGGCCTCGGCTGGGAGCAGCCCTACACGGTGCGCTACGCCAGCAACATCGACGACGGCCCCAACCACGGCATGCCCCTGGGGGGATTCGGCGCCGGCTGCATCGGCCGGGCCCCCGACGGCAGCTTCAACCTCTGGCACCTCGATGGCGGCGAACACTGGTTCGGCACCATCCCCGACTGCCAGTTCGCCCTGTTCGAGAGCGACGGCACCCACAGCCGGGCCCACGCCCTGGCCACGGCCCCCGCGGCCGACGACACCCGGGCTCCGGGAACGGAACCTCCCGCCGGCCCGCCCCTCGGCGCCTGGCAGTGGTACCCGGCCAGCACCGGCGAGCGCAGCACCGGCACCGTGGCCGTCCGCTACCCGCTCAGCAGCTGGAACCACACCGGCACCTTCGCGGCCGAGGTGAACGTCGAGGCCTTCAGCCCGATCCTTCCCGGCGACTACCAACGCACCAGCTATCCGGTGGCGGTGTTCCGCTGGACCCTGCGCAACCCCACGGCGGGTCCGCTGGATCTCTCCCTGCTGCTCACCTGGCGCAACACGGTGGGCTGGTTCACCAACACCGACCCTGCCGCGACGGTGCACTTCCGCGACGACGGCAGTCCGGAGCACAACTACGTGCCGGCCATCGGGGCCACCGAAGGGCAGCGCAACCGCCGGGTGGACAGCGACGGCCTGCGGGGGGTGGTGCTGGAAGGGCTCCGCTCCGAGCCGATCGCCGAAGGCCAGGGGCAGTGGTGCCTGGCGGTGCCCGAGGCCGGCGCCCCGGGGCTGGAGGGAGTGGAGGTGTTCCGCTGCAGCCGCTGGGATCCCAGCGGCGACGGCGCCGAGATCTGGGGCCCCTTCAGCCGCGACGGCGCGATCCCGGAGAGCGACAACGACCGCCGCAGCCGCAGCGGCGACCCCGCCAGCGCGGCCCTGGCGGTCCGCTGCCGGATCGAACCGGGCGAGAGCATCGAGATCCCGATGGTGATCAGCTGGGATCTGCCGGTCACGGCCTTCGCCAGCGGCTGCCGCGCCCTGCGCCGCTACACCGATGTCTTCGGCAGCGACGGCACCAACGCCGTGGCCATCGCCGCCGAGGCCCTGCGCGACTGGCGCCAGTGGCGCGAGGCCATCGAGGCCTGGCAGGCCCCCGTGGTGGAGCGCCACGACCTGCCGGAGCCCCTGCGGATGGCCCTGCTCAACGAGCTCTACGACCTGGCCAGCGGCGGCAGCCTCTGGACGGCCGCCGGCCCCGGCGATCCGGTGGGCCGCTTCGGGGTGCTGGAGTGCCTCGATTACGCCTGGTACGAAAGCCTCGACGTGCGGCTCTACGGCTCCTTCGCCCTGCTGCAGCTCTGGCCCGAACTGGACAAGGCCGTGCTGCGCAGCTTCGCCCGGGCCATTCCCGCCGCCGACGCCACGCCGCGGCCGATCGGCTGGTATTTCACCCAGGGCCGGGGCCGGGTGGAGGCCGCCCGCAAGGTGGCCGGCGCCACCCCCCACGACCTGGGGGCCCCCAACGAGAGGCCCTTCGACGCCACCAACTACACCGCCTACCAGGACTGCAATCTCTGGAAGGACCTGGCCAGCGACTTCGTGCTGCAGGTCTGGCGCACCTACCGGCTCGCCCCCAGCGGGCGCGACATCGGCTTCCTGGCCGACTGCTGGCCGGCGGCCGTCACCGCCCTCAAGTACCTCAAGCAGTTCGACATCAACGACGACGGCCTGCCCGACAACGGCGGCGCCCCGGACCAGACCTTCGACGACTGGCCCCTGAAGGGCGTGAGCGCCTACTGCGGTGCCCTGTGGATCGCCGCCCTGGAGGCGGCCCTGGCCATCGGCCAGCAGCTCCAGCTGGAGCTGGGTCTGGACACGGCCCAGGAGCAGCGGCTGTTCGGCCAGTGGCTCGAGGCGTCGCGCGCCAACTTCGATGCCCTGCTCTGGAACGGCGAGTACTACGCCATCGATGCCGAGAGCGGCACCCCCGTGGTGATGGCCGACCAGCTCTGCGGCGACTTCTACGCCCGCCTGGTCGGCCTGCCGCCGGTGGTGAGCGATGAGCGGGCCCGCTCCACCCTGACGGCCGTGCGGGAAGCCTGCTTCGAGAGGTTCGAGGGCGGCCGGCTGGGGGTGGCCAATGGCCTGCGCCGCGACGGGACACCGCTCGATCCCAAGGGCACCCACCCGCTCGAGGTCTGGACAGGGATCAACTTCGGACTCGCCGCCTACTTCCGGCTCATGGACGAGCCCGCCACCGCCCTGGCGATCACCGGAGCCGTGGTGGAGCAGGTGTACAGCGGCGGGCTCCAGTTCCGCACCCCCGAGGCGATCACGGCCTCCCGCACCTTCCGGGCCTGCCACTACCTGCGGGCGATGGCGATCTGGGCCCTGTGGGCCACCCACACCGACTGGCAGCCGATCCCCGGCGCCGGGCGCCAGCCATGAGCGGCACGACGGCCGCGCTGAGGACCGCCCTCGGCCGGTGGCTGGGGCCCCTGCTGGCACCCCTGCTGCTGCTGACCCTCCTGCTGGGCTGGGGCCTGGGGCCCGATGCCGGACCGGCGGCGGCCCTGGTGCATGCCCACCCCGACGAAAACGGCCTGCCCGTGGTGCGCAGCCTGGAGAGCCTGCGGGACCTCGACGACCAGAGCTGGCAGGTGGTGGCCTACCGGCAGGGCCCCCCGGGCGGCCCCCTGCGGCTGCGGATCGTGGGCTACCCGGGCAAGGTGCGCCTCGATCACCCCACCCCCCTGGAGGTCAGCAGCGGCCGGCGGCACTGGCAGCTCAGCGACGTGACCCTCAGCAGTCCGGTGCTGGTGGGGGACAGCCGGGCCGCCGCGGCGGAATTCGACCTGGCGCCGCTGCTCGACGATCTGCACAAGAACCGGCCCCTGCGCATGCGGCTGCCGCGGGTGTTCAGCGAGCTGGCGGTGCCTCCCTACGTGGTGGAGGAGTGGCGACAGCTGCCCACGGCGCCGGCCGCGTGAGCGTCCCATCCCCCTGGGCAGGGTGGATGGAGCGGGCCCTGCAGCTGGCGGCCCTCGGCGAAGGCCGCACCAGCCCCAACCCCGTGGTGGGGGCCGTGGTGCTCGCCGCCGACGGGACGCTGGTGGGGGAGGGGTTCCATGCCCGCGCCGGGGAGGCCCACGCCGAGGTGGGCGCCCTGGCCCAGGCGGGCGAGCGCGCCCGGGGGGGCACCCTGGTGGTGACGCTCGAACCCTGCAGCCACCACGGCCGCACGCCCCCCTGCTGCGACGCGGTGATCGCCGCCGGCCTCAGCCGCGTGGTGCTGGCCATGGCCGACCCCAACCCCCTGGTGGCCGGCGCCGGCATCGCCCGCCTGCGGGCGGCGGGCCTGGAGGTGATCGAAGGGGTGGGCGAGAGCGAGGCCCGCCGGCTCAACCGGGCCTTCCTGCACCGGATCGCCACGGGCCGGCCCCTGGGGATCCTCAAGTGGGCCATGAGCCTGGATGGCCGCACGGCCCTGCCCAACGGCGTCAGCCAGTGGATCAGCTCTCCGGAGGCCCGCGGCTGGGTGCACCGGCTGCGGGCCCGCTGCGATGCGGTGATCGTGGGCGGCGGCACCCTGCGGGCCGACAACCCCCTGCTCACCAGCCGGGGCCAGCGCCATCCCGAACCGCTGCGGGTGGTGCTCAGCCGCCGTCTGGACTTGCCGGAGCAGGCCCGCCTCTGGGACACGGAGGCGGCCGCCACGCTGCTGGTCCATGGCCCGGAGGCCGCGCCGGAGCAACGGGACCGGTTCGACCGGCTGGGCGTCGAGCGGCTCGCCCTGGAGGTCTGCGAACCGGCGGCCCTGGCCCTCGTCCTGGCCCAGCGGGGCTGCAACCGGATGCTGTGGGAATGCGGCCCGGAGCTGGCGGCCGCGGCCCTGCGCCAGGGCTGCGTCCAGCAGCTGGCCGCGGTGATCGCCACCAAACTCCTGGGGGGCCTGCCGGCCCGCACGGTGCTGGGGGATCTGGGGCTGGAAACCCTCGACAGCGCCTGGGCCCTGCAACCGCTGCGCTTCGACCGACTGGGGCCCGACCTGCTGTGGGAAGGGCTGGTGGAGGCGCCATCATGAGCTGAAGGGCCTGGGCGATCCGTCCGGGACCGACTGGCGTCCCCTTCGCCTCGATGTCGATCCTCCGCCCGTTGCGTGGCAAAGGTCTGAAGACGCGAGCCCTCCGGCGGATGGGCTCCTGGAGACTGGCGCAACAGGCCTGGGCCCGCGGCCGCTGGCTGCGGCTGCAACGCCGCAAACTGCGGTTGAGCCGGACAACGGCATCAGCAAGCTTCAGGCTTTCCCAGTGGTATGGAAGAACGGGGAACAACCTTCAGCAGCTGATCGTGGTGATCGCCCATGCCGAAGCCTATGGAGGTTCGGTGGACATCCGGCAGGACTTTCTCAACACCGGCCCGCTGCGCGACATCGTCCATCCCTTCGCCCTCGACTTCGCGCCCGATGCCGATCTCCCCAGGACGACGCAGGTGGCGGGTGTTTTCTTTCACTACATGGAGTACGGCCTGACGCGCTCCAACCACCGGCGGATGGCGTTCGGCAAAGGCCAACAACCGCGTCGCGACAGCCTGCTGGGCCGTCGTTACATCCACGCCCATGCCCATCGCATCGCCCGCACCCACCTGCTCCCCCACCTGAAGAAACCCCCGGCCAGCACCACGGCCGAGGATCGGCTGGCCCACACACTCGTCATTCACCTGCGGGCCGGCGACGTCGCCGACCTGAACTGCAGGTATTACATCTCCAATCCGCTTTATTACTACGAAACCCTGAGCCGTCAGTACCGCAGGGCCATCATCGTGACGGAACCCGACGGCAACCATCCCCTGCTGGATCCGGTGTTGTCGTTGTTCCCCGAGCATGAACTCGTTCACGGCTCGGTGGAAGAGGATTTCCAGTTTCTGCGCCATTCGATTCATCTGGCCACCTCCGGCGTCGGCACCTTCGCCCTGGCCGCCGCCCTGCTCTCGGAGCGCCTCGAGCAGTTTCACTGCACGGATCTGTTTCTGAGCGAGCATCTGAACCCGCGCATGATCGACCGCCGGCAGGTGAACGTGCGGATGCTCAGGCTGCCGGGCTACGCCGACCAGTGGCTGCGCCGCAGCGACCGCCGGGAGCTGCTGCTGCACTGGCGCCCTCCGGCCTGGGCCCCACCCATCAACGCAGTTCCGGGTGCAGGGGATCCCCCTTGAAGGGGCCCTCCACGGCACCGGTGATCCAGCCGCCGTAGAACCCCCCGGGCTGGGCGATCACCCGTTCCCCATCCACCCAGCAGCCGTCCATCAGGGCCGGATAAACCGCCAGCCAGCCGGCCAGGGGTGCGAAGGCCGGCGTGGGCGTGGGGTACGACCAGACGGCCCGCCGCAGGCGGCGCTGCCCGCCCCCGCCATCGGGGGCCACCACATCGAAATAGCGGGCCACGCCCTTCCATTCGCAGAAGCTGGAGCCGGCCACGGGCTCCAGCAGGCCCAGGTCCACATCGTCGGGGCATAGGTAGAACACCGGGGGGTGGAAGGTTTCGAGCACCCGCAGGCTGCGGTGGGTGTCGCAAAGAACCCGCCCCAGGGCCTCCACCCGCACATGCTGCTCGCACGGCACCAGCGCCGGGGGCCGGGGATAGGTGGCAACGCGCTCGGCCATGGGATCAGCCGGGGATGAAGTGGCGCAGGCGCCGCGCTTCAGCACCGGCCCGGGCCTGCAGCTCCTCGTCGCTGAGGCCGGCCTCAGCCCGTTGCTGGGCCGCGATCACATCCGCCTCGTCCACCGCAAAGCCGGCGTCGCGGGCCAGGGCGAGGAAGGCCGCCAGGTCCGGGGGGTCCGAGGGGTCGTGGAGGCGGCGATCGAGGGCGGCATCGGTCCGGGCGTGGGCCAGAAAGGCATCCAGCTGGTCGAGGCTCATGGAAGCGGCATCGGCTCCTTCCTCTCTAACCGCCGGCGGCGCCCTCCGGGGACAGCTCCAGCAGCTGCAGCTGAACGGACCGGTCGCCGGAGGCCGCCGGCCTGGTCTCCAGCTTCACGGCCTCCCAGGCCGCGGGATCCCAGGGGGCCATCAGGGGCTCCAGCGCCCGCAGCGCCGGACCGTCGACGCTTTCCAGCCAGGCCTGCTCCAGCCCATCGGGAATGACCACCGGCATGCGGTCGTGCACCCGGGCCAGCAGGTCGTTGGGGACAGTGGTGAGCACCACGCAGGTCTCGAGTTCCCCCCCATCCCCCCCGAGCCAGCGGTCCCAGAGTCCGCCCAGCCAGAAGGGGCGCCGATCCCGGCGCCGGAACAGCCAGGGCTGCTTGAAGGGACGGCCGTCCACCGTCCGCGTCTGCCATTCGTAGAAACCGTCGGCGGGGATCAGGGCCCGGCGGTGGCGCCAGGCCCCGCGAAAGAAGGGTTTCTCCGCCACCGTCTCGCTGCGGGCGTTGATGGGCCGGCGGCTGGCCATCGGGTCCTTGCTCCAGTCGGGCACCAGACCCCAGAGGGCCAGGGCCGTCTCCAGCCGGCCGTGTTCCTGCCGCTGCAGCAGCACCGGCTCCCCCGGCCGCACCTGGGCACGGGGGGCGTAATGGGCCTCCAGCCCGGCCGGCAGGGGGCCCTGGAGCCGGGGCCGCAGCTGCTCGAGGGGTGTCGCGAGGGAGAAACGGCCGCACATGGTTGGATCCGCGTCGGTTCAGCGCCCGTGTGAAGCCGTTCGGTTCTCCCGACCCGTCGGCGGTACGGGGCGTGACCGCCAGCCCTAGCTTGGGCCCATTCGATGTTGCCCGCAGCATGGCCATCCGACAGGACGACAACCGCCCCACCCGGCGCTTCGGCCTCGTGAACGCCCTCCTGATCGGTTTCGGCGTGCTGCTGTTGTTCAGCAACTTCCTGCCCAACCCCACCACCCAGGTGCCGCGGGTCCCCTATTCCCTGTTCATCGATCAGGTCAACGGCGACAACGTCAAGCGGGCCTACATCACCCAGGATCAGATCCGCTACGAACTGGCCAAGCCTCCCGAGGAAGGGGCCCCCACGGTGCTCTCCACCACGCCGATCTTCGACATGGAGCTGCCCCAGCGGCTGGAGGAGCACGGGGTGGAGTTCGCCGCCGCGCCGCCGAAGCGGCCCAGCTTCATCACCACCGCCCTGAGCTGGGTGGTGCCGCCGCTGATCTTCATCCTGGTGCTGCAGTTCTTCGCCCGGCGCTCCATGGGCGGCGCCCAGGGGGCCCTGAGCTTCACCAAGTCGAAGGCCAAGGTCTACGTGCCCGATGAGGAATCCCGGGTCACCTTCGCGGACGTGGCCGGGGTGGATGAGGCCAAGACCGAACTCACCGAGATCGTCGATTTCCTCAAGACACCCCAGCGCTACACCGACATCGGCGCCCGCATCCCCAAGGGGGTGCTGCTGGTGGGCCCTCCGGGCACCGGCAAGACCCTGCTCTCCAAGGCCGTGGCCGGTGAGGCGGGCGTGCCCTTCTTCATCATTTCAGGCTCGGAGTTCGTGGAGCTGTTCGTGGGGGCCGGCGCGGCCAGGGTGCGCGATCTGTTCGAGGAGGCCAAGAAGAAAGCGCCCTGCATCATCTTCATCGACGAACTTGATGCCATCGGCAAGAGCCGCTCCGGCTCGATGGGCGTGGTGGGCGGTAACGACGAGCGGGAGCAGACCCTCAACCAGCTGCTGACCGAGATGGACGGCTTCGCCGCCCAGGACAAGCCGGTGATCGTGCTGGCCGCCACCAACCAGCCCGAAACCCTCGATGCCGCCCTGCTGCGCCCGGGCCGTTTCGATCGCCAGGTGCTGGTCGACCGTCCGGACCTGTCCGGCCGCAAGAAGATCCTCGACATCTACGCCAAGAAGGTGAAGCTCTCCGAGGCCGTGGACCTCGACAAGATCGCCCAGGCCACCAGCGGCTTCGCCGGAGCCGACCTGGCCAACCTGGTCAACGAGGCGGCCCTGCTGGCCGCCCGGGCCTACCGCACCACGGTGGAGCAGGCGGATCTCAACGAGGCGATCGAGCGGGTGGTGGCCGGCCTGGAGAAGAAGAGCCGGGTGCTCCAGCCCGATGAGAAGAAGGTGGTGGCCTACCACGAAGTGGGCCACGCCATCGTGGGGCACCTGATGCCCGGCGGCAGCAAGGTGGCCAAGATCTCGATCGTGCCCCGGGGCATGGCCGCCCTCGGCTACACCCTGCAGCTGCCCACCGAGGAGCGCTTCCTGAACTCCAAGGAGGACCTCGAGGGCCAGATCGCCACCCTGCTGGGCGGACGCTCGGCCGAGGAGGTGGTGTTCGGCGAGGTGACCACCGGCGCCGCCAACGATCTGCAGCGCGCCACCGACATCGCCGAGCAGATGGTGGGCACCTACGGCATGAGCGACACCCTGGGGCCCCTCGCCTACGACAAGCAGGGGGGCAGCCGCTTCCTGGGCGGACCCAGCAATCCCCGCCGCGTGGTGAGCGATGCCACGGCCCAGGCCATCGACCGCGAAGTGCGGGGTCTGGTGGACCGGGCCCATGACCGCGCCCTGAGCATCCTCCGCCACAACCGTGAGCTGCTCGAGACCATCTCCCACAAGATCCTCGACAAGGAAGTGATCGAGGGGGATGAACTGAAGCAGCTGCTGGCCTCCAGCCAGATGCCCGAGGAGGCCAGGCTCGAAACCGCGGCGGCCTGAACCGCGTGGGCCCGATCGCGATCACGGTGGGGCTGATCCTCGGCTGTCTCGCGATCGCTGCCCAGGGTCTGGTTCCCTCCTACTCCTACTGGTCGGATGAGATCTGGTCCGTTGCCGCCAGCAAGGCCGGCTGGCCGGAGCTGTTCCGGGTCTGGCTGATCCCCGACACCCATCCCCCCCTGTACCAGGGGCTGCTCAAGCTGTGGATCGGCGTGGCCGGCAGCGGCGAAACCGCCACCCGCAGCCTCAGTCTGCTGATGACCGCCCTGAGTCTTGTGGCGGCCGCCTGGTTCGCCTCGGGCCGGGGGCAGGGCCGCCGGCTGGTGACCCTGGCCTTCCTGGGCACCAGCCCCTTTTTTCTGTTTCTGGCCCAGGAAACCCGCAGCTATGCCCTAGCGATGGCCCTCGCCACGGTGATGGTGGGCAGTGCCCTGCGGCTGCGCTCCCGGGCCCTGCCGTCAGCCATCGCGCCACCCCCGGAGACGGAGCGGGGTGGGGCCCTGGCCTGGGTGTTCCGGGGGTCCTGCCTGCTGCTCTCCCTCACCCATTACTTCGCGCTGCTGTTCGTCCTGTCGCTGCTGGCGGTCGGCACCGCCGAGGGGCTGATCGTCTCCAGGCGGCGTCACATCCTGCCGCTGCTGCTGGCGATCCTGGTCTGGCCGCTCCTCCATGGCCTGGCCGGTCCGTACAGCGCCAGGCTGCAGCGGCTCGACTGGATCGACGTGGAGCCGGTCACGGGCACCCTCTCTGCCCTCAGCTCCGGCCTGCTCCCCCTGCTCGAACTGAAACAGGGAGGCCTCGCCCTGCTGGGCTGGGTGGCCTTCGCCATCGGTCTCTGCTGGGCGATCGGATCAGCGAGCGGCCTGCGCCGCTGGCTGCTCACGCCACCCCTGGCGCTGCCGCTGGCCCAGGGGGAAGCCCGCTTCCTGGCCCTGGTGATCATCAGCTTCACGGCGTTGATGCTGGTGATCGACCTGATCCAGCCCCTCTCCCAGCCCCGCTACTACTCCGTGCTGCTGCCGGCGGCGGCCTACCTGTGCGGCGATGGCTGGGAGCTGAGCCGGAGCCTGGGCCGGTTCCGGCGCAGCGCCCTGGCGGTCCTGCTGGCCACGGTGCTGCTGCTGCAACTGCGCATCGCCCAGCAGCGCCTGGCCGACAAACGCCGCCCCCTGGAGAACTACAGGGCCGTGGCCGCCTTCGTGGAGCGCAGCGATCTCTGCCGGCAGGGCTGCCGGAGCAGCGGCTGGCGTCCGGACGCCCTGATGGCCACTTACTTCCGGCCCGGCCAACTTCAGGACATCGGCCAGCGGACCGCACCGGCCCCTGGGGCCGGAAGCCAGCCCCTGCTGGTGTTCCACAGCGGCCAGCAGGGGCTGGCGAAACTCCGAGCCGCCCAACCCTCCCTGGCCTGCTGGGAAGCACCCGGTGCCTGGCCCCTCAGCGCCGTCGTTCTGCTGCCCCCCGGCAGCCCATCCCAGCCGGAGCGCCATGGCCTGCACCCCTGCCCCCCTTGACGGCGGGGGCCTCGATCTCGCATAAGGGTTCTTTGGGACGTGGGCCATGGTGTCCCCCTCCACCGTGCTGGCCCCCCTGGCCGGACGTGATCTGCTCTCCTCGGCCGACCTCGACGGCCCCCAGACCTTCGCCCTGCTGGACCTGGCCCGCCAGCTGAAAACCGGCGAGACCACCATCGACCTGCGGGGGCGGGTGCTGGGGCTGATCTTCTCCAAGGCCTCCACCCGCACGCGGGTGAGCTTCATCGTGGCCATGGCCCGCCTCGGCGGCCAGACCATCGACCTCAACCCGGCCGTCAGCCAGGTGGGCCGGGGCGAACCGATCGCCGACACGGCGCGGGTGCTGAGCCGCTACTGCGATGCCCTGGCGATCCGCACCTTCGCCCAGGACGACCTGGCCGACTACGCCCACTGGGCCACGGTGCCGGTGATCAACGCCCTCACCGACCTGGAGCACCCCTGCCAGGCCCTGGCTGATGTGCTCACCCTGCAGGAGACCTTCGGCAGCGCCCCCGCCGACCTGGCGGGCCTCACCCTGGCCTACGTGGGCGACGGCAACAACGTGGCCCACTCCCTGATGCTGATCGGGGCGCTGCTGGGGCTGAACGTGCGGATCGGCTGTCCCGATGGCTTCGCCCCCAGCCCTGCGGTGGTGGCGCAGGCCCAGTCCCTCGCCGGCGACCGCTGTGCGATCACGGTGCTGCATGAGCCCCTGGCCAGCGTGCGCGGCGCCCATGCCCTCTACACCGACGTGTGGGCCTCGATGGGCCAGGAGGAGGAGCAGGCGGAACGGGAGCGGGCCTTCGCGGGCTGGTGCCTCGACGAGGATCTGCTGGCGGAGGCCGACCCGCGGGCGATCGTGCTGCACTGCCTGCCGGCCCATCGCGGCGAGGAGATCAGCGCCGGGGTGATCGAGGGCAGCGCCAGCCGCGTGTTCGACCAGGCCGAGAACCGCCTGCACGTCCAGCAGGCGCTGCTGGCCACCCTGCTGGGGGGCGTGGCCGATTGAGCCTGTGGACAATCGGCCCGCGACCTGGCAGAAAGGGGGTGGTTCATCCGTACTGTCCGTGTCCGCCGCCCCCCAGGAGCTCACCGATGCCCAGCGCGAGCTGTACGACTGGCTCCATGACTACATCGGCAGCCACCGCCACAGCCCGTCCATCCGCCAGATGATGGAGGCCATGGGCCTGCGCTCCCCGGCGCCGATCCAGAGCCGCCTGCGCCACCTGCAGCAGAAGGGCTGGATCACCTGGCAGGAGGGCCAGGCCCGCACCCTGCAGCTGCTGGGCGAAGCCAGCGGCGGCATCCCGGTGCTGGGGGCCGTGGCCGCCGGCGGCCTGGTGGAAACCTTCGACGACGTCCAGGAGCGGCTGGATCTGGCCCCCGTGCTCGACACCCGTGGCCTCTTCGCCCTCACGGTCAACGGCGACTCGATGGTGGACGCCCACATCGCCGACGGCGACGTGGTGCTGATGGAGCCCGTGGCCGACCCCTCCCGCCTGCGGGAGGGCACGATCGTGAGCGCCCTGGTGCCCGGCAGCGGCACCACCCTCAAGCACTTCCACCGCCAGGGGGCCCAGGTGCGCCTCGAGGCCGCCAACCCGGCCTACGAACCGATCCTGGTGCCGGCCGAGCAGGTGACGGTGCAGGGACGGCTGGTGGCGGTGTGGCGTCAGGTGTGAGGACACCCGAGGGGCGATCGGCCACGTTGTAAGCTCCTCAAGCGCCGGTTCAGCCGGTGCATCAATGGGGCCATAGCTCAGCTGGTAGAGCACCTGCATGGCATGCAGGGGGTCAGCGGTTCGAGTCCGCTTGGCTCCATTTCAAGAACCGTTGCCCCGCCTGGCTACTCGGGCAGGGGCTCTTGCTTTGCTTTCGTCCACAGGCTCCGTGGCCGCAGAAATGGGTGCAGCCTGGCGCGTGGCGTGATGGCACCATCGCCTTGGCCCTGATCAGCGAGACGTGGCAACGAAGTTGCTCAGCGCCGCCTTGATCGGCCGGCGGGAACGGCTGATCGGTGCTGTTCCTGGCGGTGCGGGTCCAGGCGCCAAGTTTCTGTTTGATCGTCACAAACAGGCACCTCCGTGGGGTCTGCCGGGATCAAAGGTGCCTTAATCTCACCGAAAGGGATCGCGGTTGGCTAGCCGCTCCTTCATCGACTCCTTTGACGGACCCAGTCGCTTCAGAAGCTCCCTCGGGTCCGCCGGTCACCGGCAAATCCACCGACAAGCGATCGAACTCTGGCGGCGCTGCAGCCGATCGATACGCCATTTTTGAGCAGGTCGCACTGGAGCGGCTGCGCAACGCCGGAGATGCCACCAAACCGGTGGAGCTGCTGCCACTGCCGGTGCGGCTCACGGCCTTGGCCGCTGCTTCCATCACTGGTCTTGGAGTGCTTTGGGCCTTCTTCGCCCATGTTCCGGTTCAGGTGAATGGCCTTGCCGCCATCACCCCTGAGGGGGTTGTGAGCAGTTTTCAAGCCGGAACGGACGGAGTTCTCTATTACCAGGTGAGTGGTGTTGGTCCCGATCAGTTCAGTCTGGATGGCCGCCGCCGCAATCAGGCCCTGGCCCGTTTCTGGGGTCAGTCCGCCATCCACAGCTCAACGACGCTCCCCTACGGGGAGCTGAATGCGTTGGTCCTTGATGCCATGGCGCCTGCGGAAGGCCAACGGGTGGTGTTGCCCGAAACCTCCGATGCATCAGAACCGTTTGATCGTCTCGATCAGATCGAAACCCTCTATCGCCAATTGCACTACCCGGCCAATACCCTGATTTCCCTGATCCAGAACACGGCCGCGATGGAGGAGTTGGATGCTGCCCGTCGCGTGGCAGCTCCCAAACTGAGCGATCACCAGGAGATCGGCAGCAATCAGCGCAAACGGGCCGTGGCCTATGTGAAGGTGGATTCGAAACTGGTACAACAACGGCAACGCCTCCAGAAGGAGCTTGCCGATCGTCAGGCGCTGTATGAGCGGTTGGTGGCTCTTTCCCGTGATGGAGGCATCTCCCAATCCAGCCTCTTCGAGGAGTCGGCAACCATTAACAATCTCAAGAATCAGTTACTTCAGGCCGAGCGCGATCAGTTGGGTACAGACGTCAGCAGGGTCGACAGCCTTCAGCAGGCCAGGCAGGCTGCTCTCGAATCCCTGCAGACGATTGATCAACTGCAGGCGGCCCTGGTGCAATACATGGCGAAGGTGTATGCCGTTTCTCCGCCTTCAGGGATCTATCTGTTCAGCCGTCAGTTGCGCAATGGATCCCATGTGCGGGCCGGCGATGAGTTGTTCACCTACAGCCTGGAACCACCCGCCCTGCCGAAGACGATATCGGTGTTCGTCAATTCTTCCACCGTGCAGCAGATCGCTGAGAATATGAAGGTGCTGGTGACACCCAAAGGGATTTCTCGCGCCCAGTACGGTGGTATCCCTGGCCGGGTGGTTGAAGTAGGTCGACTGCCCTTGACGAGAGAGGGGTTGAAAGGCTTTGTCGGTAGCCAGTCCCTGGCATCCGAAATCCAGCAGGTTGTGGGTACCCCCTATCAGGTGCGCGTGCAGTTGGAGCAGGCTGAGACTGCCTACTGTCGGCAATTGCTTTCGCGCCGCTGCTACCGCTGGAGCACCCGTCGGGTGCCGCCCGTTCCGGTGCGGCTCGGGACCGAGGCTGATGTGCAGATCACCACCACCTATCGCCGCCCGATGGAGTTTGTGATGCCGATGTTGCGCCAGGCCCTGGGGCTGGTGGTGGAGAACCGCTGACGCATGGATGGAGTTTCTTGGTAATGAGGCGACGGTGGCAGCCTCGATCGCGCCGCATCACCGCTCCAGTGGTGCTCCAGTACGAGGCCGTGGAATGTGGTGCCGCCAGCCTCAAGATCGTGCTGGCCTGCTTTGATCGGATCGTCCCGCTGGCGGAACTGCGTGACCGCTGCGGCATCAGCCGCGATGGCGTGAGCGCCATCCAGCTCAAGCGGGCCGCTCAGAGCTATGGCCTTGAGGTGCGGGCCTATCGCACGTCTGCCGAAGGGTTACGCAAGGAGGGGATCTTTCCCAGTGTGCTGTTCTGGAACTTCAATCACTTTCTGGTTCTGGAAGGGTTTGAGCGGGGCAGGGCCTATCTGAGTGATCCTGCCGGCGGCCGTCGCAGCGTGCCATGGGAGGAGTTCCAGACCAGCTTCACGGGGGTGGCGCTGGAGATGAGGCCCGGCAAGGGGTTCCGCCGGGGCGGCCATGAGCCGAGCCTTTATCACCTGGTCCCGCAACTGGTGCGGCCCTATGCCTCGGTGCTGCCCTGGCTGGCCCTGGTGGCCGTGGTGGGCGCCATTCCAGAGCTGTTCATGGCCGGTGCCACGGCCCAGTTCATCGATGGTTTCCTGCAGGAGGGCTACCAGAACATCGCGATTCCCGTGATCTGGATCATGGGAATCGCAGCCATCGTGCTGATCGGACTTCTCAATCTGCAGAAACTGTTGCTGCGCAGCCTGGAGAATCAGCTGCTGAGACGACTTGCGAGCCTCCTTTATCTATCGCTGTTCAGCCTGCCCTATCGCTACTTCCTCCAGCGAATGCGTGGCGAGCTATCGGCACGGTTGATGCTGCCCTTCACGCTGGTGCAGCTGAGTGTGAGTGGGGTGATTGATTTCCTTCTCTCCCTGGGATCGGGGCTGCTGGCCCTGCTGGTGGGTGGGCTGATTTCACCCTGGTTGACGTTGCTCACCCTGAGCATCACCGGTGCCAACGCCTACCTGAATCTTTGGATGCGTGAATGGCGCAAGAACGAGAACACCCGCCTGGCCATGCTGCAGGGCAAGGCCCTGGGCACTGGCATGGCCTTGGTGCAGGGGATTGAAAGCATCAAGGCCAGTGGCCTGGAAAACGAGGCTTTTGTTCAATGGTCGGCCAGCTTCATTGAAGGTCTGGAAGAACTGCAGAAACAATCACTTGCCAATTCCTTGGTGGGCCTGATTGGCACCACGTCGGGCTTTCTGGTGCGCACCGGCGTGATCCTGCTGGGCGGTTTGTTGATTATTCTAGGCCAGCTCAGTCTGGGGGAATTGATGGCCTTTCAGTTCCTGATGGGCATGATCCAGGCCCCCTTGCAGCAGATCAGTCAGCTCACCAGTCAGTTGCAGCAACTGGATGGCGAGATGGGCCGCCTCAATGATGTGGTCGACACGGAGGTGGATCCCACCGTCCGCAGTTTCCTGCTCCCATCCCACGCGGAAGCGGCGGATGAATCGCGTCAGCTTGAAGGGGATTTGCGCCTCGACAACCTGACCTTCCAGTTCAGCCATACCACCCCACTCCTGTTCGGCGGCCTGACTCTGGACCTGGACGCTGGCCAGCACCTGGCGATCGTGGGAAGCAGCGGTTCCGGTAAGAGCACCCTGCTGCGGTTGCTCGCAGGTCTGATGCAACCCACCGGAGGCTCGATTCACTACGACGGACGCCCCTGGATGGCCTGGGACGATGTCACCCTGCGCCGCTCCCTGGCGTTGGTGTCGCAGGAGGTCTTCATTTTTCCGAGCACGCTGCAGGAGAACCTCACCCTCTGGGATCCCCGCTTCAGCAAGGCTGAGGTGATCGACGCGCTGCAGCAGGCCGGCCTGCTGGAGGAGCTCGGCGGCGCGGAGGCGCTGCTGCGCCCGCTCCAGGAAGGGGGCGGCAATCTCAGCGGCGGCCAGCGCCAGCGGGTGGAGATCGCCCGGGCACTGTTGCGCCAGCCCAGCCTGTTGCTGATGGATGAGGCCACCAGTGCCCTCGATGAGCGTCGCGAGCGGCAGGTGCTGGAGGCCGTGAAGCGCACACCGCGCACCTTGATCACCGTCGCCCATCGCCTCCGTTCCGCCGAGATGAGCGACCTTGTCCTCGTGCTCGATCAGGGTCAGCCGGTCGAGCTGGCCCCGCCTGCGGAGCTGGCCGCCCGGCCTCAAGGCGCCTACCGACGGCTGCTGGAGGCCGAACGGGAGGGAGCACCCATGGCTGATCCATGAACGATCCCACGCCTCGCCTCGACACCGGCAAACCGTCCCTGGGCGAAGCCCGCCAGGCAGCGCTGCTGCGGGCCGTCGAACTCCAGCAGAACCGACAGGCCAGCCCCAGCGAGGACGGCATCGATCACGGGGATCTCCGCCTTGCCGCGCTGGCCTACGCCATGACCCTGCTGGACGACGCCCGTCGGCTCGTGGCTGCCGAGGGGAGTCTGGGCGATCTGCTGGAAGTCAACAACATTCCATTCCGGGATGTGCGCACGCCGAGCGACTTGATCACCAGCACCCGCGCCGTCCTGCTGGCCCTCGATGGTGAGGATGGCCGGCCCCTCGTGGTGCACCGCCGAGGTGGCCGGGCAGTGGTGTTCGACCCCCACTCCAGCGGCAGCACGCGTCAGCTGACGCCCAGCCAGACCTTCAAGCCCTATGCCTTTGAGCTCTACGCCGCCTGGCCGACGGGCCTGCGCTCCCTGCCGAGGTTGTTGCGGTTCAGCCTGGCGGCCCAGTTCACCCCCCTGCTCACCGTGGTGTTCAGTGCCTTGGTGGTGGCGCTGTTCAACCTCAGCATCCCCACCCTCACGGCCTACCTGGTGGGCACCGTGCTGCCCCTGGGGGAACAGCGTCTGATCGCGGAAACCGCCCTGGTGGTGCTGCTGGTGGCCTGTTCCACCGTGGTGGCCCAGGCGTTCAGCAGCCTGGCCCTGGTTCGGCTGGAAAGTCTGTTCAATCTGCGCCTGGAGGCAGCGCTGTGGACCCATCTGCTGCGGTTACCCCTGGTCTTCTTCAGTCAGGTGGGCACGGCGGATCTGATGTCCAGGGTCGGGGCGGTTCGGCAGATGCGTCAGCTGATCAGCAATGGCCTGCTGAGTGCGTTGCTGTCCCTGATCTTTTCTCTCTCCAACCTCGTGCTGATGGTGGTGTACCAGGCCCAGCTGGCCCTTGTTGCCGGTCTGTTCAGCCTCGTGAGTGCCTCGGTGATGGGCCTGCTGGTGTGGCAGAACGCGCGTCTGGAGCGCCCCCTGCAGGAGGGCCAGGCGCGGATGAATGACCTGGGCCTGCAGGCGGTGATGGGCATGGCCCAGGTACGGGTGGGCGGCAATGAACCGTTTGTGTTCGAGCAATGGTTTCGCCATCTCTTCAGGCTGGCCAACCTGCAGCGCCGCGGAGAAAGTTATGCCCATGCCCTCGAGATCCTGGCTCGCGTGCTCAATCCACTCGCCCAGGCGCTGATCTTCGCCAGTTTCGTGCTGCTGCTCCATCAGGCCAGGCAGGCAGGGGGCTCCGAGCTCCCCGCGGCCCAGGGGGGACTGGGCAGCCTCGGCGCCAATCAGCTGGTGGCGATGTTTGTGGCCTTTCAGGCCGCCTACCTGTCGTTCAACAGCCAACTCTCCGCTCTGGCGACCCAGGTGGCCACCACGGTGGCCCGGCTGGTGGTGCTGTGGCAACGCTCCGAAGTGGTGATGTTCGCCTCCCCCGAGGAGGGAGCGCAACAGGGGGGCAAGCAACACAGGGTGGAGGGTCAATTCGTCCTGAACAAGCTCCAGGTTCGCTATCCGGGCACCAAGGATCTCGTGCTGCGGGATATCAGTCTGCAGATCCCAGTTGGCAGTTACACCGCCATCACCGGTCCTTCTGGGTGTGGCAAAACCACCCTGCTGCGCTGTTTGCTGCGCTTGATGGAGCTGGAGGCGGGATTGATCCGTGTGGATGGGCTCGACCTGCGTGAGCTGGCCGTGCGCGCCTATCGCCGCCAGCTCGGGGTGGTGTTGCAGAACACACCTCTACCCAGTGGATCCATCTATGAGGTTGTTCGAGCAGGTCGTACCTACAGCCGGGAGGAGGTCTGGGAGGCCCTGGCCCAGGCCTCCATCGCTGATGACGTGCTGCGCATGGGAATGCAACTCGAAACAGTGATCAGTGAAGGGGGCGGTGCCATCTCCGGGGGCCAACGGCAGCGGATTGCCCTGGCCCGGGCGTTGCTTGGAAAGCCGAAGGTGCTGTTGCTCGATGAGGCCACCAGTGCCCTCGATGCCCCTACCCAGGCCGTGGTGACCCGCACCCTTCAATCCCTGCCGATCACCCGTATTGCCATTGCCCATCGGCTGTCGACGATCGAATCCGCCGATCAGATTGCCGTGCTTCAGGACGGCAGCATCACCGAGCTGGGCCGCTACAGCGAGTTGGCCGCAAGCCGTGGCGGATACCTGGCCCACGCTCTTGCGAGCCCTTGATCACCTGAACCAAGCCAAGGGCTCCGCTTCAATGGCGCGCCTGGCGCTGTTCTGTTGAACAGCCTGGGTGGCGTTGCAAGCCGATCGGGCATGACACAGCATCACGGGATCGCTGGAGAGGGTGAAGAGCGCATCGACAGGCGCATCTCTAGCCAGCAGGGAATCAGAGCAACGTGGGGCTGATTGCCCTTGACCCACCCAGAAGACGACACAACAACACTCCACCAGGCGCTGCTGATGATGAAGCGATGCCGCTGTCTGACCCACTCATTCATTGGCATAAAGGGCGATGAGTGAATCGCTTGATCGATGGGAGAACGCGAAGGCAATGAAATGAAGACCACAACCATCCATTGACCTGATGGAATCCACGCTAGCTCCGTGACAACAGATATGCATAGAAGAATGAATAGCCTCTCTAACAACAACGGACTCCTCGACATCTGGAGACCCATGAAATCAACGAATGGCACCGGAATAAGGGTTATAAAAGGTAGGGAATAGAGATGCTTGGCTTTGCTGCGCGTGTTGAAAGCTGATACCTGAATCCACCTCATGAAACCAGCCCTGCGCCATTGCTGGAGGGCGCGTGGTGCCAAGCATCTGAAGTGATTCTAGGTGTTTCTGGGAGTATTTAGAGGAATAAAAAGCCCCTGTGGTTGCGGAGGCTTTGGGCAATAGAGTAGCCTGGCCAACACCTCACTGCCACCTTCGGTCTCCACCTCAGTCTGCCACTCCTTTCCATCATAACCTTTGTTCTTTGTTGCAGATCAGTCTCCACCTTACCTGCAGTTTGCCGAACAAACAACCCAACAATTAGTGTTCACTCCAAAAGTCTCAGCGCCACCCATCACGCCCTCCAATTCCCTGTCGCTCAGTTCCACGGACTGTGCTTGAGCTTGCAACACTTCTGCCTTTGTGACAACAAAGCCAGCCTCCGCGGCAATCGCCACGACCTCATCAAGGTTGGTAGCAGCTTTGAAACGTTCCTGCAGGCTGGTGTCAGCCTTGAGAGCATTGATCAAGGCCTAGATTTGGTCTTCCGACATCGGACTGGGGCATTTTACGCGGTTAGTTTAGACCGAAGTTGCAGCACCACTAGGAGCTCAGTCCCCCCTACGCCAAGGAGCTGCAGCGATCACTGGCGCCACCAGCTCATCGTGGTGTCCTCACCACGCCACCGCCGCCCTCATGCCCCGTCCAACCCGCCACCTGCCGCAGGGATGGTCGTTTCACATCACGCTGCGGTGCAACAGCCGTGAGTTTCTGATTACCAAAGGATTGAAACGGGATGTGTTGCTGAGGGTGCTCTTGCGAGCACAGGAGAAGGTGCTTCACAGGCTGTATGGGGTGTGCTTGATGGCCAATCAGCTGCACTTGCTGATACGGCCCGATGATGCGACCCAGCTACCCAGATTAATGCACTGGATTGGCTGGTGTTCGGCGATGGCGCTTAACTGCTTGAGTGGGCGTTGCGGGCACTTCTGGGAAGCCAGGTATGACGCCACAGGTTGGTTTGTGATGGTATCAGCGAATGGCACCCATCCTTCCTGCAACTGGCACCCACGCTCAACGGATGCTCCAGACAGTATGAGCGTTTCTGCCAGAAGCATCGCCATCACGCCAGCGGAGCACCCAAGTGCCACTGGGGCTCAAGGATGCTGAAGCGGCTAGTTGAGAAAGCTGGAAACAGGATTAGCAAGAAGAAACGAGTATCACCAGGGCAACAACACCTGCCCTTTGCGTTTGATATTAGGCTTAATCAAATCCCTGCTGACTGGCATCAGATTGCGGTGAGATTCAGAAGAGCAAACGGCATTTGTGATGGCGATAGATAGCGAAGTATTTGGTGACTGCGTTGAGGAAGTAAGCTTATCCGTTGAGGCATAGAATATGGAGGTGGGGCTTTGCTGCAGGTAGACATTGTTGAGATGGATTAGGGCGGGAAAAGCGGCTCAAAGTTGGCTGCGGAGGAGTGAGGTGGTGCCAGGTATTGGAAGCCGTTTTAGGCGGTCTGGGCGTGATTGAAAAAAAGCTCCTGTGGTGGCAGGGGCTTAATGAGGTCATCCTAGCGAGCCTTTTTTAAATTTCTACTCTCCTTATCCTTCTTATTTCATTCTTATCTATTCTTATTCTCTCTTTTTCTCCTTTTTTCCTGTATTATCATTATTTCAATTTTCTCATTATTTTACCTCGCCAACCTTTTTCATCTCGCCAAGTAGGATATCTGCCTTATATCCGCCTTCCCTCCCCATCTAGGGGGCGGCCATTATCCACCTTGTATCCGCCTTCCATCCAACGGTAATACCAATCAGGGAGACCCCCTCCGGTCACGCTCTCCAGCTCCTCATCGCTGAGCTCAATAGTCTTGTCCTGCTTATGGTTCAGCCAATCTGCTTTGCTGACCTCAAACCCTGCTTCCTTTGCCAGGGCTATAGCAGCATCAAGGTCTGCAGCACCCTTGAGCTTCTCCTGTAGCCCAGCATCATCCATGAGCTTGGCAAGCAGGGCTGAGAGTTGCTCTTCTGACATCGCCTGTCACTTCGAATACTCTCAACTTCATTAGCACATCTCCAAAGACCCGTCAGCACTCCTCAGCACTTCAACACATAGCCACCACGCTCTCCCAGCACCTCCCCCAATCCTTCATCCTTGTTCTCCCACCCCGCCGAGATGGTCGCCCCCGATCTTGCGTAGAGCAGCAGCAGCATCGGAGAGACGCTGGGACGATCTAGGCGCAACAGACTCCTAGGGGGAGGCCATTGGCGCCCGAGCAGAATTACCGGGGCGCCGTGACACCAACTGCTCATGAGAGATGCGGGCTCGGGGCTGCTTCTGAAATCGGGCCAGTTGCGCGTTGTGGTGTCGACAACCGACCGCTCGTCGGCAATGGCCCGGAGGGCCGCCTCAGCAAAGAGAATTCAGCTTTGGCCCATACCAACGTAACAACCAGCTTGCTACCGCCCCTTGGCATCGCCTTTTCCCCGAGTCTTCTTCCAACTGCTCATCACTCAACTTTCGCCATTCCTCGACTGCTTGATGCTTCAGCAAAACTGACTTGTTCAGATCAAATCCTGCCTTCTTCACCAGCGCCATAGCAGGATCAATGTCAGTGCCACATTGACAGCAGCTTCTAACTTTTAGCCAAACTCCCTCGTTAACATCGCCTGGCCCATCTCCTCAAACCATTAGCCTCGCCAGCCAGCAGCTCCCTGACACCGTCCTCTGCCGCACCGTCAAGGGTGTCGCATTTGACGGGGCGGCAGCCTGCCACGAAAACCCAGCCGCTAGACCCACCGTCGTTAGCGCCTGATCCGCCGAAACCGAGATTGTGCTGTGCCCCTCATCACAGGAAAACATCCATGGAATCCCTGCGAATCCCGATCGTATTCCCCCAGTCCCAAAACCGAAAGTGTCAACGACGATAACTCCCTGCCAGTTGTTTCAGCCACAATGGGAAGTCGAGATGATCTATTGTGGCCAAAGTGAGTGACTCAATGGCAAGTTCACTGCCCTTCCATGATACGTTGCCCACCGACACCTTGGTGGAGGTTGCAGAGATTTCTGTCAACTCATTGGAGCGTCTTATTCCGCGATGGCGCGACCCTTGGTTGGCAGCTCTGGCGTCCGATGAGCCTCACACCCTGGCTCGGCGTCTGGCTTGGAGCGGCATCGATGTTGATGCACTGCAGCAGTGGTTGGCAGACCTGGAGGCATTCACTGGTGATGGCTCCGGGCTTTCGGGAATGGTCTGGGATAGGAATCTTCAGGCCTGCCGTGCGGCCCTCATGGAAGCCTGGAACTTGCCCCTACTCCCCTACGACGACGAGAGACGTCTTCCCTTTATCGATCTCTGGTGGCCGATCCGTGAGCTCGGGCGCCAGCGACTGGAAACCGCACTTCAAGAGATCGATGGACGTGGTGGAGTTGACTTGGGTGTTGCTGCCCAGCTGGCCGACAGCTTGCTGGAGCGGCTCTGTGCCATCGGCGATCAGGTGCTCTGGCAACTCTTCCGAGAAGGGCGCAGTCCGGGCACAATGCTGCTGGCCCATCTAGGCGCGGCGGGGGATGGCTCTGGGCCGCCGCTGCGGGAGCACTACGAGGACTTCATCCGCAACCACCGCGGCGATGGCTTGAATGCCATCTTGCAGGAGTTTCCTGTGCTCGGCCGGCTGATCGGCACTGTCTTCCTGTTGTGGTGGCAGGGTGGTGTGGAGCTCTTGCAGCGGATCTGCGCGGATCGATCAGCATTGGCTGAGCGCTTCTCGGTGCCGTTGGGCCACCGCCTCATCAGCGTGAAACAGGGCCTGAGCGATCCGCATCGAGGCGGCCGAGCTGTCTCGATCCTGCAGTTTTCAGCCTCCGTGGCAGAGGAGACGCGCGAAACTGACATCCTCAGCGTCGTCTACAAGCCCAAGGATATGGGGGTGGATGCCGCCTACCAGGCGACCTTGGCCGATCTCAATTCCCATAGCGTTCTCCCACCTCTGCGCACGCTCGAAGTGCACAATGGCGACGGATACGGCTACATGGAGTATGTCCCCCATCGGCTCTGCAGCAGCGACGAGGAGTTGAATGGTTTCTATGAGAATGCAGGCCGTTTGACGGCCGTGCTGCATCTGCTTGGCTGTACCGACTGCCATCACGAGAATCTGATCGCTTGCGGCGAGCAGCTGCTGCTGATCGATACCGAAACGCTGCTTGAAGCGGATCTGCCCAATCACCTTGCAGAGGCGTCGACAACAGACAAGCAGCACGGCCCCTCCGATTTGCAGCGTCGTTTTCAGCAGTCGGTGCTGCGTTCGGGTCTGCTGCCCCAATGGATGTTCATCGGAGCTGCCAAGCGGGCCATGGATATCAGCGCCCTGGGAATTGCACCTCCCCAGAAGGCTGAGCATCCCCAGGCTGGCTGGCTTGGCCTCAACAGCGACGGCATGATGCCCGGCCGATTGAAGCGTCCGGCCGAGGTGCCCACCAGCCTTCCCGTGGGTGTTGGGGCCGTCAATCCCTTGAACAGGCACATGGATGTGTTCTGTGAAGGATTTACCCGTCAGTGCCATGCCCTGATCGCCCTGCGCGAGCGCTGGTTGGCAGCGGATGGGGTGCTGGGGCGCTTCGCTGGTCTGCCCCGGCGGATCGTGCTGCGTGCCACAAGGGTGTACTTCGCCATTCAGCGCCAACAGCTGGAGCCTGCTGCTCTGCGCTCGCCGTTCGCCCAGGCGATGAAACTGGAGCTCCTGGCCCGCAGCTTTCTGATGGCGGAAAGCAGGCCCCTTCACTGGCCTGTGTTCGCTGCGGAGGTGCGCCAGATGCAGCAGCTGGATATCCCCTTTTTCACCCATCCCATCGACGGCGAGGTTCTCCAGCTGGGCGAGGCAGCAGACGACCTGCCCGGCTTCATCAAGACCAGCGGTCTGGCGGCGGCGCGAGAGCGTTTGCAGGCTCTGGATGCCGATGAGATCGCCTTTCAGCTGCGCCTGATCCGTGGCACGGCCACAGCCCGGCAATTGCGTCTAGAGGCTGCTGGTGGAGCCTCAGGATCTGCAGCCGACGCCGCGACGGAGGCCGAGGCCATCGATGGTGCGCAGGCGGCCAGACAGATCGCCGAAAGGCTGCTGGCCATGGCGATCGCCGATCCACAGGGACAGGTGGAATGGCTGGGGTTGGATCTGGGCGGCGATGGGGAAAGCTTCTGCTTCGGGCCGGTGGGTCCATCGCTCTACGGCGGCTCGATCGGGATCGCCTGCCTGCTGAAGGGCCTGCGGGATCGTGGATTGGAGCTCAGTCCTGCTCCAGAGGCTGGCGGATCTGCGCCGACGTCCCAGAAGGTGTACGAGGCCATCCTCGAGCCAATGCGCAGGCTGGCGGCGGAGTCATCTGCAGATGGTCGACTCCGCTTGTGGCGCGATCGGCCCCTTGGCATCAACGGTTGCGGTGGCCTTCTGCTGGCGCTGCAACAGATCGGGGAAGCGGCGCTGGCTCAGGCGTTGCTGAACGGAGCCTTGCCGCGTTTCATCCACGCGGATCAGCAGCTGGATGTGATCGGCGGCTGTGCCGGTCTGATCGGAGCGCTGTTGCAGCTGGGTGGAGAGCAGGCGATGCAGCTGGCGATGGCCGCTGGCAATCATCTGCTGGAGCAGCAGAACGAGCAGGGGGCCTGGAGTGACTCATCGCGACAACCCCCATTGCTCGGTTTCTCCCACGGCACGGCGGGATACGCCGCTGCTCTGGCCCGCTTGCATGCCGCCTGCGGTGAGGACCGTTTTCGTTCAGGCGCTGCGGCTGCGCTGGCCTATGAGCGCCTGCGCTTCGATCAGGAGCATGGGAACTGGCCCGATTATCGCAACAGCTTCCATCCAACTGAGGAGCCCGGTTTCATGGTGAGCTGGTGCCATGGAGCCCCTGGCATTGCTTTAGGCCGTGCCTGCCTGTGGGGAACGGCCCTCTGGGATGACCTGTGTGCCGAAGAAATGGCCACCGCTCTGGGCACCACGGCGGCGAGGAGCCATCTTCAGATCGACCACCTCTGCTGCGGCTCGCTTGGATTGATGGCCTTGCTCGAGCTGCTATCAGTTGGTCCCTGGCCGTTGCCGCAAAGCTTGCGCGATGCCGGCCTGGATGTGGCAGGCAGGCATCGTCGGGAGGCCCTGAGTCGTTGTGCTGGGGCTGATCTCACCTTGCGATGTTTTGGAACTGGAGAGGGCAACTTGATGCTGCCCGGCTTCTTTACCGGCCTCAGCGGCATGGGGCTCGCTCTTATGGGAGACGCTGGATCAAAGGAGGTCGTGGCCCAGTTCATGAGTGCTGGCTACCTGCCTGTCGGTGACAGGCGATGAACGGTTCCATTCAGCATCTGCCTCCTCCCATGGCTCGCCTGGATCGGGTGTAGGACGTGATCAGCAGCAATCCTGACCTTGATCTCGGGGTTGTGGTGGCACCGTTCCTAGTAGGCGAACAGCCCCGGGCATGGCGTCCCGCAACACAATTTAACAACAAGCCCTGCCCACATAACCCGGCCACCTGAGACTCTGCCGGAGCATTCGTTCCAACCTTTGCGACAGCAAGTGCCTAGCCCCACCATGCTACTCAGCTCTTCCAAAACGGTGTTGGGGTGTGGCACAGAGCTCGCCCGGTTCGGGATGTCAACGCCTTTCCCGCAGCCAGATAGACGATTTGCTGCAAGTCATGCCATCATGGGGCTCCAGACACTTAAACCATGTCAGAAGAGCAACTCAAGGCATTCCTGGAAGCCGTCAAAGCAGATGTCACCCTCCAGGAACGCCTAAAAGCAGCAACAGGCCCCGATATTGTTGTTGGGATTGCCAAAGAAATAGGTTTTGTCATTTCCCCGGATGATATCAATCGAGCCAAAGCCGAGCTCACAGAAGAAGAGCTGGAAGGCGTGGCTGGCGGGGGAGATCCAAACTGCGAGGGAGGCAATACGAACTACTGCCTGGGTGGGACTGACAATTCGACTAAGAATTATCACTGCTCCTATGCCTGCGGAGGTTAATTTTTAACCTTGGGCTTGAGTCAACCCACTTACCATTAAGATCAATCATATCCCTTGAATATCACGCGATAAGCGTTTCACTTCGAGCGCATATCCCGGGGCTCAAATTAAATTTCTAAACACGTTTTCACACCCGTTGCTGAGTTACCGAAGGACATCACTTCGGGCCCACGCCTCCAGCAGAGTGTTCCATCCCAACATCATCTGCTGGAAGCTGCCCTACTCGGCTGTGTCGTAGACCGTGGGACGCAATAGGCAGATTCGTTTCTTGCGCCATGAGGTGTGAGGTCTAGCTCCAGGCCCATGCAAGGGTGTTCCCGATCCTGAACGAATCGATGACGGCGCTGGGTTTCACCGTCCTGATGGCCCTCGCCAGAATGGTGCTCGGATCTGGGCTGGTCTGGCTGCTGGTGCGGCTGGGGCGCCGCCGGCTGAAGCAGCACGGCCAGCGCGCCGAAGCCCAGAAGGCCCACCTGCTGGGGCGGCTCCTGCTCGACACCGCCGCTCCGCTCGGTTACCTGGCGATGGTGCTCTGGGGTTGGCGCTCCCTCGTGCTGGGCTGGGACGTGCTGCGGCTCGACCGGGGCCCCGACCGGCTGGTGGAGGGCGCCGCCCTGCTGATCGCCATTGTGCTGGTGGTTCGGCTGATCAATCGCAGCGTGCTGCTGCTGCTGGAGCGCTCCCTGCACCGCCTGGGACGGGAAGAGCAGACCAGCACCCTCAAGGCCCTGGCCCCGATGATCCGGGCCCTGGTGTGGGGCCTGGGCAGCCTGATCTTTCTGCAGAAGCAGGGGGTGCCCCTCGGCGCCATCTACGCCTCCCTGGCGGGCGCCGGCATCGGCCTGGGTCTGGCCCTGCGGGGGCCCCTGAGCAACTTCATCAACTACCTCACCATCGTTGTCGACAAACCGTTCCAGATCGGCGATCTGATCGGCTTCGGCGACGTGCTCGGCCCGGTGGAGCGGGTGGGGATCCGCTCCTCGTCGATCCGCAGCCTGAGCGGTGAACGGATCGTGATCGGCAACGAGGAACTGCTGCAGAAGACGATCCGCAACTTCGGGGATCTGCCGCGGCGGCGGGTCGCCCACACCCTCCGCGTCAGCGATCAACTGCCGGCGGAGCAGGCCGGCGCCATTCCGGGCCTGGTGGAGGCGGTGATCCGCGCCCATCCGCCGGCGGCCTTCGACCGCTGCCATTTCATCCGCTTCGCCGACGGGGCCCTGGAATTCCAGTTCGTGTTCTTCGTCCCCGACAGCAACGTGGTGGTGTTCCTCGATCTGCAGCAGGCCATCAATCTCGGCATCCTCCAGGCCTTCCAGGCCGCGGGCATCGACTTTGCGGTCCCGCCCCAGGAGCCCGTGACGCCCCGCAGTACCGCCCTCAGCTGATGGCACCCGGATCGCGCCCGCCAGACGACCAGCGCCACACCCCGGCCAGCAGGGCGATCCCCAGCAGGGGCCCCTCGCCCCAGCGGTCGTAGGGGGTGAGCGTGGATCGCTGCCGCACCGTGAGCAGGCCGCTGGCGGGGCGGCCGGCGGGCAACCGGTCCAGCACCCGGCCGCGGGAATCCACCAGCAGGCTGGGGCCGGTGTTGGCGGAGCTGATCAGCCAGCGGCCCGTCTCAATCGCCCGCAGCTGGGCCAGGGCCGCGAACTGCCCCTGCAGCATCAACGGGTAGGGATCCAGGTTGGCGCTGGCCAGCAGCCAGCGGGCCCCGTCCCGGCTGGCGGCGGCCAGGGCCGTGCCATCGGAGAGCTCGTAGCAGACGGCCACCCCCACCGCTCCGCCCGGTCTGGGCAGCAGGCGGGAGGCCGGTCCGGGCTCCACCCCCCCCACCGCCGACAGGCCGCTCCAGCGCCACAGCCGCGCCAGGGGCACCCACTCCCCCAGGGGCACCACCCGATGCTTGTCCACCCAGCTGTCGGCCTGCCGCTCCCCCGGGGGGAACCGCAGCAGGCTGCTGCGCAGCTCCAGCCCCTCGCGGCGGAAACCGCCGCTGAGCACCTCCACCGGAGCCGTCTCCGGCAGGGGCTGGCCGAGGGCGAGGGATCCCTCGGGCAGCAGCACCCCCGCCACCGCAAGCCCGGCCGCCCGTCGCTGGGCCTGGGCCAGCCGCTGCAGCAGGAGCAACTGCTGATCGGCCTCGAACTTCTCGCGGGTGGGAATGGCGGGCTGAAGCACCAGCCAACGCTCGCTGGGGCCGCTGGCGGCAGGGGCCGGCCCCAGCGCCGCCAGGCCGATCAGGTGGCAGGAGCCCGCCAGGGCCAGGCCGGCCAGCAGCCAGCGGCGGCGGCTGCCCGGCAGCGCCTGGAGGCTGCGCAAGAGGCACCAGCCGATCAGCAGCTGCAGGAACGCCACCAGTCCGGCCCCGCCCAGGGCCGCCATCCCCGCCAGGGCCCGGTCGCCCGGCAGGGACGACGCCCCCAGGCCCAGCCAGAACAGGGGACCGCGGGCCAGCAACACCTCGGCCAGCCCCCAGAGGGCGGCCAGCAGCAGGGCGGTGCTCAGCCGGGTGGGGTCGAGCCGGCCCGCCAGCACCGCCCAGGACCCCACCAGCAGGCCTCCGGCCAGGCCACAGGCGAGCCACAGCGCCACGCAGATCGGCAGGCTCAGGGGGCCGGGCACGCCGATCCAGTCGAGCGGGTGAAGCCAGAGCAGCCAGCGGTGGCTCACCAGCACCGCCGCCAGGCCCCACAACCCCCCACGCCAGGCGCGAGGAGGCTCCTCACCTGGGCGGTTTCCCGTCAGGGACCACAGCACCACCAGGGCGGGCCAGAGCAGCCACGGCCAGCCCAGCGGCGGCAGGGCCACCCCGGCCAGCAGCCCGCCGGCCCCGGCCACCAGAGCGCCGGTGCGACGGTCATTGCCCATGGTCAGCGGTCCGCAAAAGCGCCAGTTTCATGGATGACAACCGTCGTTTTCCAACGGACCCCCCGCCATGGACCAGGGCAATCTGCTGCAGATGCTGCTGCTTCGCGGTCTCGGCACCACCTCGCTGGTGGCCGATCGCCTCAAGTACGTCAGTCAGGAATGGGTGAGCAGTGGCCGGCTCGACCCCAACCACGCCTCCGCCCTCGTCGAGGACGTGCTCAGGGCCCTGCGGGGCGAGACCCCGGAGGTGGAGCAGCAGGCGGAGCGCCAGCTGGAGCGCAACCGCGACCAGCTGCTGCAGGACCTGGGCCTGGCCCGTCAGCGGGAAGTGGACGAGCTGCGCGGTCGCATCGACCGGCTGGAGCAGGCCCTGCGGCAGCGGCAGGCCAACGGCGACAACCCCATGTAGGGACACCCCCTCCCGGTGGAGGTCGTCTCCATTGATACGGTGAGAGCAGGCTTAATCCGCATCCGATTCCTTGGCGACGCCCTCCCCTGTCATCGGGCTCGGCCCCTCCACGCTGAACCTGCTGTACGGGGACACCGGCAACCTGCAGCTCACCTTCGATGAGACCGCCTCCACGGGCTACAAGCCCTGGCTGGAGCTGCAGGTCACCGCCCCTTCCGACAACCTCAGCTTCGGCACCGCCAGCTGGGCCGGTCTGCCCCTCACCACCCAGACCTACAGCTTCACCCGCAGCGGCGCCAGCGGCCCCTACACCCTGGTCCACCCCATCACCGGGGTCACCCTCACCAGCGCCACCCCCGACACGCTGCTGATCTGGCAGCTGCCCGTCGGCAGTTACGTCGCCTCCGCCCCTGCGCTGGTGGTGGACCTGCCGGTGACGGTGATCGCCACCAGCCCGCTGCTCGGGCCGGTGCCGCTGCGGGCCGGCGGTGGCTACGCCCTGGGAGCCGATCCGCTCAACAACCCGCTGACTGATCCGCCGATCAGCGCCCCGAACGTGACCGGCCAGGTGGTGCCGACACCGCTCACGTTCACCAAGACCAACAACCATCCGGAATCGGAAACGGTCTCGGGCCCCAACTTCACCAGCTCGTGGCGGCTGTCGGCCGACATCGCCGACGGGGCCCAGCTGGACAATCTGTCGTTCAGCGACAGCCTCCCCAGC
The DNA here is from genome assembly GCA_943367425.1 of Candidatus Sulfopaludibacter sp. SbA3. Taxonomy (GTDB): domain Bacteria; phylum Cyanobacteriota; class Cyanobacteriia; order PCC-6307; family Cyanobiaceae; genus Cyanobium. Next base: position 121,395 of record CALRJF020000003.1, read on the forward strand.
GATCTCCAGCTGCTGGGCATCAACCCCAGCCTGCTGGCGCCCGGCAGCGTCCTTCAGGCTCCGGTGGGCAACCCCACCGCCCCGGGCAACAACCTGGTGGTGATCGATTACGGCGGTCCCATCACCGGCACCACCAGCCCACAGGAGGCGGCGGCCCGGATTGATTTCTACGTTCCCGACACCCTCGACCCCACCACCGGCGGGGCGATCACCTACACCAACAACGCCGGCGCCTCGGCGGGCTGGAGCAACTCCCCCAACGGCAGCGTCACGATCACCACGCCGGCCAGTGACACGATCACCGCCCGGGCCCTGGCGATCCAGAAATCCGCCAGCACCGAGCAGGTGGTGCCGGGGGGCAGCGTCAGCTTCAGCCTCGACTTCCAGATCTCCGACTACTTCGCCTTCGGTGATCTGATTGTCCGGGACCTGCTCGGCGACGGCCTCAGCTACACCCCCGGCAGCGCCAGGATCCGGCTCCAGGAGCAGGGCACCAGCCTCACCGGCGGCGGCTCCGTGGTCTTCGACCCGGCCGCCATCGCTGTTGTGCCGGATGTCGCCGGCCCCGGCGTCGACGGCAGGGACAGCCTCAGCTTCGATCTCAGCGCCTGGCTGCGGTCGATCGGCGATGACGGCCTCCTCCAGGGGGGGAGGGTCAACAGCAGCACGGCGGGGGCCACCCGGGGCTCGATCACCTTCACCGCCAGCGTCGACGACCTCTTTGTGGCGCCGAAGGCCGCCGGTCAGAACATCAAGGCCGGCGACACCCTGGTCAACGACGTCACCCTGCAGGGGGACATCCAGCGGCAGCAGCCCGGCGGCCTCTTCCTCGACACCAACCGCCAGGTCAGCGACGCCAGTTCGGTGCCCCTGAACGTGGCCGACATCGCCTCCACCAAGTCGGTGGTGGCCCGCAACGGCCAGGCCCCGGGGCCCGGGCCCCTGGTGCTCACCCCCGGCGACACGGTGACCTACCGCCTCAAGGTGACCTTCCCCACCGGCGACATCCAGGGCTTCAACCTCAGCGACTACCTGCCCACGCCGGTCTACGACGTGGCCTGGGAGGCCAGCGGCGGCACCAACCCCAACGCCTTCGAATTCAGCGGCGGTGCCCCCGGCAGCCTGCCCCCGGCGGGTCAGTTCAGTTACGGCAGCCAGCACAACGCTCCTCTGCTGGTGGACAACCTGCTGAAGACCGGACCGGCGACCAACAACCTGGTGGCCACGATCGCCGACAGCAGCGATCCGGGCAACACCCCCACCACGGTCGACATTTATTACACCGTCACGGTGACGGGTGCGGCGATCGACGACCGGCTGCCGATCACCAACATCGCCACCGCCAGCTCGGTGGATTCCAACGGCGTCAGCCGCCCCACCCAGATCGCCCCGGTCACCGGCGAGGTGCTGGCCCCCAGCCTCCGGATCCGGGACGGCATCGTCGTCACCAGCCGCGACAGCCTCGGCGGCGCCCTGGCCGCCACCTACAGCCCGGCCCTCAACACCGCGGGAGCCACCTTCCCCGCCGCCCTCGGCGCTTCGCCCTTCACCGGCACGGTGAACAGCAGCGGCATCAGCGTGGCCGGCGGCAACGGCTCCACCGGCGCCGTCAGCAACGGCGCCCTCGATTCCAACGTCACCGGCCTCGATGCCGGTGACACCATCCGCTTCGTGATGGTGATCGAGAACATCGGCACCAGCTACCGCGGCGCCTTCAACGTTCAGCTGCGGGACGAACTGCCCGCCGGCCTCAGCTTCACCCCCGGCAGCCTGCGGATCGTCGACGGCAGCGGCGCCCTGATCGGCTACACCCGCCCCGACGGCTCCCCCGCCAGCCAGGCGGACATCTTCAGCGCCGGCGGCGTCCAGCTCAGCGACCCGGGCCCCACACCGGAGGACCCGTTGACCGGAGCCGGTGGCGGCGCCATCGACGGATACAACGCCAGCAGCGGCCGCAACATCGCCGTGGTGAGCTTCGACGCCACCGTCGATGCCGGTGCCTACAGCCTGCTGGTGGGCGGCATCCTCACCAACGTGGCGGTGCTGGAGGACTACAGCAACGTGCCGTCGGGCGGGACCAGCTACCTGCCCGGGACCACGACGCTGATCGACAACGCCACCGTGGCCCTGCGCGGCGCCAGCGTCAGCAAGTCGATCGTCTCCACCTCGGAGAGTTCCACCACAGGCACCAACGTCGCCATCGGCGAGATCGTCCGCTACCGGGTGCAGGTCACGGTGCCCGAGGGGAACCTGGCCAACTTCCGGCTGGTGGACAGCCTGCCGGCCGGGATCACCTTCCTGGGCGACGGCACCGCCACCGCCCCGATCTTCTCCTCCGGCGTGGCGGGATCCCTGAGCCCCGCCACCCCCACGGTCTCCGGCTCCACCCTCAGCTGGGATTTCGGCACCCTCACCAACAGCGACCGCGACAACACGGTCGACGACACGGTCGCGGTGGAGTTCAACGCCCTCGTCGCCAACATCAGCGGCAACAGCAACGGGGTCACCCGCACCAACACCGCCACGGTGAGCTACACGGGCGGCTCCGCCAGCGGCAGCACGGCGGTGAGGATCAGCGAGCCGGGGATCACGATCACCAAGGCCGTCAGCCCGATCAGCAACGTTCAGGCCGGCGACACCATCACCTACACGGTCACGGTGCGCAATGCCGCGGGCCGCGCCGATGCCTTCGACCTGGTGCTCAACGATGCCCTCGGCAACCTGGGCAGCAACTTCGATCTGCAGAGCGTCAGCCTGCCCGGCTCCCTGCCGCCCGGCACCGCCTCGATCGTCGACAGTTCCATCACCAGCGGCTCCAGCGCCGCCGACGGCGACCGGATCCAGCTGCGGATCGACCGGCTCAACAGCGGCCAGAGCTTCAGCTTCACCTACCGGGGCGTGGTGCTGAGCAGCATCCAGCCCGGCACCACCCTCACCAACACCGCCGACATCACCTACACGGGCCTGCCCGACAGTGGCACCCCCAACGGCAGCGGCGGCAACAGCACCGGCAGCACCACCCCCGGCAGCTCCGGCGCCGCCAACGGCGAACGCAACGGCAGCGGCGGCGTCAACTCCTATGACAGGAGCGCCAGCCAGTCGGTGGTGAGCCTCGCTCCCGGCACCGTCAAGACCACCCGGCTCACCTCCGAGGCGAGCACCAGCGGCAACGGGGTGACCATCGGCGAGATCGTGCGCTTCCGGCTGCAGGAGAACCTGCCCCAGGGCACGCTGAGCAATTCCTTCATCTTCGACAACCTGCCCACCGGGCTCACCTTCCTCAACGACAACACCGCCACCCTGGCCTTCGTGGCCAGCGATCCCGGCGACCTGACCTGGAGCCTGGGATCGATCGCCCCCTATTACCTGGCCAGCGCCGGCAACAACAGCACCCTGATCCCGTCTGTCGCCTTCGCGCCCACCACGGTCGCCGGGCAGGTGCTGAGCTGGAACTTCGGCGAACTCATCAACAGCAACGCCGACCCGAACCAGATCGAGTCGGTGGTGATCGAGTTCAACGCCATCGTGGCGAACGTGGCCAGCAACCAGGCCGGCTTCACCCTCACCAACAGCATGACCGCCAGTGCGGGCATCCGGGGCAGCGCCGTTCAGAGCACCGCCACCGCCACGCCGCTGTCGATCCTGGAACCCAGTCTGCTGATCGACAAGACCGTCGCGATCGACAAGACCGGCAACACCGGCAATGCCAACGCCACCCCGGGCGACACCCTCGTCTACACGGTCACCATCCGCAACGGCGGCACCGCCAGGGCCTTCGACCTCCGCATCGAGGACAACCTCGATGCCCTCGGCACCAACTTCACCCTCTCCGGGCCGCCCACGATCACGCTGAGTGAGCCGGGGGCGCCGGCGGCCATCGACCTCTCGATCGTCAGCGGCAGCAACGGCCTGGCCGACCGGATCCTGGTGACGGTGCCGGAGCTGGGGGTCAACCAGAGCGTCACCCTCACCTACCGGGGGGTGCTTCCGGCCGGGCTGGTGCCGGGAACCCTGCTCACCAACACCGCCGACGTCAGCTACACCAGCCTGCCGGGCAGCGGCACGCCGAACGGCAGCGGCGGCAACCTCACCGGCAGCACCACCCCCGGCGGTTCCGGCAGCACCCTCGGGGAGCGCAACGGCAGCGACGGAGCCGGCGGCCTCAACGACTACGTCGGCAGCAAGACCGTGACCCTGGTGGCCAACCGGCCCCCGGTGGCGGTGAACGACGCGGGAACGGCCCAGGAGGCCGGCGGCACCTTCAACACCACCCCGGGCAGCAACGCCAGCGGCAACGTGCTGGCCAACGACACCGACCCGGATCCCGCCGACAACCCCCTCACCGTCAAGGGGCGGGTGACGTCCTTCCGCACCGGCGCCAGCGAGGGGGCGGGCACGGCAGGGAGCCTCGGCACGCCGCTGCGGGGCAGCTACGGCCAGCTCACCCTCAACGTCGACGGCTCCTACACCTACCTGGTCGACAACGCCAATCCCCTCGTCGACGCCCTCGACCCCGGCGCCAGCCTCAGCGAAGCCTTTAACTACACCGTCTCCGATGGGGCCCTGAGCGACACCGGGGTGCTCACGATCACGGTCCGGGGCGCCAACGATGCGCCGGTCGCCGTCGATGACAGCGGTGTGGCGATCGAGGCGGGCGGCACCCTCAACGGCACCCCGGGAGCCAATGCCACCGGGCAGGTGATCGGCAACGATCGCGACATCGACAACCAGGACGGCAACAACCTGATCGCTCCGCCCCTGGGCAGCGTGGTGGCCATCCGCACCGGCGCCCGGGAAGGCAGCGGCACCGCCGGCAGCGTCGGCACCGCCCTGAAGGGGCTCTACGGCTCCCTCACCCTCCGCCCCGACGGCACCTACACCTACGTGGTGGAGGACAGCAACCCCAGTGTTGAGGCCCTCAACCCTGGCGACAGCCTCAGCGAGGCGTTCAACTACACCCTGCGCGACCACCCGGGCGGCCTCACCGACACCGCCGTTCTGACCCTCACGATCCTGGGCCGGAACGATGCTCCGGTGGCCATCAATGACCTGGGCGCCGCCGTCGAGGCGGGTGGCCGCTTCAACGGCACCCCCGGCTCGAACGCCAGCGGCAACCTGCTGCTCAACGACACCGACGTCGATTCCAACGACACCCCGGCCCTGAACGGCTTTGTCAGTTCCTTCCGCAGCGGCGGCGTCGAGGGATCCGGCAGCGCCGGCAGCCTCGGCGTGCCCTTTCAGGGGCTGTACGGATCGCTCACGATCCAGGCCAACGGCAGCTACCTCTATGTGGTCGACAACGCCAATCCCGCGGTTGATGCCCTCGATCCGGGGGCCAGCCTCAGCGAGACCTTTAACTACACCGTCTCCGATGGCGCCCTCAGCGACACCGGCCTGCTGACGATCACCATCAACGGGGCCAACGATGCCCCCGTGGCCGCCGATGACACGGGCCTTTCCGTGGAGGCCGGTGGCACCTTCAACACCACCCCGGGCAGCAACGCCACGGGGGATGTGATCGCCAACGACAGGGATGTGGATGCAGCCGATGGCAACAACGTCGTGGCCCCGCCCCAAGGGACCGTCACGGCCGTGCGCGTCGGCGACAAGGAGAACGCCGGCACCCCAGGCACGGTGGGGGTGGCACTCCAGGGCCAATACGGCCGTCTGACCCTGAACGCCGACGGGTCCTACGTCTACGCCATCGACAACGGCAATCCCACGGTCGATGCCCTCAACCCCCTGGATGTTCTCAGCGACTCCTTCAACTACACCCTGCTCGATCACCCCGGCGGGCTCACCGACACCGCCGTCCTGACGATCACGATCCAGGGCACCAACGACGCACCGGTGGCCTTGGATGACAGCGGCACGGCCGGGGCAGCAGGAGGTCAATTCAATGAGATCGGTGGTTACAACGCCACAGGCAATGTCCTCACCAACGACACCGATGTCGATTCCAACGACACACCACCAAGCAACGGCATTGTCACGAAGATCCAGGCCGGCAGCAGCGAAGGCTCCGGGCCAGAAGGTGTCACCAATGACAACGGAGCCACCTTCGTCATCAACGGCCTGTACGGCACACTAACGATCGCAAGCAACGGCGATTATACCTATGTTGTCGACAATAACAATCAAGACGTCTTTCTCTTAACTCCCACCAGCCCGCCACTCTTTGACCACTTCAACTACACGGTACTCGACCACCTACCAGGTGGACTCGTCGACACAGCCCTTCTGACGATCACGATCAATGGGCCAAACGTCAATGTTGATCCCACCATCGCGTTTGCAAAAGAAGCCGGTGGAGTCAACAACAGCTCCGGCGGCCAGGCTGGACAAGGCGACCTGATCAGCGGCTCCAACAGCTCATCCTTCGAGATCTCAGGCATCAGAACTGAAGGCGGGAGCGTCGGCTCTGTCGGCACCCCTCTGCAGGGCAAGTACGGCAAACTCACCATCAAGGCTACAGGGGAGTACATCTACGACGTTGACAACGCAACCGTCATTGTCGACAGCATGAACGAGGGGGACACCCTCACAGAAAACTTCATCTTCACCCAAAGAATCATTGCGTCTGGCGCAACCAATGATTTCACGCTGACCGTCAACATCCTCGGCACCAACGACGCCCCCGTGGCGGTCAATGACGGCCCCATGGCGATCAATGACACCGGCACGGCTCAGGAGGCTGGGGGCACCCTCAACAGCACCCCGGGAAGCAATGCCACCGGCAACGTGATCGCCAACGACCGTGATGTGGACAGCAACGACGGCGGCAACCTGGTGGCTCCTCCCCTGGCCACGGTCACGGCCATCCGCCTGGGGGCCAAGGAGGGCGTGGGCCAGGCCGGCACAGCCATCGCCGGTGGCGGGTTCGTGCTCGTGGGCTTCTACGGCACCCTCTCCATGGAGGCCAATGGCGACTTCTCCTACGTGGTCGACAACAACAACCGCTTCGTCGATGGCCTCGACCCGGGCGACTTCATCATCGAGTCGTTCAACTACACCATGCTCGACCACCCCGCTGGTCTGAGCGACACCGCCGTTCTGAACATCAGGATCACCGGCACCAACGACGCTCCCGTCGCCAGCGACGACACCGCTGCGGCCCTGGAGGCCGGCGGGGTGGCCAACGGCACCCCCGGCAGCCATGCCACCGGCAACGTCCTGCTCAACGACACCGACGTCGATCGCAATGACACCCCTCCCCTCAACGGGGCGATCACCGCGATCCGCACCGGTGCCACCGAGGGGGCCGGCACGGCGGGAACTCCCGACGGCAGCGGCGGCTTCGTGCTCACCGGCGCCCACGGCACCCTGACCATCAGCAGCCTTGGCGTCTACACCTACGTGGTGAACAACGCCGATCCGCTGGTGGATGCGCTCAGCCCCGGCGACACCCTGAGCGAGGCCTTCAACTACACGGTCCTCGATCACCCCGGCGGCCTCACCGACATCGGCGTGCTGCGCCTCACCATCGGGGGGGCCAACGACGCCCCCGTGGCCCGGGACGACAGCGGCAATGCGCTGGAGGCCGGCGGCCGCTTCAACGGCACCCCCGGCAGCAACGCCAGCGGCAACGTGCTGCTCAATGACACCGACGTGGACAGCCGGGACACCCCGCTGCTCAGCCAGGGGAGCGTCACGGCCATCCGGCTGGGGGCCCGGGAAGGGGCCGGTCCGACCGGCACGGTGGGCGGCTCCCTCCAGGGCCTCTACGGAACGCTGACCATTCAGGCCGATGGTTCCTACACCTACGTGGTGAACAACGCCAACGCCGACGTGGAGGCGTTGAACCCCGGTGACAGCCTCAGCGACGCGTTCAATTACACGGTGACGGACGCGGGCGGCCTCAGCGATGCTGCCGTTCTGACCCTCACCATCGGGGGGGCCAACGATGCCCCCGTGGCCCCCGACGACACGGGCACCGCCATCGAAGCCGGCGGCAGCTTCAACGGCACCCTCGGCGCCGATGCCAGCGGCAACGTGCTGCTCAACGACACCGACGTGGATTCCAACGACACGCCGTTTCTCAATGGCCAGGTCATCGCCATCCGTCGGGGCGCTGTGGAGGGCGCCGGCAGCGCCGGCCCCATCGGCGCCGCCTTCCGGGGGCTCTACGGCTCCCTGACCATCGACAGCAACGGTCGTTACCTCTACCGGGTCGACAACACCAACCCCACCGTGGAGGCCCTGAATCCCGGTGACACCCTCACTGAGGCGTTCAACTACACCCTGCTGGATCACACCGGCGGCCTCACCGACAACGCCGTCCTCACGGTCACCATCCAGGGGGCCAACGATGCGCCCGTGGCCCCCGACGACACCGGCACCGCCAAAGAGGCCGGGGGGCTGGCCAACGGCAGCGGCGGTTTCGATGCCACCGGCAACGTGCTGGCCAACGACACCGACGTGGACAGCAACGACACGCCGGTGATCAGCAGGGGCGCCGTGACCGCCATCCGCAGCGGAGGCTTCGAAGGCTCGGGCACCGCCGGCACGGTGGGCACGTCGCTGCAGGGGCTCTACGGCAGCCTCCAGCTCAGCGCCGATGGCACCTACACCTACCGGGTGGACAACAGCAACCTCACGGTGGAGCGGTTGAACGTGGGGGACCAGCTCACCGAATCGTTCAACTACACCGTGCTGGATCACCCCGGCGGCCTCACCGACAGCGCCGTTCTGACGATCACGATCGAGGGCACCAACGACAACCCTGTCGCCCATGACGACTTCATCGGCAGGGTGAGCTCCGGCCAGAGCGGCACCGTGCGGGTGATCGCCAACGACACCGACATCGATTCCCCCCTGGTGCCCGCCACGATCAGGATCGTGGGCACCGCCAACGCCGGCGATCCACTGGTGGTTCCCGGCCAGGGCACCTGGAGCGTGGACCCCGTCAACGGGGACATCACCTTCACGCCCCAGGCGGGATTCGTCACCAACCCCACGCCGATCCAATACACCATCCAGGACGTGCAGGGGGCCACCAGCCATCCGGCCAGCGTCACCATCAGCTACGACAGCCCGCCGATCGGTCCGAAGCCGCCGATCGGGGTCACCGATCCGCACCCGGTCAACCTCTATCTCCTGCTCGACAACTCCACCTCGATGCTGGGCAGCGATCCCTCGGGGGTGAGCCGGCTGGAGGCCCAGAACCGCCTCGCTTTCTATTACGGCCTCAAACCCGCCTTCAACAACGCCGGCTACATCTTCACCAAGAATGGCCAGTACGGCTTCAACGGCAACATCCAGCTCACCAACAGCCAGACCCTCTCAGAGGAGATCAAGACCTGGTCGCTGATCGACAATCCCTTCGACAACGTCACGGCCCAGCAGATCACGATCCACACGATCGATTTCAGCTATCTGGTCACCAACACCAAAACCGTCTTCACCACCGCCGACCCCTCGGCCGGGGTCACCCTGGCCAGCGATGTCCTGGCCACCACCACCCCCAACATCCAGTACGGCGCCACCACCAGCGCCGACTGGATCGCCCGCGGCCTGCCCGCCCCCAGTGCCCTCGATGCCTACACCGCCCCCGGCACCTCCGGGAACCGCTACAGCGGCACCGAGATGCTGGGGGCCCTCACCGCGCTCAGGGAGCTGATCAGCCGGGACCAGGCCACCCTGACCCCGGACACCCTCACCTACGTGGGCCTGATCACCGATGGCCGGCCGGAGCGGCGTCCCTGGTGGGACAACCGTCCTGAGGTCGGCCAGGGCTGGAGCGGGGTCAACGTGGCCCTGCCCACGGACGGCGAGCTGAACGGCGATCCGATCACCAGCTCCGGCCTGCGCTACACCAGCGCCGGCACACCGATCAAGGTGCCCGACGCCGCCGGCGTCGACATCTGGGGGGCCAACCAGCAGCAGCTGAATGCGGCCCTCGATGCCACCGCCGCCCAGTCCGATCCCGGCAACGTGGAGGTGTTCGCCGTGGGGATGGGAGATGGCGGCATCTCCAACTGGAACGCCATCTACTCCGACCTGTTCAGCAACCAGACCTTCAACAACGCCAGCGGAGGCTGGGGCTACAGCACCTACGTGCCCCCCAACCTGCCGCCGCTCTCCTGAGCCCGCGCCGTCCCTCTCGAGGGGCGGCTGGCAGAATCGCCGGGTCCGGGAGTTTCCAGCATGCGCGACATCCTGATCAGTTCCTTGGTCTGCGTGGCCTGCCTGATGGTGGCCTTCGTGAGCCAGCTGGTGGCCCCCACGGCCCTTGAGGCGGCCACGCCGCCCCCGCTCGAAAGCGGTCTCCAGCAGGCCGTCGCCCTCGCCAGCGCGCCCCAGGCCGCCGCACGGCCCGCCGTGGCCGCGCCGGCCGAACTCGACCCCGACGATCCCAACCCCACCCTGTTCACCATGGCCACCGATCCCGCCCCCACCAGCGTCGCCGCCACCGGCGCCTCAGCCCTGGGAGGTGAGATGGTCGCCGCCCCCGAGCGCACCACCGCCAGCGGCCTGCGCATCACCGACCTGGTGGTGGGCGAGGGCGACGAGGCCAGCACAGGCCAGACCGTGGTGGTCAACTACCGCGGCACCCTCACCAACGGCAAGGAATTCGACAGCAGCTACGGCCGTGGTCCCTTCAGCTTCCCCCTCGGCGCCGGCCGGGTGATCAAGGGCTGGGACGAAGGTGTGGCCGGGATGAAGGTGGGCGGCAAGCGCAAGCTGGTCATCCCCCCCGACCTGGCCTACGGCGAGCGGGGGGCCGGCGGCGTGATTCCCCCCAATGCCACCCTGATCTTTGAGGTGGAACTGCTGCAGGTGAAGGGCTGAGCGCCTCCCTTGCGCCGGGAAGGCCTCGTTAGAATGGCTGGGCCGAATTCCTCTCCCATGGCTCATCAGCTGCCCGAACTGCCCTACGGCCTCGATGCGCTCGAGCCGCACATCTCGCGGAGAACCCTGGAGTTTCACTACGGCAAGCACCATGCGGCCTACGTCACCAACCTCAACAAGGCGATCGAAGGTGGTGATCTGGAAGGCAAGAGCCTCGAAGAGGTGATTGTGGCCGTGGCAGGCGATGCCTCCAAGGCTGGTGTGTTCAACAACGCCGCCCAGGTGTGGAACCACAGCTTCTACTGGCAGTGCATGAAGCCCGATGGCGGCGGTGCCCCCGGTGGTGCCCTGGCCGAGAAGATCGCCGCCGACTTCGGCAGCTTCGAGGCCTTCGTGGAGCAGTTCAAGACCGCCGGTGCCACCCAGTTCGGCAGCGGCTGGGCCTGGCTGGTGCTCGATGGCGGCACCCTGAAGGTCACCAAGACCCCCAACGCCGATCTGCCCCTGGCCCATGGCCAGAAGGCTCTGCTCACCATGGACGTCTGGGAGCACGCGTACTATCTCGACTACCAGAACCGCCGTCCCGACTACATGACCACCTTCCTCGACAAGCTGGTCAACTGGGACTTCGTGGCCGCCAATCTGGCTGCCGCCTGAACCCGGCCTCCGTACAACGGACCCTTCATGAATCCCCTCCCTGTGGAGGGGATTTTTTTATGGAGCCACGGCGGCGCCGATGCTGACTGGAACGTCTGCGCTCAACCGGCGGGCTGATCCGCCGCCACGGTGCGGATTTCGGTCAACTCGTTGCCGCTGCCCACCAACACCGGTGTTTTCATCGCCGCCAGGGTGATGCATAGGGAGCTGTAGACAAGGGGATGGATGGTGGCGGCCTTGAGCAGCTTGTCGTGCCTGGAGCGGATGGGCCGTTGATGGTCGTAGATCGAGAAGGCACGCTTGATCGGCTGATCCTGAACCTCCTGACCCTGACGGTAAAAATGGGCCGTCAATGATTTGCGGGTCTTGACATCGGAAGCGGGCATGTCGGCCCCATGCACGAGGAAGGAATCCCACACGATCACATCCCCCTTGGCCGGCAACAGACGCACACAACGGGCGTTGCCATAGTCGCGGTGGAAGCCGTCGTCATGTTCCAGATCGTTGAAGTCATAGGCCGCTGGATCCATCCGGCTGCCATTGGTGTGTTCATAGATCTTGAACGGACCGCACTCCATGGTGATGTCCTCCAGGGCAATCCATACACCGATGACCCCACCGGGAGGATCGGTGTCGAGATACCAGCTGTCCTGGTGATTCTTGGTGCCCACACTGCGATCGAACAGCATCGTCTGCCAATTGACGAACATGCCATCGCCGGCCTCATCGCGGAGGCAACGGTAGAGATGATCCGAAAAGATGATCTCCTCGACCTTCTGCCTGAAGGCGGGCAGAGCCCCGAGAAGATGGGGATTATGGATCGAATTTCTCAGATTTCCATGGGCATCCAGACGTGGTGCCTCAAAGGAATTGGTGCCCTGGGCCCGGAATCGGAAGCGCCGTGATCGTTTGACGCGCTCCAGCGAACTCAGGAGCGAATCGATCTTCTGTGCAGGAATTGCTCCCTTGATGACAGCGTATCCGTGCGTTGCAAGACCCATGGCTTCTACGGAAAACGAAAAGAATCAACGGGGCAACATGCCGACTTCAACCCTAGGCCATGGGAGCCATGGTCTCAACAGCTGGCGCGGGCTGATTCCAACACCGCTTCGGGGGGAATCCACATGGCATCGCCATAGGAGAAGAAGCGATATCGCTTCGCGATGGCCTCCCCGTAGAGCGCCAGCAGCCGGCGCCGACCGACGAGCGCACTGACCAGCAGCAGCAGGGAGCTGCGGGGCAGATGGAAGTTGGTGAGCAGGCCCTGCACCACGGCGAAGCGGAAACCGGGCTGGATCACCAGATTCACCGGACCCGTGAACGGAACCAGCTGGCCCCCATGGAGGGCCGCCACCCCCTCCAGGCTGCGGACACAGGTGGTCCCCACGGCCAGCACCCGGCCGCCCCGGGCGCGGCAGGCGGCCACCGCCGCCACCAGCTCCGGGCTCACCTCCACCCATTCGCTGTGCAGCTCCAGCCGGCTGAGGTCTTCGGTCTCCACCGGCCGGAACGTTCCCAGGCCCACGTGCAGGGTCACGGTCGCCAGCTGCACGCCCCGGTTCCGCAGGGCCTCCAGCAGCTCATCGCTGAGGTGCAGACCCGCCGTGGGGGCCGCCACCGCCCCGGGTCTGGCGGCGTAGCGGGTCTGGTATCGGGTGTCGTCGTCGGCGCCGTGGCTGTGGATGTAGGGGGGCAGGGGCATGGAGCCGTAGCTCGCCAGCAGGGGCTCGATGGCCGTGGCATCGATGCAGGACGCCGGAAAACGCACCAGCCGCCCCCCGGTCGCGTCATCACTCCCTTCCACCCGCACCTCCAGCGGTGGTTCCCCCTCGGCCACCACCTGGAGGACCTCCCCGGGATGGAGCCGCTTGGCCGGCCGGGCCAGGCACAGCCACAGGGACCCCTCTCGGGGCTCCAGCAGCAGCAGCTCCACGGACCCGCCACTGGCCCGGCGCGCCGCCAGACGGGCCCGCAGGACGCGGGTGTCGTTCACCACCAGCAGATCGCCGGGCCGCAGCTGCTCCTGCAGGTCCCAGACGGTCCGGTGCCGGGCGCCGGCCGCGCTGCCGCCCGCCGGCCCCTCCACCACCAGCAGGCGCGCCGCATGGCGGGGTTCCGCCGGGCGCTGGGCGATCAGCTCCTCAGGCAGGCTGAAGGCATAGCTGGACAGGAGCGCGTCGGCCGGATCGCCTGCGGTGCTGGCCACGGGAGTGCGTCGGGAGGGCCCTAGAGAGCGAGGCTTTCGGGCTTGTTCTCGATCAGATCGGCCAGGTCCTTGAGGAAGGCGGCGGCGTGGGTGCCATAGATGACCCGGTGATCGGCCGTGAGGTTGACCTGCATCTGGCGCTTCACCGCGATCGATCCGTCCTTGCCGGCCACCACCGTGGGCCGGGAGGCGGCCACCGCCAGGATGGCGCCGGTGCCGGGCGGCAGGATGGCATCGAAGCGATCGACGCCGAACATCCCCAGATTGGAGAGGGTGAAGGTACCCGTGGTGTACTCCTCCGGCTTGAGCTGCTTGGAGCGGGAACGGGCCACCAGGTCGGCCCAGTTGCGCGAAAGGGAATAGAGGTCGGTGCTGTCGGCCTTGGCCAGCACCGGCGTGATCAGACCGCCGTCGTCCATGGCCACCGCCACCGCCACGTTCACCGCCGCCGGATAGGTCATGCCGACCTCGCTGGCGGAGGCATTCACCTGGGGATGGCGGGCCAGGACCACACCCACCGCCTTGGCCAGCAGGGCGGTCATCGTGACCCCCTTGGCCTTCACCTGCTTGTAGAAGGCATCGAGCCGGTCGGTGGTGATCGCGTAGCCCACATGGAAGCAGGGCACCGCCAGGCTGGCGTTCATGTTGCGGACGACGGCCTGCTGCAGGGTGTTGAAGGCCACCGTCTCACCGGGCCGGCCGAAGCTCTGCCCGGCCGGCGCCGGCGCCACAGGAGCGGCAGCGGCCCCATTGCCGCCGCTGGCCACCGCCATCGCCGGTGCGGTCCCTTCGGCCACCCGGGGCACGCTCACCGGCTGTCCGGCGGCCTGCTCCACGTCCTCGGCCTGGATGCGCCCGTTGGGACCGCTGCCCCGCAGGCCGGCCAGGGCCACGCCGAGCTGGGAAGCCAGTTTGCGGGCCCGGGGGGTCGCCACGATGCGGCCGTCGCTGGCGCCCGCCGCCACCGGAACCGGCGCTGGCGGGGCCGGCACGGGCACCGGGGGAGCAACAGGGGCCGCAGGGGCCGCCGCTGCGGGAGCCGGGGCCGCAGGGGCCGCCGCGGGGGCGGGCGCCGGCGGAGTGGGCTGCGGAGCTGGCGCCGCGGGGGCCGGGGCTCCCGCCTTCGCTGCGGCGATCTCCGCTTCCGTTTCCACGATCAGGCCGATGGTTTCACCCACCGGCGCCGTGCTGCCCGCCTCCATCAGCACGGCCGCCAGAAAACCCTCCTGGAACGCCTCCACATCCATGTCCGCCTTGTCGGACTCGACCACGAGCACCGATTCGCCCCGCTCGACGCGCTCGCCCGGCTTCTTGAGCCACTCCACGATCTTCCCCTCCGTCATCGTGGAGCTGAGGGCAGGCATGAAGATTTCGTGGGTGGCCATGGATCCGATGCCCGGCGTGAGGGTGGGGATGTGCCGGCCTGGCGGACAGGACCTACCTCGACCCGAAGGACCAGGGAATCGGCACGCGGACTCAATTTACCGGCACGGCCGCCGCCACCGGCTGGCCAGAGGCGCTCTCAGCGCAGGCCGACCAGGTAGGTGCCGTCGGGATCGAGGTCGTCCTGGGCGGTGACCAGGGAGCCGAAGGCCTCCGGCTGCTGGGGCCAGGCACCGGATCCGGGCAGCAGCTGGAGGACGCCGGCGCGCTCGAGGCCCTGCAGCAGGTGGAACGAGAGCAGGCGCTCCAGGAAGAAGCTGCCGGCCCTCGCCTGGTAGGGGTCCTCCCAGAGGACGGACCGGAAGCGCACCTCGTACAGCCGCAGCAGCAGCGCCCTGGCCTTCTCCAGACAATGCAGGAACACGTCAACGGGCGTGACCCCCAGCAGGGCGCCGGCGATCATCAGCTTGCACTGGGAGAAATCGAAGAAGTCCTCCCGGGCCAGGGCACCGGCCTGCACCGACAGTTCCGACAGCTGCAGGAAATCCAGCAGGGCATGGTGATAGGCGTACTGATACAGCACGCCGCCGGTGACCATGTCGATGGGCTGACTGGTCAGGAAGGGCTGGACGCCGAACAGCAGCTGGGGCGAAAGATCGATCTCCTGGGAACGCATCAGGCGCATGTGATCGAAATTCGCAGCGGGAACCCCCACGTCCCGGGCGGTCACGAACTTGCGGTGGATCAGCAGACACACCCGCTCGATGGCCGGGCGTTGCCGGCCCACGAGCGCCTCGATCAGCAGCAGGCTCTCGTTGGCGAGGTAGGCGGGATCGAGCGGTTCAAGGCCGGCGGCCTCCAGAAACCGCCGGACCTGAAAGGGGTTGTGATCAGCGGAGTAGCCGCTGGTGTCGATGAGGGTGACCCATTCCGGCAACCGGAACAGGGGGGGCCGGTGGGCCACGCAGAACGTGGTCACACCCTCGACCACGGGCACCTCGGGGAGGCCCAGGGCTTCGATGGAGAGCATGGGAAGGCTCAGCAGCTCAGCCCCCCTCGATCGCCTCGATCACCCCGTCACGCACCAGAACGGCCACCTGCAGCTTCTCGACCAGGTTGTCACCCACCTGAACGTCGCAGAAGCTCTCGATCTGCCCCTGGTCGACCACCTGCTCCATCTCCAGTTCCCGGACCTGGCGCTGCTGTTCGATGACCTGGCGCTTCTGCTCCTCGAATTCAGCCCGTTTGGCGGCCACCTGCTGCTGCACCGATCCCACCTGTTCCTGCACCCGCGGATCGAGGGGGTTGACGCTCTGGCGCCGGATCTCATCGATCAGACGCTGGCCCTCCTGCTCCAGCTGGGCCAGCTGCTGGTCGAAGTTGGTGAGGGCATTGCTGAGCTCCCGCTCCGCATCCTCTTTCCAGCGCGGCGTCACCACGGCTCTCACCGTGATCGAGCGCTTGATGTTCAAGGTGGTGCCGTCGGCCATGGGGGAGGATCCGGAACGCTCAGACTCTCAGGCGGGCGGCGATCCGGTCAACAGCGGCTTTCCGCCGGGGTGGCTCAGGCCTCGCCGTAGATGGCGGCGATGGCGGCCGCGTTGCGATCGGTGATGCGATCCCGGCGCAGCTTGAGCGTCTGGGTGAGCAGGCCGTGGTCGATGGTGAACGGCTCCACCAGGGCCACCCCCCCCAGGCGTTCGTCCTGCCGCGATCCCGGTCGGGCCGCCAGCAGCCGGTTGCACTCCCGGCTGATCGCCCGCAGCAGGGCCGGATCGGCGGCCAGGGGCGCCGCCTCCGGCGGAGGCGACAGACCCACGCCGGCGGCGAACTCCCGCAGGGCTTCCGCCCTGGGCACCAGCAGGGCCCCCAGCTGCTTGCGGTCGTGGCCCACCAGCATCACCTGCTCCACCAGCGGCAGGGCCACCAGGGCTTCCTCCAGGGGGCCGGGTTCGATGTTCTCGCCACTGCTGAGCACGATGGTGTCCTTGGCCCGGCCGGTGAGCACCAGGGAGCCATCCGCCATCAGCAGCCCCAGGTCGCCGGTGTTGAACCAGCCGTCGGCATCCAGCACCCGGGCCGTGGCCTCCGGCTTGCGGTGGTACCCCCCCATCACCTGGGGGCCCTTCGCCAGCACCAGTCCCCGCTCGCCGATCGCGAGGGTGGCGCCCGTGGAGGGATCGACCACCTTGAGGCTGGTTTCCGGCAGGGGCTGGCCGGAACTCCCTCGCCGATTGCGCCAGGCCCGCCGGCAGGAGAGCACGGGGCTCGTCTCCGACAAGCCGTAGCCCACCAGCAGTTCGATGCCGACCGCCTCGAAGAAACCATCCACGTGGATGCCCAGGGCACTGCCGCCGCTGATGGCCGTGCGCAGGCGCCCCCCCACCAGCTGGCCCCGCACCTTGGGCCACAGCACGGCGTTGGCCAGGGCATGCAGGGGCCAGCGCAGCAGGGCCCCGGCCGCCCCGCCCAACCGGTTCAGGGGCGATTCGGGCCGCAGGGTCAGGTCGAGCGCCACGCGGCGGTTGAGGTGAAAGCCGCGGCTGAGGGCGATGGCCCGCCGCAGCAGTCGCTGACGGGACGCCGGCATGGCCGCCAGGGCATCCTCAAAGCCCGAGAGCAGCGCCTCCCACAGCCGCGGCACGCTGATCAGGTACTGGGGCTGCACGTTCTGCAGGTCGCTGCGCAGGTGCTTCAGGGTCGTGTAGGTCTGGTGGCAGCCGCAGCTGAGCAGGAAGTACTCCGCGGTGCGCTCGTAGGCATGCCAGATCGGCAGCACGCTCAGCACCTGATCCCCCGGCCGCGGTGACACCGCCACCCCGAGGGTGCGCAGCTGGTGCAGCAGGTTGGCGTGGGTGAGGGGCACCCCCTTGGGCAGGCCGGTGGTGCCGGAGGTGTACAGCAGGGTGGCCAGCCGTTCCGGCCCGCCCGAGGGCCAGGGCGGAGGGGTCAGGCCGGCAGCGCGGGCCTTCAGGTCCGACCAGGTGAGGCAGGGGACCGGCAGGGGCACCGGCGGGGCCTCCCCCTCCAGCAGCACCACGAAGCGCAGGCGCTGGAGCACCTCGGCCTCCAGGGCCAGATGGTGCAGCAGGGCGTTCGATTCCAGGACCGCCCCCACCGCCCCGGAGTCCTCCAGGATGTAGCGCAGTTCCTCGGCCGGGGCGGTGCTGCCGCGGACCGCATCCGCCGCCCCCAGCCGCATCAGCCCCTGGTCGGCCACCAGCCAGCGGGGGCCGTTCTCAGCGAACAGGGCCACCACATCCCCGGGCCTCACCCCGAGGTCGACGAATGCCGCCGCGGCCCCATCAATGGCCTGGCGCAGTTCATCGAAACGGAACGTTTCCGGGTGGCGGCCATGGGGGGCCTCCAGGGCCACGGAGGCTCCATACAGGCGTTCCAGTTCGGGCCAGAGACCCTCGATACCCTTCAGATGGCTCCAGTCGTGGGGGCCGGCGAGGGCAAGGCGATCCTGCTGGCTGCCGCTCCAGTGGATCTCGGCGCTGGCATTCATGGGCAGAGGGAGGCCGCCGGGAGCGGCAGGAAGATCTGGATTCTCACAGGCCCATCACGGGTGTCATGGCGGCCACCCTGCCAGCTCCTCCCCCGGCCGCGGCGGTCGCAGGGCCAGGCCGAAACGGTCGCCGAAGGCTGCCAGCAGCAGGCGGGCCACCCGCTCGCGGGACAGGGAGGGCAGCCAGTCGATCAGCCGGCCCACGGGCCGGCCCACCAGTCCACAGGGGACGATCGCCCCGAACCCCTCCAGGGGGCAGTCGACGTTCAGGGCCAGGCCGTGCTGGCTGATCCAGCGCCGGGCCCCCACCCCGATCGCCGCCAGCTTGCGCCCCTCGAGCCACACCCCGGTGAGGCCCTCCACCCGCTCCCCCCGGAGCCCCAGCTCCCGCAGCACCGTCAGCACCACATCCTCGAGAGCCCGCAGATAAAGATGGAGATCACCGCCGTGCCGCTGCAGGTCGAGCACCGGGTAGAGCACCAGCTGGCCCGGCAGGTGGTGGGTGACCTCCCCGCCCCGATCGATGCGGTGGAGCGGCAGGGGCGGGTGGGCCGGATCGAAGCCCAGGTGAGCCAGGCTGGCCCCCCGGCCCAGGGTGTAGCAGGGGGTGTGCTGCAGCAGCAGCAGGGCATCCGGGGCGGAGGGATCCTCGAGCCGGCGCCGCTGCAGCTGGCGCTGCCAGTCCCAGGCCCGCGGGAAGGGCACCGGGGCCGGGGCTTCAAAAAGAATTGCGGGAGTGTTGGGGGCCATGCACCGGCGTTCCTAGCCTGAAGGTGTCCCAGAGCCAGCATTCCTCTGGAGGCGCGCAACCGCATGAAACTGCTGATCCACGGCCGCAATCTCGACGTCACACCGGCGATCAGGGAGTACACCGAAACCAAGCTCAACCGCGCCATCAGCCATTTCGATGGCATCGTCAAGGAAGCGGATGTGCACCTGTCGGTGGCCCGCAATCCCCGGGTGCCCCAGCAGACCGCCGAAGTCACCGTCTTCGCCAACGGTGTGGTGATCCGGGCCCAGGAACGCAGCGAAAACCTCTACGCCAGCATCGACATGGTGGCCAGCAAGCTGAGCCGCCAGCTCACCCGCTACAAGGATCGGCTCCACGAGCGCACCCATGGACCGGTGCACCGCTCCGCCGCCGCCGAGGAGCAAGGCGCCACCAACCTGCCCGACCCGGGTCATTCGCTCACGGATGGGCTGGAGCCCGTGGTGCCCCAGCGCGGGGTCCGTCGCAAGTATTTCGCCATGCCGGCGATGGCCCTGGAGGAAGCCCTGCATCAGCTGGACCTGATCGACCACGATTTCTATGTGTTCCGCGACGAGGCCACCGACCAGATCCAGGTGGTCTATCGACGCAACCACGGTGGCTTCGGAGTGATCCAGGCCCGTGACGCCTGAGCGGGGGACCGACCGGCCGGATCTGGCACCCCTGATCGACCACGCCCTGCTGGATCCCCACCGGGGCGTGGAGGCCATCCACCGCTGCTGCGATGAGGCCCGCCACTTCGGCTTTGCCGGGGTGTGTCTGGCCTCCCGCTGGCAGGCCACCGCCCGCGAACGGCTGCCGGTCGAGGGGCCGGTGAAGCTGATCGCCGTGGTGGGCTTCCCCTTCGGCGCCATCCCGGCCGCCATCAAGCGGGCCGAAGCGGAGGCCGCCGCCGCCGCCGGCGCCGACGAACTGGATGTGGTGCCGGATTTCGGGGCCCTGGCCGATGGCGACAGCCGCGCCCTGCTCGACGATCTGGCGGCGGTCACCGATCTCGGCCTGCCCGTGAAGGTGATCCTCGAGGTGGGGCGGCTGGATCCGGAAGCCCTGGCCCTGCTGGTGGAGGTGAGCATCGATGCCGGCGCCCGCTACCTCAAGACCGGCAGCGGCTTCGGTCCACCGGTCACGGCGGATCAGGTGCGGCAGCTCGTCGCCCTGGCCCGCGGCCGGGCGGCGGTGAAGGCCTCCGGCGGAATCAGCAGCCTCGAGCTGGCCCTCGATCTGGTGGCCGCCGGAGCCGGCCGGCTCGGCACCAGCCGCGGCGTGGCCCTGATGCAGGCCCTGCGGGCCGGGGCCTGATCGTCATCGTGCCGTGCCGCCGTGCCTGAAAGCAGCCTCGAGGGCCTGGCCCTCTCCTGCCGCCCCCTGGGGGAACACGACCGGCTGCTCACCCTGCTGAGCGAGGCCGAAGGACTGACGCGTCTGGCGGTCCCCGGGGCGCGGCGGCCGAAAAGCAGCCTCGCCGCGGCGGTGCCCCTCGCCCACCTCCGCCTGCAGGTGGGGGGTCGCAGCGGACTGCGGCGGGTCCGCCAGCTGCGGGTGATTCACAACTACAGCCGACTGGCCGCACGGCTGGAAACCCTGGCCGCGGCCCAGGCCCTGGCGGAACTGTGCCTGAAGCTGGTGCCGGGCGAGGCCCCGGCGGCGGGCATGCTCAGCGACCTGCTGCTGCAGCTGGGCCGGCTGGAGGTGGTGGTGGCCGAACGGGGCGAGCGGCTGGAAGCCCTGGCCATCGCGGTCCTGGGCAGCGTGCACCTGCTGGCCCTGGGGGGTTTCGCCCTGCCCCTGCAGACCTGCGCCCGCAGCGGCGCCCCCCTGATCCCACCGGTCGGCGACTGGGACTGGCGCTGCAGCCTGCTGCCCAGCGAAGGCCTGGCCATCGGGGCGGTGCCCGGCGCCCGGGTGATGCTCAATGCCTCCGAACTGGCGTTGCTGCAGCGGCTCACCCGCCCCGCCCCGCCCCGGCGCCGGGATGGGGAACTGATGGGTCCCCAGGCGGTGTGGCTGCACCTGCTGGATCTGGTGGAGGTGTGGTGCGGCGAGCATCTGGGCCAGCGACCACGAGCCTTCAGACTGCTGCGCACGGCCTGCGAACCCATGCCCCCGACCACGTCCAAGCTGCCATGAGCGAGAGCGGCAACGCCGAACGGGGACTGGCCGGCGTCCTGGCGCAGCCGGGCTTCCGGCAGCTGTGGATCGGCCAGGTGTTCTCCCAGCTGGCGGACAAGTTCTACATCGTGCTGATGGTGTTCCTGATCGCCCAGTACTGGGTCACGGACACCCCCCAGAACAACGAGGCCCTGGCGGAGGCGGCGGCCGCCATCCGGATGAGCTTCGAGACCCGGGCCCAGATGATCACCCTGCTGGCCACGGGCATCTACGTGGCCAACACGGTGCCCGCCATGCTCCTGGGCACCGTGGCAGGCGTCTGGGCCGACCGGTGGCCGAAGCGCACGGTGATGGTCGCCTCCAACGGACTCAGGGCCGCCCTGACGATGCTGGCCCCCCTCTGCCTGTTGCCCGGGCCGATGTGGCTGGGGCTCAGCTGGGGTTACTGGGCCCTGGTGGCCATGACCTTCGTCGAGTCGGTGCTCACCCAGTTCTTCGCCCCTGCCGAGCAGGCCGCCATCCCCCTGCTGGTGACCACCCCCCAGCTGCTGGCCGCCAACTCCGTGTACCAGGCCACCAGCATGGCCGCCACGATCCTGGGCTTCGCCCTGGGTGACCCGATCCTCCGCCTGCTGCGGTCGCTGCTGGGCCAGGTGGGGATCCCCGGCGGAGAGTTCGTCCTGCTGCCCCTCTGCTACGGCGCGGCGGCGATCGCCATCGCCGGCATCCGCATCAACGAACCGCCTAGGCAGCCTCGCCGCATCTCCGTACTGGAGGAGATCGGCGAAGCGCTTCAGGTACTGCGGGAGCGGCCCAATGTCCGCAGCGCCATGCTCCAGCTGGTGCTGCTCTACAGCCTGCTGGCGGCCCTCTACGTCCTGGCGATCAGCCTGGCGGCGGCCATCGGCGGCCTCGGTCCCACCCGCTTCGGCACCCTCCTGGCCATGAGTGGCGTCGGACTCGCCCTCGGGGCCCTGGCCATGGCCCAGCTCGGGGACCGCTTCAACCGGCGCCTGCTGGCCAGCGGGGGCCTGGGCACGATCGCCTTCTGCCTGGTGCTGCTCGGTCAGCTGCGCGGCAACCTGATCCTCACCCTGCTGCTCTGCGGCCTGCTGGGGGTGGGGGCGGCCCTGCTGGCGATTCCCGCCCAGACCACCATCCAGGAGGACACGCCGGAACATCAGCGGGGCCGGGTGTTCGGGCTGCAGAACAACCTGATCAACATCGCCCTGAGCCTGCCCCTGGTGCTGGCCGGGGCCGTGGTGAGCCGCTATGGGCTGCTGCCGGTCCTGTGGGGGCTGGCGGCGATCGCGGCCCTGGCCG
This sequence comes from Candidatus Sulfopaludibacter sp. SbA3, assembly GCA_943367425.1. Taxonomy (GTDB): domain Bacteria; phylum Cyanobacteriota; class Cyanobacteriia; order PCC-6307; family Cyanobiaceae; genus Cyanobium. The sequence goes on from CALRJF020000003.1 coordinate 144,144, forward strand.
CCCTCAGCGAAAGGCCCTGGCGAAAGGGCTGAACCACCGGAGGACGCTGCTAAATTCCACTGTTGCGATAGGCCGTACGGGTAATGCACATTGCCTGGCTGGGCAAGAAATCACCGTTCTGCGGCAACGTCACCTACGGCCTGAGCACCACCGATGCCCTGAAGCAGCGTGGGCATGCCGTGAGCTTCATCCACTTCGATACCCCCACCCCCTCCCTGGGCCGTCCCGATGCCACCGCCAGCGGCGTGGACCTGGACGACCTCAGTGGCCGGAATCCGGAGGTGGTGACCCTGCCCTACCTGGTGAAATCGCAGGTTTACACGATCCCTTCCCCCGGAGCCCAGCGGGAACTGCGGGAATCCCTCGAGCGGCTGCGTCCCGACCTGGTGCACGCCAGCCTGACCCTCTCGCCCCTCGATTTCCGGCTTCCGGATCTCTGTCAGCAACTGGGTCTGCCCCTGGTGGCCACGTTCCACCCCCCCTTCGATGCCGGGTTGCGCAATCTGACCGCGGGCACCCAGCAGCTCACCTATCAGCTCTATGCCCCCTCCCTGGCCCGGTTCGATCGGGTGATCGTCTTCTCCGAGCTGCAGGCCGACGTGCTTGAGCGGCTGGGGGTGCGCCGGGACCGCCTGGCGGTGATCCCCAACGGCGTCGACACCGATGTCTGGTCCCCGGCCGGGCCCGAGGCCGAGCCCGACCTGGCCGCCCTGCGGGCCCGCTTCGGCGGACGCCGGATTTTCCTTTACATGGGCCGGGTGGCCACCGAGAAGAACGTGGAGGCCCTGCTGAAGGCCTGGCGTCTGGTGCGTCCCAAGGGCTGCGTGCTGGTGATCGTGGGGGACGGCCCCCTGCGCTCCTCGTTGCAGAGCGGCAGTGAGGATGACGTGATCTGGTGGGGCTACGAGCCCAACCGGGCCCGGCGGGTGGCCCTGCTGCAGCTGGCGGAGGTCTTCCTGCTGCCCTCCCTGGTGGAGGGTCTGTCCCTGGCGCTGCTGGAGGCCATGGCCAGCGGCACGGCCTGCGTGGCCACCGATGCCGGCGCCGATGGCGAGGTGCTGGAGGGGGGCGCCGGCATCGTGATCAGCACCCAGGGGGTCACCACCCAGCTGCGCACCCTGCTGCCCGTTCTGCGGGACCAGCCTGTCCTGGCCAGGGAGCTGGGCCGCCGGGCCCGCGAGCGTGCCCTCGAGCGCTACACCCTGGTGTCCAACATCGATGCGCTCGAAAGGCTCTACAAGAAACTGACCCGCCAGCCGGTGGCGGCCTGAAACCGTTCCCAGAACGGGCCGTCCACGGCAAGATGGAGCGCGGTCCCTGGCACCATGACTTCACCCTTCCCCCTAGCGGGGCGTTTCGAGCCGCAACCCTCCAGCACCAAGGCGTCCCAGGGATGGGGGGATGGGGCCGAACGCCCCACGGTGTCGATCGTCGATGACGATCCCCAGATCCGCGCCATGGTGGCCGACGAGCTGAGCGAGTCGGGCTGCATCCCCCTGGCCTTGATGCACTGCGATGACCTGTACGAGGCCCTCTCCGCAGGGACGGTCGATCTGGTGCTGCTGGATGTGCAGATGCCCGACTGTGACGGCATCGAATGCCTGCGGGAACTCAGGGCCCGGGGATTCACCACGCCGGTGGTCATCTTCACCTCCCTCAACGAGCCCCAGAAGCGGCGGGAAGCCCAGGAGGCGGGTGCCAACGACTACGTCCTCAAGCACGAAATCCTCGACCGACTGCCGGATCTGCTCGAACAACTCCTGCCCCCGCGGGGCCAGCAGCGGATTCCGTGAAGGCTGTGGCCATGGCATCGGCAGCAGAGGCGTCCCCGGCCGGCTGGAGAGAGGGCTGGCGTCAGCAGTGGTTCGGCAGCCTGCTGGGTCAGCTGCGGCTGGTCACCTTCCTCTCGATCCTGGTCGGCTTCTCCACCGCCTCCCTGTTCACCGTGCTGATGCACCAGCAGGGGGTGGGCCGCCTGCAACGCGACGAGGAGATCCTGGCGGCCGGCCGCCTGTGGGTCGCCCTGGAGAGGGTCGCCCTAGAACCCTCAGCGCGGCATGAACAGCAACTCCAGCAGGAACTCGATCGCAGCAGTTCGGCGGAGCATCTCTTCTGGGTCCGTCGCAGCGATGGCTCCCTGCTGGTGCCGACCACCGACGTCCGCATCGATCCCCGCAGCCTGGCCAAGGCGGTGATCCGCCATGGGGGCGCCCCGTCCCAGCCCCTTTCCCTGGCCGTCCTGCTGGTGGGAGCGGATCAGCAGCGGGTGACCGTCAGCGACGGCCGCAGTTTCGTCAGCCACGCCCATCCGGTGGAAACCGACGGCAGCGAGCTCTGGGTCGCCGATGACATCACCGGCAACGTCACCGTGATGCGGCATCTGCTGCTGGGCCTGGTGCTGGTCTGGATGCTCTGCCTGCTCCTCACCCTGGTGGCGGTCACCCTGCTCACCCAGCGCCTGCTGCAGCCCCTGCGCGACCTGAGCCGGATGGCGGAAGGGGTGACCTCGGAAAGCCTGAGCAGCAGCCACCTGAAGCTGGACCACGCCCCGATGGAGTTGCAGGAACTGGCCCTCAGCTACAACAATCTGCTCGACAGGCTCGCCGTGGCCTGGACCCAGCAACGCCAGTTCGTGGGTCTGGTCAGCCACGAACTGCGCAACCCGCTGATGATCATCGGCGGCTACCTGCGCCGGCTGCAGCGGCGCGGCCAGAACCTCGAACCCGAGCAGATGCGTGCCCTGGCCACGACGGAGGCCGAAACCCATCGCATCACGCGCATGCTCAACGACCTGCTCGACCTGTCGCGCAGTGAATCCGGCCAGCTGCAGATGCTGCTCACGCCCGTGGCCGTCGACGAGGTGCTCACCACCGCCAGCGATCTGGCCCGCAGCCAGCTCTCCAGACCCCTGATCCTCAACCTGCCGGAGGAGGCCAGCGAGGGGCCGATCAAGGCCGTGGCCGAAACCGACCGCCTCCAGCAGGTGCTGCTCAACCTGATCGAGAACGCCGACAAATACTCTCTGCCCGGCCGGCCGATCACCCTGGAACTGGCCCGGGAAGCCGACGGTCTCTGCATCAGCGTCTGCGATCAGGGCATCGGCATCGCCCCCGAGGATGTGCCCAAGGTCTTCGACCGATTTCACCGCGGCCGCAATGCCATGGAGCACGAGCGCGGTTCGGGACTGGGCCTGTCGGTGGTGAAGCTGCTGGTGGAAGCCATGGGGGGCTCCATCGATCTCGACAGCGAACTCGGCGTCGGCAGCCGGTTCCACATCCACCTTCCGGCCGCTCAGTAGCGCTCCGGCCGCGGCTTCTGCCAGTCAGGGGCGAAACCCAGCCGGCGCCAGCGCGCCACCGCCTCCTCCAGACGCCGGCGGTCGATCCGCCAGAGCCGGTAGATCCCGGAACGCTCCAGTTCCACGGGCTGGAGGGTGCGCCAGAAGGGCAGCTGCGATGTGGTTTGATCGATCACCACCAGCGCCGTGGGCTGCTCCCGGGGCGTGCTGGGGACCTGGCCCGCCCGGCGCTCCCGCCGCATCCGGTCGGCCAGGTTGGGAGGGCCCTCCACCCCCAGCCCCTCGTAGATCACCAGCCGACGGCTGTAGTAGTGAAGGGAAGGCTTGAGCACCCCCACCATCGCCACCGGTTCGCCGGGCCGGCCAAGGCGCTGCAGGGCCGCCGCCATCTCACGCACGGGCTGGCCCCGCAGCCGGTCGCCGAGGGCCTGCAGGGGCAGCAGGACCAGGGGCACGAACAGCACCAGGGGCAGTTGCAGGGCCAGCAGCCGCAGCGGCGAACGCCGGGCCCGCAGCACCCAGCCGGCCAGGGCGGCCAGCAGCCAGCAGGCCGCCGCCAGCGGCACCCTGGGACTGCCCAGAAGCTCGGCGGGCAGGGTGGGCATCTCCGGGTCGTGGATCAGGGGGATCCAGAGGGGACCCAGCAGGAAGACCGTCCCCAGCCCGAAGGTCAGGGCCAGGGTGAGGATCCAGGCCCAGCGCTGCCAGGGGCGGCGATCCACTCCACCGTCCCCGGCCCACGCCTCCTGGGCCGCCAGGGCGATCAGCAGGGCGGCCGCCGGCGTGGCCGGCAGCCAGTAGCTGGGCAGCTTGGTGGCGGCCGCCGTGAAGAACAGCAGCACGGCCAGCAGCCAGCAGGCGGCGAAGCGGGCCAGGGAGAGGGCCGCCGGCCGGGGTTGGGTGGGGCACCAGCCGCGCCGGAGGGGTCCGATGGCCCGGGCCAGCCCGACGAGCAGCAGCGGCGTGACCGGCAGGCTCGCCACCAGCATCACCGGCACGAAGAACCACCAGGGCTGCAGATGGCGGTTCACCACCTCGGTGAACCGCTGCAGATTGTGATAGCCGAAGAAGCTGTCCCAGAAGGGACGGCCTTCGCTGGCCAGGGCCAGGGCGTACCAGGGCAGGGCCACCGCGGCGGTGATCAGCAGCCCCCGCAGGGGCCTGAGGCGCCGCCAGAGCCCCCGCGCATCCGCCTGGAGCCAGCCGAAGAGCAGCAGGGTGATGGCAACCAGAACGATGGCCACCGGTCCCTTGGCCAGCACCGCCAGGCCCAGCACCGGCCAGGGCAGCCACCAGGGGCGGCCCGGGCAGGCATAGGCCTGCCAGCAGAACAGCAACGTCAGGGCGACCAGACCGCTGAACAGGGAGTCGCTCACGGCCGTGCGGCCCCAGGCCAGGGCCAGGGGCGAGAGGGCGAAGGCCAGGGCGGCCACCAGGGCCGTCAGCCCCCACCGCGGCGGCGCGGCCAGGGATGTACTGGCTCCATCCACGGGCTGGGGCCAGCGCATCAGGGTGTCCGCCAGAGCGAGCATCACCGCCACCGCCGCCAGGGCGGAGGGGAAGCAGGCCGCCCAGGTGCCGAAGGGATTCCACTGCTCCTGGCCGGGCAGGGCGTAGATGAGCCCCATCAACCAGTACACCAGCGGTGGTTTGTCGTAGCGGGGCAGACCGTTGACCCGCGGAATCAGCCAGTCGCCCGTCTCGGCCATGGCGCGGGCCGAGGCGGCGAACAGCGGGGGCGTTTCATCCACCAGGCCGGTGCTGCCGAGCTGCCAGCCGAACAGCACCAGACCCAGCACCACCGTGAGCAGCAACACCCGACGGCGCTGGGGGCGGGACAGCTCAGGCACCGGGCACGGGCAATACGGCCCGAACTTATCGCTCCCCTCCCCTCAGGCCAGCAGCTGGTCCACCAGCGCCAGTTGCCGGGGCAGACAGACGCCCTGCAGATCGAAGTCCTCCACGACCGTCCGCCGGGCCGCCGTCCGCAGGCTCCGATAGGCCCCGGGATCCTCAAGCACCTTGGCCACGAGGGCCGCCAGGCCCCGGTGATCGAAGAAATCCACCAGCAGCCCGTTGTGGCCGTCGACGATCACGTCCTGGACGGGGGGGGTGGCCGATCCGATCACCAGGGCCCCGCAGCTCATCGCCTCCAGCAGGCTCCAGCTCAGCACGAAGGGAACGGTGAGATAGACGTGGCAGGCGCACACCCGGAACAGCTCGTGCAGCACGCCATGGGGGACATGGCCGACGAAGTGCACCCGGCGGCTGTCGATCTCCGGGCCCACCTCCCGCCACAGCGCCTCCCGCCAGCTGCCGCCGCCGGGGGGCGCGGCGCCGTAACTCACGCCGTCACCGCCCACGATCACCACCTGGGCCGAGGGACGCAGGCGCTGCAGATGGGGCAGCATCCGCATGAACTGGTGGAAGCCGCGGTAGGGCTCCAGGTTCCGGGCCACGAAGCTGACCACCTCGTCCCCCCGCCGCAGCTCCAGACCGGCCCGCTGCAGCTGCAGGGTGGCGGGCCCCTGGGGTGTGATCGCCCCGGTGTCGATCCCTTCATGGATCACGCTCAGCCGCTGCCGGTACTCGGGCGGCACGGTGCTGGCCTGCCAGGGGGTGGGGGCCAGGCCCCAGTCCAGGTCCTGGAGCGCCAGCAGCTGGGGAGCCCGGCGCAGCCGCAGCTGGGCCCGGCGACGCCAGCCCGGATCGCTGAATTCCGGGTCGAAGCCCACATCCCCCCCCTCCAGCCGGTAGACGAATTCCACCTGGTGCAGCACCGGCACGGCGGGCAGCAGATCCTTGACCAGCAGCAGTTCGCCCCAGCCCGGATGGCCGATCACCAGATCGGGCCGCAGGCCCCCGGCCAGCAGCGCCTCCAGGCGGCGGGCCACCGCTTCGGCCCGCAGCACCTTGGTCTGGAAGTCGGCCGCCCAGGGATGGCAGGCGGGGACCCCGCCCGCCGGCATGGGGTCGTAGCGGTGCAGCGGGATCCCCTGCAGGGGCTGGCTGGTGGGACCGCCGATGGCCACCACCCGGTCGCCGCGCTGCTGCAGGGCCGGGGCCAGGTGCCGGTACTGGCCCGGAAAGTTCTGGTGGATGAACAGGACGGTGCGGTTCATGGCACCGGCTCCCCTTCCCACCAGCGGCGGCGCTGATGGATCAGCAGCACCGACAGCAGGGCCAGCACGGCCCCGAGCCACTGGAGCCGCTCCAGCCGTTCATCCAGCAGCAGAAACCCGCACAGAACGGCGAACACCGGGGTGAGGAAGGTGAGGGCGGTGAAGCCGGTGAGATCGCCCCGGCTGGCGAACCAGAAGAACAGGCCGTAGGCGAGGGCGCTGCCCAGCAGGGTGACATAGGCCATCAGCCCCCATTGAACCCCGTCCCAGCGGGGCAGGAACGGCGGCCCGTCGGGCTGCAGGGACTGGCCGGCCGCCACCAGCAGCAGGGGACCGCTGCCCAGCAGCATGTGCCAGCCGGTGACGGCCACCGGGTCACTGCGCCGGGTGGCGTAGCGGCAGAGGACGGTGCCGACCGCCATGGCCGCGGCGGCCCCCAGCATCCAGAGCTCCCCATGGCTCCAGGCCTGAACGGTCAGGGCCGGCGGTCCCTCCAGCCACCAGTGGCGCAGCACGTCGGCGGGCAGCCCGAGGCAGAGGATGCCCAGCAGACCGAGCAGCAGGCCGAGCCAGCCCACGGGATTGATCGCCTCCCCGAACAGGCTGCGGGCCAGCAGGGCCACCAGCAGTGGCTGCGAGTCGATCAGCACCGAGCCCAGCCCGGCGCCGGTCTGGCCCAGGCCCTGGGTGAGCAGCCCCTGGAACAGGCTGCCGTCCACGGCGGCGAACAGCAGCAGCCAGGGCCGGTCGGCGGCATCCACCCGCCAGGAACGGCCCAGGAGCAGGGCCGCGATCAGCAGCACGACACCGGCGGGCAGGATCCGCAGGCTGGCCAGCATGACGCTGGACGACCCCTCCAGCAGGGGTTTCATCGCCGCCATCGCCGTGCCCCACAGGGCGAAGGGCAGCAGCATCAGTGCCCAGCGCAGGGTCCGGGGCATGGGGAGTTCCGGGCCACGGGCGGGCCATTCGTGACCTTCTTTTTAAGATCCAGCCACCGCACCCCCCCACAATGCCCTGGCCCTGGCGCCGCAAGGCCCGCCGCACCATCGCCCGCATCGCCATCGAAGGGCCGATCGCCGGGGGCACCCGGACCCGGGTGCTCAAGGCGATCGACCAGGTGCGCAAACGGGAGTGCCCGGCCCTGCTGTTGCGGATCGACAGCCCCGGCGGCACGGTGGGCGACAGCCAGGAGATCCATGCCGCCCTGCTGCGCCTGCGGGAGAAGGGCTGCCGGGTGGTGGCCAGCTTCGGCAACATCTCCGCCTCCGGCGGCGTCTACGTGGGGGTGGCCGCGGAGAAGATCGTTTCCAATCCCGGCACCATCACCGGATCGATCGGCGTGATCCTGCGCGGCAACGATCTCTCACGGCTGCTGGAGAGGATCGGCATCCGCTTCGAAACCGTCAAGAGCGGCCTGTTCAAGGACATCCTCTCGCCTGATCGCGCCCTTTCCGACGCCGAGCGCCAGCTGCTCCAGGAGCTGATCGACGCCAGTTACGGCCAGTTCGTGGCGGCGGTCGCCGAGGGGCGGGGCCTCACGGAGGAGGTGGTGCGGGCGTTCGCCGATGGCCGGGTGTTCAGCGGCGCCCAGGCCCTCGAGCTGGGGCTGGTGGATGTGCTGGGCGACGAGGAACGGGCCCGCCTGCTGGCGGCGGAGCTGGCGGGGCTCGATCCCGACAGGAGCCGATCGGTCACCTTCGGCAAACCCCCCAGGCGCTTGTTCGGCTTCCTGCCCGGCAGCAGACTGCTGCATGAGCTGGGCCAGTCCCTGAGTCTGGAACTGGCCTGGAGCGGCCAGCCCCTCTGGCTCCATCGCCCCTGACCCCATGAACCCTGCTCTCGAGCTGCGGGCCCTGCGGGGAGCCACCACCGCCAGCGCCAACACCTGCGAGGCGATCACCGAGGCCGTGGCCGAACTGATCGGGGAACTGCTGGAGCACAACGGCCTGGCGGAGGGGCGGGTGCTGTCGGTGATCTTCTCCGTCACCGCCGACCTCGACGCCTGCTTTCCGGCCGCCATCGCCCGGCGCCGGGCCGACTGGCGCGACGTGGCCCTGCTGGATTGTCAGCAGATGGCCGTGGCGGGGGATCTGCCCCATTGCATCCGGTTGCTGGCCCATGTCTGGATGGAGGCCAGCCGGGAGGTGGTGCATCCCTACCTGCGGGAGGCGGCCCGCCTGCGGCCGGATCGGGCCGTTCCGGAACCTGCCTCCACCCCAGCCAGCTCCCCCGCCGACCACTAAAGGCACGGCAGATGGTCACGGCTGCTGAGACTTTCTTCATTCCTGTCGCGTCCCGTCATGTCCTCCCATCCACGTCCCGGGACCAGCCCGAAGCGGCTGCTCCTCACCCTGGGCGCCTCGGCCCTGGGAGCGGTCGCCGTGGCCACCGCCACCACCCTTGCCCCGCTGAAGCCCGCCCTCGCCCAGGGCACCCCCGGGCTGATGGAGTTCCGCTGGGAGAACAACAAGGATTACCGCAAGCTCTACTTCTTCATGACGGACACCACCCGCATGCAGCGGTCGGAGTACTACCTGATGCTGCGGCCGAAGGATCGCAAGACCGCCATCCTCAAACTGAGCGTCACCATTCCCCCCAGCTTCGACGTCAAGATCGATCCCAAGCAGGTCAAGCTCTGCAAGATGAGCGAAGGGGGGATGCTCAAACGCACCCGCTGTGAGAAGACCATCCCCGCCACGATCGAGGTGGCGAGCAACGGCAGGGCGATCGAGATCTTCCCCGAGACACCCGTGTCCGACAAGGAAACCATCGGTGTCTACATCCAGCTCTTCAACCCCTTCAATGCCGGCATGTATCAGTTCAATGCCCTGGCCCAGGCTCCTGGGGACATCCCCGTGTCGGGCTATCTGGGCAGCTGGCTGATCCAGATCGATCCCTCCGGCTCCAACTGATAGGGTGTCGGACTGAGCAGACAGGATCATGACGAAGCGCACCTTGGAAGGCACCAGCCGCAAACGCAAGCGGGTCTCAGGGTTCCGGGTGAGGATGCGGACCCACACCGGCCGCAGGGTCATCCGTTCCCGTCGCCGCCGGGGTCGCGCCCGCCTGGCGGTCTGAGCGCGCTTCGCCGCCGTGGCCCTGCCCCAGCAGCACCGGCTCCGGGGCCGCAGGGTCTTCGATCGTCTGTACCGGCAGGGACGCCGCTTCCACGGACCGGCGCTGCTGCTGCGGGTCCTCCCCGCCGACCCCGGCCTGTTGCCTCCGGCCAGCAGGGCCGGGCCCGCCCCCAGCCCCTGGCGCTGCGGGGTGGTGATCAGCAGCAAGGTCAGCAAGCTGGCGGTGCACCGCAACCGGCTCCGGCGCCTGGTGCACGACCACCTGCTGCGCCATCCACCGGCGCCGGCCTCGCCCCAGTGGCTGCTGATCAGCCTCAAACCCGGCAGCCTGGCGTTCGGCGACCAGCACCTGCTGGGAGAATGCACCCAGCTCCTGGGGCAGGCAGGATTGCTCGATGACTCAGGAGGCCCGGGTGGACAACAAACTCGAGATCAGTGAAACCGTCTTCTACGAAGGGGGCCCCGCCAAGGGCGACCTGATCATCAACCTGCTGTTCGGGCTCACCCTGATCGGCATCCCGTTCGCCGTGGGCGCCATCGTGCGCGCCCTGTGGCTGCGTTTCCGCATCACCAGCCGGCGCATCAGCGTCAGCGGCGGCTGGCTGGGTCGTGACCGCACCCAGGTGGTCTACAACCAGATCCGGGAGGTGCGCTCGGTGCCCCGGGGCCTGGGCGCCTGGGGCGACATGGTGCTGGTGCTCAACGACGGCGCCAAGCTCGAGATGCGGGCGGTGCCGCGCTTCCGCGAACTCGAGGCCTACATCGAGGAGCGCCGCAGCAGCCGCACCAAGGGCTTTTCCGTCCCCGCCCGCGAAAGCGCCTGACCACCGGAGCCCCACCCGGGCACACCGGTCGGGCACACTGGCACCCGAGATTCCCCACCCCAGCGAACCCCTGCCGTGATCGGCTACATCTCCGACAACCTGCTGCTCCCGATCCTCGACTTCTTCTATGGATTGGTGCCCAGCTACGGGCTGGCGATCGTGGCCCTCACCGTGGTCATCCGTCTGGCCCTCTTCCCCCTGAGTGCGGGATCGATCCGCAGCGCCCGACGCATGCGCATCGCCCAGCCGGTGATGCAGCAGCGTCAGGCGGAGATCAAGGCCAAGTACGCCAGCAATCCCCAGAAGCAGCAGGAAGAGCTCGGCAGCCTGATGAAGGAGTTCGGCAGCCCCCTGGCGGGCTGTCTGCCCCTGCTGGTGCAGATGCCGATTCTGTTCGCCCTGTTCGCCACCCTGCGGGGCTCACCGTTCGCCGATGTGCCCTTCCCCGTCAACCTGAAGGTGCTGCCGGCCGATCAGATCGCCGCCATCGAAACCAAGCCCTTCAACAGCGCCAGCCACTCAATCTTCATCACCGAGACCGACCACGTGCCGGTGATCGCCAGCGTGGAAGCCGGCACCAAGCTGGGCGTGGGTGACTCCACCACGGTCGATCTGCACACCAAGGACGGAGCCAGCTTCACGTCGCTGCTCTCCACCGTGGAGCATGGCGACAGCTTCCGGCCCACCTGGGTGGTCACCAAGGGCGAAAGCGTGGTCTCGGTGGACGACCAGGGGCGGATCACGGCCCTGGCCCCCGGCGACGCCACCGTGGAGGCGCGGATTCCCGGACTGGCCGCCCGCAGCGGTTTCCTGTTCATCAAGGCCCTCGGCCAGGTCGGCTTCTACACCGATGGGGCCGTGAACTGGGACATCGCCATCCTGGTCGGAGCCTTCGGCATCTCCCTGTTTGCCTCCCAGCTGCTCTCCGGCATGGGGATGCCCCCCAACCCCCAGCAGGCCACCGCCAACAAGATCACGCCGGTGATGATCACGGCGATGTTCCTGTTCTTCCCCCTGCCGGCCGGTGTGCTGCTCTACATGGTGGTGGCCAACATCTTCCAGGCCCTCCAGACCTGGCTGCTCACCCGTGAAGCCCTGCCCGACAACCTGCAGGCGATCCTCGACAAGCAGATCGCCCAGCAGACGGTGACCGCCTCCGCCACCGGCGGCCAGGGCGGCCGCCTTCCCTTTGAGCCCAAGGCCAAGAAATGACGGCCCGGCTCAGGCCGCTGCCCCTGCAGGAGCTGCGGTTGCAGCCGGAGGGCCTGCGCTGGGAGGTGGACCAGCCCATCGCCGACCTCGAGAGCCTCACTCCCGTACGGGGCTGGATCCAGGCCCGCCACCAGGACGACACCCTCGAGGTGAGCGGTTCGGTGGAGACGATCGTCACCCTCTGCTGCGACCGCTGCCTGCAGGCCTACAACCACCCCCTGCGGGCCGCTGCGAGCGAAAACCTGCTGGTGGCAGCGACCAAAGGCCCGGAGCTGGAGGTTGAGGTGTTCCTGGCCGAGGATCCGGTCGAACGGCTCGACCCCAGCGGCCTGTTCGACCCGGAACGCTGGCTGTTCGAGCAGCTCAGCCTGCAGCTGCCCCTGGTCAACCGTTGCGGCGGGGATTGCCCTGGCCCACCGGTGCCCATCACCAGGGGCGGCAGCGATGATCCTGAGGGTGACCCCCGCTGGGCGGCCCTCCGCTCGCTGCGCTGATCCATGGCCCAGGCCCTGGTCGACCAACTCGACCTGCTGATCCGCTCCCGCACGCCCATCCTCTGGATCCGCAGCCTGGAGGAGGAACGGGTCGAAGCGCTGCTGGAGCAGGTGGCCGAGCGGCTGGGGGGACGCACCCTGCTGCGCTGGGACTTCATCAGCGGCCTCAGCGGCGCCCCCAACCTGCAGGGCCAGGCGGTGCGCCAGCCCCTGGCGGCCCTCGACGGACTGGAGGGCGTGGCGTTGGAGCAGGGGGCCATCCTGCTGCTCAAGGACTTCCACCGCTATGCCGATGATCCCGGCATCTGCCGCCGGCTGCGCAACCTGGCGGCCCGCCTGCGGCGGGTGCCCCACACCCTGGTGATCAGTGCCCCCGACTGGCGCCTGCCCCAGGAGCTGGAGGACAGCATCACCCTGCTGGAGCTGCCGCTGCCGGAGGCCGGTGAGATCGGCCAGCTGCTGAAGGCCATCGCCGTGGCCAGCGGCCAGCCATTGGAACCGGCCGTCCTGGAGCAGCTCTCTTCGGCCTGCCACGGTCTCAGCGAGCAGCGGGTGCGCCAGCTGGCCGCCCGGGCCCTGGCGCGTCGCGGCCAGCTGGGAACCGACGATCTGGCGGAGGTGCTGGAGGAGAAGCGCCAGGCGATCGCCCGCAGCGAACTGCTGGAGTACTGCCCCACCGAAGCCACCCCCGCCGACATCGGCGGCCTGGAAGCGCTGAAGCACTGGCTGGATCAGCGGCACCGGGCCTTCAGCGAGGAGGCGCAGCGCTACGGGCTGCCCCTGCCGCGGGGCGTGCTGCTGGTGGGCCCCCAGGGCACGGGGAAATCACTGACCGCCAAGGCCATCGCCCACAGCTGGTCGATGCCGCTGCTGCGGCTCGATGTGGGACGCCTGTTCGCCGGCCTGGTGGGAGCCAGCGAAGCGCGGACCCGGGACATGATTCAGCGGGCGGAGGCGATGGCGCCCTGCGTGCTCTGGATCGACGAAATCGACAAGGGCTTCGGCGGTGATGGCCGCAGCGACGGGGGCACCAGCCAGCGGGTACTGGCCAGCCTGCTCACCTGGATGGCCGAGAAGACCAGTGCCGTGTTCGTGGTGGCCACCGCCAATGCAGTGGAGCGGCTGCCGGCGGAGCTGATGCGCAAGGGGCGCTTCGATGAGATCTTCCTGCTGGAGCTGCCCGATGCCGGCGAGCGGCGGGCGATCCTCGATCTGCAGCTGCGGCGGCGCCGGCCCGACCACGCCATCCCCCTGGAGGTGCTGGTGGATCGCACGGCGGAGTTCTCGGGGGCGGAGCTGGAGCAGACCGTGATCGAAGCCATGCACCTGGCCTTCGGCGAGGGGCGGGATCTGGGGGAAGCGGACCTGATCGCCGCCGCCAGCCAGGTGGTGCCCCTGGCGCGCACGGCGCGGGAGCAGCTGGAGGTGCTGAGGGCGTGGGCCAGCAGCGGGAGGGCCCGACCAGCCTCCGGCACGGGCCCGCCGATGTAAGCGCGTATGAAGAACTCCCACGCCACGTAACAGCTGGCCGTGAAGCGGAAGCCAGGCCCCGGGAAGGCCCGTAGGGTCGGGCCATTCCACCCCCTCTGCGCCGTGACCCCGAGCCCCCGCTCCGGCAGTGACCTCACCTCCCAGCTCGCCGTGGCCTGCCTCGGTGCCGGGATCGTCACCACCCTCGCCGTCGCCCAGGGTCAGAACCCGCTCACCGCCCTGGGGATCACCCTGTTCTCGGCCATCGCCGCCGTGGCCGTCGGCCAGGTGCTCTGACCAGCTGATCTGAGCACCTGGCGGAGCGGACCAGCCGCTCAGTTGGCGTTCGGAGCCATTCCCACGGGGATGCGGGGCACCGGGAAGCCGTTCTTGCCGAGGACCTCGGAGATCATGCGGTTGGTGTCGAAGTAGACCTGCCAGTAGGTGTCCGTGTGGGTGTACGGACGGACGGCGAGCTTCGGACCCCGCTCGGTGAACTCGAGCACCTCCACATCCGCCGCCTTGTCGGGATCCTGATTGGGCACCGCCTTGATCCCCTCCTTCAGCAGGGCGATGGCCTTGCCGACGTCGGCCGTGTTGTCGAGCTGGGCCACGAGATCGACGCGGCGGAAGGGATGGGAGGAATAGTTCTGAATCGTGTCGGAGAACAACTTGCCGTTGGGCACGATGTTGCGGACACAGTCCATGGTCTGGATGGAGGTGACGAACATGCCGATTTCCTCGACGGTCCCCGTCACACCGCCCGCGGTGATGAAATCACCCACGCTGAAGGGACGGAACACCTGAAGGAAGACGCCGGCAGCGAAATTGCTCAGCATGCCGCTCCAGGCGGCACCGATGGCCACACCGGCACCGGCGAGGAGGGCGGCGAAGCTGGCGGTCTGGATACCGAAGAAACCGAGAATCGCGACGACGAGGATGACCCTGAGGATCGCGCCGAGGATGTTGATCAGATAACCGATGACGGTGGGATCAAGCGTTCCTCTCGACAGACCGCTGCGCAGGATGCGCAGGGCGAACTTGATGCACCAGCCGCCGGCAATCCAGAGAGCGACGGCACCCGCGAGCTTGAAAAGGAACGGAATGACGACACTCGCCACCACGGATAGGTTCGTCGGCATGATGAAGAAAAAGAGGAATAGATGCCTTTTGATTGTATCAATTCAGGCGCTGTTACCCTGCCATCCATCCAAAAGTCTTCCAAAGCGACCACCTCTCACTCCCGCTCGAGGGCCAGCCGGGCCTCAGAACCGCCACCCGTCCACAGTCGCTGATCCAGCCACGCCGGCCGGATCCCACCCGCCCGCCGACCTGCCCCTCATGACTCCAGGCAAGATCAGCTCCCAGATGCCGCCCCCCCCGCCAGCCAGACCTGCTTCAGCTAGGCAAGCCCTACCATCAATGTCAGTGACCGCAATTAATCAGGAGCAAAAAGGAGTTGCCAGCGCTGCGCCTGGGAATCAGTTGTGCTTGAACTGGCACCAGGAAAAAGGCAGGCTTGACAGAGAGCGGTCGCAAAACCCGAAGAGGCTTAGGTGCTTGAAACGCAAGACACTACCCCCCAAAGACGCCCCATCAAAACCTTCATACGGAAAAGGGGAGAGGTCAGCACTCGAAGAGCGCCAAGTCCTACAAAACAAATGCCTAACAAGACAGATGGGCAGGCGAAGATAGACTCCAGCCATCAAGAAACTAAGAAATATTAAAACAAGACTCCCATCGCCTATCAACCCAAAAAGACCGAATACGCTGAAAACAAACAGCGAGAACGAAGGTGTCTAGAGTAAAATCCAAAATTTTCTCTTCGCTAGTCGCCATACTGTCACTAGGCCTTACCAGCAATGCCCATGGGTCAGAATTCGTTATTGATCAGTCGTTCGACCCAGAGGAATATCTTAATGTCAACTACGCGATATTCTCGCGTCAGGACATTTCGCAAACTTTCAAGATTGGAATAACCGGCAATCTTGGCAAAGTAGACGTTTTTGTGGAATCATACAAACAGTTCAACGATGGATTGCTCTTTAGTATCCGAAGAACCATTGAGGGACTCCCCTTGCCAGGCGACCAACACAACTTAGTCGATTATTCAGCCCAACTACCGCAATCAATTGAAGGCACGTGGCATCAATTCGATTTTACATCAACTCCTATCAGAGTAAGGAAGAGTGAACTTCTGGCAATTGTACTGAGTTCGCCGAACGGGGAGTACTCATGGTCAGCCGATCCATTCGGTGGGTATGACAGAGGTGAATCTTTTGCAAGAGATCCAACCGAATCAAACGTATGGGGTGGCGACGGGCGTGAAGGCGGCGACCAGCTATTTAGGACTTATGTTCAGCGTACAGGATCACCTGAATCAGCTCCAGGTCCAATTCCCATCATGGGCGCTCCAATTGCCTGGAGCTGGAGCCGCAAACTCCGAAAGCGCATCAAAGGCATTCTTTCTGTCGGGGACAGGATGAACTGAGACTTGGTGCACCCCATCCAGACGTAACTGCCATGCTTTCTGAACACCACTCCTGGAGCCCCCCTTGAACACCGGCCTTGTGCCACCACTTAGGCCCCCACTTAGGCCACGCTCAGAGCCCATGACTCCCGGCCAGATCAGGTCCCAGATGCCGGCCCTGGCCAACAAGACCTACTTCAACTAGGTAAGCCCAACCAAGAGTTGCAGTCACTTTAATGGATCTGATGCCATCTTAGAGGGGGCTTGGGCTACACCTTGGGCCACGATCCCTGTCCAATTGGATGCAATGCCTGTGGTGCGTGGTGGGAGCACCGAACAGGATCAGGACCCAACCGGAGCCAACCGGCTCGGTATGGCTTCGGACTTGTCTGGGCGGCCATGGCTTGGGTGCAACGCCTGCAAGCGCACCAACTGCGTCGAGATGCTGATGTAAGAGACAAGCCGTCGCCTTCTCCTGAGCATGGAAAGCACTCAGCAAGTGGCCTATTGCCCCTGGAGAACGCTGCAAGGGAGCTTGGGCAGCGGAGTTAACGATCGAAGGCAGCGGGTATCAACAGAGACGGCGAAGGCCAATGCACGATTCAGCTCCATGTACGCCTGGCCATCGCCCAGAAGCATGGACTGATGATCCACCGCATCACAGAGAGAGTTGGAGGCTGAGAGCGCCTTAGATCGGAGCAACGGATATCAGCGGCAACGGCGGACACAGCAAAAGGGCCCAAGTCCCCTATGAGCGGGGGCAGGAGGCCCTACACAACCCAATGCGGAAGTCCCGAGCGGCAGGGCGAGGGGAGCGGCCAGGGAGTTGCGCACCGACGCAAAGACTCGTGGGTCATGCATGGCATGATCTCTAGCCCCTCAGGAGGATCTGGAGATGTATAGGAGGGCAACTCCACAAAGTACAAGCATCTGCAGCAGATTCGTCCCCTATCAGCCTCGCAAGCTATCGGAAACCTAATTGTACTGTAAGGCCTGGCAGTAAACAGTCAAGGATATAAGCAACATGAGAAAGTGCACTATCCTTAGATCTGCATTGGTTGTTATTGGAGTTGCGAGCAGTGCGCTGTCAAGTATGCCAGCAGCAAAGGCTGCATTTTTCCAGAACGGCACCGGACTGAGCAGACCTACCTCCACAATTACATTTAATGAGATCATTTTACCATTCCTGACTCAGGTTGCAAATCAGTACGATAGTCTCGGGGCCTCCTTCTCGCCCTTTGGGTATTACTTTCCTGCATACAATGGCAACATACAAGGAAACCCAACTGACCTGAATTCAATCAGCAACTTTATCCCCAATGGCATTGCAGGCTCAGCATTTGCAATGGATGTCATCTTCTCGGATCCGGTAACTGAGGCAGCACTCCAAGCCATTGGGCCCCCAGATGCTACGGCTACTTTTACCGCTTACTTGGGAGGCAGCCCGGTGGAATCTGCTAGCGCCGCCTTAGGTGTAGGTGGTCCAGCACACTATTACGGATTTGATGGAATTACATTTGATCGTATAAGCATTGACACGTATAGGCCAAGCCTCGGATGGCGTTCTCCCTTGATTCTGGATAACATCCAGAGAGCGGAAGCAACTCCTCCTCCTCCTACCTCTAACGTACCCGGCCCTCTTCCCTGGCTTGGTGTTGGTGCCGCCTTCGGCTACAGCCGCAGGCTGAGGACGCGGATCAAGACCAGCAAGATACCTGAGGTGATGAGCACCATCCTTTGAGTCCATCACCCTGGGCAGTCGTTTCATCGCCCTGCCCCAACGGCGGGGCTTTTTTGTGGAACACCAACGACTGCCACAACTGCTTGAAGCGAGCTGGGTTGGTGGCTGCCCAACCCGACGCTTCAGATCAACCCAACCGGGCTGGTGGCATCGTGCACCGCCAGCAGTTGCTCCGGCACCGCCCACACTGCAGGCCCGCGCTCCGGGTGATGCACCGCCGCAAAGACCCGCGCCGTGATGCGGGCCTCGATCTCCTGCGCCTCAGAAGGATCTGGATAGGAGGTCTTCTCAATAAAGCACAAGCATCTGCAGCAGTTTCGGCCCCTATCCGCCTCGCAACGTATCGAGAGTTTTTTTTTGCACTGTAAGGTCTGTGTGTAAACAGTTGATGATATAAGCGACATGAGGAAACAGGCTCTTCTCAGATCTGCGTTGGTAGCTGTCGGGGTGGCGAGCAGTGCGCTGTCCAGTACGCCAGCAGCTAAGGCTGCATTTTTCCAGAATGGCACCGGGCTGAGTGGTCCTACCTCTACAATTAAATTTGACGAGTTTATAATACCTCGTCTCACTCAGGTTACGACTCAGTACAATAGTCTCGGGGTTTCCTTCTCGCCTTTTGGGTATTACTTCACAGAAAGTGCTGATGGGCTCAATGCCGTCAGCAACTTCGTGCCAAATGGGTATGGAGGCTCTGCATTTGCAATGGATGTCATCTTCTCGGATCCGGTAACTGAGGCAGCACTTCAAGCCATTGGGCCCCCAGATGCTACGGCTACTTTTACCGCTTACTTGGGAGGCAGCCCGGTGGAATCTGCTAGCGCCGCCTTAGATGTAGGGGGTCCAGCACACTATTACGGATTTGATGGGATAACTTTTGATCGTATAAGCATTAGCCCCTATGCACCAAGCGGAGATCCGTTTGGGGCGGGATGGCGTTCTCCCTTGATTCTGGATAACATCCAGAGAGCGGAAGCAACTCCTCCTCCTACCTCTCAAGTACTCGGCCCTCTTCCTTGGCTTGGTGTTGGTGCCGCCTTCGGCTACAGCCGCAGGCTCCGTAAACGGATCAAGGCTAACAAGTGGCCTGAGGTGATGACCGCCATCGGTTGAGCCCTTGACCCTGCGCAATCATTCCATGGCCCCGCTTCCCAGCGTGGCTTTTTTATTGCGACTTACTGGATTTCGCCACAACTTCTCGAACCGTGCCGGGTTCGTAGCGGTGTAGCGGACAGTATGCTGAATGTTGCGGTGCCCTAGGTAGTCCTGAACTAGTCGGACGTCTGCGCATCAAACAGCCATGACAAAGCCTCAGCCATGTTGTCGCATGTGGGGGTGCACCACCAGCGGAAGCTTGGCCTTCTTTCCGAACCGACCAGGCAATAGTTGATCGATTATGCTGTCATTATGAACATGCTTAAGAAAGAAGGTCCGTGTTAGAGACTAGAGCATCAAGCCCACTATCATCTCATGATGCAAGGATCGCATCAATGAATATGGAGCCACGCCAGCATCGGCACGAAGGTCCACACCTGCACTGACACAATTGGATTACAACGGGCAAATATGTGCATGCATTCCTGACGTCCAAGC
Organism: Candidatus Sulfopaludibacter sp. SbA3; assembly: GCA_943367425.1. GTDB lineage: Bacteria > Cyanobacteriota > Cyanobacteriia > PCC-6307 > Cyanobiaceae > Cyanobium. The sequence continues at coordinate 163,445 of CALRJF020000003.1, forward strand.
AAATCATCACAACAAAACAGAACGCTTCTTGAAAAAGATGCAGGATAGGTGAAAGAAGCTACTTTGGCTTAACCGACCTCTTGGCGACACGCATACGAAGCTTTCTGCTCCATCCAAACGCTGCACCCACTCCAATTACAGACAAAGGCCCAGGAACAGAATCTTGGCCAGGCCTAGGACCAGAGTTGTCACGAAGAATCAAGGAGAGGTTATCTGCATAACCATCGTCGTAAGACCCATCCACCCGGGAAAGCTTTAGGTCAAGCTGAGCAAAGCGTGTACCGACTGGAAGAAGACCACTGGTCTTTCGTAAGAGCAAGCCACTGAGGTTGGATCGCTCAGCGTTGGTAACAGGACCAAGGATTGCTGATCCCAAAAGGGAATTGCCCAAACCAAGGAAACCTACCTCCAAAACGGCATTGTCACGCTGGCTAGAGAATCCACCCAAATATGCCGAAAGATCGAAACCAACCTTACCAAGATCAATCGCACTTGCTCCAGCAGAAAGATCGATCAGCTGAGAGCCGCTTGAAAAAGCAATGCTTGGACCTCCAGCAAAAAAGTTAAGGCCCCGATCGGCTGGACCAGGATCTGAAAACGATGGAAAGGAACCACCAAAGCCGCTAGCCCCATAAAGCACAGCAGTAAAATTACCCGTTGTCGAAAATCCCGTTATGGGGCCAATCGTTGAGCCATCAGAGCCTGCATTGCTTTCAGCATCACCATTAATGATCAGATTGGTGTCGAAGAGAGATGCAGAGTAGGCAGCTGAGGGGATCAGAGATGAGCCAAGAATCGCCAGACCGGCGCCTGATGTAAAGACAGCTAAGCAATGTACAGGCTTCTTCATTTTAGCCCCTACGCAAGAAACATGAATTAGCTCATACAGAAAATCAGAATTGTCAACGCCTACGGATACACCGCTGCAGATGCTCTGCAGATCAAAGTTTGGTGAATGCGAAGAGCCGATGGCTTCACCTCAGGGGAACCGCTAGGCCTCCGGCAGCAAGCCAAAAACTTCCATGATCCCGCCACCGAACCTATGACCTGATGAGGATCGCCTGGCACTCCATCCTGCTGGCATTCTCACTGATGGCACCTTTAGCCGTTGGGGCGGCAACAGTGATCTCCGTTGGAGATGGCGACACCCTCAGAGTTGAAGAGGCTGGACGGAAGCTCACCATCCGTGTGGCCTGCATCGACGCCCCCGAGATGGCGCAGGCTCCCTATGGACAGCAGGCAAGGCAGGCACTACAGGAGATGCTCCCCATTGGCTCCACAGTCTCTCTGAAGGTTCAGACCACAGACCGCTATGGCAGAACCGTTGCTGAGGTCTTCGCAGCGAATGGCCGCAATGCAGGGCTCACCTTGGTGCAGCAAGGCAATGCCTTCGCCTATCGGAAGTACCTCAAGCAGTGCGATGAATGGGCATACCTGGATCGGGAGAAGCTGGCTGAGCGCTATCGGCTCGGTGTCTGGAGGTCTGCCGGGGGTATCGAGCGTCCATGGGATTGGAGGGCAGCCCATAGAGGTAAGCGAGTAGAACCAAGGCAGAAGCCAGTGAATCTCACGATCATCCATGAGCAAGCAAGGCCAAGCACAGGCCGGCGATGGTACTGCCGGGATGTTGGGTCCTGGGAACATGCTTAGCGGCTCCTGCGGGAGGGGCACACCTATTTGGATGGCGATAGGGATGGCGAGGCATGCGAAAGGCTCCGCAGGTGACCGCGCTCTGGAAGCATTTGGATGGAACAGCTGACCATCGATACTCGGATCTGCTCCTGAAGCAACTGCTCAGTTCCTTGACCGATCAACACTCCTAACGCTGGCTGATCATTCGCATCTCTCTCCGGCCTGTGGTGAATGAGGAGAACCCTGAGCACGACAATTTGTTGGCAGCAATTCTGCATAATCGATGCAAAGCCCTCTGGGTTCCCGACCATCAGGGCTTTCCGTGAACCCGGAGCGGGCCGAGGCGATCGCCAAGGCTAAGGATCGGATGATATCTGACCCATTGTTTAGCCAGATCCTGGCCGAAGCTGACCGGATCCAGAACTAAACCACTATGGGCCTGATGACACTCCCACCACCACTAGAACCTCCTCCACTGCCTGAACACGTGCACTCAAGATTGGAAAGACATTGGTTTCCTATTTTTAATTGTAAAACCTTGTCGAGCAATAGGCTCACTAGATTAGCCTAAAAGTGCAATAGCCACGAATACTGATTATGCGACTCAGGCCATGAAAGCCACCACTCGAAAAAACCACTGCATTGGTTGTCCTTCCCGGGTCTAGGTGGATGCTGGCCATTCCATCAGCCACTGTCAGAATCAAAGAAGCGAACCTCGTAACACATGAAAAAAGCCATCGGTTTAGCCGCAGCCATCACTTGCTTGGTGCTTTCACCTACTCCATCTAAAGCAATCGTCATAATTACTCTTAAGGAAATTGGCAATGACATTGTCCTTCGAGGTAGAGGAAGTGTTGATGTAACGGGACTGCAAACGGGCAGCTTTGGTGGATCTATGTTTCCGTATGCTAGTTTTCAGCCACTTTTAGCATCCTTTGATGTGCAAACCGCCGGCTCGGGAGATTATTGGGAGATACCCCCAGAAGGGCTAGTCAATACATTTGGTTCAGGTTGGGCTACAGAGACCTACCAGCACCATAAGGTGAGGGGAGATTTCTTTGCATTTGACTATCGCATTCCAGATCCTCCATTTATTACTAGCCAATTGTATCTGAAGTCAGGCTATAAGTCTGGGGATCTATTTGCATTTAAAGCGGTATTCCCCGGCGAAACACTTGCGACAGCGGGGGTAGACGAAGGTACTTATGAGTGGAGCTGGAATGGAGGGACCCAGATGAGGTTGTGCGTGGGTGGCAATTCCAGAGGGTGTCCATCAGAGTCATTTGACGTTCCAGGCCCTATACCACTGCTAGGTGTTGGGGCAGCCTTCGGCTTTTGCCGCAAACTCCGAAAGCGCATCAAGGGGGCTATGCCTGACCGCGACAGGATCAATGGAGACTTGGCCGCCCCATCCGGACGTGCTGCCATGCTTTCTGAACGCGACTCCATGAGCCCCCTTGAGCACCGACCTTGTGCCACCACTTAGGCCACGCTCAGAGCCCATGACTCCCGGCCAGATCAGGTCCCAGATGCCGGCCCTGGCCAACAAGACCTACTTCAATTAGGTAAGCCCTACTGGCCGAGCTAGTCACTGCAACGATTCTAGTGCCATCGAAAAGGGTACTTGGGCCACACCTTTGGCCACGCCTCCTGGCCTAGGGAGGGCTCCGCCTTTGCTTCGCGATGAGCGCACCAATCACGTCAAGTCCCAAGCAAAGTGAATCAGCTCTCAATGGCACTCGGGAAAGCGGGGGCAAGTGAATCGATGAAACGTCGAATGTCATGGCAAATGTCAGGAGATGCTGAAGTTGCGTAGGTGGTGGAGCTATCGCTTTGTGGTGTCGGGGGGGGGGGGGGGGGTACTCTCGAAACGGCCTTTACCCCCAGGGGTACTGCAGGACGGCATAAGCACCCGACTTGAAAGATTGTGACAGCGGTAAACACTAGAGACGCAGAAGGAGAGAGCACAAATCCGCTCATGATGAGCCTGGCCATCGTCCAAAGGCAAGAACCTCTGATCCACAGCATCGGGTCGGGAGAGTGAGGCAGGTTGCTCCAGAGCAGATCGGCGAACTGAAGAAGCAATGAAGGCTGCAGGAGCAATCCCAGAAGGAAGGAGGGAGGGGTAGAGAGTCCCTAAAGTCGTAGCAGGCGAACCAAAGTCGAGCTAACGAACATGAGGTGGCCGTGTGCAGCCCTTGAGGCCACCCGCACCATGAAGAGGCCTGTGCGCAGCCCACAACCACAGGAACGGGGGGCTTACGACAAGCTGATAACTGAGAAAGTCATTCACTGCCTGGGTGCTAGTCATCACTAGGTTTAACAATCTGCAAAAGCCTTTGCCGTTCTTGCGCCGCCCGATGCCTCTCATCCAAACTTGAAGCGAATTGATCGATCTCACGCAGGTCAAACAGGAAGTAGGAAAAGAGAATTATGTTTCCTGCAAGCAGGATGCATGCCAGTTGAAAATAGCCAAGGAGGATCGTCGGAAATGGGGTAAGCAGCCGCCCAGAGACGAGTACAACGGGAATGCATGCACTAAAAAACATATAGAGATAGGTTCTCTTGAGGCGGATTTGAACGATTCTCCTAAGCCGATTAAACTCCGATAGAGTATATTGCTCCTTCTGGAGAAGTTCGCCATACTTCCTAATTGCGTGATAGCAGACTGCCAAGGACGGCGTTGGTACAAACACCAATGAAGCCAAGCCAGAAAGCAAGCTTTGATGATTATAATTATGCCAAATGCTACCGGATGCTACATAGACCCCCAAGAAAGATAATACTAGTATCAGAAACCTTGGAAAGTCAAAAAACATGGCTATTCAATGGCTTGGGAAGAAATCCGCTCAATAAGCCACGACTTCATGGCTCGATACATCGAGAAAGATACGACGATCTCATTGATGACATCTACATTTACATAACCCCTCATCTTCAAGCTGTCCCCAGCTATAAGGTCGCCACCCTTAAGCATGATACGAACATCACCTTCTTCCAAATGTCTCATAGCAGAACTAATGTTATCAAGAACTTCGTGCGCGTCATGGCTAGCTTGCCGACCAGCATAGGACACCTCAATGCTGACTCTGAGATTCGCCTCATCTAAAGAGTCTGCCAGTTTAAGTTCTTTTCTCCATGCAATTCCAAGAACTGACTCAAGAAGATCGAATCCTTGTCCCTTAGGAATAAATCGTATTGGACGCGCTCCATCTACTGGATGGCTTCTGTCACGCTCGGCACGGAGATCCGCACCAAGAGAGACCTGCTTGACAGGCTGTCTCTCCACTTTAGCCCGTACTTCTTGGCTTACTCTATCAGTCAACATAAGCAAAAAGTCATCAGGCAATTGAGTGTTTTTATCCTTTATAAGCCATAGAAGATGGCGCTCCAAGTCTCTGACTTTAAGGGCGTGAGACTGGGAAACGACCACATGATTTTCAAGTACTCCGAAGTACAAGACAGACTCGACAACTTCGTGCGAATTACCATCCTGTCTTTCAGCCAAAGGGAATTGCTCTACAGGAAACTCATCAGCCGTATCACTCAAGACAACAACAGTTTGGTCTCTCCCAGGCTGGAATCTGATCATCTGACAAAATAGCATTCCATCTTTGCTAAGATGAGAATTCAGGACACACTGGACTCCTTCGTCTTGATCAATTGTCTCAATCCGATTCGCCGCTCTAGCCGCTTCGCGTAGAGCCATTTCCAAGTATCCTTGCAGGTGAAGCCGCTTATCGCTTAGGACAGCAGACTTGTAAAGGATGGACTTCCGTTTGCGAGGGCTTGCCATTGCTAGAGGAGGCTGTCTCGAAAGAGTCTCACGGGCATAAGCCGTTGCTGTCCTGCAAGATGAATTTTAACTTTAACATGATTAGGGGCACCATCATTTGACGCGTCAATACCACGGCAGTCCGCCACAACTGATCCCACAACTGATCAAGTTGGGCGAGGTTGGCGACAGTATCACCATAGTTGTGCTGAATATTGCGATGCCCCATTTTGTCCTGAATGAGGCGGATGTCTGCGCCCTGCTCAGCGAGTGAAAAGCCGCAGACAAGGCGCAGCATTGGAGGAAAGACAGCCACGGCAACCGAGCCATTTCCCCACCTTAGCTAAGGGCAAGGAGAACACTTGAAGGGCGCAGACAATTTCTTTAGTGATCGTCACCATATCCCACATCACCCCTAAGACATTGAGAACAGAATAGGCTAGGTGTTGTAGAATGTACAAAAGGATAAGCAAACCTCCAGGACGCCCGAAGAAATCGGGGACGTACTCACCGATGAGAGTGTCGAGCCGAGGGAATAGAAGACAATCAAGATCGAAGTGCCAGAGGTAACTGGTCATGGTTGGGGAGCAACATACCACTGGGATTCAATTAGCGGACAAAAACGAATAAAAAGGAGGAGCCCTCTGTCCGGAGAATGCGTCTCGCTGTCCTGATTCCTCAGCCATTATTGGTCTGGGCCTAGCAACCTCTTCCCACGATGGAAGGAAAAGATTAGTTCGAGAAGCCCTCGGCTGCAACTGAAAAGCTACCTTGACGGGGGGGCCTAGGGGATTGTTCCACGAAAAGGCTCAGAGGAATGAAGTGAAAGCGGTCCGCGATGAGCAGCGGGACGGCACCCCATCCAACGGGAAGACTGATAGAAAGGCGATACAGCCGCGATGCCTAATGATTAGACCAATTAATCAAGGAGTCAGGCAATACTTACTTAATCGTCCATGAACAATAGTCTGTCAAAAGGCACGCCGCTAGTTCTGGAACGAACAACCTCCTCCCCAGCATTAACCAAAAAATGATAAGATAAAAAGACCACATAACAATCATTGCCAATGGAATTAGATATGCATATCCTCCTCCAAATCGAATGCTTGGCCCATGCCCAAATGACTGGGGAGCCATTTCGGGAGTTATGTTCAAGTATTCATTGTACCGAAGCCAGTCTTTTTTGACGCGCCGACTGTGCTCACGTGATGCATTGACGCCCATGAGTGTAATCAAAGAAGCTATCAAAGCGGCAAATCCAACCAGCAACAAGCAAAGCAAGCGAAACAATACGATTCTAGACTGATCACTGGTGGCAGCAGGCCATGCACCAGACACAAGAAAGACAACTGCAGCCATAAAGAAAGTTTGAATCGATATGGATGACGTTAAGCGCTGGTTGGTGATATTATCCTCTCTCTCAATTTCCTTACGAAGATGCTCATAGTAAGTAAATGGGGAGAAATCATTTCTCCATGACTGGTCACGTTTGGATCGCCATTGCCTTGCCCAATCCCCAAAACACGGCTTTGGATTCTCAAAATCAGGTTCGGGTCCATTCATTTTGATGAGTTTCCGCAAATCATGTCAACGCATCATGGCTGGCTAGACATTGCTAGCATTTGCGATAGATACTAGCCAGGGTCCAACAGATAGTCAGTCAGGTCCACATTTTTTAATCTTCGAGATGATCATCAGTAAAAGCTTGGTGATGCAGAAGGAACCATACAGGCCTCACTAACCAAGCCCCAGATGCCTGCGGGTAGCGGCAAGCTATTGAGCGCCCCCCGCTCTAATTACGACTTTGATGAGTCTGACCGGTTTGATACCGAAACGTACTGCCCGGTAAAGCTATCAGTGCGAACTTGGGGGCTAGTCCACTGCGTCAAGGCACCAGAGATAGCGGCTCATAGTGTGACCTCGACTACTCAAGAGTTTCCGGTAGCGGTCAGTTCCCCAGAAAATGCCCTAGCCATCTGACCGTCCGATGCACTTCCCAGCCCAGATCGCGTCAGCTGTCTTCAGCCTGGTGCTGGCACCTCTATCAGCAATGGCAGCCACAGTCATCTCATTAGGTGATGGCGACACGCTCCGAGTCGAGGAAGGCGGCCGGAAGATCACCATCCGCGTGGCCTGCATCGATGCCCCAGAGATGGCGCAGGCCCCCTACGGACAGCAGGCCAGGCAGGCGCTCCAGGCTCTTCTCCCAATTGGCTCCACAGTCACCCTGAAGGTGCAGACGAGAGACCGCTACGGGCGGACCGTTGCTGAGGTGTTCGCTCAGAACGGAGCCAATGCAGGGCTGACACTCGTTCAGCAAGGCAATGCCTTCGCCTATCGGCAGTACCTGAAGCAGTGTGATGAATGGGTCTACCTGGATCGGGAGAAAGTAGCAGAGCGCTATCGCCTGGGTGTCTGGAGGTCTGCCGGGGGGATCCAGCGCCCATGGGATTTCAGAGCTGCCCGGCGGGGAGGACAGAGCCAGCCTGTAGCTAGGCCACAGCGGCCGGTGAACCTCACGATCATCAATGGCGGATCGAGGCCAAGCTCAGGGAGGCGATGGTACTGCCGGAGCGTGGGGTCTTGGGAGCATGCTCAGCAGCTGCTGAGGGAGGGGCATACCTATTTGGATGGGGACGGGGATGGGGAGGCTTGTGAGGCGCTGAGATGAAAGAGATGGGAATCTGACTGAACCAAGACGCAGGAAGTGGCCTCAGCCGACTTTCAAGCTTCTTGTGTTCAGAGTGTCACTAGTGCTAGCAGAAAAAGCAGGTCATTGAACTTGCCAATTCACATAGCCAATCATGTTTCAGCATGCAACTGGCCAGAAGGAGAAGAATAGAACTCTGTTTACATGGAAAAGCTAATTGTCCATGAACCGGCGTTTATGAAAGCATCCGACAAGGACGGCGCAAAGCCTCCAGTTAAGTTACCACCAAAACTTTCATCAATACTTTCATCAATACTTGGACCATGGCCAAAGATTCCACTTAAGTATGTGCCTTACCTGATTATAGGCTCTATAATGGGTATGGTGATAACTCTGGCGATACTTAGCGCCATAAAGACCGGGATCTTGAATCTGCTAGGCTACAAAGAGCAGCCTCCAGCGCCTCCCCCGTCCATAACGATTAGCGAGGTTGGCAGTTTATTCTCAAACATTTCATGTGCTCCAGAAGAGTATGAGGAGCCTGCTTGCAACAAAGCATTTCAAGCAGCCTTTGAAGAGGCCGGCAACAAAATGATGGGGGTGGAACTCAAACCGTTTATTGCCAGAATAACGAATGTCACCGAGTCAAGCAATGTTAAGGATACGTGGGATATCAGAGCCCGTGTCGCCTGGGATCAAGCTCACGAAGATGGGTCGCTAAGTATTAGGCTCGGAATAATCACAGGGGCGCTTACGCTAGGCGAAGGTGGCGGAAGCTTAGTCAAAGATGGGATTTCTAAGCCGAGGGGCGAATGCCTAACTAGCGCAAACAAGGACTACAGTGGGGTTGCAGCAATTGACTTGGTATCTTATGAAACCACAATTCCTAGCCTTAGTGGGATTAAAGAAGGAGCATTCGTGGTTATCTCAGGGGGAGATCTCATCCCCATGAATCACGAACTTGACTCTCTTAGAACTACATATCATATTGGCGGCAATGGTTTCTTTGGGACTGTCAGCCTCGGCATTAATCGCCCAACAGCAACATTAGCGAAGGTTGAGCATGTATACAAAAGGTGCTTATAACACTTCTTCGAATCTGCTGTGCTTACCGTTGAAGGGTATTGAGCCCTCTTGGTATGAGATCGTCAATCATTTAAGTTAGGGGGGCATGGCAATTGAGAGTGGCTCCCACCAATGAGCAAATGCCGGACCCACTGCCACGAATTCACGGCTAAAGACCCGATGGATGCGATAAGTGGCCGCGAGACGATCCAGGACATCGCCTACGACAGCGGGATATAGCTGATCAAGGTGAGCCAGTGGAAACGGCAGCTCCTGGGCGAAGCAAACGAGTTCTGCATGAGGGGCAAGACGAGGGGCAAGAAGACGAAGCACAAGAACGAGGGGTTGAGCAATGTGGCATAACTGTTGCTGCAGATGGAGCGGTTGTAGATGTGGCAGGAGTAGCCCAGAAAAAGACTCAGCTGCTCTGATGCCCTTTCATTGCGCAGACTGGCCAACCACGACCACCCAGCGTCAGCAGACAAAGGGCGCTGCTGGGGCTATGTCGATGGAGCTGAAGCGGCAGGAGATTGAGGTGCTATAGCTGTTGGTGTCACCAAGGTGATGGCCCTAAGGCCGTCGAGGCAGTGTCCAATGGGCCAAGCAGTCAACCCGGAAGATCCAATGGCAGCTGGCCAGGGGAAACGTATTTCCAGGACTTCCTGCGCCAAGCAGGTTGCCGAGGCGATTGCGACGAGGGGGTCGAGGTGCGTGGCGAGCCAGCCTTGCGACGTCGGGGCTGCTGAGGGGGAAGGTCCGAAGGAGGGTTGCCGTCCTCATCAGCGTGGTAGATGATGAAAAGGAAGTCGGGCTGGTCATAGCTGTCTTGCATTGGCCGCGTAATGCATCCACAAGGTCAGGGTACGGACTGCCTCAGAAAAGCGGGTCATATCCGGAAATCGCTGTTCTGGACTGGGATCTGAGGCAACACCAGTGCCCAAATCAGCGCTGCTGTTCTGCATTGGGCCGATCCCCCACCGAGGCGATGCCAAAGAAAAGTGGAATTATGTTCATGATGGACAGGACATCATCCGTTCCCGGGAATCCCCACAGTCCCCTCGCCCCAAATCAATCCCAGCCAGGCAAGGCAAGTGATATCCTAAAAAAACAGCAAAGCGGCTTCGGCATGCAAGCCCAGCGCTGCAAGTGAGGTGGTGAATGGGGAGAAGGGCGATTCCTCTCCAAAGGGGAGACACGTTTGGCCGCTTGACAGTCCTTGAACGACGACCAAGCGGTGAGCATGGACATGTTCAATGGCTGTGCGCCTGTGAATGCGGCAGGGAAGTGATGGTCATGGGCAGCCAACTGAGCAGTGGCAGGACAAAGAGCTGCGGCTGCCTCAGGGATGAAGGACGCAAACCGTGGGCTAAAAGTCTCGTCGGAAATTCCTACGGAAGGCTTACTGTCATTGAAATGGCACCGCTGAAGCAGCGTCAAGCAATGTGCATTTGCCAATGTGAATGTGGCACTGTCGTAGAAATTGCAGCTGGAAGCCTGCGCTCAGGTGCTACCAGGAGTTGTGGGTGCCTGAATAGGGAAGTGGCTTCAGAGCGCACGAAGACTCACGGGATGAGCCATACCCCTGAATACTATGCCTGGGGAGGAATGCAGTCCCGCTGTTACAATCCAAATACTGAGAGCTATCCTGAATATGGTGGAAGGGGAATTAAGGTAGCCCCGCAATGGCTTGGAAGCGCAGGGTTTCAGACCTTCCTCCAAGACATGGGCCTCAGGCCCAGCGATGACCATTCAATTGATCGAATTGACCCAGATGGTGACTATGCCCCTGAAAACTGCCGATGGGCGACAAGGATTGAGCAGGCGAGAAACAAGAGGAACAACCTTCGGATGACAATGAATGGGGAGACGAAAACAATCGTCGAATGGGCAGAAATTACCGGGATTTCTTATAGGACTTTGCGAGAAAGGCGCAGGAGAATGACAGACCAAGAAGCACTAACCACTCCCCTCGCACCTCGTAGGAGCCGCAAGAAAAGGGCATGTTGAAATGCGGAGTGCCTGTGGATTTCACTCACAGTGATCACCCGACGCCGGCTGAGCAACGCGCTAGCTTAAACCGGTAGCCTTGGTATTAGCCCTCTTAAGTCAAACAAATAAATCAATATCAAGACAAGAGCAATCCAGAGATTTCGAGTCAAATCGTGAGTATGCTTTAGATACGCTTGCATCTCTACATGCTTACTGGGATCACGGACTTCATTGTCATAAGCAACCCAGTCAATCCAGAGATATATTGGCGGCCCTACAAGCCAGATTCCAACAAAGATCAAGCCAACAACACTGTTATGATGCACTGCGTTTCCATTGGGGCATACACATTGGGCGCCATCAAGATGGCCTATATTGTAGTTGTGAACAACTCCACAGTAGATTGAGACGAATGCGAACAATGCTGATATCAGCGTCCAGAAGTCATTGAAGTCCTTTTGAGTTTTCCAGCAGCCCTGAATGTGATCCTCCTTGATAATCGTCAGGAATAGATCAAGTCGGGACTGGCTAGGTGGTTCGTTGGTCATTTTTGGATAATTGGTAAAGTCTGAAAATCGATCAGGGGCTGACAAAGATAAAGGAGTGACAGAACTTGAATCGATGCAACCGGCTATTCGGCCATAAGCTCCTCCTTCAGCGCCAACAAAGCAGCGTGAACAGGCGCCCAACGCTCAAGGACCTTCTCACGCTCATGGGAATATGGAGCAGTGAGTGCACCTTCGGCATTGAGGGCAGCCATCTCTTTCTGAAGTTCAGCGAGGCAGCTAATAAGATCGTTGGTGGTCATGCAACTGCAAATGAAACAACCATAGGCAACTTGACCCTATGGGACAGAATCACAATCACTGCAGATCATAAGGGCATCGAAGGGTTCAAGCCACCTCTGCAGCCCAGTCCTCCGAAAGGGTCTCAGCCTGCACCAACACCAGATCCACAGCAGCAGCCTCCTGATCGGGCGGGTACTTATATCGCTTGAGCAGGGCCTTGATGAGGTTTCTCAATCGAGCACGGACGTTCTCCTTGTGCTGCCAGTCGATGGAGAGGTTCCTACGGAGCTTTTCCGCAAGCTCTCTGGACATAGCTGACAGCACCTCATCCCCCATCAGGTCATGGGCAGACTGGTTGTTCGCCAGTGCGTCATAGAAGGACTTCTCCTCAGGCGATAGCCCTAAGGACTCAGACTTCTCTGCATCCTCACGGAACTGCTTAGCCATTGCAATGAGTTCAGCAATGACCTGAGCCGCTTCAATGGAGCGGTTGGTGTACTTGGTCAGAGAAGCCTTGAGCATCTCACTGAACTTCTTGGACTGAACCACGTTCGTCTTGAACCGGGTTTGTACCTCCTCCTTCAGGAGACGCTGCAGCAGCTCGACAGCAAGGTTCTTCAGAGGCATCTTGGCAACCTCAGCAAGGAACTGGTCCGAGAGGATGCTGATGTCCGGCTTCTCAAGACCTGCCACCTTGAAGACATCGGTGACCCCCCCTCCAACCAGAGCGTCAGAGAGGAGCTGCTTCAGAGCAAAGTCTGTGTTCTTCGGTGCCCTGCCATCACCACCATCATCAGCGCCCTTGAGCAGAGGGGCACGGATAGCCTGGAGAAAGGCAATCTCATCCGTAAAGACCATTGCCGCATCCAAGGTGCCACAGAGAGCAAAGGCCTTGGTGATGTTCAGAACCACATCACAGAACCTCTTGCGTCCATCAGGAAGCTCAATGATGTGGTCGAGGCATTTCGCCAACAGTGCCATGGCCTTGGTGGGCTCCCTGAAGCCACTCCAGTCGATGGGATGAAGCATGTCCCTGGCGACCTGGAGCTTCTCTTGGAGAATCCGAAAGGCAACGTCAGTGTCGATGGTGGGTCGGCCTTTGCCCTTGGAAGCCGTGTAAGTCGCCAGTGCTTCCTTGAGCTGAGGGGCAATTCCGATGTAGTCCACCACCAACCCACCAGGCTTGTCCTTGAAGACCCTGTTGACTCGGGCAATGGCCTGAGCAAGGTTGGCCCCCTTCATCGGCTTATCGACGTACATGGTCCCAAGACAGGGAGCATCAAACCCCGTGAGCCACATATCTCTCACGATCACAATCTGAAGCGGATCAGCAGGATCCTTGAATCGCTTCTCAAGAACCTTCTTCTGTTGCTTGCTGGTGTGATGGGGCTGGAGGTAGGCCTTATCAGAGGCAGAGGCTGTCATCACCACCTTGATGGTCCCCTTGGTGAAGTCGCTGTCATGCCACTCGGGACGGATGGCAACGATGGCCTCGTAGAGGCGAGCACAGATGTCACGGCTCATGGCCACGATCATGGCTTTGCCCACCTGGGTTCTTTGCCGTTGCTCGAAGTGGGCAACCAGATCCTCTGCCACCTGCTCGATCCGAGGCTGGGCACCTACCAGGGCCTCCAACGCTGCCCAGCGGCTCTTGGCTCGCTCTGCAGCTGGGATGTCGTCTTCATCGGCAAACAGGTCGTCTACCTGCTGATCCACCTCAGGCAGCAGGGGTTCCTTGAGTTCGAGCTTGGCAAGGCGGGACTCGTAGTAGATCGGGACGGTGGCTCCGTCCTCCACAGCCTGCTGGATGTCATAGATGGAGACATAGTTCCCGAACACCGCCTGGGTATCTCGGTCGTCCTGGGAGATAGGAGTGCCTGTGAAAGCAAGGAAGGTTGCTTGGGGTAGGGCATCCCGAAGGGCCTTGGCAAGGCCGTACTTGATCTCCCCGGTCTTGGTGTCCAACCGCCCCTTGAAGCCGTACTGGGTGCGGTGAGCCTCGTCACAGATCACCACGATGTTGTGACGGCTGCTAAGGCTGGGGAACCTCTCCTCCCCTGGCTCAGGAGCGAACTTCTGGATGGTGGTGAAGATGATGCCCCCACTGGGTCGGTTGCTCAGCAGCTCCCGAAGCACCTGACGGCTGTCGGCTTGCTTGGGGCTCTCACCAAGGAGGTCACCAGAGCCAGCGAACACACCGAACAGCTGCCCATCAAGGTCCTGGCGGTCTGTGACCACCACCAGGGTGGGGTTCTCAAGTCGAGGGTCAGTGAGGAGCTTCCCAGCCAGACAAGCCATCTCGATGCTCTTGCCAGCCCCTTGGGTGTGCCATACGACCCCTCCTCGCTTGTCACCATCAGGCCTGCTGGCCTTGACCACCTGCTCTGCTGCTGCCCGAACGGCATGGAACTGGTGGTAGGCAGCGATCTTCTTGATGATCGACCCGTCTTCCTCGAACAGGCAGAAAGAGCGGAGGAAGTCCAGGAGATGATCCTGCTGGAAGAGCCCACGAACCATGGTCTCTAGATCCCTGTGAGCCCCCAGTGGATCCAGGTCGTTCTCACCAGTGATGGTGCGCCATCGAAAGAACCGCTCCTGGTCAGCACTGAGGGAACCCACACGGGCCTGGATGCCATCGCTGATCACCAGCAGGACGTTGGGGGTGAACAGGTCAGGGATGTCGGTCTTGTAGGTCTGAAGCTGGTTGAACGCTGCCCAGATGTCAGCCTTCTCATCGGCGGGGTTCTTCAGTTCGATCACCGCCAGGGGCAGGCCGTTCACATAGACCACCACATCAGGTCGACGGTTGTGCTTGGCTCCCTGAACAGCGAGCTGGTTCACCACCAACCAGTCGTTGGAATCGGGGTTGTCGAAGGCAATGACCCTCAGGCGGATCCCTACCTGCTGGCTCCCAGCCATGTAGGTGATGGGCAATCCCTGTGTCAGCCACCGATGGAACTGACGGTTGGAGGCCATCAGCCCTGGCACATTCGGGTTGGCCAGCTGGAGCACAGCTGACTCGATAGTGCTCGCTGGGACCTCTGGGTTCTGCCGCTGGAGGGCTGAGTGGAGGCGACCTAGGAGGATGACCTGGCGGAAGTCGGAGCGCTCTGGTGAGGTGCCATCGTTGTCCAGCTGGGGTCCGAAGACGTGGGCATAGCCAAGCCCCTTGAACCACTCAAGGCAGTGCTGCTCAAGATGGTCTTCTGTGATGAGTGCCATCAGACACCAACCTCCTCAATCATCCTTGCGGCATCGGGGATTCGTAGTTCACCTGAGATGAGTTTGGGGAGGAGAGCATCTCTTGCTTTGGAGAGAAGATTCGACTCCTTACCATGTTGATGACAGGATGCATGGAATGATTTGATCTGCTCGTAGAATGCATCCAGCAAGGCGTTGGCCGGTTTCGGAAAGCACCTGCTACTTGCAAAATATTTGTATCCAAAGTTCTTGATCCCTGTTGTTCCCGTCTCGTATTGGAACATTTCACCACTTTGGTACAGCGATAAAAGAAGGTAGTAGACATATGGCGACCAGCGTACATCGCTAAAGCGGATCAATCGACAGAAGTTTGAGCAAACGAGTGGAGCTTCTGCCCTTTCTATAAGTTCCGAGGAAATGAGAACGGGCCTCCCAGTCGATTGGTCTGGGCTTCCTCCTGAGATCTCAAGAACTATGTCTCCATCGACTAGGGTTCGTTTTTTGAAACTGCTGTCCTTTAGGAAGCGAGTTGGTGGTTTCCCCATAGAAAATGCCTGCAAACTTGGTATATCAGCGCCCCGCAAGCACAAGGCCTTTACTTGTTCAATCTCGCTCCAGCATTCCTTGCCCCAGTCACCACCAATAACAAAACTGGTCAGATCGTCTAGGTAAGATCTTCCCCACCCTTTTGGAATCTCCCCCAACTCCGACTCCTCAAACGAATCAGGAAACAGATCACTGATCTCACTTGGCAATCTAGTTGGGCGACCTTCAGCCTTCGCCCTCACTGGATCGAAATCCACAAACCACGACTTGAAGAGGGCCTTGGCCATTCCCTCCAAGGTCTCATTGGTCTTGCGGTTCAGTTCGATCTTGTCGTCAAGGGTGCCGAGGATATAGGCAATTTCATTTTGCTCAGAAAGAGAAGGCAGCGGGACTTCAAGCCGAACCAAATCCGTTCCAGTAATGCCAGAGACAGCGGTTTGTCGCAGAATCGTTCCGAGCAACTGCCTTCCCGCAGAAGAGGAAAAGAGGTAAAAGAGGTAACTACTGCAAGCCAACTCCTTATTTACCCTAGCCCTTATGATGGATGACTCAAATACAGTATCTTCAGATACCGCTTTAACTAGACAGCATCGTCCAGCCCCTTCCGCGACGAGAGAGCGTCGGGCAAACAACAAATCGCCTGCCTGGACTAGAAACCTTTCTCTTTCACCAGCGTCCAACTCGACCCTCTTCATTGGGATATCCAAGAGTCTTGGATATGCGAATAGCTCACCCATATTGATTATTTTCTGCCCTCTCCCGTGAAACTCCTTGCCTTTGTAGACACCATTTCGAACTCCATCCGATGTCAGAAGATCACCAAAACTAACGGTGGGATATTCATTCATATCCCAACCTCCTCAGATTCTCCACAATCACTCGATCCAATCTCGCCCCCTCCTCCTGCTGCAGCTTGAGTAGAGCGGTCAGCCGCTTCATCTTCTCTTCAAAAGGCTCACCATCATCCTCCACATCAGCAGCCCCCACATACCGTCCAGGGGTAAGCACAAACCCATTCTTCTCGATCAACTCAAGAGTGGCGCTGTAGCAGAAGCCCGCCTGATCCTCATAAGCCTCAGAGACCTCACCATCACCACGCCAAGCGTGAACAGTGTCAGCGATTCTTCCAATATCCTCATCCGTCAGAACTCGCTCAACACGAGTCACCATCGTGCCCAGCAGACGGGCATCAATGAACAAAGTCTCTCTCCTGCGATCACGCCCACGCTGAGTCTTGTCATTGGTTAAGAACCAGAGGCAAACAGGAATCGCTGTGTTGAGGAACAACTGTCCTGGCAGTGCCACCAT
Organism: Candidatus Sulfopaludibacter sp. SbA3; assembly: GCA_943367425.1. Lineage (GTDB taxonomy): Bacteria > Cyanobacteriota > Cyanobacteriia > PCC-6307 > Cyanobiaceae > Cyanobium. The sequence goes on from CALRJF020000003.1 coordinate 180,399, forward strand.
CACCTCAACCACATCCCCACGAACCATCGCCTCACGAATCTGCCCCTCACCGCTCTGGTTGGAACTCATCGAGCCATTCGCCAATACCACCCCTGCTTGTCCACCAGGACGTAGCTTCCAGAGCATGTGCTGAAGCCAGGCGTAGTTGGCGTTACCTACAGGAGGTCGGCCATACACCCAGCGTGGATCGCTCTCGTACTTCTCACCGCCCCAGTCAGAGATGTTGAAGGGAGGGTTGGCCAGGATGTAGTCAAACTTCTGATCAGGGAACTGATCTCTGGCAAAGGTGTCAGCAGGCTCCTGGCCAAGGTCAGCTGCAAACCCACGGATCGCCAGGTTCATTGCTGCCAGACGCCAAGTGGTTGGGTTGCTCTCCTGGCCGTAGATCGAGGCATCGTCTCGCTTGCCCCCATGCGCCTCAATGAACTTCTCGCTTTGGACGAACATCCCTCCTGATCCACAGCAGGGGTCATAGATCCGGCCCTTGTGAGGAGCCAGCACTGCAACCAGCGTCTTGACCACATGAGCAGGGGTATAGAACTGTCCTCCCTTCTTACCTTCTGCGCTGGCGAACTGGCCAAGGAAGTATTCGTAGACTTCACCTAGGACATCGCCAGAACGCTTGTCATCAGCAAAACCGATAGTGGAGATGAGATCCACCAACTCACCCATTCGCCCTGGTTCCAGCTGTGCAGCACCGAACCGCTTGTCCAGCTTGCCCCGAAGAGTGGGGTTCTCGTTCTCGATGGCAACCAGAGCCTTGTCGATCAGCTGGCCAATCTCAGGTCGTTTTGCTTGTGCTCTGAGAGCCTCCCAGCGGGCCTCTTGAGGCACCCAAAAGACGTTCTCCTGGGTGTAGTAGTCCCGATCCTCAACGGCCTCTTGATGGTCCTCAGAGGTGTCCCCTAGGTAGTAGTCCGACTCTGGATCAGACACCAAGGCCAGAACCTTCTGTTGCTGGCTGACGAAGGTGTCGGAGATGTACTTCAGGAAGATCAGCCCCAGAACCAGATGCTTGTATTCAGCTGCATCCATCTGGGCACGGAGCTTGTCTGCTGAAGCCCACAGCACTGCCTTGAAGTCCTTGGCAGGAGCTTCCTTCTTCACTCGACCACGCTTGGCACCATTGCTAGGTGGAGCTGCCATGGCAGCACTCGCTGATCCGACGCCAGCTGCTTCCGTCCGAAGTCCAATCGCTCCACCTCTTCCCGGTCCCTTACGGACCTTCCCCATGCCTAGGAGCCGCTCCTTGGCCTCTGAATAGGCCCCTTCGTCTATCTCCCTGCCAACCCACGCAGAGAGGCGTTTCCGGGCCTCCTGGTTGCCAATGGTGGAGCCGTCGCTAGGGAGGATCTTCATGAGAGCGTTGCCCAACTCCTCTTCAATCGCTCCCTCCGGTTCTCCGAAGCGGAGACCCTCATCCGTGAAGGTGGCTTCTAACTGGTCGCTGGACAAGGGGAACGCTGGGATGGTCGGGTAAGCCTATTCCGGGCAGGCTCGGGATGCCAGTGCTGGCCTGGGTTTCCCTGAATGACGGCCTTAAAGGGAGAGGACAGAACCCATCACTGCTCGCCTTGTGCTCAGGCTGGATGGGGCTGAGGGATCACCATGGCTGAGAGACCTCCCAGTGGAACGGGTTTCCCCGAAGTCCCATATAAAGAGAATCACTGGAAGGCGGTCGCTGAGATCCCTTCTGGTGGAAGGGATTCGGTTGATCCGCCACTTAAAGGGACTCCTCGGAACCCTCTCGCTGAGAGCCCTTGCGGTGGAGTGGATTCCGTGGATGACGGGTTTATAGGGAATCACCGGAGAATCCTCGCTGAGAGCCCCAGTGACCCTTGCGTTGGAAGGGATTGTCCAGAGGACCTCTGGATCAGGGATGTATAGGGACTTCCGCACCAGAGACCGTCAAAGCAAGGCGGAGTCTGGAGTCTGCCTGATGTCGGATTTAAAGGGACTTGAAGCACAAACCCATCCATCGTTACCTCGCCGATGAGCCCCAGTGGGTGCGCTAAAGCCCACCCTGACCCTTGAGATCCCTTCCAAGGCAAGGAGCTTCCCCGACCCCACTCAAAAAGGGGGGCAATCCTCTCGATCATCCCCGTGCCTCAGTTCTGATGCCTTCAGATCGACTGCGCTGCAAAGGATCTCCCAAACAGTTGCTTAAAGGGAGAGAGCCCAGACCTTCCAATCCTCAATCCATCTGGTACAGAGTGATACAGGTTCCGTGGGATACACAAAACGCCTGAGGCTGAGATCGACTGCGCTGGAATGGATCTCCTGACCCCTGAGATAAGGGGAAAAGCCAGTTCAATCGATTGGCCTCATCCGGCCTGAAAGAAGCTCAGCTCAGGCTCACTGACCCTTGAGATTCACTGCGCTGCAGGGGATTCTTAGATCCCTTCAATAAAGGGACAGCACACCCCCCACTTCCGCCCACCGAGAGGATCAACACCAGGCTCGATCCCTGGGGTAGGGCATTAGCCAGGCGCTGGCCGTTACTCGACAGATCGTCGATGCAACGAAGAATCACGCACACAATCATGACCAGTTTCAACAATGAAAGACCACACTCAACGCCTTCAACCGGCAGAGGACCTTATTGGAACTCTCCAACAGATCAACGCCACACTTCGGAAGATCGCCCATCGGCTTGATGACACTGCCCAGCTTCTGAGGCAGAGCAAAGAAGGACAGGCCAAGCAGCACGCATCGAAGTGACATCGACTTCAGTCCGTTCATTCAAACAATCACAACGACCCCAACCCATGAAGACCACCACTCTCGTCCCTACCAAACCTACATACACAGAAACTCACACCCCAGAGATCGATAAGCTGCTCTTCCTTGAGCTACTGATCAAATGCTGGACCGAGTACGGGAACGTAGTCAGCCTTGATCTGATCAAGGAATGGAGCAATCTCTACGAGCTGTTCAACGACTCGATGCAGGGCAGCAGCAGCAAGCGTGTCTATTGCTTCAACGCCACGATGGGCCTTGGCAAGAGCCTGGCTGCACAGGTTGCTTGTGCAGTTCTGGCCTTAAAGAGCTGGAACCCCGCTCACTACTTCGAGGACACTAACACCAACACAGGGGCTCTCCTGGTGGTCGAGCGGCAACGTACTGCTGAAGAAGCCGCAGAGATGATCAACAGGCTCTACAACGAGCTTGGGGGTCAGTGGGGGAACCCTGCCATTGCCAAACACTCTGGCAACAATGTGACATTCCAAGAGATCCAGACTCACCCCGTTCTGGTGATCTGCCATTCCTCGTACACCAACAGCCTCCAACGCTTCAGCGACGGTAAAAGCGACAAGTTTATTTCCTTCAGTCGCTGGGATCACGGTCCCCGCAAGTTGGTGATCATCGACGAGAGCATCAACCCAATCCAGGATTATGTTCTGGTTCCTCAGGACGTTCATACGATCAGGGGCTGGTTCACTTCAGCGCGCCTTGACGTACCGATGAAGCAGAACTTCCCAAAGGAGTACCAACTCCTCAAGGACATCGCTGAGCTGCTCGATGAAATGGAGGTTGAGAACCTCAACAAAGCGGAGACCAGCAGTCTCTTCCATGACCTCCTCAAGAGATCAGGAGAGGTTCGGCTTCAACGGCTCTTCGATGAGCTGGGGATGGCCGACATCGAATGGGATCTCGTCATTGATAGGAAGAGGAATGCCCTAGTCAGGCTCAACCGGCAGAAGATGGTCCTTCAGTTCTTCAGGGCTGTGGATCAGCTCCTGTATGAGTGGAGCTTCTACTTCCGAGAGGGTGACACCGGCAAGGCCCGGTCTGCCCAATGGATCATTCCCGATGATGTTGGGTCTTTGGTGATCTTGGATGGCACAGCTGACCAGGATCACATCTACGACCTCTTCAATGGGGATCTAGAAAAGAGGACTGCCAAGAAGATTCGACGATTCGACAACGTCAATCTCCACATCAAACGTGAGAGAAGCGGTCTTGGCAAGGGCTCCACGATCAAGGAGGCTCAGAAGAGGGCGATCACCATCTACGACTGGGCCAAAGCCAATCTTCCTAGCACCAAGAAGGTTCTGGTATGTGGTCACAAGGACATCGAGAAGCACTTCCTCTACCTCCACAAGACCGACCCCCACTTCGATGAGTTCCATGTTGCTCACTGGGGCGCTGCCACTGGCTCCAACGAATGGAAGGAATGCGACACAGTCATTGTCGTTTCCCTTCCATACCGTGACCACGGTTGGGCAGCATCCACGCTGACCACTCGTCTCGGAGTCCTTGAGGGTCTAAAGGCTCTTCAGGATGAGTCGAAGGAATCAGCGGCAAAGCTCCTTGCTAACTCCAAGACAGGTGTGGACGTCCTTCAGCTCCTCTTCCGGTCAAGGATCCGAAAGGTGATCGACACCAATGGAGGCTGTGAGCAAGCTGATCTCTACCTAATGGTCCCACAGGACTACAGAGGGGACGACATCATCAAGAGGGTCACGGCTGAGATGCCTGGAGCCAACCTCAGGCCTTGGAAGTTCCAGGGCTACTCCATGACAGCTGCGGAGGCCGACAATCGGTTGAAGAACTCTTCTGAGAATGCAATCGAAAGGTGGCTTGACCAGCTCCCCACTGGTAAGACGCCAGCCAGTGACCTCTGGAACAACGACATCATCTCAAGGAAGCAGTTCAGCAACCACTGGAAGCATCGCCTGATGGATCCCAAAGACACACTCCATCTCCACATGAAGGAGCTTGGAATCAGTCTCCAACGAAGCGGCTACGCCAGGTCTGAGAGGATTACCTTCGTGAAGGGCTAAGCTCAAATCACTGAGATCCATTCCAGGCCAAGGAGTTTGAGCGAAATCGTCCGCACCCCCCTAATAAAAAATAAATAGGGCTAAGCGGACGAAATCGCTGAGATCCGTTCCAGGCCAAGGGTTTCAGCTAATCCTACCCCCATAACCTCTAAGGGGATTCTTTTAGAGACTATGGGAGACCGATTAGCTGAGATCCATTGGTATAACTTGGATCTCAAGGAATTGAGCCTTAGAAGGAGTCGGTTTTCGTATGACGATTGAGGGATTGTCCCCTATGGATAGTCACCCTCCTTTCGCCATACGTTGCTCAACGGGCAAGCTGGAGACTTGACTCCATTTCTAGGAACAGGAAAAATGATGGTCCCTACTAACCAGCTGGGGACACTTAGCCCGACCTCTTTTGAAGAACCTAGAAACCTGTTGTCATTAGTGTCGTTTGTCTACTCAGGATGGGGACACTAAGACCCAACCTCTTTCGGAGTTCGTCCTACGGACGTACTGATGAACTTGGGACCATTCTCCTAGGTCGGCTAGGGAGGGTCCCGACTAACCAGCCAGGGACACTAAGGTCAACCCATATCGAAAGCGTTCGTCCTACGGACGCACTGAACCAAGAAAACTCAGGTTCGATCCTTGTGGTTCCTTCGTGTACCTAGAACATCCCAATGCCTATTCAGAAGCCCCTACAAGGCCCCTCTAGCCCTCCTTGGGTAGTCCTAGATGGTCGAGCCTCTTTCCGACGATTCTAGGTCCCTTTTTTGTGCTCTTTGGAGCTTCGGAGTATCCACTGAAAAAATGCGAGAGCCCATACGCATGGGGGCTTGATTCAGTGACCCCCCATAGGGGGGCTGGTCTTTCCAGCTGAGTGAGCCTGGGTCGCCACTCAACTCTGATGCCGACCCAACCTGAGGTCGAGGCCCAGCCAGGGTGGGCGCTAGCGCACCCACTTACCCATGTGACAGATGGCAAACAGCCCGGCCCACACCCTCTGTACCGTCCACTACGTTCGTAGCCTATTGGTACAGATGGGTATGGACCCATGGATTTGGTCGCCTACTACAGGGTCTCTACTGACCGACAGGGTCAGAGCGGTCTTGGCTTGGAAGCCCAGCGGGAGAAGGTCAGCCAGCTGGCTGCTGAGCGTGGTGCTGTGGTCGTGGCTGAGTTCGTCGAGGTGGAGTCGGGTCGGAAGACCGATAGGCCTGAGCTGGTCAAGGCCCTGGTGGAGGCTCGCAAGAGGAAAGCAGCCATCACGGTGGCCAAGCTCGACCGTCTGGCTCGTGATGCTGAGTTCGTTCTAAGGCTCAGCCGTGAGGCAGAGACCAACGGGCTTGGGGGATTCATCTTCTGCGACCTCCCAGACGTAGACGCCACCACCTCAGCTGGTCGGCTGATCCTCTCGGTCATGGCCTCCGTGGCTGAGTTCGAGAGTCGGCGGATCTCTGAACGCACCAAGGACGCTCTGGCTGCTGCCAAGGCCAGAGGGGTGAAGCTGGGAGGCCTTAGGCCAGGAACCCTCCGTCAGAACACAGCTGCCAAGGAGAGGGCCACCAGGGAGGCCGAGAAGCTTCGAGGGGTCCTCAGGCCTATGGCTGCAGCTGGGCTCTCCCTCAGGGACATGGCGGCTGCCCTGGAGGGGGCTGGGAAGACCACCAAGGCCGAGAACCAGCTCAGTCCGACTCAGGTCAAGCGGCTCCTGGAGCGGCTGGGAATCGACACCCTGGGAAGCCAAGGGAAGTAGCGGAAAGTACATGCGTACTAAGCGTGTGGGGGGATCTGTCCCCATCGTTCAGCCAAGAGCGGCCACTGCCTCGACCAATCTTTCCCAAGGAACCGCCCCGTAACTTCCAGTGATCGTGGCTGGTGTGTGGCCAAGCAACCTTCCAATCACTGCCTCGTTGAAGCCAGCATCCCTGAGGGTGGTTGCGGCCCTGTGTCTGAGGGCCTTTGGACTCACACCAGTGATCCGCGTACAAGGCTTGGCCATGTTGACGCCCCACCTATTCCCTTTCTGGAGATTCGGCCACAATGGCCCAGAACGACCCTTCGCAAACGCCTTGAGGTCTTCCAAGCTCGGATGCAGTGGAATAACCCTTGCTGAGGCTTGAGTCTTAAGAGTGCGATCAGTTCGAGGCCTGATCAATAACCGATCATCTCGTACATCCTCTGCAAAGAGCCCATATATTTCCGCACCCCTACAACCCGTCAGCAAGATCGCCCTGAAGATCAGTATGTGATGAGGGTTACCCTCCCAAAACTCAGGGGGCTTGAAGCTCTCTGCTTCTTCCATCCTCTGCATCTCGGTAGGCGGCTTACGCCTTAGCCGCTTAGTCAGACCCTTGAAGATGTGCTCCTGCATCGGATTGATTTCTTCCATGAGCGCCCAAAGCCCAGCCAAGGTGCCGAGAACCGTCACTGTGGTGCTTACCGCAAGCCTTTCAAGCAAGTGACTTCGATAGGCAACAGCGTGGTCTCTTGTTGCAGCGGTTGGGTAGGTGACATTGGCAAACTCCAAGAAGGATTTCAGTGATGCCTCCCACTTCTCAAAAGTTCTTGGTGCTGGCCTCTTAATCCGAGCGGCCATTTCTAAGAACTCAGCTGACGTAAGGAACTTGCGGGGGTCCTCTTGTCCTCTAGCAATCCGAATTGCTCGATCTGCTTGCTCATTGGTGTAGGCCCCATTCACTCGGAGCATTTCAATCCCAAGAACAAGATCCTCAACTTCCTGCTTGGTATCAAGCCTGAATGCTTTGGGGATGAGATCAATCACCTCCTCCGTGGACAGCCGATCCTCCCCCCTTGCCTCTGCGATGAGCTGGTCTGTACGAGCCAGGAACCCCGACACACGGGCCTGTGCCTCCCTCAGGGTGGCTCCCCCAGGCTCTTTCCACTGGGTACGACCCAGATGGCCTTGGAGCGGCTTGGGGACGCCTCTCTGGAGCTGGTAACCCGCCCGCCCCTTGCGGATGTAACTGGCATGCTTCCTAAACGCCACGATCACCCCGGCATGACCGACCTTGGGCCACATCTTAGGCCACGCTCAGAGCCCCAGACCCCCGGCCAGCTCAGGTCCCAGATGCCCGCCCTGGCCAACAAGACCTACTTCAATTACGGCGGTCAGGGGCCGCTGCCGGAGGGCTCCCTCCAGGCCATCACCGAGGCCTTCGTCACGATCCAGCGGCTGGGCCCCTTCAGCGGGGCGGTCTGGCCCTTCGTGAACCGCACCGTCACGGATCTGCGCCAGCGGCTCGCCGGCTGGTTCGGCGTCGGGCCCCACCGGGTGGCCTGCACCGAGAACGTGACCTCCGGCTGCGGGCTGCCCCTCTGGGGCCTGCCCTGGACGGCGGGGGAGGAGCTGCTGCTGGGCGACGGCGAACACCCCGGTGTGGTGGCCGCCTGCCATGAACTGGCCCGTCGCCATGGCCTGACGATCAGCACCCTGCCGGTGGGCGACCTGCGCGGCAGCCCCGAAGCAGCGGCCACCGCCGTGCTGGATCGCCTCGGGCAGGCCCTCACGCCCCGCACCCGCCTGGTGGTGCTCTCCCACCTGCTCTGGAACACCGGCCAGCTGATGCCGATCGGCGCCGTGGCCGCCCGCCTGGCGGAGCAGCCGGCCCGGCCCTGGCTGCTGGTGGACGCGGCCCAGTCCCTGGGCAGCGTTCCGGTGGCCGAGGCGGCCGCCGCCGCCGACATCTACGCCTGCACCGGCCACAAATGGTGCTGCGGTCCGGAGGGGCTCGGGGCCGTGGTGCTCTCGGAACGGCTGCTGGAGACGGCCAGCCCCACCCTGATCGGCTGGCGCAGCCTCAGCAACGAGAACGCCGCCGGAGGCTCCTTCCACCGCGATGCCCGCCGCTTCGAAGTGGCCACCTCCTGCATCCCGCTGTTCGCCGGACTGGACGCCTCCCTGCAGCTGCTCGAGAGCGCCGGCGATGCCGAGCAGCGGCTCGCCCTGATCCGCGCCCGCAGTGGCCAGCTCTGGCAAGGCCTCCAGTCGATCAAGGGCCTGCGCACCCTGCTGACGGTGCCTCCCCCGGCGGGGCTGGTGAGCTTCCTCCTGGAGGGCGCCGATGCCGGATCCGCCGCCAGCCTCACCCCGGCGGCGCTCGTGGAGCGCCTGGGGGAGCGGAACCTCTGGCTGCGCACCCTGGAGGATCCCCCCTGCGTGCGGGCCTGCACCCACCTGGTCACGAGCGCCGCCGAGGTGGATCAGCTTCTTGAGGCCCTCCAGTCCCTCACCTGAGGGGCAGCTTCGTGACTCCAGGTATCGGGGGCACTGCCAGGTCGGACGGCGCTTTCCAGACTTCAGCCATCCCTGCCGCCGCAGCCACCGGCTGCGGACCCCTGCCATGGCCCTGTCCGTCACCCGTCGTCAGGCTGCTGTCCTGGCGGGAACCTGCGCCCTCTGCTGGGGCCTGGTCGCCGCGCCGCTGAAGGCTGAGGCGACCACGCCCCCTGCCGCTGCAGCCAGCACCGTGAGCAGCACCTCGGCCAGCAAGGATTCGCCCTATGCCTCCGCCAAGGATGAAACGGGAGCAGCAGTGGCACCCCCCGGAAAACCCTCCGCCGTCCTGAAGACCATGGAGGGCACCGCCGCCCCTGGCGCGGAGAAGGAATCCCCCTACGCGGCGGCCAAGGATGAGATGGCCCTCAGCTTCGGCCCCGCCCTGGCCCGGCTGTGGTGGCTGCTGCTGCCGACCGGCCTGGCCGCCGGCTGCTACCTCTGGCTGCGCAGCCAGGAGGAATCGGCCTGAGGGGCTCCCCTCAGCGCTCTCCGGCCTCCAGCAGATGACGCTGGACCCATCCCGCCAGCAGCGCCCCGACGATCGGTGCCAGCCAGAACAGCCACAGCTGGCCCACCGCCTCACCGCCCACCCACAGGGCCACCCCGGTGCTGCGAGCCGGGTTCACCGACGTGTTGGTCACGGGAATGCTGATGAGGTGAATCAGCACCAGGGACAGGCCGATCGGCACGCCGGCGAACTCCTTGATCGCATCGCGATGGGTGGCACCGAGGATCACCAGCAGGAAGAAGAAGGTGAGCACCACCTCGATGATCAGGGCGGCCCAGAAGCCGTAGCCCCCCGGTGAGTGGGCTCCGAAACCGTTGGTGGCCAGCGGGTTGCTGCCGCTGAGCTCGAAGCCCTTGCGGCCGCTGGCGATGCCGTAGAGAAGGCCGCCGGCCAGCAGGCCGCCGAGCACCTGGGCGACGACGTAAGGGAGCAGGGCGGAGCCCGGGAAGCGGCCGCTGGCCCAGAGGCCGAAGCTCACCGCAGGATTGATGTGACAACCCGACACATGGCCGATGGCGTAGGCCATGGTGAGCAGGGTCAGGCCGAAGGCCAGGGCCACCCCGACGAACCCGAGGCCCAGCGGGTTGCTTTCCGCCTGGGCATAGGGGAAGACGGCGGCCAGCACGGCGCTGCCGCAGCCGCCGAACACGAGCCAGAAGGTGCCGATCAGTTCCGCCAGGAACCGTTTCGACATGGGGACTGCTGCGGTCATGGGGATACCAGGCCTAGCGAGGGGGGTCTCACCCTACGGAGTGGGGGCGCTCCGGGCCCTGAGGGCCAGCTCCGCCTGCTCCCGGTCATCGAAGTGCACCTTGGTGGTCCCGAGGATCTGGTAGTCCTCATGGCCCTTGCCGGCGATCAGCACCAGATCCTCCGGTGCTGCCGCGGCGATGGCGGCGGCGATCGCTGCGGCCCGGTCCCCCTCCACCACCAGCTCGGTGCCGGCGGGGATCCCGGCCACCACATCCTCCAGGATCCGCTGGGGGTCTTCGGTGCGGGGGTTGTCGGAGGTCACCACCACCGCGTCGGCCAGCCGCGCCGCGATCGCCGCCATCTGGGGCCGCTTGCTGCGGTCCCGGTCACCGCCGCAGCCGAAGACGCAGATCAGCCGGCCCGAGGTGAAGGGCCGGCAGGCCTGCAGGGCGTTCTCCAGGCCATCGGGGGTATGGGCGTAGTCCACCAGCACGGCAGGAGAGGTGGCGCCGGCCGGCCCCGCCACCCGTTCCATGCGTCCCGGCACGCCCCGGAAGCTGGCCAGCCCCTCCAGCAGGGGCGCCAGGGGCAGGCCCTGCTGCAGCAGGACCCCCACCGCCTGGAGCAGGTTCATCAGGTTGAAGCGGCCCACCAGGGGCGAGTGGAAGGGGCCCTCGCCCACCGGGCTGTGCAGCCGGCCGCTGACCCCTTCGGCCCCCATCACCAGATCGGTGATGCGCAGCTCAGCCGCCGGATCGCTGAGGGAACTGCGCCAGCAGGGGGTGGAGCCCCCGGGAGCCTGGCCGGCCCCCTGCAGCCGCTCGGCCAGGCGCGCCCCCCAGGGGTCGTCGCTGTTCACCACCGCGCCCCCCTCCAGCAGGGGCGCGGCGAACAGCAGGGCCTTGGCCTCGAAGTAGGCCTCCATCGACGGGTGGTAGTCGAGGTGGTCCTGGGTGAGGTTGGTGAACACCGCCCCGGCGAAACGGCAGCCCGCCACCCGCTGCTGATCGAGGGCATGGGAACTCACCTCCATGGCGGCCAGGCGGGTGCCCGCGGCCGCGGCCCGGGCCAGATCCGCCTGGAGCAGGTCGGCGAAGCCGGTGGTGTGCTGGGCGGTGGCGCTGTAGCCCGGCCAGCGGTTCTGCAGGGTGCCGAACAGGGCCGCGGTCTGGCCACTGACGCCGGCCAGGTGCTCGATCAGGTAGGTGGTGGTGGTCTTGCCGTTGGTGCCGGTGACGCCGATCAGGGCCAGGCGCCGGCTCGGCTGCCCCCAGAACGCATCGGCCAGCAGACCCGCCCAGCGGGCCACGGGACCATCGACCACCAGCACCGGATCCCCGGGTGCCGGGGGCTGGGCGGCGGCCGCCGCCGGCCCGATCACGGCCGCGACGGCGCCGGCGGCCAGGGCCTCGCGCCAGAGGCTGCCGCCATCCACCCGGGTGCCGGGCAGGCCCACGAACAGGGTGCCGGCGCCGACGCGCCGGGAGTCGCAGCTGATGCTCGCCACTTCAGCGGCGGCGAGGGCACCGGAGGGGTCGGGGAGCTGGGGAAGGCCCACCTGTTGCAGGAGCGGCTGGAGCAGCTGGGTCATGACGGCGCCGGAACCGTCCGGCGGGAACGAACCTGCCGCCTTTCTAGGCGCAACGGGCCACAGGGGAAGGCCCGTGGCGGGCAGCGATCAGGCCGCCGCTCAGGCAACCCCCTGCCGGGCCAGCCAGGCCTGCAACTGGGGGCCCGCCAGCCGCGGCGACACCCGGGGCAGTTCCCGCCAGCCGCCCGGCGGGCTCCCCTCCGGCGGCGGCACCGCCAGCACCGGCACCGTCAGGCCGTAGCGGGCCTTCAGGGCCGGATCGGTGTCCACGTCGATCCGCTGCAGGACAGGCGGTGGATCCAGGGCCCGCAGCCTCTCCTCGAGGCCGTCGCAGAGGCAGCAACCCTGACGGGTGAACAGCAGCAGCGTGCTCATCGATCAGGCACCGGGTCACACCCGCAGGGGGTGAAGGGATGGCAGCGACCGAGCCGGCACAGGGTGAGCCAGCCCCCGCGCCAGGGACCATGGCGCTGGATCGCCTCCAGCCCGTAGGCGCTGCAGCTGGGGATGAAGCGGCAGCGGGGACCCAGCAGGGGGGAGAACCAGCGGCGGTAGGCGCCGATCAGGGCCAGCAGCACGGCCCCGACGGCCGCTGAGAAACGCTCCACGAGGCTGACGGAACCGTCGCCGCTTAGAGTCGCAGGTTGGCGCTGCATCGGCAGGCGTGCGGGTCTTCCCAGCATGCCGTCCCGAGCCGCCCCGTGGTCCGGCTCCGGCCGCTCCACCCATCACCTCCGCTCCCCTTTCTCTATGTCTCGCTACCGCGGCCCTCGCCTGAGGATCACGCGGCGCTTGGGGGACCTTCCCGGTCTCACCCGTAAGTCCGCCAAACGGGCTTATCCCCCCGGTCAGCACGGCCAAGCCCGTCGCAAGCGCTCCGAATACGCGATCCGTCTCGAAGAAAAGCAGAAACTGCGTTTCAACTACGGCATTTCCGAACGTCAGCTGGTCCGCTACGTGAAGAAAGCCCGTGCCCAGGAGGGTTCCACCGGAACCAACCTGCTCAAGCTTCTCGAAAACCGGCTCGACAACATCTGCTTCCGCCTCGGCCTCGGCCCCACCGTGCCCGGTGCCCGCCAGCTGGTGAACCATGGCCACGTCACCGTGAATGGACGGGTGGTGGACATCCCCAGCTTCCAGTGCCGTGCCGGCGATGTGGTGGCCATCCGCGAGCGCAAGTGCAGCAAGCAGCTGGCCGAAGCCAACCTGGCCTTCCCCGGCCTGGCCAACATCCCCCCCCACCTCGAGTTCGACAAGGCCAAGATGACCGCCAAGGTCAGCGGCCGGATCGAGCGCGAGTGGGTGGCCCTGGAGATCAACGAGCTGCTGGTGGTCGAGTTCTACAGCCGCAAGGTGTGACCACCCGCCACCTCTGACAGCCGCCCCCCGGGCGTTGTCCATCGGCGGTCCGGCTGCGGTCGGGCCGCTTTTTTGTGGCACGTTTCTGTGGCACGTCTTTGTGCCGGCACCCGGCCGGAAACTGCCGGTATCCGGAGGGCCCCGCACCTGCGCTGCGGCGGCATCCCCTCCCGGTGACTAGCACTGGGGAGACGATCGAGGGATGCCGCGGTTCGATGCCCCTTTCCCCCCAGGTGCTGTCGGGACCGGCCGAGCGGGCGATCGACTGGCGCCTCGTCTGGGGCGTCATCGCCCTCCAGGCCGCTCTGCAACTGGGCTGGATCGTCTACAACGCCTATCAGCCGATCCTGCTCGACCGGTTCGGCTTCGCCCCCCTGCTGCTGCTTTTCGCCCTGCTGCCGGGTCTGATCGGCCTGGTCATCGAGCCGATCAGCGGTGCCCTCTCCGACCGCCGCTGTGAGGAGTCCCACGGGCGACGGCTGCCGATCACGATCGCGGTGGCCGTGGCCGGGCTGCTCTTCCTGGCCACGGCGGGCCTGCTGCAGCGGGCGCCGGCAGGGGTGGGCGTTGCCCTGCCGGCCCTGATGGTGACCTGGATGGTGGCGGTGCAGGCCGCCTCGAGCCCGAACCTGGCCCAGCTGAACGAGGCGGTGTCCCTGCGCCACCTGCCGCGGGCCGTGGCCCTGCTCACCCTCACCCAGGGGCTGATCGGTGCCTTCGCCGCCAGCCTGACCCAGGGCGCCCTGCGGCTGGGCCCAGCCTTCACCTTCCTGCTGGGGGGCGTGGTGCTGGCCCTGGGGCTGGCCGTGCTGCGGGCCGGATCGGGTCTGGAACCCCTGGGCCCCAGGGGCGCCTCAGCCCCTGATCCTGGTGCTCCCCGGCCCGTGGGGTCACTGGCGGTGGGGGCCCTCCTGCTCGGGATCGCCCTGGCGGTGGGAGGACAGATCCAGCTGCTGCTGGACCTGCTGCCCCGGCTCCATGCCCAGGTCGCGGCAAGCCTGCCGGTGGGGGGCCAGGCCTCGGTGGTGCTGCTCTGCTCCGCCCTGGGGGCGCCATTCACGGGCCGGGCCGTGGGCCGCTGGGGCCGGCTCCCCTCCCTGGCGACGGGGATCGCGCTGCTGGCGGTGGCCCTGGGGACGTGCCTGCTTCTGCCCAGCCCCTGGGAACCGCTGCTGCTGCCCCCGCTGGGCCTGATCCACAGCCTGGTGGTCACCAGCCTGACGGCCACGGCCCTGGCCGCCCTGGGCCCCCAGGGGAGCGGCCTGGGGGCCGGACTGGCCCTGGGCGGGTTCGGTCTGGCCGGCAGCCTCAGCCTGCTGCGCTTCGGCGCCAGCGGCCCCGTCGGGCTGAGCAACCTGCTGGCCCTGCTGGCAGCCTCGACCGCGGCGGCCCTGGGCGGCTGCCTGCTGCTGGAAGGGCTGCGGCGACGGTCGCTGTGGGCCGGCACCGCCAGGATCTGACATGGCCAGGGACTTCATCGATCACTTCGCCTCCGTGTCCGGCGGCTATGCCACCTTCCGCCCCACCTACCCGCCGGCCCTGTTCGCCTGGCTGGCTGCGGTGGCCCCCTCCCACCGGCGGGCCTGGGATTGCGCCACCGGATCGGGCCAGTCCGCCTGTGCCCTCGCCGACCATTTCCAGGAGGTCATCGCCAGCGATGCCAGCGCCTCCCAGCTGGCCGCGGCACAGCCGCACCCGCGGGTGGACTACCGGCTGGCCCCGGCGGAGGGCTCGGGCCTGGAAGCGGCAAGCTGCGATCTGGTCACCGTGGCCCAGGCCCTGCACTGGTTCGATCAGCCCCGGTTCTTCGCCGAAACGGAACGGGTGCTGCGCCCCGGAGGGGTGCTGGCTGTCTGGTGCTACGGCGTGGCCAGGGTGGAAGGGGAGGCGGTGGACGCGCTGCTGCAGCACTTCTACCGCCACACCGTCGGCCCCTACTGGCCCCCGGAGCGGGACCTGGTGGAGAACGGCTACCGGGACCTCACCCTGCCCTTCCCGGCCCTGCCGGCTCCGCCGATCACCATGACCACGGCCTGGAGCCTGGAGCAGCTGCTGGGTTATCTGGCCACCTGGTCGGCCAGTGCCCGCTACCGCGCCGCCCGCGGCAGCGATCCGCTGGAGGAACTGCGTTCACCGCTGGCGGCAGCCTGGGGAGAGGAAACCCGGCAGCGGCGGCTGGACTGGCCCCTCCACCTGAAGGCGGCCCGGCGGCCCTAGCCGCCGATCAGGGCCTCGAGGGCGGCGGTCACATCCTCCTGGCGCATCAGGGCCTCCCCCACCAGCACCGCATCAGCGCCGGCCCCCTGAACCCGATCCAGATCCTCCCGGGTGAACAGGCCCGATTCGCTCACCAGCAGGGCCCCGCGGGCACGCACCTGGGCGCCGAAATCGCCCATCAGCCGCTCGGTGGTGGCCAGGTCCACCGCGAAGCTGGCCAGGTCGCGGTTGTTGATGCCGATCAGGTCCACCCCCTCCAGGCGCAGCACCCGCTCCATCTCGGCGGCGTCGTGCACCTCCACCAGCACCGCCAGACCCAGTGCCCGGGCCACCTTGAGCAGGTAGGCCAGATCCTGATCACTGAGGATCGCGGCGATCAGCAGGGCGGCATCGGCTCCGGCGGCCCGGGCCTGGAACAGCTGATAGGGCGAAAGGATGAAGTCCTTGCAGAGCAGGGGCAGCTCCACCGCCTCCCGCACCGTCACCAGCACCTCGAAGCCCCCCTGGAAGAAGCGCCTGTCAGTGAGCACCGACAGGCAGCTGGCGCCGCCATCCCGGTAGCCCCGGGCAATGGCGACGGGGTCGAAGTCCTCCCGGATCACCCCCTTGCTGGGGCTGGCCTTCTTGACCTCGGCGATCACCGCCGGTTTGCGGCAGCTGGCCCGCAGGGCCGCCGCGAAATCGCGGCAGGCCGGCAGCTTCGCCACCTGGCTCTTGAGTGTCTCGAGGGGCACCCGCTCGCGGGCGGCGGCCACCTCCCGCTCCTTCTCCCAGACGATCTCCTCAAGGATGTGACGCGGCTTCTCCTCCTCATGGGGAATGCCGAACTCGAGGTGGGCCACCCGCACCGAAGGGTTGGGGGGCCGGCGACGGATCTCCATCTCAGGCCACCACCGGCGTGGCCAGGCTGGCGGCGGCCTGCTTGTAGGCCACTTCCACCACCTCGGAGAGCGTGGGGTGGGTGTGCACCTCGCTGGCCAGCTGCCGCACCCCCTGGCGCCGGGCCACCGCGTTGGCGATCTCCTGGATCAGATCGGCGGCATGGAGACCGTAGATGTGGGCCCCGAGCACCTCGCCGGTGTCCTTGCGGAACAGCAGCTTCAGCAGCCCGTCGCTCTCCAGTTCGGCCAGGGCCTTGGAGTTGGCCTTGAAGTAGCTGCGCACGCTGCCCAGCGCGAAGCCCTCCGCCGCGGCCAGCTCCCTGGCGTCGGCTTCCGACAGCCCCACCGAACTGATCTCGGGATGGGTGAAGGTGGCGGCGGGGATCGAGCGGTAATCGATGCGGCGGGCGTGGCCGAGAATGTTCTCGATCGCCACCGTGCCCTGGGCGGCGGCGGTGTGGGCCAGCATCATCTTTCCGGTCACGTCGCCGACGGCCCAGAGGTGGGGCACCGGCGCACCGTTCGCCAGCACCCGCAGGCCGTCGTCGACGGGGATGAAGCCCCGGTTGGTCTCCACCCCCACGCTGGCCAGGTTGAGGTCCTTGCTCACCGGCACCCGGCCGGTGGCCACCAGCACCGCGTCCACCTCCAGGGTCTCCACCGGCTCGCGGGTGGCCATGTCCACCAGTTCGATCTTCACCGGGCAGCCGGGGGTGATCTTGCTGGCCAGCACACCGGAGCGGGCGTCGATGTCGCGGCCGTCGATGAGATGGCGGGCGGCGATCTTGGCGATGTCCGGATCGAAGGTGGGCATCACCCGATCGAGCGCCTCGATCATCGTGACCTCGCAGCCCAGGGCGGTGTAGACGTCGGCGAACTCCAGGCCGATGTAGCCGCTGCCGATGATGGTGATCCAGCGCGGCAGCCATTCGAGGTTGATGGCCTCGTCGCTGGTGAACACGGTGCGGCCGTCGGTCTCGATGCCCGGCGGCACGAACGGATCGGAGCCGGTGGCGATGATCACCTCACGGGCCGCATACACCCGCTCCACGCCGCTGGCCTCCCGCACCGCCACCCGCTGGGGACCGTCGAGCCGGCCCTTGCCCCGCAGGATCGTGGCGCCGGCGCGCTCCAGTGTCTTGGTGAGGTTGGTGCGGATCGTGGCCACCAGCTGGGCGGCATGGTCGGCGATCTTCTGGCGCTCGAAGCGCACCGGCGCGGCGTGGATGCCGAACCCCTTGAGGTGCTCGGCATCGGCGAGCTCCCGCACCCGGCCGCTGGCCGCCAGCAGGGCCTTGGAGGGGACGCAGCCCCGGTTCACGCAGGTGCCGCCCATGTCGCGGGATTCCACGATCGCCACCTTCAGCCCGTGCTCGGCGCCGTGCTTGGCCGCATCGAAACCGCCGTAGCCGGCTCCGATGACGATCACGTCGAAATCGAACCCGGAAGGGGGTGTGGCAGGCGCTGCGGTCACCGGATGCTGCGGCGGTGGATGCAGGCATTCTCCCCTGTCAGGTCGCGCCACCCCCCCGCGACTGGCGGCAGCGCTCCAGCAGCAGCAGGGCCGCCGCCGCCGCCACATTGAGCGACTCCACGGCGGAGCTGTGGGGGATGGTGACCCGGCGGTCGGCCAGCCGCAGCAGTTCCGGCGCCAGTCCCGCCCCCTCGTTGCCCAGCAGCAGGGCGGTGGGCGCACTCCAGTCGAGTTGCCAGTAGGGAACCGGTCCGGGACCATCGGCCCCGGGGTCGGGCACCACGGCGGCCACCAGCTGCAGGCCGCCGCCACGGGATTCCTCCAGGGCGACCTGCAGACCCTCGGCGGAGAAGCGTTCGATCGGCAGGGCCAGGGCGGCGCCGCTGGACGCCCGCAGCGCCTTGGGCTGGAAGGGGTCGGCCCCGTCCCCCAGCCACACCTGGTCCACCCCCGCCGCCAGGGCCGTGCGCAGCAGGGTGCCCAGATTGCCCGGATCCTGGAGGCGATCCAGCACCAGCACCAGCGCCGACCCCGACGACGTCCGCGACACCCGGGGGGGCGCCAGGGTGAGCAGCACCCCATCGGGATGGCGGGTGCTGGCGGCGCTCTCCAGCACCTCGGGGGTGACCGGCCGCAGCGTCGCCGGCGCCGGCAGGGCCGCCGCCAGGGCCGGGTGGGCCGCCAGCCAGGCCGGGGTGGCCAGCACCACCTTGGGGGTCAGGGCGAGCCGCAGCACCTCCTGCAGCAGATGAGTGCCCTCCACCAGCAGCAGACCCTGCTGCCGGCGTCCCTCGGGGCGGTGCAGCTCCCGGATCCTCTGAATCAGGGGATTGCGGCGACTGGAGATGACCTCGGCAGCGGGCTCAGAAGGGCCGATGGCTGCGTACATGCATCTTGCTGTGGATCACCAGTTCTCCGTCCTGCAGGTCCACCCCCTGGATGGCGGCCACCTCACCCTTGAATCCTTCCGCCGCAAGGTTTTCGATCAGCTTGCGCATCAGGGTGTCTTCGACCGTGGACTGATCGAAGCTCTCAGGGGTGAGGCTCTCGAGAAACTTGCCCACCTTCTTGGCGATGAACTCTGACGAGTTGGAGATCTTGAGGACGATCATAAAAAGTATGCGGATGGGGAGACTTGAACTCCCACGACATTGCTGCCACTAGTACCTGAAACTAGCGCGTCTACCAATTCCGCCACATCCGCGGGCGAGTCGCACCCACGACGGGCGTGGGGCTGACGTGAGCATAAATCATCGTTGGCACCGACCTCTGCCGGGTGGCGCCGGATCCTTAAGGGAATCCGCCGAAGGGAAGTAGCCCAAGACACTTTGGGCGGCGGCCCCTAGACGACGGGAGGATTCATTGTCAAGATGCCCCAGAAATTGATAGCAGGACTGCCGTCCATGACCGTGTCCCCCATGCCTGTCAAGGTCATCGCCGGCAGCAGGCTGGAGGTCAGTGGTGGACGTCGTCTCGACGGTGAAGTCCGTGTCAGCGGCGCCAAGAATTCGGCCCTGGTGCTGATGGCCGCCTGCCTGCTCACCCAGGACGACCTGCGGCTGAGCAATGTGCCTCCCCTGACCGACATCACGGCCATGGGGGAGATCCTGGCTGCCCTCGGCGTGCGGGTGCAGCGCACCGGTGACGCCATCGTTCTCCAGGGCGATCACATCAGCACCGCCTCCCCCCCCTACGAGCTGGTCAACAGCCTCAGGGCCAGCTTCTTCTGCATCGGCCCCCTGCTGGCCCGCATGGGCATGGCCCAGGTGCCCCTGCCCGGTGGCTGCCAGATCGGCACCCGCCCGGTGGTGGAGCACGTCAAGGGACTCAAGGCCCTCGGGGCCCAGGTCACGATCGAGCACGGGGTGGTCACCGCCGTGGTGCCCGGCCGCCAGCGTCGTCTCACCGGTGGCCACATCCACCTCGACTGCCCCAGCGTCGGCGCCACCGAGACCCTGATGATGGCCGCGGCCCTGGCCGACGGTGAAACCGTCATCGACAACGCCGCCCAGGAACCGGAGGTGATCGACCTGGCCCGACTGCTGCTGGCCATGGGGGCCAAGGTGCGCGGCGCCGGCACCCCCACGATCACCATCGTGGGGGTGGAAACCCTCCACGGTGCCGATTACGCCGTGATTCCCGACCGCATCGAAGCCGGCACCTTCCTGCTGGCGGGCGCCATCACCCGCTCCCGGCTGCGGGTGTTCCCCGCCCTGCCGGAGCACCTCGGCGCCGTGATCACCAAACTCGAGGAAGCCGGCTGCCGGATCGAGGTCGACGGCCAGGGCCTGGTCATCCACGCCGACAGGGTGCGGGCCGTGGACCTGCGCACCCAGCCCTTCCCCGGTTTCCCCACCGATCTCCAGGCCCCGTTCATGAGCCTGCTGGCCACCGCCGAGGGCACCAGCATGGTGGTGGAGAACATCTTCGAGAACCGCCTCCAGCACGTCGCGGAACTGCAGCGCATGGGCGCGTCGATCCGCATGCAGGGCAACACCGCCTGCATTGAGGGGGTCGCCCGTCTCAGCGGCGCCCCGGTGCACGGCACCGACCTGCGGGCCTCCGCCGCCATGGTGCTGGCGGGCCTGGCCGCCGACGGCATCACCACGGTGCGGGGGCTGGAATACCTCGACCGCGGCTACGCCGACCTGGAAGGCAAGCTGAATGCCGTCGGCGCCTCGATCCGCAGGATCGCCAACACCGCCGCCTAGAGTCCGCTCTGCGGGAGCGTGCCGGAATTGGTAGACGGACTCGACTCAAAATCGAGCGCCTTCGGGCTTGTGGGTTCGAGTCCCACCGCTCCCATCCCCCCGGTGATGGACACCTACGCCCGCTTTCCCCTGGAGCTGGTGAAGGGCAAGGGCGTGTGGGTGTGGGACAGCCAGGGCCACCGTTACCTCGACGCGGTGGCCGGCATCGCCGTCTGCACCCTGGGCCACAGCGATCCGGTGCTGCGCCGCCGGCTCTGCCGGCAGCTGGGGCGCCTTCAGCACGTCTCCAACCTCTACCGGATCCCGGAACAGGAGCAGCTCGCCGCGGCGATCACGGCCCGCAGCTGCGCCGACCGGGTCTTCTTCTGCAATTCGGGTGCCGAGGCCAATGAGGCCGCCATCAAGCTGGCCCGCAAGCACGGCCATCGGGTGCGGGGCATCGAAGACCCCCTGATCCTCACGGCCCAGGCCAGCTTCCACGGCCGCACCCTGGCGGCGGTGACCGCCACCGGCCAACCCAAGTACCACCGGGGCTTCGAGCCGATGGTGGCCGGCTTCCGTTACTTCCCCTACAACGACACGGCCGCCTTCGAGATCCTGCTGGAGGAGTGCGAGGCGGCCGGGCCCAGGGTGGCGGCGGTGCTGATCGAACCGCTCCAGGGCGAAGGGGGCGTGAACCCGGGGGATCCGGCCTTCTTCCGGCGGGTGCGGGAACTCTGCGACGCCCGGGGCATCCTGCTGATCTTCGATGAGGTGCAGATCGGCGTCGGCCGCAGCGGCAGTTGGTGGGGCTACGAACAGCTGGGGGTCGAGCCCGACGCCTTCACCCTGGCCAAGGGGCTCGGCGGCGGCATTCCGATCGGTGCCCTGGCGGTGAAGGCCTCGGTGGATCATTTCCGCCCCGGCGACCACGCCAGCACCTTCGGCGGCAACCCCTTCGCCTGCCGGGCCGGGCTCACCGTGATTGAGGAGATCGAGCGGCGCGGCCTGCTGGCCAAGGTGCGTGCCAACGGCGCACTGCTCCAGAACCTGCTCGACGACCTGGTGGCCCGCCACCCCGCCCAGCTGGCCGGGGCCCGGGGCTGGGGTCTGCTGCGGGGCCTGGTGCTGAACACCGGAGGCCCCAGCGCGCCCGAGATCGTCAAGGCGGCCATGGCCCAGGGGCTGCTGCTGGTGCCGGCCGGAGCGGACGTCGTCCGGTTCGTGCCGCCGCTGGTGATCAAGCCCGGCCAGTTGCGCAAGGCCGTCAAACGGCTCGAGAAGGCCCTTGCCTCCCTGGCCTGAAGCAGCGGTGCCAGCACTGCCGGCACCGGTCGACCTCGACGACCTGATCGAACCCTTCGCCCGCCGCGGCGTCGACCTCGGCCTCGAGCGGCTGCGGGACGCCCTCGCCGCGGGGGGAAACCCGGAACGGCGCTTTGCGGCCGCCCAGGTGGCCGGCACCAACGGCAAGGGGTCGATCAGCACCCTGCTGCACGCGATCCTGCGGGCCGCGGGCGTCCACGTGGGCACCTACCGCTCCCCCCACCTGGTGAGCTGGTGCGAACGGATCCAGATCGACGAGGCCTGGATCACGCCGGCCACCCTGCGCAGCGACCTGAGCCGCTGGCTGCCGCTGGCCCGGCAGCACCGGCTCACCCCCTTCGAACTGATCACGGCGGCGGCCTTCGACCGCTTCGCCCTGGAACAGGTGGACCTGGCGATCCTGGAGGTGGGGCTGGGGGGGCGGCTCGATGCCACCACGACCCATCCGCAGCGGACGGTGGTGGGGTTCGGTGCCATCGGCCTCGACCACCGCGAGCACCTGGGGGACACCCTGGCGGCGATCGCCGGCGAGAAGGCCGCCGTGATGGGCCCGGGTTGCCGGGCCTTCAGCGCGGAGCAGGAACCGGAGGCGCGCCGTGTGCTCGAGGCGATGGCCCGCCGCAGCGGCGCCAGCCTGGAATGGGTGGCTCCGCTGCCGCCGCCGGCCGAGGGCGGTCCCGCGCTGGGAATGCCGGGCCTGGTCCAGCGTCACAACGGGGCCGTGGCGGTGGCGATGGCGCGGGCCCTGACGGCACCGGACGGCCCGCTGGCGGGCCTGCCCCTGACGGACGTGACGATCCGGCGCGGCCTGTGGGCGGCCCGCTGGCCCGGACGCCTGGAGCAGCGCCGCTGGCGCGGCCGGGCCCTGCTGCTCGACGGGGCCCACAACCCGCCGGCGGCGGTGGCCCTGCGGCGGGAACTCGATGCCATGGCCCCGGCAGGGCAACCGCCGGAGTCCCGCCGCTGGCTGATCGGCATCCAGCGCCACAAGGAGGCACCTGCCTTGCTGGAGGCGCTGCTGCTGCCGCAGGACCAGGTGGTGATCGTGCCCATCGCGGGCCATGCCAGCTGGAGCGCGGCCGAGCTGGCGGCGGCCCTGCCCCACCGCGCCGGCCAGCTCCAGGCCATCGCGTCGCCCCAGGAGGGCCTGGCCTGGCTGAGCGCCCCCGGCCCGCTGCCGGTGGTGAGCGGCTCCCTGCTGCTGCTGGGGGCCGTGCTGCCCCTGCTGGATCCGGTCGAGGGGACGTCGAGGGATGAAGAACCGTCCACGCCCCCCGACGTCCCTGCCAGGCTGCAGGAGGACTCCCTGCGATGGACCTCCCCATGACCCGGGACTTCACCCCACCGACCCCAGACCGCCCCAGGGCCCTGGTGGTGCTGCTGGCCCTGCTGCTGGCCCTGCTGCTGGGGGCCGTGGGCGTCGCGCCGGTGGGGGCCGCCGACCAGGACCGGGTCGATTACACCCTCACCAACCAGAGCGGCAAGGACTTCAGCGGGGAGCGGCTGGCCGGCACCTCCTTCGCCGGAGCCACCGGCCGGCAGGCGACATTCGCCGGGGCCGACCTGCATGGCGCGATCTTCACCCAGGCCGCCTTTCCCGGCGCCGACTTCAGCGGCGCCGACCTCAGCGACGTGCTGATGGACAAGGTGGACATGAGCGGGGCCGACTTCACCGGCGCGGTGCTGCGTGGGGTGATCGCCTCCGGCAGCAACTTCACCGGTGCCACGGTCACCGATGCCGATTTCAGCGACGCCCTGCTGGACCGGGTGGATCAGCGGCTGCTCTGCCGGACCGCCAGTGGCACCAACCCGGTCACGGGCGCCGACACGCGCACCAGCCTCGATTGCGGCTGAGGCCCATCGGGCCGGCCCTCAGGGACAGTCCCAGCCCCTCAGCTTGCCGGGGTTGAGCAGGCCCGCCGGGTCGTGGGCCCGTTTGGCGGCCACCTGGTCGGCATCCACCACCCCCAGCCCCCCGTCCTCCACGGTGACCACGTGGGGGTTGAAGATCACCGCCCCCAGATCCCGGCACTGGGCCATGAGGTCTTCGAGGGCCTGGGCTCCCTGCCAGCGCACCAGCGGCAGCCCCGCCAGCCGGGCAGCCCCCAGCTGGCGCACCCCCTCCAGATGCCAGAGCACGTCGCCGCCCCAGCGGCGGCGGACGGCCTCCAGCAGCGGCTCCTCGGGCCGGGGCAGCAGCAGTTGCAGATAGGTCCAGTCCGGCACCTGGGATCGCCAGTGCAGGGTGGTGTGGTTCCAGGTGAGTTCCCACAGGGGCAGGGCCCGGCCCGTTCCGCCCCCCTGCCAGGCCCCCCCCTGCCAGCAGAGGCGACCGCCCCGGGCCGCCAGCCACCCCGGCAGCACCTCGAGGGTGTCGGGCGCGGCGTGCAGCAGCAGCCGGTGCTCCCCGGCCCCGGGCGGCGGGCATCCCCCCGGCCAGGGCATGCGCGCCGCCACGGGCGCTTCCAGCAGGCACAGGGCCTGGAGCAGCAGGGCCGTGGCCGGCAGCTCCCGGGCCGCCCCCAGGGCCCTCTCCCAGCTGTCGAAGCCCACCACCAGCTGCTGCCAGGCCACCGCCTCGGTAGTCGCCAGGCGCAGGGCGGTGAGAATCCCGTTGGTGCCGTAGGCGTGGTTGAGGCCCGCACTGGCGGCGGCGTCGAGCCGCAGCAGCCGGGGCTCGGATTCGAGCGTCACCACCTCCAGGCCGAGCAGGTGGCCCGGATCGCGCAGGAACCCCCAGCGCAGCGAACCGATCCCGCCCGAACCTCCGGCGATGAAGCCCCCCAGGGTCGCGGTGCGGTAAGTGCTCGGCATCAGCCGCAGGGCCCGCCCGTGACCGGCCAGCTGGGCGTCGAGCCCGGCCAGCAGGCTGCCCGGTTCCGCCTCCACCACGCCGCTGGCGGGGTCGAGCTGCCGCAGGCGATTCAGGCCGGCCAGATCCAGCACCAGCCCGCCGGCGAGGGGGACACACTGGCCGTAATTGCCGGTGCCGGCGCCGCGCACCGTGAGCGGCACGCCGTGGCGGGCACAGGCCCCCGCCACCGCCATCACCTGCTCCACCCGGCTCACCTTCACCGCCAGCTGGGCCTGCCGGCCCGCCAGCTGGGACGCCAGCACCGGGGAGTAGTCGTGGGCGTCGGCGGACAGCCGCATCAGCTCGGCCCGCGACTGGATCGGATGCAGGGCGAGGGGGCTCCCCTCCAGCTCCGCCACCAGCGCGGCGATGCGCGCCCCGTCGACCATGGGGGGAATCTCAGCCATGGCAGGCCAGCAGCAGGGGGGAGGATTCTTCGGTGGGGGGGGCGCCCAGCCAGCGGCCGGCCCGCAGCACCCGCCGCAGCGGTGGACGGGCCAGCAGCTCGGTCCAGGAGCCGGCTCCCAGTACCACCAGATCGGCCGGAGCGCCCACCCGCAGCACCCCGTCCCAGTCGAGCCGCAGCAGGCGGGCGGCCGCGGTGGTGAATGGACTCAGGCCCAGGCGCCGCCAGGGCATCAGGTGACTGGCCGCCAGGCTGAAGCGCAGCAGGGCGATGGGGTCGAAATCCCCCCCCGGAAACCAGGGATCCTGCACGTTGTCGGCCCCCACCGCCACGGTGACGCCCGCCTCCTGGAGCTGGCGGATCGGCGCCTGGGCCCGGCGGGAGGGGGTGCGGCGGTGGTGCTTGTCGAGCAGCCAGAGATTGGTGGTGGGCAGGGCCACCACACCCATGGCGGCATCGGCCATGGCCTCGGCCAGCTGCCGGCAGGAGCGATCGGCGAGCAGGCCCATGCTGCAGGCGTGGCTGCAGGTGACGGGCACGTCGATGCGGTGCTCCTGCAGCAGATCCCGCACCAGCGCCACGCCGCGCCCCTGCCCCTCGACGCTCTCGTCCACGTGCAGATCGACCGCGCAGCCCAGGCGTCCGGCCAGCCGGAGCAGGGCCAGCATGCCGTCGCGATCGGCGGCGGAGGGCGGGAACGGGGCCCCGAGCACGCCCCCCAGCAGCCCTCCCTGAGCAGCCACCCGGCTGGCCAGGCGTTCGCCCTCGGCCGTGCACCAATGGCGGACCGGCACCAGGGCCACCAGCTGGAGGTCCACCCGGCCCTGCCAGCGGAAGCGCAGGTCCACCAGGGCCTCCCAGCTCGGCTCGGCCCAGGGCCCGAGGCTGTCGATGTGACTGCGGATCGCCCGCAGGCCGTAGCGCCAGGCCTTCTCCAGGGCACGTTCACCCCGCCGGTGCACGACGGCGGCCCGGCGTTCGGCGGCTTCCCTGGCGTTGGCCGCCATCGCGGCCTCCATGGTGCCGTCGGGGTTGGGGAAGTCCTCAGCGCTGAAGGCCTTGTCGAGGTGGGCATGGGGCTCCACCAGGGGGGTCAGGGCCAGGGGGAGCGGGCCGGCGGTGGCCGGATGGATGGCACGGATGCGGCCGTCGGCCAGCTCCAGGGTCACCGCCACCAGCCCCTGCCCGTCGGCGGCAGGCAGTCTTGAGCCCCCGGGATCCAGCAGCAGCCTGGGGATGCGCATCGGCGGCAGCCACCGGGCCGCGGCTGACAGCGGAGTGCGGCTCATGGACGAGGGGTGCTCATGGCAGGGGGCTGCCGGCCTCGCTCTCGCCGGCGGTGAGCAGCACGAAGCGACCGGCCATCGCCAGGGTGATGGCGTCGTAGCGGGGAATCCTCCAGTTGGGCAGCACCTGCTCGCCGCCCAGCCGGGTGCCGTAGAGACTCAGGATCCCGAAGTTGTAGCGGCGGGTGTGCTCCCGGGCCAGGCGTCCCAGGACCTGGCGCTGGGAGCGCACCAGGGCCGGACAGTTCTGGATCAGCAGCCGGGCGAGCATCGGCAGCCCTTCGTTGCGGCAGAGCTCGTCGCTGGCCAGCTCGGTGAGCTTGTCGGCGGCGAACTGCTCGAACTCGGCGGGACCGGGGTTGGTGCTGACCAGGCCGGCGATCCCGGCGACGACGGCGGTCACGGCCAGCAGCGGCGAGAGGGCACGGGAGGAAGGAGAAGTCAGGCGCAAGGAGAGGCCGGCAGGCTCACTTGATACATTGGCAAAGACCGCGGCGGGCGTCGCCAAGTGGTTAAGGCAGTGGCTTGTGGCGCCACCATTCGGGGGTTCGAGTCCCCTCGCTCGCCCTTCAGGCCCGGCGCTCACCGCGTCGGGCTTCTTTCTTGGCAAAGTGCCGCCAGCAGGCCGTCGCCTCCCTGGCGGACCGGGTCGAGGCAGGGCCGTCCGGTTTCGTCCGCCGTCGCCGCCAGCACCGCCATCGCCGCGGCCGGATCCAGATGGGCTGTGTTGAGGGCGATGGCTTCCACCCGAGGGGGCGGCTGCCACGGATCGGCGGGCCGGGCCAGGGCGGCCAGGGCCTCAAGGGCCGTGATCAGTTCCGGCAGCGGCGGCAGGGGGATGGCCTCCAGGTTGCGGATCGTTCGCTGTCCGGCCCGGTGCACCAGCAGCAGCCCGGTGGGCTGGCTGCCGCGGAGCAGGGGCAGGGTGGCACTCGAGCCCGGATGGCAGAGGGAGCCCTGGCCCTCCACGAAGATCAGCGAATCCGGACCTGAACCCTGGGCGGCCGCCAGAACCGCCTGCTCCACCGCACCGGCGGCGTAGTCCACCCGGACGGCATCGAGGGCCACGCCCGTGCCGCTGATCAGGATGCCGGCCTGACCGGTGCCCACGAAGCGGCCGTCGAGGCCCTGGCGCAGGGCGGCGGCCTGCAGCTCGAGGCAGGCGCTCATCTTGCCCACCGACATGTCGGTGCCCACCGCCAGCAGCCGCCGGCCCGGCAGGGCGGCGGCGCGGGCGCTCGCCACCACCAGATCCGAAGGCTCCCGCCGCAGATCCCAGATCCAGCGGTCCGGCGCCACCAGGGCCGCCAGCTCCGGATCGTCGCCGAGCCGGCTGTGCAGCCCGCTGGCCACCGACAGGCCGGCCCGCAGGGCGGCGGCCACGTCCACACGCACCGCCTCCTCCAGACGGCCCCCGGAGGGGGCCAGCCCCACCACCGCCACAGCCGGCCCGAAGGGCAGCGCCTCGGCCAGGGAGACCACCACCGGCACCCGGCGGTCGATGCCGGTGATCGCGGCCAGGTCCTGGCCGGCCCGGCCGGGGTCCACCACCGCCACGATCGGTCCCCGGCGGTAGCGGAGCATCGCCAGGCCGGTCTTGCCCCGCAGGTTGTCCAGTCCCCCGTGCTGCAGCAGCACGATGGGCGTATCAGCGCCGAGCATCGACCACCCCCAGCCCAGGCGCCGCCGAGGGGAGCAGCCGGTCCCCATCCAGAGCGGGGCCCTCGAAGGGATCATCCACCAGGTTCAGGTGGCTGTCGAGATCGGGCCAGCGCACCAGCGGCAGCAGCTGGGCCGCCGCGCCGTTGAGCAGGGCGCTGTCGGAATAGCAGCCCAGCATCACCGCCAGCCCCAGCCGCCGGGCGGCCTGGGCCATCAGCAGGGCCTCGCTGAGGCCACCGCTCTTGAGCAGCTTGATGTTGACCCCGTCGACGTAGGGGGCGAGACGCACCAGATCGGCCAGGTTCCAGCAGCTTTCGTCCGCCACCAGGGGGATCGGACAATCCAGCTCCAGGGCGGCGAACGAGGCGCAGTCGGCATCGGGATCGTCGAGGGGCGGCAGGGGCTGCTCCACCAGCACCACCTGCTGATCCGCGAGCCAGCCCACCATCGAGCGGGCCTGCTCCAGGCTCCAGCCGCCGTTGGCATCCACCTGCAGTTCAATGGCCATGCCATCACGCTGGCGCCGCTGCTCCAGGGCCGCTGCCACCGCCCTCACCAGCTCCCGGTCGTGGTCAAGACCCTCGGGGCTGCCCAGCTTGAGCTTGATGCGGCTGGCGGGCAGCAGCCGCCACCAGCGCTCCAGGCGCTCCAGCACGGCGGCGGCACTGCCCAGGCCGAGGGTCACGCTGGTGGCCGTGATCGCGGCGTCGTCGAGGCCCCAGAGGCGGCGCACGGGCTGCCCCAGCCGCTGGCCCCACCAGTCGTGCAGCGCCAGGTCCACCGCACAGCGGGCCGGCGGCGACAGCGCCGCCAGCAGCGGTTCGAGGGCCTGAAGGGGTTCGGGGTCGATCCCCTCCAGCCGGGGCAGCAGCGCCTCCAGTTCCGCCGCCAGGGCGTCGGTGTGATGGACCCGGTGGCCGGCATCGAAGCCACCGGTCTCGCCGCGACCGCAGATCCCGTCGTGGTGCAGTTCCAGCAGCAGGTGCTCCACCGTCGCGGTGGTGCCGCGGCTGATGGCCAGCGGCACCGCCTTGGTGAGGGCGAAGCGGCTCAGGCGGCAGCGCATGCCAACAACGGCCAGAGTCCTCACGCTGCCACAGGGGCAGGGGGGATGGTGGCGGGGCGATGACGGAAAATGAATCCCATGACCGCCACCGTTTCCGGCCCAGGGGCCGACCAGGCGCCGATCCAACGGCGCGGCAGCTACTGGATCACCACCTTCGGCTGTCAGATGAACAAGGCCGATTCCGAGCGCATGGCCGGAATCCTCGAGGCGATCGGGTACACCCCCGGGAGCGATGAGCACAGCGCCGACCTGGTGCTCTACAACACCTGCACCATCCGCGACAACGCCGAGCAGAAGGTGTACAGCTATCTGGGTCGCCAGGCCCAGCGCAAGCGCATCCAGCCCGGGCTCACCCTTGTGGTGGCGGGCTGCGTGGCCCAGCAGGAGGGGGAATCCCTGCTGCGCCGGGTGCCGGAACTGGATCTGGTCATGGGCCCCCAGCACGCCAACCGGCTGGCGACACTCCTGGCCCGGGTCGAGGACGGCCAGCAGGTGGTCGCCACCGACGAGCACCACATCCTCGAGGACATCACCACGGCCCGGCGGGACAGCGCCGTCTGTGCCTGGGTCAACGTCATCTACGGCTGCAACGAGCACTGCACCTACTGCGTGGTGCCGGCCGTGCGCGGGCGGGAGCAGTCCCGTCGCCCCGAAGCCATCCGCCTGGAGATGGAGGAGCTGGCGGCCCGCGGCTACCGGGAGATCACCCTGCTGGGGCAGAACATCGACGCCTATGGCCGCGACCTGCCGGGCATCACCAGCGAAGGTCGGCGGGCCCACACCTTCACCGACCTGCTCCATGCGGTCCATGGGGTGGCCGGCATCGAACGGCTGCGCTTCGCCACCAGCCATCCCCGCTATTTCACCGATCGGCTGATCGACGCCTGCGCCGACCTGCCCAAGGTCTGCGAGCACTTCCACATCCCCTTCCAGAGCGGCGATGACGAGGTGCTGCGCGCCATGGCCCGGGGCTACACGGTGGAGCGCTACCGCCGGATCATCGACCGCATCCGCAGCCGCCTGCCCGATGCCGCCATCAGTGCCGATGTGATCGTCGGGTTCCCCGGCGAAACCGATGGGCAGTACCGACGCACCCTGGCCCTGATCGAGGAGATCGGCTTCGATCAGGTCAACACCGCCGCCTACTCACCCCGGCCGGGCACCCCCGCCGCCGACTGGCCGGATCAGCTGCCGGAGGCGGTGAAGGTGGAGCGGCTTCAGGAACTCAACGCCCTGGTGGAGCGCAGCGCCCGCCAGCGCAGCGCCCGTTACCTGGGCCGCTGCGAGCAGGTGCTGGCCGAAGGGGTCAACCCCCGGGATCCGCTGCAGCTGATGGGCCGGACCCGGACCAACCGGCTCACCTTCTTCGCGGCCACCGCGGCCGATGGCACCGGTTTCCAGCCGGGGGATCTGGTGGACGTGGAGATCGACGCCGTGCGGGCCTTCTCCCTCAGCGGCCGTCCCCTGGGCCGAAGCCGGGTTCGCTGATACGTTGAGCCCTCTTTTCCATTGGCGATGGCCTCCGCTCCCACCCACCTCGGTCTGGTGTTCGGTGGAGCCTCCGGCGAACATGCCGTCTCGATCCGGTCCGCCCGGACCGTGCTGGGGGGCCTGAGGTCCGGTGCCAATGCCCGGCGCTACCGGGTGAGCTGCTTCTACATCGACCGTGAAGGCCGCTGGTGGCCCGAAACCGTGGCGGCCGCCGTGCTGGAAAGCGGCCGACCGGCGGAGCCAGAGGACCTGCCCTCGCCCCCCGGTCCGGGCGGCTTCCGTGGCTTCCCCGAGGGCGCCCTGGAGGTGGAGGTGTGGTTCCCGGTGCTGCATGGCCCCAACGGCGAGGACGGCACCATCCAGGGGTTGTTCACGCTCATGGGGGTGCCGTTCGTGGGCTCCGGGGTGCTGGGGTCCGCGCTGGGCATGGACAAGCAGGCCATGAAGGCCGCCTTCCAGGCCCTCGGCCTGCCCCAGGTGCCCTACGCCTGCGTGACGGCCACCGAACTCGACCCCGCCGGGGGCCAGGCGCCGGACGCCCTGCTCGACCGCCTGGAGCAGCAGCTCGGCTATCCCTGCTTCGTGAAGCCCGCCAACATGGGCTCATCGGTGGGCATCAGCAAGGCCACGGACCGCACCAGCCTGCTGGCGGGTCTGGAGCTCGCCGCCCGGCTGGATCCGCGCCTGGTGGTGGAGAAAGGGGTGCAGGTGCGGGAACTCGAATGCGCCGTCCTGGGTCGCTCGGCAGGAGCGGGCCCGGGCCTGCGGGCCTCGGTGCTGGGCGAGATCCGTTTCGACGCCGAGTGGTACGACTACGAGACCAAGTACAGCGAGGGCCTCAGCCACACGGTGATCCCGGCCCACGTGCCGGAGGCGGTGAGTGAACGGGCCCGGGCCATGGCGATTGCCGCCTGTCAGGCCTTGGCGGCCGATGGCCTGGCCCGGGTCGACTTCTTCTACGACGAGAGCACGGGCGAGCTCTGGATCAACGAGATCAACACCCTGCCCGGCTTCACCAGTCAGAGCATGTATCCGATGCTGTGGCTGGCCAGCGGATTGGCGCTCGAAGACCTGGTGCACCAACTGGTGCTCGGCGCGCAAGGATGGGCACCTCAGCCGAACATCGAAGGAGCGGCGGCATGATCCACGGCTTGCTGTGGCTGCCCCTGGTGGCGGTCTTCGTGTTGCTGACGGCCCTGGGCTGGCTGGAACGCCGCCGCCAGCAGCTGTTCCGCACCTGGGCCAGCGGTGCCGAACTGGCCAAACTCGACGCCTGCGGCGCCGCCCGGCTCACCGACGGCACCCTCACCTGGTGCCGGTTCGAGTCGGGCAACTTTGAGGAGAAGGGAACCTTCCCGGTCAAGCAGCTGGAGATGGTCGAGCTGCTCTCGCTGCGGTCCGGGGAAGCGCCCCTCACCGAGGAGAGTCAGGGGGCCTGCCGACTGCGGCTGGTGGGATCCGGCCGCCAGGCGGAGCTGCCCTTCGCCGATGCCCAGCTGGCCCGCCGCTGGATGGATCAGCTGATGTCCCTCTCCCGCTGCGACCTGTGAGGCAGGCCCCCCAGTCGCCGGGTGCGCCACTGCCCCCTGGGGTTCTGCGACGCAAGGAACTGCGTCGCCAGCGACGCAGTGAACGCCTGCGCCAGCTCTGGCGCATTCTCGTGTTCAGCGCCCTCTCCGCCGGCATGGGGTATCTGCTGCTGCGCCAGGGCTGGACCCTCCGCAGCCCCGCCCAGGTGGAAGTGCTGGGCCGCACGGTGGTGAGCCGCGACCAGGTGATCACCGCCGCCGGGCTGCGCTTCCCCCAGTCGCTGATGTCCCTGCAACCGAAGCAGGTGAGCCGGGACCTGATCGGCGCCCTGCCGGTGGAGCGGGTGAAGGTCAGTCGGCTGATGCTGCCTCCCCGCCTGCGGGTGGAACTGGTGGATCGCCAGGCGGTGGCCCGGGCGGAGCGCCGCACCAGCCGCGGTCCCGAGCAGGGATTCGTCGATGGGATGGGCAACTGGATGAGCCTCCGCCAGCACCAGGGCGTGGGCCAGCAGAAGGATCTCCCCCTGCGGGTGGTGGGCTGGAACGACCGCCACCGCCCCGCCCTTGCCCTGCTGCTCAAGGAACGGGAGACCCTCGGTTCCGGCCTGCGGGAGATCCGTTTCGAGCCGGACGGCAGCCTCTGGCTCACCACCACCCAGCTGGGGGAGGTGAGGCTCGGCCCCCCCGATGCCCGGCTGGAACGGCGCCTGGAGGTGGTGGCCCATCTGGGCCGCACCCTGCCGGCCCGGATCAAGGGGGCCCCTCCCCAGCTGATCGATCTGAGCGATCCGGAGCAGCCTGAGCTCAGCCTGCGCGGGCCGGCGAAGCCCTCCGCTGCTCCGGCCCGCCCCCCCCGGTCCCCCGCCCCTGCGGTGCCCCCTCCAGCCGCCCCGGCCGGGGCTCAGTAGACAGCCACCCCAGCCAGACATTCCTCACAGCACGTTGCGCCCTGCGAGGATTCAGTCCAATGTGATCTATCCGCAACTTCGGCTGAGCTGGCCAACGACATAATGCAGCCGCAGATCAACGGCAACACTCCCCCTCCCGCGATGACGCGTGAACAGGACCGTCCATCCCCCGTCGATCTCTCGTCCCCGCAGGAGCCCCACGCGATGAGCCAGAGCACGCCCAGCAGCAATGGCATCGTCCCGAGCCAGTCCGCCCGGATCGAGGTGATCGGCGTGGGCGGAGGTGGCAGCAATGCGGTCAACCGGATGATCGCCACCGACCTCAAGGGGGTGGGCTACCGGGTGCTCAACACCGACGCCCAGGCCCTGCTGCAGTCGGCGGCCGGCCAGCGCATCCAGCTCGGCCAGAAGCTCACCCGCGGCCTCGGAGCCGGCGGCAACCCCGTCATCGGCCAGAAGGCGGCGGAGGAGTCCCGGTCCGATCTTCAGCAATCCCTCGAAGGGGCCGACCTGGTCTTCATCGCCGCCGGCATGGGCGGCGGCACCGGCACCGGAGCCGCGCCGATCGTGGCCGAGGTGGCCAAGGAATGCGGGGCCCTCACCGTGGCCATCGTCACCAAGCCCTTCGGCTTCGAAGGCCGCAAGCGTCTGCGCCAGGCCGAGGAAGGCATTGCCCGCCTGGCGGAGCATGTCGACACCCTGATCATCATTCCCAACGACCGCCTGCGCGACGCCATCGCCGGAGCGCCGCTGCAGGAAGCCTTCCGGGCCGCCGACGACGTGCTGCGGATGGGCGTCAAGGGCATCACCGACATCATCACCAGGCCCGGCCTGGTCAACGTCGACTTCGCCGACATCCGCTCGGTCATGGCCGACGCCGGCACCGCCCTGCTGGGCATCGGTGTGGGCTCCGGCCGCTCCCGTGCCATCGAGGCCGCCCAGGCCGCCATGAGCAGTCCGCTGCTGGAGTCGGCCCGCATCGACGGGGCCAACGGCTGCGTGATCAACATCAGCGGCGGCAAGGACATGACCCTGGAGGACATGACCAGCGCGTCGGAGGTGATCTACGACGTGGTCGATCCCGACGCCAACATCATCGTCGGTGCCGTGGTCGACGAATCCCTGGAGGGCGAGATCCATGTCACGGTGATCGCCACGGGCTTCGAGAGCGGCGGTCATTACCGCCCCGAGCGCACCACCACCAGCTTCGCCGATGCACTCACCCATACGCCGGAAGAGCGGGGAGCCATGATCCCGCCGTTCCTGATCAATCGCCAGAACCGGGTCGACTGAGCGTCGACCGCACACCGTTCCGAAGTTGGTGACCCGGAGACCACGCCTGCCCGGAGCATCCCGTGTGGCTGCTCCCTTCCGGTCCTGACCAGATTTGGGCGTCCGGGCCGCGTGGGTCCGAGTCGGTTAGATGCTAGCAATGGCCGCAGACACCCCAGACCCGTGCCGCTGCGACCCGCTGAACTCCTGAGGCGCAAGCAGGCCGGTCTGCCGATCACCATGCTGACGGCCTGGGATGCTCTCTCCGCGGCCCTGGTGGCCGGGGCCGGCGTAGACGCCGTGCTGGTCGGCGACTCGCTGGCCATGGTGGTGCTCGGCCATGCCACCACCCTTCCCGTCACCCTCGATGAAATGCTCCACCACTGCCGCGCCGCCGGCAGGGGACTGGTGGAAGCCGCCCCGCACCGCCCTCCCCTGCTGATCTGCGACCTGCCCTTTCTCAGCTACCAGTGCGGCGCCGACGAGGCGGTGGCGGCCGCGGGCCGGGTGCTCAAGGAAACCCCCGCCGTGGCGGTCAAACTCGAGGGGGCGGAACCGGAAACCCTGCTGGTCATTGACCGGATGGTGCGCAGCGGCATTCCGGTGATGGGCCATCTCGGGCTGACCCCCCAGTCGGTGCATCAACTGGGCTACCGCCGTCAGGCCGCCGATCCCGTCAGCCAGGAACGGCTGCGCCGGCGGGCCCTGGCCCTGGAGGAGGCCGGCTGCTTCGCCCTGGTGATCGAGCACGTCCCGGACGACCTGGCCACCTCCCTGAGCCAGTCCCTGCGCATCCCGGTGATCGGCATCGGCGCCGGTGCCGGCTGCGACGGCCAGGTGCGCGTCACGGCCGACCTGCTGGGACTCACCCGTCGGCAGCCGCCCTTCAGCCCGCCGCTGCTGGATGGCCACGGCATCGCCCTGGAGGCCCTGGGCCGCTGGGTCAGGGAGCAGCCGCCAGCGGCGGGGACGGCTCCTGCTCCTGCCACCAGGCCAGCATCTCCCGCAGCACCCCATTGCTGAGGGCCAGCCCCGCCGGATCCGCCAGGCGCCAGCGGGGACCCTCGATCCGCAGCAATCCCCGGCGCTCGTAATCCCCCAGCCGCTCCCGCAGGGCCAGGAGCCTGGCGGGATCCACCTGGTGCTCACCGGCCAGCTGCCGCATATTGACGCCCTCGCGACGGCGCAACCCCACCATCAGCCGCTCATCGAAGGGCATCCCCGCCCCCTCGGCAGGGGCCTGAGGCTCCCGCTCCGCCACCTCCACCGGCAGCGCCAGCGCCAGCGCTTCGGCGTAGCCCTGCCGGGTGCGGGGATGGGCCCGCCGGCGGCCACGGGGAGCCGAGGTGGCGCCCATGCCGAAGCCCCACCAGCCGGCACCGCTCCAGTAGACGCGGTTGTGGCGGGAGGCATGGCCGGGCAGAGCGTAATTGGAGATTTCGTAGTGGCCATAGCCGGCCGCCGTGAGCCGCCGCCAGGTCTGCTCCATCAGATCGGCCGCCAGGTCCTCCTCCGGCAGGGCCAGCTCGCCCCGCTCCTGGCGCCGGGCGAACACGGTGCCGGGCTCCACGATCAGGTCGTAGACCGAAAGATGGGGCGGCTCCAGGGCGATCGCCTGGTGGAGCTGGCTGTCCCAGTGGTCCGCCTGCTGGCCGGGCAACCCCTGGATCAGATCGAGGCTCCAGCTGGCCAGGTCGCCGCGTCGCTGGCAGCGCCGCAGCCAGCCGGCGGCCTCCAGCAGATCCGAGCGCCGGTGGCGCCGGCCGAGGCCCGCCAGCACCGCGTCATCGAAACTCTGCCCCCCCAGGCTCACCCGGTTGATGCCGGCGGCCAGGTAGCCCTCCAGGCGGGCCTGGTCGAAACTGGCCGGGTCCAGCTCCAGGGTCAGCTCGGCCCCTTCGGCGAAGCCGAACCGGTCGACCAGGGCCTCCAGCAACCCCCGCACCTGGGCGGGCGTGAGCATCGAGGGCGTGCCACCCCCCAGATAGACCGTCGCCAGCGGCGGCCCCGGCGGAGCGGCGACGATCTCCCGCCGCAAAAGGGTGAGGTAGTGGCCGATCGAACCGGAATCGGCCCCGTCGGCCCGATCGCCGAGGGGCACCACGGGAAAATCGCAGTAGAAACAGCGCCGATGGCAGAACGGAATGTGCAGATAGGCGGATCGGGGATCCATCACGGGCGGTAATCCCTTGGCGCCAAACGGCCCAGGATCAGCCAAGCTTCATGGCGGTACAGCAGGGCGACCGAGGCGTCGGGACTTCGAAGCATGGTGGACTCCCTCATCTTGCTGCTGTTCCTGGTCTCAGGGGCCGCCACCGGCTGGCTCGGCGTCGACCTGCTGCCGGAGCAGATGCTGCTGCAGGTCACCAACCAGGAAGGGCTGCGGGGGGTGATGGCCGGTTTCGGCGCCTTCTTCGGGCTCATCGCCGGCATCTTCTTCCAGCAGCTGCGGCGGCGCCTGATGGCCCAGGTGCGCAGCATGCCCACCGACCTGCTGATCAGCCGCGCCGTCGGACTGATCCTGGGCCTGCTGGTGGCCAATCTGCTGCTTGCCCCGATCCTGCTGCTGCCGCTGCCCTGGGAGGTGGTGCTGGTGAAGCCCCTGGCGGCGGTGCTCAGCAACGTGTTCTTCGGGGTGCTGGGCTACAACCTCGCCGAAGTTCATGGCCGCACCCTGCTGCGGCTGTTCAATCCCTCCAGCACCGAGGCGCTGCTGGTGGCCGACGGGGTGCTCCAGCCGGCCAGCGCCAAGATCCTCGACACCAGCGTGATCATCGATGGCCGCATCCGCGGTCTGCTGGCCTCCGGACTGCTGGAAGGGCAGGTGATCGTGGCCCAGGCGGTGGTCGACGAACTGCAGGCCCTGGCCGATTCGGCCAACGGTGACAAGCGGGCCAAGGGCCGCCGTGGCCTCAAGCTGCTCACCGAACTGCGCGAGACCTACGGCCGCCGGCTGGTGGTGAACAACACCCGCTATGCCGGCAACGGCGCCGACGACAAGCTGCTGAAACTCACCGCCGACACCGGCGGCACCCTGCTCACCGCCGACTACAACCTGGCCCAGGTGGCCCAGGTGCAGGACCTGCGGGTGATGAACCTGAGCGAACTGGTCATCGCCCTGCGCCCGGAGGTGCAGCCCGGCGACGGCCTGCAGCTGAAAATCGTCCGGGAGGGCAAGGAAGCCGACCAGGGGGTGGGCTATCTGGAGGACGGCACCATGGTGGTGGTGGAGGACGCCCGGCGGCGCATCGGCGAACGGCTGCCGGTCACCGTCACCGGCGCCCTCCAGACCCCCACCGGGCGCATGGTGTTCGCCCGCTGCGACAAGCCCCAGGACCGGCCCCAGGAACGCCCCGGCGGCCGGGGCAACGGAACGGCCGGCGGCAAGCAGGGCGGGAAACCCGTCGCCATGCAGGAGCACCAGCCTCCTGGCCCCGGCTAGGCTCCAGCCGCATGAGCGATGGTGAGCGCGGATGACGGTGTCGGCCCCCTACTACGGCGATTCCGCCGTGATGCGCACTCCACCGCCGGACCTGCCGTCCCTGCTGCTCAAGGAGCGGATCGTCTACCTGGGCCTGCCCCTGTTCTCCGACGACGATGCCAAGCGGCAGATGGGCATCGACGTGACCGAACTGATCATCGCCCAGCTCCTCTATCTGGAATTCGACAATCCGGAGAAGCCGATCTTCTTCTATATCAATTCCACCGGCACCAGCTGGTACTCCGGTGATGCGATCGGCTTCGAAACCGAAGCCTTCGCCATCTGCGACACCCTCCGATACGTGAAGCCACCGGTGCACACCATCTGCATCGGCCAGGCGATGGGCACCGCCGCCATGATCCTCTCGGCCGGCACCAAGGGGCAGCGGGCCGCCCTGCCCCATGCCTCGATCGTCCTGCACCAGCCCCGCTCCGGAGCCCGCGGCCAGGCCAGTGACATCCAGATCCGGGCCAAGGAAGTGCTCCACAACAAGCAGAGCATGCTGGAGATCCTCTCCGAGAACACCGGCAAATCCGTGGAGGAACTCTCCCGCGACTCCGACCGGATGACTTACCTCACGGCCGAGGAGGCCAAGGCCTACGGCCTCATCGACCGGGTGCTGACCAGCCGCAAGGACCTGCCGGCCGCCCTGGCGGCGGCCTGAGTCCGGGCGCCACCCTTTTCACCCCCTCCACTTTCGAACCAGAGCCTTTCCGTCATGCCCATCGGCACCCCCAGCGTTCCCTACCGCCTGCCCGGCAGCCAGTACGAGCGCTGGGTCGACATCTACACGCGCCTCGGTGTGGAGCGGATCCTCTTTCTGGGTCAGGAGGTGACCGACGGCATCGCCAACAGCCTGGTGGCCCAGATGCTGTACCTCGATTCCGATGACAGCTCCAAACCGATCTATCTGTACATCAATTCCCCGGGGGGGTCGGTGACCGCCGGACTGGCGATCTACGACACCATGCAATACGTCAAATCCGACGTGGTGACGATCTGCGTGGGTCTGGCCGCCTCCATGGGTGCCTTTCTGCTGGCGGCCGGCACCAAGGGCAAACGCCTGGCCCTGCCCCACAGCCGGATCATGATCCACCAGCCCCTAGGCGGCACCAGCCAGCGTCAGGCCAGCGACATCGAGATCGAGGCCCGGGAGATCCTGCGCATCAAGGACATGCTCAACCAGTCGATGGCCGACATGACCGGCCAGAACCTCGAGAAGATCACCAAGGACACCGATCGCGACTACTTCCTCAGTGCCGCCGAAGCCAGGGACTACGGCCTGATCGACCGGGTGATCGCCCATCCCTCCGAGGCCTCCGGCGGCTGAGGCCGGTGCGGCCGCGCCCCTAAAGTCTGCGTTTGCCCTGCCCGCCGCCCGGAATGGCCCAGCTCTTCTACGACTCCGACGCCGACCTCAGCCTGCTGAACGGCAAGACGGTGGCCATCATCGGCTATGGCTCCCAGGGCCATGCCCATGCCCTGAACCTCAAGGACAGCGGCGTGAACGTGGTGGTGGGCCTATACGACGGCAGCCGTTCCGCCGCCAAGGCCAGGGCGGACGGCCTGGAGGTGCTGAGCGTGGCCGACGCCTGCGCCAAGGCCGACTGGATCATGGTCCTGCTGCCGGATGAAGCCCAGAAGGCGGTCTACGCCACGGAGATCGCCCCTCACCTGAGTGCCGGCAAGGTGCTGAGCTTCGCCCACGGCTTCAACATCCGCTTCGGGCTGATCCAGCCTCCCGCCGATGTCGACGTGGTGATGATCGCCCCCAAGGGTCCCGGCCACACCGTGCGCTGGGAGTACCAGAACGGCCAGGGCGTCCCGGCCCTGTTCGCCATCCAGCAGGACGCCTCCGGCAACGCCCGTGCCCTGGCCATGGCCTATGCCAAGGCGATCGGCGGCACCCGGGCGGGCATCCTCGAAACCAACTTCAAGGAAGAGACGGAAACCGACCTGTTCGGCGAACAGGCCGTGCTCTGCGGTGGCCTGAGCGAGCTGGTGAAGGCCGGCTTCGAAACCCTCGTGGAAGCCGGCTATCAGCCGGAACTGGCCTACTTCGAATGCCTTCACGAGGTGAAGCTGATCGTGGACCTGATGGTGAAGGGCGGCCTCACGGCCATGCGCGATTCGATCTCCAACACCGCCGAATACGGTGACTACGTGAGCGGCCCCCGGCTGATCACCGCCGACACCAAGGCCGAGATGAAGCGCATCCTGGCCGACATCCAGGACGGCACCTTCGCCCGCAACTTCGTGGCGGAATGCGACGCCGGCAAACCGGAGATGGCCAAGGCCCGCGAGCGCGATGCCGCCCATCCGATCGAACAGGTGGGCAAGGGCCTGCGTTCGATGTTCAGCTGGCTGAAGGCCGCCTGACCATGAAGCGATGCGCCGCCGCCTGCTGACTGTCGCCTGGGGCAGCGGCCAGGCGAGCGGCAGTCTCGCCATCGGCGCCACCGCCTGGCTGGTGAGCGGTCTCACCGCCTCCCCGCTGGTGAATGGCCTGCTGCCGGCCCTGGCCACCCTGCCGTTGCTGCTGCCGCTGCCCCAGCGGCTCCGGCTCGGCTACCTGGTCCAGATCGTCAGCCTGCTGCTGCTGCTGGCCGTCGGTACCAAAGTCATCGGCCCGGCGGTGGCCTGGCCGCTCCTGGGCATCACCCTGCTGGCCATCGGCCTGAGGATGACCCAGGAGCCCCTGCAGGAGCATCTGCATGGGGTCGCCGCGATTCCGATCGGGACGCTGCGCGCCAGTGCCGAATCGGGCCGGCTGATCGGCAACCTGCTGACGGCCGTGCTGTTCCCGCTGGGCAAGGCCGTGCTGCAGTTCTCCCAGGCCCTGGTGCTGCTGATCCCCCTGGCTCCGGCGATCCACGCCGTCCAAGGCCGCGGCGATGCGCGTGCGTCAGCTGTTGCTGACCCGGAACCCAACGTGCCCCGGCTGGATGCCCGCGGCCTGATCCAGGGTGTGCTGTTCGGCAGTCTCTTCGGCCTGTTGCCCCTGTGGGTCCGCCAGCAGGCGGCCGGCAGCTGCTTCGATTTCGGCATGGTGCTCACGGCCTACGGCCTGGGCCGCATCGGCGCCGAGACCTTCGGCCAGCGGCTGCGGCTGCCCTTCCTGCTGCCCTACGGTCTGATGGCCGGCCTGCTGCTGGCCACCCAGTGGTCGCTCGGCTGGGGGGCCGTGCTGCTGTTCGTACCCTTCGGCCTGCTGGCGGCCCTCACGGATGCCCGGCTGGCCGTGGCCATGGATCCCCAGGGGCGACTGCCGGACAACTGGACCATCCTGGAGCGCTCCTCGGCGGTGGGAGGCCTGGCCGGAAGCCTCGGCATGGGTCTGATCGCCCAGCTGATCGGCCTGGAGGGAAGCCTGCCGATCCAGCTGCTGGCGTTTCTGGCGGCTGGGTTCCTGCTGCCCCTGCTGGCCGGGCGGCGCGGTTGAATCAGGCCCTTCTGGTGCTCGCCGCCTGCGGGCTCGACCGGCTGGTGGGGGATCCCCACTGGGCCCCCCATCCGGTTCAGGCGATGGGCCTGGCGATCACCGGCCTGCGCCGGCCCGCCGAGGCCTGGGCCAGCGACCGTCCCGGGCGGCTGCGGCTGGCCGGGCTGCTCCTCACCCTGGCGGTGGTGGGCGGCAGCATGGCCACCGGCCTGGCCATCGAGGCCCTGGCCCGCCGGATGCCCGCCCTGGGGCTGCCCCTGCAGGTGCTGGGCATGGCCAGCGCCCTGGCCGGCGGCAGTCTGTCCCGGGCGGTGCGGCGGGTGGTCGCGGCCCTGGGCGACCTACCCCTGGCCAGGGAGCGGCTGGCCTGGATCGTGGGACGCCGGGTGGAAGGCCTGCCCGAAGCCGAGATCCTGCGGGCCGCCGCGGAAACCGCCGCCGAAAACGCGGTGGACGGTCTGTTCGCCCCCCTGTTCTGGATGCTGGTCGGTGCCGCCCTCCAGCTGGGAGCACCAGGGCTGCCGGGCCCCCTGGCCCTGGCCTGGGCCTTCAAGGCCGCCAGCACCCTCGACTCGATGCTGGGCTACCGCAAGGGCCGGCTGCGCTGGCTGGGCACGGCGGGAGCCCGGCTCGACGACCTGCTCACCTGGCTCCCGGCCCGCCTGGTGGCCCTCAGCCTGCCGCTCGTGGTGGGCCGCCCCCGGCAGATCCTGCACCTCTTCCGGTTGGCCCTGCGGGAGGGGGCCCCGGATCCCTCCCCGAACGCGGGGGTGTCCCAGGCGGCCTTCGCCCACGCCGCCGGCGTCCAGCTGGGCGGGGTGAACACCTACGACGACGGTCAGCGGGTCAAGCCCCTGCTGGCGGCCGGGGCAGCACCAGCCGATGCCACGGGGGTGCTGGCGATTCTGCGCCTGGGCGATCGCCTTGAGCTGCTCTGGCTGCTGGTGGCGCTGCCGCTGATCGGCAGCCCTCAGTAGGCGCCACGGTCGCGGGGATCGAGCATCACCCCGATCGTGCGGACGATGATGCTCAGATCGAGCAGGAAACTGCGGCGGCGTGCATAGCGGACATCAAGCCGCACCCGCTCGGGGTAGCTGAGGTTGTTGCGGCCGGAAACCTGCCACAGACCGGTGAGACCGGGACGGACCGCCAGAACTT
This sequence comes from Candidatus Sulfopaludibacter sp. SbA3, assembly GCA_943367425.1. Lineage (GTDB taxonomy): Bacteria > Cyanobacteriota > Cyanobacteriia > PCC-6307 > Cyanobiaceae > Cyanobium. The sequence continues at coordinate 222,765 of CALRJF020000003.1, forward strand.
CATCCATGCGGTTGCCGTAACGGACCAACTCGCTGCGCACGATGGGCCGGGGGCCCACCACGCTCATCTCACCCCGCAGAACATTGAGAAACTGGGGCAGTTCATCGAGACTGGAGCGGCGCAGGAACTTACCGAGCCGGGTGATCCGGGGGTCATTCTTGAGCTTGAAATCGTTGCGGAACTCCTCGTCGAGATCGGGAGATTCGGCCAGCAAGGTGGAGAGAAGCCGGTCGGCATCCCGACGCATGGTGCGGAACTTGATGCAGCCGAAACTGCGGTAATCCCGGCCCACGCGCTGCTGCACGTAGAAAACGGGCCCCCGCGAAGTGACCTTGACCAGGAGGGCCAGCAGCACCAGCACCGGCGAGCCGACGGTGAGCACAGCCAGGGAGAAAACGATGTCCCCGGTGCGCTTGATGACGCGATCCCGCTTCGACTGGACGGCGATCAGCTCTTCGGCGGTGAGTTCCTGCGCCGAAGCCGTCACGAGCTGATTGGTGGCGTAGGGGGTCCCGATGGAAGAGAGCATGGGGGCCGTTTTTATTGGTCCGAGTTAAGGATCGAATCGGCCGCAACTCCAAGCGGCATGGCCACTCAGCTCAGAGGCACAGGACGGGCCAGCCGCCGAACGTGGGCCTGCCAGAGCCGATCCAGCAGGTCGCCCATGCGCCGCCGGAAGCGCTCGGGTGAGAACTGCTCGGCCCAGTGGCGCTGACCCTCCGGCGGCAGCCGCCGCCACAACCGGCCGGCCTCGAACTGCTCGAGGGCCGCCGCCAGGCTGGCCCCGTTCTGTTCGGGGAACAGCAGGCCCGTCGGATCGGGCTCGCCCTGGCTCAGGCAGCGCACGCTGTCGAGCACACCCCCCTGGCCGAAGGCGATCACCGGCGCGCCGGCGGCCATCGCCTCCACCGGCGCAATGCCGAAGTCCTCCAGTCCGGCATAGACATAGGCCCGCGCCCGCTCCAGCCAGCCGGCCACCTCCTGATCCGCGAGGCGGCCGAGAAAACGGATGTGGGGAGCGGCCATGGCCTCCAGCCGTCGCCGTTCCGGCCCGTCACCGATCACCACCAGGGGCAGGCCGGTGCGGTTGAAGGCCTCCACCACCACATCCACCCGCTTGTTGGGCACCAGCCGGCAGAAGCTCACATAGACGTCATCGCGGGCCTGGTTCCAGCGGAACCGCTCCACCGCGACGGGAGGGTGCAGCACGTGGGCGCGCCGGCGCCAGCAGCGCCGGATCCGGCGGGCCGTGAACCGGGAGTTGGCCACCAGCGCATCCACCCTGGCGCTGCTGACCGCATCCCACTGACGCAGCTGGTGAAGCTGCAGACGCACGAGGGGGCCGAGGGGTCCGCGGGCCAGGGAAGACCGCTCGAGGTAGGTGTGCATCTGGTCCCAGGCATACCGGGCCGGGGTGTGCACATAACTGACATGCAGCTGGTCCGGACCGGTGATCACCCCCTTGGCCACCAGATGGTTGCTGCTGAGCACGAGCCCATGGCCCGAGACGTCGAGCTGCTCGATGGCCAGGGGCAGCAGCGGCAGGTACTGCTGCACGTGGCTCACCCCCCAGGGCAGACGCTGGATGAAGCTGGTGCGCACCCGACGCCCCGCCAGCCAGCTGCCGGGATGACGACTCTCGCCGTCCACGAGCGCGAAGAGCTGGGGAACGACGCCCCGCTCGGCCAGGAGCCGATCCAGCTCCCGCACCACCAGTTCAGCGCCACCGACCGACCGGGGCGTGAACCATTCATGCACCAGTGCGATCGAGCTGGGGAAGGCCGCCATGGCAGGCACCGTAGGCGCGTGTATCACGAAAACTCTCAGCCGATTGCTCTGAAGCGGCGGCCTGCCGAAGCTAAGGCGACCGATCGGGAAGGCGAGAGCCCCGAGATGATGGCGATCCGCGAGCTTCTCGAAGATGCCCTGCAGGAGCCATCCATCGGCTCGACCCCGTGCTTCCGCTGGCATGCCACCCCTGTGGGCATTGCGGCGCTGTGGTGCGACGGCAAACCGCCCCCGGCTCCCCCGTTCGATGTGGCCCTCAAGGAAGGCCTGCAGGTGGGGCTCGACCTCAGCCGGGAGGAGCGGGAATTTCACCAGGTGAAATCCGGACTGGTCCTTTTGTTCCACTCCTGACATCCCTGTCCGCCTGGGTCCCCGGGGGTGTTGGTTGTGCGCCACCCCATCGGGTCCCGGAAGAGGCGGGACACAAAAAAGGCGGGGCACCATCCCCGCCTCGACGTCACCCGTGCTCAAGGGGACCCACGAATTCTCACCGGAGGGGCCGCGAAAATCCACGCCTGAACGATGACCGGATCAGGCCGGGTTGTGACCGAATGTGATCGGGGCTCCCGGCCGGCAGCCTCAGCGGAATCCCCAAGTCTTCAAAAGGTCGACATCGAGCAGGGTCGACAACTGCTGAACGTCATCATGCCAGCGCTCGCGGATGATCCTCGCCAGGGATGGATCGTTTCGAATCGTGGACAGGTGACTGGCCCGTTTCGTCAGCAGACGCCGCGCCAGATCCGAAGCAAAGTTATAGGTGTATCGCGATTGACGTTTCCATGTCTGACGCAGGTCCACGGCCCAGTGAGCACCCATCAGCGCAGCGTAAACAGAACCAAGGGAACCCGATCGCGGCTGAACGCTCACGTTCTTCACCTCTTCCTTAAGTCGGACGGCAGGAAGGCCGAGGAATCCGCAGATGTCCCTGACGACCCTTGTATTGCTGGCCTGGAAATCAGAAAACAGATACACATGAATCGAAGGGGCGCCGAAAACCTCAAAATACCTCTGGCAGACAGGGAAAAAACGAGGCAACGTGAAATTTTCACCGCTGCGGATGGCAGCCTTAAGGTCAATTTTCCTGCCGGTATTCTTCTCGATCTGATGACAGGAGGAAGCCACACAATCCAGGGGATTCCTGAGACCCACCACGATCTTTGCCGACGGACTGAATGCCTTGATTTCAGCGGCAGAGGCGATGTTCAGGGAGTACCCAACCGTACCGTCCATAAGCCAACGCTCGCCGGCGACATTTTCAAAGTTGTCCATGTACTGGCGATGCTCCTTGGCGCATTCTGGGTGAAAGTATCTGAAATGCCTTTCACTGCCAGGCTCCTTCAGGATGGATGGGTAGATGTCGGGATGCTGACCGAGCATCTCGAACAACGCCGATGTGCCTGTCTTGGGAAATCCAATGATGAACAGATTGGGCCGCCTCTCCACCTGATCAACGCGATGCAGACAAACCGATAAACCATATCACCAAAATGATCAATCCCCGTTGATTCCTATGCTGGGGAACGATTCTTCCGCCCCGCGGACGCTGCACCGGAATGGACACCCCAGACCAACCGCCTTGGCGATGAACCGCGACCACGGCCAGGGTGCCCCTCCCCTGCTGATCCGGCCCTATGCGCCGGCCGACTGGCCGGCGGTGTGGCAGCTGCTGGAGCCGGTGTTCCGCGCCGGCGAAACCTTCCCCCACGACCCGGCCATCAGCGAGGCGGAAGCCAGGATCCAGTGGGTGGACCGGAGCCGGCTGGTGCTGGTGGCCGTCGACCCTGATGGCGCCGCTGTGGGCACCTACTACCTGAGGCCCAATGCCCTCAGCCTCGGCGCCCATGTGGCCAATGCGGGCTATGTGGTGGCGGAGCACGCCCGCCACCGGGGGCTGGGCAGCCTCCTGTGCCAGCACTCCCTGGAGACCGCTCGGCGGCTCGGCTTTCGCGCCATGCAGTTCAACCTGGTGGTGAGCAGCAACAGCGCCGCGATTCGCTGCTGGCGGAACAACGGCTTTGCGGTGGTCGGCACCCTCCCGGGCGCCTTTCGCCACCGGCAACTGGGCTACGTGGATGCCCTGGTGATGGTCCAGTCGCTGGTGGAGGGGCCATGAAAGTGGTGCCGCTGCGGCTCAAGCCAGGGGAGGATCTGCGCCCGGCCCTGGAGCACTGGATGGGCCGCCAGAGCGAGCAGGCCGGCTGTGTCATCAGCGGCATCGGCAGCCTCTCGGTGGCGCAGCTGCGGCTGGCGGGCCGCCAGGAGAGCACCACCTTCAGCGGCGCGCTGGAGATCCTCGGCCTGGCCGGCACGCTCTCCGCGGACGGGGCCCACCTGCACATCACCCTCGCCGACGGCGACGGAGCGGTGATCGGCGGCCATCTCTGCGCCGGATCGCTGGTGAGGACCACCGCCGAGCAGGTGGTGGGGCTGCTGCCGGCGTGGCAGTTCCGGCGGCATCCGGATCCGGACACGGGCTGTGCCGAGCTCCAGATCCGTCCCGTCACCGACCCCGGGGCTGGTTCTTCGCACGGGACATGATCGATTCCGGCCGCAGCCGGATGAGGCTTGGTCCAACGTTCAAGGAGTTCGTTCGTCCCATGCCCTCGATCGACCTGGTCCTGACCGCCGAGCTGGTGCTGGCCCTGCTGCTGGTGGCCACCCTGGAGGCGCCGGCAGCGAAAACCACCGCGCCGCAGCCACCACCGGATGAGCCCGCGGCGACGGGATGGACGCCGGAGCACGACAGCCACGCCCGGCGCCTCCTGCGCCTCGAAAGCCGTGGACGTGCACCTGGATACACCCAGCCAAGGCTCCCCACGGATGGACATTCCTAGGATCAGCCGGCACCGTGCCGTCGGGCAGGAGAGCGCAGCGATGCCCATGGGTGGGAACCAGAAAGCCCTCTTCGACTACTGGCACGAGCGGGTTCAGCTGAGGAACTACCAGCGCATCGGTGCCGAAGGGCACGTCACCACCCCGGAGCTGCGGCATGAATGCACCAACTACGACGAACTGAGGCAGCTCAAGGCCGTTCAGGATCTCGATGAACTGGAGCGCTGCCGTGTCATCGCGATCATCAAGTACGAGTGCACCGCCCAGGTGCTGCAGCGACGCACCGGCCTGCTGAGGGATCTGGCCCGCCGCTGCGAAGCCAATGCTCTGCAGCAACGGCAGGCTCGCTCCCGGCTCGATGCCCTGATGCACAGGCTCAGGCAGGCCCTGCGCGGCAAGCAGATCGAGGTCGATCGCCTGACCGCACGCCTCTCGGCCCTGGAGGCCGAGAATCAGGCCCTGCGCTCCGAGCAGCAGCACTCCCTTGCGGAGCTGCAGCTGCAGAAGGAGCTGGAAGAGCTGCAGCGCGCCTATGCGGCGGAAGTGGAGCGCCGCCGGCAACTGGCCAGGAACAACCAGAGCCTGGGCGGCCGTGTGGCCCATACCAACCGCTTCCGGCGCGAGCGCGACGACCTGCAGGAAGCCCTCAGGATCGAACGCCAGACCAGCCAGACCCTCCGCCAGGAACTGGAGCAGCTCCGCTCCGGTGAACAGCTGGGTCTGGGCTTCGCCGAGTGAGCACCATGGCAGCCCCCCGTGCGAGGTCCGCAGGGCAGAAACCACCGACGCTGGCCGAGCTCAAGCGCCAGACCCTGGCGCTGGCCAAGGTCTCCAGCACTAGGGAGCTCAAACGCACCCAGCTAGACCTGCGCCATCTCGATTTCCGGCTCAAGACCAGCTGGGCCTCGGCCCTGTCGGTGCTGCAGCAGGCGGCGGCGGCCTATCCCGACTGGGACACCGAACCTCCCGACGAATTCAAGGAGCTCTTCGCCGAGATCGATCAGGCCGCGGCCGCCTTCGACCAGTCGATCACGGAAGGCCTGGAGCTCAGCGACCAGCTGCGCCAGGCGGCCGATGATCTCGATCTCCTCGCCGGCGAACTGCTGGAGGAGGCCGCCGCGCTCTCGGCCACCCAGCAGGCCGCCGGCCGGCAGCGCCGGGCACGCCAGCGCAACTGAGCCAGGTCCCACACGACGGAATCGCCACCTCGCCAGGATGGGATCACTGGCCGTCTCCCATGCTGCTCCCTCTCCCCTTCTGCCCCCTCACCGCCGCGAAGATCGCAGGGCTCCAGGCCACGGTGCTGCTGCTGCTCACCCTGCTGATCAAGGCCAGGATCCAGATCAAGGCGGCGTCCGCCCTGGGGCTGTTCCTGCTCGCCCTCCAGACCGCCGTGTTTCTGGCTGCCGCCGGCGCCCTGGGCCTGGCGGCCCTCGGTGGCGGGGTCCTGGCCTGGAACCGCCGCCCCACCCAGGTGGCGTGACAGGGGCTTAGCTGGCCGCCTCGCCCGATGGCAGGTCAAGGTCCGGCTCCACCAGAGCGACGCCATCGAACAGGTGGCAGCCGGGGGCCTCCGGTGAGGGATCGAACCAGTACTGCTCCACCAGGGTCAGAAAGGCATCTCGCGGCAGACGGCCGGGGGGCAGACCCAGGCCGGTGAGCATCCGATCGAGGTTGGCGCTGATGCCGTCGGTGGCATGGCCATAGGCGGCTGCGAACGCCCCCAGATCGTCAGGACCGAGCAGGCCATCGCCATCGAGGTCGAGAACATCGAAGAAGCCGCCGGCTGAGCGGGCGATGAACCCCCGGGCCGTCTCGGGATCCGCCTGGAAGGTGGCGAACACCCGGGCATGGGAGGCAACGAACTCGTCCCGATCCACCTGGCCGTCATGGTTGCGGTCGCGGCGCTCGTTCTCGTGGCGGTAGGTGTCGAGCAGCAGCCGCAGCAGATCAGGAAAGGGTGTGGCCCGGCCCTCCCAGCGGCGGGCGATCCGGACGGCCACCGGTTCGAAGTCGCCCTCGAGGGTGTGGCGGCTATCACCGTCGCGGTCGTAGAAGGCAAACAGACGGCGGTAGCGCCGGATCAGTCCGGCCGGAAGGGAGCCGAACGACATCCACGGGGCCGCAGCACATACCGATGGTAAAGCGGTTCGTGGCGGCTCAAACCTGAAGGAGCGGCCCTCACAGGGAAGGAACAACGGAGAGGGTGGGATTCGAACCCACGGAAGGTTGCCCTTCAAACGATTTCGAGTCGTTCGCTTTCGACCACTCAGCCACCTCTCCCGGGCCAGCACCTCGCTCCCGTTCGCCGGAGCGGTGGGGAGGACGAACTGATGAACGCCACTTTACGGAGCCGTCAGCGATCCGATCGCGCCGCTGGCCCGCCAGCCCCCCGGCAGCCGGACGCCGGTGGGGGATGCACCGCTCAGCCACACCCGTTGCGGGGCCTGGTGCAGCACGAGCCGGCGCTCCTTCGGCCGGGGCCGGAACCCCAGCCAGAGCCCATCGGCGGCGTGATGGACTGCCCCCTGCTGCCGCTGGGCGCCCCAGGCCTCGAGGGCCTGCCGGTCGGGCAGCAGCCACCAGCGGCGCGGCCCGAGAGCCAGGGCCAGGGCGTGGCTGTCCATCGACAGCGCCTCCACCACCAGCCCGGGGCTCGCCAACCGCTGCCCGGCCTGCAGCGGCACCCCGCCGTCGCCGTAGGCCACCACCAGGCCGGCCTGCCGCTGCCAGCAGAGGGGATCCTCGGCGGCCACCGGGTCGAGCAGCAGGGCCCAGTCGAGACGGGCCACCCCCAGCCCCTCGGCCAGCTGGCGGGCCTGGCGGCAGCTCAGGCCGTCAGCGCGGGTGCTGATCAGGGCCGCCCGGCCCCGGTGCCGGGCCAGCAGCAGATCACGACCGCTGCCACCGGCCATCACCCCCTGGTGCACCAGCAGCAGCTGATCGCCCCCCAGCAGCACCAGATGGGCCACCAGCACGCCGATGCCCAGCGCCGCGGCCAGCAGGCGCCAGCGGCGCCCCAGCTCCGGCAGCACCAGACCCAGCAGGGCCAGACCGAGGAGCAGCACCAGCAGGGGCCAGGGACGGCCGGTCTGCCACTGGGCCATCGGCAGGCCGGCGAACCCATGGGCCACCGCCTGCAGCAGCCCCGCCAGCAGCCCGATCGGCGGCAGGCCGACCACCAGCAGGGGCGGCGCCAGGACCGCCAGAACGGCCAGAACCATGGCCCCGAGGGTGAGCGGGGTGAGCAGGGGGGCGGCCAGCAGGTTGGCCGGCACGGCGTAGAGGGGGACCACCCCGAAGTGCAGCAGCTGCAGCGGCAGGGTCCAGAGGCTGGCCGCCACCGGCACCGCCAGCGCCGGCGCCAGCCAGCCCCGCCAGGGTCCGGGCGCCTGGGGAGGCCCGCCGGGAAGGCGCCGGGCGAGCGCCTCCTCAAGGGGCTGTGCCGTCAACACCAGGCCCGCGGTGGCGGCCGCACTCAGCTGGAAGCCCACGTCATGGAGCCAGGCGGGCTGCAGCAGCAGCATCACCGCCACGGTGACCAGCAGGATCCCCAGGGGCTTGCCCCGGCGTCCCGCCTCGAGCAGCAGCAGCGCGATCGCCCCCATCAGAACCGCCCGCACCACCGAGGGCTGCGGGCCGGCCAGCAGCAGGAACAGCACCATGGCGGCGGCGGCCAGGGCCAGCCGCCCGGCCCCCCCCAGGCGCCGGCCCAGGGCCAGCACGGCCCCCAGCATCACGCTGAGGTGGAACCCTGAGGCGGCCAGGGCATGGGAGAGGCCGGAAGCCCGGAAGTCGGCCCGCAGCTCCGCCGGCAGGGGCACCACGGCGCTGCCCAGCACCAGGGCCGCCAGCAGGCCGCCCCGCTCCGGGCCAGCCCCCTCCAGCAAACGCTCGGCCATGCGGCGGCGCAGATCCACGATCGGTGTGGCCGGCCGCGCCAGCACGTCCCAGCGCTCCACCGCCATCCGGGTCCAGCTGCCCTGCCGCGCCAGCCGCTCGGCGGGACCGGCGAGCAGCGGATGGGCGGACGGGCGGGGACGGCGCAGCAGGCCGCTGACCCGAACCCTCCAGCCCTCACGCAGCTCCGGGCAGGGGCGGAACAGCAGGTCGCTGCGGCCCCCCGCCGTCTGCAGCAGCACCCGGCAGCCGTCCGCCCCAAGGGGGCTGGGGTCGGCCAGCAGCTGCCCCTGCAGCGTCGCCGGCACGGGGCCGTCGCCGCCGGTCAGCAGCCGCAGGGGATCGTGGCTTCCGGGCTGCAGCGGCCGCAGCCAGGCCTGGAGCAGCACGGCCAGAAGAAGCAGCAGCGGCAGGACACGGCGGGCCATGGCCCAGCCTTCCCGGCGCCGGTCACCTTCGCGTCAGCGATCAGAAGTGGGGGATCCTCAGGATCAGATCGCACAGCTGGCGGCTGGGCATCGGCTGACCCAGCAGCGGCGCCACCAGGGCGGCCACCGGCCGCAGGCGGCAGGGCCACAGGGCCCGCTCCGCCAGCCGGCCCAGCTGGAAGCTGCCGAGGATCAGCACCAGCCCCAGCAGCGAACGCTTCAAGCCGGTGTCTTGATGGGTTCCGGCTGGGCCAGCAGCGGGAAGCCCAGGGCACGGCGTTCCTCGAGCCAGGCCTCCGCCACCTGCCGGGCCAGGTGCCGGATGCGGGCGATGGTGGCGGTGCGCTCCGTCACCGAGATCACCCCCCGGGCCTCCATCAGGTTGAAGGTGTGGCTGCACTTGAGCACACAGTCGAGGGCCGGGGCCGGCAGGCCCGCCGCCACCAGATCGGCCGCCTCCGCTTCGTAAAGCGCGAACAGCTGCTGCAGCCGTTCCGGATTGGAGGCCTCGAAGTTGTAGGTGCACTGCCCCTTCTCGAAGGGCAACCAGATGTCGCCGTAGGTGCGATCGCCGTTCCAGGCGAGCTCCCAGATGCTCTCCACGTCCTGGAGATACATGGCGAGGCGTTCGAGGCCGTAGGTGATCTCGATCGACACCGGCCGGCAGTCGATGCCGCCGCACTGCTGGAAATAGGTGAACTGGGTCACCTCCATGCCGTCGAGCCACACCTCCCAGCCCACGCCCCAGGCCCCCAGGGTGGGGGATTCCCAGTTGTCCTCCACGAAACGGATGTCATGGTCGGCGGCACGGATGCCAAGGGTTTCCAGGGAGGCGAGATAGGTCTCCTGGATGCCATCGGGCGATGGCTTGATCAGCACCTGGTACTGGAAGTAGTGCTGGGCGCGGTTGGGGTTGTCGCCATAGCGGCCGTCGGTGGGGCGGCGGCACGGTTCGGGGTAGGCCACAGCCCAGGGCTCGGGCCCGATCGCCCGCAGCACCGTGTGGGGGCTCATGGTGCCGGCCCCCTTCTCGATGTCGTAGGGCTGGAGGATCAGGCAGCCCTGATCGGCCCAGAACCCGTTGAGGGTGGCGATGATGTCCTGGAAATGCATGGCAGTGGAGTCCGTTGCTGGCCAGGACGGCGGAAAGCGTGCCGCAAATGTTGGCATGGGGCCGCGTCGGTCAGGCCACCAGCTCCAGCAGACCCATCTGGCCGGCGGCCAGGGGCCGGTGCCGGGCCCGGGTGAAGCCGGCCGCCCTGGCTAGGGCTTCCTGCTCCGCACCGGTGGGGAAGCGGCTCAGGCTGGTTTCCAGATAGGCGTACTGCTCGCCGAGCCCCACGCAACGGGCCGCGGGAACCACCAGGCGGCGCAGATAGAACCGCTGGAAGGCCGCGGTGGCGGTGGCGGCCTGCGGGCGGTTGAAGTCGAGCACCGCCGCCCGGCCACCGGGCCGCAGCAGCCTGTGCAGCTCCTGCAGGCCCGCGGCGGGGTCCACCAGGTTGCGCAGGCCGTAGGCCATCACCGCGCCGTCGGCCCAGCCATCGTCGAGGCCGCTGGCCAGCACATCCACCTGCCGCCACTGCAGGGGCAACCACGGCTGGCTGAGCGCCCGCCGGCGGGCGATCTCCAGCGGTTCGGCGGCGGCATCGAGCCCCACCACCAGACCACCGGGCCGGACCCTGGCCGCCAGCACCAGGGCCAGATCACCGGTGCCGCAGCAGAGATCCAGCAGCCGCTGGCCCGGACGGGGCCGCAACCAGGCCAGGGCCTGGCGTTTCCAGAGCCGGTGCAGCCCCAGGCTCAGCAGGTCGTTGAGCTGGTCGTAGCGAGGAGCGATGGCATCGAACAGATCGCTGACCTGAACCGGATCGGCAGTCGTCACGGGGGAGGTCCGGGCCGCAGGGGGAGGGGGCTCAGGAGCTCCCGGGCTCGGTGATCGTCTCATCCCAGGGGAGGACGATGGCATCGAGGCTGATGCCGTTGCCGCCATCGGGGTCGAGCGGCATCAGACCGCGGGCCTCCAGACGCCCGGGGCTGGTGAAGGTGAGCACCATCACCGTGGCCAGGCCGACGGCCGCGGAGCACACCATGCAACCGGCCAGCATCAGCGAAAACTCCCGGCGCTCGGTGGCCGCCTGCATCAGCTGGAGCGCCCAGGCCACCAGGGCGATGACCGCAGCGACGACCGCCAGGGCCAGGACCGTGAGCAGGGGTGCAGGCAGGAGCAGAAGAGCTTTCACTGATGCACCAGGGGCTACCGACGACGTTGTAAATCGATGTTACGAGCAACGGCGGGGGCGGCGTGATCGGGGGGCGGCCCGTTCAGGCGGGCGCCGGGGATTCCAGCAGCGGCCGCAGGGGCAGCCCCTGGCGGAGCAGGGTGGTCTTGATCTCCGCCACGGTGAGCACCCCGTCGTGGAGCAGGGAGGCCAGCAGGGCCGCGGAGGCTCCGGCGTCACCGAGGGCCGCCGCGATGTGATCGATGCAGCCGGCTCCGCCGGAGGCGATCACCGGCACCTCCACGGCGTCCACCACCGCCCGCGTCAGCGCCAGGTCGTAACCCGCCTGGGTGCCGTCCCCGTCCATGGAGGTGAGCAGGATCTCGCCCGCCCCCAGGGCCACCACCTGCCGGGCCCAGGCCACGGCATCCAGACCGGTGTTGTCGCGGCCGCCGCGGACGAAGACATCCCAGCCCGGCCCGGCGGCGGCGTCCTCCTGGCGGCGGCGGGCATCGATGGCCACGACGATGCACTGACAGCCGAAACGGCTGGCTCCCTGGGCCACCAGGTCGGGGTTGCGGACGGCCGAGGAATTGAGGCTGACCTTGTCGGCCCCGGCCCTGAGCAGTTCGGTGATGCCCTCCACGCTCACGATGCCGCCCCCCACGGTGAACGGAATCGTCACCTCCTCGGCGGTGCGACGCACGAGGTCCACCAGGGTGGAGCGGCCCTGGTGGCTGGCGGCGATGTCGAGGAAGACCAGCTCATCGGCACCGGAGGCGCTGTAGCGGCACGCCAGTTCCACCGGATCGCCGGCATCCCGCAGGCCCACGAAGTTGACGCCCTTGACCACCCGGCCCTCGGCAACGTCGAGACAGGGGATGATCCGCTTGGCGACCATGGGTTCACTGGTAGTGTTGCGCCACTTTCACGTCGCGCCGGACATGACCCAGGCTGGCATCACCATCGGTTCGAAGGTGCGGGTCACCCGGGTCCGCGACCGTATCCCCGCCAACCTGGTGGCCGCCCTCAAGGCCGACGCCACGGGCATCGTCAAGGACTTCCGCGTCACCGACGGCACCGGCGTGGGCGTGGTGGTGGAGCTCAGCGGCGGCACCACCACCTGGTTCTTCGACGATGAAATCACCCCAGCCTGAGGCCGCTACGCCATGAGCCAGAGCCCCGAGCCCGCAACCGGCGCCCCCGGCGTCTCCGCTGGCGCCAGGCAGCTCCTGGGCATGAAGGGAGCCTCCGGCACCAGCAACATCTGGAAGATCCGTCTCCAGCTGATGAAGCCGGTCACCTGGATCCCCCTGATCTGGGGGGTGATCTGCGGCGCCGCCGCCTCCGGCCATTTCCGCTGGACCCTGCCGGAGGTGGGGGCCTCGGTGGCCTGCATGCTGATGAGCGGGCCGCTGCTGGCCGGCTACACCCAGACCCTCAACGACTACTACGACCGCGAGATCGACGCGATCAACGAGCCCTACCGGCCGATCCCCTCGGGAGCCATTCCCCTGGGCCAGGTGAAACTGCAGATCCTCGTGCTGCTGTTCGCCGGTCTGGCGGTGGCCTGGGGCCTCGATCTCTGGGCCGGCCACGACACGCCGGTGCTGCTGCTGCTGGCGCTGGGGGGGTCCTTCGTCAGCTACATCTATTCGGCACCCCCGCTGAAGCTGAAGCAGAACGGCTGGCTGGGCAACTACGCGCTGGGGGCCAGCTACATCGCCCTGCCCTGGTGGGCGGGCCAGGCCCTGTTCGGCCAGCTCACCTGGACCACCGCCCTGCTGACCCTGGCCTACAGCCTGGCCGGCCTCGGCATCGCCGTGGTCAACGACTTCAAGAGCGTGGAGGGCGACCGGGCCCTGGGGCTCCAGTCGCTGCCGGTGGTGTTCGGCATCCAGCGGGCCAGCTGGATCAGCGCCGGCATGATCGACATCTTCCAGATCGCCATGGTGGCGGTGCTGATCGCCATTGGCCAGCATTTCGCCGCCGTGCTGCTGGTGCTGCTGATCGTTCCCCAGATCACCTTCCAGGACATCTGGCTGCTGAGGGATCCGGTCGCCTTCGATGTGAAATATCAGGCCAGTGCCCAGCCCTTTCTCGTCCTCGGGATGCTGGTCACGGCCCTGGCCATCGGCCACAGTGACCTGACCCAGTTCCAGGCGCTGACCACCGCGCTGCCATGACGAGGGCGGGCCTGCCCACGGCCGGCACCGGTCCGATGGATCCCGGTGAAGCCCCGGCACGGCGGCCCCGCCGTTCACCTTGGCGCCTGCTCGGGCCGGCCATCGTCGCCGCCGCCGCGGGCGGGGTGGTGGCGGTGGGCCAGTCGGCCGTGGTGGCCAGCATCGATTCGATGCTGCCCGACGCGGGCCGCATCAACTCCTTCAACCGTCCGGGCACGATCACCATCCTCTCCAGCGACGGGCAGGTGGTGCTCAAGAAGGGGCCGGCCACCCGCGAGAAGCTGCCCCCCGGCAAGATGCCGCTGCTGATCCAGCGAGCCTTCGTGGCGGCCGAGGATCGCCGTTTCTACCAGCACGACGGCATCGATCTGTTCGGCATCAGCCGGGCCATGCTGCGCAACCTCCAGCAGGGGGCCGTGGAGGAGGGGGCCAGCACCATCACCCAGCAGCTGGCCCGCACGGTGTTTCTCAGCCAGGACCGCACGATCGTGCGCAAGCTGAAGGAAGCGGCCCTGGCCGGGAAGATCGAACGCCAGCTCAGCAAGGAGCAGATTCTCGAGCAGTACCTGAATTACGTGTACCTGGGCTCCAGCGCCTACGGCGTCTCGGATGCCGCCTGGATCTATTTCTCGAAGCGCCCCGACCAGCTCACCCTGCCGGAGGCCGCGATGATTGCCGGCCTGCCCCCCGCCCCTTCGGTGTATTCGCCGCTGGTGAATCCCGAACTGGCCCTGAAGCGCCGCGCCATCGTGCTGAGCCGCATGCGGGAGGCGGGCTTCATCGACGACGCCCAGCTCGAGCGGGCCAGCGGGGCCCCCCTGGGCCTGAAACCGGCGGAACCGAAGTACTTCGCCAATCCGGCCCCCTGGTACACCAGCTGGCTGGAGCAGGAACTGCCCAAGGTGCTTACCAAGGAGCAACTGGAGGTGGGGGGCCTCACCATCAAGAGCGGCATCAATATGGCCTGGCAGACCCAGGCCCAGAAGACCATCGACACCTACGCCAGCGGCAGCATGGAGGGTGCCCTGGTGTCCATGGAGCCGGGCACCGGGATCGTGCGGGCGATGGTGGGGGGCAAGGACTGGGAGAAAACCCAGTTCAACCGTGCCTCCCAGGCCCTGCGCTCACCGGGATCCACCTTCAAGCTGTTCGTCTATCTCACCGCCCTCAAGCAGGGGATGAAACCCGAGGACACGGTGAATGACTCGGCCCGCTGCTTCGGCAGCTACTGCCCCAAGAACTTCGGCAACCGCTACATGGGCCGGGTGAGCCTGGCCACGGCCCTGCAGAACTCCCTCAACATCGTGGCCGTGGGGCTGCTGCAGAAGATCGGTTACGACCCTGTGATCGCCACGGCCAGGAGTCTGGGCATCCACCGGGAGCTGGGCCGCTACCTCTCGATGGCGATCGGCGCCAACGAACAGACCGTGCTCGACATGACGGCGGCCTATGCGGCGCTGGTGAACCGTGGTGTCTACATCCAGCCCACCCCCTTCGAAACCATCTACGGACCCGACGGGGAACTGCTCTGGTCGAGGCGCACCAATGGCCCCCGGGGCCAGCGGGCCGTGAGCAGCGACATCGCCGATGCCATGGTGTGGATGCTGCAGCAGGTGGTGCAGGGCGGCACCGGCGGCGGAGCCGCCCTCTCCGACCGACCGGTGGCCGGCAAGACGGGCACCTCCGAAGGGGGCCGCGATCTGTGGTTCATCGGTTCGATTCCCCAGCTGACCACCGGGGTCTGGCTGGGCTACGACACCAACCGGGAAACCGGCACCACCAGCGTGCTGGCCACCTACGCCTGGCGCGACTACATGGCCCCGATCACCAAGGGGCTCCCCGTGAGGAAGTTCCCCCCCAAGCCCGTGCTCACCGGCACCTTCAAGCCCACCGGCACCCGCCAGAGCAGTGGTCGCGACGCCCGGCCGGAGGCCCCCGGTGGCTCCCAGGACAACCGTTGGACCCCGCCGACCGAGCCCAGCCGCACCGACGCTCCCGCTCCGGAGGACCCCACCCTGGTGCCGCCCAACACCTCCGCACCGGTGGAAAGTCCCCCCTCCCGGCAGGGGGCTCCGCGGTCCAACGATGCGGCGATACCGCCGCCGGCACCGCCCCAGCCATCGGCCCCCCCGGCGGAGATTCCAGCTCCGGCCGCTCCGTCGATGCCCCCCCCGGTGGCGGCGCCGCCGCCCCCCTGATCGGCCAGGCCAGCCGGCCCGGGGCTAGGCCGCGGCCGGTGGTTCCAGCACCGCCGCGTAGAACCCGTCGCCACCGCCCCGTTCACCCTGGGCCTCCCGGGGCCACCATTGCTGCTCCAGGGTCAGACGCCAGCCCGGGTGGGCCTCCAGCAGGGCCGCGACGGTGCGGCCGTTCTCGCGGGGGTGGACCGTGCAGGTGGCATAGACCAGCCGGCCCCCCGGCCGCAGCAGGGGCAGCAGGGATTCCAGCAACCGGTGTTGCAGCGGCACCAGTTCATCGATGGCGGCGGGGCTGATGCGCCAGCGGGCATCGGCATGGCGCGCCAGGGTCCCGAGACCCGAGCAGGGGGCATCCAGGAGGATGCGATCGAAAGAGCCGGCCCAGCCGGGTCGTTCGACCGACAGGAGCAGGGCATCCGCCGCCAGGGAGTGAATCGCCCCCAGCCCCAGGCGCTCGGCGTTGCGATCCAGGCGCTGCAGGCGGGCGGCGGAGCGGTCCACGGCCCACACCTCGCCCCGGTCGGCCATCAGCTCCGCCAGATGGGTGCTCTTGCCCCCGGGGGCCGCGCAGGCATCGAGGATCCGCTGACCCGGCCGGGGATCCAGCAGGGGGGCGATGCGCTGGGCACTGCGGTCCTGCACACACCAGAGACCCGCCGCGAAACCCGGCAGCGCCCGCAGATCGCCCGAGCGCTCCAGCAGGGTGATCCCCTGGGGGCATCCCGGCAGGGCCCGGGCCTCCACGCCGGCCGCGGCGAAGGTCTCCAGCAGGTCCTGCCGGTAGCTGCGCAGCGGATTGACCCGCAGATCGATGGCCGGCGGCGCATTGCAGGCCCGGCCGAACTCCTCGGCCTGCTCCGGCGGCAACCACCGCAGCAGATCCTCGGCCAGCCAGCCGGGCAGGGAACGGCGCACCGCCAGGGCGGCGGCAGGGTCGGGGGGCACTGGCAGACCATCCCAGGGTTCGGCGGCCCCCGCCGTCTCCCGTCGCCGCAGCAGCGACCGCATCAGGCCATTGACCACCGGAGCCAGCCGACCGAGGCCGGCACGCTTGGCCAGCGCCACCGTGGTGCTCACGGCGGCGGCGGCGGGCACCCGCCGGCAGAAGAGCAACTGGTAGAGCCCCACATGCAGCAGCCAGCGCATGGCGGGGGGCTGGCGCAGGGCCGGCACCTTGCCGAGGGCGTCGATCCAGCCATCCAGCAGCAGGCGCTGGCGGATCGCGCCATAGGCGATCTCGGTGGCCAGGGCCCGGTCGGGGGCGGAGAGGCCGCCCCTCTTGACCGCCGCCGCCAGCTCCCGCTCCAGGGCGGCATCGGCGTAGGCCCCGGCAGCCACGGCCTGCAGCACCTGCCAGGCCAGCTGCCGGGAGCCGAGGCCGGGAACGACATCGCTGGTCTGAATGGGCGGCCCCCCCGGCGCGGTCACTCCTTTGTACTGGAGTGGCCGAAGCCGGGCGGCAGGGGAGGGCGCCAGCGATGGCGCCCGAGCGGCAGCCGGCCGTCGGGCGCCACGGCGATGCCTTCGGCCAGCAGCAGCTCCCGCTGCATCCAGTCACTGCCCTCCCGGCCCGGACTCATGGCGATACGGCCCTGGGCATTCACCACCCGATGCCAGGGAACCTCCGACGGAAGCGGCAGACGCCGCAGGGCCCAGCCCACCTGTCGGGCGCAGCCCCAGGCGCCGATCAGCTCGGCGATCTGACCGTAGGTGGCCAGCTGGCCATGGGGAATCCGCGCCACCATCGCGTAGACCCGGCCGTCAAAGGGGCGCTCGATGGGCCCCTCGGGGGGGGCAGGTTCCTGCGCCATGGGGGGCCAGCCTGGTGCCGCAACCCTCCCACGCTGCCATCGCCGGCAGCGCCTCCGCCCGAGGGGGCAACAGGCCGGGGAGGGGGCCCCGCCGATGATGGTGTTTTGGTCGAACGATGCCCCTGCTGCCGCGTCGCTTCGAGCGCCTCCGTACGGTGCTCGATCGCCGCATGGGCGATCTCACCGTGCTGCTGGAGCATGTGGGCAAACCCCACAACCTGTCGGCGATCCTGCGCAGCTGCGATGCGGTGGGGGTGCTGGAGGCCCATGCGGTGGCCCTGGGGAATCGCGTGCTCACCTTCAACGACACGGCCCTGGGCAGCCAGAAATGGGTGCCGCTGGTGCAGCATCCCAGCGGCGAAGCCGCCATCGCGGCCCTCAAGGCCCAGGGGCTGCGGATCTACGGCACCCATCTGGGGGTGGAGGCGGTGGACTACCGAAGCTGCGACTTCACCGGGCCCACCGCCTTCGTGCTGGGGGCCGAGAAGTGGGGCCTCAGCGAAGCGGCCGCCGCCGCCATCGATCAGGCGATCGTGATCCCCATGCAGGGCATGGTGCAGTCGCTGAATGTCTCGGTGGCGGCGGCCACCCTGCTGTTCGAGGCCCTGCGGCAGCGACAGGCGAAGGGATGCCTGCCCACGGCAGGGGAAAGCATCCCGCCCGGGCGTTATGCGAGCCAGCTGTTCGAATGGGCCTACCCGGAGGTGGCAGCCTGGTGCCGGCGGGAGGAGCGCCCCTATCCGGCCCTGGGCCCGGAGGGAGAGATCCTCGAGTCCCTGCCCCGCCAGGTGCGCATGCGCCACTGACCAGGGAAGGCCAGCGGCGCCGGGTCAGTTCGGTCGGTCGATCGTGCCGTCCTCGAAGCGGGCGGCACTGGGCAGCCAGAAGGTGAGCGCCAGGGCCAGGATCTCCAGCAGCAGCTGACGCCCCCCCAGCAGCACGATCACCACCGCCGTGAAGGCCAGGGCCTTCTGGAAGATGCTCCAGACATCATCCGGCGTGTTGGTGCCCTTGACCCACAGCAGCACGGCCCCGGCCAGAAGCACAAGATCCAACCACCAGGGCATCATCTCTTCAACGTTCTTCATCGACCGTACAACGGTTCTGAAGAGGATGCTGCGGCGGGAGGCTCATTCCGGCTGGCCGGAGGCCGAGCCGGACAGCCAGTGCTCGAGCCCTTCGCCGAGAAACGACAGCCCCAGCACGAGCACGAACATCGCCAGGCCGGGATAGAGAGCGGTCCACCAGATGCCCGTGGGCACCGCCGTCAGGGCCTGCTGAAGGTCGCTGCCCCACTCCGGGATCGTCTCGGGCAGTCCGAGACCCAGAAAGCCGAGCCCCCCCAGCACCAGGACGGCATCGGCCGCATTGAGGGTCAGCAGCACCGGCACCGAGGTGATCACGTTCCGCAACAGGTAGCGGCGCAGTATCCAGGCAGGCCCTGCCCCCAGGGACCGGGCCGCCTCGATGAACAGCTCCGCCTTCACCTGGGCCGCCTGATTGCGAACGACCCGGAAGTACTGGGGGATGTAGACGACGCAGAGGGCGGCGGCGGCATTGGGCAGGCCTCGCCCCAGCAGAAAGGCGAGCACCACCGAGAGCAGCAGCACCGGCAAGGTGTAGAGGGTGTCCATCAGCAGGACCAGCACCCGGTCGATGCCGCCGCCGAGGTACCCACTGACCATCCCCAGCGGCACCCCGATGGCCAGGGCCAGGAGCAGGGCGACCAGCACCACCTGCAGGGCCACGCTGCTGCCGGCCAGGGTGCGGACGCAGACGTCGCGACCGAGGCGATCGGTGCCGCACCAGTGGGCCCACGTCGGTGCGGCATAGATGGGATTGGCCAGTCCCTCGTTGGGGTCCGGCAGGACGGCCAGGTGCACCAGCAACGGTGTGAGCACGGCGATCAGGCCATAGATGGCGACGATGACCACACCCCAGATGGCCATGCGGGCGGAAAGGCTCTGCCAACGCGCCCGATTCTTCACTGGCCATCACGATCTCCGGGCCAGTCTGCCCGAGGCCGGCAACCTGCGCCGCTCCAGGCGCGACAGGTCCATCACCAACGGCTGGCCCGATCCCGGAAAGGCGGAATCGATCTCATTCCATTCTCACTGTACGGGAGCAACCCTCGGCGCTGATCAAGCTTTCGGAGTTCTCAATAGCAGCGCATCCCAGCTTGCAAGGGTATTCTCAGAGTGGTAGAGTCACTTCATCATACTTCTCTCAAAACCTGAGAGGACTGATTTCATCTTCACCGTGCCTCGTCCATCCCTTCTGTCCCGATGACCAGTCCTCGCCTGCTCATCGTCGAAGATGACCCGGAAATGCGCAGCTTCCTCACCTCCGAGCTGGCGGTCGAGGGCTACGAATGCGAAGAAGCGGCCTGTGGCCAGCAGGCCCTGGGCCAGATCCGCAATCACACCTGGGATCTTGTACTTCTCGATTGGAATCTTCCTGATTTCAGTGGCGTAGAAGTCTGTCGTCGGATGCGCAAAGGGGGCATTTCCACGCCTGTGCTGATGCTCACCGGCCGCGACGAGGTGCAGCAGCGGGTGGAGGCTCTGGATTCCGGCGCCGATGACTATCTGATCAAGCCCTTCTCGATCGAGGAACTTCTGGCCAGGGTCCGCGCCCGCCTGCGCCGCAGCGGCATCGATGAGCTCGATGGCGGCCTGATGCGCGTGGGGGATCTCGAGGTCAACCCCGCCAGCCGTGAAGTCACCAGGGGCGGCGAAGCCATTCACCTCACCGCCAAGGAATTCGATCTGCTGATGCACCTGATGCGTCACCCCAATCAGGTGCAGGAGCGTCGATCGATCCTGGATGCGCTCTGGGGAGAAAACTGGCTGGGTGACGACAACCTCCTTGACGTCTACGTCCGCTACCTGAGGCGCAAACTCGAACCGGCAGGTCAGCCCACCCTGATCCAGACCGTGCGTGGCGTGGGCTTCATGCTCAAGGAAGGCCCTCCCCGCTAGGGATGGCCACCGACACCTCCCCTGGCCGCCTGCTGATCGTCGAGGACGATCAGCGCATGCGCACCTTTCTGGCCGGGGAACTCAACTGCGAGGGATACGGTGTCGTGGAAGCGGAAGATGGCCAGACGGCCCTCATGCTTCTGAGGGATGCCAGCACCGATCTCGTCCTGCTTGATTGGACCCTTCCCGATTTCAGCGGCGTTGAAATCTGTCGCCGACTTCGCTCCAGCGGCGATATCACCCCTGTGCTGATGCTCACCTGCCACGATGACATCAGGGACCGGGTGGAGGCACTCGACTCGGGAGCCGATGATTACATTCTCAAGCCCTTCTCAATCGAGGAGCTTCTGGCCCGCATCCGTGCCCAGCTGCGGCGTACGGCCTACTGGCGCGGGGTCATCAATTCCGATCAGATCAGCTATTCCGATCTGTCCGTCAACACGGCCACCCGGGAAGTCTTCCGCGCCGGTGAAGCCATCTCCCTGTCGGTGCGCGAATACGATCTGCTGCTCTGCCTGCTGCGGCGCGCTGGCCGGGTGGTGGAACGGGAGGAGATCCTGCGCGAAGTCTGGGGCGAGAATCATTTCGGCGACGAAAACCTTCTGGGCGTGTACATCCGCTACCTGCGCCGCAAACTCGAACCGGAGAAATTACCCACCCTGATCCAGACGGTGCGCGGCGTGGGCTTCATGCTCCGCGAGGGAGAGCCGCGCCCCTGAGGCGCAGCTGAAAATCGGCACCCCCACCCGCGGACGCCGCCACGGTCACGCTGCCGCCCATCGCCTCCATGAGATCACGCACAACCGCCAGCCCCACACCACTGCCGGGCACGCCGGAGGCGTGACGGCCCCGCACGAAGCGCTCGAAGATCCTGCTGCGCTCGCTTTCCGGAACTCCCGGGCCGGCATCGATCACATGAACCACGACCCGGTCGAGGCTGGCGTCCATGCGCACCTGAATCGAACTGAAGCCGGGGGCGAACTTCAGGGCATTCCCGATCAGGTTGGCCAGACACTGCTCGAAACGGTCGGCATCCCCCAGGGCCAACGTGCGCGGCCCCTGGGTGGCACCGGGGCAGATCCGCAGGCGGCCGGCACAGACCAGCTGCAGTCGCTCGTCCACCCTGGCGATGGCCTCGGCCACATCGAACGGCTCAAAGGGCAGCAGCAGCCGGTTGGATTCGATGCGGGTGAGCGCCAGCAGGTCGGCCACCATCCGCCCCATGCGGTCGGCCTCCTCCTCGATCAGGGTCAGCTGTTCGCATTGCTGTTCGCTGAGGTCCTGGGAACGGCGGCGCAGGCGGCTGGCGTAACTGCGCACCAGGCTGATGGGCATGCGCAGCTCATGGCTCACCCCATTCACGAATCCCCGTTGCCGCTCCCAGGCCACCGAGAGGCGTTCCAGCAGATCATTGAACGCCAGGGCGATCGGTGCCAGCTCCCGGGGCTGGTGCTCCAGCGGTACCCGCTGGCTGTCGAGGCTGTCGGAGCCGATCGCCTGCATGCGCAGGCCGAGGTCGTGGAGGGGGGCCAGGCCCCGCACCAGCACCGGACGCAGCAGCAAACCCGTGAACAGGGTGGACACGCCGGCGGCCAGCACGAGCAGGATCAGCAGCAGGCGCTGCTGGGCCAGTTTGTGGCTGATGTCCTCCATGAACCGGATGCGCGCGGAACGTCCGGCCACGGGAAAGTCGAGGGAACTGGTGAGGTAGGTGCGCCCGGCCGCCCGCACCACGGCCACCTGGTCGGCGCCGCCCCGGACGCTCTGGAGATGCACCAGGGGAATGCCGGTGGGAATGGAGAACAGCTGGATCTGCCGGGAGGCGCGGAACGGAACCCCCTGCTCCGTCTCCACCCAGGCCAGGAAATTGGGGCTGATCAACCGGGTCAGGGCATCGCTCACGGCATCCAGGCTCCTGGTGTCGAGTCGGCGCGCCCGCAGTTCCTGGGCCACCGAGGCCACTGTGGCCCGATGGGAGGCGCGACGCTCCTGACTGGCCAGCACGCCGGTGGACACGATCAGCAGGGTGTAGCCGCCGAGCACGGCCAGCAGACTCAGCCCCAGCAGGCGGCGACGGATCGAGAAGCCTGGCTCGGCGCGCAGGCGGGGCCAGCGGAGAGAAGAAAAGGCCGGTAAATTCATTAGAGAACCATTAGACCTCAGCCAGCCCAGGGCAGGAATCGAGCCTAGATCAGAATGAAAAAGGGGTAAAAGGGCAGATCTACCGTGCGGGACGGCAGCTCAGAGCCCCTGCAGGGCAGGGGCTCTGCCCATACCCCACGTTCTCTGAACAGCCCACCCGACGAGGCCGGCCCGATGTGGACGAGGCAGGTTTCCTTCCATAAGATGTGATGAGGCAAACGCTTTCTCCATGAACATCTCCGCGAAAACCAAACTGGCCCTGATGCGCAGCCTGCGCGAAAAGAAATCCCGCGTCGCCCAGGGTTTCACCCTGATCGAACTCATGATCGTCGTGGCGATCGTGGGCATTCTTTCCGCCGTGGCCCTGCCCAACTTCCTGGGGGCCCGGGCTGCCGCCTCCGCCGGTGCTGCCGTGGGTGAAGTGGTCGGCATTGCCAAGGAATGCGCCACCTTCGTGGCCTCCGGTGGCGTCGGCGTGGCCCCCACCGGCTCCCTCGTCAGCTCCTGCGCCGTCACGGGCGGCAGCGTCGCCAAGACCTTCACCTCCGGCGCCGCCAACGTTCAGTGCCTCGGCACCAACGTCACCAGCACCACGGCCAACTCGAAAGTCACCGTCACGATCACCGGCACCACTGGCGCCATGACCTGCGCCTTCAGCTGAGTTCCGCCATTCGGCAGAAACCAACCATGCAGGAGGGGTGGTGAAAACCGCCCCTTTTTTTGGCTCAACGCCCTCCACTCATCCCTGCCGTCCCTGGGCCGAACTGGGGTGCCTATCCATCAATAACGTTTCACAGCCAACGGAGAAGAGATGTGAGGGTTCTGGTTTTCCAGAAATGATGGAAACACGAATTCATTATATTGTTGATGGCCATACGAACAGGGGAGCCATGAAGATGTCGAGCACCATGTCCATGTCGGCCAGAACCAAGCTGGCCCTGATGCAGAGCCTGCGCGACAAGCCATCCCGCCTCGTCCAGGGCTTCACCCTGATCGAACTCATGATCGTGGTGGCGATCGTGGGCATCCTCTCCGCCGTCGCCCTGCCCAACTTCCTGGGAGCCAGGGCTGCGGCCTCCGCCGGTGCTGCCGTGGGTGAAGTGGTCGGCATCGCCAAGGAATGCGCCACCTATGTGGCCTCCGGTGGCGTCGGCGTTGCTCCCACCGGCTCCCTCGTCAGCTCCTGCGCCACCACCGGCGGCAGCGTGGCCAAGACCTTCACCTCCGGTGCCGCCAATGTGCAGTGCCTCGGCACCGCCGTCACCAGCACCACCGCCAGTTCCAACGTCACCGTCACCATCGCCGGCACCACCGGCGCCATGACCTGCGCCTTCAGTTGAGATCAGTTTCACAGCAGACTCCTACCATGCGTGGGGCGGTTTCAGCCGCCCCTTTTTGATGGCTCAACCGCGCCGGATCGCCACTTCCGGGAAGCTCAGTATCAACGACCCCATCGTTGTAACGCCTGCGTCCCTTCGAAGGTGCCCTCCAATGCTCTGCTCCATGGCCATGGTCCCCATCCCCATCCCATCAGCGCCGTGGCGAGGATGGACAAGTGTTCCATACTTGAGGCTCGAGGATAACGGCGAAACCATGCAATGAGCGTCTCCCCCAAGATCCAGCTGGTCCTGATGGGCAGCTTGCGAGCGAGAAAAACCAGCGTCTCCCAGGGGTTCACCCTGATCGAACTGATGATCGTCGTGGCGATCGTGGGCATTCTCTCCGCCGTTGCCCTGCCCAACTTCGTGGGGGCCCGGGCCGCCGCCGCCGCTGGTGCTGCCGTGGCCGAAGTGATTGGAATCGCCAAGGAATGCGCCACCTTCGTGACCTCCGGCGGGGTCGGTGTACCACCCACGGGTGCACTCGTGAGCTCCTGCGGGGTCAGCGGAGGAAGCGTGAGCAAGACCTTCACCTCCGGCGCCGCCAACGTGCAGTGCCTCGGGACCAGCGTCACCAGTACCACGGCCAGCTCCAACGTCACGATCACCATCGCGGGCACCACCGGAGCAATCACCTGCGCCTTCAGCTGATCGCCACCCTCCCCACCTGCCTGAGGGATCCGCGATGGCGCGATGCGCCCGAAAATCTGCAGCCTTCCATCGGCTGGGTGCTGAGGTGTCACCCATAATGGGAAGAGTCATTGGCAGGTTCCCATTCGTGCCAGCAAGCCCCGCTGAATCTCCAGAAAAGATTCCACCCGGGGAGGCAAACACCGGCGACGGGACCGACACCAGCGAGACCGGTTCCAGACAGGATCAGCTTTACAGGCAGGCCCGGAGCTGTTTTGAGGCCGAGCACTATTCCCAGGCGATCGTGGCGCTCCGGGAATTACTCCACGATCCGGAGTACAACGTAAGAGCCTGGGCAAACATCGGCGCCTGCCTCTATCATCTTGACCATTATGTTGCCGCCATAAAGTATCTCAACAAAGCCCTTACTCTCGACCCTGACTTTGTCCCAGCCCAATTCAATCTGGCCAATTCCCTGTTTGCACTGGGCCGATTTCAGGAAGCCAGTGGGCTCTATGGGCGTGTCCTCGAGGTGGATGCCACCAATGATTCGGCCTGGCAGGGGCAGTTCGACAGCCTCCTGATGCAGGGGGAGACCCAAACCTGCGAACTCCTGTTGGACGATTGGCGCACCAAACTGCCCCAGAGCAGCAAACCGCCTCTGGCCAAAGGCCTGCTGCTGCGCAAACAGGGCCGGAATCCAGAAGCGATCAAGGCCCTCCAGGACCTGCTGGCAGGCGATCCTGAGAATGCCCGGATCCACGCGCTGATCAGTGAAATCCTGGTGGACATCAAGCGCCTGGATGATGCCCTATTCTTTAGCAAGAAGGCCATCGAACTCGATCCAAAAGACATCGGCTATCAATGCACCAAAGCCAATATTCACTATTTTCTCTCCCAGGTCGCCGACTGCATCGAGGCCTATGAGGAGGCCCTGGCCCTGTGCCCTTCCTCGGCCACGCTCCTGCTGAACAGCCACCTTATCTTCCCGATCATTCCGACATCAGCGGAAGAAATCAAGGCATGCAGGGATCGGTTCAACGAAGGATTGTCGCTCGTGGAGAACAATCCCCAACTGGAGCTGATTCCCCAGCACCCGATCGCCCTGCACACCTTTCCACTCGCTTACCACAACCACAACGATCGCCCCCTGCTTGAGCGCTACATGCAGCTCATGGAACGGCTGGCCGCCCCCCTGTTGCGCCAGCTGGCGAACTCGAAACAGACGCTTTCCATACCCAATGCCAAACGGGATGGGAACAGGATTCGGATCGGTTTCCTTTCCCGCTACTTTTACGGACACAGCAACACCATCGCTTTTCAGGGGCTGATACGCCATCTCGATCGAGAAAGGTTCGCTGTCGTCATCATTCATGTCTCCGGCAGCCTGAACGATCACGTTCAGGAGGATCTGAATTCCTGTTGCGACGAGGTCATCTATTTATCCAATAAATTCAATGAGGTTTACTTCACCCTGCACGGGCTGAACCTTGATCTGCTCTTTTTCACGGACATGGGCATGACACCCTATGACTTTCTGATACCCATGTTCCGTTCGTGCGCCATTCAGCTCACGGGCTGGGGCATTCCCCACACCTCCGGCAATCGGGCCATCGACTATTACATCTCTTCGGAAGGCCTGGAACCTGCCGATGCCGATGACCATTACACGGAAACTCTCATCCGACTGCCAGGCAGCCTCCCCTGCTGCTTTCTCACCCAGGGCGAGGAGGTGCCACCACCCTTTCCCCGCGACTATTTCTTCCTCCCATCCCATTGCCAACTGATTGGCTGCCTGCAATCCCTTCACAAGATCCATCCGGATTACGATCTTCTCATGGAAGACATTGCCCGGCAGAATCCTGATGTCATCTTCGTTTTTGTTGAAGATGCCATCAGCCACTCCACCGAGCTTTTCATTCAACGCCTCTCCGAGCATGCCCCGGCCGTTCGCGAGCAGTCCCTGTTCCTTCGCGTGATGGGCCGTGGTGAGTATCAGGCCCTGTGCCGGTGCATGGATCTTCTGCTGGATCCGATCTATTACGGAAGCGGCATCACCTTTTTCGAAGCCGCCCTGGTGGGCACGCCCATCATCACGCTAGAAGGGCCCTTTCTCCGCTCCCGCACCGTCTCCGCGGGGTACAGGGAAATGGGCATCCAAGAGGCCCCCATTGCTGGAACCACATCCGAGTACGTCGACCTGACAACGGCGTTGCTGCGCGATCGCACCAAACGCAGTCGGCTGAGGAGCGACATCCTCAAACAGAACCATCGTCTTTTCAATCGGATGGATTATGTTCGCCACTTCGAAAGTTTCTGTCTTCAGGCTGTCGAACGAAGAAACCATCCCGCCACGGCGCCGGTCCCCCTTGACCATTGATCGCCGAAAGTCCGCCAGCCCTCATTGAAACGTACCGTTCATCACGTCATCCACTTCCATGTCATCTGAGAACTGGTCCAACTATTCAGAACGGCGGATCAATACCATCCTTGCCAACTTCAAAACGCCGACGCGTTATCTCGAGATCGGAGTCGAAACCGGCGAGACTTTTTTTGGTATCTCTGCAACCCACAAAACCGCCGTTGACCCCAAGTTTCTGTTCGATCTGGATGCCATCCGCACAAACGATCCCACATCCGACTACTTCCAGATCACGAGTGATGATTTCTTTCGCGATCTCAAGGATGACGCCCCCTATGACATGGTGTTCCTCGATGGCCTCCACACCTGGGATCAGACCTATCGAGACTTCTGCAACACCCTCCTGATCACCCACGAGCGATCGGTGATCATCCTGGATGACATCTTTCCCTGCGATGTCTTTTCCTGCAATCGCGATCAACTCGAGGGAACCCTGATGCGATTCACGATGACCGGAGACCGGGGAAATGCCTGGCATGGGGACACCTACAAGGTGATTCCGCTCCTCCAGGCCTTCCATCCTTCGCTGAGCTTCTGCACCATCATCACCGATGGCAATCCCCAGGCCCTAGTCTGGCGATCACGGGAACCACAGCCCTACCAGTTCCACAATCTTCTGGAGCGGGGTGAGCTCAATATGGCTTCCCTTGATTATCTCTGGTTTCTCAGAAATCAGGAAAACTATAATTTAAAGACCGAATCCGAAGCCCTCGAGCTCGTCCTGGCTGCCCTGAACTGACTAGCCCCCCGCTCACAGCGGCGCCCCCATCCGGGCGCTGGTCGCGATCCGCTGGATCCCGCCCGCGGGTGGATGAAATTCCTGCTCCAGCTCGAGCCGCAGCAGATCATCCCCCTCAGCGACCGCCACCAGACCCTCGCTGCTCAGGCCATCGAGCACCACCCGGTTCTGGGCCGCCCCGGCACTGGGCTCCCCCAGCAGACCGAAGGCCGGACCGCAGCGCATCAACACCTGCCCGCGCCAGATGGAGCTGGGAGGAGCCCCCACTGTGTAGGTGATGGCTCCCTCCGATGTGTGCAGCAGCAGCACCGGCCGTCGCCCCCCCAGCCCGCAGGCGGAGCCGCTCCCCTGGTCCAGCTCCACCCGCTGGGCGCGCTGCAGATCGCCCCGCAGCAGGGCGAGGGCCCGTCGTTGCTGACCCCGCTCCCGCACCAGGCGCACCAACCGCTCGCTGATGCGGCCTTCCGCCAGCAGGGCCTGGAGCACCACGCCCCACAGGAGCAGCCCGAGCGTCGCGGCGACCAGCAGTTCCAT
This sequence comes from Candidatus Sulfopaludibacter sp. SbA3, assembly GCA_943367425.1. Lineage (GTDB taxonomy): Bacteria > Cyanobacteriota > Cyanobacteriia > PCC-6307 > Cyanobiaceae > Cyanobium. Next base: position 250,957 of record CALRJF020000003.1, read on the forward strand.
CAGGGAAAAACCACCTGTCCTGGAGATCGGTCGGGTCAACCGGGCGGAAACAGGGGCGCGAAGGATGAATGGCATGGCACAACTTCGAAGGCAGCCGGACAGTCAGGCAGGCAGACAGACAGGCAGAAGGTCAGAAAGGCAGGCCTCAGAGACGGGCATCCGGAAGGCAGCCCCCCGGACCGTGGCGGCCGATGCGCACCACCCCGAGGGGCAGGGACACCACCACGCAGCGCACCAGATCGGTGCCTTCCGTGGACAGCAGCACCGTGCCGCCATCGATCACCAGCCCGTTGCTGGAGAAGCGGACCGCGTCCGGCAGGTTGTGGCTCAACTGCACCGCCGGACCCCCCAGGCCTTCCTCCAGGGGCAGGTCCGCCCCTTCGCAGGCCGGCAGGCTGCCGTCCTCGCTGCCCAGCCAGCCATCGGTCCCCAGCTGAAGCGCACAGGGACGGCCCTGACGCTGGGCCGCCTCCCGCCCCCGCTCCAGGCCGAGCATCACCCGGCGGCTGGCGCTCTCCAGGCGCACCCTGGCCAGGTCCCGGTGGGCGGCACCGATCGCCAGCTGGGCCAGCAGACCCACCAGAACAGCGCCCAGCAGCGCTTCGGTCAGGGTGAAGCCCCCGCTCTCACGGCAGACCATCAGGGTCCTCCGCCGCTGCCGATCCACCGCACAGCCCCAGGGCCGCCGGCAGAAACACCCGCCGGCGGGGCTCCGCCGCCCCCTCCACCACCAGGCTGAGCAGCACCCGATCCCCGTCCCCCGGCCGCTGCAGCTGCCGTGACAGACCCGGGGCCGCGGGCACGGCGGCCAGCTCCTGCACCAGCCGATCCGCCATCAGCCCGCAGGGCTCAGCGCCACCGATCGGCGAGGCGGCCGCCAGCCGCCGCAGGGCCACCTCGGCACCGACCAGGACCGCATCCGCCTGATCCAGGCGCACCTGGAGCTGCTCCTGCCGCACGGTCGCGGCGCTGGCCAGGGCCCAGAGCTGCAGGGAAGCCCCCGCCGAGAGGGAGAACAGGACCGATCCGGTCAGCAGTTCGGCGATGGTCATGGCGCCACCCCCCGCAGTCCCAGCAGGCGCACATCGACCGCCTGGGGCGGCACCTGAAGCGGCGGCGAGAGGGTCACGGCGAACGCCCCCTGGCGGGGCACCAGCTCCGGGGAGGGCCCCAGCTCCAGCACCATCGCCACGGAGTCCGCCCCGGGTTGCCAGTCGATCAGCCGGTAGGGCACCCCCAGCACCTCGGAGCTGCGCAGAGCAGAAGCGGCCTCGGGCGTCACGCAGGGCAGGCCGGGGACCTCCCAGTGCTCCAGGGCCACCGCGAGCAGACAGGGATGCTGGCGGTTCAGATCCGCCAGCAGCTGCTGGGCCGCCGAGGCGAGCTGGTCCTCGGCCCGGCGCAGTTGCTGCTCCCGGGCCGCCTCCAGGCGGGACTGGAGGCTGGTGGTGTGCACGGAGACACTGCCCAGCAGCAGCACCAGGGAGGTGCCCATCACCAGGGGCATGACGAATCCCTGCTGCTGACGGCGGTCACGGGGAGGAGGCATGGGTCCGGAAGACGATCTCCCCTCAGCCTTCCCGACAGGTGACAGGCCCCTGGGCCGGGTGCCAGGGTGCCTGCGGGTCATGCCTGCGCAGCGCCAGATGGACGTCCGGGACGAAGTCGATGGTTTCGTGCGTCGTCACCAGGTCGACTATTCGATCGCCCAGCTGCGCCTGGTGGGGCTGGTGCTGCTGGCCTTCGTGCTGGCGCACCTGCTGCTGGCGATCGGTTTCGGCAGTTTTGACACCCCCCTGGCCCGCCTGACCGGGCTGGCCAGTCTCTCCCAGTCGCTGCTGCTGCTGCCCCTGGGGTTCAGCCTCTATCTGATCGCCGGCGGCAACCGGCGCAACCGCCGTGAACAGCTCTGGACCTACCTCATCCATCAGGCCCTGCTGCCCATGGCCGTGGTCTGTCTGCTGGTGCTTCCTGCCGTGACCCTGCTGGATGCGGTGACGGCGGCGGACAGCCGGGGCAAGGCCCTGCGGGCCCAGGAGGAGCTGACGGCGAGCCAGCAGCAGCTCCTGGAGAAGATGCGGGCCGCGGGCACGGCGGCGGAGGTGGCCCGGCTGGCCAAGGCCCAGGGCATCGACCTGCCCACCGCGGCGGGGCCATCGATCGACGCCAGCCTGTTGCGCTTCGAGCTGGCCATGGAACGCCAAGGCAGGGACAACCGGCGCGAGCGTTCGCTCGTCTCCCCCTCGCCCTACGAACTGGAGATCCTCAGCCCCCTGCGCACCCTCACGAGCCTGGCGCTGCAGATCAGCTCCGGCCTCGCTCTGCTGCTGCTGCAGCGGCAAGGTGTGCGCCAGATGAGGCGGGTGGGCCTCACCCCGGTCCTGTTCTTCCGCACCGACGCCGCCGGGACCTCGCCCCGGCGCCGGGCCAGTGACTGAGCGTCGCAGGGGGCGCTACTGGTTGAGCTTCAGCACCGCCATGAAGGCCTCCTGGGGCACCTCCACCCGTCCCATGGCCTTCATCCGCTTCTTGCCTTTGGCCTGTTTCTTGAGCAGCTTCTTCTTGCGGGAGATGTCTCCGCCGTAGCACTTGGCGAGCACATCCTTGCGGATGGCGCTGATGCTTTCACTGGCGATGATGCGGCTGCCGATCGAGGCCTGGATCGGAATCTTGAACTGTTGCCTGGGGATCAGCTCCTTCAGCTTCTCCACCAGACCCTTGCCCACGTTGTACGCCTTGTCCCGGTGCACGATGGTGGTGAGGGGATCGGCCTTCTCGCCATTGATCAGCACGTCGAGGCGCACCAGTTCGTTGCGGCGGTATCCGATCAGGCTGTATTCCATCGACGCATAGCCCTTGGTACGACTCTTCATCTGATCGAAGAAATCGGTGACCACCTCCGCCAGCGGCATCTCGTAGTGCAGCGTCACCCGATCGGTGGTGATGTATTTCATGTCGATGAATTCGCCCCGCCGCTCCTGACACAGCTCCATCAGGGCGCCGTTGTACACATTGGGCGAGTAGATCTCCAGCTTCACGTAGGGCTCTTCGATCGATTCCCGCTTCTGGGGATCCGGCAGGGTGGCGGGATTGTCCACCATCAAGGTGCTGCCGTCGATCATGTTCACCTGATAGATCACCGACGGGGCGGTGACGATCAGATCCAGGTCGTACTCCCGCTCCAACCGCTCCTGCACGATCTCCATGTGGAGCAGGCCCAGGAAGCCGCAGCGGAAACCGAAGCCCATGGCGCTGCTGGTTTCCGGCTCGTACTGCAGCGCCGCATCGGAGAGCTGCAGCTTGTCGAGGGCCTCCCGCAGGTCTGGGTATTGATCGGCATCGGTGGGGAACAGGCCGCAGAACACCATCGGCGTGGCCTCGGCGTAGCCGGGCAGCGGTTCGCTCGCCGGGTTGGCCGCCAGGGTGATCGTGTCGCCGACGCGGGCATCGGCCACCGCCTTGATCGAGGCGGCCAGGTAGCCCACCTCCCCGGCATGGAGGCTGTCCACCTGGCGCTGGTCCGGTGCCATCACCCCCACCTCATCCAGCTCCACCGTCTTGCCGCTGGCCATCAGCAGCACCTTGTCCTTGCGGGCGATCACGCCGCTGATCACCCGGAAGTAGACGATCACGCCCCGGTAGGGGTCGTAATAGGAATCGAAGATCAGGGCCCGCAGCGGTTCGTCCACCTGGTCCGGCGGCGCCGGCACCCGATCCACCACCGCCTGGAGGATCTCCGGCACCCCCAGACCGGTCTTGGCGGAGCAGTCGATCGCCATCGAGGTGTCGAGGCCGATGATCGCCTCGATCTCCGCCTTGATCCGATCGGGATCGGCCCCGGGCAGGTCGATCTTGTTGAGCACCGGAATGATCTCCAGATCGTTCTCCAGCGCCAGGTACACATTGGCCAGGGTCTGGGCCTCCACCCCCTGGCTGGCATCCACCACGAGCAGGGCACCCTCGCAGGCCAGCAGGCTGCGACTCACCTCGTAGGAGAAATCGACGTGACCGGGGGTGTCGATCAGGTTGAGGATGTAGGTCTGCCCGTCGGCCGCCTTGTACTCCATGCGGGCGGCCTGGAGCTTGATCGTGATGCCCCGCTCCCGTTCCAGCTCCATGTTGTCGAGGAACTGGGCCTGCATGTCCCGGGCCGCCACGGTGCCGGTTTCCTGCAGGAGCCGGTCGGCCAGGGTCGATTTGCCGTGGTCGATGTGGGCGATGATGCAGAAATTGCGGATCCGCGCGGCGGGGACGTCGGTCATCGGGGTGGGGACAGGCCGGCGCCCGATCACTCAGGCACGGTGGAAGCTGAAGGGATCCTAGAGAGCCCCCATCGACCGCTTCTGCCGGCGCTCCCTAAGCTGTCGTCAGCCAGTCCCTTCTCCCGATGACCACCGAAACCTCCAGCCCGGCCGAGGCCCCCGCCGCCCTCGAGACCGATCCCCAGGCCCTCACCATCACCAACGTGGAGCGGGTGCTTGATGAGCTGCGCCCCTACCTGATGGCCGACGGCGGCAATGTGGAGGTGGTGGAGATCGACGGGCCGGTGGTGAAGGTGAGGCTGCAGGGCGCCTGCGGCTCCTGCCCCAGCAGCACCATGACCCTGAAGATGGGCATCGAGCGCAAGCTGCGTGAATCGATCCCCGAAGTGAGCGAAGTGGTGCAGGTGCTCTGATCTGAGGGTTCAGCCAAACGCTCCTTGTAGACTCCGGCCTGCAAGGAGCGCGGCGGACGTCCATGAGTTGGGACCATGGTTACTTCTCAGAGACTCCCTATAACAATTACTTTTACGCCGAACTTGCTCCCAACTGGATAGATTTCGCCCTGCTCGTCAAGGGCGTTCAGCCACCTCGCTGGGAGGAAGGTTCAGCTTTTTCCTATCTGGAACTGGGCAGCGGCATGGGCTTCGGCCTCTGCATCCTGGCGGCCGCCTACCCGGAAGGAAGCTTTCTCGGCATTGATTTCCAGCCGGAGCATGTGGCCTACAGCCAGTGGCTGGCCCACAGCCTCGGCCTCGCCAATGTGCGCTTCCTGGAGGCCGACTTCCTCGAGCTGCGCCGTGATCCTTCCCCGCTCGGACCCTCCCCCCTCGACGGAGGCGGGTTCCACTATGTGGTGGCCCACGGCATCGCCACCTGGGTCACCGAACCGGTGCAGGAGGCGTTGCTGGCCGTGGCCGCCGCCGCCCTGATTCCCGGCGGTGCCTTCTATTGCTCCTACAACACTTCTCCGGGCTGGCTGGGTCAGGGGCTGTTCCGCCATCTGGCCGATCTGGAACGGCAACGGCACGACCCGGCCCGGCCCGAGCTGGCCTACCAGGCGGCGGCCCGATCCCTGCTGGCCCTGCTGGGTGATCCGGAACGCCCCAACGCCCTGGGTCGGGTGCTGCCGGGGCTCCATCACGACATGAAGGCGATCGCCTCCAAACCGGCCAACTACCTCCTGCACGAATTCGGCTGCCAGGGATGGAACCCTGTCCCCGTTGCCGACATGCATGGCCGTTGCCTGCGGCACAAGCTCCGCCACGTCGCCACCGCCACGCTGCCCGAACTGTTCGACGAATTGCTGCCGGCGAATCTGCATCCGACCGTGCTGGGGGAAGGCAACCCGCTCATCCGCCAGACCCTGATGGATCTGGCCACCAACAAGACCTTCCGGCGGGATCTGTTCAGCCACGGCGCCATCCGCTGCGTCCGTCAGCAACGGCTGCGGGTTCTCTCCGGCGTGCACGTCCGCCTCAACCAGGCGGCTCCGACCGAGCGCTACGCCTTCGTCACCAGCTTCGGGGAGATCGTGGGCAACCCGGAGGCCTACGCGGCCCTGGAGGGGGCCCTTGCCCAGGGCCCCCTGACCCTGGAGGCCCTGCAGGCCGCCACCGCGCTGGCACCGGAGGAACTGCTGCCGATGCTGAGCCTGCTGATGGTCGACAACCGGGTGGCCCTCGATCGCCACACGGCGGGCGAGAAGGCCACGGCCAACTGTCAGCGGGTGAATGCGGTGTTGATGACCCTGATGAAGGAAGGCCATGACCTGGCCGCCCTGGCCTCCCCGGCCACCGGCAGCGGTGTGGCCTTCAACGTGCTTGAGGCCATGGGCCTGGAGGCCCAGGGCTTCGGCCTCAGCGATGGGGACGTGGCCACCTGCGTGCTGATGGGCGTAGGGGCCATGGAGGGGCAGATCCGCGACCGGGAAGGTCAGCCGATCACCGACCCCGCAGACCAGATGCGCAACATCACCGACCTGGCCGGGCGACTGGCCCGGGTGCGCGTCCCCCAGCTGCAGGCGCTGGGGGTGCTGCCGGGCTCAGGGTGAGCGGGAAAATCAAGCCCGGCCAAAGGCAATCAGGCTGGCTTCTCATCATTTCCTTGCACAATCCACAGCCAGATTCCCACTCTGGAACTAACCGACGTTCTGCTCGACGCCTAGGTTGAGAGTTGTTCAGGATCGCCGCTTTGCCAGGGATTGGTTATCACCGCTGTGGACCCCCCACACGATGACCAGCAGGCTCCTGGTGCTGATGCTGGCGCGGTCCTGCCGGGGCTCCGCAGGCGTCCGCCGGCCCCCGGAAGCGAGGGGTTCGATGGCCGCCACGATGCTGATCATCCTGGCGGTGCTGCTCGGCGGCCTGGCCATCGCCAACCGCTCCAGCCTGGCGGAACTGGCGTCGGCCTACCAGAGCCAGAGCCGGGAGGCACGGGCCGCCGCCGACATCGGCATGGCCGCCGTGGTGAGCGAGATCAACCGCAACCGCAACCGCCGGCTGCTGGTGAATGGCTGCCTGCTGGAAACCCTCACCCCGGCCGCCATCGCCACCAGCAACACCGTGAAGGTGATCGATGGGCGGGCCTACGCGAACGTGAGCACCACCTTCACCGGCGCGAGCACCCTGCCGATCAGCCAGACGCTGAACATCGGCGATGGCTCCCAGCAGCGCTGGCAGCTGATCGATGTGGACTGCGCCGGCGCCACCCCGGCCACGGTGTTGACGGGCACGGTGGTCAACCCCATGACCGGGGCCGCCGCCGTGGCTCCCAGCACGGGCGAACTCACCCTCACCGTGCGGGGCTTCGCGATCCGGGGCGGCACCACCGTGGCCACCACCACCCTGCGCCAGACCCTCGAGGTGGTGCCCAAATGCCTCGACCGCAGCCTGCGGGGCCTGGGCAACGTCTTCGGCAACGACATCCGCAAGTGCACCCTGTCGCCGGGCTTCGGCTTCGTGGCCGGGGCCGCCGAAGCCAACAGCGGCGATCTGGTGATCTCCGGCGGCGCCTACAACCTCAACGTCGATCCGGTCACCTGCATCGCCACCAGTCCCTCGGGCTGCGTCGACGGGCTGGCCCACACCAGTCTGAACGTGGTGGATGTCAACCTGCCGCCGGTGCTGCCCACCGCCAACACCACCTGCAGCGGCAGCTCACCCCCGGCCCAGTGCAATGTGGCGGTCACCACCGACCTCACGCTGGCCGCCCGGAACTTCGCCAGCTGGCCCGCCCCCTGGAGCAACATCTGCACCCAGGAGGATGTCAATGGCGGGGCCTCGCCGCCCGGCACCTTGCACAACATCTCCTGCAGCCTGAACCGCCTCAGCAGCGGCAACAACGTCGAGCTGTTCTTCGACACCAGCGGCACCACCACCGGCAGCACGATCCCGGTACGGCTGCACTTCCCCAACGCCTCCACCAGTTCGCAGAAAAGCGTCACCCGGGGCAACGGCTCCTCCGGCATCTTCCAGTGCGATTCGGATGTCGGTGCCATCACCTGCACCACCACCGCCCAGGGCTCCCCGAAGGCGGCCGACCTGGCCCTGCTCGGCTGTGCCCTGAATGCACCGTCCCCCTGCGGCTCCCAGTTCCTCGACCTGGGCAACGGCACCGGGGCCACCCAGAGCATGTTCCTCTACTTCCCCTACGGGACCGTGACGATGGGGGGCACCCCTGATTTCAAGGGGGTGATCTGGACCAACGATTTCACCGCCAACGGCAACATCAGCGTCACCATCTCCGATTCCGATCTGGAGAGTGTCTGCATCCTGATGAAATTCTGCGGCTCCGACGATGCCCTCTACGAATCCTTTGCCGTGGATTACGTGACCCGGGCCGTCAAGCGCCTCACCTACTTCTGAGCGATGGACAGGATGCTTTCCCCAGCGCCCCATACCCTGCCGCTCCCCGGGCTGCTCCAGGCCCGGGCCGGGCGCCATCGGCCACCGGAGGGCTTCTCCCTGGTGGAGCTGATGGTGTCCTCGGTGCTGCTGGTGCTCGCCCTCACCGGCACCTCGATGCTGTTCATGGAATCCAACCGCTCCTCCGCCACCACCACCACCCGCTACCAGCAGCAGGCGCTGGTGGATATGGATCTGACCCGGGTGCGACGGCTGAACGACCGCTACACCTGTGTCAGCGGCACCTGCACCAGCCTCGGCACGGTGGAGCTGGGCAAGAACGACTTCTTTCCCACCCCCGCCTCCACGGCCGCCAATGGCAACAGCACCGCCGGCAATGCCTTCGAGTCCCTCTGCCGGTCCACCGGCCTGATCAGCCAGCTGGTGGCCGACATCGGCGCCACACCGTCGTCCCTCACGGCAGCCGGCATCACCTACAGCATCGACACCGCCAACCAGGGGCAGCAGAGCGTGAGCGAATTCGGCACCAGCGTGGTGCGCAATCTCCACCGCTACACGATCACCTACACCAACAGCAGCAATGGGGAACTGCTGCGCCGGGTCACGCTCGTGCCCACCACCGTCGCCTGGTGCCCGTGATGAGAAAGACCCACAGCCACGGCTTCAGCCTGATGGAACTCCTCTCGGTGGTCGCGATCATCGGCGTGATCACCTCCGTGGGGATCGCCGCCTCCGGCAACGAATGGCGACGGGAGCAGGTGAACACCGTCGCCACCGACCTGACCGGCTGGCTGGAGACGATCCGTCGCTCGGCCCTCAAGGGCAACGCCTGTCAGGTGACGATCAGCGGCGGCAGCATCGCCGCCGGAGCGACCCTGGCCACGGCCAGCGAGATCGTCGGGGCCCCCACCATCGCCAACAACTGCCTGGCCAGCCATCCCCTGCAGATCAGCGCCACCCTCAACCGCTCCGCCTTCACGATCGCCCCGAGCGGCAGCACCAGCTTCAAGTTCACCCCCCGGGGCACGGTGAACGCCCAAGGCACCAATGCCCAGCTCGCAAGCCCGATCGTGATCGAGATCTCCCTGGCGGGCAGCTCGGGGCCGTTGCGCTGCGTGCGCATCTCCCCGGGCCTGGGCCTGATCAGCATCGGTGCCAGCAACATCACCAGCGGATCCTGCCCCGACAGCAGCTACGGCGGAACCCTCTGAACTGATGACGATCCCATCCCTCGCCCCGATCCGCTCCGCCACCCGCCCCGCCGCTCGCCGGCGCCGACGCCCGACGGCCCTGGCACGGGGCTTCACGCTGGTGGAGCTGCTGATCACCGGGGCCATCATCGCCGTGATCTTCGCCGCCGGCAGCAGCGTGATGGTGTCCCAGATCCGGGCATCCTCGGTGCAGGAATCGATCCGCCGTCTGCAGGACCACTGGGGACGCGTCAACTATCTGCTGGAGAGCGAGATCAACGAATCCGCCTCGGCCTCCGTGGTGGCCAACACCTCCCTCACCCTCACCCTGCCGGGCGGCCAGACGATCACCTACAGCTTCGACCCCTCCACCCGGACCCTGACGCGGACGGGTCCGCCGATCAACGACGACGGCACCCTGAACCTCACGGCGGGCACGGCCAACGTCGCGTCGGTCCTGCTGAGCGATGTGGACGCCTTCAACCCCAGCCTGGTCAACAGCCGCGAGCCCTCCTACGCCATGACCCTCGCCGATGGCCGGGGGGTCACCTTCACCGGCCTGGCCAGCTCCACCCGCTCCCGCACGTCCAGTTACCCCTAACCCCGTCGATGCGCCGCTCCCTCCTGGCCGTTCTGCTGGTTCCGGCGCTGCTGGTGGGCTGCCGGCGCGAGCCGATCGTGGTCAGTGAGACGCAGCGGGCCGCCTGCCGCCAGGACGCTGAAGCGGCCCCCACCCCGGAGGAGGGCCTGCAGCGCCAGGCCCGCTGCATCGCCGCCGCGATCGAAGCGGCCCGCAAGGCGCCGACTCCGGCGCCGACGCCGGCGCCGCAGGCCCAGGCCCCTGCGGCCGTTCCGGCAGCCCCGGCAACGCCGGCGCCGGGCTTCAACCGTTACCTCTACTGCCGGGTCCATCAGGACGATGTGATCGAGGCCGCGGCCCGGTACACCAGCGTCTCCAAGCCCTGGCTGCTGGCCTCCGAACGGCTGTCGCCCACCAGCGAGGCCTACCTGACGGCGCAGCGGGATTACAACGCCGCCCTGGCTGAACTGGAGGAGCTGTTGCCGCCCCAGGTCCGCAACGGCATGGATCTGCTGCCCACCGCCGTCGACGTCTTCAGCCGCTGTGACCGCAAGGAGCTGGAGGGGCCCACTCCTTAGGCTGCCTGGCAGCCGACATGCCCCCCGTGCTGGATCAGCGCCTGCTGCGCGACGACCCGTCCCTGATCACCGAACCGCTGGCACGGCGCGGCCTGGCGGTGGATCTGGCCCCCCTGCAGCAACTCGCCCTGGCGGCGCGGGATCTGGAGCAGCAGCGCAGCGACCTGCAGGCGGAAGGCAACCGCATTGGACGGGAGGTGGGGGAGAAGATCCGCACGGGGGCCCGCGCCGACGGCCCCGAGGTGAAGGAGCTGCGGGAGCGGGGCAACGGGCTCAAGCAGCAGGTGGCGGAGCTGGAGGAGCAGGAGAAGGTGATCGAGGCCCAGCTGCGCCAGCAGCTGCTGGAGCTGCCGAACCTGCCGTCTCCCGCGTGCCCCACGGGCCGCAGCGAAGCGGACAACGTGGTGATCCACACCTGGGGCGAGCCCCGGGTGGGCCCGCTGGCCTCGGGGGCGCCGCTGCAGGAGCACTGGGAGATCGCCGAGCGGCTTGGCATCGTCGACACGGAACGCTCGGTGCGGATCGCCCAGAGCCGCTTCGTCACCCTGCTGGGCCAGGGGGCCCGGCTGGAGCGGGCCCTGATCAGCTTCATGCTCGACCGGCACACCCAGCGGGGCTACACCGAGGTGCTGCCGCCGATCCTGGTCAACAGCGCCAGCCTCACGGGTTCCGGCCAGCTGCCGAAGTTCGCCGAGGAAAGCTTCCGCTGCGCCGACGACGACCTGTGGCTCACCCCCACCGCCGAGGTGCCGCTCACGTCGCTGCATCGCGGCGAGGTGCTCGGCGCCGATCAGCTGCCCCTGAAGTACGCCGCCTACACCCCCTGCTTCCGCCGCGAGGCGGGCTCCTACGGCCGCGACACCCGCGGCCTGATCCGCCTGCACCAGTTCAACAAGGTGGAGCTCTACTGGTTCACCCGCCCCGAGGAGTCGGAGGCGGCCCACGAACAGCTCACCCGCGACGCCGAGGCGATTCTGGAGGCCCTGGAGCTGCCCTACCGGCGTCTGGAGCTGTGCAGCGGTGATCTCGGCTTCTCCGCCGCCCGCACCTACGACCTGGAGGTGTGGCTGGCGGGGGCGGGCACCTATCGGGAGATCTCCAGCTGCAGCACCTGCGCCGACTTTCAGGCCCGGCGCGCCTCAATCCGCTGCCGGGAGGGCAAGAAGACCCAGCTGGTCCACACCCTCAACGGCAGCGGCCTGGCGATCGGCCGCACCATGGCCGCCCTGCTGGAGGCGGGCCAGCAGGAGGATGGCAGCGTGCGGCTCCCCCAGGCGCTGGTGCCGTACGTCGGCAGCGACCGGCTCAGCGCTTCCGCGGCCTAGGCAGGGCCCCCAGCCGCTGCAGGGTGGGCAGCCGCCGCTCCACAAAGGCGCTGGCCAGCTCCTCCATGCGCACCTGACGGGCCGCCGCATCGCCGAAGGGCTGCTTGTCGGGCCCCAGCAGCTCCACGTTGAGCTGCTCCAGGCCCAGCAGCACGCAGGTGGACAGCATCGGTCCGGCCAGGCCATCGCCATGGGCGGCGTTCACGAGCACGTCGGGCACGGAGATGGGCAGGGCCGAACCGATGGCCGGCACCACCAGGTGCCCGTACGGGCGCCCTCCCTGCACGTAGTGCAGCAGGACGGCGTTGCAGCGCTGGGCCCCGGCGAAGGCCTTCTCGCCCGCCTTGCCCCGGTCGAGGCCGATACGGCCGGTATCCAGGAACAGGGACAGCACCAGCAGCACCTCGGCGGTGGGCTCGCCGTTGTGCTCCACCAGGTCGGCCACCCGGCAGCCCCGACCAGCACGGATGGCCGCCTCGATCGGCCCGTAGACCGCGGGATCGCCCACCACCTGACCGAAGCTGGTGGTGAATTCGTAGTCGGGCGATTCCGGGCCGGCGTCGGGCGCGGGATCGAGGGGCACCACCGCCAGCGCCGCCAGAATTCCCTCGAGATCCTGGGCCGTGGTGCGCTGCAGCCCCTTCACGAACAGGTCGCGGCGGAACGCCTTGTTGGTGGCCAGGTCAAGCAGGGTCTGGCGCAGCAGGGGATTGGTCTCCTCCTGCAGGGCTCCCTGCAGCGACGGGGCCAGCAGCTGCTCGAAGGCCTCCGGCAGGGTGGCCGTGCCCAGGTGGCGCAGCTTGTGGCGGGCGCAGCGCTGGTGCATGTCGGCCACGTAGAGCGGCTCCCAGCCCTCGTTGGCGTACTCACCGCAGAGGTAGTCGGTCTGGTTCGTGTCGATCCAGGCCAGCTCCGCCTCCAGGTGGGGAAAGGCGCTGCCCAGGGGGGAGGGGGCCTCGGCCGTGCCCAGCAGGGTTTTGAGGCGGGCACCGGCCGCTCGGAAGGCGGCGGCGGGATCGGAGGGGTCACGGCGGCCCTGCTCGAGCCGGTAAAGCTTCTGGAAGGCGGTGCGGGCGAGCCAGCCGGGGAAGGTGTTGTAGGAGCAGTAGAAGACGCCGCCGCTCACCAGGGCCGCCGCCGCCACCGCCAGCAGGGCCTCCTGCACCGGCTCGGTGACCCAGGTGGCGATGCCGTGGGCCACCACGTACTGGAAGCCGCCCCCGGTCGCCGGCCCGGGGCCGAGCGGCGCAGGATCGTCCCGCAGCTGCAGGAAATCCGCTTCCAGGAAGCGCACGTTGGCCAGGCCCAGGTCGGCGGCCAGGCGGCTGGCATGGGCGATGTGGTCGGGCTGGAAATCAACGCCGAGAAACGTGCCCTCGGGGTAGGCCGCCGCCAGCAGGCACAGGCCCAGCCCCATGCCGCTGCCCAGCTCCAGGTAGGTGAAGGGCTCCCCTTCGCAGCGGCGCGGCGAGGCGTGGCCCTTGAGCAGGGCCGCCAGATCGATCCAGTTGGGGGCCAGCTCCCGGAAGTAGCCGCAGGTGTAGGCGCTGTGGGAGTGGTACCCGTGATCCCAGGCCATCCGGGTCAGTTGATGTACTGGGTGACGCCGGGGGCGAGGGTGATGCTGGTGTTGCGGGTGACCGTGGAATTGGGCACCTGCAGGGTGGCGGTGATGGTCACCGCGCGGCAGTCGGCGGAGACGGTGGGGGTGAAGCTGCTGACCCCATCGAGGATCAGGGAATTGACGTAGGTGGCGCCGCCGCTGAGGCGACCGCTGGCGAGGATCGGCGGGCCGATACGCCGCAGCTGGTTGGCTTCGGTGCCGGTGCCCAGGTAGTAACGCACGATGTGGGGCGGCACCGGTGTGCCGCTGCCGCCGGGGGGCAGCACAGGCACACCGGCGGTGGACACCGGCACGCCCATGCGCAGATCCGTGCCCGCCGTACCGGTGCAGGGGCTGGTGGCGGGGGGGATGCAGCTGGTGGGATCGGTGCCGGAGCGGAAGATGCAGGCCTCGGCCGCTTCGGCGGTGAGCAGGGTATTGAGCCGGGAGAGGTCACGGCGGAACTGGATGGTCCACATCGTGCGGTCGGTGACGCGGATGTGACCGATGGCCACCGTGGCCACGGCCGTGAGCGCCACACCGGTGAGGAAGGCACCGATCAGCAGCTCGATCAGGGTGAAGCCGGCCTGGCGGAACGGGGGGCGTTGCATCAGCTGCGGCTCCAGTCGGTGCATTCGATGCTGGTGTCGCCGCTGGTGTTGTTGCGGCCGAAGCGGAACAGGCCCAGGGTGCCGGACAGCCGCACGCAGCGCACGGGCAGGGCAGCACCCACGCTGAAGCGCACCGAGATGTCGGTGTTGGTGCTGGTGCCCCCACTGGTGCTGATGGCGCCGCGGGGGGTGAAGGTCCAGGTGGTGGCCGAGGCCCCCACGCTGTAGTTGGTGCGCTGGTTGATGGCCGGCAGCAGCAGGGTGGGCTGGGTGGAGCAGGTGGTGGGGGTCACCGTGGCCAGCACCGAACCGGGCGCCTGGCTGGTGCCGGTGGTGACCGTGACGACGCAGGACGTGCCGGTGCGTTCTGGCGACTGGGCGATCGGCTCCAGCCAGGCGGTGAGGTCCATGGCGGCGGCATTGGCCTGCTCGCGGCGCCACTCCACGATGCCGGCGTTGACGGTGATGGCACCGATGGTGCCGATGATGGCCACCGACAGCATCAGCTCGAACATCGTGATCCCGGCCGAGCCCGAGCGGGAAGGCAACGGCCGTGGGAAGCCTCTGCTCATGGGCACCAGTTGGCCATGGGGGGCAGGATGCTCGCCACCCGCACCACCCGGTTGTCGGTGGTGTCGGTGTAGGTGACCTGCAGGATGTGGTTGGCGTTGATCTGGGTGGCCCGCGTGGTGCCGGTGGGCACCGGCAGGGCATCCACGGCGTTCTGGAGCGGGGTCATGAAGACGGTGTTGTTGGCCACCGAGCACAGCTGATCCACCGCATCGGGCTCCTTGGGGGTGGTGGTGTTGGCGAAGTTGGCGGTGGTGGTGGTGTCGTCCCGCTGGGGGAAGTAGTAACGGTCGTCGCGGGGATCGTTGGTGGCGCAGGCGGAGGTGGTGGTGCCGAAGGTGGTGGGCGGGGTGACCGTGCAGGTGCCGGAACAGCAGGTGAGCCGCAGGCTGATGCCCCTGATGGTGGCCAGGTCGGCATCGATGGCCGTGTCGGTGGCCACCAGGGTGTCGGAGCGGTTGGTGGAGCGGTTGACGTTGGTGAGCAGCACAGCGGAGCCCGACACCACCAGGGCCAGCAGCACGCCGGTGATCACCGCCTCGATCATCGCCATGCCCTGCGCCCCCTGGCGCTGGGCCAGGCGGCGTTGACGGGATCGGAGCAGGGAGGAAGGGATCAAGGGAGGGCCTCAGTAACTGCTGGAGCCGGAGGCACTGCGGGCCACCCAGTCGACACCCGACCAGTCGACGTAGGTGACATCACCGGGGAAGGTGTAACCGGAGGGGAACACGGAGCTGTTGGTGAGATTGGAGGGGGGCACCCGGAAGTGGAAGGCACCGCAGGGCTTGAAGTTCCTCACCCAGATGCGGCCGCTGAAGTTCCAGCCGTTGTCATCGGTGTAGAAGCCGGCGGGCGTGCTGCCGTCCGAGCAGCCATTCACCGTGAGGGTGAGATCCCCCTGGGGGAAGTAGAACCAGGCCCCGGAGATCTTGCCCGGCGAGGTGCTGCTGTTCGAGAGGGAGCCAATGTTGATGTACTGGATGGTGCCAGTGTCGCGGCCGAAGAAATTGAGTCTGTCGGGATCACCCACGGGCGAATAAACAGATTCCGACACCGGCGTGAGGCAGTTGTTGTTCAGCACCGGTGCTGCTGCCGTGCCGCCGATCGTGCAGACCACGTGCTGGATCGTGCCGCCGTTGTCGGTGGCCACCAGGGGACTGCTGAAGGAGAACGGGCTGACCGTCTGGGTGCTGGCCCGGGTGTCGGTGGCGGCGTTGTAATAGAAGGTGAGTGGGCCCCCTGAGGTGTCGGTGATCACGCTGCCCCCGGCCGTCAGGTTCATCTGGGGCCCGAGGCACAGGAAGCCAGGCTCCAGGGTCACCGGGGCGCTGCCGGTGTAGGCGCACCAGCTGTCGAGGCCGCCGCTCGGGGCCACCTCCACATAGTTCACGCGGATGAATTCATTGGTGGCGTTGGCCGTGAGCTGCATCCGGATCAACGCCGTGGTGGCCCCATTGGTGGGGGCGGCGTTGGCGCCGGCCGGCAGGGTGAAGTTGTAGTCCTGGGTGGTGAGCGTGGTGCTGAAGTTGTAGGCCACGCTGGGCGTCACGGTGTTCCAGGTGGTGCCGTTGTCGGTCGACCAGGCGAACTGGGGCACATCGGCAGTTCCGCTGGAATCCAGGTTCTGGGTGGTGAGGTTCACCCGCACCCTGGTGCCGCTGTAACCCTGGATGTCGACGCCGCGGCGGACCGATCCCGTCTGGCTGCTGGCCGTGGTGGGCTGGATCCGCACGTAGTTGGGCGGGCCGGAGACGACCTGAACCACACCGGCACTCGGGCTGCCGACCGTGCCGACGGGATCTGATTCCTGCCAGCTGCCGCTCCAGCCATTACCCGCCCAGCTGGCGAACTCGGAGGCGGGGGAGAGGTTCAGATCACTGATGCCAGGAGAAGAATAATTCGCCGTACTGAAGTTATCGGCAATGCGGAAATCCGAGACATTCGACCAGCCCCCGCAGGTGGTGGTGGTGGTGACCTGACAGACCTCGACCCTCGGCGGATTGGCCCTGGAGGGGGGATTGGCGCCGGGGTTGGTGCGCACGAAGTAGCGCCAGGTGGTGCCGCTGCTTGTGAGGGTCACAAAGCTGCTGTCGGAACCGCCGAAACCGCTGCCGGCCGCCACCACCCGGTTGGCCACCCAGCCGCTGGTGGGCCAGGCGAAGGCGTACTTGGTGGTCACCGACGGCAGGGTGCTGAGGTTGATCGGCACGATCGGGATCCCCGAAATCGTGGTGCCGGCAATGTCGGTCTTCGAGCCGTACACCCCACCAGGGGCGGCCTTGCTGATGGTGGAGCCGTAACTCTGGTCCTGGCTCGACTGGGAGGGGCTGCAGGCCCCATTGGACCCGGTGGGGATCACCCGGCAGTTGCTGCGCTGGAACAGCGTTTCGCCCGACTTGAGCGCCCCCAGCATGCTGGAGATGTTCACCACCTTGTTCTCGAAGTTGCGGGAGGTGAACCGGTCGTTGGCGTAGAACGACCAGTGGGTGCCGCCGTTGATGCCGGTGATGATCCCGAACTGCACCCCGCAGTAGCGACTGTCGGAGCCCGTGGAGCCCGCCCCGGCCCCCACGCTGGCGCCCCCCGAGCCATTGGAGCCGAAGGAGGCTCCGCAGCACTTCGGCATCACCTCGAACTCGCGGGTCACCGTGGCGGTGGCCACCTGGACCCCGTTGCGGAACACCCGCCCTTCCACCGCCAGGGTGATGAAGCCGCTGTTGGCACCGGGCAGGTTGGCGCCGGAACCATCGGGATCGTCGAGGTTGTTGAGCTCGTAGAAGTTGCCGGTGCCCACCTTGGTGAGTGAGCCGCTGCCGGCGGTGGTGGTGGTCCGGATGCTGCGCCGGTCGGTGCTGCCCACCGCACCCACGGCATAGGTGACCGAACTCAGCCGGAACTGACGATCACCGGTGTTCACCGCATTGGTGGCCAGATCGCGGAACTGGCCGTCGCCCAGGTTCTTGGCCGCTGTGGTGGGCTGGCCGTCGTTGGCCCCGGGGCGGGTGCCGTCGTTTCTGATGCAGGGGCTCTGGAGCGTGTCGCCGGAGGCGGAGGCCCAGCTGTTCATGGCCGTGCCGGCCACCAGCATCTTGCGGTTTTCCGGCTGGTTCAGGGTGGCGACGATGTTGGCCATGGCGGCCTCGGCCACCGCCTGGGCATCCTTGCTGGTGCCCTCATTCCGGCTGCCCAGCAGGCCGCTGCTGCTGAGACTGGCCAGCCCCACGGTGCCGGCCACCAGGGCCAGCAGCACAAGGATGGTGGCCACCATGGAAAAGCCCGCCTGCCTCCCTCGTCCCCGGGGACGGGCGGTGAGCAGACGGAGCAGCAGCTTGGCGGTCACGGTGGGACGTTGTATCAGCGGTTCTTAAGCTCAGTTTAGGGCTGGCTTCAGAAGTTAAGGGAACTCTAGGAGCGGCCGGGGGCCATGGCTACCGAACCGGGGGGCTTCGATGGGGTGCTCAGCCGTCCCCGCCCCTGCCCTTCAGCGACTGGTCGAGATAGGTGTCGAGCAGGGTGCCCGGCAGCAGGGGGCCGTTGTCGAACACCAGACCCACCACGGTGTTGTAGCCGCTCGCATTCACCCACTGCACCCTCGACGGCAGCGACACCTTCTGCTGGATTTCGAAGTCGCTGACTTCGAACAGCACGTTCTCGTTCTCCCGCACGTCCAGTCCGCCGCGGCGGACGATGCAGGCGCCGGTGCGGCTCACATCGCGCAGGTTGACGTACACCGGCCGGCCGGAGGCCAGGATCACGCTCGCCGACACTCCCGGTGGCAGCAGGTGGCGCAGGGCCGAGCGGAGATCCGCATTGGCATCGCCCTCATCCGCTCCGTCGTCCGCTTCGCTGCCTTCGTCTGGAACCAGGGGGCCGGAGACCGATTGCTCTGGGGATTCCCCGGGCGGTTCATCCGGCATGGAAGGGATCGAAGTCATGAATACAACGTTATCGCCCACCACCGGCACTGTCAGCCGCCGCCGGGGCTGCGGCGTCACAATGAACGGACTGGATCCACGAGGCTGACTTGGGCGTTCTCACCGCACTGGCGATCCTGGCGGGGCTGATCCTGGTGCACGAGGCCGGCCACTTCTTCGCCGCCACCGCCCAGGGCATCCGGGTGAGCGGTTTCTCGATCGGTTTCGGTCCGCCCCTGATCTCCTGGCGGCGCCAGGGGGTGCTGTTCGCCCTGCGGGCCATTCCCCTGGGGGGTTTCGTGGCCTTTCCCGACGACGATGACGACAGCGACATCCCCAGCGACGATCCCGATCTGATGGGCAACCGGCCCCTGCTCCAGCGGGCCCTGGTGATTTCCGCCGGTGTGATCGCCAACCTGATGCTGGCCTGGTGCGTGCTGCTGGCCCAGGGGGTCGTGATGGGCATCCCCTCCGGGTTCAGCACCACGCCAGGTGTGGTGGTGGCCGCCGTGCAGCAGGGCCAGGCCGCCGCCATCGCCGGCCTGCAGCCCGGCGACCGCATCGTGGCGGTGGATGGCACGGCCCTCGCCGGCGGGCAGGAGGCGGTGATGGATCTGGTGGAGCGCATCAAGGGTGCCCCCGGCCAGACCCTGCGCCTGAAGGCCGAACGCGGCAGCACCAGCCTGGCCGTGCCGCTCACCCCCGCCGACAGCGGCGGCATGGGCCGCATCGGCGCCCAGCTCCAGCCCAACGGCAGTGAGGCCTTCCGGGCGCCGAAGGGGCCGCTGGAGCCGATCCGTCAGGCCAACCGGGAATTCCTGCTGCTCACCACCCGCACCGTGGAGGGCTTCGGCACCCTGATCACCCACTTCGGCAGCACCGCCTCCCAGGTGTCGGGGCCGGTGAAGATCGTGGAGATGGGCGCCTCGCTGGCCAGCCAGGGAGGCGGCAGCCTGTTCCTTTACACCGCCCTGATCTCCATCAACCTGGCGGTTCTCAATGCCCTGCCCCTGCCCCTGCTCGATGGCGGCCAGCTGCTGCTGCTGCTCCTGGAGGGTGTCAGGGGACGGCCCGTGCCCGACCGTTTCCAGGTGGCCTTCCTCCAGTCGGGATTCGTCTTTCTGGTGGGCCTCAGTCTGGTGCTGATCGTCAAGGACACCAGCCAGCTGCCGGCGATCCAGCAACTGCTCAGCCGCTGAGGTGCCCCGCTTCCCGAGCGCGCGCCAGCGGGCGCCGCAGATCCTCGAGCGGCTGGGGGATCTCTACCCCGAAGCCACCTGCTCCCTCGACTGGCGCACCCCCTGGGAACTGCTGGTGGCCACGATTCTCTCGGCCCAGTGCACCGACGAGCGGGTCAACAAGGTGACCCCCGCCCTGTTTGCCCGCTTCGGCGATGCCGCCGCGGCCGCCGCCGTCGACAGCAGCGCCGTGGAGCCCTACGTGCAGTCCACCGGCTTCTTCCGCAACAAGGCCAGGCACATCGTGGCCGCCTCCCGGCTGCTGATGGAGCGCCACGGTGGCGCGGTGCCGGCCACGATGGAGGAGCTGCTGGAGCTGCCGGGGGTGGCCCGCAAGACCGCCAACGTGGTGCTGGCCCATGCCTTCGGCATCAACGCCGGCGTCACCGTCGACACCCACGTGAAACGGCTGGCCAACCGGCTCGGGCTCACCCGCCACAGCGATCCGAAGCGGATCGAACCCGACCTGATGAAGCTGGTGCCCCAGCCCGACTGGGAAAACCTCTCGATCCGGCTGATCTTCCATGGCCGGGCTGTGTGCGGCGCCCGCAAGCCCGTGTGCCAGGGCTGCGGCCTCGCCGATCTCTGCCCCAGTCACCCGGAGGCCGGACGTCGGGCAGGTATGGTGTGAAAACTCACTGTTTCCCCGTTCCGGCCGCATGGCGAAGAAGTCGATGATCGCGCGCGATGTGAAGCGCCGGAAGATCGTGGAGCGTTTCGCCGTCAAGCGCGCCGCCCTCAAGCAGGCCTTCGATGCCGCCGCCGATCCGATGGAGCGGCTGGAGATCCACCGCAAGCTCCAGGGTCTGCCCCGCAACAGCGCCCCCAGCCGCATCCGCAACCGCTGCTGGGCCACTGGCAAACCCCGCGGCTACTACCGCGATTTCGGTCTCTGCCGCAACCAGCTGCGCGAACGGGCCCACAAGGGTGAACTCCCCGGGGTGGTTAAGTCCAGCTGGTGAGCCAGCCCCCCAGGCTCCGGCCCCATCTCCCTTCAGGCGCAAGCCACAGGCCAGAGGCGCTCCGGTGGAGCGCCTTTTTCATGGCCGGGCAGGGGCGGATGCGAGAATGCCGGGCGACAACAAAACGGACATAACGCCCAGTGCAAGGACACACTCAGTCGATCTCCTTCGATGGTCGGGAGATCCGGCTGACCAGCGGCCGATTTGCGCCCCAGGCCGGGGGCTCGGTGATGGTGGAGTGCGGCGATACGTCGATCCTGGTCACCGCCACCCGCTCGAAAGGCAGGGATGGAATCGATTTCCTCCCCCTGATCTGCGATTACGAAGAGCGCCTCTACGCCGCCGGTCGCATTCCCGGCAGCTTCTTCCGCCGTGAGGCCCGCCCCCCCGAGCGGGCCATCCTCACCTGCCGCCTCATCGACCGGCCGATGCGCCCCCTGTTCCCGGGCTGGATGCGGGACGACATCCAGATCGTCGCCACCTGCCTGTCGCTGGATGAGCGGGTTCCCCCCGACGTGCTCGCCGTGACCGGCGCCTCGATGGCCACCCTGCTGGCCAAGATTCCCTTCATGGGCCCGATGGCCGCCGTGCGGGTGGGTCTGCTGGGCGACGACTTCGTGCTCAACCCCAGCTTCCGGGAGATCGAGCGCAGCGAGTTGGATCTGGTGGTGGCCGGCACGCCGGCCGGCGTGGTGATGGTGGAAGCGGGCGCCAACCAGCTGCCCGAGCAGGATGTGATCGAGGCGATCGACTTCGGCTACGAAGCCGTGAGCGAACTGCTCCGCGCCCAGCTCGACCTGATCAAGGAGCTCGGCATCGAGCAGGTGCTGCCGGAGCCGCGCTCCGAAGATCCCGCCCTGCCTGCCTTCCTGGAGCAGGAATGCGGCGCCGGCATCGGTGAGGTGCTCAAGCAGTTCAGCCAGACCAAGGGCGAGCGCGACGAGAAGCTCGACGCCATCAAGGCCGAGGTGGGCCAGAAGATCGCCAGCCTCGGTGAGGAGGATCCGATCCGGGCGGCGGTCAGCGGCAACAGCAAGCTGCTGGGAACCACCTACAAGAGCCTCACCAAGAAGCTGATGCGCCAGCAGATCCTCTCCGAGGGCAAGCGGGTGGATGGCCGCAGCCTCGACGAGGTGCGCCCCATCCAGGCGGCGGTGAGCGTGCTGCCCAAGCGGGTGCACGGTTCGGGCCTGTTCCAGCGTGGTCTCACCCAGGTGCTCTCCTGCGCCACCCTCGGCACCCCGAGCGATGCCCAGGAGATGGACGATCTCAACCCCATCGGCGAGAAGACCTACCTTCACCACTACAACTTCCCCCCCTACTCAGTCGGGGAAACCCGTCCCATGCGCTCCCCGGGCCGTCGGGAGATCGGCCACGGCGCCCTCGCCGAGCGGGCCCTGCTGCCGGTGCTGCCCTCCAAGGAGAGCTTCCCCTACGTGCTGCGGGTGGTGTCGGAGTGCCTGAGCTCCAACGGCTCCACCTCCATGGGTTCGGTGTGCGGCAGCACCCTGGCGCTCATGGACGCCGGCGTGCCCCTGGCCGCCCCGGTGAGCGGCGCCGCCATGGGCCTGATCAAGGAGGGCGACGAGGTGCGCATCCTCACCGACATCCAGGGCATTGAGGATTTCCTCGGTGACATGGACTTCAAGGTGGCCGGCACCGAGAAGGGCATCACCGCCCTGCAGATGGACATGAAGATCACCGGCCTGGCGGTCAAGACCGTCGCCGAGGCGATCAACCAGGCCCGTCCGGCCCGCCTGCACATCCTGGGCAAGATGCTCGAGGCCATCGACAAGCCCCGCGAGATCCTCTCGCCCCACGCCCCGCGCCTGCTCAGCTTCCGGATCGACCCGGAACTGATCGGCACCGTGATCGGCCCCGGCGGCCGCACCATCAAGGGCATCACCGAACGCACCAACACCAAGATCGACATCGAGGACGGTGGCATCGTCACCATCGCCAGCCACGATGGCGCCGCCGCGGAGGAGGCCCAGCGGATCATCGAAGGCCTCACCCGCCGCGTCAGCGAGGGCGAGGTGTTCAACGGTTCGGTCACCCGGGTGATTCCGATCGGTGCCTTCGTGGAGATCCTGCCCGGCAAGGAGGGCATGATCCACATCTCCCAGCTCTCGGAAGCCCGGGTGGAGAAGGTGGAAGACGTGGTCAACGTGGGCGACCAGGTGACGGTGCGGGTGCGGGAGATCGACAACCGCGGCCGCATCAACCTGACCCTGCGGGGGGTGGAGCAGCAGGAGCCCGTGCCCGCCTGAGGGGCCCTACACCGCGAAGCCGGGATCGATGGTGGCCATGGCCGCCATCGCCCGCTCGCACAGGTCCCTGTGCCGGGGACCATGGCTGGCGATCAGGCAGCCCGCCTGCCTGACGTCACCGGTGTTGTAGAGCAGGGGCCGGCCGTCGGCATGGTCGAACCCACCACCGGCGGCCAGCAACACCGCTTCCGGGGCGGCCATGTCCCAGTCCTTCGGCGCGCTCTTCCCCGACAGTGAGATGTAGAGATCGGCCTCGCCCCTGAGGATCGTGGCCACCTTGCCGCCCACGCTGCCGATCGCCAGGCTGCCGGCGGGCCCCAGGGCCGTCACCAGTTGCTCCAGGCGCCCATCGCGGTGGTTGCGGCTGGCCACCAGCAGCAGATCCTCCTGGCGGCCACTGAGCGAAGGGGCGAAGCGTTCACCCTGCCTGTTCTCCCGCCAGGCCTCCCCGGCACCCCCCGCTCCACCGCTGCCGGGGGAACCCAGCAGGCCGAACCAGAGCTCCTCGGGCTCGGGCAGCAGCACCACCCCCAGCACCGGCCTCTGGCCGCGCACCAGGGCCAGATGCACGGCGTACTCGCCCGTGCCCTGCAGAAAATCCTTGGTGCCGTCGAGGGGATCCAGGATCCACAGCCACTCGGTGTCGAGGGGCTCGCCGGGCCGCAGCATCGCGGCAGCCGTCTCCTCGCTCAGCAGCACCCAGTCCGCGTCCGGGAAGGCCTGCGCCAATCCGTCGAGTAGCCAGCGGTTCACGGCCAGATCCGCCGCCGAGACCGGTCCTTCGCCGCCATCGTCGACCTGAAGGGCAGCAGGGAATCCGTAGGGGGGCTGCTCGCCGCGGGCATAGGCCCGCAGGATGTCGGCAGCGCCCCAGGCCAGCCGCCTCAGTTCACCCAGCAGCGTCTCCAGGGACACGCCGGCGGGCAGATCGCAGGTGGACGGCATCATGGAGAGAACAAAGAAGCATTGTGCAGGCACCGGTGCAGGAGCTCGAACCCGCCGCCGGCGTTCTCTACCTGGTGGGCACGCCGATCGGCAATCTCGATGACCTCTCCCCCCGGGCCCGGCGGGTGCTCTCCGGCGCCGACCGGATCGCCTGCGAGGACACCCGCCGCAGCGGGCTGCTGCTGCATCACCTGGGCATCCGGGTGCCGATGCTGAGCTTCCACCAGCACAACCAGAACGCCCGGATCCCCCAGCTGCTGGAGGCCCTGGCGATGGGGGAAGCGGTGGCCCTGATCAGCGATGCCGGCCTGCCGGGCGTGTCGGACCCCGGCCAGGAGCTGGTGGCGGCAGCCCGGGCCCACTGCCGCCAGGTGATCTGCATCCCCGGCCCCTGTGCCGTCACCACCGCCCTGGTGAGCAGCGGTCTGCCCTCCGGCCGCTTCTGCTTCGAGGGCTTTCTGCCTCCGAAGGGGGGACCGCGGCGGCAGCGGCTGGCGGCCCTGGCCGGGGAGGAGCGCACGATCGTCCTGTTCGAGGCACCCCACCGGCTGCTGGCCCTGCTGGAGGATCTCCAGACCGTGCTGGGGGACCGGCCCCTGCAGGTGGCGCGGGAGCTCACCAAGCGCCATGAGCAGCAGGTGGGTCCCTCGGTGGCGGCGGCCCTGGAGCACTTCCGCCACACCCCACCCCAGGGCGAATGCACCCTGGTGCTCGGCGGTGCCCCGGCCGCGGCAGCCCCGGTCTGGGATGAGGCGGCCCTGCGCGGCGCCCTGGAGCAGCTGGTGGGGGAGGGACTCAGCAACCGGGAGGCGGCCCGGACCCTGGCGGAGCGCAGCGGCCACAGCCGCCGGGCCCTCTACGCCCTGCTGCACGGGGCGCCGGCCGGGTCAGACTGAGCCCAACCCCAACGCCACCCCAACGCCATCGCGATGCTGCTGCGCCTGCGCCTCCTGTTCGGCAGCCTGCTGGGCGGCACCCTGCTGCTCACCCTGCTCTGCCTCGGTGCCCAGAACCTGGAGGACCGTCCCCAGCTGCAGCTCGGTTTCGGCCGCACCACCCCCCTGCCCACCGGGTTCATCGTCGGCGTGGCCCTGGTGCTGGGGGTGATCAGCGGCGGTGCCACCGCGGCGGTGCTGATGCCGCGGCCCGGATCAGCCCCGGACGAGGGCTGAGCACCGCTCCCGGCGATCAGCTGCCGGGCAGGGCGTAGAGGGACCCCTCGATCACCACCCGGCTGATGCCCTGGGCGAGCAGGTAGGGAGCCGTCTTCTGCAGCACGCGCAGATCGGGCACCTTGATCACCCGCTGGTTGCGGCCACACTGGCGCTTGGCCTGGCGGGGATTGAGGAACACCACCAGGGCCTGGCGCTCCAGTTCCTCCGCCGGCAGACCGCCCAGCTCGGGGATCTCATGCAGGGGCCGGGCCTGGAGCTCCACGGTCTTCTCCACCAGCATGTAGGCACTGGAGGCGAGCGACGCCGTCTCCAGCGGGTGGAGCTGGTGATCGCCCTCGCTGGGCTCGACCGGCAGCAGCTCCACCGCGATCGGCTGGAACGGATTGATCTCCTCGTCGGCGGCGTCCTCGTCACCGCTCAGCAGGTCGTCATCGTCATCACCGCCGAAATCGTCGGCATCGTCGATGGCCAGCACCGCCGGGCCATCCTCCGGCTGGTCCGCCTTGATCCCCGCTGGCAGGTCCACCCGGCGCACAACGCCAGCCACCGATTCTGGCCGGGCCGGAGGCGCCGGTGCCGGAGCTGCCTCGGCAGGAGTTTCGGCTGCTTCTACGGCAGGGGCATCGGCGGGAACTGCCGGGATGGCTTCGGCGGCCGAAACCGGCTCCTCCACCGTCGACCGGCGGCGGGAGCGCTGACGCTTGATACGGTCGTACTCGTCGTCCCCCAGGGCCAGCCGCACCACCCGACTCACCGTGTTGGCACTGCAGCCATAGGCCTCGGCCAGGTCCTGGCTGCTGGCTCCGGCCCGATAGCGCTCCACCAGTTCGGTTTTCTGGCTGTCACTGAGCCGGGTGGCCGCCATGGAACGCCTCGATCTGGGTTGCTCACTGTAGGGGTGGCTACCGGCCTGTTTCGGTCGCCCATCGCTGGCACAATGCCCCCACCAGCTCCCTTAGCTCAGCTGGATAGAGCAGCTGCCTTCTAAGCAGCCGGTCGATGGTTCGAATCCATCAGGGGGCGTCTTCCGTCAGGGCCTCAGATCCCAGTCAGCAAAAAGGTTTTCAGGCCCATCCCATCGGTCCTGAAAGCGGCCTAGATGGGACGGATTGGGCCTGAAAGGGGCCAGAATGGGCAAGATTTCCCCCGGATTTCCCCCGCCCATGCCTGCTGCCCGCCCGGCCTGGATCGGAGAGCTGTCCAGTTCCTTTCGGCGTCACCGCAAGGGAAGAACGGGATGGTTCATCGAGATCCACCGGGACCGCCTGCGGCTGAGCAGCAGCGAATTCCCCCCTCGTCCGGGGGAAGCCATGGATGAACAGCCGACCAAACGCTCCCTCACACTGCAGACAGAGCCAGGACCCGCTACTGCCGCAAGGGCTTTGGCCGAAGCCTGCGCTGTGTTCGATGGCGTCATGGAAGGCGCCTGGCGATGGCCTGACCCTGATGGGATTCCCCGGGTCGACGATGCACTGCGGCTCCAGCCTGAATGTCTCAAGCGCCTCTCTGAGCGACTTGAAGCTCGGATGATCGGGGAGTCGATGGTGCAGCGGACCTGGGACCGCACCTGGGCGCCCTATCTGCAGCGGCTCGTGTCCGTTGCAGGGGAAAGGCGCTGGCCAGCGGATCAGCCGTTGCTGGAAGCCACTTTGCGTAAGTGGGAGTCCAACAGCCGATCTCGGCAGATGGCCTACGACAGGGCCAGGCGGCTCTGGAAGGAAGCAGGCTGGCCGTGGCCAGAAGAACTCGCGCCCTTACGGGGCAATGGCAAGGCTGCGGCTGATCCGGCGGGTGTGCGGGCCTTCAGCGATCAGGAGATCGAACAACTCCGAGAGCGGATCCAAGCGAGCACCAAGCTGCTGCCTGCTGATCTGGTGGCCTGGGACTGCCTAGTGGTGTTCGGGCTGCGGCCTCAGGAGTTGGTGGGTCTTGAACTGATCGCCGGGCCGGGCGCGGTGGCGGTGGCCGTGGTGAGCCGCTCGAAGGTGTCGAGCAAGGGCAAGACCAAGCCGCGCCAGGTGCCTGCCGTGCCACCAGCCGGTTGGCCGCGTGACTGCCATGGGCTGCTGACGAGGTGGAGGGACCACGGCTTGCCGGGCTGGAGTCAGACGGCTGCTTCTCCCGGCGAGCGGATGACCAAGCAGTTGCGGCGGCTGAGGATGCCAGAGGAGCTGAAGAGCTACGGCCTGCGCCATGCCTTTGCGTTGCGACTCGGCCTGGATCTAGGCCTGCACGTCCGGGAAGCCTCCGAGTTGTGTGGACACTCTCCAGCGGTCCACCTGAGCGCCTACGGAAGGCGGTTGGACGGGCCCGGACTGTTGGCGAAGGTGGCGGCGTTGTCAGCAGAAAGGGCCGGGTGAGTGCGTGAAAAAAGCCACGGCGGGAGAAGGGAAAATCTTCGGGAAAGAAATGCAGGATCTGGGCGCACCAACAGTTCGCGATGCGGCGACCCATCACCGGCACTACGGCAAGTGGACGGATGAGGCAGGGCTGGAGGAGGCGGTGGCCCGGGCGACAGGAACATATCAACTGTTGGCGCACCGTCAAATATGAGGTGTTGTATCTGGGTGGCTAAAGCAATGGCTGGGAAGCGGAGATCAGTCTGGCCCACTTCTTCTGGAGGTATAGCCATGTAAGACCGCATAGCTCACTGGGAGGCAAAAGTCCCCATGAGTTCTACACTGAGACCAAACCCTGTTCTTCCCGCCCGGGGTTAACGATGTCGGGGCCGGATCTGTCCAATAAAAGCCATCAACCTCACAGTGTTTCAACTTATGGCATCTACCTTGCTTCAGCCGGCCAACGGCCCATCGTGCTGTGAAACCATCAATTAGAAGACGGCCTGCGACGGCTCGCCATCTAGATGACTGGCCAACCATCGCTTGGAGCCTTCGGTTGATGAGTCTGGAGCACAAACACCACCTAGAGCACCGCATTGCCATCTGAGAATCTCAACCACAGCGATGAGCTGCTGCTTGCTCTGCTGGACGGGCCGTTCAAGCGGGTGCGGGATGAGAATCACGTCGATCCTCACGCCATCCTTGTCTGGGACCCCAGCCGAATCCCTGTGATTCAAGCTGTGGGGTTCCTTGATCTGCTTGGTCGGTATCCCTGCGGTGGTCACGGATCCCAATGGGCCGCCTCAGATCTGCTGGAGATCCTGATTGAAAAGCGCAACCAGTACCGCAAGAGCAACGCTTCCCATGACATCTCTGATGACGACCCAAAGTTCACTCCAGCTTGCGGAACCGTGGTGCTGATCGTGAGCGATGATCCGAGTCGAGGCCATCGCTGGGTCTCCATCAACGCACTGATTGAACCAGGGCAATGAGCATGGAGGCGCCTTGGTCCTCAGGCAAGGCAAGTGTCTTGAACCAGCCGACGTCACACCGATCATCTCAAGGCTCCCTCCCCAAGCAAATGCGCTTTGCATAGCTGCCCCACACTCCTCCTCGTCAGTGACGCAAGCGGGAGTCGGCCGAATCTGCTTGTGTCCTGGCTTGATCTCGAGCTACTCGCCGGGCCTTTGATCGAGCAGGCTGGCGTAGGTCTTGCCCACCAGTAGGTTGTCGTTGCTCCTGTACATGCAGGCTGTTATGATCACAAAGAATCTATTGCGATCGCCAAAGATAGACCGTTTCTTGGCAAATAAAAACAGCAAGACTGATTATGTCTAAATTTTACTATGTACGACATGTCCACGATTGGCCGTCTAACAACATTGTGGGATCAACCATAGAGTATCTCTACAACCACAAAGCAATTGCAATTCATTTCGCGCCCGAGGAGTCCTGGGCTCTTTCTGACTATAAGGGTAAGGGCCGAACGGAAGTTGACTACATGAACAGGTGCAATGAGGGTGAAGATTGTCATGTTTTTGCGTCGTATAGATTTGGAGGTGCAGATAGAATTCTGCGTGGAACGCCCAAGCGCGACTCAAAGCAATTCCTTAAGCAGCTCACAGGTGCAGTAGAGGACATTCCCCTAAAGGTTTTGTTGCTGGAGAACACGTTTGACGTAAGCCTTATGGATTTCCCATATGCCCATCTGCTTGCCTCCAAGCTGCAAACCTTTGTAAGATGGCATGCATGCGAAAGAATTGCGAATAGTTTTATTAATGGTGAGCCATTAAATCCCCAAGAGCCAGACTCCTACCTTCCGTGGGCGCTTGAGGTCATGTGCGATGAGTACTTGAGACTACGAGGATTTCTAAAGCTTAAGCTTTACGCATGTGGTGAAACACTTAAACATTTTGACATCATAGGAATAGATGGCAACGGGGCCCGTGTATTCTCACAAGTAAAGAATAGGGCAAGCTTGCATCAAATCAATTCATTTGCAAGAGAAAGGAGCCCAGGCTCAAGCGACAAATACATTTTCTTTTGCAAACAGATTTGTATTCCAAATGACAGCCCAGAAAATTGCAATGTTATTTCACTGGAGGAAGTCTTGGAGACACTGCACGACTCCTGCGGTGAATCGTATCTCAGGAAATTAATGACAGCCTCATTTTAAGCTCATCTCTCTAGCCGCAAGAACTCCCAGGCCACCCCCTCGCCGTCTCTATTCAGGAAGGTGTGGCACTGACGCAGCAGTTATTGGACCTTGGAAAAGTAGGCGGACTGAATACTCGTTCAGGCGCTTGAAAGCTTCCGCTCGGCTCCACTCTCTGCGCGAATGCCCCCCTTTGCTCACAGCACCCCCAACCCCGCCTTCAACCCCTCGGTGACAGCCGCCAGAAACGGCAGATCCAGCGTGTCGATGGTGTCGCTCATCTGGTGGTAGTGAGGGTTGCGCAGGAAGGAGGTGTCAGTGACCATCACGGCGTCGAAGCCCGCATCCCAGAAGGGGCTGTGGTCGCTCAGGCGCACCTCGGGCATCGAGCGGCCGGCATCGGGCACCGGCAGCACCTTGGTGGCCACGTGCTTCCCCATACTGCTGGCGAGGCTCGGAAGCATCGCCGAAGCGCCCAGGTTGCCCACCACGGCGATGAAATCTCCCCGATCGCCGTAGATCGCCCGCATCGCCGGGTGGGGGTAGTTCTGGGTTTCGCAGGTGTAGGCGAGCATTTCCAGGCTCACCATGAGTTTCAGCTTCTGGCCGCTGGTCTGGAGGTGGCGGGCCAGGGCGCTGCTGCCGAGCATGCCCCACTCCTCCTGGTCGAAGGCCACGATCCACACCGGCCGCCGGGACGGCTCGGCGGCCCAGTGCCGGGCCAGCTCGATCAGGGCCGCCAGGCCGGAGGCGTTGTCGTCGGCGCCGATCGAGTGCAGGGGGCCGTCGTAGTGGGCCGCCACCAGCAGCGGATCGAGCTCCGGGCGCTGGCCGGGGAGCCGCAGGATCAGGTTGGTGCCCGCATCGATGCCCTCACGGAAGTGGTGCTCCTCCACCGGCCCCAGGGCGCCGAGCTGCTCGGAGAGATAGGCGCGCACGGCCATCAGGCCCATGGGATCCCAGCGGGCGTGGCGGGGCCGGGCCAGGTGCTGCAGGTGTTCCAGCAGTCGGGCGTGGTCGGGGGTGGGGTGAGCGATGGTGAGGCCGTCAACGGGGCAGGAAGCCTACTCGCTTGACACCTGCACTGCAAGTGTGGATAATTTGGGGATGGTCAAGGTATTCGCTCCAGCTGACGCCCTCTACGGCCTCGAGGAACTCCTCCTCGTCGCCGGCAAGCTGCTGGGTGAGGAGATCTCGCCGCGCACCGTGCGTCTCTATGCCACCCAGGGGTTGATCGATCGCCCCGGCAAGGAGGGGCGCAGCGCGGTGTACGCCCACCGGCACCTGTTGCAACTGGTGCTGGTGCGCTCCCTGGCCCGGCGCGGGCTGAGCCTCTCCGCCATTGCTCCCTTCTGCGTTCTGGCCGACGCCGATCTGGAGCAACAGCTGGAGCAGCTCGATGGCGAGGGGGCGGCGGCCACTGCTCCCTCCGCCAACGAGGCCCTTCAGTACCTGCGGGATCTGCCGTCCACGGCCGACGCCGTCGGTGCTGCGGCAGAGGGGCCTTCGTCCTTCGCACGAAAAGCTGCCCCGATGGGCTCCGTTCTTGGGATGCTCAACAAACCCCTGTCCTCCCGCTCCCGTTCCGAGCGCACCCCTACCGGATCCCGCTCCAGCGACAACGGCAGCCGCTGGCTGCGTTTCACCCTCGCCCCCGGCATCGAAGTGCACGTCCGCGACTCCGTTTTGCCTCCCCCTGCCGGCCCCCGGCGCCAGAAATGGCTCCAGCACCTCCTGGACCGGCTCAACGCCCTGCTCGACGACGCCGACCGCTGAATTCATTCCCCCGTCCCACCGCTTCTTCTCAAGATGACCCGTCCCGCCCTTCGCTTCCGGCCCCTGCGGCCGGCTGTGGCCACCGATCGCCCCTCCGTGCTCGATCTGCTGCTCACGATCACCCCACCGCCGGCGGCCGCCGATGCCAGCCGTCGCGAGCGGCCGCCGCTCAACCTGGCCCTGGTGATCGACCGCTCCGGCTCGATGGACGGCACCAAGCTCAGCTACGCCCGCAAGGCGGCCCGCTTCCTGGCCGGGGAACTCACCAGCCGTGATCGGCTCGCCATCGTCAGCTTCGACGACGAGGTGACGGTGGTGGTGCCCTCCATGCCCGTGGCCGATCCCCAGCCCTTCATCGCCGCGATCAACACCATCCACAGCGGTGGCTGCACGGCCCTGTTCGATGGCTGGCGGGCGGGAGCCACCCAGGTGGCCGAGCACCTCGACCCCACGGCGATGAACCGGGTGCTGCTGCTCTCCGATGGCCAGGCCAACGAGGGCCTCACCGACACCGACCAGATCGCCGCCAAGGTGGCGGGCCTCACCCAGCGGGGCATCAGCACCAGCGCCTTCGGTCTGGGGGATGACTTCGACGAAGACCTGATGGGGGCGATGGCCGCGGCGGGGGACGGCACCCTGGCCCACATCGAAACCCCCAGCCAGCTGGCCGATCTCTACGCCTCCGAGCTCCAGGGCCTGACCAGCACCTTCGGGCGGCGGGTGAGCCTCGGGGTGCGCGGCAAACACGGCGCCGAGGTGGTCGATCTGCTCAATGACCTCAAGCCCACCGCTGCCGGCAACCACCAGCTCCCCAACCTGCGCGCCGGCCAGGAGCTCAACGTGGGCCTACGGCTGGAGCTGCCCGCCTGGATTCCGAATCGGGAGATCCTCAGTGTGAGGCTGGCCTGGGAGGCCCCCGGCAGCGGCGAACGCCAGACCCTGATTGAACACCTGCAGTTGCCGGTGATGGAAAGCGAGGAGATCAAGCAGCTGGACCCCGATGGGGAGGTGGCCGAACAGCTGGCATTGCTCAAGGCCAACCGTGAACGCCGGCGCGTCATCGCCGAACTCGATCGAGGGGATGTTGGCAGCGCCAGCGTCAGCCTGGGCAAGCTGTTCAGCGACCTGTCGTCGATGCCCGCCACCCCCAGGCTCACCCGGGAACTCGACCTGCTCAGCGAGAAGCTGGCCCTGCTCAAGAGCGACCCGAAGCGCAGCCGCAAGCGCCTGCGCAACGAATCGCAGCGCTCCAGCCTCAACGTGTGGGAGAGCGACGATGAACAGACCTGATGTGGTGGCCATCGGGGATGTGCACGGCTGCGCCTCCCTGCTGGAGCAGGAACTCATCCCACACCTGGATTCTGGCGCCGAGCTGATCTTCCTGGGGGACCTGATCGACCGGGCCCCCGAAGCCGATGGCGACCGGAAGGTGCTGGAGCGGGTGTGGCAGCTGCAGGAGAACCCCGGCGCCTACGGGCTGGCGGCCGTGACGGTGCTGCGGGGTAACCACGAGCAGATGCTGCTCAAGGCCATGGCACCGAGAGCGCCGGATGAGGACGT
Source organism: Candidatus Sulfopaludibacter sp. SbA3 (assembly GCA_943367425.1). GTDB lineage: Bacteria > Cyanobacteriota > Cyanobacteriia > PCC-6307 > Cyanobiaceae > Cyanobium. The sequence goes on from CALRJF020000003.1 coordinate 283,873, forward strand.
GGAGCTGTGGCTGTGCAACGGCGCCAACCCCGACCTGCTGCCCCTGGCCCGCGAGCGCCAGGCCTGGCTCGAGCAGCTGCCCTACACGGCGATCCGCGGCCGCTATCTGTTCGTACATGCGGGCGTGCGCCCCGACATCCGTCTGGAGCACCAGGCCACAGACGATCTGATCTGGATCCGGCGGCCGTTTCTGAGCCGGCCCCATGGGTTGCCCTACACCGTGGTGCATGGGCATACGTTTCGGCATGACTTCAAGGTGACGCGGCTGCCGCATCGGATTGGGATTGATACGGGAGCATTCCTAAGCGGGAAACTCACAGCACTCAAGCTGGAGACTCCCAAAACATCTAGCAAAAACTAGGCAACCAACCCAAACAGAGGAATCAGAGTATGTCATGGTATCAAATAGTGAAAAGTTTGCAGGTTGCCACCAGAGCCTAGGCCACCAAAATAAATACAAATGAACGCAAGATAGACGCAAGTCAGCCCCTATAATCCTCCTTAACACTAGGCGAAACATCCTGCATCTAGGCGAATATAAAATAGCCAAACTTGCTCAGCCAATAGCTATCATGTCAGCAACCATTTTTTTGACTGAAAGCTGTCTTTGTAGATTCCTAATTACTACACTGAGGTCTCGAATTCTTTGCAGCTGATAATTTTCAGGCACCATGTTCTCGCTTAAAATACTGATTCCCTTACCCAAAGACCAAGCGAATTCATCAAAAACAAGAAGTCTGTCATGCAAATACTCAGCACAAATGCTTTTGTTATACAAGTATAGCATACCCTTAACGCCGACACACTCAGACTGCTTTGTAAGAAAATCAATTGATTTTTGGAGCGCCTCATTGTCGACATCAACTGAATTCTTAAAGTAGGGAAGCTGGGCATGCAGCTTCCATGTTCTTACATTCGAATCAGGCAATTTAGACAGTAAATAACTCATCCCCTTCATGGAACGGTCGAATTGCAGAGTACCACAACTTTGCAAGCGATGACTTGAAATAGCATACCTGTCATACAGAGTTATAGTACTAGAATAATCCACATATCCTTTAAATAGTATTTCCCAAACCTTACTCCTAACGGAGCCTGCAGGCACAAAGACAGTGCCTCCAGGCGCAACCTGTTCCCGTAAAGCAAGCGCCGATGAAGACGCAATTGCATCTGGATGAACAGTCTCTACTTTGTAGTATTGATAGCAGTCCTCAATTGCATAGTCGTCATCGAGCATAATTTCATCGAGCGGCCTATCCAATGACACCGAGGACGAAGAACTTAAACGCCCGATGGAGACCGCTTTCGATCGAAGCTTAATGTCTATAATCAATGGTCGAGGTAATGCTTGGTGAAATGCATGCTTATTGCGTCTTTCACAAAACCTCTCTAATCTAACTTTCCACAATTCTTTCTCTGAGCTTTTGAGCGCCTTCCACTCAGGTTCATTGGTGATTCTATGATTAGACGTTATATCCTCAAAATGCAAAACTACATGATCCGAAATAAGTCCACTTAGAATCAACTTGGAAGATGGATGCAATGACTGCTTAAGTAGATCTTTTATCCTTAGGCTGACATGCATTAACATTTAAAGCAAACCCTCCATCTCAATCAATCGGTCTTCAAAGAACCCACTTGGCCACTCATCCAGCATTGAGCCATCGCTTCCAAGGCGAAGTTCAATCACTCGAGACCCCCTCATTGTTGGCTGAACATACAGAACCTTGACCTTTTGGTGATCAATTCGAGAATTTTTGATTAGATTTCTAATCCTTAAGAGAATCATCTCGCTGTGAGTTTCAACTATCCACTGTCTATCGCGTGATAAATTCACAGAGCCCACCAGCATTGATCCAAGCTCTGATTGGAGACGTGGATGAAGATGGAGCTCGGGTTGTTCTACTATATATATACCATTATCTCCGTACACTGCATCAACCAAAACGGGAAGCAACTGAGATAGACCATAGCCAACATCACATAGAGTAAGCTCTACATTGGCAGCAATATCTTTTAGGACAATAGACCAGTAACTACCCAAGATGGGGCTTGAGATGTCATTAACATGGACTTCGTATTCAAGGTCCATGGTTCTCAATAGACAATTCAATGCACTTAAATCGTTCCGATGTTGAAAAATAAGTTCTTGATACCTGCTTATAGGCTTACCAGAAACTGAGTCAGGATATGCGTAAAAGCGTTGAGGCTTTTCTCGAATCGGTTCTATATATTGATACTCAGACATCACCGAGACCCTAAAAGGTCCAATGCTGCACGCAATGTCACGCAGGGCATAAGCTCGCTGTTGACGAATCGCACGCTCTCGTTCCTTAGATAATCCCTCTTGTCTTGGCAACCGTTCATCAGGCGAATCCATTTCTGTATCAATTGAATCTATTGGGGGTGCATTAAAAGGTTGGGCAGGGGGGATATTTGGATGCCTAGCATATGGGAACAACAGCGGTGATTCAGTAATATCTTGAAATGACCGAATGATCGCATCAAGGCGAGATGGAGAAATGAAACCTGCTGCAGAAGGGAAATCCGGGTTAATGGTATCGGGATCTGGATATATACGGTCGCCTTCAAGGTCATATCGCTCTTGATCTGCGATGATGTAATCGTATTCATTACTCCAATGATCTCGAAAGCCGGAGAACAATGACTTGGGCAAACCGGCAGAAAAAACAATAGCAGCCAGTTCCCATGGACTCAACTTGGCTTCATGATGTGCTTCATACATTCGACGTAGATACCTAATGTGGCGTCTTTCGTAATTGCGTATCTGCTCGCGATGTTCATCGATGAAGTGCTTGAAGACAGATTTAAATGATAAAGGATTTTCCTCTTCGTCTAATTCAGTATCAGTCTCGGGCTCGGGCGCGGAAGGACGGAAGGGGTTCGTATCAACTCCTAAGAAAGAAGGATTCTTTTCAGAAGCAGCAAGAATCCAAGCAAACAATCCATAAGATGAGCAATAGATGGGTACGCGAGCCCAGTCAATCGAGTCCAACAATGCCCAATCAATTGGTTCGTAAGGTAAGTACTCGTGGGCGCCAGTAGAATGTACAAGTTGAGCCTTGCCATTCCATTCACTAGAAAGCTCTAGCAATCTATTGAGCCAGTTGGCATAATGATGCATGCCAGATAACTCCGGCCTAAAACACTGCTCACTCTCGTAATACTGAAAAACAATATACTCCTGAGGACCAGAACCGTACTTAATTGTGACACTTGATAAAATTCCTCTACCGTCTTCGGTCAGATTAGTTGATTTAAATGTGAATCTGATCTGCCTAGGTATCAACAACTCAGCAAGTAGAGGCTTGAGTGTTGCACTTCCCTTGCCGTACATCAGCTCAAAGTTATCCATGTCGCTAAGTAGATCAAGGCTGCCTGTCAACTCATACCCAATAGTAAGGCCACTAGCCCCATCTTGAACGGAAAGTACATTGAAGAAATTTCCAAGATTGCGATCAGGAGTAGTCGTACTAAGTCGAAGCAGCATGTCGGGATTAACGTTGCCTCCTGACTGAATCGTGCCTGCTATAAGTTGAATGGACTGAAGTATCGAACTCTTGCCTGAGGAATTTGGACCGTAAATCAATGTTAGCGGCGCGAGATTAATTTCTTCAAATGCTCGAAAAGACTTAAAATTCTCAAGTACAAGTTTGCTCGCGCATCGGGCTTGAAATCTTGGCATTGCGTTGACTCCCGCGAATGAATGAGGTTCATTTCAATAGCACCATTATAGGTTTTGACATTGGCTTTGACATCATCTCTATTGAGACTCATGTGTCTATCACACCATGATAAGCGCTGTTGTACTTTTCCGCTGCTTTCATTGTCGATGCTTGGCGGAGCACCTCGTCTGTGCGGTTGGTTCTAGGGTCATATAACTGAAGTTGTTCCTAGCAATTCGAATAGTAGTAAATGCTGGTCCTCTGCCAGCGGAAATAGGCTGGGAGTCCTTCGTGAAACATGTCCAAAACACCCTCGGTAAGCTGAATCCCCAGGCCGAATCCGGTGCTGAGTTGGTTACCAATGCTCGACGCCTCCGACAACTGCTCCGCCATCAAGGGCACTAATCACACCAATATCGGATAGCGCTAGCAAAACGATGGAATGTAGTCATGAGAAGTAAAGAGGCAGACCCTTGATGAAGAAAGCGACTCATAGGGAATATGCAAAGGAAATTCAACGCCGACGTATCCTTGAACAATCTGCTGAGAAAACACGCTCTGGGAACCGCATGGCATTACACCCTTGGCAAGACCAGGGCAGGCCGGTGGAGCACAATCCTGCTCCCTGCCTCCGTCGGAGGGAAGGGGTTAGTGTGTCATTCAACCGGAACATACCCGCGCGCCCGCTAGACGGCGGCTCGTTGAGGTGTCAAGAGTCTAAAATCCTTATCAGGCCATGAACATGGTCTTGCAGGTAGAAAACTCAGATGATGCGTGGTGGCTCAAGTTCTTGAACGTAGTGGACGAGCACAGCTGCCTATGCCTAGCCATCCTTGCCGGCAGGAAATGCATTCCCAAAGTCGTAATGTCGGTGTTGGATAACCTCACCTAGCTCAAAGAAAAGCCACTGCTCATTCAGGCGAATCACGAGACTAACTACACCTCGACAGACTTGCAGCACTTTAGCAAAAACAGTGACTCCGTCTCGGCCGCTATCGAGCTACGATCGTCATGGGAAATCGGCATTCCCAATTCTTTGAATACACGGTTTGGGACGAATTCAATTTGACCGCGTTGTTCACCATCTTGACTGAAGCGCGAACCCTGTAAAATCAGTTAAGCAGGGAGCACAACAACCTCAGGGCACATATGATCTCGTCCAATAGAGCCTGTTTCGTTGCTCAGGGAGCAATTGCTGCTCAAACAGGGTTTCGATCTGCTCACCAAGGGGATCGCCACATACCTTCTTCCCGCGGATCTACAGTTCACTCACATCGAGAATTAAAACCAGTAGTATGCAACAACTTCCCTCCACCCTTGCCGAATTCGCCATCCGCCCCACAGCGACCTGAGCGACTTCAGCCAAGTCATGGATCAGCAACTCAACCTTCTCCATCCAGACCCGCCTGCCGGCTTCCCGCACCACAGCGCTGATGGGCTCGAGCTACGCCATGCCCCCGGCTGGCTGGCGAATGCGGATCAGCATCTGCTGGATCTGCACCACACGGTGCCGTGGAAGCAGGAGCACATCACCCTGTTCGGACGCACCCACCCGATCCCCCGGCTCACCTGCTGGATGGGGGATCCCGGCTGTCATTACACCTACAGCGGCGTGCGCAACGCCATTGAGCCATGGACAGACAACGTGCAGCGACTGCGTGAGCAGGTGGAAGCGGCCGCCGGTTGCCGTTTCAACTCCCTGCTGCTGAATCTCTACCGCACCGGCACCGACAAGCTCGACTGGCATGCCGATGACGAACGGGAACTGGACCCGTCAGCGCCAATCGCCTCCCTGAGCCTGGGAGCCGCCCGCACGTTCCAGTTGCGGCCCCGCAGCCCCGAAACCAACAGCGCAGCCCCGATCAGCCTGGAACTGTGCCATGGCGATCTTCTCATCATGGATCCTCCCACCCAGGAGCACTGGCTGCACAAAGTGCCGCAGCGGCTGCGGGTGAAGCACGAACGCATCAACCTCACCTTCCGCGTGATCCGCCCGGAGGTCCTGCGCCATGTATGAGCGTCTCATCCCAGAGGTGCTCCGCACGTTCTCAGCGCCGGGCGAGAGCGAGCGGGCGTTCCTGGAACGGGTGCAGTTAGCCGACATGGCCCTCAGCGGGATGTATCGCACCGGCAGAACCGTCTCAGCGGATCCCTATGCCCAGCCGATCACCCGGGCCGCCTACCTGCTGAGGTATCTGGGGCACTACACCCTCCAGCTCGGCGATCTGCTCACCGATCTGGAGGGAACCGCTGCGGGTCCCATCCTCGGGCGGGAGCATCTGCACTTGGCGGCCCTGTGTGGTGGTCCCTGCCCGGAAGCGATCGCCCTCGCCTCCCTCCATGCCCAGGCCGGTGGGCGGCGCCTCACGGTCCGGGTGCTGGATCGTCAGGCCCAATCGTGGTCCGACTGCTGGCCCATCGCCGCGGCCATCGCCGCCGACTATCCCGAGCATCCCGAGGTGTCCATCGATGGCATCACCATCGATCTGCTGCAGCCGGGCCTTTCCCTCACCGAACGCCAGACCCTGAACCAGGCCCACGTGTTCACGGCCATGAACTGCCTCAACGAACTGATGGGAGGGAATGCAACTGCCCTTCGGCGAGGGCTCCAGGCCCGATTGGCGGCACTTCCTCCTGGAGCACTGGTTCTTGCCAGCGACCAGGCGAACTACCCGGCATCAGAAGCGGGCCTGAGGTTGCTGCACGAACTCCTGCTGGAAGCCGATGCGGAGATCCTCCTGGCCGAGCTGGATCGGGACCATCCCCATCAGGCCCAGAATCGCTTCACCTGTCCGCAGCGGATCGCCTGGATGTACGGCAAAGCCACGGGGAACATCTTCCGCATCTGGACCAAGCAGCTCAGGCTTGCGGCCGTTCTACCCTGATCGTTTCGTCCTTCGCATGAAACATTCAGAAGTTTGGCCCTATCCGATGAAGACTATTCAGGCCCCGTTCTCATCCCCATGATCAGCCGACAGGGCAGCTGGGAGCAGTTCCCCCACCACATCCGGTGGAAACGCCCTCCCCAGCAGGCGGTCCGCCCTCGCCCCATCCATCCCCCTGCGGTTCGCCCCCCTGTCCCTCGAGAGCAGGGAGGCGATGCCGCCAGTGGACTCGGTGGCCTGATCAAGTCGCTGTGGAGAGGGTTCTTCGGCGGCCCTCCAGAATGAACGGATCCTGCTGAGCGCTGGGCAGTGCCCGGGTCAGACGCAGGATCGAAACACCCACCAGCCACGCCTGGCCGCCGGGCACCAGCGCCAGCGCCAGATTCAGCACCAGCGAAAGGCCGGCCCCCTGCAGCATGCCGCCCCCCGCGCGCTCCACGGCCTGCCTCAGCAAATGATGGCTTTGCCCAGGATCTGCTTGCTCCCAGTCCTTGCCGTGCCGGAAGAGAAAGAACCCCAGCGTGATGGCGGCCGCCAGCACCGCCGCCTCCAGCGCCTCTCCGGCCATGGATTCCGGCACGCCCTCAGCTCCAAGCGCATCGAGGCCACCATCAAGATGGGCTCGTCCGATGGCGAAGGGATCCATGGCTTCGGCACCTCTGGAGCGATTCCAGGCCATGGATTCGAACTGCCAGCCATCGGCGGCCGTGCCGCCGGCGGACTGAGGGATCCAGTGGCTCAGGTCCTTGTCAGCCAGCCAGCTGCGGATCGCCGCATCCGCATCCCGCGTGCGCAGGAGCAGGTCGGGCAGCTGCCCGTGCAGTTCCGCTCCATGACGGCTCAACCGCTCCTGCAGGAAGGCGATCCGGTCTGGTTCGGCCACCTGATCCGACAGGCGGCCGATCAGCGCACTCCACCAACCGGCACCCCACGACTGGCTCATGCCAGCTCCGGTTTCCGGCCGCCATCGAACCACTGGCGCAGATCCACGCCGGCAGAGAAGGCTGCCTGCTGCAGTTCCTGTTGCTGCTCCGCGCTGAGGCCATCCCAGAAGGCGTGGAACAGATCCAGCGATGCCTTGCCCATCCCCACGAAGCCCAGCAGGGTCAGCGGCAGATTCAGCCACGGGAACACCAGCAGCACCACCGCGAGAACCACGCTCACGGCGGCCCCCTGCTTCACCGACTCCCAGACCGTGGCCACAATGGTCTGAACCTGGGTGGCACGATCGATTTCACCACGCTGACGCATGGCTTCGGTGCGCAGGCCGCTGAGCAGCGCCTGGTAAATCGCTTACACCGCCACGCCGCCCAGGGTGGACTCGGCGACGAACTCGCCCCCGCTGAAGGCGCCGCCATTGCCGTTGGCATCGATGGCAGCCAGGCCGGCGGTGGGGGCCGCTTCCCAGCCGGCGCGTGGGATGCGGAAGGGATCATGTTCCCGGCTCATGGTCAGTTTTTATGACGAACAGGGCATCAACCTCCAACGGCAGAGACTGATCGATTCGCCGTCTCGTGCGAATAACCAGATCGTCGATCCCGGGAGGTAGCGAAGAACGGCCATCAGGCTCCGTACTCCGCCAGCCAGGCACAGAAGGCCTGCTCCTCTGACGCGCTGATCTTGCGTGTGCTCCTTTCGCTGAGCAAGGCCCCGGCATCGGCCAGGAAGCTGGTCCGGATCCTCTGGCAGAAAGGATCACCACCACTGCGGAGCTCCTGGTAGGTACCGATCCATTCCACCTGTAGCAGTCCGGCCAGCTCACGATTCAAAGCCGCAAGGCAGCGGCTGGGTTGATTCGTGAAGTCAGCGGCGATGGCGCGCAACCGGTCACGAAACGCGAGCCACTCCCGTTCGTCCTCGCCGAAGGTCATGAAGAGGGCTGAGCTGTGGTCGCTCACCAGGGCAAGCGTTTGAGAAAGGTTGGGCTGCCAGAGGAAATGGCCGCCGCCGCCACAGGCAGGCGGCGCGTCCGGGCGCAGGCAGACACCCCAGGGATGTCGGCGGGGATCATTCGTGGACGTGATGCTGACCAGCGCAAAGGCATCTTCGGTCAACTGCTCGGGATTCCAGTGCATGGATCGTGTGTCATTCACTCGCCGTTAAGCGTGAAAGAGCATCTCCGATGTCTTGCCAGTCTTCGTGCGAACGACGAGCTGAATCGTGGTACGAAGGAGCTCCCCAACGGCCTGCAGATGCGCCTCAATCTCCGGATCAGAAGCCCCGAGGAGAACGCCGGCAGAGGAGGCCGGCCCTACGGCCATTCGTCGTTCGCACAACGAGCCTTGTCCAGCTTCCCGGCGTCCCTGAATGTGGCGAGATGGCCTCTCCTCTTCGCTGCCACCTGCTGATCGGACCGCCGGGCAGCAGCAAGACCACGTTCGCCAGGCGGCTGGCTCCATGGCTCCAGGGCCCCGGAGGTGAGCCCGGCCTGGTGCTCTCCACCGACGGAATCCGCGAAGAGCTGTTCGGGGATGCGGCGATCCAGGGGCCCTGGGATGAGATCCGCGCCGTCCTGCTGGCGCGGCTGCACCAGGATGTGGTGAACGGCGTGCCGGTGGTGATCGATGCCACCCATGCCCGACGACCCTGGCGGCTGCATTACACCCAGCACCTGGCACTCCCGGAGCCGGTGGATTGGATCGGCTGGTGGCTCACCACCCCGGTCCACGTCTGCAGAGAGTGGGTGCAGCTCCGGGAGAGGCCGGTGCCGGTGGCGGTGATCAAGGAGTACGACAGCGCCATCAGGCACAGGCACTTCGGCCCTTCACGCGCTGAAGGCTTCGCACTGATGGAAAAACTCAACCCGGCGGTGGAATCGATCGAGCCGGAGGCCATCACGGCGCGCCTCCATCGCTTCGACAGGCGGATCTGCAGTGCCGTGAACCGGGACAAAGCCAAGACCCCCCTTCCTCCACCGCTACGCCAGGCTGCTGGATCTGGAACGGCTCCTGTTCCTGCTGCGTCTCCTGGCCACCCACAACAGCCTCGACAGCAGTGATCCAGGTACCGCCAGCCGGCTCAGGCAGATCCTCAACCCTGCTCCCGAAGGAGATCTGGCCCAGCGGGCCGCGGCCTACCTGGGCGTCTGGCGCGACGTGCACCAGGGATTCAGTGAGTGCTACGCCGATGCCGAAGCCACTCGTGCCGATCTGGCCTGGCTGGAGGCCAATGGCTTCTTCCGGCTTGACTGGCGGAGCCAGGGACCGATCGTGGCGGGTGATCCACCGGATCACCAGAGCAGCACGGTTCATGGCGGCTATCCCGCGATGGCCGATGCCCGCATCTTCCGGCGCGTGTTCACCCTGTTGCGGCACATTCTCAAGGAGCCATTCGATGCTCCGGCGCCAACCCGGCAGGGCCCCAGGGGACACCGGAAAGGGGAACACGATCTCTACAGCCACCTGATCGAACGGCTCTCGGAGATCGACGGCGCTTATTCACGGGATCAGCGATCCGTGATGCGCAAAGACCTGGAGGAACTGCTCAATCCCTACGGCTTCCGGTCCCAGCCACAGGGCAAGGGGCGCCCCGACAGTCTCCGCCACGGCTACAGCCTCGGCACCGCCTTGCTGTCCGCCGACCAGTTGCTGCAGGTGCATGCCCTGCTGAAGGCATCGCTGGAACGCCTCAGTGACGCTTCCCAGAAACCCCTGCTGGAGACGCTGGAGGAAAGACTGCGCTGGGCCGGTCTGATCGGACCGCAACGGCCACAGCGCAGGTATGGGAACAGAGTTCTGGCCCACCGATCCTTCACGGCCGAGGTGTTCGGCACACTCGCCAGTCGTGAACTGAGTCAGCGGGTGGAGCAGGCCATCTGTGATCGGCGGCGCCTGCGCTTACGGCACCGGCTGGATCCCGAGCCCTCCCGGGAACAGCTCCAACGGGGTGATGACGGCAGCTTCGTGGGCTGGCCCCTTCAGATCCTCTTTCACAACATCAGCTGGTATCTGGCTTTTGAAACCCACGCCGTTGGGTATGAGGATGGACTCATTCGAACCCTGCGGCTCGATCGTCTGGAGTTGGTCCAGGAAGACGGGAATGTCCGTCGCACCACCGAGGAGAGCCACGCCCTGGCGCTGCAACGGCTGGAACGCTTGCTTTACGTCTGTGGCGGACTTTATTTCGGCCATGACATCAACGCCCAGTTTGCGCTGATGCCCGCCGCGGAGCGGACTGATCGTGCCGATGCATCGGCCGTGGACGTGCCCCGCGGGGAGTGGATGGATCGGTTGCGTTTCTCCTGCACCGAAGAGACCTTCCTGCTGATTCGCGAGGAACCTCATCGCTATCCACCGGAGCACACCCGCTACAGCCGGCCGATCCAGGGGCACTCCACCTGGCCCGCCATGGAGCGCGACACCCTCACCCCCAATGCATCCGGTGACAGTCATCCCTATCCGGTGGAGATTCTCCTCCCGCGCTGGACGATCGAGGCCGACTGGGATCTTCATGCCTGGTTGTTTCGTTACGGCGCCGGACTTCGCATCGAGGAGCCCGACGCCTTGCGCCGGCATCACCGCCGGATGGCCCGGGAAGTGGAGATGATGTATGACGCCGTTGATGCCATGGACTGAGCTGCCCCAGTGCTTGCTGGTCGTTCGCGCGTCAGTGCATGCGCCACATGCGGATGTCGGGGATTCTGGTGTCAGCGACGACGAGCCAGACATGACCCAGCCCTTTGAGCCCCCCGCCAACCGGAACACCCGCTACCGCATCCGCAACGGCAGGCCTGTGGATCCCAACGAGGGCCTGCACCCGGAGATGGCCGACGCGGCTTTTGCTGCGCCCCTGCATGGCGGCATTCCTTCCAGTCCGCAGCAGCTGATCGCGATGCAGGTCCAGGATCAACGGCCCGAAAAGCCCGAACGCATCCCCAGCAGCAAGGTGAAGGAGGTGCTCAATCAGATTGAAAGGCTAGATACCAATGCCAGCGAAGATCTGCAGATCGCCCTGGCCATGGTGCGCCATCTTGAGAACTTCCACGACGGAGTCGTCGAGGAGATGGAAGGGGACGAAGCTGCCAGGCACGGCCAGATCGTGGCCTGGGCCATTGATGCCGACCGGCTGATGCGCGCCCGGGTGCTGCTGGAGTCGGTCGATCTGGACTGACACTGAACGATGCAAACCTGGCCGCCCTAGTCGGTCTGATCTTCCCCTTCCGCCTCACCGCCGCGATGCCGTCCCGACCCGACCGACTCATCACCCCCTCCCAGCTGGCTCTGTTCAGCCGCAGCCCGGTGATCGGGGCCTGGTGGGAGGAGCTGGCTGCCCAAAAGCTCTTCACCGAGCAGCGCCCGGATGTGACCAGCCTCGATGAACTGCTCTTCGCTTCTGGGCTTGAGCACGAGGAGGTGCTGCTGGCTCATCTGGAAGCCGCTGGGGCGGATGTCCATCGGCAACAACCGGTGGATCCCGATGGCCCACCCCAGGAGCAGGACTACGCCAACACCCTGGCGGCCATGCGGGAAGGCCGCCAGTTCATCCATCAGGCGGCGCTGTGCAACGGCGAGATCCGCGGCTGGGCTGACTTGCTCGAGCGGGTCGAAGACATGGCCTCGCTTCTGGGGAGCTGGAGCTACCGCCCGATCGAATGCAAGCTCTCCAGCCATGCCAAACCGATCTATCTGGTGCAGGCGTGTGCCTACTGCGAACTGCTGGAGCCAATCCTCGGCCACCGGCCCGAGCACTTCAAGCTGTATCTGGGCGGCGGCCGCTTTGAGGAGGGGGAACAGGGCTATGCCGTTGACCGTTTCTGGAGCTGGTATGAGCAGCTGCGCCAGCGCTACCGTGACTTCCGCGCTGGCTTTGATCCCAGCCAGGAACCGGAAGATGCCCCCGGCGATCACGGCCTCTGGGAGCCGTTCATCCAACAGCGGCTGGAGCAGAAGCGTGATCTGATCCTGGTGGCTGGCCTCCGCCAGAGCCAGCGCAGCAAGCTGCGAGCTGCCGGCCTCGCCAGCATCGACGAGCTGGCCGCCTGGCCGCAGAATCAGCCCGTGGCAGGCTTGGATCCGGCGGTGCTGGCCCGGCTGCGCGATCAAGCCCGCATTCAGCTCGCCAGCGAGCAGCAGACCGACGGGCGGCCGGCTTTTGCGGTGCGACCAGTGGAGCAGCAGAGCAGGGGGCTGGCGATGCTGCCGGCAGCCGATGACGGCGATATCTGGTTCGACATGGAGGGTTTCCCCGATCCGATCAGTGGTGAGAAGCTCGAATACCTCTTTGGCGCTTGCTACCGAGACGGGGCTGGCGCCTTGACGTTCCGGGGTTGGTGGGCCCACAGCCCAGCAGAGGAGAAGCGGGCCTTTGCTGGCTTCGTGGAGTGGGTGGAAGAGCGCCGCCAGCGCCATCCCGATCTGCACGTTTACCACTACGCCAGCTACGAGAAGACAGCGCTGGGCAATCTGGCGTCACGCCACCAGATCCACCAAGCCCTGATCGATCAGTGGCTGCGACAGGAGTTACTGGTGGACCTTTACCCGATCGTGCGCAACGGCCTGCTGGTCGGTGCCCCCAGCTATTCGATCAAGAAGGTGGAACGCCTCTACGGCGAGGCCCGTCAGGAGGACGTGGAGAGTGCGGCCGATTCGGTGGTGCAGTACGCCGAATGGCGCAAATCCGGCCAGCCGCCACGGCCGGGCCGGGCCGACGATCAGAGCCCCCTGCTGCAGGACCTGGAGGATTACAACGCCAAGGACTGCCTGGTCACTGAGGGGCTGCACCGATTCCTGCTGGCGCTGCCCGAGATGGGGCAGATCCCTTTCCGGGCCAGCAAGTGGGCCACGGCAGCAGAGCTTGAGGAGGGGGGCGAGCCGTCCAGTGCCTATGAGAAAGAACTGGAGGTCGCCGCCCGCGAGCTGCTGGCCGAGTTGCCGGAGCAGATCGACGACGAAAACACCCCCGGCCCCCGAGGGATCAGCTGGCGGCTGCAGCGGCTGCTGGCCCAGCTGATCGACTTCCACGAGCGGGAGGGGAAGGTGGAGTGGTGGGAGTTTTTCCACCGGCTTGAGCTCACCCCCGAAGAGCGGGAGGATGACAGCGAGGTGATCGCAGCGGCGCGGCTGGTGTCGGTGGACCCGATCACCAAACAGTCGAACGGATACCGCTACCGCTTTGATGCCAGCCAGCCGCTCAAACTCTCTGCCAGGGGTGGCTTCCATCCCCGTTTTGCACTGGTGCCGCTGCGGAGCGATGGCGACCGGCTCCTGCCCCTGCCGCCCCTGCTCAAGGAGAAGGGCAGGGCCCTCGATCTGGAGGGTGTGCTCGAGGAACAGCACCCCGATCAGGTGACCATCAAGCTCAGCCACAAGCTGCTGGCCCAGCTCAAGGAAGCCGGCCTTCCTGGTGGTGATTTGCCCCGCCAGGCCGACCTGATCCCCCTGCCCAAGCAGATCTACAAGCGGATGCTGCAGCACCTGGTGCGGCTGGCCCAGGGCTGGGTGTTCGAGCACACCCCACTGCCGCCGGCCCTGCTGCACTTGCTGGAGCGCCGCCCGATCCCCGAGCTGGTGGAAATCAACAAGCGCATCCGCCAGGAAGCCGGAGCGGCGGCAGTGGAACTGGCTGGCTTCCTGAAGGGCGCCGATGGTGTCGGTCTGTCGCTGCAGGGTCCGCCCGGCACCGGCAAGACCACCGTCACCGGCCAGCTGATCGCTGAGCTGGTGACAGCCGGCCAGCGGGTGGCGGTGAGTTCCACCACCAATGAGGCCATCAACAATGTGCTGATCAAGGTTCAGGACTGTCTGGATCAGCGGGGCAGTGGGGCCCTGGTGGTGAAGGCCTCCAGCAGCACCGGCCATGCCGCCGATGCAAAATCCCTGGCAAGCAGCAGAGCTCAGGCGCTGAAGGAAGCCGATCTGCCGGACCACATCGCCGTACTTGGCGGCACGGTGTTCACCTTGGTGAAGCAGGACTATGACAACGCGCCTTTCGATCTGCTGGTCATCGATGAGGCCGGCCAGGTGTCCCTGAGCAACCTGCTCTACATGGCGCGGGTGGCGCGCAACATCCTGCTGGTCGGTGACCAGCAGCAGCTCTCTCAGCCCAACCGCACCGCCCACCCCGGGGATAGTGGCCTCAGCTGCATCGACTACACGATGCAGGGTCATGCCGTGGTGCCGGCCGATCGGGGCGTCTTCCTGGCCACCAGCTGGCGCCTGCCACCGCCGCTCACCGAGATGGTGTCCGAGCTCTTCTATGACAGCCAGTTGCAGGCCGCTGCCGCCAATCGCGCCAACCTGGTGCACTGGGGCGGCCAGGCCCAGGGGCTGGTGTTCGAGCCAGTGCCACACAGCGGCAACAGCACCGTCAGCGATGAGGAGGTGGAGAGGATCGCTCAGCTGGTGGAGCGGCTGCACGGCAGCTCCTACCAGCGCGCTCGACTTGTGAATGGCCAGATCGAGATCGTCACAAGCGTCCTCACCGGCAGTGACATCCTGATCACCGCCCCATACAACATGCAGGTGATTCGCCTGCAGAGGCGTCTTGGCGACAAGGCCCGAGTCGGCACCGTCGACAAGTTTCAAGGCCAGGAGGCACCGGTGGCGATCCACTCACTCACCGCCAGCGATGGCGACAGCGCTCCCCGCGGTCTGGATTTCCTGCTGGACCCCAACCGGGTGAATGTGGCGATCAGCCGTGCCCAGTGCCTCTCCATCGTGGTGGGCTCCCCCCAACTGGCCACCGGGATCAGCAACAGCATCGCCAATGTGCGGCAACTGAGCCGCCTCTGCCGGCTGATGAGGGGAAGCAGGATCTGAGCCAGAGCGGGCGGCCCCAAGGATCAGATTGTCGTCGTTCGCACGAGCAATAGATAGTGCTGGACGGGTTCCCATAGCGTTGTTCCAGTACCACCGGCTCCGCTGCCCGCCCCAGACCCTGAGAGCCCGCCCGCACCGCCCCACCCCACCGCTTGCCTCACTCCATGCTCCACTTCCTCCACACCGCCGACTGGCAACTGGGCAAGCCCTATGCCCGCGTCAGCGATCCCGACAAGCGCGCCCTGCTGCGCCAGCAGCGGCTGAGTGCCATCGGCCGCCTTGGTGCCGTGGCCCAACAGCAGGGCGCGACCTTCATCATCGTGGCGGGCGATCTGTTTGATTCCCACCGGCCCACCCGAGCGGATGTCTCAGCGGCTTGCAGTGCCATCGGCGCGTTGGGCTTACCGGTCGTGGTGATCCCTGGCAACCACGACCATGGCGGTGCCGGCAGCCTCTGGCAGGAGAGCTATTTCCAGGAGGAATGCCAGCAACTGGCCCCAAATCTCACGTTGCTGCTGGAGCGCGAGCCCTTCGAGCTCAGCCGCATCGACCTGCCGGGTGGTGTGTTGCTGCCCTGCCCGCTGCTGCGGAGGGCGGAGCCCGTGGATCCCACCGCCTGGTTGCGTCAGCTGGATTTCTCCCCCTGGAAGGATCAGCCGCGGATCGTGCTGGCCCATGGATCAATCCAGGGCTTTGGGGGCGAGGACGCCGGAGACACCGACGACGAAAACCCGCCAGTACCCACCAACCGGATTGACCTGGCCGCCCTGCCGGCCGGGGAAATCGATTACGTCGCTCTCGGCGACTGGCACGGCCTCAAGCAGGTGAGCGCTCATGCGTGGTACTCCGGCTGCCATGAGATGGACCGCTTCCCCCGCAGCAGCGACTACCGCTCCGGCCAGGTGCTGGCGGTGAAGGCCTCCCGCGGCACCTCACCAGAGGTCTTCCCCGTCACTACCGGCGCGATCCTTTGGCACCAGGTGAACCATCGCTTCAACAGCGACACCGACCTGGAGCGACTTGAGCAGATCCTGCGCGATGCGATCGGTACGCGCAGCAACGAAGACCTGCTGCTGTTGGAGCTTGATGGCAGTCTCAGCCTGGCGGCGGCTTCGCGGCTGCAGGAGCTGCTGCAACGCCTGGAGGCCCGACTGCTGCGCCTGAAGCTTCGGGATCGCACCAGCGTGGCGCCAGACCCCACTGAGCTGCGGCAGCTCACGGAGCGAGCCGGGGATCCCCTTGTGGCCCGCCTGGCCATGCGGCTGCAACAGGTAGCCGAGAAAGGCGAAGCGGAGGGAGAGCTGGCCCGAATGGCCTTGCGGGAGTTGCACAGCGTCTGCGTCAGGAACTGACCCCCTTCACCGAATCCATCGCCTCAAGCCCTTCCCTTCTGTTCATCCGTCATGCGTCTGATTTCTGCCCGCGTCCGCGACTACCGCCTGCACCGCGACCGCAGCGTCGACTTTGATCGACGCTTCACTGTGATCACCGGCCCCAACCAGTCAGGCAAAAGCACCCTCGCGGAAGCCCTGCATCGCGCCCTCTTCCTGCCGGTGAAAACCGGTGGCGAGCTCCTCAAGGGCATGCAGTCCGATCCCTTCATGGCCGAACCGGAGGTGGAGCTGGCCTTTGAAGCAGCCGGGCAGCGCTGGGAGCTTCGCAAGCGTTTCGCCGGCAACCGCGGCAGCGTCAGCCTGCGCGATGGGGGCGGCCGCAACCTGCAGGGGGATGAGGCGGAAGAACGACTGGCCCAGCTGATCGGCACCGCTGCTGTGCCCCGCAATCGCGGCGCGGCCGATCAACTCAAGGAACGCTGGGGTCACCTCTGGGTGTGGCAGGGATCCGCCAGCCACAATCCCCTGGCCTTGGGTGCCGGTGGCTACGACCACGACCGGCTGGTGGAGCGGATCCAGGCCGGTGCCGATCTGGGCATCCAGTCCCCCCTCGACCTGGCGTTGATCGACAGCATTCAGGAGCGTTACGCGGCGGTGTTCACGGCAGGTGGCGCCAACCGTGCTCCCCAGGTGAAGCGGGGGTCGTGCCTGCAGCTGGCCAGGGCCGCCAGCGAAGCCTCCCAGGATGGACTGGAGAGCATCAAGGGCATCCTCCATCAACAGGCAGAAGCGGAACAAGCTCACCAGACAGCGGTTGAGACGCTTGCCCGTCTGGCACGGGAGCTGCCGGAACTGCAACAGCAGCGCCGCGACCTTGAGGTCCAGCTGTCCCGTAGCCGTGAACTCGAGGCCGGCATCGCCAGGGAGGAGCCGGTGCTGGCCGCCGCCGGCAAAGACCACAGCGAGCTCAACCGTGATCACCAGCAGCTGGAGGAGCAGACCCGCCGGCTGATCGCCTTGGAGGCCGCCAAAGCACCGGACAGCCAGAAGCTGGACGAGCTGCGTCTGCAGCTGCCGGAGTTGGAGAAGGCGCAGCAACAGGCGTTGCTGCAGCTTGATGGCCTCCAGAAGACCACCAGCGAGGCGGAAGCGGCCGTCACCGCGATGGAGGTCCGCCAGAACCGTCTTGGCCAAAGGCGTCAGCAAAACCTGCTCCAGCTCCAGCTCGCCGAGCTGGAGCGCACGGCTACACGCCGCGCCGAGCTGCAGCAGGAACTGGAGCCGCTGCCACCGCTAACCGCCGCTGATGTAGAGACGCTCCGAAACCTGCAGGCCGCGCTGCGGGATGCCCAGGTGCGTGTTGAGGCGCTGGCGACTGGCCTTGAGGTGATCCGCGCCGGCCAGCCGGTGCGTCTCGATGGCACGGAACTGCGTGAGGGATCCACCTGGCTGTTCGCGGCACCGGCGCTTTTGCAGGTGGGCGATGACGTGGAGCTGCGATTGCTGCCCGGCGGTGGCAGTAGCGCCGTTGAGGCCACGGCAGGCGTGGCGTCAGCTGAGCTGGCGCTGGCCACTGCCTTGGGGCGCTGGAAGCTGGCCACGGTTGAGGCGGCGGCAACGGCGGAGCGTCGGCGCAGTGACCTCCAGGCGGAATTGGAGCGGCTGAACGAAGAGGCCGGCAGCACCGATGGCGATCGGGTGCGTGAACAGATCAAGGCGAGCGATGCGGCTCTTGAGGCAGGGCAAGACGATCCCGCCGATGCCGCTCTGGCCCCTGAGCAACTGGAAGGCCGGCTGTCGGAAGTGGATCAGGCCCTGCAGAGCGCTCGCCAGGCGAGGGATGCCGCCTCCAGCGCTGAACGGGACCAGCGTCGAAGGCATCAAGGTTGCTCTGAGGCCCTTGAGACCCACAGGACAGCGATCACCAAGGCAGAAGAGGATCTGCGCGATCGCGACAACCAGGTGCTCCAGGCCCGCACGTTGGTGCAGTCAGTGCTGGACCGGCGCGGTTCATTGGAGGTGCTGCAGGCGGCGCTGGCCGAGGCAGAGCAGCGACGCGCCACGAGCCAGTGCACCTTGGATGGGTTGCGATCAGAGCTCAACGCCCTGGGCGCCGATGCCCTGAAGACAGAAGCGCAGCAACTGGATCAGGCGATCAGCACGCTGGGTCAGCAGGAGCGAGAGGTGGATGAGGCCCGCATCCGAGCAGAGAGCCGGCTGCATGGCGATGGCCAGTTGGATCTGCAAGCGGAGCTGGAGCAGAAGCAGGCCGAACTCGAATCTCGACTGATGGAGCAGGAGCGGCTGGAGAAGGAAGCCGGCATGCTCCAGCTGATGAGGGGTCTGTTGGAGGAGGAGCAGAACGCGATGGGAAGCGCTTACACCACGCCCCTCATCGAACGGATCGGCCGTTATCTCGCCCAGGTCTTCCCTGAGGCACCGCAGCCAAGCCTGAGCTACGACGCCAGGGGCGGAGGCTTTCAAGCCCTGCAATGGCGACGCGGCAATGAAGCGATCTTTGGGTTTGATGTGCTCAGCACCGGCGCCCGCGAACAGTTCGCCGCTGCGCTGCGGGTCGCCATGGCGGAAGTGCTGGCGGAGGCCTACGACGGCAGCTTGCCGTTGCTCTTTGATGACGCCTTCGCCAACTCCGACCCTGAGCGCCAAGCCGGTGTTTATCGCATGCTGCAGCAGGCGGCCAATCGGGGCCTGCAGGTCATCCTGCTCACCTGCGACCCAGAACGCAGCCGGGAGATTGTGGACAGAAGCCTGATCAATCTTGGCAGTTGAACGAGGACACCTGTTTTGCCACTGGCTGGGTGATCCTTTATCGCTAGCGTTTTATTAGTCTGGGGCAAGTTCCTACGCCCATTCATGGCACCCAAGGGCAACCTTTTTCGAAACCTGCAGCATCTCGAAAAAGGTGGGGGTGCCGAGCGACGGGCAGCCCAGCTGAAACGGCAAAGCAAAAGCAACGTCGAAATTCTGCAGACCTTTCTGGCCTATCGCCTGGCGGACGCGGAAGTGAAGATGGCCCTCGGCATCGCCATCGGCGATCCGCTGCTGCTGCTGCACGAGCCCACCAACGAGTAGGATGTCAACGCCGTGAAGGTGTTCTGTGAGAAGCAGTGGATCGGCTACCTCCCCAAGGACATGGCGGCTCTGATCGCGGCCGAGGTGCCCGAGGCGGCCACTGGTCTGGACGGGGTGGTGACAGGCTTGAGCACCACCTCCCTGCGGGATGCCTTCCGGCTGCAGATCTCAATTCCTCTGCCCAGGGCCAGCCGCCGGCTACGCGAACTGGGAGTATCCAATAGCTTCGCCTGGGATTTCGATCGCACAAGCGGGAACGACAAGCTGCGGCTGGTGGTGAGTTGCACGGAGACCGCCTTCCGTGAACTGCAGGATCTGCTGGGTGTCAGCTACGACGTGAGCAAATGCGGTTACAGCTATTACCCCAGCCAGCATGGTCGTCATTACCCATGGTACCTGAGCCTCACCGAAGCAGGTGGTCGTGCGCCGGAAGATCGCACCGAGGTGGAACGTCGCATCCGCAGTCACTTTGGTGTGCCCAGCGAGAGCACCCGGGTGAGCGAACGGGAGGAGCGTCTCAAGGGACTGGAGGAGAAGCAACATGATGTCAGCCTGCGCCTGAAGACCAGCCGGGCCGAACAACAACGTCTGCAGCGGGAGGTGGAGCAGAGCCGCAGCGCCCTGCAACGCCGCGCCGACACGGCCGTGGCCCGGGGCCAGGAGGCGATGGAGCTGGCAGCCAGCGTGGAGGCGGAGCTGCGCCAGGAGCTCAATCTCAAGGAGCAGGAACTGCAACTGGCCCTGGCCGAGAACCACACCCTCGACGAACAGCTGGAGCAGGCCAGTAACGAGCTCGAAACCCTAAGGCTGGATCTGGAGTACCTGGAGGCGGTGGGCCCCTCCTCGACGGATCCAGACAGCTACATGCCGTGGAGCAGTCAGGACGGTGAGGAACTGCACCGGGCTCAGGCTGAGCGCTGGTGGAACGGCCTGCGGGCCGTGGCCAGACGCCAGCGGCTCAAGCCGAGGGATTGTCTGGAGCTGGTGAGCGAGGAACTCTGGCCAGGCCACCTTCTGGTACTCGACAGCGCCTGGAGCTCGGCCGATGCGGTGAGCGGTTTTGAGCTGGGCGAGCAGCTGTTTGAGCAGCTCTGGCTACTGGCGACTGCCTTCCGAGAGCAGAAGCTCAATGGGGCCCCTGATCGGATCGCCGGCCGGGTGTTCGGTGGCAGCTACGCCCCCCGGGAGTCCAGCACAATTGAGCGCAACCCCACGGCCATGCGCGCACGTACCTTCAGCTACAGGGGCGAGGAGGTGGTGATGTGGCAGCACCTGAAGATCGGCGTCAAGGATTCAGTGAATCGCACCCTTCGGGTTCATTTCCTCTGGGATCCTGAGGCTGGAAGCGTCGTGATTGGTCACTGCGGCAAGCATCTGCCCGTTCCGGGTCACTGACAGACCCCCCTGATTGAGGTGGACTCGATGTCTGGACAAGGCCCAGCTTTCGCCTTCGGCAGGTCCCCACCCCTAAGAGGTTGTTCCAGCGTAGACACAGCCTTCTCTGAAGAAGTTGAGCAAACGCCAAACCCACAGCCCCGAGTTCGAGGCCAAGGTCCTCTCGAACCCACATTGGGGTGTGTAGGCGTGGGACGCGAGGTCTGGAGCTGCAGGGTTTCACCACAATCCTGTCGACCTCACATCCCCCATTGTCAACCGGAACAACGCAAAGATTTTGATGATACAAAATCAGAATCGTCGCATAGATATGCTCTGATTCAAAAAACTCAGTTATCGAATGTCTTTCGATTCGGACTCGGCAATCACGTAGCACTTGGCGAGAAATAAGCGTCAGTCACTTTGGCCGTCGATGATATTAATTCGCAACCCAGAATGAAGCCGCCTATATCTAAGGCCAACCTTGGCTGCTGTGAAATGCCTGCCAAAGGTGCGGCTTGATGCCTCAAGGGCCGCTAAAACTGTTTCATTGTTGACAAGAATGGGAGAATTCAAATCGGCGCGAGGCATCAAGCAGATCCTCTGGTCCCAGATCATTGAGGGAAGCTCCACATCGTCCAAGATGATTTCAGGACATATCCGAGTAAAGCCGCTCGCTGAGTTCCTATCTGAGTGCAAGTCGCTTGTTAACAAAAAGCAGCCATCTCCAGGGATAAGCAGATAGGAGTTGATGAGTGGATCCAAGCCCGGGGTGATAAAGCTGGTGAAACCATCACGTTCTGCCCCCTCTTCAGCAAGCTGCTGTATTACTTTGGCTTCAATGAGAAGCTTTCGTTTCGCCGTGATACGAATTGGAGGATTGACAGGAGCCTTCTGCTTGCCGGAAGACGCCGTTGGCATTACATAAGCATAGCTTGTGGAATCTAGACAGATCCTTTCAAAGCCAGAAACCTTATTCCCCAGAAGAGGAAGAGCCTGAAGATGCTGTATGCAGTTGCCTGGCTGCTCACCCGGGTCAACCAATTTAATCTTATGGAGAATACTTTCAACAATCCTGAGCGACATGCCATGGTACGTAAGCAAGCCATCTAACTTGACTGCTTCAACTTCTGTCATGACTTGCCCAACAAGCTTCTCTGCGAGCATGTCATGCTCTTCCGCGAGGCCGGCTTCAATTAGTTGCTGAAAATACTGCTTCCGGTTTTTGCCAAAATTGATGAACATGCTGCGCAGTTTGTTCTTGCGCCCCTTGACAGCCAAGAAACCAGTGCACACATTGTCCATATGATCGACACCGAGTGAAAACACTCCGGCCAGAAAACTGTCAAGCTCTTCAAGATGGGTATGGATTTGAGAGGCCTTTAGACTGGGGCTTCCACAGTTGAATCCTACATGCTCGGCTTGGTGGACATATTCTCTGCCGGCGACGCCAATCTCGATGGCGGTGTCACGAAGCACCTCCTCTTCTCCGCTTAGCAAGGTAGCAATAAAGTCTGCGAATTCATGCTCAGATCCAAAAAATCTCTTTAGGCTCTGTCTACGATCTGCCAAAATGCCTTGAGCAGCGTCTAGGGCGCGCAAACCTCCGGCCCTGAAAAGAGCACAGTTTTGAGCAACCGCGGCAGAGTGATGGCAGAAATGGGCATGAACGATGAAGCTGTACCCCTTCAGTATTCGTTCATGTGGACCTTTGAGGAAAACTGGTTGACGGCATTCTGGGCAGACCCAGCCATCTCTGGTTTGAATGTATCCCCAGTCATCCAGCATTCCAAACTTGCTATACGCTTCGTCTGCGGTGATAGTTCGCTGATCTGACGTGCGTGAGCAAACGGCCTGAAACATAATCGCCAATCAATTCCATTCCCATCATCTGCCGCATCGTAATGGGCTTAGTACTGTAGAGCACCATTCCCAGACTGCATCCTCCACTTTGCAGTACTTCTTGTCGAAGGAGGTGCGGGCGCGGTTGCCTAATCGATGTTCTCGGCGATCCCTGCTTCACTCAATCGGGTCTGGCCCGTCGCCGGTAGCTGAACCCACCCACCTCGGGTTCACGGTTGCCGTTGGCCTCGATCGCCTCCTGGCAGCGCTGAACCAACTCATGCCTGAGCTCATCAGGGCTCTCGATGCGGATGCCGCCGCCGAAAGCGAACAGCCAGCTGCGCAGGTCGATGTCGGACGCCACGGTCCAGCTGGGTAGGTCGAGTTCCACCGGGTAAGGGTGACTGGTGCCCGCCGGGCCGGGATCGAGCACATGGGGGGCCCTGGGATGGTGCCACCAGGTGTCACCGGGGAGCGGCCTGGAGAAACGGGTGTGCTCGATCGGGTAACGCTGCAGGCCTTCACGGATGAAGGCAAAAGCCCAGGGGGCGCAACAGAAGCGCAGAGTCACCAGAGCCTGACTGCGGCGTAGGGGGGATGCGCCCGCGATGGAAAGTTGCTCCTCAAGGTTCGTGCCGAAGTAGATCCCTCCGCTGTGGTGCAGCAGCTGCTCGAGCCGCTTGACGACGGCACCGTGGGCTTCGGCGCTCCGGCGCAGGTCGCCGTTGGCCTGGCGCATCTTGAGGCGATCGAGCCGCTCGCTGCGGATCAACCCCTGGTCGTGGCCGAGGTGGTCCTCCTCGAACAGGAGGTACCAGCCGACGTTGTGGAAGATCAGCTGCAGCGGCCAGACCCGCAGATCGCCGGCGGGGCTGTCCGCAAAGCTGCCCACACCCGGATAGCGCTCCAGCAGCACGCGCCGGTGCTCCACGATGGCCCTCTCAATCGCCTCAGCGCGGCGCGGCGCGGCCAGCGAATCCCGGCGCACCAGAGCCATATCCACCACCGTATGGCGGGCAAAGCTGCGCACCGGTAGCAGCCCATCGGTGCTGATGCCGGCCCAGCCCAGCCGCTCATCGAGTTCGCGCAGGAGGTCCTGGGCAGAGGGATCGGCCAGGCGGCCGGCGGTCTGGCGGACCACGTTGTGGAGCTCCCGCAGCCGCGGCGGTGAGAGCACGGCGGTGCCGAGGCAGTAGCCGTGGCGCACGTTGTCGCTACGGTTGCGGAAGCCGTAGGGGGTGAGGATCTTCTCGAGGTCCTTGCGCAAGGTGGCCGTTTCCCCCGGCAGGTAGGCCCCCGGGATCGCCTCGGTGGCGGCGATCAGGTGCTGGTGCAGGTTGCCGCCGCGGCCGGCCGGCCGGTCGAAGGGCACCTGGAGCAGGTGGCGCAGCAGGGTCATCACCCGCAGGAACACCGGCCCATCGCCCATGGTCGGCAGGCCGCCGTGGACGGCGCCCTGGTTGCCCCTGGCCACCGGGGCCAGCTGGATCGGCGTCGAAGAGGGCACGGCGCTGCAGAAGCCGTTGGCCTCCAGCCAGGCCAGATCACGACGGATCGCAGCGACATCGGCGTAGCAGGCCCCATGCAAACGACCCAGGAAAGCCGCTGCCCGATCGGCCAGATCGCCCTCCGGCAAGGGGGAGAGGATCGCCTCCAGCTCCTGGGCGCTGGCGGGATCGGTTGCGGCCAGGTCGGGCCAGGTGCTCAGTATCCGGATCAGGAACAGCAGTCGCTCCAGATCGAGCAGGCGCGAGTAGCCATGGCGCTGCAGCTGGCGCTCGCGATTGGTGGCCGAGCGAATGCGCCGATCCAGCGCCGCCAGCTCCGCCAGCAGCACCGGCGTCAGATCGCTGTGGTGGGTGGGCACCACGGTGCAGATGGTGGCCAGGCCCTCGGCGCGGGACGGCCTGAAGTGGGGATCGGCAAGAGCTGCGGCCATCTCCTGGATCACCGGCACCGGCACCGGCCGCTCCCGTCGGGTGTTCCACTCCAGTGAGGTGGGCAGATCGGTGTAGAGCCACCAGCCGATCCATTGCACCGGCGCCGGCAAGGGCAGGGCCTGGGTAATCGCCAACCGCCAGGCACGGCGGGCGTGGGTGGCATCCACGATCACGGGGATGCCGGCAGCAACGGCCTCCACCAGGCGCAGGTGCAGCCGCTGCTGGATGTCCACCCAGGGGCCCTGCACCGCCGCATCCCCAAAGACCTCCCCCCGGATCGCATCGGTGGAGAGCACCACCGCCGGCGGTTCTCCAGGACCACTGAGCAGGGGCGCCAGGGCCTGGGCAAGGGTGGTTTTGCCGCTGGCGGGCTGCCCGATCAGCAGGTGACAGCGCAGCGGGGCCATCGCGGCAAAAAGCAGAGGTCTCCACTCTTTCGCACGAAATCCAATCCCGCCAGGCCTCCAGGAACTGAGG
This sequence comes from Candidatus Sulfopaludibacter sp. SbA3, assembly GCA_943367425.1. Taxonomy (GTDB): domain Bacteria; phylum Cyanobacteriota; class Cyanobacteriia; order PCC-6307; family Cyanobiaceae; genus Cyanobium. Next base: position 309,260 of record CALRJF020000003.1, read on the forward strand.
CTGCCTTCAGCACCATCCCTGCACCCCGTGGCCAGCACCTATAACCCACCGACACCGCTGGCGGACTTACACATTCTGGATTACCTGGAACTGGCTGGATCCCAGGCCAGGGCAGGAGCAGCCCTGGCCATGCACCAATCCACGGTGTGCCGCAGCCTGCGGCTGATGCAGCATCAGTTCAGGCTGCGGCCAGAGCGGGGCTCGCCGGTGTGCCGTCACGGCCACAACACCAGCCTGGACTACCTGCGGCTGGCCTACCGGGAGCACCGGTTGATGGAGGGTTGGCTGCGCCTTGGCACCGACCCGCTGCATCAAAGCCTGCTGATCGGCATGACTGGGGTGCAGCTGGTGCCGCCCCGAAGCCGCAGCGCCGAAGACTGCGCCGCGCTCGTGCGCCACGGGCTGCTGGATGGGGCGATCGTGAGCTCGTTCTCGCTCCTGAGGCTGCTCCCTCCAGGCCAGGAGCGCCGGTGGGATGGCCTCACGGCCCTGCCGCTGGGGCGGCTTGGCGTGCAGCTGGTGGGCACCACTGCAGCTGCACGGCGGGTGCTGCTGCCTCACAGGGGCGCCATGCCGCTGTTGCATCAGGCTGTGGCGTCACTTGGCTTTGGGGTGGAGCAGCAGCCACTGGCCTGCCAGGAGCCGGCAGCCTGGGTGAAGCGGGCCCGAGATCGGCAGTTGGCGATGCCGATCTGCCCAGTGCTTGTGGGCCCGGGCTGGCTGGCGGCCAACAGCCTGGTGCCGCTGACCGAGCCGCCACCGTTGGTTGAGCAGCTCTGGCTGCTGCTGCCGGATGTGGCGGCGAATACCGAGCCGGCGCGGAAATCCCTGCAGCAACTGCGCGATCAGATCAGCATGGCGAGAGTTATGCAGGATCCGCATGGCTGAACGAGCTGACCGGCGTTCCAGAGGGTGCGAACGGGGTGCACTCCGCCGTAGAACACCGCAGAATGCTGCCCATGGTCGTTGTTGCGCAGCCAGGGGGATGGGGAGCGTGACAGAGCTTATGGAGCGACTGCTCTGATGGACGTTTTTGCTTTTCGCGACAGGGTCGTTGAGGACTACGGCCAGTTCAGCCGGAGCTTCACGCAGATCAAGGCTCCTGACCTGCAGGAGTTTGTGGACGGCAGCTACAGCAAGGGAGCGTATTGGCCTTCGCCGCTGATCCAGCTCAATCCCAGCTTCGTGAGCGGCGGCACCATCAGCGAGTTGGTTGATGCTGGCCTGCTCCATCCCGAATGCAGTCGTATCTTCTGCTGGGGTAAGGATTCCGGCCCTGGCCAAGAGCTGCAACTGCACCGCCATCAGCGCGATGCCATCGAGATTGCGCGAGGCGGAGGCAGCTTCGTTGTCACCTCAGGTACCGGCTCAGGCAAGTCACTGGGCTACATCATTCCGATCGTCAATCGCGTTCTTGAAGCTCGCGAGACTGGCGATCAGAAGAAACGCATTCGGGCGATCGTGATATACCCGATGAATGCACTGTGCAACAGCCAGCTCGAGGAATTGCAGAAATACCTGGGCCTAGGCTATCCCGATGGCCCAAGAGTCACTTTTGCACGTTACACGGGCCAGGAGAGTGACGATGAACGCGAAAAGATAAAGAACGATCCGCCCGACATCCTGCTCACGAACTATGTGATGCTGGAGTACATTCTAACCCGGCAGGATCCACTTGATCAAAAGGTGATCAGTGATGCCAAGGGACTGGAGTTTCTAGTGCTGGATGAGCTGCACACCTACCGTGGCCGGCAGGGTGCTGATGTGGCTCTGTTGGTACGGCGTGTCCGCCAACGGCTGAACGCCAATCTGCTCTGCATCGGCACCTCAGCCACCATGGCATCGGAAGGTACAGCCAAAGAACGCAACGCCACGGTGGCGCAGGTGGCAAGCAAACTGTTCGGCACCCACATTCCAACCGAGCACATCGTCAGCGAAACGCTGCAGCGCGTCACCGAAGGAGATCTGCCCAGCAATAACGAGCTCAAGGTGGCGCTTCAGAGTGACTATGTGGCAGAGGCCACTAGCGGATGGGGGCCAGCGGATCTGAGTCACGACCCACTAGCCCGTTGGGTTGAACTGAATCTTGGCCTGGAGCGGGAAGACGGACTTCCAGAAGGCAAGTGGGTGCGTTCCAAGCCACAGAGCCTGCAGGATGCGAGCACAGAACTTGCCGCACAGACCGGGCTCAGCGAAGAAACGATCCTGGCCACCTTGCGCAACTTTCTGTTGGCCGCCTACAGGGTTGAAGTTGGTCCCAACCGCCGCTTTTTTGCCTTTCGCCTGCATCAATTCGTTTCTGCTGGTGGCGATATCCACGCCACACTCCAACCACCTGGTCAACGGTACCGCACGCTCAAGGGGCAAAAGTACCAACCCAATGCAGGCCGTCAGGCGCTGCTCTATCCGGTGGTGTTCTGCCGCAGTTGCGGGCAGGAGTTTCATCCGGTCTGGGCCCATCTGAACAACCGGATCCTTGTTCAGATCGCTCCTCGCGAGTTTTCGGATGAATCAAGCCTGCGCGAGCGGGATGTCGTCAATGGCTACTTCATGCCCGATGCCGATGGCACCTACAGCATCGACGACCTGGGAAAAGCCAACTTTCCTGATGGATGGTTGGAGCCCGATAAGAACGATGAGCTCACGCTCAAACGCACCTACCGTGAGTTCGCACCCATTCCCTGTCGCTTCCGCTCCGACGGCGGATCCAGCACCGATGGGTTACCTGGCTGGTTCCTGAAAGGGAGCTTCCGCTTCTGCCCTTCCTGTGGCGTGGAACACGGCGTGCGCAGCAGTGAGTTCCGCAAGCTCTGCGGCCTTAATTCGGAGGGCCGTAGTTCAGCGACAACCACTTTGAGTCTGTCGGTGCTGCGCCAGCTACTGAGTTTTCCTATCGACGAGATCCCGGATCAGGCCCGCAAGTTGCTGGCCTTCAGTGACAATCGCCAGGACGCCTCCCTGCAGGCGGGGCATTTCAACGATTTCGTTCGGGTGTTGCAGTTGCGGGCTGGTCTGGTGGCAGCGCTGAACGCCCAGCCCGAGAAAGAGTTGAGCCTCGAGAACCTGGCCCAGGAAACCGAAAAAGCTTTGCACCTGGAGGCGGAGGACTTCATTGCCATCCCCAACGTCAAACCCAATGTGGAGCAGAGCAATCGCCGTGCCCTCAGAGGAGTACTGGAATATCGGCTGATCGTCGATCTGCGCCGTGGCTGGCGACTCACCAACCCCAATCTCGAGCAGCTGCGCCTGCTGGAGGTCGACTACGCCGAGCTGATCAACTGCGCGGAAGACCAGGCCGACTGGGGCCAGCGCCATCCGCTGTTGGCCCAGGCGAGCAGTGAAGAGCGGTTCCTGATCTGCCATCGCTTGCTTGAGGAGTTGAGGCAGCGATTGGCGATCGACTGCGATGCCTTGATGCAGGAGGAGTTCGAGCGCCGCAGGAAGGCAGCGGCCGATCTTGAGGAGGTATGGAGTATCGGCAGCGATGAGAAGCCTGAGCTGGCTCGGAGTGTGGTGACCAACCCTGTCCCAGCCGAACTGAAAAACCGTGGTGTGGAGGGTCTGTCCCTACGCGGCGAGTTCGGCCGCTGGTTGAAGGCCCGCGAACGTTGGCGCTCCGTGGAGGACCTGCATCGCAGCTTCAAGTGGAAAGACGATCTGTACCAGGAGGTGGTGGGTCACATCCTCGAGATGCTGACGGCCTGGGGACTGGTGAAGCCAGTCGAGGTGCGTCTGGGCCGTAAGGCCAGTGAGGTGATCCAGGGATGGCGGCTGAACAGCACGGCCCTTCGTTGGACGCTGGTGGAGGCCGATGCAGAACCCCAGGACCGCTTCGCCTTGCGGTTGGAAGAGGCACGCCAGAGCAGTGGTCGCCTTGGACCGGTGAATCCCTACTTCCGCCGCCTCTATGGCGACCTGGCCGAGCTGATCGCCAAGGAGGGACGCCCCTTCCTGCAGACATTGATGGCCCGCGAACACACAGCCCAAGTGGATGCAGGCGAGAGGGAGCGCCGTGAAGAGCGGTTCCGCAGTGCTGCGCTGCGGTTGATGTATTGCTCACCCACCATGGAGCTGGGTGTCGATATCTCCTCGCTCAACACCGTCTACATGCGCAATGTGCCGCCGACTCCGGCGAACTATGCCCAGCGCAGTGGCCGAGCCGGCCGCAGCGGCCAGCCGGCACTGGTGCTCAGCTACTGCGGCGCGACCTCACCGCACGACCAGTATTTCTTTGCTGATCCGGTGCGGATGGTGGCAGGGGTCGTGAGTGCCCCAACGCTTGAGCTGGCCAACGAAGAACTGCTGAAGGCCCACTTCCGGGCGCTGTGGCTGGCTGCCACTCGCCAACGCCTGCCGAACAAGGTGAAGGAACTGGTGGATATCAGCACTCCGAACCGACCGGTCCAGCCCGAACTGATGGAAGCCCTCTCGAGGGATGAGGCCTACCGCTCGGCTCAGGCCGATTGCCAGGCGATCGTCGACGACCTTCTGGAGAAGCAATGGCTTGGATCCACTCCGCCGCCCTGGCTCACTGGCAGCTGGCTGGAATCACTCACCCGAGGCGCAGCCCTCGATTTCGATGCCGCACTCACGCGTTGGAGGGAGCTGCTTGAGGCCGTGGATAGCCAGATCAAACAGGCGCTGAAGGATCTGGGCAATCACGCACTCAGCGAGCGGGAGCGCCAGGCCGCCGATCAGCGCCTGCGGGGAGCCCGGATGCAGCAACAGCTTCTGCTCGCCGACAAACCTGGTAGCCGCAACAACAACAACGACTTCAGCACCTATCGCTACCTGGCCAGTCAGGGCTTTATGCCCGGCTACAACTTCCCGCGCCTTCCGTTGATGGCCTACATCCCCGGATCGCGTGAGCAGGTGGGCGGAGGCACCTACATCACCAGGCCACGGTTTGTGGGGATCAGCGAGTTTGGCCCCCACTCGCTCATCTATCACGAAGGTAACACCTACAAGGTGAAGGGGGCCTTGCTGGGGTTGCAGGACAACACCGTCGCCGCCGGCACGGCAACCCTCGCCACTCAGGATGCCCTGGTGTGCGGGGCCTGCGGCCACGCCCATCTGGGTGGCGCGGCCGAATCAGAGCTCTGCTGCCACTGCGGCACCCCCCTGAAACTGCACCCCGAAGGCAAGGCCGTGCGGATCCCGCGGCTGTATCAGATCGAGCAGGTCACAACCAAACGGGCCGACCGCATCACCTCCGACGACGAGGAGCGCCAACGGCTCGGCTACGAGCTGATCACCACTTACGAATTCCCCAAGGAAAACGGTGTGGTGAGGGTGGCCAAGGCCCAGGTGTCATGCGATGGTCAGCCACTGCTGGAGCTCAGCTACGCCCCGGCCACGCAGATCAGCCGCGTGAACCTTGGCTGGCGCCGGCGCGAGAACAGGAACGACATGGGCTTTCCGATCCACCCGATCAATGGGCAGTGGGGAGGCGAGAAGGATCTGCGTGGAGATGCCGCTGACGACGACGGCCCGGAAGTGGGCTTTGTGAAGATCACTCCCTATGTGCAAGACCGGAAGAATGCACTCCTGGTGCGCTTCCTCGGCGACTGGCAGCCGCAGCAGCTGGTGAGCCTGAAAAGCGCCATCAAGCGTGGCATCGAAGTGGCCTTCCAGCTCGATGGCAGTGAGATCGCTGCGGAGCTGATGCCCATCGAAGAATCGGCCACAGCACTGCTGCTCTACGAATCAGCCGAAGGTGGTGCGGGTGCCCTCAGCCGGCTGGTGGAGAGCTCAACGGCGCTGCAGGCGGTGGCTCGCACAGCCCTGGATATCTGTCATTGGCGCTGGGATGGCGACGTGCCGGCTCTTGAGGCCCAGCTGATCAATGCCGACCCCGAATGTGAAGCCGGTTGCTATCAGTGCCTGCTCGGCTATCACAACCAGCGCGATCACGATCTGATCGATCGCCAACTGCCCGAGCTCAAGCAATGGCTGCTGGATCTGGCGCGCTCGGAACTGGTGGGCCAGGGGGGGATCGATGGCCGGAGCGCCATCCTCGAGCGCCTCAATGCTCTGGCTGGCAGCTCACTGGAGCGGCTATGGCTCGACACGCTTTACCGCCACGGCCACCACCTGCCCGACAACGCTCAGCAGGAGGTGCCCGGCCATTTCGTGACACCCGACTTCACCTACAGGCAAGCCTGCGCGGTGGTGTTCATCGATGGCCCGCATCACGAGAAAGCGCTGCAGCTAAGGCTGGATCAACAGAAGCGCCAGGCACTGACCGATGCCGGCATCACTGTGGTGGTGTTCACGCAGGACACCACCAGCTGGCCGGCGGTGCTGAACGAATACATCTGGCTGTTCGGGGAGGGGCAGCGCTCACCTGCCGGCCATCAGGCCTCAGGTGAGCAGCCTGCAGGCAGCCTGGGCGATGCGCTGGATGCGGTGTTCGCCCAGCACAGCAACTTGTTTGGGAAGGAGAAGAGCTGATGTTTGACAGCACCAAGCGATCCCTGAGAGAGCTGCTGCAGGAGCTCAAGAAGGGCACCATCCAGCTGCCGGAGTTCCAGCGGGGCTGGGTCTGGAAGAACGAGCAGATCAAGGAGCTGATTGCTTCTGTGATTCGCCAATACCCCATCGGGGCCGTCATGCTCCTGGAGGCCGGCGGTGAGGTGCGGTTCCAAACCAGGCCGGTGGAAGGTCTGCAGTTTGAGGGAAGAACGCCAGGGCCTGAGCTGCTGATTCTGGATGGCCAACAGCGTCTCACCTCGATGTTCCAAGCCACGCTGATGGGTTCAGCAGCCAAGACGGAAAACGAGCGAAAACAGAAGGTGGAACGCTGGTATTACCTGGATATGCGGCAGCTCCTCGCCAATCCCGATCTTTTAGAGGAGGCGGTTGTCGATGTCCCGGCCAACCGGATTCGACCCGAGGTGGCTGGCCGGCCAGGCCTGGATTTATCCAATAGCGAGCTTGAATATGAATTCGGCTTGTTCCCGGTGAGCAGGATCTACCAAGCCGGTGAATGGCAGCTGGGCTACATCAACTACTGGAATGGAAAGCCCCAGTTCAATGAGGCACTGGCTCTCTATAACGAGTTTCAAAAAGAGGTTGTCAATCCTTTCTCTGAGTATCAGCTCCCTGTCATCACCCTGGCCAAAAGCAGTCGCCGTGAGGCGGTCTGCCAGGTGTTCGAGAAGGTCAATACTGGCGGGGTCAAGCTCAACGCGTTCGAACTGGTCACGGCCAGCTACGCCGCTGACGGTTTTGACCTCAGGGCCGACTGGTACGGGCGTAAGGAACGCGATGGTGCCGCATCCATCGAAGGCCGGTACCAGCGCTTCCTGGCCGGACGCGAAAAGGGGAAGCAAGAGGGGGTGCAACGCCTTGGCAGGATCCTCAAGGCCGTGCGCGAAACCGACTTCCTGCAGTGTGTGGCCCTGCTGTCCACCCGCAGCCGCCGGCGGATGGATCAGCAGGACTCCCAGCTTCCCGCTGACAAGTGGACCGGCATCAGCTGCAAGCGCGCCACCATCCTGAATTTACCCCTGCATGCCTATCAGCAGTGGGCCGATGTGGCTGAGGAGGGCTTTTTCCGTGCCGGACGCTTTCTCATTCAGCAAGGGTTCTATAGCAGCGACGATCTCCCCTATGTCACCCAGATCGTGCCACTTGCAGCCATCCTGACCAGCCTTGGCAACGACTACAACGCTGCGGCAACCACCGAGAAGGTCCAGCAGTGGTATTGGTGCGGCGTTCTCGGTGAGCTCTATGGCGGAGCCATCGAGACCCGTTTCGCCAAGGATCTGCCTGAGGTGATCGATTGGGTTGAGGGCAAGGCCGTGACGCCAAGCACGGTGTACGAAGCCGACTTCCGCCCCAACCGTCTCGACACGATGCGGACACGCAACAGCGCGGCCTACAAGGGGCTTTACACACTGCTGCTGCGCGAGCAGGCCAAAGACTTCCGCACGGGGAGACCGGTCGACGACGCGATCTTTTACGACGACGCGATCGACATTCATCATGTGTTCCCCGCGGTGTGGTGTGAGGTCCAGGGGATCGGCAGCGATCGCGCTAACTCGATCCTGAATAAGACCCCCCAGACCGCCCGCACCAACCGGGTGATCGGAGGTGCTGCACCATCCACCTATCTCCCAAAGCTCGAGCAGGCCTATCTCAGGCACCAGGGCGTAGCAGAAGCAACGGCCAGCGGTGCCAGTGCCGCGATGGATGAGCTGCTTCGCTCCCACAGGATCAACCCTGAGCTGTTGAGACGCGATGCCTTTGATGCCTTCTACGAGCAGCGCCGACGCGATCTGCTCGATCTGATCAGCCGCGTCATCGGCAGATCGATTGCGGTGGAGGCTCCACCACCCTCAAGTGAAGATGCCCTGCCCCAGATCGACGAGGAAGACGACACAACCGCTGCCCTGGAAGAGGCCTGACCAATGACTCTCACCCCCACCCAAACACCAACGGCCGATATCCCCAGCCCCGGAGCGATCGTGAAGGTTCGCGGGCGCGAATGGATCGCCCTCCCCCAGAGCCGCACCGAAAAGGAGGAGCAGGTGCTCAGGCTCAGACCACTGGGGAGCGGCGACCAGACGATCGCCACCCTTTACTGGCCGCTGGAGGGAGGAGCGGTGAAGCCCGCCAGCTTCGATCCACCCGATCCAGCCCTGAGCGGATCCCAGAGCTCGGCGCTGCTGCTGCGCGATGCGCTGCTGCTCAAACTCCGTGCTGGGGCCGGGCCATTCCGCAGCCTCGGCAACGTGGCCCTGGAACCGCGGCCCTACCAGCTCGTGCCGCTGTTGATGGCGCTCAAGCAGCCCGTCACCCGGGTGCTGATCGCCGATGAGGTGGGCCTGGGGAAAACCGTGGAGGCCTTGCTGATCGCCCGGGAGTTGCTGGATCGCGGCGAGATCCGCAAGGTCTCCGTGATCTGCCCACCGCACCTGTGCGAGAAGTGGCGCGCCGACATGATCAGCCAGTTCAACCTGGCGGCCGAGGTGGTGCGGCCGGGCACGGCGCAGAAGCTGGAACGGGGACTGCCGGCGGGTAAGTCGATCTTCGATGTGATCCCGTTCACGGTGGTGAGCCTGGATTGGATCAAGAGTGATCGCAACCGCGAGGGTTTCCTGCGCACCTGCGGGGAGTTCGTGATCGTGGATGAGGCCCACACCTGCGCCGCCCGCAAGGGGGGCGGTCGCCAGCAGCGCTATGCCTTGCTGAGGGGGCTGTCCCGGGACCCTGAGCGCCACCTGGTGTTGCTCACCGCCACACCCCACAGCGGCGACAAGGAGGCGTTCGACAACCTGCTGGGCCTGCTCGATCCCAGGTTTGAGGGCCTGAGCGAGATGCCTGAGGGCGATCGCAGACGCGGTCTCAGGGAAGAGCTCGGCAGCTATTTCGTGCAGCGCCGTCGGCAGGATCTCAAGGAAGAGTGGGGGACCAATGGCGCCGACTTCCCCGATCGTGAAACCCGGGAGGCCACCTACACCCTGGGTGGCGACTGGGGTGAGCTGTTCAATGACGTGCTCGCCTATGCCCGCGAGCTGGTGCGCCGCAGTGCCAGCGAAAGCAAGTTCCGCCAGCGCATGAGCTGGTGGGCGGCCCTGGCCCTGCTGCGTTGCGTCAGCAGCAGCCCCGCCGCCGCCTCGGCGTCGCTGCGCACCAAGCTGCTCAACCTCCAGGGCGGCAACAGTGTCGACGCCGGCCGCGATGACGACCAACTCGCCGGCGACCTCGAGGTGATGGCTCAACTCGCCGTACTCGATGGCGCCGAAGAAGAGTTCAGTGCGGAGGAAGCGGCGCCCGGCGCCGATCTGGCCAACGCAGAAGATGCCGAGCACCTGCAGGATCTGATCGCCCGCGCCGATCTGCTGCGCGGCAAGGCCCACGACCCCAAACTCAAGCAGCTGATCAAGGAGCTCAAAGCGCTGCTGGCGGAAGGCTTCCGGCCGGTGGTGTTCTGCCGCTTTCGCCCCACGGCCCACTACCTGGCCGAGCAGCTCACGGAAGAACTGCCCAAGCGCAGTCACGTGGTGATGGCCATCACGGGGGATCTGCCGCCTGAGGAGCGGGTGCTGCGCATTCGCGAGCTTCGGGAGGAGGTCGGCAACGACAAGGTGCCCGTCCTGGTGGCCACCGACTGCCTGTCGGAGGGGATCGACCTGCAGCACACCTTTGATGCGGTGGTGCACTACGACCTCTGCTGGAACCCCACCCGCCATGAGCAGCGGGAGGGCCGGGTGGATCGCTTTGGCCAGGCGCGCAGAGCGGTGCGGGCGCTGATGCTGCACGGAGGCAGCTCCAATCCGGTCGACGACCGGGTGCGCACGGTGATCCTCGAGAAGGAGCGAACGATCCGCAAGGAGCTGGGGGTGAGCGTGCCGATCCCCGGCAACGCCAACACGATCACCCAGGCTGTTCTGAGCAGCATCCTCGGACCGATCGCCCAGGAGAGCCAGCTCTCCCTCGATCTGGGGTTGGCCAGCAGCGCCACCTCTCAGCTGGAACTGGAGGCGGCGATCGACGCCGAATGGCAGAGCGCCAAGGAAAACGCCAAGGCCACCCGCACGATCTTTGCCCAGCGCAGCCTCAAGCCGGAGGAGGCCCTGGGCGAGTGGGACCGCATGCGCGAATGCCTCGGCAGTGAAGAGGCGGTGGAGCGACTGGTGGTGAATGCCTGCCGGCGGCTCCACCTGCCGATCGGGCCCCTGGGGGGCACCAGCGGCGGCTGGGAGCTCGACCTCACCCGGCTGGAAGACAACCGCATGGCGTTACGCGAGCGGCTGCGCACCCACGACCTCGAGGGCAAGCTGCGCCTGAGCTTCCGCTCGCCGGCGGCCGGCGGCAGCCAACTGCTCAGCCGCTCCCATCCCCTGGTGGTGGAGCTGGCGGATTTCGTGGCCGAGCGCGCCCTCAGCGGTCTGGAGCCCGAGCTGGCGGCCCGCGCCTCCGCCATCCGCACCAAGGCGGTGAGCACGCGCACCCAGATGCTGGTGCTGCGGCTGCGCCACCAGTTGCATCAGGACCGCTGGACCGGCAGCGGCTACGAGCCCCTGCCTGATCTGCTGGTGGAGGAATGTCTCACCGTGCAGGTGAAGGGCGATCAAGTGGAACCCCTGGAGGGATCAGCAGCCCTGGAGCTGCTGGAAGCTCCCCCCAGCGGCAACGTAGATCCCGGCCAGCGGCAGCAATGGCTGAAGGATGCCGTGGCGGGGCTCGATGCCCTGCAACCAGCCCTGAAGGCATTGGCCGAACGCCGGGCCCAGCTGGCGGAAGACGATCACCGCCGCGTGCGGGAGGCCTCGCTGCGGCGGGGGGAGGCCTTGCGGATGCGTTTCAACTGTGAAGCTGCCCCGGCCGTGGATGTGATCGGCCTGTTCCTGCTGCTCCCCGCCCCCACCCTCTGAGCCATGGCCCGCACCACAGCCACCATCAGCTTCCAGGCCCTTGAGGTGAAAGGCGCTCTGCTGCCCGCCTCGCTGCTGGAGGAGGTCTCCAAGCTGGAGCGGCCCAGGGAGCTCCTGCTGGAGGCTTCCGATTACGGCCTGGCCCGCGGCGAGCGCCTGCGGGATCGGATCGATGCGGCCTGGGTGCTCACCAAGGAGTTGTGGGAGGAATACCGCAACCTCAGGGAACGGGCAGGGCAGAGCACCTCGGGCCTGCACTTCGGGCTGCGGCTGCTGCGGGAGGTGCTGGGCTGGAGTGGGATCGATCCTTGCAACGGCTGGCGCCAGGGAGAGGCGAGCTATGCGATCACCCACCGCGCCTTCGCCGGCACGGTGCCGCTGATCGTGCGCGGCATCAGGGCCGGTGAGCTCGACACCGGCAGCGCCCAGTTCGGCCAGGAGGGACGCAAGCGTTCCCCCCATAGCTGCCTGCAGGAATGCCTCAATGCTGACGACAGTGCCAGCTGGGGTGTGTTGCTGAGTGGCGATCGGCTGCGACTGCTGCACGACAACCCCTCACTGGTGAAGCCCGCGTACCTGGAAGCGGATCTGGAGCTGCTGATCGAAGGCGAGCGGTTTGATGAGTTCTCGGTGCTGTGGTTGCTGCTGCACGCCAGCCGCTTCCGGCACCCGCAAACCGGCACCTGCGTGCTCGATGACTGGAAGCAGAAAGCCGAAGCCTCAGGCGAGCGGGTGCTCGGAGCCCTGCGCGGCGGGGTGCAGAACGCCCTCGAATCGCTGGGCTGTGGTTTCCTCAACCACCCCGCCAACGGAGCCCTGCGGGACGCGCTGCAGAGCGGCCAGCTGAGCCGTCAGCAATTCCACGAGCAGCTGCTGCGGCTGGTGTATCGCTTCCTGTTTCTGTTCACCGCCGAAGACCGCAAACTTCTGTTCCCGCGTGAGATCGATCCCAGCGACCCGCGCAGGCGCATCTACCACGAGGGCTACAGCGTGCACCGGTTGCGGGAGCTGGCGATCAGGCGCAGTGGCTATGAGGGAGAGTACGGCGATCTGTGGGAGCTGCAGCGGCTGGTGTTTCAGCAGCTGAGCATCGGCAACTCACCGCTGGGCCTGCCCGGCCTTGGTGGTCTGTTCGACGCCAAGCAATGTCCTGATCTCGATGGCGCGGAACTCTGGAACGGCCCCCTGCTGCGGGCGATCAAGGCGATCGGATGGTTTGACGCGGGCGGCACCTTCACCCGGGTGCGCTACCGCGACCTCAACACCGAAGAGCTCGGCAGTGTGTATGAAGGCCTGCTGGAGCTGCACCCCCAGCTGGAACAGCAGGGCAGCCAGTGGCAGCTCAGCTATGGCGGCGGTGCGGGCAGCGATCGAAAAACCACAGGCAGCTACTACACGCCCGATGCCCTTGTGCAGGAGCTGATCAAGAGCGCCTTGGTCCCCGTGATCGACGACCGGCTCAGCAAGGCCAATGGCCAGGCGGAACAGGAGAGGGCGTTGCTGGAGATCAAGGTGATCGATCCGGCCTGCGGCAGTGGCCACTTCCTGCTGGCAGCAGCGAGGCGGCTGGCGGTGGCGCTGGCCCAGGTGCGTGCCGGCGTTGATCAACCCAGCGAAGACGACCGCCAGCACGCCCTGCGTGATGTGGTGAGCCGATGCATCTACGCGGTGGACAAGAACCCGATGGCGGTGGAGCTGTGCAAGGTGGCGCTCTGGATCGAGGCGATCGAACCCGGCAAGCCGCTGAGCTTCCTTGATGCCCACATCCAGTGCGGCGATTCGCTGGTGGGGGTGATCGACCAGAAGATGCTGGTGGAGGGGATCCCTGATGGGGCGTACAAAGCCCTTGAAGGCGACGACTCATCGATTTGTATCAAGTTGAAGAATACTAATATCGCGTTGAGGCGTACATCTCAAGGGCAATCGGGTGGCGTACAAGCCCAGCTTGATTTTTTAAGTGAGACTCGAGGGCCTGATTACGCGCAGACTCTTGCAAGCGTCTTGACAATTTCGGACGAGACGATTTCTGGGTTAGCGGAGAAGGAGAAGGCATACCACAAATGGCTGGATGATCGGGACACTTTGCCAGACAAGCTCCGTGCAGATTTATTCACCGCCTCGTACTTCCTCAGAAAACGAGAATCCACTAGGCGCGTAGTGCCAGACACAGCAGATTTGGTGAATCTTGAGCTGGGGAATAAAGTTTCAACCGACAAAGTTGAATCAACAGCCAAGGTGGCCTCTGAGGAGCGATTCTTCCATTGGCACCTTGCATTTCCCGAGGTATTTAAAGATGGAGGTTTCGACTGCGCACTAGGCAATCCTCCTTGGGAGACAATGAGCCCAGATGTAAAAGAATGGTTTGCGTCCTACAATCCGGAGATCCGCAACAACAGCCCTGAGGGGCAGCGGACCATCAAGGAGGAACTGCTCCTAAATCCAGCGATCAAGGACAGCTGGGACTCCCACTGCAATCATCTTTACAGCGCAGCAAACTTTATCAAGACGTCTGGACGTTACAAGCTGTTTGCACCTGGCAACCTTGGCAAGGGCGACTTCAATACCTACCGCTTCTTCATTGAACTTTCGCTGTCCCTCTGCTCCAATAAAGGCGTTGTTGGGATGGTTGTTCCTGAGAATCTCTATAATGGCGCTAATGCCATGGCACTAAGGCGTGAACTAACAGAAAGACGTGGCCCTCTTCTGTTGCGGGGTTTTGAGAATGCCAAGAACCACTGGTTCTTAGCCATTGACTCTCGATCCAAGTTTTGTCTGTTCGTTTCACCCCCAAGCCCTCCAGGCGAATATGGAATCGACGCTGCATTTTGCATTCGCACGAATGAACAACTTAGAGAACTCTCGAATAAAGTCTTGATTCCTGGCTGGGTGTGCAAAGAAATAGGAGGTGAAGCACTGGCGATACCAGAAATTAGATCAACTCTGGAAGTAGAGATCCTAGAAAAGCTTTATGCAGCCTATCCACGCTTCAGTGATGGATATACAAAGCTCATTGGGGGCAGGCCCTATGCGAGAGAACTAGACATGGGTAACGATCGAAATCTGTTCACAGAAGACACATCAGCAATCCCGCTATATGAAGGCAAGATGGTTGAGCAGTATGACTACCGTGCCAAGGCCTATGTTTCAGGTCGAGGCCGCACATCTGTTTGGCAAGATCTTGCTTTCGGAACCCCTGAGAAACGAATCATCCCTCAATGGAGAGTCAAGAAATCCTTGCTTAGCAGTAACGATATTCAGCGAATCGGGAACTATCGTCTTGGCTTTTGTGACGTCGCATCACCCACAAACCAGCGATCACTGGTTGCATCAATCATTCCCCCCGAAGTAGTATGTGGCCACAAGGTTCCGACCATCCTGCTCACCCATGAGTCTGTCTCGACCACCCTGTTGTGGCTGGCAATAGCGAACAGCCTATCAATAGACTTTCTTGTTCGGAAGAAGGTCGCACTTACTATGTCCTATACCATTCTTGACACACTACCACTTCCGGCCAGAAAGCCAGAGACAGGGCCTGAAATTACCATCACTCGAATTGCCGCAAGTCTTGCCTTGACTGGGCCAGAAATGGCCGATTGTGCAGAGCAGTTCTCGTTAGAAGATCGTGGATGGAATGGCAAGTTATTGGCAAACGAGGAGCAACGGCAAGAAGCAAAGGCTGAGATAGATGCGATTTACGCATACAGGATTCTCAATCTTACCAGGGCACAGATGCGGTTCATCCTTCGACCCAAAGACATCTCGGATGAGTACTCCGAATACGAAACTTTCGGAGCCCTAGAGCGTGCAGAAATCCGCCAGTTTGGCGAATATCGCACGCAGAGGCTGGTACTGGAGGCGTGGGATCGGTTAGTTGGAGGTGATTGATGTTGTCTCGAAGAAGTAGAAGTACAAAGATGTCAAAAGCAGATTCTTTACCGTCTATATCCAGAAAGATCGTGATCTGGAGAGAGAAAGGCTGTGCAATGATGGCCTATACGCGGCCAGACCATCGTGGCTTGATTTCGATCAGACAGTTCCCGACAGAAGCTGACAGAACGAAGTTCATCCTGGGGCTCGGGAATAGAGAGGTCGTCAAGCAAGATGGAGATCCCCGCGTGATTCGAGCAAGACTTCTGGGTCTGTTCCATGAGCAGAGACAGGGGGAGGAGGCCACGCCATTACGGCTTGTCGATAGCCAAGAGGAACAAAGGACTGGTCCGATCGTTGTCGTTCTGTGGTCCTGTGTAGATGGACCAGAAGATAGCCTCGTTTTCATGCTTGCCATCGGCAGAGGCACCAAAGGGCTGGAGCAGGTCAGACGATTTCCCGGTGAGGCGCAAAGGCAGCATTACATCAAGTTGATGTCAGGTATCATTCGTTTTGTAGATATCAAAAGGCTGCGTAAGATCCCGAATTCGGATCTTGACACAATTATCAGGTCCAAGGGCCGCATTCCTGGCACTACACCCTCGAACGGCTCCCTGGGATCTGGAAGAACCGCGCAGCAACCAATACCAGCCCAGCAATCCTCCCGATCACCGGCAGGGCGACACCAAGGAAACCCGTCGCAGTTGACCGGCAAAGCTCTGCTCGAGATAACACAGGAACTCGATGGTTGCCGCAAGTCCGAAATCGTTCGCCAGTGTGGTTACATCCAACGCCGTTCAGATGGCAGTCTGAGGCTGAACTACACAGCCTTTTTTGAGGCCCTCCAGCAAGCAAAGCAGGCTCAAGTCAATGCCCACACGCGACGTGAAGGCCGGAAGGGACGCAAGCAACCTCCTGTCGCGGTCGATAATCCAGCTGGCCTAAAAGCTGATGATCTCTTGCGTCTGCCAGATGGGCGGCGCCTCAAACCCGCAGCCCAGGCACGCCGTGAAGCGATGGCAGAGGCCCTGAAGCAGGAGGAAGAGATAGAGGCACAGCGTCTACGGAGAAGAGAAGAGCGCCGCGTTGAACGCCGCCGCCGGCTCGGCCTTGATGAACCTGAAGCCCCTGAAGACATGATGCGGATTGCGATTCGGGGCGGAGCTCCAGGCCAGGGCAGGCGACGAAAATGATTGATAGAATCACAGGTGCTATCTTGACAGGAGATGGTGCCAGCCAGACACTACATGTATCTAGCTCTCAGCAGGCAGTTATTGAATGTGCTCATAAGGTCCTGTGCATTTCTTTACTCCCGCAGTTGTTGACTGACCCCGCAGCGTCTACCGCCTACACAGCGGCTATTTTCTGATGGGTATTCGCTATGGCCGTCCCCTCCCATCGAGCCCTCGTCCTTCGGCTCCTAAGCCACGGCTCGGAGATCTTGGCCCTGCCTGGGAGGGCGACGCTGTTGCAAGACGCAAGCGCAAACAAGCTAATGGATTAAAGAAAAAGCAACCTTCTAAACAGACAGGAAGAAAAGCATCCAGCACAGGGAAGTCTACCAATTCACACTTCAATGCCAGCAATAGTCAAACAAGCCAACCCTCGGGAGCAGCCAAGCCCCGTCAGACAGCTCAGGTCCAACGAACTCCATCCAAATCTCTTCAGAATGATGGCCAGCCACAATCGAAACCAACTTCAACCCGTGTCGTGGTTATCTGGGTGAGGGATGGCTTCCGGTACGTGGCCTGGGGGGCAAAAGGGGTCAAGGCCGTTGAAGGATGGAAGAGGTGCTGTGATGAGTCAGAGTTCAGAAGGGTGCTTTCCAGTTTGGGTCCTTCTGGTATCAGGCTCATTCTTAGAGGTGACAAGGGGCCTGTAGCCGACATCCTTGATCTCATGATCATGTCTGGCAAGGTGCTCAAGCCGAAGCTGTCAGCGCGCAAGCCGCGCCAGAATCCTTCAGTTCCATCGACCGCCAAAGCAGAACGCTCCCGTGGAAGCGCTAGACGTCAGCTCGAAAATCGCCGAGGTCAGTGGCAAGATCTGTCACGTCATGAAGCGCTGGTTGTTCGACCCGCCGATGGGATAGCCCCCAAAAGCCAGCGCAAGAAAAAGGCACGAAGCAGCTCAAGTCGTCAATCACAAAGGGGAGCAAGTAAGCTCGAAAAACAACGTCATAAGTCTCAAAGGCTCGGCCGGATCCGCAACGAGGGATCAGATATGGGTGCTGGTCATGAAGATCTGATGCATCGTGCTCTGCAGGGCGGCTCCCCAGGATTAAAGCGCTGAACACCATGCCGATCGTAGCCATTCCACCTCGCGCCGCCATCCACCAGGCGGTCGCAGCCATCCAGGCTGAAGGGGCCCTGTATCCCAATGGCGAAACGGTGTTCCTCGCCTTCGCCGACATCCCGGCCATGGATGTGTTGGCCTTCCTTGGCGCCTGGGGGCTGATGGCCAAAAGGACCGGCACCACCATCAAACTGCGTGGTGACTCCAAATCACTCGCGGCGTTGCAGTTGCTTGGCTTCCATCAGCTGCTTGATATTCCGCCCTCCTCCACCACCAACGCCCAGCCAGCCAAGGCGCACACCCTTGGCGTGCTGCCGCTCTGGCCGATCGCCACCGAGGAACAACAATTCCAGGCCGTTGACGCCATCTGTGCCATCGCCCTGGCCGCCATCGACAACGCCGCCGCCTTCATCCCGGCGCTGGAGTGGCTGGCCAACGAAATCCTCGGCAACATCCTCACCCACGCCGCCGCACAGACGCCCGGCGTGGTCTGCGCCCAGTACCGGCCCAGGCAGCAGCGTTTCGACATCGGCATCTGCGACATGGGCCGCGGGCTGCTCGGTTCCCTGCAACCGACCTTCCCCGAGGTGCGCAGCTACGGCCTGGCGATCGACAAGGCGATCGAGCGCGGCGTCACCCGCGATCCCGCCATCGGCCAGGGCAATGGCATGGCCGGTTCCTACGAGATCGTGCGCCTCAACGGCGGCACCTACCAGATCTGGACCGGGGATGTGGTCTATGAGCTCAACAAGGGCAACCGACGGCCAGGCTTCCAGGCCATGCCCGCTGTCCCCGGCACCGGTGTGATGTTCTCGCTTGACACCAGCAAGCCTGTTGACCTCGCCAGCACCTGGATTGCCTCCGCGACAGGCGTTGAGTGCCTCTTCCTCAACACCCGGACCGATGCCGCCAGCGAAGTCGGCCTCAACGTGGCCGCTGAATGCCTCCATACCGGCGGTCGAGCCCCCGCCAAGCTGCTGCGCCGCAAGATCCAGGGGTTGATGCCCGCCATGGATGGCGAGCCCCTGATTCTTGATTTCTCCGGCGTCAAATCCGCCGCCAGCAGCTTCCTCGATGAACTGCTGGGCCGTCTCGCCGCAGAAGACCCCCGCGGTCAGGCGATCTTCGATGGGGCGATCCAGATCCAGGGCATGACCCCCACCGTGCAGGCCATGGCCAACGTGGTGGTGGCTCAGAGGTTGGGCCAGAACGATGCAACATCAATTTGCAAGGCCAATATTTCAATTGGAACGAATCATGAGTACTGATCTTCATCTGTCCAATGCTCTTCTGGACTTTCTCGAGAAATTCCAGGAATGGCCCATGAGCGTTAGTGAAATTGAGCACTATTATGGGAACCAGGGATGGGAGGAAGCCCTGGGAATGCCTGTCTCTGAGGCTTTTTCTCTTTTCCGGCAAGAGAAACTGGTGCGCGCAGCAGATCCAGCCACAGACACTCATCATCTGGCCAGCCATCTTCTCTCAATCGCCAAGCTCAAAGATCTTCTCAAACCGCACGGAGCCAAGACATCCGGCAAGAAGGAAGATCTGATCAGCAGACTTCTTGGATTAAATCCTGACCTTCTTTTCGCCGCGCTACCCAATCAAAACTATTTCGTTGCCACGGCAAGAGGAAATGCACTTATCGAAGCCCGCGTTAGCGCTCGACGCGCGAAGCAAGAGCAATGTGAATTAAGAATTCTGGAACATCTTGACAAAGGAGAGACTGTTGACGCAATTCACGCTTGGAATCAATTCGCAGAAGGAGAGCCTTTCAAATCAAAGATCGATGGCAATCGTTTCGCCAGAGAACTCAATATCCTCAACACCATCAAGTACAGCGCCTGCGGTTACCTGAGGAACCGCCTCGCCCCTGAGGAGGTCGACACCCTTCGAGCCTTCGCAGGCATCAAGCAACTATGCGGGAAGAACCTGTCGAAGGCAGCCCTTGAAAAACTCAGGCCAGACATTGAATCCTTCAACCAGGCTGGGCACGGCCTCTCCATGGAGACAGCTGCTCGCATGCTCACCTTCTTTGCGATTGGTCAGGAGAACCTCAGGGACTTCAAGAAGATGGGCTATAAATTTGCCAGCATATGCTCTTGCAGTGGATCCTGTGAGTTTTGCAAGTCCCAATCAGGTATCAGGCACCACGTAGAGCAGGTCCCAGAGCTACCGCATCAAGGGTGCACGCATCCATCAGGTTGTCGCTGCACCTATCTCATGCACACCAAAGGATAACCTCGCCGCAGATCGCCTTTTACCTGGCTGAATCCGGCCTATCCCCTTCTCAGCATAACCAGCGAGCTTCTACAGACTTGTGCGCATCCTGAACAGAACCAATACCATGCAGACCATGGTCTACATAGCAGCCGTACAACAAGGCGCTGTACTTCCCTCTGGTCTCATGCACTGATGGTGGCGAGCATCTTCAATCAGGCCTTCGCCCTCGAGCTGCTCCGCTCCGGTTCGAGCAAGCCCTCGGCCGTCTTCCGCGATGGCCAGCTGGAAGCCATCCAGGCCGTCTGCGAAGAGGCCAGTCGAGTACTGGTCATACAGAGAACCGGATGGGGAAAGAGTTTGGTGTACTTCATCGCCTGCAAGTTGCTGCGAGATGCCGGCAGGGGCCCAACTCTGCTGATCTCTCCACTGCTGGCCCTGATGCGCAACCAGATCGCCGCCGCAGAGCGCATGGGCCTGGTTGCCCGCACGGTCAACTCCACCAATCTCGACAAGTGGCAGGAGGTGGAACGGCAGGTCAGCAAGGGGGAGATCGACATCCTGCTGATTTCACCCGAGCGCCTCAATGCTCCAGACTTCATCCGTGGTCCACTGGCCCAGCTCAACCCAAGCCTCGTGGTGATCGATGAGGCCCACTGCATCTCCGACTGGGGCCACGACTTCCGGCCCGACTACCGCCGCGTCGGCCGGCTGGTGCAGACCCTGCCCAACGTGAGCCTGCTGGCCACCACCGCCACCGCCAGCAACCGGGTGATGGCCGATCTGCAACGCGAACTCGGCCCCAACCTCACCGTGCAACGCGGAGATCTGCACCGCCCATCCCTCACGCTCCAGAGCCTTCGTATCCCCAGTCAGCCGGCCCGCCTCGCCTGGCTTGCCCAGACCCTTCCAACACTTGCTGGCAGCGGCATCATCTACGCCCTCACCACCCGCGATGCCCAGTTGGTGGCCGAATGGCTCCGCAGCTGCGGCATCGACGCCCGGGCCTACACCGGCGCGATGGACAGCCGCGATCGTGAGCAGCTGGAAGAGGCCCTGATCGCCAACCAGTGCAAGGCCCTGGTAGCCACGACCGCCCTGGGAATGGGTTACGACAAGCCCGATCTCGGCTTCGTGATCCATTACCAGGTGCCGGGGTCGGTCGTCGCCTACTACCAGCAGGTCGGTCGAGCCGGGCGTGCCCTGCCTTCCGCCTACGGCATCCTGCTCAGCGGCGAGGAAGAACTCGCCATCATCAATTGGTTCATCCGCAGTGCCTTTCCTAACCGCAGCCAGGTCCAAAACCTGCTGGAGGCGCTGGAACAAGGGCCGGAGGAGGGCTGCACAGAAGCCGAGTTGCTCGCCCAGCTCAACCTGCCCAAAGGGCGTCTGCAGCAGGCCCTCAAGATCCTCTCGCTGGAGACACCGGCACCGATCGGCAAGCAGGGGTCCCGCTGGCAGCGGCTGCCGGCATCGCTGCAGCCACAGTTCTGGGAGCGGGTGGAGCGTCTCACCAAGCTGCGAGAGGTGGAAGCGGCGCAGATGCAGTCCTACGTGGAACTGCCCTTCGGGGAGCACATGGCCTTCCTGATCAATGCGCTTGATGGTGATCCCAGTGCCGTGGGTCCGCCCACCCTGCCGCCACTCCCAGCCGAGGTGCCCGACGAACTGGCCAGGGAGGCCGCCAGCTTCCTTCATCAGCTCCGCATCACCATCGATCCCCGCAAGCAGTGGCCTGCCGGGGGCCTGCCTGCCTATGGCCTGCGCGGCCGCATTCCACCGAACCTTAAGGCGGAACCCGGAAAGGCCCTCAGCTTCTGGTCGGATGCCGGCTGGGCTGAACTGGTGAAACGCGGCAAGTACACCACCGGTTGTTTCGACGAGGCGCTGGTGGGGGGCTGCGCTCGGCTGATCCAGCAGTGGTGCCCAACCCCGGCGCCGGAGTGGCTCACCTGCATTCCCTCTAGGCGTCATCCTGAACTCGTGCTTGATTTCGCCGAAAGGCTGGCCACAGCACTTGGGCTCCCCTTTGTCCCGGCACTGGAGAAGGTGCTCGACACCGCCGAGCAGAAGGACATGCAGAACAGCAGCCAGCAGGCCCGCAACCTCGACGGCAGCCTGGCCATCCAGGGAGCGATTCCCACGGGCCCCTGCCTCCTCATCGATGACATGGTCGACTCACGCTGGACCTTCACCGTGGCGGCATGGATGTTGCGCGAGCATGGAGCCGGTCCCGTGTTCCCGCTGGCCCTGGCCCAGACCGGTCAGAGCGACTGAGCCCTTCTCATCGGTGCCTTGATGCCTGCCCCCTCCGCCAACACCCAGGCCGTGCTGCTGCTCACCTCCCCCTTGCTGCAGGAGGGGGGTAAGGGCAGTGGCAAGGATCCCGTGCTCACGGCGGCGGAGTATGCCCAGCTGGCGGCCTGTCTGCAGAAGGAGCAGCACCAACCCGCCGACCTCATCAACGGCTCACGCGACACGCTGCTGGACTCCCTTGCGTCGGTGTTTGCAGCGGAGCGCCTGAACCACCTTCTCGCCCGTGGCTTTCAGCTCAGCCAGGCCGTGGAGCACTGGGCCAATCGTTCGATCAGCGTGATTGGCCGTGCCGATGCCACTTACCCCCGGC
Source organism: Candidatus Sulfopaludibacter sp. SbA3 (assembly GCA_943367425.1). Classification (GTDB taxonomy): domain Bacteria; phylum Cyanobacteriota; class Cyanobacteriia; order PCC-6307; family Cyanobiaceae; genus Cyanobium. The sequence goes on from CALRJF020000003.1 coordinate 331,652, forward strand.
GCTTCAAGCAGCGGCTCAAGCGCAACGCCCCGCCCCTACTCTACGCCTGCGGCAACCTCGAGTTGCTCACTATCCCCGCCCTAGCCGTGGTGGGGTCCCGCAGTACGCCTGAACCGCTCCTAAGGCAGGCGGAAGCGGTGGGTGCTCTGGCAGCCGCTGCCGGTGTGGTGATCGCCTCCGGTGCCGCCAAGGGGGTGGATGAAACGGCCATGTTGGGTAGCCTCGCCGCAGGAGGCTGCGCCATCGGCGTGGTGGCTGACAGCCTCGAGAAGGTGAGTGCCCGGCCTCTCTGGCGCCAGTCCTTGCTCGAGGGACGCTTGCTGCTGCTCTCCAGCGAAGCCCCCAGCGCCCGCTTCCAGGTGTGGCGCGCCATGGATCGCAACAAGCTGATCTACGCCCTGGCCGATGCCGCCCTGGTGGTGAGCTCCGCCAAGTCAGAAGGCGGAACCTGGGCCGGCGCCATCGAGCAGCTCCAGAAATTCCGTTTCAGCCCGCTGCATGTGCTCAGCGATCCCCGCGGCGGAGCGGGCTTGCCTGCGTTGGTCGAGATGGGCGCCCGGCCATGGCCTGAGCTGGATTCGCCCCAAGAGCTGCAGGCCCTGCTCCAAGGACCTGAACCCCCGACTGCCACCGCCCCACCCCCGACGCCTGAGCAGGTGGAGCAGGGATCGTTGCTGGCCTCTTCACCCACTGAGCCACCGGTACCCCCCAATCAGCTGGGTGGTCTTCCCCCAGCTGCGGTCTTGGCCGCCTTTGTCGACGACCTGTTGCTGGGCTGCCTGGAACAGCCGCACAGCATCGATGAACTGGCCGAGCTCCTTGATGTCTCGAAAGCCGAGGTCAAACGCTGGTGTCTGCGGTTGATGGATCAGAAGCGGGTTCGAAAGCTGATCAAGCCGGTTCGCTTCGTGCGGCAGAGCTCATCAATCTGAGGCAGCGAGTCCATGTCACCGCTCGCCCCTGACCTTGCTGCGGCCAATGGAGCGCGCACCATCGCCCTCCAGATGCTGGAGGAGCGGGGCCGTGGCGCGGTGCTGGTGGGCGTCGCCAGGGTGGATGCGGCCCTGGAGCATCTCCTGCAGGCCGTGATGGCACCGGCAACGGCGAAAAATGATGGTCTGTTCCAGACCGATCGCCCCCTGGGTTCCCTCGGCGCCAAGGTGGCCCTGGCGCGCAGGCTCGGGCTGATCGATCCAGCCGTCGAGCGGGCCCTGAATGCCCTCCGCAAGCTGCGCAATGCCTTTGCCCATTCGGCGGAGTCCGCCTCCCTGGCTGATCCCGCCCACAGTTCGCGCTTGGCCGCTGTCTACACCGAAGCCCGGGCCAATCCCCTCTGGGCGCCCCTGGAAACCGTGCTGGCGGCTCAGCCAGCCTCCGCCCAGGGCCCCCTGGATCCAGCCCTGCGTGACTACATACTGTTGATCACGATCCTTGTCGCCTTCCTGGAGGCCACCGCCCAGCAGCTCACGACGATTCACCCGCCGGTGGTGATGGGGCTCGCAGGCATAAGCCGAGTCAACGGCACCACCACGGCCTCCTGACGACGTTCGTTCCAATCGGCCTCCACGATCATTCGAAAGCCGGTCTCCGCTGGCGAGTCTCCCTCAATCCCGAACTCTCCGCAGCATGTGCCTCGGTGGTGCGCTTCCGTAAGCGCGGCAAGCAGAGCATGCTCCTCGATCAGCACTGAAGCTGGAGGCTTCAGGGCGGCTTGGTAGCCGGCCATGCCCCCAGCCAAAGGGTGGCGCAGGCCCTGCGGCTGCGCATCGAAGCGGAGCTGCAGCGGCGCCGTCCGCCCTCGCCAGCGTCAGCGAGTAAGCCTCCCATCCATCGCGACAGCCTCCCTGGGGCCGCAGAAGCGATCAGCTGAGGCGGCATGAGCTTCTCGGCGTTCCTGGCCATGGAGCTCGACGAGGCCTGCCACCTATGCCATCCCCAAGCCGGTGCTGACGGTGGCTGAGCAATAGGAGCTGGAGAAGCTTGGTGCCAAAGACCGGCGGAAGATCAAGGTGCTCAAGGAGGAGTTGCTCAGAGATGAAAGCTGCCGCGCCAGCGTCTGAACTCGAAAGGGCTCCGTCGCTGCCGGTCTCGGTGCGGTCAAAATGGCCCTCGCGACAGGCTGAGACACCTTGCACGGCGGACGATCCGGGGGGCTTCGATGGCTCCCTGAGACGATTTTTGTCCGATCCTTAAAAAGGGGCTCTGCAAGCGCTTGACCATCAGGCGGCGCGGCGCAGATGGGGCGGCTGATGGGGTTCATACAGGCCCGCCAGCTTCGCTGTCGCATTGATGCAGCCGAGGGCGATTCCCAGCTGGCCGGTCTTCCTGGCGTGCTGCTGCAGTTCGGACAAGGAAGTGAGCAGCTGGGCCAGCAGATCCGCGCGCTCCACCTCTGACCATGCGGCCTTGATTTCGATCCTGGCCAGTCGCATCAGGCGATCGACGGATCGGGAGCTGATCCCCCATTCCGTTGCCGCCAGGTCGATCACATCGGAGCGGGTTCCGCCTTGGGCGAGCAAAGCCACCACGGCGGCGACGCGCAACTTGTGGGTCGCTCGATTGGTTGGGGGTGCACTCACACCCCCATTGTCGTCACTGATCGCCACGGGCGGCGTCGGGGTGCTCAGGATGCTGCACCGGCGGGGCGGCGAGGCGGTGGCCGCGGCTGGATCCATGGGGCTTCGGGCGGGGGCGTGGGGATGGGCTCGGGCGGTCTGGCGAGGGGCTCAGGAGGGGCGGCGTTCCAACCTCAACGGTGGTGGGCTATTGCGTAGGGGGTCAGGAGGGGCTGTCCAGCCAGCGACTGGCACCAGCTCCCAGGACCACCACCGCTCCGCCGTAGGCCTTCACGGGCATCTGGAGGCCGTTGCCGGCCACGTCCGGGTCGTAGGCGATGGCCTGCGGCAGGGGCTCCCCTTCCGGGTGCTCATGGAGCCAGGAGAGTCCTGCCGCCTCGGCAAGGGGTCTTGCCGCCGCCGTCCCTACCAAGACGACGCGGTGGCCGTCAGCCATGGCACGACGGATCTGTCCCAGGGCTTCCCTGTCCAGGGTTTCCTGATCGCTCCCCTCGGAAGCGGGCGCGGGGTCGGCGCACACCGGATCCACCCCATACGCCTGTCCATCGCACCAGATCTCCACGGCAACGACCTTCGGCGGCACCTCAGGGGCGGGCGCGTAGGTCCAGGTGCTGCGGCTGGTGGACGGCTCCTCCTGCCGCTGCCGGAGCCAGTAGTCCTCCTCCATCAGTCGCCGGACTTCCAGCTGATCTGCAGGGGTGAGGAGGTAGTCCAGGAGCTTTCTGAAGGCGTCACCGTCCTTCCTGGCCTGCTCCTGATGCTCCTCAACGTCTTCAACCTCAGCGACCTTCGCCAGGTGCTGGACGTGATGAGCGAGGGGGTCGCCTCTGTTGCTCCCCTGCGGCGTCCCGTAGAGGTCTCCGAGGTCTTCGCGGCGGCGTTTGGCTTCTCCCATGGCTTCGAGGGGGTGAGGGGTGATCAGGTCGAGGAGTCGGCGGTGGCGGGGGAGGGCTCCCAGGGCTCCAGCTGCAGGCCTTCGGCGGGGTTCCAGGCGCTGCCGTCGGGGCGGGCCAGGCGGTAGGCCAGCTCACCCGCAGGCGATCGGTAGGTGGGGCGGTGGGCGGTGATCACCAGCACCGGGGCGCCGGGCCAGACGATCCGCTGCAGCTGCTCATCAGGCGCCAGGGCGATCGGTTTGCCGGTCGCGGGGTGAAGGATCGGGGCGGGCATCGGTGAAGGCGGCGAAGGGGCAGGGGCTCAGGGGGCGATCAGTGGCGCTGTGAGGCGCGAGGGCCGGCTCTGCACCGGGAGATTGGGCGGCAGGGGAGGGCAGGGGCCTTCCAGGCGGTCATGGGAGGGTCTGTTGAACGGTGTTGAACATTTGTTGAACGATGTTCAACGGTGGCTGAGAGGGTTAAATCCCTGTCTGTGTCTATGTTGTGTGTGTGTGTTGTATGTAAGTGTTAAACAATTGAACGCACCCCACCTAAAAAGAAGCGGCACTTTTCAGGGCAATACAAAACACCCCCTCCGGGTGACTCACACATGGGGGTGTGCAACGGTTCAACAGTTGCCATTTTTTTCGCTGAGATGCCTTCCAGCGCAGCAAACTGAGCGGTTGAACATGGTTCAACAACGGTTCAGCAGCTCGGGGAATGTTCAACACCTTCGCCAGATCCAGGAATCCGGGCGGGATCCCTGAACCACCTCCCCGAAGCCATGGACGGTGGCCACTTCCCGCAGGAAGGCGAGCACCTCCGCAGTGCTGCGGTAGTCACGGCCCCAGAGCTTCCACGCGGCTACCTCCCGCACGGTCACCTCTTGCAGGTCTTTGTCGTTGACCTTGCGCTGGAACCCGGCCACCTTGGCCGGCACCTCGCCGGCGCCCATTTCGGCCTGGAGGGCATCGAACTGAGCGAGGTAGAACGTGGCGACCACCAGGGCCCGGTCCATCACGCCAGGGCCGATCTCCAGCGGCCAGCCGTTGCCGATCTCAGCGCAGTCGAGGGCGTGGAGGATGGCGGCAATCCTGACGCTGTAGCCGCGTAACTTGCCAAGGAAAGCGGCGCGAGCGGGTGGCGCTTCCCTGGACTGATCCGCCCAGCCATGCCACGACGGGATAGCCGTATTGATCGCCTCCGGGTTCAACTGGAACCCGGTTCCGGTCGTCACCTTGTCCAGGCGCCGGAGCAGTGCTGTGATCTCCGCCTTGATGCAGCAGCCGCTGTCGCTGTAGCGGTATGGAAGTTCCGGCGGGCGACACCACAGGAAGCGACACCAGAGGCCATCGGCGGCGGTAGTGGGGTCGTTCCCTCCTTCTTCGATCATCGCCAGCAGCTTCTCCGGCTGGACATTCCCAAACAGCGAAACAGCCGTGTGGCGGGCGAAGGATGAGTCGGCCACCTTCCGGTCCACCGCACAGGCGGAACCTGTCCAGAGGCTCAGCCAGCCGGCGCGGGCGTTGCTGCCGTTGCTCCGGGCGAGGGTGGCGAACCAGCCGGAAAGTTCATCCTGGAACGACACCAGCCCGACCGTCTGCGGCTGGGCGATCACCTGAGTGATCCGCTCGAAGGTGGCATCAGCAACGATCCATCGCCGGGCCGGTGCCGGATCCGGTGCGTCCTTATCGCCCGATGCCTTCGTGGCCTTGGCGGCTGCGTCGTAGCTGGCGAAGGCCTCGGCCTGGAGGTCGTAGAGCGGCGAGGCGAAAACGTTGCCGGCGGGTGTCTTGAGTTGCGAGGGCTGAAGAACATTCCCCGCCCAGATCACCAGCGGTTCAGACCATCCCGGCTTGACGGCCACGCGCGCACGGGTGCCGATCACTCCGGCGACGGTGCAGAGCAGCGGCGACAGCAGGGTGACGGGATGCACCGGGAAGGCCTTGGCGCGTTCAATGAGCTGCTGGGCCAACCGTTGGGGGAGAACCTCTGACAGGTCCACAGCGGCGCTCAGATTCGCCAGATGTTCAGCGGCGTGGAGGCGGGCGTGTCTGGACTCCGCCTCCAGATCCTCAAGCGAAGCGGTCTGCTGTGGCCGTAGGGTCAGCCCCTTGGCGGCCTTGGCGACGGCTGCCTGCGCCTCAGCCTTGACGTTGAGGGGCGGCAGATCTCGGGGCGGTGTCATCACTCGGCCTCCTGCAGCAGGGTGGCGATGGCCTCAGGCGATGGGGTGCCGAGCCACCACCTGTTGAAGGACTCGAAGTCGGCGGCCTGGTAGTTAATCAGCCGCAGCCAGTGCTCAACGGCGGCCACCAGCCGGCCAAGTGAGGGATCCTCCCGGCGGGCGAGCACCAGCGGCTCCAGCAGCTCCTTCAGGTGGCGTCGGGTGGCGGCCAGCAGCTGCTGATCCCGCCGGTACTGCTCAGCGGTGGCGTGCTCCAGCTCCAGCACCGCCAGGGCGGCATGGACATAGGTGCGAACCTTGTCGAACAGCTCCCGCAACACCGGAGCCAGCACCGCCACCTCCCGTTGCCGCTGCTGCCGCTGGGCTGGTCTGAAGGACTGCCGGTCAACATGCGGTATCAGGATCAGGGAATTGCCTGCATACCCGCCGGAGAGGTAGACCACCGCCCAGCGGCGGCCCTCGAGGTTGAGCACCTGGCCCAGCTTCAGGCCGGCCGGCGGGTGGAAGCGGTTGCCCCAGTAGCAGCTGATCAAGTCGGCCTGTCGGCGGCACTTGCCGTCGGTGTAACGGCCGCAGGCCGAGCAGGGGTAGCGCCGGCTGCTGTAGCTCCAGCGGGTGGCACTGTTCATAACCGCACTTGTGGGCCAGGAGCGGTTCTCAGCAGCGGCGACCGGTGATTGCGCTTCACCTGATTAGCCAGCCGTCCCAGCGCCCGGTACGGCCTATACAGCTCGGCCGTCATACCTCGCAACGCATGGATAGCGGCCGCACACTCCCCGGCGGCAAGGTGACGGTCAGCCTTGTCCCAACCGTTGGCATGGGTCAGGGCATTGAACTGCACGCATCGTTGGAAATTCCTATGTAACGAGCACATGACATCAGGCTTAGGTAACAATGCCTAGCGAGGAGGGATTCCTGGTTGCATTGGCTAAAGATCAGTTGACCAGGCCCCTGCTCCCTGGCAGGTCCAGAGGGGGCGCAGTACTACCAGACATGCGGACTAGAGCGACTATTTGATTTCCCGCTTCGCCCTCTTTCCGAGCGCTTCGTCGACCTTCGCAACGTCATAGAGCCGGCGGGTCCTGACGGTCCCAAGCCCGCCGGCTCGAAAATGCACTCCAGGTCGAAGAGTGCCCTCCTGAACAAGACGGGTGAGAGTTCGAGTGCTCAGCCGCAATGCAGCTGCCAGCTCACTCGCGGTGGACAGGAAGGCCATGGCAAGCACCAGTTTGCAAGAGACGGGATCCGACACATTGGGGCCGTTTGGCTCAGAGTAGCACTCGATCTTGGTCAAGACCGCAATGCCTGGCTGGCACTGATCTCAACAAAACTACTCTAACGAAGGACTCATTCTTGTCACATTAAATATATCAATCAAAATTGGCGCCGCCTTTGCCGCCTGCGAACTGAGACCTCACCGATTTCTCCGCCACATGCGTGAGCCCAGATAGATAATTTGATTAAGTTTGTTCTAGGCCAGATTTTCATCTGGCATTCAATGATTGATCGATCGAAGTCATTGCTTTGCTTGCTGTCTGGGCTGCGGCGATTTACTGGGCTTAAACGCTAAATCCCTGGCCAAGATGGCGCCATTCATCAGACAGGGCAGGGAGTCTGGCACTGCATTACATTACAAGGGGAGCTGCTCCAATAACTTCCCTTTCGGCCTTAGATGCTTGGGCAACCGTCACCCATAGCGTTGCTGCGTCTTCGATGGCCGGCATGCGTCCAGCGGAAACGCGGGAAACCTATCATCGTTTCTGCGCTGCTTGGATGGCTCCCACTGCCATTCTATCGACGCCGGTGTAAGGAATGCTGTCGAGTTAAGCGTTAGAGACGCTCGTCTTCTTCGCGGTCTCACGAACTTGGCCTCTGGTGGCCCGTGGCGATCGGGGATGAGCTTCAAGTCCTCCACCAGCCCCATGGTGGAGCAGAGCATGGGGGATGGCGGAACGCTGCCTCGATTTGACAGGCCGACACATCAGTCGCTGCAGCCAGGCAATCTGGGCTTCATTTCCCCCATCTTTCCCCCGCTTCGCCAGACAGCCCCCAGTGGGCCTGTCATTGCAACGACTTTCGGACTTGCCTGGCTGCCCTCTAAGCAGCCGGTCGATGGTTCGAATCCATCAGGGGGCGTGCAGACAGCCGGAATCAGACGGCGTGGACTCCGACCGGAGTCACCGTCACGGGCAACTCGGGCTGGGTGGTCGCGGGGATGTTGCCGGGCCGCGTGGACCAGGAAGGCTCCACCCTGCGCTTGGGCAGGTCATAGCCCCGTTCCCGGAAGAGGCGCAGGCAGGCGTCCACGACGTTGGCGTCGTAGAGGCGGCCCTTGCCCGCCTCAATGGCCTCCAGGGCCTTGTCGAGCCCGGGAGAGAAGCGGTACGGACGATCGGTCGACATCGACTCCACCGTGTCCGCCACGGCCAGGATGCGGCCCATCAGACCGATCTGATCACCCTGGAGCTGGTGGGGATAGCCGCTGCCATCCAGCCGCTCATGGTGCTGGAGGACGACGTCGGCCACGGCCCAGGGGAAGTGAATGCCCTTCAGCACCTCATAGCCCGACCGGACATGGGTGCGGATCAGAGCCATCTCCTCGGGCGACACCCGACCGGGTTTGGTGAGAATCTCGATCGGGATGGTGAACTTGCCGAGGTCGTGGAGGAGACCACTGATGCGCAGTCCCTCGAGATCATGGCGCTTCAATCCCAATTCCTTGCCAATGGCGACGCTGAGTTCCGACACCCTGGCCTCATGGCCTGCGGTGTAGGGATCCCGCTGCTCATTCAGCATCACCAGGGCGGCCACGATCTCCCTGAGGCTTCGCATCAGATCCTGCTGATAGCGAAGAGAATTAACTTCTGGGACAGGCAGGGTGGCAAGGGATAGTGGGCGAATATGGCACTGGATCACGTCGTGACTGCCTGGGCGGTAGACATTGGCTTCAAGCCCCACCTGCACCACAGTTCCGTTCTTGTGGATGAGGGGCATGTCGATGTGGCGAAAGCATCCCTTCTCCAGCAGCTGCGTGTAGGCATGGATCGCAAGTTGCTTGTCCTGGAAAGCGCCGAGATCCCACAGGTACCGGCCAACCAGATCATCCTTGGTGTAGCCCAGCAGCTCACAGATGAAGCGATTGGCCATCGTGATCCGGCCGGTGGCCACTTCCAGAATCAGAATGCCATCCCGATTGTTGTCCGTGAGGATCTGGAAGCCCTGCCTGACAACGGTGGGAGCCTCAGGGGTGACGTGGTCATCGGTTGCAACGCAGCACGTCCCCGGATCACCGTTGTCGCTGGTCTCCGAGGCCCAGGGCCGCTGATGGCCCACCAGTGCCGTCGCCACGATGGTGCCGGTGAAGATCAGCAGAGCAAGACCCAGATCCGCGTTGAAACCTGTGGTGGGGTGCAGCTCCGCCCGCAGGACCTGCAGCAGAGCCAGGCTGGTCAGCCCCAACAGCACCAGGAACAGCGCTGCCAGCCAACGCTGGCGCAGGCTCACCTGATGGGCGCTCAACAAGGGCAGAAAGGGTACGAACATGATTCAGCCCAACAGGCTGCCCCTATCTGAATATCCACACAATACCGCCGAGTTCGGACAACGACTCAGCCTTTCCAACCTCACGCCGGTTCCTTCACGATCCGCTGGCCACGGCCGGTCATGGCTGGTCACAGGTCCCCTCCGCTGCGGTCACCGGTCAGTCATGCGAAGGGGTTTTCCTTGAAGGTCCTCGTGGATCTTCCATGGTCAGCCGTTCCTCCCGCCTGCTCCATGTGCTCCTGGCCGTGGCCTGCGGCGCCGGCACCGTCTATTTCCCGGCCCAGGCCCAGACCGCCCTCAGCCTGCAGCTGGGCCAGCCTGGCTACTACGGCCCGATCAACGTTGGCCGTCTGGCCCTGCCGCCCGTTGTCGATCCGCTCCCGCTGATCGTCCGGCCCGCCCGTGGACAGGACCGTTGGCCGTCCATGTCGAACAAGCCGATCTATCTGCGGGTGCCCCCGAACCATTCCAGAGACTGGGGCCGCTACTGCGGCCTCTACCAGGCCTGCAGGGTGCCGGTCCTGTTCGTCCGCGACGACTGGTATCGCAAGGTCTATGCCCCTCAGCTGCGGGCGGCCGCCGCCTGGGAGGCTCGCGACCGCTGGCGTGACGGCAACCGGCCCACCAACCGGGTGCTGGTGATACCGGAAGGGCGAGCCCACGATCTGGACGGCCTACGACGCAGGGAGCGCGACTGACGCCCGGCGGCCTCAGCGGTGCCCGATCAGGTCCTCCCAGGTGGGTGGACTCGGCCGCTCGGCAGCAGGCACGGGCCTGGCCGCCAGCGAGCAGCTGGGGAAGCGGGGCGAACCGCCGGTGTGGTGCAGCTGGGTCGGGTGGAGACGAACCGCATGGAGGGTGCGCCTGGAAACAGGAATGGTCATGGGAACACAGAGAGATATGGATGTCGCACCGGGAGACTGCCGATCCCACGCGGGGAATCGCACGCGGCAGGCTTTGGAGAACCTGGGGGGCCGTCCCCAGGAAGCGCGGGGCGGCTCGGTGCTGGTACCGGCGAAGGCGGACAACAGGTCCGCCGGCTTCTGCCGGATGTGAAAAGTGTAGCTCAAGGCACCATTGATGCGAACCGTCGACAAAACAGCGTCATATTCCCCGCTGCGGCCGGGAAAAGGTGGGAGGACTTCCTCTACAGTTCGCCGCTGAGCCCTTGCCCGATTCATGGCCCGGGCAGTTGCAGGTTCCATGCCCGAAGAAGATCAGCATCCCGGTGGGAAGCGAGCTGAAGCCCGCCATCTCGTTCCCATCGGCGTTTCCGTCAGCATCACGCTCCCCTCAAAGAAATCGGCCTTCGTCAACCTCAGGGACATCAGCAAGAACGGAGCCTGTGTCGTTCGGCAAGGTCGACTCGACATCCAGGAGGATGACACCGTTGTCTTTGAAGCCCGCAATTACGACACCGGCTCAAAGATCACCATTCGCTCCAAAGTCCGCTGGGTCCGCAACACCGGATTCAACACCTATGCAGGCCTGTCGTTCATCGGCACCACCCTGATGCCGAAATCGCTGTTCAAGCTGTTCTCCTGAACCGTCGCCGCCATGAAAAAACCCCCTGCGATCGCAGGGGGTTCGGGGGATTCCTTAAGGCTCCGGCTGGAGCCGGAGCTCTCAGCTGGGATCAGCCGATGGCCGGGGCGCTCAGGGCCACCGGGGTGGCGCTGGCAGCCGCCAGGTCGAGGGGGAAGTTGTGCGCATTGCGCTCGTGCATCACTTCCATGCCCAGACCGGCACGGTTGAGCACGTCGG